>NZ_VFTC01000032.1 GCF_007003975.1 Mesorhizobium sp. WSM4306
GACGGAAAACCGCCGTCTTACGGGGCATGCGCATGTGGCATTTCGATTCACCCCTCACTTTCCCCGGACAGCCCTGCCGTTCACGGGGAGAGGATGCCGGCAGGCAGGTGAGGGGCGGCTCGACGCTGGTAATTCTGGCGTTACGCCGCTTTGCCGTCCACCTTGATCACGCCGCGCTTGATCTGGTCCTGCTCGATCGACTCGAACAGTGCGCGGAAATTGCCTTCGCCAAAGCCTTCGTCGCCCTTCCTCTGGATGAATTCGAAGAAGATCGGGCCGATCACGGTTTTGGAGAAGATCTGCAGCAAGATCTTGGTCATGCCGCCATCGACGACGCCTTCGCCGTCGATCAGGATGCCATGCTTCTTCATCCGCTCGATCGGCTCGTCATGGCCGTGCACGCGCTCATGCGACATGTCGTAATAGGTGTCGGGCGGGCCGGGCATGAATTTCAGTCCGTTGGCGGCAAGCTTGTCGGTGGCCTCATAGATGGCGTCGGTGCCGACCGCGATGTGCTGGATGCCTTCGCCATTGTACTTCTTGAGATACTCGGCGATCTGGCTGGTCTCGTCCTTGGACTCGTTCAGCGGAATGCGGATCCTGCCGCAGGGCGAGGTAATGGCACGGCTGACCAGGCCGGTGATCTTGCCATCGATGTCGAAGAAATGGATCTGCTTGAAGCCGAACAGCTCGCGATAAAAATCCCACCATTTGTCCATCTGGCCGCGATAGACATTGTGGGTGAGGTGGTCGAGGAAATAGAAACCGACGCCTTGTGGCCGCGGATCGCGCTCGCCCAGCCACTCGAACTCGGCATCATAGGCCGAGCCCTTCTTGCCGTAGGCCTCGATGAAATAGAGCAGCGAGCCGCCAATGCCGACAATGGCCGGCACGTCGAGCGCCTTGTCGTCGCCTTCATAAGGCGTGGCGCCTTTCGACACCGCATGGTCGAAGGCGTGCTTGGCATCGACAACACGCCAGGCCATCGAGGCGGCACAGGGACCGTGCTTGTCGGCGAACTTCATCGCATGCGAGCCGGGCTCGGCATTGACGACATAGTTGATGTCGCCCTGGCGCCAGACGGTGATGTCCTTCGTACGATGCTTGGCCACCGCGACATAGCCCATGCGGGTGAACAGTTCGGCAAGCTTCTGCGGCTCCGGATGCGCGAACTCGACGAATTCGAAGCCGTCCGTGCCGGCCGGGTTCTCCTTGCTGATTTTTGCGGGCGGGGCGTCGTGCGGGAAGGGACCCATGGCATTCCTCCAAACGGATGGTGGCCGCATCGGACCACGAGATATCCAATAATAGCGCGAAGCGGCCGCACGGTGCTTGCATTCAAACGCTTGAAATGATCATGTTGTGCGTAATTCATGCATGATTGGAGATAAATCCATGGATGATGCGCGCATCGACCAATTCGACCGCAAGATAATGGCTCTCTTGCAGGGCGACGCGCGGCTCACCAACAACGACCTCTCTGAGCGGGTGAACCTGTCGGCATCGCAATGCTCACGCCGCCGTCAGCGGCTGGAGGAGGACGGTTTCATCAAGGGCTATCGCGCCGTGCTCGATCGCGACAAGCTCGGCTTCTCGCTGGTCAACGTCATCTCGGTGACGCTAGCCACTCACAATCGCGATAATGCCAGGCGCTTCGGCGAACTGGTGGCGCGGCTGCCCGAGGTGCAGGAGGCGCACGCGCTGACCGGCGAGATGGATTACATCCTGAAAGTGGTGACGCCGGATCTCAAATCACTGTCGGAGTTCGTCAACGGCGTGCTGCTGCCGCACGAATCGGTGCAGCATGTGAAGACGGCAATCGTGCTGGAGACGTTGAAAGAAACCGGCGCGCTGCCGATTTAGTTTCATGGGTTTTATCGGATGAGCCGGCGGGACAGCGCCCCCTCTGTCCTGCCGGACATCTCCCCCACAAGGGGGGAGATCGGATGTCGCGTGGGCTTTCGCCAATCGCTAACGTTGCAGTAAGAGCGCCATAGGCGAAGCTGCTAATCTCCCCACCTGTGGGGGAGATGTCCGGCAGGACAGAGGGGGGCGCGAAGGATTGCCAGTCCTCGGGGACTGTCCCGCGGTAACCTGTCACCCCTTCGACTGCTGGATCAGCCCATACAAATTCGTGCACCGCGCTCCAGATCGGCAATAAGCAAACACCGGGCCTTCGAGCGCGTCGAGCGCCTCGGCCTGGTCCTCGACATTTTCGGCCGTGATCTGGCCGCTGATCACCGGGATGTAGCGGAAGGCCAGCCCTGCGGCTTCGACCGCCGCCTTGACGCTGTCGGCCGAGGGTTGGCCGGGCTGCTCGTCATCCGGCCGATTGCAGATCACGCTCTTGAAGCCGGCTTCCTTGATGGTGGCGGCATCTTCGGGCTGGATCTGGCCCGAGACCGAATAGTCCTCGCTGATTTCGCGATATTCCATGGCTCTCATCCTCGCGTCTGGTTTGGCCGGAGTCTTGCCACTCTCGCACGAGATCAGCAATCCGCGCCGGAAAGAAATCCCTCGGCGCAGATAGACATTTGCGGCCTAAGATCCAACCCAGGCTCAAGAGGTTTCGCGCTGTTGGCCTTGCCCGGAGCCAGCGCCAACTCTAAACAGGCCCCCTCCGACAACAGGTAAGGAACCTCCCATGAGCATTCGTCGCATCGATGTTGGCCCGCGCATGAGCCAGATCGTCATTCACGGCAATACCGTTTACCTCGCCGGTCAGGTTGGAACGCCTGGCGCCAGCGTCGGCGAACAGACCAAGTCGATCTTGGCCACCATCGACGAATTGCTGGCCAAGGCCGGCACCGACAAGACCAAGATACTGCAGGCGATCATCTGGTTGGCCGACATGGGCACCTTCGCCGAGATGAACAAGGAATGGGACAAGTGGGTCCCGCAAGGCAACACGCCCGCCCGCGCCACCGGCGAAGCCAAGCTCGCCGGCCCGGAATATGTGGTCGAGATTATCATTACGGCGGCGATCTGAGGCGTTGAAGCTGCTGATCTCCCCCCTCGTGGGGGAGATCACTTATCCCTGCGAAGGCCGGAACCTCGCCACCAGCGTGTGGCTCTCCGCGGCGTATGTGAACCTCACCTGCGTCACCGGATACTCGGCGCTCCAGGTTCGCCGCTCGACCACCAGGCACGGCGCGCCGGTTGCGATGTCGAGTGCTTCGGCAATGTGCCTGTCCGCCGCCACCGCGCGGATGCGGTGCTCGGCCTCGCTCCATGGCACGCGGCCGATCAGCCAGGGGCCGGGGGCGATGTCGAGAAATTCTTCCTCAGCGGCTTCCGCGACAGCGGCGAGATTGATCAGCCGCTGTTCGTGCGCGAACGGCCGCTTGCCGGCGAAATGCCGGCATTCCAGCGCCAGCACCTGTCCAGCGGCGTCCAGTTCCAGCAGGCCACGATCCTCGGCGCTGCTGCGCCTCTTTTGCCGCGCCACGCGCTCGTAGCGATAGGCCAAGCCGAGCGCCTCGACCTCGATCCTGATGTCGTGGATCTCCAGCACCGCCGCTTGCGACTGCGGCTGGCGCACGAAACTGCCCGAACGGCGGCGGCGTTCGATCAGCCCGGCCTTGGCCAGCTGCGACAGCGCCTTGTTCACCGTCATGCGCGAGCAATTGTATTCAGCGGTCAGTTCGTGCTCGAACGGGATGCGAAATCCCGGCGCCCAGGCGCCGGACAGGATTTTCTCGCTGATGTCGGACAGGATGCGCTGGTGCAGCGAGCCGCCGCCTTCCACCGCCGCTGTCTCGATCATGCTCATGCCGAAAGCGCCATCATCACTTGGCGAAAACGCTCGGCAATCGCCTCGCGCCTGGCGTGCCGGCCGCCGCTGACCTGCTTTTTCCCATGCACCCAGACGCAATCGATCTTGCCGCCATTGGCAAAAATCCAGGCGTCGAGGATGGCATCGCCGCTCTTGCCGGCCAGCGAGGGATGGTTCTGGTCGAGCGAGACGAAATCGGCTGGGCCACCGCCGGCGATCCGCGACGGACCGGCGCCAAGTGCGGTGCTGCCGCCGTCGAGCGCGGCGTCGAACAGCGCGCGCCCGGTCGAGCCGCCGGCCACCGCCAGCACATTGCGGGCGCGGTGCGCAAGGCGCTGCGAATATTCGAGCTGGCGCAATTCGTCCGGCAGGCCGATCAGCACGTTGGAATCCGAACCGACGCCGAAGCGTCCGCCCTGTTCGGTAAACAGCGGCGCGGCAAAGGTGCCGTCGCCGAGATTGGCTTCGGTGATCGGGCACAGCCCGGCAATGGCGCCGCTTTTCGCCATGCCGATGATCTCAGTCTCGGTCATGTGGGTGGCATGGATCAGGCACCAGCTTTTGTCGATCCCGGCATTGGCGAGCAGCCATTCGACCGGCCGCGCACCGGACCAGGCCAGGCAGTCCTCGACCTCCTTCACCTGCTCGGCGACGTGAATGTGGATCGGCCCATCCGGCGCCATAGCAGCGACCGCGGTGAGTTCCTCCGGCGTTGCGGCGCGCAGGCTGTGCGGGGCAACGCCGACGACAGCCTGATTCAATCCGCGAACGGATTCGCGGCTTTTCTCAAGCAAGCGCCCGAAGCGATTCACATCGTTGATGAAACGCCGTTGGCCTTCGTTGGGCGCAGCGCCGCCGAAGGAAGAGTGCGCATAAAACACCGGCAGCAGTGTCAGGCCGATACCGGTCTCGGCTGAAGCTGCAGCAATGCGCTCGGCCATCTCGGCAAGGTTGGCATAGGGCTTTCCGTCGCGGTCGTGGTGCAGATAGTGGAACTCGCCGACGCGCGAGAACCCGGCCTCCAGCATCTCGACATAGAGTTGCGCCGCGACCGCCTCGACCTGGTCCGGCGTCATCGACAGCGCGAAGCGGTACATTACCTCGCGCCAGCTCCAGAAACTGTCGGCGGAGGGGCCGCGCAGTTCAGCCAGCCCTGCCATGCCGCGCTGGAAGGCGTGGCTGTGCAGGTTCGGCATGCCTGGAACAACAATAGCGTGCCGCTCGTCGTTGGCTTGCGGCGAGGAGCCTGGCTCGACAGCCGCGATGCGACCGTCGGCCAACGAGATTCGCACCTTGTCGTGCCAGCCGTCGGCCAGCAGCGCCTGTTCCGCAAAGATCGCCGTCACGTTTTTTCTCCGCATTCCATGAACAATGCACTTGCAGTGCGTTTCAATATGTATATACATAATCGCCATCCAATCAACGGAAAAAGATGATGGCGGCACAGAACAAAAGTCGGGCAGGGGGCCTTCACCTTTGGCGCAATGCGCGCCTGGCGACCATGGCCGAAGGCGAAGCCGGACTGGGCATCGTCGAAAAGGGCGCGATCACCGCCCGCGACGGCGTGATCGTCTATGCCGGACCGGAAGCCGACATGCCGTCAGCCTTGAGTCAGGGCGCTGAGGTCACCGACTGCGAAGCCCGCTGGATCACGCCCGGCCTGATCGATTGCCACACCCATCTCGTCCATGCCGGCAACCGCGCCAACGAGTTCGAAATGCGGCTGGCCGGCGCTACCTATGAGGAAGTCGCCCGCGCCGGCGGCGGCATCGTCTCCTCGGTCAAATCCTTGCGCGCCGCCAGCGAAGACGAGTTGGTTGCGCAGACGCTGCCACGCCTCGATGCGCTGATGGCCGAGGGCGTCACCACGGTGGAAGTAAAGTCGGGTTACGGGCTCGATCTCGAAAATGAACAGAAGTCGCTGCGCGCGGCCCGGCGTCTCGATAAGGAGCGGCCGGTGACGGTGCGCACCTCCTTCCTCGGCGCGCATGCGCTGCCGCCGGAAGCCAAAGGCGACAAGGACGCTTTTGTCGATCTGGTCGCCAACACAATCCTGCCCGCCATTGCCGCTGAAGGCCTCGCGGACGCCGTCGACGGTTTCTGCGAAGGCATCGCCTTTTCGCCGGAGCAGATTGCCCGCGTCTTCGACAAGGCCAAGGCACTCGGCCTGCCGGTCAAACTCCATGCTGACCAGCTGTCCAACCTGCATGGCGCGGCCGTAGCCGCGCGGTATGGCGCACTCTCGGCCGACCACCTTGAATACACCGACGAGGCGGGTGCTGCGGCGATGGCCAAGGCCGGCACCGTGGCGACCATCCTGCCTGGCGCCTTTTATTTCATCCGTGAAACCAAGAAGCCGCCGATCGGCCTGTTTCGCCAGCACGGCGTCAAGATGGCGGTCGCCACCGACAACAATCCCGGCACCTCGCCGCTGACCTCGCTGCTGCTGACCATGAACATGGCCGCGACGCTGTTTGGCCTGACCGTCGAGGAATGCCTGACCGGCACCACCCGCGAGGCCGCCCGCGCGCTCGGCCTGCTCGGCCAGACCGGCACGCTCGAGGCAGGCAAATCTGCCGACCTGGCGATTTGGAACATCGAGCGCCCGGCCGAACTCGTCTACCGCATGGGCTTCAACCCGCTTCATGCCCGCATCTGGAGAGGACAATGACCGAACTCAACCTGAAGCCCGGCAATGCGACGCTGGCCGACTGGCGCGCGATCTACCGTGGCGCCGTGCCGAAGCTCGACGCTGCCTGTCGCCCGAAGATCAAGGCCAGCGCCGAGGCAGTCGCCCGCATCGTCGCCAAGGGTGAGCCGGTCTATGGCATCAATACCGGTTTCGGCAAACTGGCCAGCGTCCGTATTCCGGCCGCCGACCTCGAAACGCTGCAGCGCAACATCGTTCTGTCGCATGCCGCCGGCGTCGGCGAGCCGACGCCGGTCGCGGTGGTTCGGCTGATGATGGCGCTAAAACTCGCCAGCCTGGCGCAAGGCGCTTCCGGCGTGCGGCCGCAAACCATCGAATTGCTGGAAGCAATGCTCGCCAACGACGTCATCCCCGTCGTGCCGGCGCAAGGCTCGGTCGGCGCCTCCGGCGATCTCGCGCCGCTGTCGCACATGACCGCGGTGATGATCGGCGTCGGCGAATGCTTTACCCCGCATGGCCGCTTCCCGGCCAAGGTCGCTTTCGTCTCGCACGGCCTGGAGCCGGTGACGCTCGGCGCCAAGGAAGGGCTGGCGCTGCTCAACGGCACCCAATTCTCGACCGCCTATGCGCTGGCCGCTCTGTTCGAGGCCGAAGTTCTCTATCAGTCGGCCCTGGTCGCCGGCGCGCTGTCGACCGATGCCGCCAAGGGCTCGGACGCCCCGTTCGATCCGCGCATTCATCTGTTGAGAAAGCATCCCGGCCAGATCGAGACGGCGGACGCCTTGCGCAACCTGATGGCTGGCAGCGCCATCCGTGAATCACACCGCGTCGGCGACGAACGCGTGCAGGACCCGTACTGCCTGCGCTGCCAACCGCAGGTAATGGGTGCAGCCCTCAGCGTGTTGCGTCAGGCCGCCGATACGCTCGGCACCGAAGCCAATGGCGTCACCGACAATCCGCTGATCTTCGCCGAAGACGATACGGCGCTCTCCGGCGGCAATTTCCACGCCGAGCCGGTGGCTTTCGCCGCCGACATGATCGCGCTCGCCGTCTGCGAGATCGGCTCGCTGTCGGAACGCCGCATTGCCATGCTGGTAGATCCGGCGCTCTCCGGCATGCCGGCGTTTTTGACGCCGAAGCCCGGCCTGAACTCCGGCTTCATGATTCCGCAGGTCACGGCGGCGGCACTGGTTTCCGAAAACAAGCAGAAGGCCTATCCGGCCAGCGTCGATTCCATCCCGACCTCGGCCAACCAGGAAGACCATGTCTCGATGGCGGCGCACGGCGCGCGCCGGCTGATCGGCATGGTGGAGAATGCCACGGCCGTCATCGGCATCGAACTTTTGGCCGCCGCGCAAGGCTGCGATTTCCACGCGCCGCTGGCGTCGAGCGCCGCCCTTGAAGCCGTGCGCAAGCTGGTTCGCGCCGAGGTGCCGCATCTCGACACCGACCGGCATTTCCATCCCGACATCGAAAAGGCCATCGCCATGGTGCGCAGCGGCGCCACCATCAAGGCTGCCGGCGCGGTGACACTGCCTTCGATTTCGGGAGCCTGACATGACCGACTGGCTGACAGTCACAGAAGGCACCGCACCTCTTCTGGTGTCGATCCCGCACACCGGCATCGATCTCGCCGGCATCGACAACCGGCTGGTTTCGCCCTGGCTCGGCCGCCGCGATTGCGACTGGTGGATCGACAATCTCTATGATTTTGCCGCCGGCCTCGGTGCGACGGTTGTGCATACGTCGATCTCGCGCACCGTCATCGACGTCAACCGCGATCCCTCCGGCGCCTCGCTCTATCCTGGGCAGACGACGACCACGCTTTGCCCGACCGAGACCTTCGACGGCGATCCACTGTATCTGCCCGGCGCCGAACCGACGCCGTCGGAGATAGACCAGCGCCGCATATCCTATTTCGTGCCCTACCATGAAATGCTGGCAGCCCAGGCCGTCAGGCTGCGCGGCCTGCACGAAAAAATCGTCATCTACGATTGCCACTCGATCCGGTCCGTGCTGCCGCGTCTGTTCTATGGCACGCTGCCGGTGTTCAACCTCGGCACCAATGACGGCCAGACCGCCGACCCGGCGCTGCAGGCGCTGGTCGGCCGGATCATGGCCGAAAGCGGTGAAAGCAATGTCATCAACGGCCGTTTCAAGGGCGGCTGGATCACGCGCTACTTCGGCAATCCGCAAGGCGGCTACCATGCGCTGCAGATGGAACTTGCCGATCGCGGCTATTTGCGCGAGCCCGAAGGCAAGGGCGAACCGGACAATTGGCCGGTGCCTTACGATGCCGCGTTTGCCGCGCCGATGCGGGCCACACTGACGAAAATCCTCCAATCCGCCATTGACTGGGCCGGGCGCTGAGACGCCGCCTTACTCGAAAGGGACAATGATGAACAACCCTCGCCACAACATCCGCGAAGTGCGCGCGCCGCGCGGCGACAAGCTCAACGCCAAATACTGGACGACCGAAGCGCCGCTGCGCATGCTGATGAACAACCTCGATCCGGATGTTGCCGAAAACCCCAACGAGCTCGTCGTCTATGGCGGCATCGGCCGGGCCGCGCGCACCTGGAACGATTTCGACAGCATCGTCGCGTCGCTGAAGACACTCAATGAGGACGAGACGCTGCTGGTGCAGTCGGGCAAGCCGGTCGGCGTCTTCCGGACGCACACCGACGCGCCGCGCGTGCTCATCGCCAACTCCAACATCGTGCCGCACTGGGCGACCTGGGACAAATTCAACGAGCTCGATAAGAAGGGCCTGATGATGTACGGTCAGATGACGGCCGGCTCCTGGATTTATATCGGCACGCAAGGCATTGTGCAGGGCACTTACGAGACCTTCGTCGAAGCCGGCCGCCAGCACTACAATGGCAACCTCAAAGGCAAGTGGATCCTGACCGGCGGTCTCGGCGGCATGGGCGGCGCTCAGCCATTGGCCGCCGTCATGGCCGGCGCCTGCTGCCTTGCCATCGAATGCAATCCGGACTCCATCGATTTCCGCCTGCGCACCCGCTATGTCGACGAGAAGGCCGAGACGCTGGACGAAGCGATGGAAATGATCGAGCGCTGGACCAAGGCCGGGGAAGCGAAATCCGTCGGCCTGCTCGGCAATGCGGCCGAGATCGTGCCGGAAATGTTCCGGCGCGGCATTCGCCCCGACATGGTCACCGACCAGACCTCGGCGCATGACCCCATCAACGGCTATCTGCCCAAGGGCTGGACGATGGCTGAGTGGCGCGAGAAGCGAGTCAGCGACCCCAAGGCCGTAGAGAAGGCGGCGCGCGCGTCGATGCGCGAGCATGTCGAGGCGATGGTGGCCTTCTGGAACGCCGGCGTGCCGACGCTCGACTACGGCAACAACATCCGCCAGGTCGCCAAGGACGAAGGGTTCGAAAATGCTTTCGCGTTCCCCGGCTTCGTGCCGGCCTATATCCGCCCGCTGTTTTGCCGCGGCATCGGCCCGTTCCGCTGGGCAGCACTCTCGGGCGATCCCGAGGATATCTACAAGACCGACGCCAAGGTGCGCGAGCTCACCCCCGGCAACACCCATCTGCACAACTGGCTGGACATGGCGCGTGAGCGTATCTCGTTCCAGGGCCTGCCGGCGCGCATCTGCTGGGTTGGCCTCGGCGACCGCCACCGCCTCGGCCTCGCCTTCAACGAGATGGTGGCCAAGGGCGAGCTCAAGGCGCCCGTCGTCATCGGCCGCGACCACCTCGATTCCGGCTCGGTGGCGTCGCCGAACCGCGAGACGGAAGCGATGAAGGACGGCTCCGACGCCGTCTCCGACTGGCCGTTGCTCAACGCGCTGCTCAACACCGCGTCCGGCGCCACCTGGGTGTCGCTGCACCATGGCGGCGGCGTCGGCATGGGCTTTTCGCAGCATTCCGGCATGGTCATCGTCGCCGACGGCACGCCGGACGCCGCAAGGCGCCTGGAGCGCGTGTTGTGGAACGACCCGGCGACCGGCGTCATGCGCCACGCCGATGCCGGCTACGACATCGCCATTGAGTGCGCCAAAGGGCATCAGCTCAACCTGCCGGGCATTCTGGGGTGAGAAACGTCCGGCCGCAGGCAGGCGAAAAGCCGCAGAATCGGCTTTTCGAGTTTCGAACGCCCGTAGCCATAGCGGAGGGCTAGCCATGCGCATCCTTCGTGCCGCCGACTACCGCTCCATGCCGTGGAAGAATGGCGGCGGCACGACGACCGAAATCGCCGTTGTGCCTGACGGTGCCGGGCTCGACGACTTCGACTGGCGCGTCTCGATGGCGCGTGTCGAAGGCGGCGGCCTGTTCTCCGGCTTTGCCGGCGTCGACCGCACGCTTGCTGTGCTGGAAGGCGAGGGCATCATCCTCGACATTGCCGGCCGGCCGCCTGCCGAGGTGACCGGAGCCTCCGCCCCGCTGTCCTTCCCCGCCGATGTGGTGACCACGGCTGCGCTCATCTCTGGCCCGATCACCGACCTCAACGTCATGACCCGCCGCGGGCGGGCGACCCATACGGTCGAGCGCCTCATGGTTTCAGCCCCGACCGATATCCGCCCGACGACCGCAACGACCCTTATCCTGCCGCTCGACGGCGAGGTCGGCGTGACCGACCCGACACCGTCCCGGCTTGGACCTCGTGACGCGCTCGTGATCGGCCCAGACGTGCCGCAATTGCACGTGGAACCGGTGCGGCCGGCGACCGTGTTCGTGATCCGGATCGCCAGCCTGGGCTAGCCGCGCTACCAGCAACGATTAACGCCTGTTGCCAAACATGATCGCACTCCGGAGAAATCTGGCGTAAGCTGTTGCCTGGATCACGAAAAAGCCTGAATCCTTCCGTCGTTCCAAGGTGGACGGGAGGGTAGGGGTGCTCGTCCTTGAGTTGTCGAAAGCCCCTCCTTGAAATGTCGAAGGGATAACGCCCCTGGCGCGGTGCGAAGCAAAACTTTCGGCCAGTGTAATATGCAACCAATTGCATTTGAATCGGTTTTAGGGACATTGCCGTGGCGGTGACGCCGCATCGCGTCCCCCATGCGGAATTTTCAATGAATATCCAAACAAATCCTGCCCAGATCGAAAAGACCAGCGCCAGCTTCCCGGCCATCACCGAAGAGCCGATACGCGCCAATTTCCTGCCAGAAGAGCGTCTGCGCGCGCTGGGCGACAGCCTCGCCAAGGGCGACGTCAAGGACCTGTTCGGCCTGACGCCGTTCGAGTTCCAGGCCCGCATCCGCGACAGCGCCAAGAAGATCCTCGAAGTTTACCGTTCGACCAATGCCGCGCAGACCAGGGGCGAAACCATCACGCCTGCCGCACAATGGCTGCTCGACAACAATTATCTGGTCGAGGAAACCATCTTTCAGGTCAAGCGCGACCTGCCGCGCCGTTTCTACCGGCAGTTGCCGACCCTGAAACTGTCCGATGGCGCGGCCGTGCCGCGCGCGCTGGCCTTGGCCTGGAGCTATGTCTCCCATTCCGACAGTTCGGTCTCGGCGACCATGTTCAAGGCCATCGTCGAGGGTTTTCAGTCGGTCGAGCCGCTGAAGATCGGTGAACTCTGGGCGCTGCCGTCGCTGCTGCGCTTCGTGCTGATCGAAAACCTGCGCCGCATCGCCGTGCGGGTCGACCGCACCAGGCAGATGCGCCACATCGCCAATGAGGTCGCCGACCGGGTTCTGGCGACCGACGACAATGCCGACCGGCAGAAGATCCTGTCGAGCTATGGCGCGCACGCCCAGGACACCACCTTTGCCACGCAGTTGCTCTACCGCCTGCGCGACGGCTCGCAAAATGCCGGCAGGGCGCTGGAATGGCTGGAGGTCGAGCTCGAGAAGACCGGCTCCGATGCCGAGGAAATCATCATTTCCGAGCATCGCACGCTGTCCAGCGGCAATGTCACCACCGGCAACATCATCCGCGGTCTGCGGCTTATCAACGACGTCGACTGGACGGTCTGGTTCGAAGGCGTCAGCCGCATCGACACGCTGCTGCGCGAACGTACAGATTTCGCCGCGCTCGATTTCTTTTCGCGTGACCAGTACCGCACGTCGATCGAGCAACTGGCGCGCCGTTCCGACCTTTCCGAATTCCGCGTCGCCGAGAAGGCGATCGAGCTTGCCGGCCATGTGCCGGGCGTCACCGATGCCTCCGGCGTGCCGGATGCATCAGCCGATCCGACCATGCATACCGATGTCGGCTTCTTCCTGGTCGGCCCGCGCCGGCCGGACCTGGAAAAGGCGATCGGCTACCGGCCGCCTTTCTATGTGACTTTCAAGCGCGCCTTCACCAGCACCGGCTGGCTGGGCATCGTGGTGCCCGTCTTCCTGCTGACGGTGCTGCTGCTGGTGCTCTCCGGCAACGCGCTTGCCCATCTCGGCCTCTCGGTTCCCTCGATTACGCTCATGCTGGCGCTGTTTGCGGTGCCGGCCAGCGAAGGTGCGCTCGCTTTCTTCAACACCGTTGTTTCGCTGTTCCTGAAGCCGACGCGGCTTGTCGGCTATGACTACAAGCACGGCATCCCGGCCGTCTCACGCACGCTGGTCGTGGTTCCGTCGCTGATCGGCTCGCGCGACGACGTCGAGGAAAACATCCGCAACATCGAGGTGCATCACCTCGCCAATACCGCGGACGAAATCCATTTCGCGCTGCTATCCGATTGGCCGGATTCCAAGACCGAGATTGACGCCGCCGATATCGAGATCCTGCAATTTGCACGCGACGAGATCGCCAGGCTCAATGCCCGCTACCCCTCCGAAGGCGCGCCGCGTTTTTATATCCTGCACCGCCGCCGGCTCTACAACCAGGCGCAGGGCGCCTGGATGGGCTGGGAGCGCAAGCGCGGCAAGCTGCATGAGCTGAACCTTCTCTTGCGCGGCGACAGCGACACCACCTTCCTGCCGCTTGATGTGCCGCTGCCGGAAAAGGTCGTCTACGTCATGACGCTGGACGCCGACACGCGCACCACGCGCGACGCCGTGTCGTGGCTGGTCGGCAAGCTCGCCCATCCGCTCAACCGCCCGCATTTCGACGCGGCAAAGCGTGTCGTCACCGCCGGCTACACCATCCTCCAGCCGCGCATCACGGCATCGCTCACCAGCGGCGACGACGCCTCTTTCTTCCAGCGCGTCTTCTCGGCCAACAGCGGTCTCGACCCTTATGTCTTTGCCGTGTCGGATCTCTACCAGGACGTCTTCAGCGACGGCTCGTTCACCGGCAAGGGCCTCTATCACGTCGACGCCTTCGAGGCGGCGCTGAAGGGACGCATCGAGGAAAACAGCGTCCTCAGCCACGATCTGCTTGAAGGTGCGCTGGCCCGTGCGGCGCTCGTCACCGACGTCGAACTGGTCGAGGACTATCCGACCCGCTATTCGGTCGACGCCTCGCGTCATCACCGCTGGGCGCGTGGCGACTGGCAGTTGCTGCGCTTCATCTTCAGCCCGCGTTCCGGCGTGCCGGCGCTGTCGCGCTGGAAGATGATCGACAATCTGCGCCGCTCGCTCACCCCGTTCTTCTGGGTGATGGCGGCGATCGCCGGCTGGACGCTGCTGCCCTTCACGCAGGCCGCGCAATGGCAGGCGCTGCTCATCCTCTCGCTGTTCATGGCGCCGACTTTCGATGTCATCAACGCCATCTTGCCCAAAAGCGGCGACCAGACGCCGCGCGGCCATTTCTCCGCGCTGGCGCGTGACACTGTCTTCGGCACCGCGTTGGTGGCGCTGAAAGTGCTTTTGATGGCGCACAATGCCTGGATGATGGGCGACGCCATCGTGCGCACGCTCTACCGCCTGTTCGTCAGCCGCCAGAACCTCCTGGAATGGCGCACGGCGTCGCAGGCGCACAAGGGCGGCGACAACGACCTCGGCTCCTATTACAGCATGATGTATGGCGCCGTGATCATCGGCGTCGTCGGTCTCGCTATCCCCGTGCTGGCCGATTCCACCGGCGCCTTCGTCGCCTTCTTCTTCGCTTTGTTCTGGATCGGCTCGCCGGCGGTTGCCTGCTGGATCAGCCGTTCCGCCGAGACCGAGGACCGCTTGCGCATATCGCAGGCCGACATCCATGCGCTGCGCACAGTGGCGCGGCGCACCTGGCATTATTTCGAAACCTTCGTCACCGCCGAACATCACAACCTGCCGCCCGACAATTTCCAGGAAAGCCCTGCGCCGGTGGTGGCGCCGCGGACATCGCCGACCAATATCGGCGTCTATCTGCTGTCGGTGATATCGGCGCGCGATTTCGGCTGGATTGCGCTCTCTGACGCCATCACTCGCATCGACGCGACGATGACGACCATCGAGAGCATGCCGCGCAATCGCGGTCATCTCTTCAACTGGTATGACACCACGACGCTGAAGCCGCTCTATCCGCTCTATATCTCGGCGGTCGACAGCGGCAATCTCGCCGGCCATCTGGTGGCGGTGGCGGCTGCCTGCGCCGAATGGGCGGAAGCCCCGTCCGTCCATCTGCAGGGCGATTTCGAAGGCGTCCTCGACACGGTGACCATCCTCGACGAGAGCCTCGAGGACCTGCCCGATGACCGCCGCCAGCTCCGCCCGCTGCGCCAGCGGCTCGCCGACCGACTCGACGGCATGCGGCGTGCCGTCCTGACCATCAAGGCGCAGCCGGAGATGGCCTCGATCCGCACCATCAATCTGGCCGTGCTTGCTGGCGAAATCCGCAAGCTCGCCACCGCCATCCACACGGAGGCCGGATCGCAGCGCAGCGACGTCATCGCCGACTGGGCAGCGCGGTTGGAAGCGACCTGCGAGGCGCATGTGCACGACTCGCACAGCGACGAGAACGCCGTCGAGGCCTTGCGCGCCAAGCTCTTGGCGCTGCGCGAGCGCTGCCGCCGTTATGCCTTCGAGATGGATTTCTCCTTCCTGATGCGGCAGGAAAGAAAACTGCTCTCGATCGGCTACCGGGTCGAGGAACACCAGCTCGACGAAAGCTGCTACGACCTGCTGGCCTCCGAGGCGCGGCTTACCAGCCTGTTTGCCATCGCCAAGGGCGATCTGCCGACCGAGCACTGGTTCCGGCTCGGACGGCCGATTGTCGAAATAGGCTTCCAGGGCGCGCTGATGTCCTGGTCGGGCTCGATGTTCGAATATCTGATGCCGCCGCTGGTAATGAAGGAGCCGCAGGGCTCGATCCTCAACCAGACCAGCAAGCTGATCATCAAGCGCCAGATCCAGTATGCGCGCTCGAAGAACGTGCCGTGGGGCATTTCGGAAGCGGCCTACAACGCCCGCGACCGCGAACTGACCTACCAGTACACCAATTTCGGCGTGCCCGGACTTGGCCTCAAGCGCGGTCTTGGCCAGAACACGGTGATCGCGCCCTATGCCACGATCCTTGCAGCGCAGTTCACGCCGCGCGAATCCGTCCAGAATCTCGCCAGGCTGCGCTCTATCGGCGCGATGGGCCGGCACGGCTTTTATGACGCCGTCGATTTCACGCCGCAGCGCGTGCCGGAAGGCACCGACCACGCCGTCGTGCTGAACTACATGGCCCACCATTCCGGCATGTCGATCGCCGCCGTTGCCGACGCCATTTTCGAAGGCCGGCTGCGCGACCGCTTCCACAGCGACCCGGTGATCGAATCAGCAGAGCTCCTGCTGCAGGAGAGGGCGCCGCGCGACATCCCGACCGCCACCGTCAGGACAGAAGCCGACGAGCGCTCGAAGGACGAGACCGAGGTCGAGAGCCCGGATTCCCGCATTGTCCTCGACCCGCTGAAGGCGCTGCGCGCCACCAGCGTGATGTCCAACGGCCGTTACTCCGTCATGGTCTCGGCAACCGGCTCCGGCTACAGCCGCTGGGGCGAACTCGCCGTCACCCGTTGGCAGCCCGATCCGACCGAAGACCGGCTCGGTTCCTACATCTTCCTCAGGGATGCCGGCAGCGGCGACTGGTGGTCGGCCACCGCAGAGCCAAAGCAGGCGACCGGCGAGACAGTGCAGACGCTGTTTTCCGACGACAAGGCTAGCTTCGTCAAATCGGTTGGCTCGCTGCGTTCCGAGGTCGAGTGCATCGTCATCTCGGAAGGCAATGGCGAGGGACGGCGCGTCACGCTCTACAATGACGGCGCCACTGATCGGCACATCGAGGTGACCTCCTTTGCCGAACTGGTGCTGGGCAACGAAGCTTCGGACAACGCCCATCCGGCATTCTCGAAAATGTTCATCGAGACCGAGATATCAGCCAACAACGGCGCCATCTTCGCCACCAGGCGCAAGCGCGATAAGAACGAGCCCGACCTCACCATGGTGCATTTCGTCACCGATCCCTCGGGATCGGCACGCGATGCCGAGGCCGAGACCGACCGCCGCGCCTTTATCGGCCGTGGCCGCACCATCGCCGAGGCCGCCGCTTTCGACCCAGGCGCCAAACTTGGCGGCCATCATGGCTTCACGCTCGACCCGGTCGCGGCGCTGCGCCGGCAGGTGCGGGTGCCGGCCAACAAGAAGATCTCGCTGACCTTCTGGACCGCCGTTGGCGCCAACCGCGCCGAACTGGACGAAGCCATCGCCAGGCTCGACCATCCCGAAAGCTTTGCCCGCCAGGCGATGCTCGCCTGGACGCGTAGCCAGGTGCAGACCCGCCACCTTGGTCTGAGCCTGACCGACGCCGCCAATGTTCAGAAGCTGGCGCGCTACCTGATCTATCCCGATCCGTTCCTGCGCCTGCCGGCCGAATCCATTGCTTCGGGGCTGGGCAAGCAGTCCAGCCTGTGGCCGACCAGCATCTCCGGCGATTTCCCGATCTTCCTGGTCCGTATCGGCGACGTCGCCGACCTCGAAATCGTCGCCCAGGCGCTGCGCTTCCAGGAGTATATGCGCGCCCGCGGCATGATGATCGACTTCGTCGTCGTCAATGAGCAGGCCTCATCCTATGTGCAGGACCTGCAGCGCGCGGTCGAGACGCTGTGCGAAAACAGCCGCTTGCGTGGCAAGGAGCTCGGGCCGCGCCAGCATATCTTCGCGGTGCGCCGCGACCTGATGGACGAGGCGACCTACAAGACGTTGCTGGCCGTCGCCCGCGTCGTGCTGCACACCCGCAATGGCACCATCTTCGACCAGATCGAGCGCGCCGAGGCGGCGGCCTTGCAGGCCCGCGATGCCTTGCAGCCGGCGGGCGCCGCGACCCTTCGCGAAACGGCTCTGCCAGTGCCGGTGGCGCCTGCATACCATGCTGCGTCTGACGCCAGTGCCGACGGCAGCGGCCTCAGCCAATGGAACGGCTTCGGCGGTTTCGAAGGCGATGGCCGCCACTACGTCACCCGCCTTGCCGGCCGGCGCACGACGCCGCAGCCCTGGATCAACGTCGTCTCCAACGCCTCGTTCGGCTTCCATGTCTCGGCTGAGGGGGCCGCCTTCACCTGGAGCCGCAACAGCCGCGACTACCAGCTGACGCCATGGTCGAACGATCCGGTCACCAACCGACCGGGCGAGGGCGTTTACATCTACGACTATGCAAGCGGCAAGGCGTTCTCGCCGCTTGCCGCCGTAGTGCGCGATCCCTCAATGACTTACGAGACGTGGCACGGCCAGGGCTTTTCGACCTTCCGGTCGAAGCGCGGCCCGCTGTCGATGGATCTGACGCATGTGGTCGATCCCACCGATCCGGTGAAGATCACGCGCCTGCGCATCCAGAACTCGGGCTCGGCACCGGCGCGGCTGCGCGTCTATGCCTATGCCGAATGGGTTCTCGGCAGCCATCGTTCGAGCACGGCGGCCACCATCATCCCGTCGAGGGATCCGGCGACCGGCGCGCTTCTGGCGCAAAACCCCTATGGGCTCGATTTCGGCGACCGGGTGGCCTTCCTGGCCGCTGCCGGGCCGGTGCATTCGGTGACAGCCGATCGCGGCGAGTTCATCGGCAGGCAAGGCACCAGCGCCTTCCCGCACGCCGTGGTCAGCGGCGCCGGCCTGTCGGGCCGCGTCGAGGCAGGCGATGATCCTTGCGCGGCTGTCGCCAGCGACGTCGACATCCCCGCCGGCGGCGACGTCACGCTCGTCTGGCTGCTCGGCGATGCTGCCAATCCGGCCGCGGCGAGCGCGTTGGTGCAGACCCATTCGGGCAAGGATTTCGACCAGCGGCTTGCCGACAATGAACGCGTCTGGCGCGGCTTCCTCGACACCATCCAGGTCGAGACGCCGGACAAGGCACTCGACGCCATGGTCAATCACTGGCTGCCGTATCAGAGCCTGGCCTGCCGCA
Organism: Mesorhizobium sp. WSM4306; assembly: GCF_007003975.1. GTDB lineage: Bacteria > Pseudomonadota > Alphaproteobacteria > Rhizobiales > Rhizobiaceae > Mesorhizobium. Next base: position 18,647 of record NZ_VFTC01000032.1, read on the forward strand.
TCCGCGCCCGCTCGGCCTTCTACCAGGCGAGCGGCGCCTTCGGCTTCCGCGACCAGCTGCAGGACACGCTGGCCCTGCTGGCGCATGATCCGAAACTGGCGCGCGACCAGATCCTCAACGCGGCGCGCCGGCAGTTCCCCGAGGGCGACGTCCAGCATTGGTGGCTGCCGCGCACCGACGCCGGCGTGCGCACCCTGATCTCGGACGACGTGGTCTGGCTGGCGCACGCCACCAACAGGTATATCGAGGTGACTGGCGATACAGGGATACTCAAGGAGCAGCTGCCCTTCATCGACGGGCAGGTTCTGGGCGAGGGCGAGCATGATGCCTTCTTCACCCCCGAGATCTCCAAGACGCATGCCTCGCTCTACGACCATTGCGCGCGGGCGCTCGACCTTGCCGTCAAGCGCAGCAGTCCGGCCGGGCTGCCGCTGATCCTCGGCGGCGACTGGAACGACGGCATGAACCGCGTCGGCGAGGCCGGCAAGGGCGAGAGTGTCTGGCTCGGTTGGTTCCTGCTGAAGACGCTTGGCGACTTTGCCGCTGTCGCCAAGGGGCAAAGCGACACCAAGCGGGCGCAGGCCTGGACAAAACACGCCGACGTGCTGAAGCGAGCACTGGAAAGCACCGCCTGGGACGGCCAATGGTACCGGCGCGGCAGCTACGATGACGGCACGCCCCTCGGCTCGCACAATTCGGACGAGTGCAAGATCGACTCGATCGCGCAGTCGTGGAGCGTGCTCTCCGGCGAGGGCGACCCGGCGCGTTCGACCACGGCGATGCAGCAGGCGACGAACCTGCTGGTCGAAGACAAGCTCAAGATCGTCAAGCTGTTCACGCCGGCCTTCCAGAACACGCAAAAGGACCCCGGCTACATCAAGAGCTACCCGCCGGGCGTGCGCGAGAACGGCGGCCAGTACACCCATGCAGCGACCTGGTTCGTCATCGCGCTCGCCGAAATGGGCCGCACCGACGATGCCTATCGCTGCTTCTCGATGCTGAACCCGGTCAACCATGCGCTCGACGATGCGTCGGCCGAGCACTACCGGGTCGAGCCCTACGTCGTCGCCGCCGACATCTATTCGGGTGAAGGCAAGGGCGGTCGGGGTGGCTGGACCTGGTACACGGGCTCAGCCGGATGGCTCTACCGTGCTGCCGTCGAAGGCATTCTGGGCATCGAGCGGCGCGGCAAGCAGATCACGTTCCGGCCCAAACTGCCCAGCCACTGGGACGGTTACTCGGCAACGCTCAAGATGCTGGGGGCCGAGGTCCGGGTTCGCGTCATCCGCGACAAAAAGGCCAAGACCATCTCGCTCGAAGTCAATGGAACCAAGACAAAGTCTTCCGGCTTTGAGCCGAAAGCCGGTGACAAGACCGAGGTGGTCGTCAAGATACCCACGTAAAATCAAAGGCTTGAACCAATTTGCGCGCGCCTTTCAAGGCGCGCGTTTCTATTTGGTCATGCGCATGGCGCAAAGCAGCCCTGCTTCTTATGTATTGGCGCTGCCGGACGCGGGTGATTAAAAATGTGGCAGCGCCGGATCGATGCCACGATTTCGCCGCAAGGCTGACATTTCACCTTTTATCTCAAACCGTTAGGTGATCACGGCAGATTTCGCAACGTCGTCATCTTTTGTTCGCAGATTGGGAACGGAAGAGATAGACGGGCATTGTTTTGCGACCCGTTAACCGGTACGTGTCAAGAAATGGTGCACTGCACAATGAATGTTTGGCGGAGTAGCTGAAGTGTCACTTCTGCAAATCTACTGGAGAGCGCTGGGTTATCTCGCAGCGGACAGGAAACGCGTAGCGTTGATCTGCGGTGCGAATATCGCGCTTGCCGCGATTGCAATCCTCGAGCCGATCCTGCTGGGCCGCGTCATCGGCGCCATATCCGAAAAAGGCGCGGTGTTTTCGACGCTCGCCATTTGGGCCGCTCTTGGCGCCTTCAACGTCGTCGCCTTCGTGTTGGTGGCGCGCGGGGCTGATCGCTTTGCCCATGCCCGCCGTTCGGAAGTGTTGTGCCAATCCTTCGAGCGCGTGATCACCATGCCGCTTGCTTGGCATCATCAGCGCGGCACCTCCAATTCGCTGCACACGCTGCTGCGCGCCGTCGAGACCCTGTTCAGCCTTTGGCTTGAGTTCATGCGCGTGCATCTGTCGACGGCCATCGCGCTGGTGCTGCTGGTGCCGACGGCGATGGCCATGGATATCCGCATGTCGCTCGTGCTGCTTTGCCTTGGCGTGCTTTACGTTGCCATCGGTCGCATCGTCATGCGCCACACCAAGTCGGGCCAGACCGCCGTTGAGCGCCACTACCACACCGTCTTTGCCCATGTGTCCGATAGCGTCAGCAATGTCGCCGTGCTGCAGAGCTACAACCGCATCGGGCACGAGACCGCGACGTTGAAGCGTTACGTCAAGGACCTTCTCGATGCGCAAAACCCCGTGCTCGACTGGTGGGCGATCGCCAACGCGTTGAACCGCCTGTCGTCGACGATCTCGATGATGATCGTGCTGTCGATTGGCGCTTATCTCGTCACCCGTGGACAGCTGCGCGTAGGCGATGTCGTTGCCTTCACCGGCTTTGCCGGAATGCTGATTGCGCGTCTTGATCAGGTGTCGGCCTTCACCACTCAGATTTCCGAGGCGAGGGCGAAGCTCGAGGACTTCTATCGCCTCGAAGACTCCGCTGCCGACGCAGCCGAGCCGGATGGCTTGCGCGACCTCACCAATGTCACTGGTCATGTCCGGTTCGAGAACGTCAACTTCGAGTTCGGTAATTCCGGGCACGGCATCGACGACGTCTCGTTCGAGGTGCAGGCTGGGCAGACAGTCGCCATCGTCGGACCGACCGGCGCTGGCAAGACGACGCTTATCAACCTGTTGCAGCGTGTCTTCACGCCGTCCAGCGGCCGTATCCTGATCGACGGCATCGACACCCGCTCGGTGACCCGCAAGTCGCTGCGCCATTCGATCGCTACCGTGTTCCAGGACGCTGGCCTGCTCAACCGCTCGATCGAGGACAACATCCGCGTCGGCCGCGCCGAGGCGAGCTACGATGAAATCCACGCAGCCGCCAATGCCGCCGCCGCGCAGGACTTCATCCTGTCCAAGAGCGGCGGCTACGACACCATCGTCGGCGAGCGCGGCGGCCAGCTTTCGGGCGGCGAGCGTCAGCGTATCGCGATTGCACGCGCCGTGCTCAAGAATGCGCCGATCCTGGTACTCGACGAGGCGACCAGCGCGCTGGACGTCGAGACGGAGGATCGCGTCAAGGAAGCCATTGACGAGTTGCGGCGCAACCGAACGACCTTCATCATCGCTCACCGCCTGACCACCGTTCGCGATGCCGACCTGGTCGTGTTCATGGACAAGGGCAAGGTGGTCGAGATGGGCGGCTTTGCCGAGCTGTCGCTGCGCAACGGCCGTTTCGCCAGCCTGCTGCGCGCCGGCGGCCTGCTCAACGACGAAGAAGTCCGTCGTCTCAGCCGCACGGTGAATATCGAAGCTGCTTAAGCTTTTCTACCTCCCCCTTGTGGGGAGGTCGGACCCGCAGGGTCCGGGTGGGGGCTTGGCGCTGCCCCACCCCGCTGCTTCGCAGCGACCCTCCCCACAAGGGGAGGGTAAGACATGCGACAACCCACTCGATTGCTCCGAAGCCAACGCCGGTCTATTTAGATCGGCATGAGCGACACCTCCTCACGCCTCGCCGCATGGACCGACCTTGCCAACCCGACGCGCTTTGTCGGGCTGGCCGACAGGTTGGTGCCGTGGCTGGCGTCGATCGCCGCGATCCTGCTCGCCGTTGGCCTCTATATGAGCTTTGCCGCGCCTGAGGATTTCCAGCAGGGCATCACCGTGCGCATCATGTACATCCACGTGCCTTTCGCCTGGCTCGCCATGATGTGCTACACGGTGATGGCGGTCGCCGCGCTCGGCACGCTGGTCTGGCGCCATCCGCTGGCCGACGTTGCGCTGAAATCGGCCGCCCCGATCGGCGCCACCTTCACCGCGCTTGCGCTCATCACCGGCTCCATCTGGGGCAAGCCGATGTGGGGCACCTGGTGGGTGTGGGACGCGCGCTTGACGTCTGTGTTCGTCCTCTTCCTGATGTATCTCGGCATCATCGCGCTGACGCGCGCGCTGGATGACGCCGGCCGCGCCGCCTGGGCTGCCGCCATCATCACGCTGGTCGGCTTCATCAACATCCCAATCATCAAATTCTCGGTCGACTGGTGGAACACGCTGCACCAGCCGGCCTCGGTGTTCCGCATGGGCGGCTCGACCATCGACGGTTCGATGCTGAGACCGCTGTTCGTGATGGCGCTCGGCTTCACCGTACTGTTCTTCGCGCTGCATCTGATGGCGATGCGCACGGAGATCTTTCGCCGCCGGGTAACTGCCATGCGCCGGGTCGCGGCACGGCAGGCTAACTAGCGCGATTCGGCGATGCCCTGATCTTGCGCGCCATCCGAATTGCAACCGAAGCAACAGCCATGCGTCCTGTCGCCAGCATCATTATCGGTGAGGCAGAGACGGTTATGTTGCGGTGCGGCAACAGAAAAGATTAAAGATCGCCCTTGACCTTGCTTGCTCCTGCAACCCTTGCTTGCTGTGTTGACATCTCGCCCCACAGACACGCTTGGTATCCGTCAATGATTGTTGCGAGGGGGATTTGACGATGAAAATGCGTCTGCTGGCTGGTGTGTCGACAATTGCTTTGGCGCTTGGCTGGAGTTCGGCCTATGCCGCCGATCCGACCGTCGACGTTCCGAGGGCAGAGGATCTCTGGTACGTCACGCTGTTTGGCGGCGCCAGTTTCCCCAACCATGTGAAAAGCCAGTGGTCGGCCTATGATATTTCGGTCGATGCCAAGACCGGGTTCGTGATCGGCGGCGCTGTCGGTCGGAGGATCAACGACACGTTCCGTGTCGAGGGCGAACTCTCCTACGCACGCTACAAGGTAGGTGGCTGGAGCTACAGTGGCCCCGGCGACTCCGGGTCCGGCCCTGCTTCCGGCAATGTGTCGGCTACTTATCTTCTCGCCAATGTCTGGGCCGATGTCGCGCATTTTGGCGAAGCCAAGCTCTATGTCGGTGGTGGTATCGGCGCCGCCTACGTTACCGCCGACACGTCCTTTGATGGTGATTTTGGCTATGGTTCTGGCGACTGGGGTTTCGCCGGCCAGCTGGGCGCCGGCGTGACTTACGCGGTGACACAGAATATCGACCTCGATTTCGGTTACCGGTTCAAGGCCGTCACCAGTGTCGATTTTGACAACAACGAGAGCGGCCTCAATCCGTTCAGGGACGCCAAATTGTATTCCCACAATGTGCAGCTTGGCGTTACCTACAAGTTCTGATTTGATCGGGCTGTCGCAGGCCGCGACCGGGATTTGACGGATGCCGCTCTTGCCACGTCGGCAGCCCCTGGATCTGCCGGCAATGTTGCCAGCTTCGCTGCCGACCGCCGGTGAACCGGCGGAAAAGACATTGCAGCGCGGCATCGACCTGCAACGGCGCAAGCGTTTTCGCGAGGCCGAGTTCTGCTACCAGACGGTGCTTCGCACGCAGCCCAAAAATGCCATGGCGCTGAACCTGATGGGCACGCTGGCCATCGAGGCCGGGCATCATGACGCCGCCATTGCCTATATGGAAAAAGCGGTCAAGCTCGAACCGGACAACGCCGTCTTCCGCAACAATCTCGGCAACGCCTACAATGTCACCGATAACATCGACAAGGCGCGCAGACATCTGAGAAAGGCGATCGAGCTCGATGGAGGGCTCATCGAAGCGCTGTGCAATCTCGGCCGATCCTACCGCAGCCAGCTCGAGGGCGACATTGCCGAAGGGTTCTATCGCCGGGCGCTGGCCATCGACGGCCAGTCGGTGACAGCACTTGCCGGCATGGGCGATCTGCTCACCGACATCGGCCGGCAGGCCGAGGCGGTCGAATGTTTTGGCCGCGCACTTGCCATCGACCCGGGCCATGTCGAGGCGCTGGCCGGAATGGCGCTGGCGCGCCGGGCGGCCAAGGACGACCCGACGCTGCCTTTAATACGGGCTCGCCTGGAATTGCCGATGACCACCGACCGCGAGCGGGTGGTTTTGCATCACGCCGCCGGCAAGATGCTCAACGACCAGCGCGAGTATCGCCCGGCCATCCGCCATTTTTCTGAGGCGAAGGCGATTTCCGGCAATGATTTCGATATCGAACGGCACACCCAGCTTTACGACAGCTTCATCGACACTTTCGACGCCGGCTTCTTCGAGGCGCGACGCGATTTGGGAAATCCATCCAGGCGCCCGGTCTTCATCGTCGGCATGCCACGGTCGGGAACAACGCTGACCGAGCAGATATGCGCCAGCCATCGCGATATCTACGGCGCCGGCGAGTTGCCAACCATTCGCGCACTGGCCGGCGAAATTGGTTTCGACAAGCTCGATCCGGCCGTCTTCACCAAGGCCATGGCGGCGCTCACTCCTGCCAGAGCGAAGCAACTTGGTTCGAAATATCTCGACGTTCTCAACAAACGCAACAGCAGGGCGCGGCTTGTCGTCGACAAGATGCCGCATAATTTCGAACTGCTGGCCTTCATCAGCCTGATCTTGCCGAATGCCCACATCATCCATTGCCGGCGTGACCCGATGGACAATTGCACGTCCTGTTTCATGCACAATTTTTCCGAAGCCCACGGCTACAACGCCGATCTGACCACGCTTGGACAGTATTACCGGCAGTATGACCGGTTGATGCGCCATTGGGCCAAGGTCATCCCGCTCGATATCCACGACATGCCCTACGAAGAAACGGTGGCCGATTTCGAAAACCGTGCGCGTGGATTGATCGGATTCCTCGGCGTTGAATGGGACGATGCGTGCCTGCGTTTCAACGAGACCGAGCGCACGGTGCGAACGCCGAGCCGCTGGCAGGTGCGCCAGCCGATCTATTCGTCCTCGGTCGAGCGCTGGAAACTGTATGGCGACGCTCTCGATCCGCTGAAGACCGCACTCGGTCCGGTTTTCGCCCCTGAGGTCAGCGGCCCTTAGGCCGGACCGACATCATGCTCACCCCATCCGTCCCCGCGCCGTCACCGGCAGCGTTTCCAGCACCTTGTCACCATCGATCAGATGCACCTGGTCGAACAGGTTGGTCACCACGCAGCAATGGTCGGGCACCACCCGCACGCGCTCGCCGATGCGAAGCCTGGCGCCTTCGCCAAGCGTGACCGTGCCGTGCTCTTCGCTCAGGCCCGTGACGCGAGCGCCGGGCATGCCGAGCAGCTCACCGAATTCGGGCAGGCCCAGCGTATCGGAGGACAGCGCCTTGCTGCCGCTGTCGAGGATGGCGCGGGTCGGCGTTGGGTGGCTCACCACCGTGGCGAGCACTGTCAGCGCGCAATCGTCGAGCGTGCCGACGCCTTTGGCGACCTGATAGCGGTCGAGATAGATGTAGGTGCCGGGGCGGTATTCGGTAACGACGCTGTCCTCGCCCGAACGCCACATATCAGGCGTGCCGCCGCTGGAGATGCGCTCACAGGCAAGACCCGACGCCGCAAGCGCCTGTTTGGCGCCGGCCAGCCATGCCTCGGCCTCAGCGGCGCGGCCGGCCGCCGGATAGGTCATCAGTCCGCCGAAGGTGAGCCCCTCGGCCTGGTCGATCACTTTCGCCAGCGCCAAGGCCTCGGCGGCGCTCTGTACGCCGCAGCGGCCCATGCCTGTGTCGCATTCGACCAGCACGGGCAGGGGATGGCCAGCATCGGTGAAGGTGGCTGCGAGCCCCTCCAGCGTTTCGCGGCTGTCGGCCGTCACTGACAGCGTCACACGGCCATGCAGCGCCTTGAGGCGCCCCAGCTTGGCGCGGCCCAAAATGTTGTAGGGCAGAAAAATGTCGGAGAGCCCAGCATCGGCCATCACTTCGGCTTCGCCGATCTTCTGGCACGTGATGCCGATGGCCCCCGCCGCTACCTGCTTCTTCGCCCAGTAGGGCAGCTTGTGCGTCTTGATGTGCGGCCTGAGCTTCAGTCCGTGGCGATCGGCATGCGCCTGCGCCTTGATGATGTTGGCTTCGGCGCGGGTCGCATCGATCAGGATCGCCGGCGTATCGAGGTCGTCTATGCCTTGCATGAATGTCACCTTGGGAAATTTGGCTGGACTTATGGCCCCGATCGGCCCGGATGTCATGAGGCCAGCATGCAGTTTGCGTCGACACCGCAAAGCCGTTCGGCTATGCGCTTTAGGCAGGAACGCGACGCCAAGGGATCACGACCATGAAACGCTCAACCGTCAACGACATCATCCGCGAAGCCGACGCCTTCATCCGCTCGTTCGGCTACATCATGCCGCCCTTCGCCTACTGGTCGCCGGAGGAGATGAAGGCGCGCAAGGCCGACTCCGCGGCTATTTTCACCTCGCGGCTTGGCTGGGACATCACCGATTACGGCCAGGAGAAATTCGACGAGCTCGGCCTGTTCCTGTTCACCGTGCGCAACGGCGTGTATGCCGACATGAAGAAGGGCATGGGCATGCTCTATGCCGAGAAGATCATGATCTCGCGCAAGGACCAGCTGTCGCCGATGCACCGCCACAACATCAAGGCCGAGGACATCATCAACCGCGGCGGCGGCAAGCTGGTGCTGGAACTGTTCATGCACGATCGCGACGGCGGCATCGACCCGAAGGCCGAAGTGTCCGTGCCGGTCGACGGCACCATCCACAGGCTGCCGGCGGGCGGCCTCCTGAAGCTCGACCCCGGCCAGAGCGTCACGCTGATGCCCGGCGTCTGGCATGCCTTCTGGGCCGAGGGCAAGGACGTGCTGATCGGCGAAGTCTCGACCGTCAACGACGATTTGACCGACAACGTCTTCCGCGAGCCGATCGGCCGCTTCTCCAACATCGACGAGGACGTCGCGCCGGTGCATCTACTGGTGTCCGACTATGAGAAGTGGGTGGGGTAGCTTCATCGGCCGGCGCTGCCCCTCATCCGCCTGCCGGCACCTTCTCCCCGTATAGTGACGGGGAGAAGAGGGCTAGCCGCAATGCCGCGCCTATTCTGTAACGTCGGTGGTTCGCGAAATCATCGACGACAGCTTCTTTCTCCCCGTCACTATACGGGGAGAAATGCCCGGCAGGGCAATGAGGGGCAGCGCCGGCGTTCCCTCGATTGCAGCTACCGCTGATACTTGTCCGCCTTGCGCGTTCCCAGCAGAAGCTTGCGTTCGAGCTGAGCCCGCAGCTCGCCATAATAGGCGGTGAGGAAGGCCCTGGAATCTACCGGCTCGATGGTCATGCCGATCTTGCGCCCGATCGTCTCGGCCACGGCTTTCAGCGCGAAATAGTCGTCGCGGCGCAGCACCTCTTCCAGCTTGTGCAGTTCGGCGATGCCATAGGCATCGAGCTGCGCCTGGGTGAAGCGGAAGGCGCGTGCGTTCTGGCGTTGCGACAGGTCCTCGACCAGCGCCAGTTTCGGCGCTTCGACCACCCAGGTTCCGGCCAGCAGGTCGCCGATCCGCATGCGGTCGCGGTTGAACAGCGGGAAGAGCGCAAACAGCAGCGCCCAGACCAGTCCGAAGATCGTCGACAGCGTGTCGGCCAGCCCCATCTCGCTGCGGCCGAGGATGATCGACAGCGGCAGGAATATCTCGATCTCGCGCATCAGATTGCGAGCGATGACCTGGTCGACCGAAAGGCCGGCGCCGCTGCGCGACGCCACCCGGATGCCGAGCATCCGCTTGCCGGGCGTGGCAGCGCGGCGGCCGGCCTCGAAGACGATGAAATAGGCGTTGCGCAGGAAGAAGATCAGGATGATCCAGACGATGAACAGCGGCTGCGCTCCTTCGCCTTGGAGGCCGGCCAGCCCGAACAGTGCAACGATCGTGATCACGATTGCGGTGACGATGATGATGACAAAGTCGAGCAGGAAGGCGGCGGCGCGTGTGCCGGCATCGGCGAGCTTGATCCGGAGATCGACACCTTCCGGCGTGATCAGCGGCCGTATCGTCGACACGGCAGCGCGCCTAGCGGTCGCCATGCCGCACCACCCTAAACAGATAGAAATAGCAAATCCATAGCGTCAGCATGAAGCCGCCAATGGCATATCGCGTCACGTCGCTGGTGATCACTTGCCTGCCGATGCCTTCTAGCAGGCCGGCACACAAAAGCATGATCGTCACCCCGACCATGGTGGTGGCGGCCACCCGCCCGGCATCGGCTGCGGCCGTCATCCGGGTCAGTTCGCCGGGGAAGGCGATGCGCGTGCCGATGCGCATGCCGGCTGCACCGGCAAGCGCGATCGCGAACATTTCGGTGGTGCCGTGGATGGACAGCCATCCGCCGAGCTCCAGCCCGAGCCCCTTGGCGACGTAGATCTGGAACATCGCGCCGAGCAGGCAGCCATTCATCAGGATCAGCAGCACGCTCGGCACCGCGAAGGCAAAGCCGAGCGCGAAGGCCAGGATCGCCACCTGGACATTGTGCGTGAACAGATAGGCAGCGAAACCCGACAGGAAATTGCTGTCGGCGCCATCATAAAGCACCTGGCGCAGCACCTCGGCCGATGCGTCCGGGTTGCGCCCGCCGGCGAGACTCGGCGGAATGATGGCGTCGTACCAGCCCTTGTCTTTCGTCACCAGCCAGTAGCCGGCGCCGAAACCGACAAAGGTCAGGACGACCGACAGCAAGGTTTCGCGCCACAAATCGCGAATGGCGTGCGGCCAGTCATGCAGGAAGAAATCGCCGATGCGCTGCCGCAAGCTGCGGCGTGCGCCATAGAGATAGAAATAGCCGCGCAGACAGAGCGCTTCGAGATAGCCGACCAGCGCATTGTCGAGCGAGGTTGCACGCGCCACCGAAAGCGACGACAGCGCCGAGCGGTAGAGCAGCGGCAGCGACAGCAATTCGTCTTCCGACAGCGTGCGCGGCGCGCGTTTCTCGACACGAGCAAGCAGCGCCTCGAACGCCTTCCAGTCGGCCTCGCGTTCCGAACGGAAGCTCGCCAGCGACTGGCGCACGGCATCCTTGCCGGCCAGCGCGTTCACAACAGATCCTCCTGTTTGAGCTCGAGATAGCGCTCGACCAGCGCCGGCCCCAGCCTTTGATGGTCGGCCTCGATGACATGCGCGCCGAGCAACCGCAGTCTTCCGATGACGACCTGCCTTTCGCGCAGCAGCCCGCCGGCGACGACCGAGCGCGCTACATCCTCTGGTGTGTCCGGCGGCATGTCGGCCAGTGTCTCCAGCTCGACATCTTTCATCATCATGAACAGCACCAGATGCCGTTCGGTGAGCCGGCCGACGGTGCGCAGCATCAGTTCGGCACTGATCGGATCGACGAAATCGGTGAAGATGATCACCAGTGAACGCCGGTCGAGCCGCGCTGCAAGCGTGGTCAGCGCCAAAGTGAAATTGGTCTCTTCGGTGGAATAGTCGATCTCGGCCGCGCGCTTCTGGATCATGGCGAAGCTGGCCGAGCCGCGCACGGCACCGCTGGAAACGCGCGGCCGCGCATCGAAACCGAACAGGCTGATCATGTCGCCGCCCTTCAGCGCAATGAACGCCGTCAGCAAGGCGGCGGTGACGGCGCGGTCGACCTTCGGCACGCCGTCGACGGGCTCGCACATCAGCCGGCCGCTATCGATGGCGAGCACAATGTTGTTGTTCTCCTCGATGCGGAACTCGCGCGCCAGAAGCCGGCCGTGGCGGGCGCTGCGCTTCCAGTCGATCATGCGCCGGCCCATGCCGGGCTGGTAGTCTTTCAGCGCCTCGAATTCGCGGCCCTGGCCGGCGCGGCGTTGCGCATGGCCGTCTGGCAGCGACTGGCGCTGCAGAAGCGTGATCGCCTCGTCGCGGGCGCTGCGGATGTCAGGCAGCACCGCGACCTTGCTGTCCATCGGCAGCACGACCTGATTCCAGACCAGCCCGAACGGCCCGCGCCAGCGCACCCACAGGCGGTCGAACCTGGCCATGCCGCGCCGCAGCGCCTGGAATTTGACGTCGAGCGAAGCGCTGCCGGCCTCAGCGGCCAATGCGCCGCCGGTGCCGCCCAGCGGCGCCAGCCGCTCATCATGGCCGAGACGCGCCTGCACGGCGCGCGGACGTCCGCTGAGCCTGGCGGTGACATTGACGGTGAACTGGCCGCCGACGCTGACCTGCGGCGGCGCATGGATGGTGGCGTCCAGGGAGGCTCGTCCGCGCCCGGCGGCGGCGTCCACAGCCAGGAAAGCAAGCAGCACGCAGATCCACAGCAGGCCAAGATACCACAGCGACGGCAGCGCGAGCGCGATCAGGAAGGCCGGTATTGCACCTGCCGCACCTGCCCAGACTGCCCGGCCGCTCGGATAGATCAACGTGGCGCTTCCGTCTGGTCGACAAGGTCGGTGACGATCTGCTCGACCAGGCGGCCGTCGATCTGCGCCGCCGGAGAAAGGATCACGCGATGGCGCAGCGCCGGCACCGCGAGCGCCTTGACGTCGTCGGGGATGACATAGGCACGGCCGTCGAGCGTTGCCCGGGCGCGTGCGGCTCTCGCCAGCATGGCGCCCGCGCGCGGGCTGGCGCCAACCTCCAGATCGGGGCTGGCGCGCGTCGCCCGCACCAGCCGGGCGATATAGTCGACGACATCGTCGACAAGCGTGACCTCGCCGACCGTCGCCAGCGCCTTTTCCAGCGTCTTGCGGTCGGCCTGGGCGGTGATGCCGTATCGCTTGATATCGTGTGAGGCGGTGCCGCCGCCGTGATGGATGATGATCGCCTTTTCCTCTTCGGGGCCGGGATAGCTCACCCGGTGCTTGAACAGGAAGCGGTCGAGCTGGGCCTCGGGCAGGGGATAGACGCCCTGGTGTTCGATCGGGTTCTGCGTCGCCACCACCATGAAATTCTGGCCGAGCGAATGGGTGGTGCCGTCGAAGGTGACGGCATGCTCCTGCATCGCCTCCAGAAGGGCGGCCTGGGTCTTGGGCGGCGTGCGGTTGATTTCGTCGGCCAACAGAAGATCGCAGAAGATTGGACCGTGCGTCAGCGTGAATTGCCCGGTCTGGAAATTGTAGATGTTGGAGCCGACGATGTCGCCCGGCATCAGGTCTGGCGTGAACTGGATGCGGCCATAGGCGACGCCCAGCGCTTGGGCAAAGCAGCGCGCCGTCATCGTCTTGGCCGTGCCCGGTGGCCCTTCGAGCAATATATGCCCGCCGGCGAACAATGCCGTGAGCATCAGATCGACCGTATCGTGTTGCCCGGTGATGGCCTTGGCCACCTCTTCCCTGATCTGTGTCGCCAGGGCCTTTACATCATCGACGTTCACCGAGCCTCCTTGCCGTCCAGTCATGCAGCTTTTCGGCTGCCTCATGCATTTGTGTCAGGGTCTTTGCCGCGTCGGCGGCTTGCAGGCGGGTCGTGAAACCGCCGGGTTCGTCCTTATCACGGGAATCAAGCCATCGGTCGAGCGCTTCGCCCTGCAAACCATGCGGCGCGCCCAGCAGCGCGCCGGCGCGCACCCGCGCCAACGCGCCATAGCGGTCGCCCAGTTCCTCCAGCCGGCCGGCGCGGCGCAACAGCATTGCCGTGGTGTCGACCAGCGCGCGCTTGCCGAAGGCGATGGCGCGCTGGTCGGCCCGCGGCGGACCGAACCGGCCAAGGCCATGCAGGAACGCCAGTGCCGCCGCCGCCAGAATGGTCAGCGTCAGCGCCAGGAATGGCGGTTCGACCAGAAGCTTGGCGAGGTCGTATTTTCGCCCGAAACCGTGCAGCGTCAGGTCGAACGTCACCGGACCCTCTTCGGACTGCAGGAACTCGATCAGCTTCAGCGCCGCCGCTGCCTTGTCGGGATCCTTGAGTGCGGCATTGTTGATCAGGTCGGGGTCGGTCAGGATATAGAACTGCTCGTCTTCCACCTCGGTCAGCACCGCCTTGCCGTTGCCGGCGGCAATCAGCGGGTGTTCGTCTGCTACCCACTGCAACTGGTCGGGAACGTTGACCATCTGCCCTGAGACGTCGATTTGTTTGACCGTGATCTCGCCCCCGCCGAGCTTGGCCTTGGCGATGCGGCCGAGCCAGTCGTTGACCACCACATTGGGCAGCCGCTGGATCTTCACCTCCCAGCCCTCGTGCTGGAACAGCGGCAAGGTCGCCCATTTGGGCAGCACGAACAGCGTATCCAGGCCCTTGCGAAGCTTGATGATGTTGGCGAGCGCATCCGGATCGCTGTCGGGCGAAATGGTGACGACCAGCAGCATTTCAGTCTCGAGGTCGCTGTCGGACCGCGCCATATCGGGCGCTTCGCCGGTCAGCTTCAGCCATTCCGCCAGGCCGGCATAGCCGATGCCGCTCTTCGATAGTGGCGTAGCACCCCCGACGTTGGGCTGACGGAAGTCAGGGGCATAGGTGGACAACAGGAAGAAGCCCGCCGCCGCGAGCAAGCTGGCAAAAATGCCCCAGAACAGCGTCCTTCGGCTGACCGGTTCCTGCTGGGCGATGTCGGCCGTCGCGGCACTCACACCCAGGCATCCCTGAAGACGAATCGCTCATAGGCGCCGCGCGCCTCCTGCCAGCCTTCGGGGCCGACCGGCCGGCGCGCGAACAGCGCCGCCTCGACGATGCGCGCGATCTGGGTGAAGGCGCCGCGCGCCCGTGTCGGGATCGACGCCGCGCTGGCGATGTCGCGCGCGGTCAGCGATGGGCGCAGGAAGTCGGGCAGGCGGCCGGCAATGTCGGCGACGCTGCGGCGGAGCAGAAGATGCACCGCCTCGTCATACTCACCGCGGGCGGCCAGCGCATCGGCTTCCGACAACAGGATCTGCGCCGCACCAGTGTCGGGACGCCACGTCGCCTCAGCCTCGGTCACGCTCTTCTTGCGCCGCCAGGGCAGGCGCCAGGCAACGCCTTTCACCTCGAGCAAAATCAGCAGCAGGATGATCGCGGCGCCTGTGATCACGGCGCCCCAGAACAGGTAGATCATGTAGGGGCCAAGCCATTTCAGGAACTCGCCGAACGGCTTCAGCCACTCGGGGGGCTGGGGCTGCACATAGGCCGGCAGGTCGAACTGGATCGTTCCGTCCGACAGCAACTGCTTGTGCAGTTTGGCCAGCCATTCGGCTTGCGCAGCGTCAGGCTGTGCAGCAGTCACCTTTTCACCCCGTGCAACCTCTGGTTCGCGCCGACACTGGCAATGCAGCGCAACATTTGCAAGTGGGCTAGACGGCGCTCCTCAATCTTGGCAAATTTACTGCTGCAATCGCTAGTCAATATTCGGCGGCGAAACAGGGGGCACATCATGACTTCGACAACATTTGCGCGGCCTGAGAAATTTCAGATCGGCAGGGTCTTCAACAACTGCTTCTCCGTCATCGGCCGCAACATCGTCCTTACCGGCGGATTGGCTTTGCTGTTTTCAGGCCTGCCCACGATCATCCTTCAGCTCTGGACCAACTCGCGCATGGAGGCGCTGCTCCAGGCCGATCCTGGCGCCGCGGCCGATCCGAGCTTTGCGCTGCGCAATTCCTGGGTCACTTTTGTCGCCATCTTCATAAGCGCCATTTTCGGGTTGCTGCTCCAGTCGGCACTTGTGCGGGCCACCATCGAGGATCTGAACGGCAAGCGTCCAAACATCGGCGATTGTCTGCAGATCGCGATTCGCTTCCTGCTGCCGACCTTGGGGATAGGTTTCCTCGTTGCCCTGGGGTCGGGCCTGGCCATGATCGCGTTGATCGTGCCCGGCATCATCCTGTGGCTCGGCTGGTCGGTGTCCGTGCCGGTTCTGATCCAGGAGCGGCTCGGCGTGTTCGGCTCAATGTCGCGCAGTCGCGCCCTGACCAAGGGCAGCCGCTGGTCGCTGTTCGGCCTGTTCCTGGTGCTGATTATCATCGCCATGGTCATCCAGGGCGCGGTCGGCGTGTTTGTCTATCTCTTCCAGGGCATTGTCGCGGCCATCGTGGCTGGCCTGGTGCAGAGCGTGATGTCGATGCTGCTGTCGGTCGCCGCCGCGGTCAGCTATGTCGAGCTGCGCCAGGTCAAGGAAGGCACCAGCGTCGACGAGCTGGCCGAGATCTTCTCTTAGCAGCAAGGGTGTCAATGCCTTGACCCTCCCGGGTCAAGGCTGCGGGTGAGGGCATCGTGACGTCAGTGGCGCAGGAAAGAGCGGAAAAGTTCCGCATAGGCCGGGTCTTCAGCAACAGCTTTGCGGTCATCACCCGCAATCTGGGTTTTCTAGCCGTGGTGGTCGGGCTTTTCTCGACCTTTCCAGCACTGCTGTACAACATCTGGAACCTGTCGCGGCTTGCCGGTATTGTGAACTCCGGGACCGCCGAGGATTTCGAAACCTTGGCCGTGGAGATCTATCCGGCCACAACGCTGATTGCTGGCCTAGTCATTTTTGTGCTGGCCTTGCTGGTGCAAGCGGCGCTGGTGCGGGCAGCTATCGAGGATCTGAACGGCAAGCGTCCCTCAATCGGCGACTGCATCCAGATAGCTTTGCGCAGCTTCTTCCCAACACTCGGCATCGGCATACTGGTTATTCTGGCCTTGGTGGTGGCTGTCTTTGTGATGGTTTTCATTGCGTGGGCCATTCCCCCTATCGGGTGGCTGATCGGACTCGCCCTGGCATTGATTCCGGCTCTTATCTGGCTGCTTTCCGTTTCCGTCTCTGTCCCTATTGCGGTTCAAGAAAGGCTTGGCGTGTTCGGCTCGATATCGCGCAGCCGAGCCCTGACCAAGGGCAGCCGCTGGTCGATATTCTGGCTTTTGCTGATCATTGGCGTGGCGGCAATGCTCATCCAGACGGCGCTCTCCTTGTTCATCAATCTGGGGCTCGCCTCGACTGGTGGCATCACCGGCATCGGAATCATTGTTGCAGCGATCGGCAGCAGCCTTGTATCGACCATCTTCTCAACGGTGCTGTCGGTGACGATTGCCGTCACCTATGTCGAACTGCGCCAGGTCAAGGAAGGCACCAGCGTCGACGAACTGGCGGAGATTTTCTCCTGAAGGTGGTAGTGCCGCCTTCGGTAGACTAAGCCAGTCACACCTCAGTGACAGTAGCAATGGTCTGACTGCATGCTCGTGCGGCACAAGCAAGATGAGGTGATCGGCACATCCGCCCTGGCCAGCGCCGCGGCGAGCTTGGCCTGAAGCCCCGCCAACTCCTTGCTTTCGTCGCGCCGCTTCAGGCATTCGACCAACCCGTGCAGCGCCCAGACATTGTCGGGATGCTGGGCGCAGCGTTGCACTGTGCCGCTCAGGCCCAGATCGTCGCGATACACTTGCTCGGCTTCCTCTGCATGGCCCTGGTCGAGCAGCAGCGCCGCCAGCGCATGGCGGGGAGGGTGCATCCAGGCCCATGGCTCGGTGTAGGACAGATTGTCGTCCAGTTCGACCGCCTGTCGCAGATGCGCGTAGGCCTCGTCATGCCTGCCCCGGTGGTAGGCAAGCTCGCCATCGAGCAGGGCCGCACCGACGGCCAGCGAGGCGCGCGTCGGATTGCTGAGGAAGCGCCGCCCCGGCGGGATGCTCCCGACATGCCTGCGAAAATTCTCGCGCTCGCGCTCGGCCGCCGGAAACTGCTTGAGCGTGGCATGCGCGACGCCCTTGGCATAGTGCTGCATGGCTGATGTCAGCACGTAGAGTTCCGGCTCCGCCACGATCGGCTCGTCGATGATCTCCTGCCAGCGGCCGAAGCGCACCTGCACATGCGCGCGCATCGCGTGATAGCCTTCCACCGTCTGCGTCAACTTCGGCCGGTCGGGGATAGCGACCACGTCCCGCGCGACCAGGCTGCGCACCTTGTCGGCCGCCCACAGTGCCGGCTGGTACTGGCCAAGGAACATGCAGGTGAACATCATCAGATGCAGGTCGTGGCAGCAGCCGAGGAGGTAGTAGGTCGTCTCGCTGGCATAGGCGAGGTAGAGGTCGTTGGCGCGCACCGCCTTTTCGCTGGCGAGCTTCGCCTTCTCGTAGTCGCCGCACAGCACATGGATATGCCCAGGCATGTGGTTCATGTGGCCGGCATCGGGGCACATGGTGCCAAGCAAATTCGCCGAGCGTATGCCGCGCTCCGGCTGCGTCGACATTTCCAGGAGATGGATGTGCAGGTGCAGGATCGCCGGATGCGGCGTCGCACCGGCTTCGTCCGACATCCGGATCGAGCGCTCGCAAATTTCCAGCGCCTCCAGCACATCCGAATTGGGCGCCGGTTTGCCGGTTTTCAGATCCCACAGCCGCCGAACGGTGCGCATCATCAGCGCCTCGACGGTCAGCGCCATCACGTCATGGTCGTCGGGAAAGTCGCGATAGACCTGCCGCATCGCGGCGGCATAGGCATTGTCCCATTGTTCGAATTCCGCTGATGTAACGCCATGAGGCTGCTGGAAGCGGGCGGCCAGTGCCTCGATCAGCCGCTGCTCGACCGCGCTGGCCTTCGCCGCATGGGCACGCGCCAGCTGCACATGATCGAAGCAGCGCTTGGCCGCACGGTTCGCCTCGTCCTTGCCGTGCTCTTTCCAGGTGAGGTTATAAAAAGGACCGGCGGCATAGGCGATGCCCCAATTCACGAAGGCGCAATCAGGGTCGGTCTCCAGCGCCTTCTCGAAGCACTTTATGCCTTCCTCGTGATTGAAGCCGTAGCACCAGTTCAGCCCGATATCGAACCAGCGCTGCGTCTCGGCCGAGGATGTGGAAATGGGGCGGCGATAGGTGCCGAGGTCGAAATGATCCATGCCTGATTCGCTCTGTGCCGAAAGTCGGTCGGGCGCAATCTGTGCCAAAATTCGTGGCGATGGCAAATGGCATTCGGCCGGCGCGGCTCATTCGAACCGCGCCGGCCCAACAGTCCCGGGAGGGATCAGCTTTCCAGCCACACCTTCTCGAAGTGCTGCTCCAGCGACTGATGCTGTTCGCAGCCTTGCACGCCCTTGCGGTAGGTGCGGTAGACCGAGCGCCAGTAGGGCTGGATGATGATGCCGGAATCGCGCAGATTCTGCTCGATCTTGGCCATGATCTCCTTGCGCTGGGCGGCGTCCGGCGTTGCCAGCGCCTTGTCGAGCAGCGCGTCGAACTCCGGATTGGCATAGGCGCTTTCGTTCCATGCCGCACCCGATTTGTAGGCGAGCGCCAGCACCTGGACGCCGAGCGGGCGCCCGAGCCATTCGGTGGTGGAGAAGGGGTATTTGCTCCAGTCGTTCCAGAAGGTCGCCGCCGGCAACACCGTGCGCTTGATCTTCAGGCCGGCCTCGCGCATCTGCGCTGCAATCGCGTCACCGGTGCTCTTTTGCCATTCGACGTCGACCGAGATCAGGTCGAACTCATGGTCGGCCTTGCCGGCCTCGGTAAGCAGTTTCTTGGCCTGGTCGACGTCACGCTTGGCCGGGCCGATATCGGCAAATTCGGGATGCATCGGGCCGACATGGTGGTTGTCGGCGGGCTTGCCGCGGCCACCGAGGCCAAGCGCCAGCACGGCCGAATTGTCGACGGCAAGCTGGCCGGCGCGGCGCACCTTGACCTCGTCATAGGGCGCGTTGCCGACGTTGAAGCGGGCGACGATGGTCGAGCCGGTGGCGATCTCGGAATTTTGCAAGCCCATCTGCTCGGTCTGCGACACGGCATCCGAAGCGGTTTCGTGGTCGGTGTCGATCTCGCCGGATTCGAAGGCCGACAGCATGGCGTTGGGGTCGGAGCCGTAGTCGACCCATTTGATGCCATCAAGGTTGAAGTCCCCTTTCCACCAGGGCTTGTCCTTGCGCTTGACCTCAGCACTTGTCTCGGCATTCCAGCTGACCAGTTCGCAGGGGCCGGTGGTGATCGCCAGCGCCTTCATCGGGTCATCGCCGCCCTCATAGGAGCGGTGCATGATCAGCGCCGGGTAGTCGGCCATGCCCGCGATCAGCGAAATATCAGGCTTCGGCAGATTGAGTTTGACGGTGAAGTCGTCGACCTTCTCGATACCGCCATCGACCGGTTTCTTGGTGTCGGCATTGACCAGCGCGCCCATGCGCGCGGCGACCGAATTGCCGGCCACGCCGGCATCGCACCAGCGGGTCAGATTGTGGATGACATCGTCGGCGTTGAAGGTGTCGCCGTTCGACCAGGCGATGCCCTTGCGTACATGAAGCGTGATCGTTCTGGCATCGTCGCTGGTTTCCCAGCTTTCGAGCAGCCATGGCTCGAAGGTGAAGTCCCGGTTCCAGCGCACCAGATATTCGTTGCAGTGGCGCGCGACGTTGGACATTTCGACGCCGTCGAAAGTGCGCGGATCCTTGAACCCTTTGACGTTCATGGCGACGCGCAAGGTACCGCCGCGCTTCGGCTCCTCGGCCCGGGCGGGCGAGGGGCCGAGACCGCCCAGCGCCAGCGCGCCGGCAGCGCTGACGCCGAAGCCGGCCATGATGGCGAGGTATTCGCGCCGGTTTATCCCGCCCTTTTTGAAATCCTCGGCAACGGGTTTGGCCTGCGGGTGCAAATTGCGGTCGGTCAGCATGAATTTCATCGTCGTTCCCTCTTTTGTTGAGCGCCCCGACGGACAGCCCCGCTGGGGCGGGTGTGGCCGCCGGCGGGCCGTTGCCTGAGCTGCGATGATAGGGCTGGCTGACGCCGGGAAATGTTCGCTTTTCCGCAATTCTTGTGCGCAGTTCCGCGAGGGAGGTGTCCGATCTCCCCCCGTGTGGGGGTTGAGGAGTGGTCCGCATAGCGGATGGAAAGCCAATTGCTTGGCTTTCCGAACGACGAACGTCCGGCAGGACAGAGGGGGGCGCTGTCCCACGGGCGTCTCAGCCCATTGGAACTGTCTTCGCAGGCAGCTTTAATTCAAGAAGTCGAAGGGCCGCGTTCCTTCGCGCCCCCCTCTGGCCTGCCCTTGATCTCCCCCACGAGGGGGGAGATCAACTCCTCGTCGTTCTTGCCGAGCACGGCAACGGCGGCGATGGCCGCCAGGATGCACAAAAATGCCTCGCCGGCGCGCGGAACAGTTTTGCGGGTGCGCAAGAAACTGTGCACCAGGCGCGGCTCCTCATACCACCAGGCACGGCCACCTGCGGCAACGATGCGGTCGCGATAGGTCTGGCCGTCCGATGACAGCGGATCGCACTGGGCGGTGACGATGACCGTCGGTGGCAGGCCCGAGAAATCGCTGTCGCTCAGCGGCGAGAATGTCGGGTCGTCGCGTGATTGCGCCGGGCCGCAGCGGATGGTGCGGTAGGTCTCGATGTCGCGCAATGTCAGCAGCGGCGCTTGCGCGTGCTCGACATAGGAGCCGGCGTTCTCATCGCCGCCGAGGCTGGGATAGATCAGCACCTGGCCGACAGCATGGCGCGGGTCTCGGCGCGACGCATGCGCGACCGCGGCAGCAAGGTTGCCGCCGGCGCTTTCGCCGACGAGGACGATCGGCAGGTCAGTCGTCTGCGACGCCCATTCGAAGGCGGCAAGCGCATCCTCGAAGGCAGCCGGATGCGGATGTTCGGGCGCCAGCCGATAGTCGGCGGAGACGACGTCGAAGCCGATGCCGGCGCAGATCTCGGCGCAGATGTCGTCATGACTGTCGAGCCCGCCCAGCACAAACCCGCCGCCATGATAGTAGACGATGATGGCGCGCACCGGCTTGCCCGCCATCCGGTAGTAGCGGATCGGGATGGTGTGTCCTTCATCGGCGGCGATGATGCCGTCGCTGGCCGAAACCCCCTTGGGATAACCCTGATGGAAGGCGCGGCACATCGCGTCATAGACCGACCTTTGCTCGGCGATCGGCAGTTCAGCGATTTCGGGTGGGAACCAGTCGTTGACGCAGTCGATGTAATCCCACAGCGCCGGGTCGAGCAGGGTGGCGTATTTTCCCCGCCCGGCTGTCTTGAGCTGGTGGAGTGTGCCCATCTTTCAGAGTTCGCCGTAGAGCCGGCCGGCGTTTTCAAAGGTGAAGCGCAGCGGCACCGAACCCTCGACCTGCCATGCGCTGACGGTATCGCCCGCCATCAGCCGGCAGGCGTCGATGGTGTTGGTGACGGCGCCGCCATAGAGCCGGTTCGCAAGGTTGAGGATGGCGGTCTGGTGCATGGCGGCACTGCCGCTGCCGCAGGCGTCCTTGACCAGAAGCACACGAAAGCCTGAGGCCACGGCGTCCTTCACCGTGGCGTCGATGCAGGCCTCGGTCCACACGCCGGCGACGATCAGCCACTCGATCCCGCCGGATTTGAGGTCACGCGCCGCCGGCCCCGAACGGAAGGCGCTGGCCTCCGCCTTGATCAGCAAGGCTTCGCCATTGGCCGGCGCCACCTCATGACAGATTTCCGTCAGCGGATCGCTCTTGTCGGAAAAGGCCGACTTGCCGTCGGCATCGAGCGGATGGAACGGCCGCGCCTTGGCGGTATCGACAATATAGGCCCAGTGGTAGAGCGGCACGAAGTTGCGCCGCGCCGCCGCCTGCAGGCGCTGGACGTTGGCCAGCACCTCGCCATAGCCCTCGACCAAATAGCGCTTGTCCTGCCGGTGCTCCTCCTGGAGGTCGATGAAGACAGCGGCGACAGTGCCGCGTTTGATGGAGATCGGGCTTTTCATGCGGAGGCGCCCGGGTTTACGGCCAGCACCACTTTGTTTCGGACAACTGTGGAGATTGGCAGATCCCCTCTGAGCTTCGTCATCCTAGGGCGTAGCGTAGCGAAGCGGAGCGCAGACCCTAGGATCCATTCCGTGATCCTGATCGAAGGGCGAAAGCGGCTCAGAATATCCGGCGAGCAGAGCGTGTTTCGGGGAGCGATGTTCCGCACCGCTGCGGCGTTCGGGAGTCCCGGCATGGATCCTAGGGTCTGCGCCGCGTCGCTGCGCTCCTTGCTTCGCCCTAGGATGACGAAGGCACGGTTGCCGTGACTATTCCCGAAGGTTTGCGATACTGCGCAGGCGTCGATAGGCGATATCGCGATCAAACCTGCTTCTCCAGAAACTCATCCTCATAGGGGAAACGCGACAGCAATTCGGTGCCGGTGTCGGTCATCAGGATCTCGTCCTCCAGCTTGACGCCCTCGCGGCCGCCTTTCTCGCCGATATAGCTTTCCACGCTGACCACCATGCCGGGCACGATAATGCCGTCGCGGCCGTAGGTCTCGTAGTCCATGGCATGGGCAATGAACGGCGTCTCGCCATGCATGCCGACGCCGTGCATCACTGAGGTATAGCGCTGGTCGACGAAACGGTCTGGGATTTTCCACGCTCTTTCGGCGATCTCGCGAAACGCCATGCCCGGCGTCACGATCGAAATATTGTGCTGAACCTGGTCGTGCGCCATGCGGTAGAGCGATTTCTGATAGTCGGTCGGCTTGCCCGGTCCGCAGCGGAAGGTGCGGGAAAAATCGGAATAATAGCCGTAGCAGCCGATCGTGTCGGTATCGAGCGCCAACAACTCGCCCGGCCGGATCTTGCGGCCGCTGGCCTCGTTGAACCACGGATTGGTGCGCTGGCCCGAGGTGAGCAATCGTGTCTCGATGAACTCGCCGCCTTGGCGGATCACCTCGCCATACATGATGGCGAACAGCTCGTTTTCGGAAACGCCGGGCTTGATCGCCTCGCGCACGGCATAGACAGCGGCTTCAGCGCCCGCCATCGAAACCTGCAGGCATTTGACTTCCTCAGGCGTCTTGACGGCGCGCACCGCCAGGATTTCGCCCTGACAATCCCTGACTTCGCAGCCGCGCTTTTCCAGGGCCAGCGCCTGCAAATGGCTGCAGCGGTCGAGCCCGAGCTTCATCGAGCCGCCGCCATGCTGCTTCAACAGTTCGGCGATCTCGTCGGCGAACGGGCCAGCCGTCTCGTCGTCGCGGCCCGACACGGAAGACCACACCAGCTTGGACGGCCGCGCCTCGTCGATCGTGTCGAGCACCATCGAGACATGGTAGCTCTGCGGATATTCGAACAGCACGATCGGCCCTTCGGTCGGGATAAAGAAATAGCGCGTCGAGTTGCGCAGGAAATAGCCGAACATGTTGCGCGAGCCGGTGGCGTAGCGCTGGTTGTAAGGGTCGAACAGCACGACGCCGCCATAGCCGGCCTCGCGCATCCAGGCCCGCAGTTTGGCCAGCCGTCCCTTACGCAGCGCGTCGGCATCGATGAAGGACGGTTCCGTATCCGACAGCCACATGCCGCCGGCCGGATCGGCCGCAGCGGGATGGCGCATGCGGTCTTTGAAATCCACGTCCTCGGTGCTGTCGGGATCGAATACGACGATGCTCATGGGTGCGCCTCCTGAAAGGTCGAACATAGCTCGGCGTTGCGTGAAGGCTGTGCGCAATCCCGCAAATGTCGTGCGAAATGCCGCAGGCCCAGCGGCGCACAGTTCCTAATGCCGCCGCATCGCCTTCGGTGCGTGCCCATGCTCTTCGCGAAAAGCCCTCGCAAAACTCGACATCGAAGCAAAGCCGCAAGCCAGCGCCACGTCGCGCACCATCAGCGTTGAATGCGCCAGAAGGTCGGCGGCGCGCCGCAGCCTGAGGCGCCGGTAGTAGCCGTTGGGCGAAATGCTGAGCTCGCTGCGGAAATTGCGCTCCAGCTTGTCGGAGGAGACGCCAAGTCTTGCCGCCAGTTCCGTCATGCCGAGCCGTTCCTCGACCGCATCCTCCATGATGGCGATGGCCGACAGCACCAGTTCGTTCTGGACCCCGGTGCGCAGCCTGAGTGGCATCAGCTTGCGGTCCACACTTGAGCGCAAAGGGCTGTGCACGAACCATTCGGCAACGCCGGCCGCGAGTTCGGCGCCATAATCGTTGGTGATGATCTCCAGCATCATGTCGAGGCTGCCGACGCCGCCGGCCGAGGTGAAGCGCTTGCGGTCGATGACGTAGAGATCGCGCCTCAACTCGATGTCCGGGAAAGCCTCGGTGAAGGCGGCCTGGCTGGTCCAGTGCAAGGTGCAGGCATGGCCGTCGAGCAGGCCGGCCCTGGCGAGGAAGAAGGCGGCATCGGCCACCGCGCCGATATGGGCGCCGCCCCGCAGACTCCTACGCATCCAGGCAACCGCATCGTCGGCGACAAGCAAGTCGGCATTGCCGCCCGAGCAGACGACGATGCGGTCGACCTTTGGCGCGCCAGAGGCTGAGAATCCCGGTTGTATGACAACCCCATTGGACGCCTCGACCGTGCCGTTGTCGGCGCCGACGATCACCCAGCGATAGCACTCGCGCTTGGCCAGCACATTGGCAGCGCGCAGCGGCTCGATCACCGAACTGAACGCCATCATCGGAAAGTCGGGAAACACCAGCACGGCAAAGGTGAGGGGGCCTTCGCTCGCTGCGGGCTGAACCCGGTCCTGTCTTCTGCTGGCATGGACGGTATTCACAATTGTGTATTTCCCAGGCGCGTCATTGGTGGCAGACAGGGATATAGCGGGCATCCTGGTCCGCCGGCAACGGAGACGAACCATGTTTGCGGCTCAGACCATCGACAGCGCCGACAAGCCAGCGTTCTATCGCGAACTGGCCACCCAGTTGAAGGCGCTGCTGGAGGGCGAGAGCGACTCTGTCGCCAACGCCGCCAACACATCGGCGCTGATCTTCCAGATGGTGCCCGACCTCAATTGGGCCGGTTTCTATTTCCTCGCCTCCGATGAGGAACTGGTGCTTGGGCCCTTCCAGGGCAAGCCGGCCTGCGTGCGCATCGCTGTCGGCAAGGGCGTTTGCGGCACCGCGATCGATCTCGAAATGTCGATGCTGGTCAAGGATGTGCACGAGTTTGCCGGCCACATCGCCTGCGACGCCGCCTCGCGCTCGGAACTGGTCGTGCTGCTCAGGGACAATGACGGCGTCTTCGGCCTGATCGACCTCGACAGCCCGACGCCCGGCCGCTTCGACAAGGACGACCAGGCCGGCATCGAGGCACTGGCCGCGATCTACGTCGCGGCAAGCTCGTTCGAGGATTGAGCGGCTTTAAGCGAACTTCACCAGCATCAGGCTGAGGCAGCCGATGAACAGGAAGGCCGAGAAGGCGAGTGCCAGGGGCCGCAGGCCGCGCGAGCGCAATTGCGAAATGTTGGCTTGCAGGCCCATGGCGGCGAGCCCCATGGTCAGCATGATGGTGGTGGCGAGCGCCATTGCCGACTTCACTTCCGCCGGCACGGTGACCAGGCTGTTCAGCGCCACGACAGCGACGAAAGCGGCGACGAACCACGGCATGGGCGGCCGTGCCGCCGATTGATCGCCTGACCGGTCGCTGCTCGTCTTGCGGCGCGCCATCAGGCCGAGCGCGATGACCATCGGGGCCAGCATGGAAACACGGGTCAGCTTGGCGACGGTGGCGATCTCGCCGGACTGGGCGCCGTTCTGGAAGCCGGCGCCGATGACCTGCGCCACCTCGTGGATCGAGGCGCCTGCCCACAGACCGAATGCGTGCTGGTCGAGGCCGACCACAGGCGCCAGCAGCGGGAAGCCGAGCATGGCGACGGTGCCGAACAGCGTGATCGAGGCGACGGCGTAGGTGACGTCTTCGTCGCGCGCATCGGTGACGATGTTGGTGGCGACGATCGCCGAGGCGCCGCAGATCGAGGTGCCGGCGGCAATCAGTTGCGCCAGCTTGGCGTCGACGCCGAGCAGCCGGCCGAGCGTGATGGTGAAGACGAAAGTGGCGCCAAGGGTAGCTGCGACAATGCCGACGCCGCTGGCGCCGATCGAGACGACCTGGCTGAGCGTCAGCTGGAAGCCGAGCAGCACGATGGCAAAGCGCAGCAGGCGCTTTTGCGAAAAGGCGATGCCGGCTTTTGCATGCGCGGGCGTGCCGAGCACGTTAGAATAAATCATGCCGGCGACGACCGCCAGGATCATCGGGCTGAACAAGGCAAGGCCTGAGACATTGTGGGCTGAGAAAGCCACAGCGGTGATCATCACCACCAGCACGACGCCGGGCATAATGCCGTTCCACATGGAATCGAGCCGCTTGCGGCCCGCGGCCAGATCGGCAGAAATCGTGCTTTTCGGAATATCGTTCGCGATGTGGATGGCGGAAGACAATGCAATTCTCCAGGCGGGTATGCCGGAGGAATGCCATTCCCGAACCGATCTTTCCAACGAATTGTTCTGGTTAGAATGATCGATTTTTACGAACGATTGGTTTTTGAGCTGACGATGGAACACCTCCCGAATTCGACACGCTGGGCCAATCTCAAAATCTTGACGGGCTGAACTTCCTGTTCCAGCGTGGCGCCATGTTCGTTTTTGCACTCGCCATCACCAAGCGACGCCGCCTCTGCACGATGCGGCGCGGCAAGCCGATTGCGCGACGACGAAGACCGGCACAATAGATCCGGTTCGTTCGTTCCCAGCCCCGCCGCGACATCCGCCGGCGGGGTTTTCATGTCTGGAGCCTTGCTATGACCAATTCTTCCATCCGGTTTCGGCCGGCCGAGCGCGCTGATGCCGCCAAGATCAGGGACATCGTACGCGCCGCCTATGCCAAATGGGTGCCGGTGATCGGCCGCGAGCCGCTGCCGATGCGCGCCGACTATGACAGAGCGGTTGCCGAGCATCCGTTCGATATCGCCGTCGAGGATGACCGTATCGTCGGCATGATCGAAACCATGCTGGAGGATGATCACCTCTGGATTGAGAATGTCTGCGTCGCGCCACAGGCGCAGGGCAGGGGCATTGGCCGGCTGTTGCTGGAGCGAGCCGAACTGAAGGCGCGCACGGCCAACCGCTTCGAACTGCGCCTGCTGACCAATGGCGCTTTCGAGGCCAATGTATTGTTGTACAAAAGGCATGGCTATTCGATCGACCGGGAGGAGCCGTTCATGGGCGGCATGACGGTCTATATGAGCAAGACATTGACGCGATAGCGGGCAATCGGAGGCATGGATAAGACGATGGCAGTTAGGGTCCGGTTGAAGCCACTCTCGGGGCGCTATGCGGTTTCCCGCCTCGAAGCAAAAGAGAGCATTCCCGGCTGGGCCGACGGACCGGGCTTCGTCAGCATCACCAGGACCGAGGACGAGCTTTCGATCACCTGCCTGCAGGATCGCGTTCCGGGCACGGTCAAGCACGACGGCGACTGGGTCGCCTTCAAATTGCAGGGTCCGTTTGCCTTCGACGAAACAGGCATCGTGCTGTCGGTAATAAAGCCGTTGTCGGAAAACGAACTCGGCATTTTTCTGGTATCCACCTTCGATGGCGACCATCTGCTCGTCAAAGTGAAGGATGAAGCCGCGGCAAGGGGGCTTCTGGTCGCAGCGGGGCACACGCTTCTGTAGCCGCCTGGCTCAATCGCCCGCCCTTGCGTTTGACATCGCTCTTGCCGCATCGTTATCTCTGACGCGATACGACGATCCGGCGATCGCCCCCCAATCACATCAGATATCCCCGCCCAAGGAGAAACCATGTCACACAATCTGCAGTTCTATATCGATGGCGTGTGGGTCGATCCTGTTGTGCCTAACACACTCGACGTCATCGACCCATCCAACGAAGACGCCTTCGCGCAGATTTCGCTCGGCTCCAAGGCCGATGTCGACAAGGCGGTGGCCGCGGCCAAGCGCGCCTTCGACACATTCGGCTTCACCTCGGCCGAGGAACGCCTCGATATCCTCAACCGCGTCATCGAGATCTACAAGAAGCGCAGCGCCGATCTGGCGCTGGCGGTGTCGCGTGAAATGGGCGCGCCGCGCCGGATGGCGCTCGACAGCCAGGTCGGCGTTGGGCTGGCGCATCTGCAGAAGATGGCCGAGGTGCTGAAGTCGTTCGAATTCCGCCACATCAAGGGCTCGTCCCTGATCGTCAAGGAACCGATCGGCGTCGTCGGCCTGATCACGCCGTGGAACTGGCCGCTGAACCAGATCACCTGCAAGGTCGGTCCCGCGCTCGCCGCCGGCTGCACCATGGTGCTGAAGCCGTCTGAGATCGCGCCGCTCGACGCCATCATCTTTGCCGAGATCATCGACGAGGCCGGCGTGCCGAAGGGCGTCTTCAACCTCGTCAATGGCGACGGCCCCGGCGTCGGCCAGGCGCTGTCCAGCCACCCCGACATCGACATGATGTCGTTCACCGGTTCGACGCGAGCCGGCATCCTGGTCGCCAAGGCGGCGGCCGACACGGTCAAGCGCGTGCATCAGGAACTCGGCGGCAAGTCGGCTAACATTCTGTTCCCCGATGTCGACCTGGAAAAGGCCGTCGCCAAGGGCGTCGCCGGTTGCTTCAGCAACTCAGGCCAGTCCTGCAACGCACCGACCCGCATGTTCGTGCCGCGCGACCGCCACGACGAGGCTGCCGGCTATGCCAAGACGGCGGCGGAAAAGTTCACCCTCGGCCCGGCCGATGCGGCCGGCACCAAGCTCGGCCCGGTGGTCAGCCAGATCCAGTTCGACAAGATCCAGGACCTGATCCAGGCCGGCATAGTCGAGGGCGCAACGCTGGTTGCCGGCGGCCCGGGCCGTCCGGCCGAACTCAACCGCGGCTACTATGTCCGCCCGACCGTGTTCGCCGATGTCACGCACGACATGCGCATCGCCCGGGAAGAAATCTTCGGGCCGGTGCTGGCGATCATGCCCTATGACACCGTCGAAGAGGCGATCGGCACCGCCAACGACACCGTCTATGGCCTCGCCTCCTACATCCAGGCCAAGGACATCAAGAAAGCCCGCGAAGTCGCCGCCCGCATGCGCACCGGCAATGTCTACATCAACTATCCGCAATGGGATGCCGGCTTGCCTTTCGGCGGCTACAAGCAATCCGGCAACGGCCGCGAATACGCCGAATACGGGCTTGAGGATTTCCTCGAGATCAAGGGCATCGCCGGCTACGAGGCGGCAGAGTAGGGCAGGGAGAAAAGGCTCTCGCAAGCTCCAATGCAATCGAAGGGGCGCGGTCTCGGCCGCGCCCTCGCTAGTCTCGTCAACGGGGTCGCTGCCCGGAGATGGACCGCCCTTTGTCATAGCCGCGGTTTGTCTCGATGATTCCAACCATGGCGCGGGTGAATTCGACCATGCTGTTTGCCGTCAGGGCAGCATCGTCGGGACTCTGACCGACATGTTCGGCGGCTCCGCAACACGACCGGCGGATGTTGTCGTAGTGCGGGTCTCTTTCGTCATCCGGCAACGTCGCCAGTTTGAGGGCGCGGCCGTAGATCATGCGCAATAGCTGCGCCAGTGCGGTTTCGACACTCATGCGTTTTACTCCGCATCGGTCGAGCGTCCCGGCACACAAATAGTGCCGGATCGTCGATCGGGAATTGGTCCCGATACGCAAAGGCTCGATCATACTTATTAATATATCGTTGAATGCTAATATGCATGGCTGTTCCGATTGAGCGCGGAGACGTTGCGAGCAGATCGGCACCGCCAACGACACCGTCTATAGGCTGGCCTCCTACATCCAGACCAAGGACATGAACAAGGCCCGCGAAATCGCCGCCCGCATGCGCACCGACAACGCCTACATCAACTACCCCACCCCGGACGCTGGCCTGCCGTTCGGCGGCTACAATGCCGAATACGGGCTGGAGGATTTCCTCGAGATCAAGGGCATCGCGAGGCTACGAAGCGGCGGAGTAGGGGCTACTCCTTCGGGATCGGCAACCAGCCGGTCCCGGGGGAAGCGGTGAATGGCAAAATACGCCGCTTGCGGCGGCTTCATTCTTCCCGAAAAGCTTTCTGGATCTGATCCGACAGCGGCTTCACCAGATAGGAAAGCATCGTCCGATCCCCTGTCGGAAAGAACACCTCGGCCGGCATGCCCGGCGCCAGCGCCAGGCCGCGCAGCTTGGCGACCTCGGTTTTCGGCAGCGTCACCCGCGCAACATAGAAGGCTGCTCCGGTGCGCTCCTCGGTGGTGAGATCCGCCGAGATCCGCGACAGCGTCCCGGTCAGTTCCGGCGTGGTTTGCCGATTGAAGGCCGACAGGCGCAAAATCGCATTCTGGCCCATCGTCACCTGGTCGATATCCTGCGGTGCGATATGCGCCTCAACGGTCAGGTCGTCCGTTACCGGTACGATCTGCATCACCTGTTCGCCGGGCGTGATGACCCCGCCGATCGTATGCACGGCCAACTGCAGCACCACGCCATCCTGCGGGCTGCGCAGATCGATGCGCTTCAACTGGTCCTCGGCCGCTACCTTGCGTTCGACGAACTCGGAGATCTTCCCTTGCGTTTCGCGTAAATCGGTCGCGACCTCGCTGCGAAGATCCTGGTCGATCTGGATGATCTGCAGTTCGATCTCGGAGGCCTTGCCTTTCACCTGGGCTGTTCCCGCGGTCAGCTGCCCATGCTCGCCTTCGAGCCGCACCGCGTCCCGTTCCAGCGACGTCATGCGCTCGATTCCTATCAGCTTGCGATGCCACAGGGACCGCACGCCCTCCAGCTCGATCTGGATCAGCTCGATCTCGCGGCGTTTGGCCTGCAGCTGCTCGGTCAGGCCGGCGGTCTCCTGCGTCAACTGGGCGATCCGTTCGCGCAATTGCGATCGCTGGCCGGATCGCGCCTGGCGCCGGAAATCGAACAGCGATTGTTCTCCGGCCATCGATGCGGCGACACCAGCCTCGCCGCGCCGTGATGTCAAAACCTCCGGAAAGCTGATCGTGTCCTTGCCGTCACGCTCTGCCTCCAAGCGCGCCAACCGTGCATAAAACTCATCCAGACCTTTTGAGACGATTGCCAAATTGGCGCGCGTTGTCGTCTCATCCAGGCGCACCAGAATATCGCCCGCTTTGACCCGGTCGCCTTCACGCACCCTGATCTCGCCGACCACGCCGCCGGTCGGGTGCTGAACCTTCTTTACATTGGAATCGACCACCAGCCGGCCAGCTGCGATCACCGCACCCGACATTTTGGTCACTGCCGCCAGGCCGCCAACACCGCCGACGAGCAGCAGACAGGTAGCAACCCCAGCCACGAGATAGCGGTGGACCTGCCTATGATGCAAAGCGGCTCTGTCCTCGCTCATGCCGGAACCCCTCTCTCCGTGGCGGCAACGACCTTGAGCGGTGTTGCCGTTCGGAACACCTTGTTCAGCACCTCATCCTTCGGACCGAAGGCCTGCACATGCCCATTGGCCATCACCAGCACGGTATCGACATTGGCCAGGACGGTGGATCGGTGTGCGACGACGATAACGATGCCGCCGCGGTCCCTGATGCCCTGGATGGCGGCGGACAAGGCGACTTCACCCTCTGCATCGAGATTGGAATTCGGCTCGTCCAGGATGACCATGAACGGATCGCCATAGAGAGCGCGCGCAAGGGCGATACGCTGCCGTTGCCCCGCCGACAGCGAGGCGCCGGCTTCGCCAACCCGTGTGTCGTAACCGTCGGCCAGATGCACGACGAGATCATGCACGCCGGCGGCCTTGGCCGCCGCAAGCACCATGTCGGACGACGCATCCGGGTCGAAGCGGGCGATGTTCTGCGCAATCGTTCCGTCGAACAACTGCACATCCTGCGGCAGATAGCCGATATGTTTGCCCAGCTCGTCGGTCGGCCACTGGTCAAGCGTCGCGCCATCCAGCCGCACGGCGCCGCGCGCCGGCAGCCAGACACCGGCGAGAGCACGCACCAGCGACGATTTACCGGAGGCGCTTGGGCCGATTACCCCCAGCCCGGACCCCCTGGCCAGTGAAAAATTGGCGTCCCACACCACCGGCGTCCGTTCGCCCGGCGGCGCGACACTGACATTCTCAACCACCAACGCGCTGACAGGCGCAGGCAGGGTTACGCCGGTTGCGCCTTCCGGCAGCGCGGACAACAGCTGCTTCAGGCGTGCCCAGCTTTGCCGCGCCGCAATGAAACCCTTCCAATGCGCTATCGCCAGTTCGATCGGAGCCAGTGCTCTTCCCATCATGATCGAGCTTGCGATCATGATGCCGCCGGTCGCCTCTTGCTGGATGACCAGATAAGCACCGGTCGCCAGCATGGCCGATTGCAGCATCAATCGCAGGATCTTGGAAATCGTGCCAAGCGTTCCCGCCACATCGCTGGCTGCCGCATGGGCGTTCAGGTACTCGGCATTGACGGCATGCCATCGCTCGGCGATACGCCCGCCAAAACCCATGGCCTGCATGGCCTCGGCATTGCGTCTTGTTGCCTCGGCCAACGTGCTGCGGACGGCTGCGTGCTGTCCGGCGACCCTTGTCGGGCCGCGGGTCCGGAATTCGGCCAGAAGCGTCAGTGCAAACAGCACAACAGCGCCGGCAAGCGCGGTAACGCCGATCCAGAAATGAAAAATGAAACAGATGCCGATATAGAGCGGCATCCATGGCAGGTCGAACAGCGCGGTTGGTCCGGGACTGCCGATAAAGGCGCGAACCTGATCCAGATCCCGCAAGGGCTGCAGTCCGTCACCGGAAGGCTTGGCGCGCAGCGGCAGGCGCATCAGTGCAGAATAGACCGACGGGCTCAGCTTTGCGTCCAACCCCTGTCCCAGCCGCACCATGAGGCGAGAGCGGATCAGCTCCAGCACCCCCTGAAACACGAACAGTGTTCCCGCAAGCACCGCCAGGCCGACCAGCGTTGGCACGCTGCGACCCGGAACGACCCGGTCATAGACTTGCAACATGAAGAACGAGCCGGTCAGGGTCAGCACGTTGACGACCCCGCTCATCAGGACGATGCCCGAAAAAGCACGTCGAAAGGACGCCAGAATTCCGGCCAGCGTAAGCGGCGGCGATGGCGTCAGCTGCATGCAGGCTCGCAATATGGCATCTCGCCCCTCAATACGTAACTGCCTTGAGTGTGACATGGACGGGCAAGCCCGCCTCGAACTGTGCGCTGCCCCGCGCCACCAGCCAGCCATCCGCACGCTCCAGGCGCGCAACGATCCGCAGCGTCGGTGAAGCAGTCGAGCTTGCGGGCAGTGGCAAGGAAAATTCTATCGTCTTTGAGCCGCCCTCGCTTTTGAGACTGATTTTCGCGGCGCGACGTCGCGCACTGTCCTGAATGGCGGGGTCCTCGAGATAGATCTCGAGATGACCTTCCGGGATAGCCTTGCCGCCCACGAAGGTGATCGCGCCACGAATATCAGTCGCTTGCGCAGCGGATGCTCCGACTGCGCCGGCCGCAGCGGCAACAGCCGCAACTCCGGCAGCCAATAATACTGTGCGGCGGTCGGTCATCGCGTCCTCTCCCTTTCGCTGCGGCGACGCGTTTTTAGGAGGGGCGCCTGAAGGCACCCCTCCCGGTAACGCGTCAGATGACAACGAAGTCTGCAGCCGAAAGATCCAGATTTGTGTTCAGGTGCGCAAATTGAATGGCTGCTTCCTGTCCGGAACCATCGGCGTCGTAAGACAATATTCCATTGTCGGTATCGTAGATGATGCGGTCGTCGGCATCATGAGCAGCACCCGCTGCGCTCTTGTAGAATGAGCCCAGGGCGAGGGCGCCGTCGCCGCCAACGCTGGCAAAGATGAGGTTATCCAGCAGGATCGTATCGTCGGCGACCTTGAAGTCCTTGATCCAGTCGATATTGCCGTTCCCAAGTTCTATCGAGAAGCGGAAATAGTCTTGGCCCGCGCCGCCGGTCAGCGTGTCGGCAGCCAGCCCGCCATCCAGCAGGTCGTTGCCGCCCCCGCCGGAGAGCGTATCGGCGCCCGCAACGCCCGGCTGAGCCGGCGCAGGCGGGAATTCGACCGATACGTTGAGCTTGTATGTCGACCCCTCCGGCACGGATTCCACCCAGCCATCGCCGGGAGCCGTGTCCGACCATTTGCCTTCCAGAATGTAGTAGGTTCCGGTTTCCTGAACGATGAAGCTGGTGCTCGAATCGCGGCCGTTTGTGGAGCCGGGATCGTCGCCGCCATCGTCGTTCTGGGCGACGATATTGCCATCGCTGTCCAGCACCCTGACGATGCTGTCATGGACATTGGGGTCGGCAATTCCATCGATGTCGATGGTGATGATCGTGCCGGCAGCCAGGTTGACGCTGTAATATCCGCCCAGGCCGTTTCCGGTGGCGTTGACGGTGGTGTGAAGGGTGGTCGTCGAATCGAAGATGTCGGGGTCGGCGGCCAGCGAGAAGTTGTTCGATATGTCGAAGGCGGTTGCGATCGAATTGTTCGTCGCTTCCGGTCCGAGCGTGGCGTAGCCGGTGCCCATGCCCGGGCGTGGTGGAGCATCGCCCTGATAGGCGAAATCGCCGAGCAGGGTGTCATCGCCGCCGCCGCCGTCGATCTTGTCGGCGCCGCCCTGGCCGGTCAGCACATTGGCCGAGCCGTCGCCCGTCAGCTGATCGTTAAAGCCCGAACCGGCCAGATTTTCGATCGAGATGTAGGTGTCGCCGCCGGATTTGCCCCCACCCAGCTTAAGGTTGAGCCCGCTGGTCGCGTCGGCGTAGTCCGCCGTGTCGCTGCCGGCGCCGCCATTCAATGTATCGGCGCCGCCGCCGCCAGTCAGCGTGTCGTTGCCGGCTCCGCCTGAAAGTTTGTTGGCCTGGGCATTGCCGATGAGATGGTCGTCGAAGAAGGAACCGACTGCGTTTTCGAAACCGACGAGGATGTCGTGCCGGATAACGGTGCCGCGCCCGACGATCTGCACCGGGCCATCGCCGTCGCCGCCGTTGGCCGTGCCATTGGCGAGGTCGATCGTCACGCCCGCGGAGCTGCCTTCGTAGACGACGGTATCGATACCGGCGCCGCCATCCAGATAGTCCTGGCCGGCGCCACCGATGATGGTGTCGTTGCCGGCTTCACCGTACAGGATGTCGCCGTCATTGCCGCCATCCAGTATGTCGTTGCCGCCGCCGCCGTTGAAATAATCGCCGCCGCCCCGGCCCCAGAAATGATTTGCCGCGGACGTGCCGATGAAACGGTCGATGCGGTCATCGGACCCGATCAGGTTCTCGATGCTGTAGAACGTATCGCCCGAGGCGGTGCCGCCGCTGGCCAGGTTCGTCTCGAGGTTGACGATCAGCTGGAAGGGGCTTTCCTTGCTGTAGTCGACCGTGTCGACGCCGGCACCGCCCCTGAATATGTCGATGCCGTCCTGGCCGCTCAGCGTATCGTCGCCGGCGCCGCCGTCGAGAATATCGTTGCCCTGGCCGCCGAGGATCGTATCGTTGCCGCCGCCGCCATAGAGCGTGTCATTGCCGTCGTCGCTCTCGGTCTGGTCTTCAAGGTCGGCAACATCGATGGTGTTGTTGATGTCGCGGCTGGCGAGCGAGTCGCGGCCGCCGATGATGAGGTCATCGCCGCCCTGACCGAAGATCGTGTCGTCGCCGGCCCCGCCGTCGAGCGTATTGTTCCCATTGTCGCCGAAGATGACGCTGGTCATCGTGTTGTCGCCGATGATGGGAGGCGTTTCACCGCCGCCGTCTCCAGGCTGGAGTGTCGACTCGTCGGCGTAGATGATGTGTTCGACGTTGGCGATTTTCCGGATATTCAAGTTCCGGGACAGCAGAACGACCGTGTCATTGCCGCCATTGGCTTCCTCGCGCACGATGTCGTCGAGGGAGTCGACGAAATAGATATCGTCGCCGCCATTGCCGGCCATGCGATCGGCGCCGCCGCGGCCATCCAGCACGTTGTCGCCGTCATTGCCGATCAGGACGTCGTCATAGCTGCTGCCGATGCCGTTCTCGATGTAATAGTCGGTCCCATCAGCGTTGTGGCCGGCAAAGATCGACACATTATTGCTGTGGCCGTTGACGCTGGAGAACTGTCCGGCGCGCAAGTCAAGGATCGTGCCGGCCGTCGAGCCGGAGAAGTCGATCGTGTCGGTTCCGCCGGTGTCGTGGATCACAAAACCGATATCGTGTTGCATGCCCGAGGCGCTGAGCCGGTAACCATCCACGGTACTGCCGAAGCCGTAGACATTGTCGCCCGTGTTGAGGTCGATATGCTGATAGGTGCGATCACCATTCGCGTCGACGGTCGAGAAAAAGCGGCGGATGACAGCCTCGATGTCGGCCATCATCGGCGTTGATGCCGACCAACGGCTGGTTTCACCGACATCGATCCCGTCGAAATAGGACATGACGCTGTATTGCTGACGGTCGTAGGTCCAGGTCGCATTGTTCAGATAATTGATCTGCACGCCGCCGGGACCGCTGTAATTGTAGAGGCCGGGATGGTTCAGGCCGAACTCATGACTGAATTCATGGATGAAGGAATCGAACACATAACCGCCAATGGCTGTCTTGTTGGGCTCGGTGTCGTGAAAACGCTGACCGATGCTGACATAGCGGTCGTTGGAATAGGCGCTGCCGTCGTCCTGCTCGCCCAGTTCGGGGCTGACAACCTGCATCCAGTCCGTTGCGCTGTTGTATGGCGCATCGTCGACGATTTCGAACTTCAAAGGCGTGACAAGCGACCACATCTGCAAGGCGCCGATAGCGGCGGCCTTGTACTCGGGATGGTCATTGAGGTCGGAGACATTGATCCTTAGCGTTCCCGCCGCGATCGCCGGCGTCAGCGAGCGGTCCAGCGCACCAAGGTAGTCGAGGTAGGACTCGTAATCTTCGCTTTTGCCATACGGGTTATCCGGTGTCTGGTCGTTGACCCACCATTGATCGCTGGTCTGGCTCGGGTTCGGCATCCTTGGGACTCCTTGTCTCACAACCGCGGCAATTGCGGCTGTACGGTTTAGCTGTTGCCAACCACCGACAAGCATCGTTTGCGCTTGCCGGTCGAGCCCCGTCCCAGTGCCAACAATGCTATTGGAATCTTCGCTTGTCTACCCGCTATTCGCGCTCAATACATAAGAGATTATTGGCGCGCTTGTCCCGGCGGACTTTGAGATACTCGCTTGCTCTTGGTTAAGCTCGCGCTAATCTATGTTCGCACCTCGCCGACCTTAGCCAGCTTGCAAGGCCAAGGTGCCGGGACGCTGGATGCCCGGCTGATACAAGAAGCTGGCAGTAAAATGCGCAGGCGTGCTTCAGGACCCTGTCCGGCGTGCGAAATGTTCATACGTTACGCGCCAGGAGTCGCTCTCGGCCGCTCTCTCCTCGCCGATCCAGTGAAAGCTGTCGGCGGTGGTCTCGGTGAACCGCCACCGGGCCTGCAGACCGCGCGAGTCCTCGCCGATCTGGACGATGTCCTTGCCCTCGGCCCGCCCGATCTGGCGCGAATAATCCTGGTTGAGCGGATCGCTCCAGATGATGTGCCAGCCACCGATCCCGGGATCGAAGACGCGCAAGGTCGTGCCATACATGGTGGACGGGGCAGGGCGCCTGGGCCTGATCCAGATGTCCTGAATGGCGCGGCCTTCGAGCACCCAGCCAAAATGGCATTCGCCATCCCATTTCTGAATTGTGCCGTCGTTGCGGTGGTGGAGCGTGTCCATGTCCCAGCTTCCGATCAGCCATCCATAGAGGTCCATGTCTTTCGCCCGGTCGGCTGGAGGACCGTCAGATGCGAGAGCGGTGAGAAACGTCGTCATGATTGTCTCCAGGGCAAGCCACGCCAAGGCGCTGGGGCACAACCATTGCAGCGTTGAGGGCTCCGGTCTTGGGAAAAATTGCTGTAGTGCCGCGGCTGCTGGCCTTCCGCGTTCGCGCCATTTCAGGTCAATGCGCGAATGCTAATGTAGCGACGGCGGGTACCCCAATGCCCGCCTGGCCGGCGCCTCCTCAGGCGATCTCTTGGATGAGCGGCGCCGGCCGCCCCAGCTTGGGCGGCGACCAAATTCCTGCGGCAGGAATATCAGGCCTGGTACGAGGTTATTGCTGGGCAGTTTTGGCAGGCATGCCGATATCGGTCTGTATCCCCAGAACGTCGGCAGCCCAATCGCGCAGTTCCGGTGAAGCATCGCCGGATTTCATGATCGACATGGCCAACGCCGCCATGTCCGCTGGCGGCTTGGTGTTTGAAGTCACATAGGTGAAATAGCCGGCCATGATGGCGCACCCCACCGAAATGACCGGCGGGACGATCTGGAGTGTCGTCAAAGCAATTGTGCGCCAGGCGCCGGATCGGCTGGGTGCTGGAACCTCATCCTCAAGGTCGACCATGCTGCTTCTGTCCAAAAGCCGGGAGAACATAATCCGTAAGGATGATCTACATTAGTTAAAATGCAGATAAACCCTATTACTGATGAGCAGCTGTCCTAGTCGGTCCCTCCGGACGGGGCGGCATTTTCCCAGCCGGCCAGCTCCGGCAGGTCGTCGAGCCAGCTTTTCTCCGTCATTGAGGCTTCGCCGGCCGGTGGCGCCGCCTCTGTGGCGTTCTGAATGAGCCAGTCCATCCATTTGCGATAGGCAATCGGGGTCAATTCGGGCGGCAGCACCTTGGCCTTGGCCAGCATGCGCTTGCGGAAACTGACTTGCCTGCGCAGCTTGGTCGTCGTGAACTTGATCGCCTTGCCCTGGTATTCAACCGTCCAGCGCCCATCGCCGTGGCTGGCGAGCCTGTCGATGGCAAAACCGGCATCGACCGGCCTGTCGCGCCAGGGAAGCTCGATGGCATTCCGCCTCAGATCGAGCGCCCACCGCCTGTAGTCGGCGCCTGCGCGCTGAGGCGGCAGCACGCCGGCCTGTTCGAGGATTTTCCTGCGGAAGGTCGGCTGCTTCTTGATCTGCCCGGTGGTCAGCTCGACGCGATGCCCACGCAATTCGACGTGCCAGCGGATCCTGCCATTGCCGACATACTTCACCAGCCTGTCGATGACGAATTCTTCCTCGGCAAGCGCCACGCAGCCTTGGCTGATGCGTTCGAGGATGAACTGGCTATCGGTGGGCATGACGCAGCCTTGGGCAAGAACATTTGACGAAGCTTAGCCACTACCACAAACCAGCCGCCACCAATCTTTTTCGCTCCGGGAATCTCGCCCCGAACGGTCGCGCGCTTCGGTCCTGGCAGCCGAAAAACGCGCTGGCTTTAGGGTTTTGACCGCCGGACCTGCAGTTGCCCAGGTCAACGGTTCAATGTTCTACGATCCCAGGAGCCGAACGCTGCTATCGCGACGCAGTTCGGAATCGGCGCGGTCGACGCCTTCAACCGTGATCGCGATTGTCCCGTTCTCAATTCTTGCGATCCATCCCTTCGCCTTCATGTACCAGAGATGGAACTCGAGATGCTCTCGCGGACAGCCCAATAACCGTTCGATTTCGACGTCGCCAATGCCGGGGTTGCTGACATCCTGGCGACGCTTGACATAGAGCAGAGAAAGCAGTTTGGCCTGGACCACAGCGTCCTTCTGAACGCCTTTGCCGTCGCTTGCTTCCTCGACCAATTGAAGGCGAACACCTGCATGCTCTCGATAGGAGATGTCGTATTGGGCGCGCTTGACCGGATCTTTCAGGACATTATGTGCTTCTACTATTTCGCTGAAGCGGGCTTCATTTCCGGTTTGCTGATTGTCGGGATGATAGCGCATCGCAAAATAGCGAAATATTCGCTCAAGCGTCTCCGAGTTGGCGTTTGGGCTGACCTCCAAGAGTTCGTAGTAATCGACGAACAATGCGCTGCTCCCTCAAACATCGCCCCTGAAAAGCCAAGAGCCTGGGCCACCTTATCTATTGCGATCCAGGCCCTCAACCGTCGGGTTTCTCAGCGATGTTGCGCTTGCTTGAGCCCAGTCACAAGCCGGACTTTGGTCCCGGCCTGATGCCGATACCGGCAAACCAACAAACGCGCTCGCCTTGTCCTGATTATCAGCGGCAGGCGGCCAAACCGGCTCGGTGATGTTCCACAGGATGAGCGCCGCCTTCTTCAATATGTTTGGCGCGAAGCTCGTCACTTCTGGCGAAACGCCGAGTGGAACGACACAACCAGCGGGCCTAAAATATAGTCGAGTGCGGTGCGTTCCTCGGTAACGATCATGACTGACGCCGGCATGCCTGGGTAAAGCGCAATCTGTGGGGCCGCGGCCAATTCCACCGGATCGACAGCCACGTCGGCGAGGTAGTAGGGAAACCCGGTCTTGCTGTCGGTGATGCGATCCGCCGAAATGCGGGTGACGCGTCCATGAATTATGGGTATCGAACGCTGCTTGTAGGATGTGAAACGAACTTCGGCGGCCATGTCGGGTCGCAGGTTCGATATGTCCTCGACGCGAACCTGCGCCTGGACGATCAGCGAATTCTCGGTCGGCACGATGTCGAGGATTGTCTGGCCCGGCGCCACGATCGCACCGATCGAGAAGACGCTGAGATCCATCACCTGGCCATCATAGGGCGCGCGCACTTCGGCCCGGTCCCTGGCAGCCTGGGCGGCAAACATCTTGGGCACGAGGTCGGCAAGGTTCGATTGCGTATCGATCAGCATGGCCGACAGCTTGGCTCGGCGCTCGTTGGTCAACTGCGCGATCTGGCTCTCGAGTTCGGCTTTGCTCTGTTCGCTGCCGCCAATTGCGCCCAGGTTCTCGTCGATCAGACCCTGCAGATCCGAGGCGGACCGTTCCAGTTCCAGGATGCGAGGGCGGGTCGTCAATCCCGCCTTGAGCAGCTTCGACAGGCTGGCCTTCTCGTCGATCGTCGATTGCAGCTGTGCCTGGTAGGATTCGACCCGAGACTGCTTGCCCTGGATCTGCTCCTCGAGCTCGGCAATGCGCCGCTCGAGGATTTGTTTGGCGCCGGCCATCGAGGCACGCTGGCTTTCCAGATCGGCGATCTGGTTTGCCATCGCATCCTTGAGATAGTCCTCGTGCTCTTTGAGAATGTCCTTGGGAAAGGCAACGGCCTCGCTGCCGTCCAGTTCGGCCCGGATCCTGGCGTTGGTTGCGCGCAAGAGCGCATATTGCTGGGCATAGAGATTGAACTCGGACCGGATTCTGGTGTCGTCCAGCTTCAGCATTATGTCGCCCTTCTTGACGACGTCGCCATCCTTGACGCGGATTTCCTTCACCGTACCGCCGTCGAAATGCTGTACGCTCTTGCGATTGCCTTCCACCTTGACGATGGCGTCGGCGAGCACGGCGCCGTTCAGCGGGGCCAACGCCGCCCAGCCGCCGAAAATACCGAAAAAGGCGATTATGATCATCAGGCCGACACAGGCCGGCACCCGGATCGAATCCGGGGCCAGGATACCGGTTTCGCCGGGCAGGCTCCGGTAGGTGAGGGCGACGTCGCTCATCGATCTCTCCGGCCACAGCTCATTGGGTTGCCACCGCCATTGGAGCCGCACGCTGGTTGAGCAGCGCTACGATCTCGTTTCTCATGCCGAAGGCCTCGACGGCGCCATCGCGCAACAGAAGGATCTTGTCGACGTTCGCCAGGGTCGAGGGACGGTGCGAGACGATGATCACCGTGCTGCCGCGGCGCTTGAGCTCGATCGCGCACTCGCTCAGCGCGCGGTCGCCATCGGCGTCGAGATTGGAACTAGGCTCGTCGAGAATGATCAAGTTCGGTGTGCCGAACACCGCTCGGGCAAGGGCAATCCGCTGCCGATATCCCCCTGACAGGACTGCGCCGCCTTCGCCGATCTGGGTCTCGTAACCCTGCGGCAGGCGAATAATCATCTCGTGCACGCCAGCCAGCCGCGCCGCGTCGATCACGTCCTGGTCGACATTGGTCTTGAAGCGGCCGATGTTGGCGGCGACTGTATCGGAAAAGAGTTCGATGTCCTGTGGTAGGTAGCCGATGTGGTCGCCGAGCGCGTTGTGCCCCCACTGCGACAGGTCGGCGCCATCCAGCCTGACGGTGCCGCGGCTGGGTTGCATGACACCGGCAAGGTGACGTGCCAGCGTCGATTTGCCGGCGCCGGAAGGGCCGACTATTCCCAGCGCCTCGCCTGCGTCCAGCCTGAACGATACGTCCCGGAGAAGCACTTTCTGCTGGCTGGCAATTGCAAAGCTGACCTGCTCGACGGAAATCTTGCCGGTGGGCTTCGGCAGGTTGAACGATCTGTCGTTCTGCGCGCCCCCGTCGACCAGCTTCTCGACCCTTGCCAACGCCGCCCGCGCCAGGATCAGGCTGCGCCAAAGGCCGACGATCTGCTCGACCGGCTGTAGCCCCCGGCCCAGCAAGAGGCTCGCCGCAAACATGGTGCCGCCGGTGATCTGCCGCTCGATCACCAGATAGGCGCCGAGGCCGAGGATCAACGACTGCATGGTTAGCCGCAGGAAACGGATCAGGCCGGACATCAGGGCGGCGCGATCGCTTGCCTCCGCCTGGCGCCGCAGCGCGAGGTTGCGGTCGCGTCCCCAGCGGCGAATGAGACCGTCGATCATCCCCATGGCGCGAACGACTTCCGAGTTTCTGAGGCTCATCTCGGTAAAGTTATAGTTGGTCGTCGCCAGGTCGTTGGCCTGTTTCAGCGGTGAACGCACGAGATACTCGTTGATCACGGCCATGGCGATCAAGAGCAGCGAGCAGCCAAGTGCGAAGAAGCCGAGCCACGGATGCAGCAGGAAGATGATACCGATGTAGATGGGCGACCATGGCAGGTCGAACAGGGCGTGGATGCCGCTGCCGGTGATGACCTGCCTGAACGTGTCGAAGTCGCGGATAGGTTGGCTCGGCGAGGAGCCGGGCGATGGGGATTCGACCGACGCGGCGAGGATCCTTGCCGAAAGCAGCCGGTCGAGCCGCGCGCTGGCACGCGTCAGCACGGAGGCGCGTACCAGATCGAGGCCGGCCAGCGAAAGGAAGGCCGCCAGCAACACAAGGGTCAGCATCACCAGCGTGGTTTCGCTGCCGCTGGTGACGACCCGGTCGTAGATCTGCAGCATGTAGAGTGGGGACGCGAGATAGAGCA
The DNA here is from genome assembly GCF_007003975.1 of Mesorhizobium sp. WSM4306. GTDB lineage: Bacteria > Pseudomonadota > Alphaproteobacteria > Rhizobiales > Rhizobiaceae > Mesorhizobium. Next base: position 62,200 of record NZ_VFTC01000032.1, read on the forward strand.
GATTGATCGCCAGGCTGAATGCCGCCGCCACGAGGAAATAGCGGCGGCATGCCCGAAGCGCGTCCTTCACAATTCGAGACTTGCTGTCCAACTTCAGAACCCCACTCGATACTCGTCAGGCTAGGTGAGCCGCCGCCGTCGGCGGCCCCTTTGGTTCACACCACGACGTCGCTTGAAATCGCCCCATCGCCGATGCCTGTCAGCGTGAATTCCGCCGGATTGTACGAAACGACGGTGTGGCCCTGGCCGTCATCGGCGAGTTTGAAGCTGTTGGCGTCGTAGGAGCCGAGCAGATGCAGCGTGGCATTGTGCGCACCATCCGAGACGGTTAGCGTGCCGCCGCTGCCATCCTGGTTTGCCTGATAGACGGCCGCCGTCCCCGCGCCGAACAAGATATCGTTGAGGTCCAGCCTGTCGTCATTGGTGATGCCGCCGATCCGCCCGCTGTAATCGAAGGAATCATCGAGCTCCAGCGTGCCAGCCGCATCATGCGCGAAGGTGACGTCGGTGGACGAGGCGCCACCGAATTCCAGCTTCGACAGATTGCCGATGGTGGCATCGCCGTCGCCGGTGACCTGGCCGTTGATGGTAATGTTGCCGCCATTGGCCCACAGCATGCCTGAATTCGCCAGGTCGCCGGTGACCGTCAAGCCGCCCGAACCTGTCGCCTCAAGCGTTCCGGAGTTGGTGACGACGCTGCCACCGGTATCGACGACCAGCGCGTTCGAGCCGGTGGCGATGATGGTGCCCCGGTTGTCGAGGCTCAGCATTCCGCCGCCCAATTGGCCAGCGCCCTCGATCGTGTTGTCGGCATTGACCAGAGTGACGTCCGGCCCCGTGCCGGAGATGATGTTGGCGGCGCTGTCGGATAGCAGGATCTGCCCGCCACCCTGCAGGGTCACGCCATGCTGGATGACCTGCAGCAACGTATCGCCGCCCGTCGAGTCGAGCGTGATGAGGCCGCTGTTGTTGATAATGCCGCTCAGCGGCAGCAGAGCGCCGTCGCCGATCGTCATGGTGCCGGCATTGTTGACCACCGGCGTCTGGTCGAAGGTGAAATTACCGTCCGCAAGCGCACTCGAGTGCACGCCGTCCAGCGTGATCGACTGCCCGTCGCCAAGCGTTATCACCGCATTGCCGTTGGCGTCGTCGGCCATATGCGCCTGGACGTCGGCGAAGCTCTGGAAGCCGGAATAACCGATCAGGTCGATCTGGTCAGCGGCCGCGTCGAAGCTGTGCACCGTGTTGTTGCCGATCGGCTGCGAGAAGACGAAGAGATCGTTTCCGCTCGATCCGGTCAGCACGTCGTCACCGGACCAGGCAAAGATCGGCGAGCCAGGAGCGTAGGCCTCGACATTGTCGGCGATCGACATGTTTCCCGTCGTGCCGTCTGCGTTGGTCCAGGTCATCGAAACGTCGAGTACCGCCGCTCCCGCGAAATCGGCAGGCGTGATGACCGTCAACCCGTGCAGGTCGTTGGTCTGTATCGTCCAGCTCCCATCGGCATTGTGCGTTGCACCGTCGATGGTCCAGCCCGAAGGCACGTCCTTCACCGTGACGGTGATGAGCGCACCCTCATGCGATGGATCGGTCAGGGCGAGATTGATAGGCTCGCCGGAGGTGCCGGCGGGCTTGAGGCTGCCTTGGCTGGCAGTAGTGCTCAGGTTGCCGGCCCCATCCTTGAAGGCTCCAGATGCAAAAGTCGCGGTATAGGTGGTGCCGTTGTTTGGCTTAGTCACCAGCAGGGTGAACGTATCGACGGTATTGCCGCTTCCGTCAGTTGTGGTGCCCCAGGTTCCCGAGTTTGGCACCAGCGCAACCCCGTTCGTTAAGGTCAGTTTTGTGGAATCAAAGAACGTGTGGTTCATTCCCGTTTCGCTGAATCTGACGATAATCGTGCTTGGCGCGTTGTTGTTTCCTTGAACGCCTGTGATCAGCGTAATGTTGGGAGCTGTGGTGTCGCCGCCGGTGTCGATCGCAACCGTGTCAGACCCGGCACTGCCGGCGTTGCCGGCAGTGTCGGTGTAGCTGCCGGCGGCCACCGACACTGACCCAGTCGCAGAAACCCCGTCTGTCGCTGTGAAGGTGGCGTGGTAAGTGGTGGCGGTGTCCTGCGTGAAGCCGGTGATGATGCCGTTTGTCGCGGTAATATCCGCAGCCGTGAAGCTGGCGCCCGGCGGCTCCGAGAAGGTGAAGGTGACGACCGAGTTGTTGTCGCCGTCGCTGAGCGAGGCGTCGGCGATGTCGACGGTGACGGTCGGATTCTCGGTGTCGATGGTGACCGTGTCGGAGCCGGCAGCGCCGGTGTTGCCGGCGGCGTCGGTGTAGCTCGCCAAGGTCACCGAGACCGAGCCCTGGCC
>NZ_VFTC01000033.1 GCF_007003975.1 Mesorhizobium sp. WSM4306
CATCAGCCGGGTCGGCAGCGGCGGCATGCCGGGGCCGTCCGAATAGACGGCGCCGAAACGCTCCTCCAGCACCGGCCAGTCGATCGCCTGCGCCAGCCGCACCAGCTCGTGCTTCATGTTGATGATTTGGTCGAGCCGGGAGCGGAACAGGTCCTGCTCTCCCGTCTCGCGCTTCTCGCGTGGCCTGGACATTCGCTGTCCCCTCGATTCGCCGCCGCCGAACCGAGTGAATCACGCTCCGCGCCACAAGGGAATCGCAAAACCGAATTGCAGGAAAACAGCGTCCAAATACCGCTAATCCTGCAATTCCAAAGCCGCTATCCGCCTCAATCAACAGGCCAGATCAATGGCTTGCGGATAGTTCACGGCCGACCAAATCGAAAATGCAAACTTAGGCTGTTGCGCGGTATCTCCTTCCACATCATCTCTTGCGCATACCTGCATTCCAAGGTGTTTGATCCTATGCTTCGCGAGGAGCAGGTAGGTCGCGACAGCTAGGCAATGTTCCAGCTGCCCTAGCGGAGGAGTCACGATTTTCCGGCAAGCTCCGTCGGCAGACGTTCCTTTCTGGCCTTGGCAAAGGCTCGGTCGCCTTCCAGAAACGCCGCCAGCATGAAAGGGATGAGTTCTGCCACGGTTTCAGACTGACCATAGGTCTGACGGTAAAGTGCAGCATACTCCTTGAGTGTTTGGCTCAGCTCCGCGCTGACGGTAATGGTGATCTTCGAAGCTGTTCGGTCCGGAAGTTTTCCAAGTTTCAGGTCAGCCATGATAACTCCTGCTCAACTGGCGTATGGCCGCAGCACGATGTCCTTGTGCACGATGACGCGCAGTGGCCAACCTGGGCGGACGACGATGGTGGGCTGGATATTGAGGTTTTTTTCGGTGATGCGCTGGCCGGCTCGACTGGCGTTCTGCTGGGCTGATTCCCGGATCGCCTTGACCAGATCGCTCTCGTTTTCGCCGAGGCTGAATTCTGTGCCGACACCGAGCAATGTGGCAAGCGCCACTCCCTTGATCATCTGCCAAGTGTGGAAATCGACTTCGTCTTCCAGCCCTGCGTAGCCGGCGGTGTCGCTCGCGGGCAGATTGTCGATTTCGGCCGACGAGCCGTCGGGCAGCAGAATGCGCTGCCAGACCAGCAGCGCTCGCTTTTGCCCGAACGCGACGACGCTGTCGTAGACGCCGATAAGACGTGAGCCCTGCGGAATCAGCAATATGTTGCCCGTGACCGTGTCGTGCACATTTTCGGTGACTTGCGCGACGACAAGGCCCGGCAAATCGGAATTGATGCCGGTGATCAGGCTGGCGGCAATCACGCTGCCAGCCATCAGTTGATATGGCGAGATCGGCGTCTGCAGCGCATGCGGATTGTAGATCCCGCCAGTGCTCCGCTGGCTGAGAAAATCAAGCTTTCGCTGCTGATTGTTCTGGTCGCCTTCCGCCGCCGCCACCGAGGCTGACGCGCGTCCTGCTTCGGATTGGGGAAGCGCCTCAAATGGATGCTGAGCAGTTTGCACGCTCTCTCCGACATCTGTCTTTTGAGCTCGATTTTCGACGCGGAAAAGCACCCGCGATTCACGCGCTTCGATCGCCTGCTGCGCTAGACGCTGCTCCTCGGCCGAGATGTCTTGGCCCGGCACGATGCCGAGCTGGCGCTGCCGCTCGAGGATGGGGCGGCCGAGGTCGCCCGGCAAAGGTAGCCCAAGGACGGGAGGCTTCGGCTTCATGCCGGAATAGTCATGGGGAAGCGTATCGAGCCCCTCGGCGGTTGGTTTGCGCTCAGTGTTGTAGAGATCTTCCGCCTGATCCCTGATGCGAAGGGCCGGCCCCTGGAGGGCGATCATGGTAACGCCGAAGACAGCGCCGGATCCGAGCGCTGCGATCGCGATGATCACACCGCGCCTGAACCGCACCACGCGGCGGGGAGAGGCCCGAAGCTGCAGTTCCTCGGGATCCAGTTTCGGCGGGATGCCAGAGCGGGAATTTTCGATCATGAGTCCTCACCTCGCCGGCTGCCGCGAAAGAGCGAGATCCGCCGTTGCGGTTGCCTGCCGTCAATCCTGCTGATGCGGATCACCTGCTGCCGCTTGGTGCCGAGGCGAAGTTCGGCCGCGGCGAAGAGCCGATCGACGATGTAATAGTTGCCGCGCACGCGATAGTTGACGAGCTCGCTGCTCCCATCTGCGCCGACGATGAAGAGTGGTGGCGCCTCGCCCTGATCTATGCGACGAGGGAACTCAATATAGACCTTGCTGCCGTCGTCGAAGGCTCGCGTCGGTCTCCAGGGCGGTGTGTCGCCACTGATTGAGTAGCGAAAGCGAAGGTTTTCGAGCGCGATATTCGACGCGACCGGTGTAACTGCCTCGGCTTGAGCATTGCGCTGGCGAAGCGCGATGATCTGGTCTTGGCTGTAGGTCCAGGAGATTGCCGCCATTGCGGTCTTCTCGGTGCTTTGAAGCTGCAAATGATAGGTCCGCCGGTCCGTCGTAATGACGACATTGGTGGCAAGACCCGGCGCGAAGGGTTTTACCAGAACATGGGTGCGCTGATTGTCACCGGTGCCGCTTGCGGTATCGCCAATGACCCAGCGCACGGTGTCGCCAGCCGACACGGCGGTTAGTTTCTCGCCCGGCTGCAGAGCGATGTCGGTCACGCGCTCCGGCGCGGCATAGAGTTGATAAAGCGCGCCATCGGTGAAGGGGTAGACTTGCACGGCATTAACATACCCGTACTTGGTGGGTTGCTGGGTCGCGGCTTTGTTGGCATCAGCGACGCGTTCTTCAGGGGGGCGCTTGTCCTCGGCCTTGCCGGGCTCGGGCTGCATTTGGCCAGGCAGCGGCAGTGGTTTTGGCACCTCGACAATTCTAATCGGCCTCTCCGGCGCCTTTTCGATCGCGGCCGGTTTGAAGTCGGCAGCGTCATAGGAAATCTCAGGCGGCGGCACCTTCTTCGATGCACAAGCGGAAACGACCGCTGCCGACACCGATAGGATCAGCACGGCACGAATCGGTGACATTTTACCTTTCATTGGTGGACTCCGTCGGAGAAAGGGGGGTTGGGACGGCGCTGTCGAGCTCGCGTGACCAGTCAATGGCATTGATGAAGACGCCGAGCGGATTCTTGCGCAGCTGATCCGTATTGCTTGGCGAGCGAATCACGATCGTGAGGATCGCAGTCCAGCGCATCGTGCTGGCAAGGCTTCCGCGCTCAAACACCTGCTCGGTCCATTTGACCTGGAATGAACTTTCGGAGGCTCTGACCACGCTGGTGACCTGTACCGAAACACTGCGCGTTCCGATCTGACCGAAGGGGTCGTTCGCCTTGGCGTATTCGTTGAGGAAGAGCGCTGCGCGATCGCTAGCAAAGTCGTACGCTGCCAACCAGTTCTGCCGTACCAAAACCGGATCGGTGGAAACGGAACGGACATTCTGGATGAAGCGGCCGAGATGCCAGGCGATCTGAGCATCCGAGGGCTCATAATTCCGGATCGCCGGCGCGACGGCGCGCGTCTCGCCGAAGCCATCGACCTCGACGACATAAGGCACGACACGGCTTTGCATCGACTGCCATACGAGTCCGCCGGAAAGCCCGGTCGCCAAGGCCAGGCAGCCAAGGGCCATGATCCGCCAGTTCCTGGCCTGCAGTCGAGATGAGCCGATGCGCTCGTCCCACAGCTGGGCGGCTTTTTGATACGGCGTGACCGGTTCGGGTGTTTTGCCGTAACGGTGCACGGGTCGCTTGAAGAGCATCTAGTCATCCTTGTCGTTGAGAGAGGGGGTGGCGCTGCCTCCCGGCCGGTCTCCGTCTCGGACAGCTTGCATGGCAGCGTGGCGATTTGCACGGGCGGTCTGTTCAGAACGTAGGCGCCTTGCCCACGTCGGCGCCGAAACAGTGGCCGAACCGGCAGAGCGTTCGGTCATTGGCGCTGTCGGCGTGCCGCCGGTCGCGGTCCACGCGGCATCGCGCCCGGCATCGGCGTTGCGCCCAACACTTGCAGTGGCGGATCGCGCTATGCGTATAGCGGCGCCGCCAGCTGCACTGGTTACACCATGCATTCCAGCAGCCACACCGGAGAGGCCAGCGTCGGGCGAGGTTGCGCGCCCGATCTGCCATGACGTGGAAGCAGCCGATCCCATTGTTGTGCCGGCTCGGATGGCGGCGACACCGCCGCTGGTTGCCATACGCGCGCCAGCAAATGCTGTGCCTCCAGCAACGAGTGATACACCCGCTGCCGCCGCGGTCGTGCCGAGGGCGGCGCCCGCCCCAAGCTGCGGTGCGCCTGAGACAAGACCCGACGCGATCCCCGGCCCAAAAATGCCAAGGCCAAGCAATGCCAGTGCGCCCAGTACCTGGGACATGGCACCGGCAAGATCCGGCTCCTTGCCTTGCAATGCGGAAGCGAACTCCCCGAAGAGCGTGGAGCCGATACCGACAATGACGGCGAGCACCATCACCTTGATGCCTGACGAGATAACATGGCCGAGCACGCGTTCGGCCAGGAACGCTGAACGGTTCCAAAGTGCGAATGGAACCAAAACAAAACCTGCCAGCGTGGTGAGCTTGAACTCAAGGATGGTGATGAAAAGCTGGATGGAAAGGATGAAGAAGGCGATGATGACCAGGAACCAGGCCATCAGCAGCACGAAGATGGTCAGTGCGTTGCCGAAGATTTCCGGGAAGCCCAGGAGCTGACTGGCTTGGTCAAGCATTGGCCAAGCACCTTCGAAACCGGTCGCGGCAATGCGGCCCGGGCGCAAGAGATTGTCTGCCGACAGATTGCCGGCCGACGCCTTAATCCCGAGACCGGCAAAAGAACGATAAACGATATCGGCGAGGTTCTTGAAATTGTTCAGAATGAAGGCGAAGACGCCAACATAGAGCACCTTGCGGACAAGCCGGCCGAGAACGCTGGTTTCGTCGCCGAGCGCCCACGCCAGGCCGGCAAGTGTGATGTCAATGCCGATCAGAATGGTAGTGAGGAAGGCGAGGTCGCCCGATAGCAGACCGAACCCGCTGTCGATGTAGCGGATGAAGGTCTCCATGAAGCGATCGATGACGCCAAGGTCGTTCATGCCGCTGCCTTTCTCGTCGTGATGAACTCGTGATTAATTGCCGGGATAAGCCGAGCCGGTACCCAAGAATCGCTTCGTCATCTCGCGGGCGGCTTCGTCTGACTGGGCCTTGCGGGCGGCATCCTCGGCCTCAGCTCGAAACTGCGTTGCGAGCAGCGTCTGGATCTGCATCTGCTGTTTTGTCGAAAGCGCCATCAGCTGGTTGGTGGCCTGGCTTGCCTGAAGCGCACCGGCCGCCCCTTGGCTGCGGTTGACGAGATCGGCGAGCAGATCGCCGTCGGCGCGGACGTTCTCGACGATTTGCGACTGGACACCCATGGTCTGGCGGAACGCCTGCATGGCGGTTTGCCAACGCTCCCGCGCAGCACTCGCCACATCGCTGACTTTGATCGTGGCGTCGTAGCTTTCCGGATATTGGCTGCGCCACTGGTCTTGAAGCTTGCCCAGATCAAAGCTGAGGCCACTCGCCTGGTCCATCAAGCCGTCGATGCGATGGAGCGAACCGGTGAGTTGGCCAACGGAAGAGAAATCCAGACGCTGAAGATTGCGCGCCATGTTCTGCAGCATGGTCGCCTGATTCTGCAGCGACTGGATCTGGTTGTTGATCTGCTCCAATGCGCGCGCGGCCGTCAGCACGTTCTGCGCATAATTGGACGGATCGAACACGATAAGGGCGTAGGCGGGCTGCACATAGTCGGCCATAGGCTTGGCGATCAGGGAAACGGTGATCAGGCCGGAGAGAAGGCGTCGCCGCATCATGAGAATTGCTCCTTGTCTGGTTGAGGGAATTGCTTGAGAAGTTCGCCGGCCCAATCGAGGCCGCGCGCGATCAGGAACTGCGAGGCAAAGCTGCCTTGCCCGTCTTCGGACATGATCCTGTCGATCAGAGTCTGCGTGGCCGGATCGGAAGCACCGCAAAGCGCAAGAGCGATGGGGCCAAGCTCGAGCTCGAACAGACGGTTGCCGCGGCGCGATTGCAGATAATACTGACGCTTCGGCGTGGCGCGGGCGATCAATTCGATCTGCCGCTCGCTTAAACCGAAGCGCTCGTAGGCTGTGCGCGCCTGGGGTTCCACGGCACGATCATTGGGAAGGAAAATGCGCTGCGGGCAGCTTTCGATGATTGCCGGCGCTATGCCAGAGCCCGCGATATCAGCCAGCGACTGCGTAGCGAAGACAACCGACACGTTCTTCTTTCGCAGCACCTTCAGCCATTCGCGGATGCGGGCGGCGAACAGCGGATTGTCGAGATAGACCCACGCCTCGTCGAGCATGATCAGCGTGGGCCGTCCGTCGAACCGTTCCTCAAGTCGCTGGAACAGATAGGTAAGCACCGGCAGCAAAGCGCTTTGGCTGTGCATTAACTCCTCGGTCTCGAAACACTGCACATCCGACAAGGCCAGCCCATCATGATCGGCATCGAGCAGGCGGCCGAAGGGACCGTCGAGCGTGTAGGGCATCAATGCGGTCTTCAGCGCATTGGATTGAAGCAGGACCGAAAGACCGGTCAGTGTGCGTTCCTGCGCCGGCGCGGTGGCAAGGCTGGCCAGCGCTGACCAAATAGCCTCCTTCACCTCCGGCGTGACGGTGACGTTCTCGTGGGCAACAAGGCTGGCGATCCATTCGGCCGCCCAGCTTCGGCTAGCCTGGTCGTTGATGCTGCGCAGTGGCTGAAAGGCAAGGGAACCGTCCGCTCCTAGCGCGTGGTGTTCTCCACCCATGGCAAGTGTTGCAGCACGGGCCGAATTGCCTTTGTCGAAGACATAAACCTGGGCGCCGGCGTAGCGCCTGAACTGCAGAGCAATCAGAGCAAGCAGAACCGACTTGCCGGCGCCGGTCGGACCAACAACCAGCATGTGGCCGACATCTTCGACGTGGGTGGAAAGCCGAAACGGTGTCGACCCACTGGTCTCGGCAACGAAAAGCGGTGGCGCTTCGGTTTGGGTGACTTTCGCGAGATGCTCGTTTGTCGCAGGACCGGCCCAAACCGACGACAGCGGCATGAGATGGGCAAGGTTCAATGTATGAACGAGCGGTTGGCGAACGTTAGCGTAGACATGGCCAGGCAATGAGCCGAGCCAAGCCTCGACCGCATTGACGCCTTCTCGGATCGTGGTGAAGCCGAGCCCATTGATGATGCGCTCGACCGCGCGAAGCTTCTCTGCAGCGGCTTGGCGATCCTCGCCCCACACCGTCACGGTGGTGGTGAGATAGCCGAAACTCACATGATCACCGCCCAATGCCTGAAGGGCTTCGTCGGCATCGAGCGCCTTGTTGTCGGCATCGCTATCGACAAGCGGGACCGGCTCGTTGGTAATGACCTCGCGTAGGATTGCCACGATCGATTTGCGCTTGGCAAACCACTGCCGGCGCAATCGCGTCAGCGTCTTCGTGGCTTCCGTTTTCTCGAGCGGAATGAAGCGCGTCATCCAGCGATAGGCGAAATCCTGATGATTGAGGGTATCGAGGATTCCGGGCCGGGTGAGGTTCGGAAAGCCGAGGATGGTCAGTGTGCGAAGATGCTGCTCACCCAGCATCGGCTCCAGGCCACCGGTAAGCGGCGCATCGACCAGGATTGCATCCAGATATATCGGCGTTTCCGGGGCCATGATAGGATGGCGACGAGGCGAAATCGTGCCGTGGAGGTAGGTCAACGTCTGAGCATCATCGAGGACGCGTACTTCGGACATGAAACCCGAGAAGAGATCGAGCACGCGGTTGGTCTCGTCACGGAACCTCGCCAGATCCTGGCGCCAGTCTCTTTCTCCTCGGGAATAATGAGAGTCGACGAGCGTGCTTTCTGCGCGCGCCTGGGCGTCCGGCGGTGGCATAAACACCAAGGTCAGATGATAGCGGCTCTCGTAGTGCGCTACCTTCCCCTCGAAAGCAGCGCGGCGTTCTTCGTCGACCAGCCACGACGCGGCGTCAGGAAAATGCGAGTTCGGATAGCCCAGCGCTTCTGTGCGCTCGGCCTCAAAGAACAATGCCCAGCCAGAGCCAAGGCGTCTGAGAGCATTGTTCGCCCGGGCGCAAATGCCGACGAGTTCAGCCTCCGTCGCACTTTCGAGATCCGGGCCGCGGAACCGCAACGTCCGCTGAAAGCTGCCGTCCTTGTTGAGCACGATGCCGGGCGCCACCAAGGCAGCCCAGGGTAGATGGTCGGCAAGCCGGTCGGCTTTGCTTCGATATTCCGAAAGGTTCAGCATGCAAGCCACCCCTTCAGACGTAGGTGGCGCACAAGCACGCTGGCGAAGTCCGGATCGCGTCTTGCGGCAAACACCGCTAACGAGTGGCCTGCGATCCAAAGCACCAGACCAGCAATCCATTGCTGCAAGCCGAAGCCAATGGCCGCGGCCACTGTACCGTTGAGGATCGCCACCGCGCGCGGAGCCCCGCCGAGCAGGATCGGCTCGGTCAGCGCCCGGTGGACCGGTACTGCGAAGCCCTCGATATGCTGCTCCCCGGCGGCCATCAGACGAGCGCCCCACCACCGAAGGAGAAGAAGGAGAGGAAGAAGCTCGATGCCGCGAAGGCGATCGACAGACCGAAGACGATCTGAATCAGGCGCCGAAAACCACCGGCGGTGTCGCCGAAGGCAAGCGTCAGGCCGGTGGTGATAATGATGATCACCGCAACGATCTTGGCGACCGGTCCCTGCACGGACTCCAGGATCTGCTGCAGCGGCTGCTCCCACGGCATGCCGGAGCCGGCGGCATAAACCGGGGCCGTGATAAGAAACGCGAGCGCTGTGGACGAAAGAAAGCGAAGCTTCTTGCGCATGAGGAAGGCCTTTCAAAGCTGCTGGAGTTGCGAAAGCGTGAGCGGGGCAACGGCGTAATCGCCGCTGCCGTCGAGACCGGTGACCTCGGCGATTGCGTCGATGTGGCGCGACGAGCCGCGTCCCGCTATGAAGACGATCAGATCTATCGCCTCAGCGATGAGCCGGCGGGGAACGGTGACCACCGCTTCCTGGGCGAGTTGCTCAATGCGATAGAGAGCCGAGCGCGCGGAATTGGCGTGTACGGTAGCGATGCCGCCTGGGTGCCCGGTGTTCCATGCCTTCAGCATGTCGAGCGCTTCCGCGCCCCTCACCTCGCCCACGATGATGCGGTCCGGCCTGAGCCTCAGCGTCGAGCGCACGAGATCGGCAAGGGTGACCGAGCCCCGCCTTGTTCTCAGGGCAACGCAGTCCCTGGCCGCGCACTGCAGTTCGCGTGTGTCCTCGATCAGGATCACCCGATCGTCGCATTCGGCGACTTCAGCCAGCAGAGCGTTGGCGAGTGTTGTCTTCCCCGAGGAAGTGCCGCCGGCGATCAGCATGTTGCGCCGCTCGCGGACGGCCTTTTTCAGCGCATCGGCCTGCAGCGGCAGCATGATGCGTTCGGCAACATAGTCGGCCAGGGTGTAGACTTTCGCGGCGGGCTTGCGGATGGCAAAACATGGCGCCAACACCACAGGTGGCAGCAGGCCTTCGAAGCGTTCGCCAGACGGCAATTCGGCACTGACGATCGGGTTGTCGGCGTGCGCCTCGGCGCGCACGTGCGAAGCAACCAGGCGGATGATACGTTCTGCCTCGGACGGGTGCATGTGAACGTCGGTATCGACCCGACCTTCGCCTAACCGGTCGAGTCGCAGCGCGCCGTCGGGATTGACCATCACCTCGATGACGGACGGATCGGCCAGGGCTTCGGTGATTGCCGGACCCATGGCGGTGCGCAGCATGACACGCCGCCGGTGGTCGGCCTCGGGATGAGAGCTCATCCTTCCCCTCCCCCACCATTGTCTTTGCTAAGCGACTTTTTGCCGGAAGCGATCTGGCGGCCGACCTTCTCAACGAATTTCTCGAAACGCTCTTGGGCAATAGCCTGCGTTGCCCGATCCGGGACCGGCGTGTGGGCGTGAAGGGTGATCGAAAAGCGGATGAAGAGCGCCAGGCTCTCCAGGATCACCTCGGAATCGCGCCTGACGTGGGCAAGATCGCGGGAGAGCCGGTCAAGCCTTACGCCGTAGCGCCGATCGAACTCGCTCTCGCCACGCCGCTCGATGAACGCCTCGATCGCCTTCCCCACGATCGCTGATTTGGTCGTTGACGGATCGCGACTGAGGTTGTCCAGTTTCTCGCTGAGCTCCGGCTCAAGCAGAAACTGATGGCGAATGCGGTGCGGCTTCATGCGGATCGTTCCGACGGCCCGGCGTTGCGCCGGCGACGGGAGAAGCATCGGCCAGACGCTCAAAATTGCTTATGGCCGTTATCTACGCTGAGGTGCGCTCTGCAACTCAGCGGACTTCAGAAGCCGGGAATGACATCGTCGCCCCTGCCCTCGTTGATACCGTAGACGCGGGCCGCAGTGGAAATCCGATCCATGACACGCTTGTCCGCGAGCGCTTCGCTGTCATCGTCTGCGGGCTTGTACAGATCGGCCTGATCGGGCTCTTGAGAGACAACAACGTCTTCTTCGGGCAGGCTTGGATGGCGTTGCTGCTGAACGCCTCCCTCGTCTTCAACTGGCGCGTCGGCGCTTTCCTCGTCCGCAGCAAGTCGGCTATCGACGCTGCACACTTGTCCAGTCCAGCCGTCCGGGCGTGATGCAGGGCAGTCCGCATAGGGTCCGTCGTGCAGCACCGGCGCAGGCAGCACCCGATCTGTGAAATTCTGATCCTGATAATAGCGCAGCTTCTTGGCGCGGATCGGCGGCAACCCAGAAACCAGGACCAATTCGTCTGACGGCGGCAATTGCATCACCTCGCCTGGCGTCAGGAGCGGGCGCGCGGTTTCCTGGCGGCTCACCATGACATGTGAAAGCCAGGGCGCAAGCCGATGGCCCGCATAGTTGCGCATCGACCTAAGTTCGGTTGCGGTGCCGAGGGCATCCGAGATGCGCTTGGCCGTGCGTTCGTCATTGGAGGAAAAGGCAATTCGCACGTGGCAATTGTCGAGAATAGCATTGTTCTCGCCATAGGCCTTTGAAACCTGGTTCAAAGATTGTGCGATCAGATAGGAGCGAATGCCATAACCTGCCATGAAGGCGAGCGCCGTTTCGAAGAAGTCGAGGCGACCGAGCGCCGGAAACTCGTCCAGCATCATGAGCAGCTGATGCTTACGGCTCTTCTTCGGGTCCCCCTCCAGACGCTCCGTCAACCGCCTGCCGATCTGGTTCAAGATCAGTCGCACAAAAGGCTTGGTGCGCGAGATATCCGAAGGCGGCACGACCAGATAGAGCGACAGCGGTCGCTCTCCATCCACTAGGTCAGCGATGCGCCAGTCGCAGGACGAAGTGGCCGCCGCGACCGTTGGATCACGATAAAGCCCGAGAAAGGACATGGCGGTCGAGAGGACGCCTGAGCGCTCGTTTTCCGACTTGTTCAGGAGTTCGCGAGCCGCCGAGGCCACTACGGGATGGACCTGAGGGTTATGCCCCGTCCCGAGATGGTTTGTCGTCATCATCCGCCGTAGCGTTGCGGCAAACGAGCGTTGCGGGTCCGACAGGAAGGTGGCGACGCGGGCCAGCGTCTTGTCCTCTTCAGCGTAGAGCACGTGCAAAATGGCGCCAACTAGGAGTGAATGGCTGGTCTTCTCCCAGTGGTTCCGTCGCTCCAGCGCGCCCTCGGGATCGACGAGGATGTCGGCGATGTTTTGAACGTCCCGGATCTCATCTGGGCCTTTGCGCACCTCCAGCAGCGGGTTGTAGCGTGCCGATCTCGGGTCGGTCGGATTGAACAGAAGGCAGTACGAGAATTTCGACCGCCAGCCGGAGGTCAACTGCCAATTTTCGCCTTTTATATCATGAATGATGGCAGACCCGGTCCAGGAAAGTAGCGTTGGAACAACCAGCCCCACGCCCTTGCCCGAACGCGTCGGCGCAAATGCCATGACGTGCTCCGGGCCGTCATGGCGCAGATAGCGATCGTTCAGCCTACCGAGGAAAACGCCCGCCGGCCGTAACAACCCTGCCGTCTCGACCTCATGAGTCGTGGCCCACCGTGAAGACCCATAGGTCGTAACCGACCCGCGCTGTCGCGCGCGCAAAAGCGAGCCAGCGATTGCGGCGGCACAACCCAGGAATCCGCTGGCGCCTGCAAGCGTACCGGCTTTGTCGAAGACCTCCGGCGCATAAGCATCGAAGTGGAACCACCATTCAAACAGCTTCCACGGCTTGTAGATTGGCCAGCCGGCGAAGAGAAACCATGGTGCGCCGAGAGGCGTCTGGTAGGTCAGCATTTGAGCGCACCATTGGGTTGCCGTCCATACGCCGATAATGACAATTGCGCACACAACGGCGATCTGCCCGATCAGTAGCTTCGTAGGTGTCATCGGCTTGGCCCGCTGAACAACGCGACCTAGCATCGCGCGGCGCAGCCGGGACAGGAATGTTCCTCACATACGATTTGGGAGCAATGAACGACTTCCTACGTATGCAGGTCGGTCAGCACGCGTGTTGCGCCTTCACGCGACACCATCCGCCACTCCATCCTTTCCATTCACCCTGAGGCCCGGCGCCGCCGACAGTTGCGTGACCGCTCCTCCGCAAAGTTATCTTCTGCGTTCAGGGAGCCACGGCGCCTGGGCTGGCTGATGAACACCGTCCGCTCGCGCATGTGGGGTCGAATTGATTTGTGCCCAAGTGGAGGCAGGCTCGTCTTCCAACAGTTGCCGCAGTTCCCCTGGCTCGAACGCCATCATCGGTGGGGAAGCGGGTTCATCCTCCAACAGTTGCCGCAGTTCCCCTGGCTCGAACGCCATCATTGGTGGGGAGGCAGGCTCGTCTTCCAACAGTTGCCGCAGTTCCCCTGGCTCGAATGCCATCATCGGTGGGGAGGCGGGTTCATCCTCCAGCAGCTGCCGCGGCTCTTCCTCGTGCGGCAAGCGCCTCCTTAGCCGGTCTTGCAGCGCCTGCCGATCGGCAACGAGGTTGTCGAGGGGCAGCGGCTCGTGGTCTGGCCGCTGCCCTTTCACCAATCGTTCAACCAGCGCCCACGTGCCCTCCAGGACAAATACGCCGCAATCATAATGGTTCGTCTGTCTGGCCATGGGGGCTGGCGCCAAGGTGGCATTCAGCAGTCCTGCGAGCTGTTTTGCAGGCACGTCGTTATATCCCTCTCGCTGGAGGGAGTCGTAGTGATAGGCGAACCGCCTTTCCGGGTCGCGGCGATCAACGAGCAGCAGCGACCAATGGGTGCCGGGGCTAGTAGCCGTGCCATTATTCACTGGCAAGAACAGGAAGTCGGCTGTGGCGTTGTTTTGATTATAGATGGACTGCAATATGCCTCGAGCGTCTTGCGGCGACGTGTGTCGCAGTAGATGGGATACGGAAGGATCCACCAGCCGAGTCCGGGCAGCGAGCGCCGGATTGATCCCCTGCAGTTGCCCCTCCAGCAAATTGTAATCTCTCTGGATATGGGCGTCGCTCAGCCATTCGGCGGCGCCGAGCACCCGCCCCGTTGCAACGTTGGACGGGGCTGTCGGATCGAGCGCCCCGATCTGAGCCCCAGAGGAACTGGTAGTCAGTGTGGTCACATCAACCAGTGGAAGGCCGCGGTAGGTGCCTGGCAGCCTAGCGGTTGCTGGCGAGGCGGGTTGGGGAGCTCTTGCCGGTGCCGCTGGCCCAGCTTCAGCAGCGGCCCCAACGCGCCTGGTGACTGCGTCTGCCGGATGAGCAGAAAGGACAGTTTCGCGCCCGAGCACAATGCGCGGCAGGATATCCCGGAGGTGAGCCAATGCAGAACTGATACTTAGCCTATTACCATAGGAGACAGCCTTGAAGCTCTCAACATCTTTATCCAGCGATTTGTCGTGAATCCGAGCCGCAATCCCAAGCTTGTTATTTTGACGCAGGTACTGACTAAAATGTCTAAGAAAATTTGTATAGCCGCCCACGGTATCTGGATTCCGTCCGGTCGCAGGCGCTGCCAGGTACTCCTTGGTCGAAGCGGCTCTGTAATTTCTAATGAGCTCGGCATCGTCAGGATAGGGGATCACGACAGGGCGAGCCATAATCGGGGCTCCGCCTGTCGACTTCTTGAGGTAACGCAGTGCGCCAGCCACGGTGGAGGAACCACCCGTACTCTCGTACTCCTTGAGATCCTGATCCAGCGACGAATGGTAAAGCCGAGCAGCAAACCCTGGCTTGTTGTTTTGAAGGAGCCACCGACTAAAGCCGAAAAGAGAATTTACATTGTAAGTGACCGTGTTCGCTTTGGCCTTACCCGCGTGGAATGCTGCCCTCAGCCCTTCGATAGCGGTCGCATCGTTGGAATAGACAGGACGCTTGTCGGCACCGTCGGGGACTACAATTGGACGATCCGGCTGCACTGTCGAGGGCATCGACCCACCACCTCCGGGATGCGGTGCTGGGGTGGATTCGTGCTCATCCCTCTGCCTGACGAGCTGCGCCTCACATTCCGGTGTAGCCACCTCATGAGGATCCTGCATCGGTTCGATCCCCTCCATCTCCTGCTGCAACCAAGCCAAAGCTTGGCGAGCGGCCTGCGCGGCTTCATCAACCGCGGAGGATGTCTCCACACCTCTGGCGGACGCCGGCAGAGCCTGCTCCGCCCGCCGTCGAAAGAGCTCTGGCGAGGCGGATTTCTCCGCCCACAATCTGGGCTGCGTAGCGAGTCCCCGTCCAGATTTATGTGGCACCGCCTCGCTTGGCAGCGGGCTGCTCCTGTCCCGTGCAGCTACCAGCTCCTCCGGGGCGCCCTGGTCGCCGTGGCGCCAGTTCAAGTGAGGGACGGCCTCTCCAAAGTCGGGCGCTTGGTGTTGGTGCGCGGTTGGGGCGAGAGACAATGGTAGATCGGTGCCCTCCTTATAACCTACCGGCAGGAGCTCCTCTGGCCAATCGAATCCCTGCTGTGGTGCGGTATGCTGAGCAGCGTCGCCACGGGGACGAGCCTCCATGCTGACCGCGTTTTCCAGATGATTCCCGAGTATAACGCGCGGCGGGTTCTTGCGGAGATAAACCAGCGCAGATTCGATCGGAGCTCCACCATTAGAGGAGGCGGCCTTGTAGCTCTCAACATCTTTATCCAGCGATTTATCGTAAATGCGACCCGCAATTCCGAGCTTGTCATTTTGACGTAGGTAATGACTGAAATGGTTAAGAGCAGTTGCGTAGCCGCTCGCGGATCTGAAATGTCTGGTGAGCGCGGCGTCGTCAGGATGGGGGTTCAGGACAGCGCGACCCACAATCGGGCCGGCTCCGCCCATCGACTTCATCAATTGACGCAGTGCGCCAGCCACGGTGGAGGAACCACCCCTACTCTCGTACTCCTCGAGATCCTGGCTCAGCGACGGATGGTAAAGCCGAGCAGCAAGCCCTGGCTTGTTGTTTTGAAAGAGCCAACGACTAAAGCCGAAAAGAGAATTTGTGCTGCGAGTGACCGTGTCCGGCCTGGCTTTACCCGCAAGGAGTGCTGACTTCAGCCCTTCGATGGCGGTGGCATCGTTGGAATAAACAGGACGCTTGTCGGCACCGTCGGGGACCACAATTGGACGATCCGGCTGCACTGTCGAGGGCATCGACCCGTCGAGATGCGGTGCTGGGGTGTATTCGTGCTCGTCCCCCTGCATCACAAGTTGCGCCTCCCGTTCCGATGTACCCACCTGATCGGTGGGGAGTTGCATCATCACGCGAGCGCCTGAGTTGCCAACCTCACCTGGTTGCCGCTCAGTGACAGCATGCTGCAGATTGCTTTGGATCCTCTGCCTCTTCGTTGGTCTCAACTCACCTTTACCATGCGAGCCATTGACGAGGACCTCCTCGCCTAGCGCACCCATCAACTCGTCCGCCGCCTGCAGTTCGCCCAAGTGCTGCTCAAAACCGGCTTGGCCGGCCTGTCCGCTTGCTCGTGCGGTACGGCGTGCTGCACCTGCAGCCAAGCTGCCACGATGAATGTCTAGTTTGTACGGGTGCACGCTATCCTCACTTCCACAGATCACATGAGCAACCTACTCAGGCAAGCTTTCGAGAGGCTGACGAGGTCCGCCGCCGCGGAAGGCGAAGGCTGGTTTTCTGCTCAGCGGTTGACGGCCTCGCGTGTTGCGGCCGCGCCGGGTATCACGCCAATCAATCTGAATAGTCGATGCGTCAAACGAACCAGGATGGGATTTTCGTAGCGGGGCTGCTCTACTCACTCTTGTCCTGAGGGCAGAATTCAACCATATCGCCGAGCAACTGGATGCCGATTGGATACCCGATCCGGAAAGCTTCAGCTCATATGTGACGCGAGGATGAGAATCGTGGCAGCTCCAGACCGACGGGCTGCCACCCACAGCGGCGATGACCGACGAGGGTCTTCTATTGCCAAGGCAATCGTCCGTTCGGGGACCTATGTGTTCCAATGCTCGTCGAGCGGATCGGTGGGCCGCACCGCCGTAGCGTTACGGCGAGCGGAAGCGGCGTTGGGTGCGGCTTTTCCCCTGAACGCTTCACACCAGGCTGATAGGGGATCTTGCAATCGCACACACGCGGTCTGCAGGCGTGCCTATCAAGCAGTTTGCTCAGACCAACGTCGCGGCGAGCCGATCCTCAATACGCAGCGCAAGTCCTAGACTCCACGATCGTCCTTCGGTGCAGATTTGCTCGCGCCTCGCCCTGATTACAGCTGATAAGGCGAGCTAACAATTGCAAGAGCCACAAGCTATTCCAGCTCGATCGGTTTGGTGTTCCAGTCGGGCGGGGTCTGACCGAGAATGTTGCGAACGAAGAAGTCTAGGAGTTTGCGCTCGGTGTAGGTGCCTAGAGTATGGTGATTGGCACCAGGAACGTAGACCATGTCAAAATCTTTTCCTGCCTTGATGAGTCGATCGGCAAGCTGGAACGAGCAAAACGGATCGACATTATCATCCATTTCGCCGACCGCGATCATCAGCTTGCCCTGCAGCCTGTGAGCATTGTCAACGGCGGAGGATTGCGAATATTCAATGCCGACCGGCCACCCCATCCAAAGTTCGTTCCACCAGGTCTTGTCTATCCTGTTGTCGAAGCAGCCGTTTTTGGCGACGGCGACCTTGTAGAAATCGGGGTGAAAGAGCAGCGCGCTGACTGCACTCTGGCCGCCGGCGGATGCGCCAAAAATGCCGACGTTGGATATGTCGTACCATGGATATTGCGCGGCCGCCGCCTTGTGCCACAGAATGCGATCGGGAAATCCTGCGTCCTTCAGATTCTTCCAAGCAACATCATGGAAGGCGCGGGAGCGGTTGTTGGTGCCCATGCCGTCGATCTGAGCAACGACGAAGCCCAGCTGCGTGAGCGGCTCTGTCCACCGCGAGAAGGATTTTGGGACGAAGGAGCCGTGGGGTCCAGCATAGATATTCTCCACAACCGGGTATTTCTTCGTCGGGTCGAAGTTGGCTGGCAGGTGGAGCACGCCCCAGATGTCAGTTTTGCCGTCGCGCCCCTTGGAATGGAAACTGAGCGGCGGCTGCCAGCCTGCGGCGACGAGCTCAGAAATGTCGGCCGTCTCGATCTGCTGGAGCTTGGCATTGTCGCTGGCGCGGTAGAGTGCCATGCGCGGGGGCAGATCGATGCGTGACCAGAGATCGACATAATAGCGCCTGTCAGGCGAGAACTCGATATGGTGGTTGGCCGGTTCGGGCGTCAGTGCAGTCAGTCCCTTGCCGTCAAAGCCGATGCGGTAAGCATGGACCCAATAGGGGTCCTCCTGCGAGTTCATCCCGCTCGCCTCGAACCAGATCTGACGCTTGACCGGATCGACATGGTTGACCCTCCGGACGACCCACTCACCTCGCGTGATCTGGTTTTCGAGCGCGCCTGTCCGGCCGTTGAAAAGATACAAATGCTCATACCCGTCGCGCTCTGATGCCCAGATGATCTCCTTCCCGTCATCGACATCGTAACGGAAGATTTTTCCGGCATCCTCCTGGCCATGCCCCAGCGGCAAATAATCAACGAATGTCTCGCTGGTCTCATCGATCAGGGAGCGCCCGCGGCCCGAGGCGGCGTCTACCTCGACCAGGCGATAAAGCTGATGCCCGCGCTGGTTATATTCGAAAGTGAAGCCGCGGCTGTCCGCCCACCACCGGAGAGGGGAAAGTTCGAAGACGTTCGAGAAGAGGGCACCGTCAATCACGATCTGGCGCCGGCCGGCAATGTCGAACAGGACTGGCTGGGGCAGCGGAAGGACATCGCCCGGCCTGGGATAGAATTTTGTTGAATATTCCCGCTCCAACTGGTCCGTCGAAGAATTGAGGTAGCGGACCTCTCGCCTATAGCCGGGGCGAACAAGGTAAGCGGCGAGGTGGCGCGAGTCCGGCGACCAGCTCAGCGTCGAAAAGACGTAGCAATTGCCTTCGGCTCCGTCCCGGCTCAGAGGAACATCCTGCAATCCGTCCTCGCTGCGCAGGAAAACGTTGCAGTTCTTGATATAGGCGATCCATTTGCCGTCGGGCGACGCGTTGCTCTTGTCGGGGTTGTTCTCCGCTGGCGGCGTGTAGCGGTGGCTGAGCTCCCTACGGTCCCCTTTCCTTGCATCGAATGTGGTGCTGGTACAGTCATAGCTTGCAAGGTCGCAGCTCCACCGGGTGTCTTCAATCTGGAAGTCGAGCCTGCGACCATCCTCACTCAGTTCGAAACGGTCGAACGGAAGATTGCCGGCTTGATAGCTCTCATGGCTCACCTTGTTTAGCGCTGCCGCCAGACGCGCCTGATCGAAAGCGGGCCGCTTGAAACCCGTGGCAGCATCGACCTGCATGAACTGCTGCTCGCCGTGGCTAGTCCGGCGGTAGACGAAGGCTTCACCCCCGGTCAGCCAGAAAGGCATTTTGGGGACATTGACAGTGAGCCCGCCATATCGATCGTTGATCGTAAGTGCGCGCTTGAAATCGGCCGGCGCTAGCGTCGGGTGTAAACTTTTCGAACCCTTGGCCAGCGTCTGAGTTGCCGATCGCCATGCGGCGCGCGTCAAAGCGCCGATCCTGGACATACCT
The DNA here is from genome assembly GCF_007003975.1 of Mesorhizobium sp. WSM4306. Classification (GTDB taxonomy): domain Bacteria; phylum Pseudomonadota; class Alphaproteobacteria; order Rhizobiales; family Rhizobiaceae; genus Mesorhizobium. The sequence continues at coordinate 19,027 of NZ_VFTC01000033.1, forward strand.
GTTCACTTCTTTCGGTTTTCGGAATGCTAATTTTGAAGTTGGGTTCTCGTCGCCGGTCTGCAGCAGCGCCGAAGCGTCGCCTTGGAGGAGAGCCAGCACGCGGGTGCAGCCAGGCACGCGCAACAGGGGCGCTCCTTGGACATCCAGGCACTGGTTCGGGTGCCGATTGAAGAGTTGGCGTCCGCCGCCGAAACAACCAGGAAAGAGCGTCCATGCAGCCCTGACGCGACTATTTCCCCGCGAGTATGGCCGCTTGCTTTTCTGCATCATCTGAAAGGTCCTGCTCTAGTCGGGCCGGATGTCACCCCGGCAGAAATCATTGTGCTATTTCGACAATCTCCGAGCGATTGCCGCCGGCCCATGACGAGGTTTACCGATAGGGCGCAATATGCGTGCCAAAGGAAAAGCGGTTTAAATACACGGCAATCCGCCTATGTCGCATCCCCAACATCGTCGCACACCGGACAATGCCGGACGAAATTGTCCCGGGGCGTCAAATTGGTTTGATGGTGACCCAAGGAGTTCTGGCTTTATCTGAGGCGTTCGGCCTTTTTCGAAAGCCGGACTCTTCGCGCGTTTCCGACGGCCCGAAGCGCCTGATCAAAGCTGACGGCATTCCCGGGTCTTGGCCTTGCCACAGCAGCACCTGCTGCATCAATTCCGACGGACGCTGTAGAACACCTGCAACACACGGCCCGCAGCAATTTCTCCGGCGCAACGCTGGGGCGACCGCCTTTGGCACTGCAGGCGTACATGCCGGAAAGGATGCCGTCTAGCCGCACCAGCGCTCCATTGATCATCAGCCGGTGCGGGCACCAGGATGACCGGCTGGAACGAAATCTTCCAACCGCTTCATCGTGAACAGCTGCTCCATGAACACATCGCTCCCGTCAATCGAGCCGTCTCGCCAGGGGGATCAATAGTCTGTCTTTGGCGTAGGTATTTCAGCAGCCTGCTGTTAGCGTGCGGACGACGCCGACATCAACCGGCGGACAAATGCGACGAGGGCAACAAGCGCGCCTGACGCAACGCCGCCAGATCAGCCGAGCCCGTGCAGAAGCAGGCGACGGCCAACTGGCGGATGACGATCTCGAAATGCGCGACAACGGCCCCGGTGGACACTGTCGCCGCGCCCAGCACGCTGGCCGCCTGCCCGGCGATGTCCGCGCCCAGGCGGATGGCCTTGGCCACGTCGACGCCATCGCGGATCCCGCCCGACGCGATCAGCTTCACCGTTGGCAGCGCCCGACGCACCGCCTGCACGCTGGTCAGGGTGGAATCCCCCAATCGGCGAATGACATCGCCACTGCACGGTCGGCGGCATTGCGGGCGCGCTCGCCCTCCACTGCGGCCCAACTGGTGCCGCCGGCGCCGGCGACATCGATTACCGCCACGCCCGCCTCGACGAGCGCACAGGCACCGAGGCGGACAGGCCCGCCCCCACTTCCTTGGCCACCATCGGCACGCCCACGATGCGCGCGGCGCCAGCGATCAGCGCCAGGACGCCGCGCCAGTTCGCGGTCGCCCTCCGGCTGTACCGCTTCCTGCAGCGGATTGAGATGGACGATGAGCCCATCGGCCTCCAGCGCGTCCACCGCGCGACGCGCCAGGTCCAGGCCGTCGGCCTCCCGCAGTTGCGCGGCGCCGATATTGGCCAGCAAGGGAATGTCTGGCGCCAGGCGGCGCAGCGCGCGCGTTAGCCCCTGGGAGTTGCGGGATTGCAGGCTCACACGCTGCGAACCGCACATGGCGATCCCCAAGGCTTGCGCTGCCTCGCTCAAATGCCGGTTGATGGCCTCGGCCCGTGGCATGCCGCCGGCCATAGAGCTGATCAGCAGCGGCGCGCGCATAGCCTTGCCCAGCAGCGAGGCGCGCAGGTCGATCTGCGTCAGGTCCAACTCGGGCAGTGCGCAGTGTTCGAGATGGATGTACTCCCAGCCAGCGGCCACCGTGGCCGGCGCCGTTCGCCGATCCAGCACGATGTCCAGATGTTCGTCCTTCCCCGGCTCAGGGCGGTGTCGCTCATGCTCGCTCCATCCGTAGCAGCGGGCGACGGCGTTGCGTCGGATCGAACCGACGGCAGCGCGCCCAAGCCGCCGCCTCCGGCGCGTCCAGGCCGACGCACGCTGGCCTCCCCCTGCAGCGTCGCTGCGATAGCGGCTGGTCGAAGTCTGGTAGTACTGCGCGCGGATCGCCGCCATCGCCTCGATCAACGGTCCCCACGGCGCGGGAAAGCATTCTTCCGCCATCACCCGGTGCAGCATGCGCGTATGGCCGGCCAACTCGTCGTTGAGGAACTCAACCACAGGCATAGCCGGATAGCGCTGCAGAAGCAGGATCGCCGCGTTATCGCCGGCCGACCTGTCCTTGTCGCGTCCATGCAGATCGTTCTGCAGGCGCCCTATCACTGAGATGAGCCGCAGGACCTGGCGAAACGCTGGACGCGCGCGCAAGGTCGCCATGTCCAGCCCCCACAGCAGCGACAGGCAACAGAACACGGTCCCGTAAGCGATCGAATCGATGCCGTTGTGCAGGTACTCGGCGTAAGACCAGCGTCGCGCCCCTGCCGCCTGCGCGTGTCCGGCGCGCAGCGCCGCGCAGTAGCACCGGGTATAGTCGAGAAGCCGAGCATAGTCGTGACGATCGTAAGCGAGCGCAGCCAGCGAAGCGCGCAGCTGAGCGCAGCCCTCGAATCCGGAGAGCACGCACGGTACGCCGTGCCCCAGCGCCTGCTCCAGGGCGGCGAGCTGCTCCGGCGCGATCAGGCCAACGTCGTTGCAATCGTCTAGCCAGAACAGCAGCGCCAGTTCGCGATAGAACGCCACGATCAGCGTTTCGTCCTGCGGATCGCGGCCGGTGCGGGCGCTGGTGTCGCGCAGGCTCGGGTGAATGCGTTGCAGGATATACTGGCCGCCCCTTACCGCTTCCTCAGCATGCTCATCCGCGAAACCGGTCAGGGCACGCCCCCACTCAAGCACCTGCTGCAGCGCGCGTTCGGTCTGGATCATGGCGCCGCCCCTGCTCCCTCGGCTACGACGCGCCGCCCACAACGAAGCGCCAGCCACAACCCGGCGAGACCGCATCTCCGCGCCATAACGGCGATCGCGAAGTTATCGATCCGATTGCCAGTTGCTGATGCAAGCTCTTGTGAACGGCCGTTAGGACCGGCCCGCAGCCTCGCCGGCAGTATCGAGCAATCCGCTTGCGCCGGCTCGCCATAGCAGGCGAGGACGGCAAGGTCGCCGGCGGCAAACGCACGCGAGCACATTGCAAGCGACATCCGCGAACGCGGCGCCGACTGGTCAGCCTCCGCCTCGGTGCCCGCATATGTCCGCGAGTCGAGCAGCGCCTTCGCCACGAAATGAGCAGAACGCCTTACGAGCATCGACCGCCGGCTGCTGCGCATGCGCGATGATGAGGCATGGTCTCGCAGCGGACCCGTTCCGACAGATGCTGCACCAGGGACGAGGCGACCTTATCCAACAAGGCACCACTTGCGCTGTTTGTGGAGACGAGCGTCGGCTGCATCCATGCGGCTGCTTGAGTGGTGAAGACTCTGAACGACGGTTCCTACGGCGCTGCCGGCGCAATCGGCTGCTTGGGGGACGCGTGACGCAGTCAAAGCTCCCCTTGCCAAGCACGGAGCAGGCGAGTGAGAGAGCAGATGAATAGGCGTGTCGCCAATATTTTTGCATTGCTCTAATCGATTATAGTTGTGAGGAGCAATTTGAGACCATTTACTTGCGGCTCAAGTCACCCATAAAAGAAGGCAAGCACCGATTCGGTAGCTTATCCCCTGTCTTTCGCGTACTCGCGGCCGTGGCGCCGGGTGAACGATTGAAGACCGCCGGTCTCACTCGCAGGTGGGCGCCAGGGCGTGGGGCGGTTGGCAAGCCACAGGAGTAGGACAATGTCGAAGGATTCGGGTAAGGGCGATAATCACGGCGGCGGACCGGGCAAGATCGAGATCACGGTGGTGGTGAACGGCCAGCCCACGCAGGTCGAAGCCAATCCCAACCAGCCGCTTCACGTCATTCGTACCAAAGCCCTTGAGAACACGCAGAATGTCGCCCAACCAGCCGAGAATTGGGAATTCAAGGATGAGGCCGGCAACTTGCTCGATGTCGACAAGAAGCTTGGCGACTTCGGTTTCCCGAATACTGTGACCCTGTTCCTCAGCCTGAAGGCGGGCGTCGCAGGTGCCTAAACACCAAAGTGTGGATCCGGAGGTCTCCCGAGCGAAGTTTGATCGGGAGATCGGCCGGTTCCGGCCATATGCTGATGTCTATCGGGCTCAGGGCTGCTTCTTGATCGAGGCGACCTTTCCGCGCGCTTTCTTCATTTTCGCCAGCCCCAAGTTAAAGCCACGGGTGGTCAGCGCAGCGAGCGAGGTCGACTTCACCGACTACGACTTAAGACCACCGTCCGTGGTCTTCGTCGATCCGTTTACGCGTCATCCGATTGCCCGGAAAGATCTATACCTGAAAATGCTTAGACGTCCGCCGCTGCCCGGAACGCCGCCGGAGATGATAGGAGCTCTCATCCAGCAGAACGCCGTGCCGCTGACGGACTTCATCCAGGCCAACAGTCCCGAGGACGAACCATTCCTGTGCATGGCGGGCGTCCGGGAATACCACGACAATCCAGCCCATTCAGGTGATCCATGGCTGCTTCATCGGGGTTCTGGCGAAGGCTGTTTGGCCTTCATCCTGGACAAGATCATCAAGTACGGAATCGTTCCTATAGAGCAGTTGCAGATTCAACTCCAACCGACAATCGTAGGAATGGTGGTATCCCCTCAGGCGATACAAGAATGACTGGTTTGAGAGATGTAACGATCGTGACTCTCCCGCGCGGCTGCATCTCGACCACGCATGGGCATCTGCGCTCAGTTGGTCGCGAGGGCAATGAGGGGATGGCGCTCTGGGTCGGCGTTCAGCAAGAGCGGCACTTTGCCGTAACAGAGACGGTTATCCCGGCGCAGCGTCACATTCGGACAAACGATGGCGTTTGCGTGATCGTTGCGGCCGAAGAACTGCACCGGCTCAATGTCTGGCTCTACAAAAGCGGCCTGAAACTCTTGGCCCAGATTCACAGCCATCCGGGCCGCGCCTACCATTCGACGACGGACGACGCTTATGCGGTTGCTACCACGGTTGGGTGTCTGTCGCTGGTAGTGCCGAATTTCGCCCGCGAGCCTTTCGATTTTGCTCGGGTCGCCGCCTATCGGCTTGACGAAAAGGCCAAATGGAATGCGCTCCCTCCCGCGGCACTGTCGCGAATGATCATGATATCGAGTTGAACAATGGCATTCGCTAACTTCATCGATCGCGCCGCCACGGCGGCATCTCAGGTCCTGGCCGATTTTCATCTGGGAGACTTCAAAGCAGCTCTTGAAAAGCAGGTCGTGGCAGTCGCCTTCGACCATCAGGCCGCTTCCTGCGCCGAAGGCCAGGCGACACTAGATCTTGCGGTGAGATTGCTCGCTAGGCTCTACCCGGTTCTGGCGATACTCCCGCTGGACAGCGCGGCGAGCTCTCAAGCCCAAGCGCTGGAGCGCTTGGCAAAGTCGATCAATCCAAAAGTCGGCATCCGGCGTTCCGGCAAGTCTGCCACCGTCTGCGTCGTTGCAGGGGTAACGCGCCCATCACTCCGGTGCCCGATCTTTTTCGTGGGATCGGACGGTTGGGCGGCAAAGCTGTCGCGTACGGACCCGGTGGGCTCTGGCCCAAGTCTGCTGCCTTATGGAGCTGGCGCCGCCAGTTGCTTCGGCGCCGCCAACGTCTTTCGAACTATCTTCGCTGCCCAGTTGACCGGCGCCGAGTTGGACGAAACCATCGACCTCTCGCTATGCAGCTACGACAAGACCAAAGCCGGAGAGCCTGGCCCGATCGACTTCCCAGTCGACCTTGGCGAAACCCACCTCGTTGGGCTCGGTGCGATAGGCCATGGCTCGCTTTGGGCGCTAGCGAGACAACCCGATCTCAAAGGTCGTCTGCATGTAATCGATCACGAAGCGATCGAACTCTCAAACCTGCAGCGCTACGCATTGGCTGGCCAGGCGGAGATTGGTATGTCCAAAGCGGTTCTTGCAGCCACCGCCCTTAGATCGACTGCCCTTGAGGTCGAGGCGCACCCTCTGACGTGGGCAGAATATGTTGCGCGCCGGGGCAATTGGGTCTTCGACCAAGTGGGTGTGGCGCTTGACACCGCCGCCGACCGTCTGGCTGTCCAAGGTGCACTGCCGCGATGGATCGCAAACGCTTGGACGCAGGAGCACGATCTCGGTATCTCCCGGCATGGTTTCGATGACGGCCAGGCTTGCCTTTGTTGCATGTACCTGCCATCCGGAAAATCCAAGGACGAGCACCAGCTGATTGCCGAGGAACTCGGAATACCGGAAGCACACGAGCAGGTGAAAACGCTCCTGCAGACCAATGCCGGAGTTCCCAACGACTTTGTAGTTCGCGTGGCTACAGCGATGGCTGTGCCGTTTGAACCGCTAGCCCCGTTTGTCGGCCAGCCCCTGCGCTCCTTTTATCAGCAGGCTATCTGCGGCGGTCTGGTGTTCCAGCTTAGCGAAGGAAGTCGCCGCGTTCGAACTGTGGTTCCGATGGCCTTTCAGTCGGTGCTTGCCGGGATTATGCTTGCCGCGGATTTGGTCAAACATAGTGCGGGGTTTCCCATGAGCCCGACGACGAGCACTCGGGTGAATCTTCTGCGCCCCCTTGGCTCTCACTTGCACGATCCGAAGGCCAAGGACTCCAGCGGCCGCTGCATCTGTAGCGACGACGATTTCATTGCCGCTTACAGGCGCAAATACGGCGAGCGCGTTGATCAGGTAAGCGATGTCTCGGCCGCCTAAACAGACGCGCACCTCTCCGTAGACGCAGGGGGCGCGGCTTGTGGGCGTGACCATGGGCGCCATTATCACACGCTTGGCCCGCTCCTTTGCCGGCCTATCGTCCTCCGCGCATGATCCCTGTTGCCGACGTGATGATCCAGCACCAGCCGCCATGGCACCAGAGGCTGGTCAAACCTCCGTTGTTGGCCGATTTGGACAGTGCTGCATCAGGTCTCGACCGACGTCTCGACAGTCAGGGCTGCTTCGACGGGTGTGAAGATGTCAACATCGACCCCAGGCGCCCGCATCGTCACAATCAGGGCGTACCGAGCCAGAGCGTCGACGCGTTCCAGGTAAGGCTTCTCCTTCCACCAGCCCCCGACCGGGAACACGCCGATCGCATCACGCTCGGCGAGATCGGCGGCGCTGCCCGACCAGAAATCGGCGTGCAACGAGCCGCGATCGCGGAAGGTGCCGAGCAGCCACTCTTCTCCGCCTCCAGCAGGCGCCCCTTCCTCCTCGTCCCGAGCGGCCTGATTGATGCGGGCTCGGAATTCGTCGACTGTCTCGGTCGCTGACTTTACTCTGAACCGAAGACCATGGGACGCGTAACGATGCCGGCGGGTCCATCCGCGTTCACCGGGGTTGGGTTCGATGAAATAGGACAGCGTGACGCGGAGCTCGACCTGGGCAGCGCCGAGCGCCGCGAGCTGCTCCTTCGGCCAAGGCAGGCGATGCAGCTTCATGTCACGCGTTTTGGCAGCCGCGCCGCCCTCGCGCTGGAAAGGCTGAAGCTCATCTTCAACGATAAGCGTGAGGTCGTTCACCGTTGACAGAAGCGCGCGCCCAAGATCTGGCACGCCGTAACCATAGCGCCGCACGAGCGCCTGGATCTCGCCCTTCGCTCCGTTGCACGCATCGATGCGTGCGCGCATCGCCGGAGTCCATTCGGCCGAGTGGACGATCAGGGCGCGAACCGTTTCAGGCCACAGCTCGGGGCGCGCTGATAGAATTAGTCCCGCCATCCGTGCGGCATGGGCCGTTGCCGCGCTCGTATCTCCGAGGGTGGTGAAGTGGCGCAGTTCGGGTCGATAGAAAGTGGTCAATATCTGCAGATCGTCGATCGGCTCGCCAGGCAACACACCGTCATGGGCGAGATTGCCGCCTTCGAAGACGACCTCGGGCTTCACCGGCCACTGCCTGTCCCAAACGACCGAAGTGCGACTGCGCGGCGAGAGCTCGCCGACCGGCGCGATCGGAGCGTAGCCCGCAAAGTCGGTGTCAATGATATCGACCTTTTCTGTGAAAGCGCCGACCGTCAGCGCATTCCAGGCCTGAGAAGGATCATCGACTGCTTCCAGATCGTTGCGCGTCAAATGCTCGGCCGGCATGAGGTCATCGCCGATGTTGCCGGCAGAGAGAACGATCAAGCGTCGCTGCTCCTCTTCGAAACAGAGTTGGTCGATAGCGGCAGACCACGATGTGGGCCTTCCACGCGCCGGACTGGCGCTTGTCACAGCCATTGCGATCGCGCGGCGGCGCTCCGGCGCCTGCACCTCGGCGCGGGCGATCGCTTCCGCGGTGATCGAGCCATAGAGTTCTGGATCGTTTGCCTCGTCTTCTGGCGGAAGGATACGGACACTCTCCAGCCGAAAGGGCAATGGAACTGGATCGCCTCCGACCAGGAGCGGGACCAGATCACCGTACAGGCCGACACCTGCCATTCGCGTCCCGTGGCCGCTCCACGCAGGTGTGTCGTCGCTGCCCCATGCCGGTTTGACGGTGTGCCAGTCTTCAACGGCAAGTGCGGGTTCGATCAACGGGTGGGTGCGACGTACGCCGCTGTCGAGAATGCAGACCGCAATATCGGATTGAGGCGGTCTGACGCGCCCGAGAAGCTCGTCGCTCCAGTCCCTTTGCTCCGCGCCGCCAAGGCCCATGAAGAAGGACGGCGTATCCTTCGCGCGCCGCAGCTCGGCGACGACATCGCTGTGCGCAATCATGCGGTCGAGCATTGCCGTGCTGGCGAGTGCCAGCATGACCACCCGCTCCGGAAACCTGACCGCATGCGTGCGCAAAGTGATGTTCAGGGCTTCGGCAATGTGCTCGAAGTTCTCGCGGCGACCGTCGCGCAGCCAGACTTCCCACCACACCTGCTCGTCAGCGGCCTGGGGGAAGAGGTCGTCGTGGTCGGTAAACAACGATCGTGCAGTCGCCAGCCTGACTGTCTCCATGCGGGAGACGAGCGGCTCGTTGCGCGGTCTGCCGCGGTCAGTGTCAACGTCTCGATACGCCTCGACTTTCCGCAAATAATAGGCTTGCGCGCTTTGCGGCAGGAACACCGACGCTGTGATGGGAGCACCGGGTTGAGTTGGCTCATGGACGGCGACCAGCTCCATGTGCTGGCGACGATCGGCCAACTGGTCGAGGGCCGCCCGTCCGGACATGGGCAGATCGATCTCGAGGTAAAAGCCAGGCGTGCCGACCGACAGCTGGGGGTCACGCGCCGCAATCTGCTGGCGTGCACTTTCGACCGCTTGTTCGATGGATTGCGTCAAGGCCGCAGCATGCGACGCCCGATCACGCGCCGGCAGCGGCGGTGCATGTATAAGTTGGTTGGGCCGCCGATAGGCTTCCCGAATGCCGTTGTTGCGAAGGTGGATATGGGCGCGGTCGCGCGGAAAATCGTCTGCCATTATGATCTGTGCTGTCGCTACTCAGACAGCGAAGCCTGCCGGCGTTCCTTCAGAGCGTCGATGAGCGCTTCCGAGGTGATCCGCTTCCCCCCCCGCAATATGATGGTTTTTGCAGCGTCGTCGGCCGCGCGGGTGATCTCGGCCTGCGACAGTCTCTCTGCCTGAGAGATCGCCTCGTTCCAGGCAAGCCCTCTGGTGTCGAAGCGGTCGAGTCGAGCCCGAAGCAGCGCCTCGATAATCGGCCGATCGGGCACGGCGTATTCGATGACATCGTCGAAACGGCGGAACAAAGCTCTGTCGAGCAGCTCGGGATGATTTGTTGCCGCAATAATCAGGCTGTGGCTGTCGTCTTGCTCGAGAAACTGCAGAAACGAATTCAGCACGCGCCGAATCTCGCCAACATCCTGGCGTTCGCCTCGACGCGCGCCGATGGCATCGAATTCGTCAAAGAAGTAGACGCCCCGCGTCGCCTGCATTGCATCAAAAACAAGCCGCAGCTTTCCGGCAGTCTCTCCCATGAACTTGGTGATCAAACCATCGAGGACGATCATGAAAAGGGGCAGATGAAGCTCCCCGGCCAATGCCGATGCGGTCATCGTCTTGCCTGATCCTGGCGGGCCGACCAGAAGCAGTTTGCGACGGGGAACAAGCCCGTGCTCGCGCAAGCTTGCTTGTTGGCGCTGCTCTCCCAGCACGCGGTGCAGGCGCGAGCGCAGACTGTCCGGCAAAATCATGTCCGTCAGTCGCAGGTCCGGATAGCGCACATGCAGGAGGCCTGCGAGTTCGCCCTTTGGCTGAAAAAGGGGAACCGGCCGACTGCTCTTGGCAATCCGGGCGTCCCTGCTCTTGGCTGCGTCGACCAGATCCTTGAGCTCCTGAGCAAGCTTGCCATGGCCTTGACGTGCCTCATGCGCAGCAAGCTGCATCGCGATAGAGAGGAAACGATCCTCGTCGCCGGCAATGTGGCTTTTAAGCAGCGTCACGATATGGCGGGCCGTGGTCATGGCTCTCTTCTGGGGTATCCGTTTACTTGGCGAAGCGCATGCAACCTAAACGCTTTCAACGGCGATTTGTAACGCGCAATGGTGTTTTTTCTCTTGTCGATGTTCGCCCGTGGCAACTTCAGCGGTGAACTGTTGCGCCGCGGTCATAGGCCAGCCGGAATAACGCCGGCCAGCAGACAACAGTCCGCATCTTCGAGCGCTCGAAGTCTGGCCACTCACGCAGCGTGTCGGGTCCGAACGCTCCAAAGCCGCCCCGCCTGGCAGGTCCATGCGACCGATTGCGGGCGTGCGGCCATAAGGTCTACGCGGGCTCGCATGGCTGCCCGCGCCGCTGGCTAAAAAGCTGTACACCATCTCACGAAACACCAGGTCCGCTCCTTTGCCGGCCGACGGTCCATGAAATCCCCTCCCCACTCACGACACCGGAGACCTCCTTGCCCACATGGCGCTCAAGCACCGGCCGCCATGGCACCAGCGTGAACTCGCGCGACTTTTCAACGACGGCATATTTTCCGCTGGCAAGCTCGACGGAGCGGCGGAGCGTACCCTCTACTCGTCCTCCGAATCGCGCTTCGGCATAGGGCAGGCCAAGTTCCTCCGACAGTTGGCCAGCAACACGGTTCAGTTCTCGCTGGCGCAGGATCGAAAGCATGTTGGCTCGATAGACGATCCCATCCTGTTCTTTATGCGCGAGGCCTTGCGCGATCAGCCACTGCCGCCGGCGAGCTTGCGCCTCTCTCACGTCGCGGCCGAAGCCGGATCCGTGCAAAGGCTCGGGTCTATCGGCAACCAGCTCCCGGTCGAGCCAGGTGGCGCCGTTGAAGCTGACCTGTCGCTCCAGCGCCATTGAGGAGAGCTTGTCGGCAACGACAGGCTCGGCCCTGGCCCGCTGGCCCTCATAATTCGCGACGCGATCGAGATGGTCCGGCGCGATGAGCCAGGTGCCGTTCGGCTCTCGCTCAACGCCGCCGGTCGCGCGGCGGATCGCCTCCAGCCGCCGCACATGCGTTCGCGCAAAGCTCTCGGTGGCGGATGGGTCATGCTTCAGGTGCATATCGACGTCGTAACGGCCGCCATGCGCGGCGGCGATTTCGGCGATGGTACGATCGACCTGCCTCGGCTCGGTGTTCCTTGGCGCGACACGCACGATGCAGCCATTAGGCATCGTTTCCATCGCCTCGCCTCTACCGATGTTGATCCAATGGCTCTTACCGTCGACGGCGTCGACGATCATGTAATGGCGGTCATTGATCTCGTCGGCCAGTCCACGCGCGACAACGCGACCGACGAGAGACTGGACGGGCTCGCCGGATCGATCGTGGATCACCCAGTCGGCGGCCCTGCGGGCAAGCCCCTTGCCGGTCAGTTCGCGGTGCATGGTCTTGATGATGTCGCCGCGTTCGCCGGTGCGGCGCAGCGTGGCTTCGAGCTCATCGTCGAGGCGCCAGGAGCCAGCGCCGACCTCCGCGGCCAGACCCATCCGCTCGAGCTTGCGCAGCCGTCCCTGGTGCAGCGTCTGGCGAATGGCGTCGGGACCGCCCGGCGAGACCAGGCCGTCATCATCACGCATGCTGAGCAGCCGACGGTCGATGCTGGTGAAGCGTTCCTGCTCCATTTCCCGGCGCAGGCGAAGCTCAATCTCGCGGTCGGTTCGCGGACCGAGATCGAGGCTGACCAGCTCGGCCGCCCGCTCGCGGATGCCAGATGAGATATATTCGCGCGCGATGACCAGGTTCTCGCCACGGTCGTCCCTGCCACGGACGATGATGTGGCTGTGCGGGTGGCCGGTGTTGAAATGATCGACCGCGACCCAGTCGAGCTTCGTGCCGAGGTCTTCCTGCATCTGCGCCATGAGCCGCCGCGTCAGCGCCTTGAGGTCGTCGTACTCGATGCCGTCTTCGGCAGCGACGATGAAGCGGAACTGATGGCGGTCGCCGTCCGCGCGATCGATGAACGCCTTGCCGTCGACGCGGCCGCTGTCGGCGCCGTAGAGCTCGCCAGGTTCACCTTCGCGGGTGACCCCGTCGCGCTGAAGATAGCGTAGATGGGCACGCGCCCCGTCCGCGCCCTTGCCGGCGAGCTTGACGACCCGCGCCTTGACGATCACCCGGCGCTGGCGGAAGGCGGCATACCGGTCGCGCGATTTCAGCAGTGCGGCGGCCGCCCCGCCGCGCCCTGTCCGGCTTCCTGTGAAGCGACCACCGCGTTGCGGCCGGCCGCCAGCCCGGTTGATCGCCGCACGAACCTGGCCGGCATAGCGTTTGCCGGCCTTCGAGCCGCGCGACCCGATTTTGCCGAGCTTCGGCCTGAACTCGTCATCCTTAATGCGAGCCTCCCAGACATATCAAGCAAAATCAGACACTTACACGTCAAACCCTCTTGGCACCGGCGGCAGCCTCCCGGAAAAACGATGTGCAGACAAAGATTTAACCGCCTCCTGGAGGCGGTACCTTTATCTTGCCTTCCGCGCCCAGCCCCGCCAGACGCGCCCCCGTCCGCCATGGCTAACGCACCGGCTCCTTCGGCTGCGCGCCGTCCTTGCCGAGCGGCACGAAGAGATCGCCGTTTCGCACGCCTGAGTGAACACCGTCATGAATGAAGAACAGCGACCGTCCGAGAGGAGCGATTTGCGCCTTTGGAGCGACAGATTGGCTTTCGAACGCCTCGATGTCGGCCGCCGAAACTCCGGCCGCCTTGAGTTGGTCGAGGTACTCGACGGTCTCTTCTGGCAGCGGTTTGCCACGCTTCAAATGCTCGTCGTAGCGCTCGGGACCGGCATTGTAGGCGCCAAACAGGCCAGGAAATCCGAAGCGGTCATACATGGCACTGAGATAGGCCGTGCCGGCCAGGATATTGTCGCGCGGATCGTGGGGGTTAGGCCCAAGGCCGTGTTCGACCCGCATCTCTTCATAGGTGCCGGGCATCACCTGCATGAGGCCCATGGCGCCAGCGGGGGAGGTGATGGGGCGGCCGCCGCGCATTGTCTTGCCGCCGCTTTCGGCAGCCATGACGGCATAGATCCAGGCTTGGGGAATATGGAAGCGCCGGCTTGCTTCCGATACCAACGTCTGCCACTTTCGCAGCTGCGGACTTTGGGAGATGGCGACCGGCTCAGCGCCGGTCGAGGCGGAACAGGCGCATGGCGCAATGGCGATCATGCCCAACAAGAGGAGGGTCACTCGGTCCATAGTGGTACGAGCCTCCCGATGACATTTTGAGTGGGAACAGGCCCGAAATAGCGGCTGTCGAAGGAGCGGTTTTTGTCGCTGCCGAGCAGGAAAACCTCGTTATCCCCGAGCGCTCGGCAGCCGTTCCACCATGGCAAAGGTCGGCCTTCGGCGTCGATTTTGAGCCGGCGCGCGACGATGTCGCCGCCGATGATGATGGCGTCATTGAAGGCGCAGACATTATCGTCCGGCAGCGCTGCAAGACGTTTTGCCAGCGGCACATTGCGAGGCAGATAGCTGCGCTCGGCGGCGAGATACGCCGCGTATTCAGGCGGGCGCACGAGCACGAGATCGCCACGCGCCAGCGCTCCCGCAGCGATGCGGTAAAGGCCGATCGGCGCGCTGGCCGAGGCGTTCCAGACCAGCCAAGGGGCGGGCTTTCCCAGCGCCGTGAAGCCCAAAAGACCGAGACCGGCCGCGGCCAAGGCGACCGTCTTACGGGCTCGAACACGCCTCAGGCGGCTGCCGATCAGATGGATGGAAGGGCGCCGCCTCATGAACGGCCTCCCGTGCCGCCCTGGCCGGAACCGGCCTTGCCATCGCCGGCGATGGAGTGCTGCGGGTGTCCTTTCGACCAATGGTCGAGTTCGTCGATGTGATAGCGGACATAGCGGCCGTGCTTGCGGAATTTCGGGCCGCCGCCCTTGAGCCGCATCTTTTCGAGCGTGCGCTGGGAGAGCCCGATATAGAAGGCGGCTTGGGCTGTGCTGAGAAACGGGCTGCCCTTTTTCGCGCGGGCCGCGCGTTCGTTTTCGTCGTCCATGATGATCCTCGTTTCGCTTCGGACAAGCGAGGGCGAGGATGGGCGAGGGAGATCGTCTCGGGGACGGGCGAAGAGTCGGGGGAGAGTTTTCGCCGCCCTTTAGGGCGGACGGGGTTTGGGTGGAACTCCTGGGAATGAGCCCCGCGCCGGGGCTGCGGCGCGAGGCTCTTATCTCGGCCGGTCAGTCGGCCGGGTTCCAGATGATGGCGTAGGTGTCGTGATCGTCCTGGCCGGCGGCTCGGCCGAGATTGGCGTAGAGCTTGCGCGGTCCGAACTCCGGCGCTGCAATCGACAGGCTCACATAATCCTTGCCGGAAGTCTCGCCGGTGCGGATCCAGCCAGCGCCGACTTCGACCCCTTGCGTAAGCACCCGGAAGTCGGGATGGTTATCGGCGCTCTTGGCCTGGTTGGGGACGATATCGATGTCGGCGCGGACGCTGAGCGTCTTGAACTGGCCCTTGTAGGCGCCGTTTTCCTGCTTGTTGACGTAACCGATCGCGGTCATTTCGAAGTCTCCTTTTGTGGTTTCGCCGGGGACCATCCCCTGCGATGGCGCACCGTAATGGGCGCGTCAGGACCGCCTGAATCCGACAGGGCCGCAGCGACAGTGAAGGACCCGAGCGGGCAGCTTTTTTGTGAGCGAAGCGGCGCGAGGAAGCCGCCGCAGGCGGCGGGGAAAAAAGCTGATGGCGCGAGGGTTTCGGGCGGCCGGACCCGCCCATAGGTCGACAAGCCAGCCGCAGGGATGGTCCTTGGAGAGAGCATGGAGACCGCTCGCCAAGTGCGGTCTGTCAGCCAAGCAGGACGCCGGGATGAAACGGCCTGCAAAGATGCTGCGCCCTTATGCCGGATCGAGATCGTGCCAGCGGGTCGGGCGCCAGAGCAGACATCCGGCATGGTGCGATCTATGAAAGCAGGGCTCGCCAGCGGGAATTTGATACGCGAGGGGGCCAAAGTAAGGCTGGATGAGAAGCCGGTGCTACCTGCAGGTCCAGTGTCATGTGGCGGCGCTCGGGAAACCGCTACGCAATGTAACGCGCTCTTATGAGGCGAACAGACCGGCCCCAAAACCGATCGACCGGTGGTCGGCGCGAAACGCGTCATGCCTGTCCGAAAGCTGACAGTGGCAGAAGACGCATGTCGGGTTCCGCACAATTGACCATGCTGGATTTGTGAGGTTTTCAGGGAGAGCCATGCGTTCACTTCCCAGTGAGCTTTGGCACGGCATTTGCTCTTGATGTGGCAACACGGATCGAAGGTTGACTGCATGCACAAGCGCGAGATGAGCAATGCTCTCCTTTCCTGGAGGCTTGGCAGCAGATTCGATTTGACGTTGCGAGGAGCTTCAGCCGCTCGCGGCGGAAGTGATCTCAAATCTGAAGGCACCGTTGGGGCCGCAGCCATCAAACACATCTTTCTCTTTTTCGCAGCTCGTCTTCAACGCGATGCGGACTTCTTCGCGTCGACGGCGGCCGAAGGTGGAGAAGGGGCTCGACTTGCAAAAAGGAGTTGTCAATGACGTCTTACGTTCGCACCAACAGCCCGGCGCAGGTGCGCTCACTGTCCACCTTTGGCAAGCATCTGCAAAGGAGCGTGCTGACGGCGACGCTGCTTGCCGCGGCTTCGACGGGAAGTGAAGCGCAGCCCTATGTTCGTGCTGACGGCAGCACGACTGACGACTTGGAAGCGGCGCGAGCAAGTTGGCGTCATGACGCCGAATTCAATGGAAATGTGGGGCTCGCAGCCATCAACGCGGATGCCGCGTATGCGTTGGGTTCCACCGGGGAGGGGGCCAGAGCTCCTCGCCTGCCCTCGTCCGTCTTGACGAGTGCCCGCTTACAGCCTACCTCACTATCGCGTTAGCACTCGTCCATCGCGAGTGCTAACAAAAACCCCTCAACAGCGCACCAGGGAAAAATCCGAAAATGGCAAAGTCGAAGTTCCGCCCGCTGCATGACCGCGTGGTCGTTCGCCGGGTCGAATCCGAATCCAAGACCGCTGGCGGGATCATCATCCCCGACACGGCAAAGGAAAAGCCGCAGGAAGGCGAGATCATCGCTGTCGGCTTCGGCGCTCGTGACGAAGCTGGCAAGCTGGTCCCGCTGGACGTCAAGGCCGGCGACCGCATCCTGTTCAGCAAGTGGTCGGGCACGGAAGTCAAGCTCAATGGCGAAGACCTTCTGATCATGAAGGAATCCGACATCATGGGCATCATCGGCTCATATCAGGCCCTTTCGTCAACTGAATTCCCGGGCTCGATTGAAGCCCCTGCCAGGAGCTAAAAATGGCTGCCAAAGACGTAAAATTCTCCCGCGATGCCCGCGAGCGCATGCTGCGCGGTGTCAACATCCTCGCTGACGCGGTGAAGGTCACGCTCGGCCCCAAGGGCCGCAACGTGGTCATCGACAAGTCGTTCGGCGCCCCGCGCATCACCAAGGACGGCGTCACCGTCGCCAAGGAAATCGAGCTTGAGGACAAGTTCGAAAACATGGGCGCGCAGATGGTCCGCGAAGTTGCTTCGAAGACCAACGACATCGCTGGCGACGGCACCACGACCGCGACCGTTCTGGCGCAGTCGATCGTCCAGGAAGGCCACAAGGCCGTTGCCGCCGGCATGAACCCGATGGACCTGAAGCGCGGCATCGACCTCGCGGTAACCGACGTCGTTGCGACCCTGATCAAGAACGCCAAGAAGATCAAGACCTCCGAAGAGGTTGCCCAGGTCGGCACCATCGCCGGCAACGGCGATGCTTCGGTCGGCAAGATGATCGCCGAAGCGATGCAGAAGGTCGGCAACGAAGGCGTCATCACGGTTGAGGAAGCCAAGACCGCCGAGACCGAACTCGAAGTCGTCGAAGGCATGCAGTTCGACCGCGGCTACCTCTCGCCCTACTTCGTCACCAACGCCGACAAGATGGTTGCCGAACTCGAGGACGTCTACATCCTCCTGCACGAGAAGAAGCTGTCCAACCTCCAGGCCATGCTGCCGGTTCTCGAAGCCGTCGTGCAGACCTCGAAGCCGCTGCTCATCATCTCGGAAGACGTCGAAGGCGAGGCTCTGGCCACGCTGGTCGTCAACAAGCTGCGTGGCGGCCTGAAGATCGCCGCCGTCAAGGCGCCGGGCTTCGGTGATCGCCGCAAGGCCATGCTGGAAGACATCGCCATCCTCACCGGTGGCCAGGTCATCTCGGAAGACCTCGGCATCAAGCTCGAGAACGTCGGCCTCAACATGCTCGGCCGCGCCAAGAAGGTGTCGATCTCCAAGGAGAACACCACCATCGTCGACGGCGCCGGCAAGAAGGCCGAGATCCAGGGCCGCGTTGCCCAGATCAAGCAGCAGATCGAAAAGACCACTTCGGACTACGACAAGGAGAAGCTGCAGGAACGTCTGGCGAAGCTCGCCGGCGGCGTTGCGGTGATCCGCGTCGGCGGTGCGACGGAAGTCGAAGTCAAGGAAAAGAAGGACCGCGTCGATGACGCCCTCAACGCGACCCGCGCGGCCGTCGAAGAAGGCATCGTTGCTGGTGGTGGCGTCGCGCTGCTGCGCGCTTCGGCCAACATCAAGGCCACCGGCGTCAATGCCGACCAGGCCGCCGGCATCAACATCGTGCGTCGTGCGCTGCAGGCTCCGGCCCGCCAGATCGCGGCCAACGCCGGTGCGGAAGCATCGATCGTTGCCGGCAAGATCCTTGAGAACAAGGGCGCGACCTTCGGCTACAACGCCCAGACCGGCGAGTATGGCGACATGATCGCCATGGGTATCGTCGATCCGGTCAAGGTTGTCCGTACGGCTCTTCAGGACGCGGCCTCGGTCGCCGGCCTGCTGGTCACCACCGAAGCCATGATCGCGGAGGCTCCGAAGAAGGAGTCGGCTGGCGGCGGCATGCCTGGCGGCATGGGCGGCGGCGGCATGGGCGGCATGGGCGGCATGGATTTCTAATCCAGCTCTGGCAGCTTTCGCAACGAGAGGGCGGCATCAATGCCGCCCTCTTTTTTTGCGAACCTCGGTCCGATGAACGATCGACGCCAACGCCGGCCATCGGCGTTAGGGCAACCTCAAAAGAACTGTCGAGTTGGTTGCGCGCGGCTTTGCGTCATCAGAGGCGCAAGGCGGTCGCGTGTGAGGATTGCGCGCTCCCATAGGCGGTTTCGGCATGTGCCTCGCCTTCGACATCGACATTGCGGCCAAGCAGGAAATCGGCGGCTTTCGAGGCATGGCTTGCGGCGCGGAAGATGGCGCGGTTGTCCTCGCGCAAAACCGTCAGCCATGAGCCGATGTAGTCGGCATGGCGCACGGTCGGCTCGATGCCGAGACTGCTGCAGATGAAGGCTGATGCGATTTCGGCGACCAGTTCCTCGCGCGCATAGGTGTTGGACCCGAAGGAGCCGGACAGGTCGCGCGCGAGTCGCCTCGGGTGGCCGGTCCAGTGGCCAAGCTCGTGAAAGCAGGTCCGGTAATAGTCGATCTGGTGGAAGAAAGCCGGCTGCGGCGGCACCTGTATGGTGTCGCTGCCGGGCATGTAGAAGGCGCGCTCGCCGCCGACGCGAAAATCAGCGCCGGTTGCATGAATGAGCGCCTCGGCCTGCGGGACCATCTCGCGCTCAGGCAGAGGCTCGCCGGCGGCGTAAAGATGTTCGGGCAGATTATCGCACTGCGCGACATTGAAGACGGTGAAGCGCTTCAGGAAGGGCACCGCCTGCGGTTCGTCGCCATCGGTGTCGGCGCGTTGCTTTTCGTTCTTGGGAACAAAGCGGTCAGCGTGAACGATGGTGGTGCCGTGCTCGCCCTTCCTGACATTGCCGCCAAGCGAAAGCGCCTGCCGGAAGGTGAGCCAGTTCTGGCTGGGGAAACCGCGCTCGATGACCGCGCCCCACAGGATCAGGATATTGATGCCGGAATATCGGCGCTGGGTGGCCGCATTCCGCGGCAGGCCGAGGCCTGTCCTTGCCCTGCCCCACGGCTTGACCCATGGCACGGTGCCGCGCTCCAGTTCGGCAATGATGCGGTCGGTGATTTCCTGATAAAGGCTGGCGCCGGTGCGCCCGCCGCTGTCTGCGCCAGCCTGTCGGCTGCCGCAACGTTTGTTGTTTGCACGCATCGTGATGTCCTCCGCTCTACAATCGCGCGCCCTCCCCGGAAGCGGGGTGGGCGGCAAAAGCGACCGGAAAGGCCCGCCGTCGGAGGCGGACTGCATCAGCAGGACCGGAACGGAGTGGAGGACCCGAAAGCGACAAGCGAAGGGTTGCGGGACGCCGCGGCGGGCCTAGAAGGGAGTGCTGCCCACCCTGCGCCAGGGGGAAGGCCACAATAGAAAGACGCCGGCCGACAGGCCGGCGACCGTCAGCAGCCGAAGGCTGCCCCGCGCCAGGGGGCGATGCCGCAGGGCCAAGACCGCCTGAGCTTGCCGAAGAAAAGCGGGCTCGGTTCACGAGCACCCGGCCAGCGACTTCAGGCGCGGGCGCTCAGGATTGTTGTTGGCGCCCACGGCAGCTGGATGACCGCAACAAGATTACGAGGAGCGACAGCAAAGCCAGCTGCCACAAACGGCACGCTCCGGCAACAACAGCGTGGCCGGTCTACAGATGCTGCCCCGCACGAGAGCCAGCACGCTTTGAGCGCGCATCGGCGATGCAAGCGTTGCAAGCTGGCCATGTCCACAAGGTCGGCGACCACTATATCGCCGACCACCAACGCGGGCGTACCGTCTAAGTGCAGACCTTTCGCGAGTGCGCGGACGCGCGCATTTCATCTGCGATGGCCGGATCTTGCATTCCCGCTTGAGCTGCTCAACGTCAAGGCCTACACGCGCTGCGATCTTGAGAGTGACCCTTCAACTGGGGGAAATCATAAGGGCGCGGTGGAATTCGTCGAACTTTCCCTGTTTTCTCGAGGCGAGTGCGGCGAAGGCTGGGAATTGGGAATCCGGTCCCAGGACCGGGAACTGTTTGATCACAAGCTTCAGATTGGGCTCATGCTTGAAGGCTTTTTGGTAGTTGATATCAGCCAGTCTGCAATGCGGACAGTTGTGGTAGTCATTGAATATGACCAGAACGGCATCGCCTTGCGGGTTGCCGGCGATTGGCGAAGGAGATCGTTGTCGAATGCGCCGCTCCACTTTTGCCTGTCGGTCGACCACGCCTGCCGGTGCAGGTTCGCGCTATATTGGCTCGCCAGCAAGGCGAGGAGTAAAAGAAGAGCTGCGACAGTGATGGCAGTCGGCTTAGACATGAGTCTCCAATCCATGGACGGCGTGGCAGCAACGGCCGCCTTTTTGGTGTAAAATGGGTCAGTTTTGATCGTGCCCCGCAGTTGCTACAGGC
The DNA here is from genome assembly GCF_007003975.1 of Mesorhizobium sp. WSM4306. Taxonomy (GTDB): domain Bacteria; phylum Pseudomonadota; class Alphaproteobacteria; order Rhizobiales; family Rhizobiaceae; genus Mesorhizobium. The sequence goes on from NZ_VFTC01000033.1 coordinate 39,882, forward strand.
GCACAGGTGCCGGTGCGATCTGGCGGTTTCTCAAATACGGCTTTGCGCCATCGGGTCCACCCCAATAGCTGAGCGTCGTTCGCACGGGGAATTGTGTTCACCACGCCGGGCGACTTGACCGTCCACCGCCAGAGCGCTGAACGGTCCGCTAGTGAGGCGCTCCCCGAATCGTCGTTTATCCCGCTCGCCCCGGACCGGGTGACAGCCAGCGTTGCCGCTACGCTGCGGAGAAAAACCGTCAGCGCGTGGCATTCGGACATAAGCTGATCGACGCCAAGAATAAGCCCCACGGAGGTGACCGGTGCGGCCGGAACAAGAAAGAGCGTTGCAGCCATTGTGACGAGGCCTGCACCGGTAATGCGGGTTGTTCCGTTCGAAGGGAACAATGCGACAAACAGCATGAGGATCCGGCAGCCGATCGGGAGATCAGTTTTCGTCGCTTGGGCGATGAAAAGGGCGGCGAGCATCATATTCGTGCCGTCCAGATTGAATGGAATGAGACCCACGACCGAATGCGTGGCGCCGGCCTTTTCCATCTTCTCCATGAGCGAGGCCAGCGCGGCCTCTGAGGAGGACATTGCGAGCAGCAGCTCGTCCTTGATGTATCGGACGAGAGAGAAGAGCGAGCGGCCGTTGTAGCGGCAGACCGCGCCGAACAGGATCGAGAGGAACAGGACCGAGAGGAACAAGACTTGCAGGATGTCGCCTTCCGCGAAGGCACTGGCAATCGTTGACGGGATGATGTTCATCAGGAAGCTGGTCACGGACTGCTCGTGAGCCGTGGCCACATAGCCCTTAACGGCTTCGACATCGAGCGAGGCCGGATCGATGTTGAGGCCGGCGCCAGGCTGAACGATATTCGCGACAATCAGCCCGACAAGGAGTGCTAGCGTCGAGAAGGTAAGGAAATAAACCATCGCCTTGGCGGCAACTCGGCCGACCTTCTGCAGATCGCTCATGCCGGCAATGCCGGTCGCCATTGTCAGGAAGATGACAGGTACGGTGATTATCTTGACGACATCGACGAAGGCATCGCAGAGCGGCTTCAGGCTGTGGCCGGTCTCCAAATGGAAATAGCCGATTGCGGCACCCAGGATTATGGCGGCAAGTACCTGCACGTAGGTCCGGGCAAAATGGCGCTTGCGGGGCGCTAAGATCGCGCGGGGAACTCTTGGAACCAACACCGTCTCTCTCCTTGACCGGATCGGGGTGGGGCTCCTCCCTCTCCCATGCAGTGCTCCGGTCGAACGCTGCGCCCACTTCGGCGCAAACGATGTGCCAAATAGCAAGAGGGGAAAACGCGCAGGACCTCACGCAATGCTTGCGATTCGCTCTCCCACACTCGTGCAGTGGTTGCCTGTCGCAACTATGGAAGGGTCGATTCTGGGAACTCCAAAGGCCGCTCTTTGCGTCGACGCAGCTTGGCTGCCTGGAAGGTTCCCTCTTTGCCTTGCGGTCTGCGAGCTGGGTCCAGATGGTCATCATTTGGCTGCGCGCTGCACGGGGCTCGAAAGATTCAATCGAGGACGGGTCCTCTTGGAAAACGGGGGCAGCGTTGGTCAAGCCCTTCCACCCTGCTGTCCCAATGGTGTTCAGAAGCTCAGTTCACGATCAAGCGATGGATCAGCGTCATCTGGCGTTTGCGCCATCGCGGCGGCGTTGCAACGGGTCTGCCAAAGATGAGCAGGCCGCGAGGCAGGGTCCGAGACCTAGACTCCAACCTCATAGCGCGCTCGGCTCGCGTTCGGAAGGTTCGAACCGCAGCACGATCAGGTGGCGACACCGTTGGTCGGAACCGGAACCCGACGAATGATCGTTCGTGACCGACATCTGTGAACAAGCAGTATGTGTCATTGCAATCACCACCCGTTGCGCGGAAATGCCCATATGGCCGTGAATGAACTGGATTTGGTGATTTTCCAGATGGCGGTGGAAAGCGTCCGCTTGCTCTCTTCAAGCTTTGATGAGAAGGCGGCTGAGATAGCCACGAGGAGCCGTGGTAGCCTTCTTTTTGACGTGCGGGTGGACGGTGACCTGGAGGTCCAGCGAGTCGCAGCCATTGGATATCCAGGCGACAAGATCGGTGTGGTGGCATTGGACCGAGAGGGCCTTGTTAGCTGTTGTTGCCTTGTCAATGGCACCTTCTCACCTTTCATTGCACCGTTGGAGAACTGGACCAGCATGCCCCTTTCGATGCAGGCCCAGATCGATGTCACAGGCTATGCGAGGCTCCTTCTGGCCGCCTTGCGAAATGCTGGACATATGCTGGACAGGTAGCATCGCGATGATGTCTGTGATGAGATGGTGCAAACGGCTGGATGAGGCGATCGCTTGCTGGCAGCTTTGGCAACAAAGCGATCGGTGAGTTCGCAATGCTGGAACACGTCCTTTAGACTCTGCAGTTAAGTTAGCGGACTACCATCTGACGAATGCCCTCTGACAGTCTGCATGGCGCGGCATGCCCTCTTAGGAATGCAGCCGTGGTTCTACACCATCGGCTGTTTTTGTGTCGAAGGCGACGGGCACGCCATGAACGAAGGAAGCGGCCGCCAACAGTTCCTCCAACTCGCGGTCGGTGGCCTTGCATGCCGGCATTAGTGTTCGGATGGCGCGGATCGCCTGCGCCATGGAGAGAAAGCGGACCCTTCCCCTGGAAAGGACATAGGCTTCTGCGGCTTTTTCGACGGTGACGGTGTGAAACGAATTGGTCATGACGAATTCCTCCCTGAACCCTGACCAACCCGACTTATGGCACGAATTCGACCGCCTTCAAGCCTATGTCCGATTGCGGACAATCGCTGCGATTCGTTCAAAACCGCTGATGCTTTTGGGCGACCTGGTGAGGGGCAAGGAGACGTCGGCTGAACCCGTTTCAACCGACATGCTTCAGGCAGCGGCCAGGCCGAAATAACGCTGCTCCTCCTTGTCATAAGCGCCATGTGTGAGCTTTATCAATCCGGCACGGTCGATGATCGTGATCTCGCCGCGCTTGGCGTGCACCAGTCCTCGATACTCAAGCATTTGCAGGGCCGTGGTGACCCCGGGCGGTGGGCGCGAGCATGGTCGCCAGAAATTCATGCGTCGGGAGGATCTTATCTCCTTCCGCACGGTCGTGGACCATCAGCTGCCAGCGGGCCAGCCGTTCTTCGACCTTGGAGTGGCCATTGACCAGTGCCGTCCGGCATGATTGGACGAGGAACGCGTGGGCATAGTCCAGCACTGAGGTGCGAAGCGACGGGCTAATCGCAGGGCGAAGGTTTTCAACCGGCAGGCGCCAGGTAGTGCTTTCCTTTCCGAGAATGACGGCAATTCCTTTCATCCCGTCATAGCCGACAATGCCGACTTCACCTTGCCGCCCGCCGGTCATGGTGGCGACCACCGACGCGATGCCCCTCTCGGGAAAATATACGTTCTTGATCGGCTGATGCGCGACCTCCAACTTGTCCTTGATGCCCGGTTCGACGTGATGCAGCGATGGTCGCAAAAGCGCGAAGTCCTGCGGGGTGAGGGCTTCAGCACCTGGTCGCGAAAGAGGGATCGGGCAAGGCTCTCTTCCAACGGGGCAAGAGCGCGTACGTCTTACTGTCGGCTGCACCGAAGTAAATGCCGGCCGATGCCAAAGCATAGGCTTCGAAACGCGCGATTGCAAAGCCCTGTCGGGGCAGTGCAGTCATGCTAGAAGTCGCGCCGCCTACGATAGGCAGCGGATGACATGATTCCCTTCTGCGGCGGCCACCAAGAACGGCTCGGGCACGCTTTAATCGTTCATACACAAGCTCGCAGGAATGTAAGCAGCGGAACAGTCGGGTGATTCGTACCGCCCTGCCCTTTCAGAGATCAAGTCATTGGACGTCAATTCGGCTGGAACGCCTCGTCGAACGGCCCAGGAAAATGCAGCCGGATGAGCAATGGTGGTTCACCTTATGTGCGGTCCCGGATATGCGGTCCGGCGGCTCATCTCCCAATGGCTTGTCGATGGGGAAGTGGAACTCGTCATGTCGCCGCGAACCGTCACCGCGCTAGCGGGGCTCTTTTGAAGACGCCGGTGTTTTTCTTTGTGGAACTGAATCTGTGAGGTGATTGATGCATGAATCAAACATTTGCGTATTTCCGCTGCATCGGCGACGTATATTGGTCGAAAGTATCGCCCAGGCCCTCGAGACCAAGAACGGCGAGGCGGCGAGCGCGTTCTGGCGCTGTGCCGCCAAGAAAATGCTCATTCAATTGTCCGATGTAGGAATTGCGCCAGAGCTCGCTGCGCAGGAGGTTGGAAGCCTTCTTCATGCGGTCTTGGACGACATGGCCAACCGAACGGTAATGCACAAAGCATAGGCTCGGGCGCTGTTGGACCGCGCGTCAGCTCGGGTCCTTATCGGGGGACTGCTCCGACTGGCCGACGGTCCGGCCAAACCGGCATACCGGCAAAGCTTTGAGGTTGCGATCGCTCACGGCGGCCGGTCCAATATTCTAAGACGACCTCAGAAGCCACGTTGGCTTCTTTGGACGAAGCGGAGGGGCGCCATTTTGGCGTGCTCACGCTGGACTGCGGGTTGCGCCTACGGAAATCCAAAGTCCGGCCGCGCGAGCCAATCGACCGGAACAGTCGAAAGCTCGTGGGGCGGGTCCGCTCACCCTCACGGCGGCGGTGGCGGCCGTGAGCAGACTTAACTCAAGTCACGGCTGAGCATCCGCAGGCGCTATGCCGATTGGATGAGAACTGGTTGCCACAACACCGGCCCGTTGAGGCGTCCCCTCCAGCGGATGCGCAAGAGACTGGCGTAGGAAATATCGAGGAAGCCGGCGACTGCCTCGGTGTTGCCGACCTGCTTGGGCTGTCCGATACGTGACAACGGCCAGGTCGCGAGACGAAGGATCCTTTCGATGCGCGTATCTGTCACCGTTACGATCCCGGAGAGATTGTTGGCCAAGCCGAATTCGATGATCCCCGCGAAGAGCTCGTAGGTTGCTTGGGCCAGGCCGCCAGCTGCCTTCGGCGCTGTCGCAGGGAGATCGAGCGCGAAACGACTACTCTCCCAGATATCGGCACTCGCAGGGACCACCATCTCATCCAGCAGCGTCGGAAACGTATCGCGCAACATTGTCGGTCCGGTGGTCGGCAAAAGGCGGACGCAGCCGCAAGTTCGCCAATCGGACCCCTTGAGAAGCAGGTAGACGGGGTTCAGGCTGTCAAACGAGTCCGTTTCCATTTCGCCTTCGGTCTGCACTTCCCAATCGAGCCGCTTCTTGAAAACCCGATACCTAAGTCCGTGCATTTCCTTGAGTTCGCTCGCAAACTCGGCGTAGCAGTCGGGTGTTATCAGCTGCATCATTGTCGTCTCCGTGCGGGATGTGTCCACGCAATCGAAGGGCAAAGCCGTCATGAATGCAGCCTGTAGACCTTTACAGCTAGACTTGGAGAGGATCAGGATCTCGCCCGAGCAGCCATCCGCACTACGGCCTGGTTGATGGTTCGCACGCCAAGCTTCGCCTTGGCGTTTTCCTGATGGAAGGTCACGGTGCGTTTCGAGACACCGAGAATCTGGCTGATATCCCAGGCCGACTTGCCGCACGCCGCCCATTTCAGGCACTCGAACTCCCGCCGGGTGAGCATTATGCCATCTACCACGCAATCTTCGGCGAGCCTGCGCCGGGCATGGATATGAACGTTGATCGCAACCAGTTGCATTGCTTTTTCGTAGCGCGTCAGCGACCTCAGAAATGGCGGATGCGCCTCGTTGGAGGCGAAGGTCAGTGCGGCGAACCGGCCGCGATGATCATGCATCGACATGGTCAGTCCGCCGCGAATGCCGAACTCAGCTGCTTTTTCCAGGACTTCCTGCTGAGAGGTCGGCAAATAACGGTGATCGCGGTCCACACCCCAGTCGAAGGTATCCCAGCCCCGCAGTCCCCGCAGGATCACGGGATCCACGCTGTGGTAGCGCTGTTGCAGGTAATGTGATGTCCATGATGATGGATAATTCGAGATCAATCGCGGCCTGTCGCCGGAAGCGGATGGGTAGGTGAAATAAGCGAAGAGCGGAAAGTCGAACCCGGCTGCGGCGGACGCCATTGCCTCATGGAGATCGACGGCATCGACGCTTGCAGAGAGTTGCTCGACCAAGGTTTCAAATACGCGATGCATCTGCGCTTAGCGTACCTCGCGGAGGTTGCTGGAAGCCGACGGAGACGTGGTTCTAAATGATGGCCTGTCCCTGCAGGGCATACGACGCGCCGCCGTCATCACCGCAATTGCTGTGCTGCTTCCGATTGGAGAGAGCTCCGCCCACCTGACCAACTACCGATGGGTGATATTGCGACGTTATCGATGAGCCGCGTGTCGCCAAGCCAAGCCGCAGCAAGCAAGCGTGCCGGTCGGTCAAGGCTTGCTAACGATTGCAGGTCTGTTTCTCCGCGAAGCTCCAGGTATTCGAGCTCGCGATAGCCGGCAGCCAGAATTGCTGCACGCGCTTCATCAAGCGTAGGCAGGATGGGGGAGCCGCGTGCAAGCCGCTCGGCCGTATCGAGCAGGACCGATGCTAGTTTTGGGGCAATGGCGCGTTGGGCTGGGGAGAGCCGCACGTTACGCGACGATAGCGCAAGACCATCGGCTTCGCGGACTGTCGGACAGGGCACAATAGTGATCGGAATGTCGAGATCCCGGACCAAGCGCCTGACAAGCTGAAGTTGCTGAAAATCCTTTTCGCCAAAAAAGGCGAAGTCAGCGCCGGCCTGCAGGAAGAGCTTGGCCACGACCGTCGCCACGCCATTGAAATGGCCGAGCCGGAATGCGCCGCAAAGGCATTCGCTGATGCCGGACACTGAAACGGCCGTGGCGAAGCCCACCTGGTACATTTCCTCTGTGTCCGGCACATAGAGCAGATGCGTGCCCAGCAGAGCGAGCTTGGCAGCATCGTCGCTTTCCGTCCGAGGGTAGGCAATCAGGTCGGCGGGGCTGTTGAACTGCTTGGGGTTTACGAACAGCGTCACGATCACCCGCTCGGCCCTTTCGAGCGCCTTCCGCACGAGGCTCAGATGCCCGTCGTGCAAGGCTCCCATGGTCGGCACAATACCGATCGTGGCACCCGAGCGACGCCATTGCGCAACGACGCCGCGCAGCTCGCTCACGGTTCGAGCGATCGGCACGCTCATGTGAAGTCACCGGCCTTCAAGGCGTTGACATAGAGATGTTCGACCGCCGGAAAGTGCCGGTTCCGCATATCGGTGGCGTAAGCGGCGATTGCCGCCTCAGCCTGCTCACCGAGCTCGGCATAGCGTTTGACGAACTTCGGCCGAAATGAGGTGAAGAGCCCGAGCATATCGTGGCTCACCAGAATCTGGCCGTCGCAAGCTGGCGAGGCACCGATGCCGATGGTGGGTATGTCGATATCGGCGGTTATCTGCCGTGCAAGCTGCTCCGGTATCTTTTCCAGCACCAAGGAGAAGGCGCCAGCTTCAGTTACCGCCCTGGCGTCGCGCCTGATCCGCTCTGCATCGGCTCCCCGGCCCTGCACACGATAGCCTCCAAACGTGTTTACCGCCTGCGGCGTCAGGCCCACATGGGCCATGACAGGTACGCCGCGCGCGGTAAGGAAGCGGATGGTTTCCGCGATGGTCTCGCCGCCCTCGATCTTTACCGCTGAACAACCGGTCTCACCCATCACGCGCGCAGCGTTGCCGAAAGCGTGCTCTGGGCTTTCCTCGTAGGAACCGAAGGGCAGGTCGACGACCATCAGCGCGTGTTCAAGGCCGCGGCGAACGGCCTGTCCGTGCATGATCATCATGTCGAGCGTGACCCCCAGCGTCGACGACAGGCCGTGCAGCACCATGCCGACGCTGTCGCCGACAAGAACGATGTCGCAGTGGCGATCGAGCAGCCTCGCGACCGGCGTGGTGTAGGCCGTCAAGCATACAAGTGGCGTCTGGCCTTTTCGCGATCGAATATCTGGAGGAGTCATCCCTTTTATCTCACCAGCCGCGCTCAACCGAGGCCCCTTCCCTTACGTTACCAACAGCGGGTGTCGCGTTTGGCATATTTTTGTGCGACTGCGAAGAGCTAAAAACAGCGCTTGAGTACTCCGGTGTTGACGTGCTGGCTTCCAAGGTTACATTCAATCGATTAAGGCGCTCCGTTGGGCCAACCCGCTTTCGCAAACATGGATCCTCAGACAAGAAGAACCAAGAAAGGCAAAGCCGCCGTCAAAGCTGACGAAGCCAAAGTGGACCTGACTGCCGTCGTGGTCGCCGTAAACGACAGTGAGCCCTGTGTCCTCACAGTCGGTCATGCGGACACCCTCCCTTCTGGACCTTTTGCCCTTGAGCATCGATCACTGCAGTCGGGTTTGAGGGGGTGGGTGGAGCAGCAGACCGGCCATGCACTTGGATACATCGAGCAACTCTACACCTTCGCCGATCGCGATCGCATCGGCACTGAGCGCCACCAGCGCGTCATCTCAATCAGCTATCTCGCATTGACCAGGAAGGAACAGGCAACGAACTCGGCCGCGTGCGGCTGGCAAAGTTGGTACGAATATTTTCCCTGGGAGGACCACCGCTTCGGCACGCCGCCTGTGCTGCTCGATAGATTGCGGCCCCGCCTGATTGAGTGGGCCGGCGGCGCCAGCGAGCCGACCACTCAACGCGAGCGCCGGCAGCGCGCTGCGATAGCCTTCGGCTTCGACGACCGCCATTGGAACGAGGAACTCACGCTCCAACGCTACGAGTTGCTCTATGAAGCTGCTCTGATTGAGGAGGCCGGTGGCGGCAGGGACGCGATTGCGGCCGCGGCTGGCAAACCAATGGTCGCTGACCACCGTCGTATTCTGGCAACCGGGATCGCGCGGCTGCGTTCGAAGATCAAATACCGGCCGGTCGTGTTCGAGCTTATGCGGCCTTCCTTCACGCTGCTGCAACTGCAGCGAACCGTGGAAGCTTTGGCTGGCAGGCTGATCAACAAGCCGAACTTCCGGAGATTGGTCGAGCAGCAGGAACTTGTTGAGGAGACCGGGGAGACCTCCCTCGACACGGGCGGCCGACCGGCGAAGCTTTATCGCTTCCGGCATGCCGTCCTCGACGACAGGGCTATCGCCGGGACAAAATTACCGCTGGCGCGGGCTTGACATACTTATAGTCAAGGTAGATATATTCCCTTATTGTCAAACCGAATATAATCGAGGCGCCAATGACTGGGGCGTTACCTATGGCTGCGTCCTTGTATGAGCGTGTCCGGCGGGTGATCCCACCCGTTGAATGGCCCGCGTTCGCCGGCGATATTGAAGCCATCTTAGCGCTGAAGCGTGAGCGCAATGCGGTGGTGCTGGCGCACAATTACCAGACGCCCGAAATTTTTCATTGCGTGGCAGACATCGTCGGCGACAGCCTGGCGTTGGCCCACAAGGCGGTGACGGTCGACGCCGACATCATCGTGGTTGCCGGCGTTCATTTCATGGCCGAGACGGCAAAACTGCTCAATCCGAACAAGACCGTGCTCATCCCGGATCTCCGCGCCGGCTGCTCGCTGGCCGAATCGATCACGGCAAACGACGTGCGGCTAATGCGGCTGCGGTATCCGGGGGTCCCCGTTGTTACTTACGTCAACACTTCCGCCGCCGTAAAAGCGGAGTCCGACATCTGCTGCACGTCCGGCAACGCCAAGGCGGTGGTGGAATCGCTTGGCGTGGCGCGTGTGCTGATGCTCCCGGACGAATATCTGGCGAGGAACGTGGCAGCCGATACAGACGTCGAGATCATCGCCTGGAAAGGCCATTGCGAGGTGCATGAGCGCTTCACCGCAGCAGACATCCGGGAACTGCGCGATGCCCATCCAGGCGTCATCGTGCTGGCCCATCCAGAATGCCCACCAGACGTTGTCGCGGAGGCGGAGTTCTCCGGCTCGACCGCGGCGATGTCGGATTATGTCGAGCGTGAGAAACCGAAGCGTGTCGTCCTTCTGACCGAATGTTCGATGAGCGACAACGTCGCGGTCGCGCATCCCGACGTCGAGTTCGTTCGCCCATGCAATCTGTGCCCGCACATGAAGCGCATCAACCTGGCCAACATTCGCGCCGCACTCGAGCAGAACCGGCATGAGGTCCGGATTGATCCCGAAATTGCCGGCCCCGCCCGCCGCGCGGTCGAGCGCATGCTTTCCCTATGAGTCTGGAGGTTCGCGAAATCGCGGGGGCGCCGGTCGTCATCGGCGGCGGCATTGCCGGCCTGATGACGGCGCTTCATCTGGCGCCGGAACCGGTCGTGCTTTTGACCAACGCGCCGCTTGGAACCGGAGCCTGCAGTGAACTTGCCCAGGGCGGTCTTGCGGCAAGTCTCGGGGGCGACGACGGCCCAGATTTTCACCTTTGCGACACGATAGCTGCCGGCGACGGACTCTGCGATGAGGCCACGGTGCGGCGAGTGGTACGAGCTGCACCCGAAGCGATTAGGACGATCCAAAGGTTCGGCGTCGACTTCGACCAGCACCCTGACCGCGCGTTGCGACTTGGGCTCGAGGCGGCACACTCGCGACGGCGGATTGTGCATGCAGCCGGCGACGCCACCGGTCGCGAGTTGGTGCGCGCGCTCGTCGCCGCGGTTCGGCGTACAGCCTCGATCACCATTATCGAAAATGTGGAGGTCCGCCGGCTGGTCGTGCAGGACGGGTCGGTCATCGCCGTGGTCGCAGCAGGACGAGCCGGCGCGCTCGCTCTGCCCACGCGTCGCGCGGTGCTGGCGACCGGCGGCGTCGGCGGGCTGTTTTGCGACACGACAAACCCCGCTGGCTCATGGGGTCACGGGCTGGCGCTCGCCGCATGGGCGGGGGCGGAACTCGCCGACTTGGAATTCATACAGTTCCATCCAACTGCGCTCGACGGTCCGCGCCGGCCGATGCCGCTGGTGAGCGAAGCCGTGCGTGGCGAAGGCGCGGTGCTCATCGATGAGCGAGGAGAGCGCTTCCTCGCCGACACACCTGGCGGTGAACTTGCGCCTCGCGACGTCGTAGCGCGCGCCATTTGGCACCAGCTTGCCGTTGGACGCCGCGTATTCCTGGACGCACGGCAAAGTCTCGGCCCGAGATTTGGCAAGCGTTTTCCAGGCATCGCCGAATTGTGCCGGAGCGCAGGAATCGACCCAGCGACCGACCTGATCCCGGTGCGCCCGGCGGCACATTATCACATGGGCGGCGTCGCCGTAGACAGCGCCGGCCGCAGCTCCATCGAGGGATTGTGGGCCTGCGGTGAGGTGGCCTGTACCGGCCTGCACGGCGCCAACCGCCTGGCCAGCAACTCGCTCACCGAAGCGGCGGTCACCGCGAGCTGGGTTGCCGAAAGCGTTGCCGGCACGTCGTATACCCGGCGACCGCGCAGATGCTCCACATTCGTCCCTCCACGACCAGACGCTTCCGTGGTCCGCCCGATTGTCTCCGCCGCCCTGGGTATCATCCGCGACGGCGAGGCAATGCGCGAAGCGGTGGCGACCCTGCTGCCGATCGCAGCCAATAGTGTCGCTGCCTCTGGTCCGGCTTTGGTCTCACTGATGATCGCCGCGGCGGCCCTGAGGCGGGAAGAGAGTCGAGGCGCGCACTGTCGGTCCGATTTCCCGCTCCACGATGCCAACGTGCGCCCATCACGGCTGACACTGCACAGCGCAATGCGGGCCGCGGCCGCACTCGATTGCCGGGCTACCATACGGAGCACTTGATATGACTTCATTCTCCCCCCTCCCCGCGACCCTGATCGAACCGATTGTGCGCGTTGCGCTCCTCGAAGACCTGGGCAGATCCGGCGACCTGACCACCGATGCGGTTATCCCGTATGATTGCACTGCCACGTTGGTGCTCAAAGCGAGGCAGGCGGGCGTCGTTGCCGGGCTCGATCTGGTCTCGTATGCCTTCCTTCTCGTGGAACCGGCGATCAACATCCAGATCTGGCGCCCTGATGGCAGCGAGGTTGGGGCCGGGGAAACCATTGCAAGATTGTCCGGACCCGCACGAGGCCTGCTCACGGCCGAACGCACGGCCCTCAATTTCTTATGCCGGCTGAGCGGCATTGCCACTGCCACAGCGGCCATGGTTGAGGCCGTGCGCGGTCACAAGGCGAGGATTGTATCGACGCGAAAGACGACGCCCGGGCTGCGGGCATTGGAGAAATACGCCGTGCGCGTCGGCGGCGGTGCCAATCACCGGTTCGGCCTCGATGACGGCGTGCTCATAAAGGACAACCACATCGCGATCGCCGGCGATATGCGCACAGCAATAGAGCGGGCGCGCGCCGCAGCAGGGCATATGGTGAAGGTCGAGGTCGAGGTCGACACGCTGAAGCAGCTCGATGCAGCGCTCGCGATTGGTGTTGACGCGGTGCTGCTCGACAATATGTCGGTCGAGGATCTTGCCCGCGCGGTTTCTATAGTGGATGGCCGTACGATCACCGAGGCGTCCGGTCGGGTGATGCCGAAAACGGCGGCGGCGATTGCGGCGACCGGTGTCGATCTCATCTCCATGGGTTGGCTGACGCACAGCGCCCCGATCCTCGACATCGGCCTGGACATGCCGGACCACCAGAACATCTGCAAGCACTTGAACTGAGGATTACGGCGTGAGGAGCAACATCAGCTCGGCAGGCGTAGGAGGTGCTGGAAAGACGTGCCGCAGCTCGCCTTTAGCGAGTGCGCCCCAAAGCCAAGAAGGCGTACCGGACTAGCAAACAAAGGTTTGACGATGACGATTGGAATGAACTCGGAGTTCGACGTGAACCAGACCATGCAATCGGTCGACGGAACGCCTCCGCGATGGAACCGCAAAGAGGCCGAGGCCATCTACGGCATGCCATTCAACGATCTGCTGTTCCTGGCTCAGACGATCCACCGCCAGAACTTCGATCGAAACCGAGTGCAGCTGTCGCGGCTCCTTAGCATCAAGACCGGCGGGTGCCCCGAAGATTGCGGCTATTGCAGCCAGTCTGCGCATTACGAAACCGGTGTGAAGGCGTCGAAGCTGGTGGACGTCAAGCATGTCATCGACGAAGCGGCCAAGGCGCGTGATGGCGGCGCAACGCGCTATTGCATGGGCGCGGCGTGGCGAAGTCCCAAGGAGCGCGACATGGACGTTGTGGTCGCCATGATTGAGGGCGTCAAGGCCCTCGGCATGGAGACCTGCATGACGCTCGGCATGCTCGATCTTGAGCAAGCTGCTCGCCTGAAGCAGGCCGGTCTCGACTACTATAACCACAACATCGATACCTCTGAGCGCTACTATGGCGAGGTTATTTCAACCAGGACTTTTGCCGACCGGCTGAAAACGCTTGGGCACGTGCGCGCGGTTGGGATGAAAGTCTGCTGCGGCGGCATTGTCGGGATGGGAGAAGAAAAGACCGATCGCATCGACATGCTGGTCACGCTCGCGAACCTGCCCGAGCCGCCGGAAAGCGTGCCGATCAACATGCTTATTCCCATCGAAGGCACGCCGCTTGCCGCGGCCGACGCCATCGATCCGATCGATTTCGTCCGCATCGTTGCGCTCGCGCGGGTGATGATGCCGAAATCCTATGTAAGGCTGTCCGCCGGCAGGACGGCGATGAGCGACGAAACGCAGGCGCTGTGCTTCTTTGCCGGCGCCAATTCGATCTTTGTCGGCGACACGCTGCTGACGGCGGGAAATCCCGGCGAGGACAAGGATACCCTTCTGTTCCGGCGCCTCGGCATTGAGCCTATGGAACTCGCCACGCAATGAAGGAGGCAATTCTTGCCCGCTATGACGCAACCTTGCGGGGACTGGGGCGCAAGGACCGGTTGCGGACGCTCGCACCGCGCGCCGGGCTCGACTTCTCGTCGAACGACTATATCGGACTTGCCGCCTCCAAAAGACTGGGCGATGCGGTTTCGACGGCGATTGCGCGGGGCACGCCAGTGGGCGCCACCGGATCGCGGCTGTTGCGCGGCAATGCACCGGAACATGAGCAACTGGAGGCGGACGCAGCGGCATTTTTCGGAGCCGAGCGTGCACTGTTCTTCGGCAGCGGCTATATCGCCAACTTCGCTCTGCTGACGGCCCTGCCGCAGAAAGGCGACCTGCTGGTCCTCGACGAGCTCGCTCATGCCAGCATGCATGAGGGTGCCCAGGCCGGGCGCGCTGAGTTCAAGCTGGCCGCGCACAACGACGTCGACGCTGTCGAGGACGCAATCACCCGCTGGCGCGCCGAAGGCGGCATGGGGCGGGTGTGGATCGCCTTCGAAAGCCTTTACAGCATGGATGGCGACCGTGCGCCGATGGAGAGCCTGGTCGCGCTGGCTGATCGGTACCAGGCATTCATCGTCGTCGATGAAGCGCATGCCACCGGCGTCTGGGGACCGGACGGCCGGGGACTGGCCGCCGCGTATGAAGGCCGCGACAACATCGTCACGCTCCACACATGCGGCAAGGCGCTTGGCGCATCCGGCGCGCTCGTTACCGGACCGCGAACACTGTGCGACTATCTTATCAACCGGTGCCGGCCATTCATCTATGCGACCGCACCATCGCCGCTGATGGCAGTCGCGGCACGTGAGGCGCTGACTATTCTGTCTGACGAGCCTATGCGTCGTGCTCAGTTGCACGAGCGTGTCGCTTTCGCGAGCCGGCAATTGGCCGAACGCTGCGGCGTGATGCCCAGCGGCTCGCAGATCCAGCCGCTTGTGATCGGCGATAACAGCCGCACCATGGCGGTGGCGGCAGGACTGCAGGCACGCGGCTTCGACATACGCGGCATTCGCCCGCCGACAGTGCCTGAGGGTACGTCGCGCCTGCGCATTTCGCTGACTCTCAACGTCGACGAAGCCGACATTTCCGCCATGGTCGAGGCTCTCGTCGGAGTGTTGGCCACAGCATGACCAAACGCATCGTCGTCACCGGAACAGACACTGGAATTGGCAAGACAGTGTTTTCGGCCGGACTTGCCGGGCTGCTCGACGGCTTCTACTGGAAGCCGGTGCAATCGGGCCTCAACGAGGAGACCGACAGCGAGGTCGTCGCCCGGCTTTCCGGCTTGCCCGACGGACGCGTGCTGCCCGAAGTCTATCGACTGACGATGCCGCTGTCGCCGCATCGATCAGCCGAAATCGACGGCGTCGCGATCGAGGCCGACGATCTTTCATTTCCGGTCCTGCCGACACCGCTCGTCATCGAAGGCGCCGGCGGGCTGATGGTGCCGCTCAATCGACAGACAAGGTTCATTGACATATTCGAACAATGGCGGCTGCCGGTCATACTGTGCGCCCGCACCGCGCTTGGCACCATCAATCATACGCTGTTGTCGATCGAGGCCCTGAGAGCCCGCTCCATCCCGCTCATCGGCATTGCCTTCATTGGCGAAGAGGTGGCCGATACACAAAGGACAATCGTGGAATTCGGCGGCGTGCCGCAGCTGGGCAGGCTGCCGCACCTCGGTCCGCTGACGGGTGAAACGTTGAGAGATGCAATGATTTCCGGCTTCGACCTGGCCATGATTGCCGGAGGCGACTGATGGCGGAGTCTCGAGTCTGGCATCCGTTCACGCAGCACGCGCTAGAGCCCTCGCTCCCTGAAATCGTGCTGACTGAAGGCGCCTATCTCCACAAGGCCGACGGCTTCCGCATCCTCGATGCGATTTCTTCCTGGTGGGTCGTCACCCATGGCCATCGCCACCCCCGCATCATGAAGGCCATCGAGACGACCGCCTCGAGCCTCGACCAGATCATCTTCGCGGGCTTCACCCACGAGCCGGCCGAACGGCTGGCCGAGGCGCTTGTAGGCATCGCACCCGCCGGCCTCCACCGGGTGTTCTATTCCGACAGTGGCTCGACCTCAGTCGAAGTCGCGCTGAAGATGGCGCTCGGCTATTTCCGTAACATCGGCGCGTCGCGTTCGCGCATCGCCGTCATGGAGCACAGCTATCATGGCGACACCATCGGCACGATGAGCGTCGGCGCCCGTGGCGTCTTCAACGCCGCCTATGAGCCTTTGCTGTTCGAGGTCGACACCATCCCCTTCCCGGCCGCCGGGCGCGAGCAGGAAACGCTGGATCGGTTCGAGGCCGTTAGCCGCGACCGGCGCGCAGCCGCGCTGATCGTCGAGCCGCTGGTGCTTGGCGCCGGCGGCATGCTGATGTATCCGGCCTGGGTTCTTGCCGAATTGAAGAGGATCGCCGAAGCCTCCGGCACGCTCGTGATCGCCGATGAAGTGATGACCGGCTGGGGGCGCACCGGAACCATGTTTGCCTGCGAACAGGCGTCCGTCTCGCCCGACATCTTGTGCACCTCGAAAGGTCTGACCGGTGGTACCATCCCGCTGGCCGCCACGATCGCCACCGATGCCATCTTCCACGCTCACTTTTCGGAGGATCGCAAGAAGACGTTTTTCCATTCGAGCTCCTACACCGCCAATCCGATCGCCTGCGCGGCAGCACTTGCCAATGTCGAGATCTGGCGTGACGAGCCGGTGGCCGAGCGGATCGCGGTCTTGAGCGCGAGGCAGGCCGCGGGGCTGCAACGCTTCCGGGACAATCCATATTTCACCGACTGCCGGACAACCGGCACCATCGCGGCACTCGACCTACGCACCGGCTCAGCCGGTTATCTGGCCGAGATCGGGCCAAAACTGCGCGCTTTTTTCCTTGAGCGCGGCCTGTTGGTGCGCCCGCTCGGCAATGTCCTCTATCTTCTGCCGCCCTATTGCATCACCAGCGACGAATTGGACGGGCTCTATGACGCGATAGAGGAGGCCGGCGAACGCTTCGGCTCGCGGCCATGAACCTATCGTCGCGCGTTCTCGGCTTCGGCCATCATGCGCCGACGCGCAAGGTCGAGAACCCGGAAATCGAAGACCGGCTCGGGCTTGAGCCCGGCTGGATCGAGCGGCGCACCGGAATTCGCTCGCGCTTCTGGGCAACAGACGAAGACACGCTGTCGGGCCTTGCCGCCTCTGCCGGCGACATGGCGCTGACCAATGCCGGTATCGACCGCGGCGACGTCGGTCTACTCTTGCTCGCCACGTCGACGCCCGATCACCTTCTGCCGCCAAGCGCGCCGCTGGTCGCACATCGGCTGGGGCTAGGCCGCGCCGGAGCGATCGACCTGACCGGCGCCTGCGCCGGCTTCATCTATGCGCTGATGTTCGCCGACGGGTTCACCCGCCTGCACGGCAAAGCGAGCCTTGTCATCGCCGCCAACATCCTCAGCCACCGCATCAATTTGGCCGAGCGCGCCAGCGCCGTGCTGTTTGCCGATGCCGCCGGCGCCATGGTGATCAGTCCTTGCGATGACCCGGATCGAGGCATTCTCGGCGCTTCGGTGGATTCCGACGGCTCGCGCTACGGGCTAATCCAGATTCCCGCCGGGGGAAGCAACACTCCGTTCCATGCCGACCTCGACCTCGCGCAGACACGGATGACGATCACTGACGGCCGTGAAGTATTCAGCAAGGCCGTGGAGATGATGACCGCCTGCTCGAGAGATGCGCTCACTGCTGCCCGACTGAGGCCGCAAGACCTCGATCGTTTCGTGCCGCATCAGGCCAATGCGCGCATTTTCGACGCGGTCGGCAGGAACCTCGGCATCGCTGATCACTCGATCGTCAAGACGATCGCCGAATATGGCAACTCTTCCGCCGCGACGATCCCGCTCTCATTGTCGCTGGCCCATCGGGCGCAGCCGTTTCGGCCTGGCGAGAAAGTCCTCTTGGCGGCAGCGGGTGCGGGTCTCAGCGGCGGCGCGCTTGTGGTGGGAATTTAGCAAAGCAATGCTTGCGCACAGGACTGCTCATGAATGAGACTATGAGAATGGCTCAATACGCAAATAGTCGCCGGCAAGCTCCATAGAGCTGGGGTCCGTGCGGTGCTCCGCGATGTCTAAGTATCGACCCGCTTGCTCAAATCGCAGCGCTCATCGAAGGCCAGCAATACCTCATGCAGAGCGAAAATCCCCAACCGCCCGTTTCAAAGACGCTCGCCCCATTTCGAAACAAGGTGTTTCGCTCAATTTGGGCGGCCACCCAGATTTCCAGCCTCGGTTGGCTAGTGCAAACGGTCGCCATCAGTTGGCTTATGGCAACGATTTCAGCGTCCGACCTCATGGTGGCACTCGTCCAGGCCGCATCCACATTGCCGGTGTTCTTCCTCTCAGTTTTCGCCGGAGCCATTGCCGACAACTTCAGCCGCCGGTGGGTGATGTTTGCGGGACACTGCCTGATAGCATCGGCGTCGACGACGCTGATGATTTCTGTGGGTCTGGGATTTGTCAGTCCTTGGCTGATTCTCGGGTTAGGTTTCCTGGCCGGCTGCGGCTTTGCCTTGAATGATCCGGCTTGGCACGCTTCGGTCGGCGATATCCTTCACAAACGCGACATTCCGGCCGCAGTGACGCTTATGTCCGTCGGATACAACATTGTGCGCAGCGTTGGTCCAGCCTTGGGGGGCGTGATCCTGGCCGTCTTTGGGCCGCTGGCCGCTTTCGCCTTGGCTGCGGTGAGTGATCTGGCGCCCATAAGCGCGATATGGCGCACCAAATGGGAGGTCCGCTCTTCGCCTCTCCCTCGTGAGAGAATGACGACGGCAATTCATGACGGAGTGCGCTTTACGGCGATGTCTTTGGAGATCAGGGCAGCGACCGCCCGAGCCGCTCTTTTCGGGTTGGCAAGCATCTCCATTCTGGCGTTGCTCCCCCTCGTCGTCCGGGATCAGTTGAAGAGTGGGCCAATTGTCTACGGTATCTTATTGGCCGGCTTCGGCATGGGTGCTTTCATCGCGGGTATGGGCAACGGCTTCTTGAGGAAGGTCACGTCTCAAAACAGGCTGGTGGCCTTCGCCTCTGTGGCTTGTGCAGTCTGTTGCCTCTCCCTTGCCCTTACATCGTCGCTTCCTGTGGCGGCCATTTCGCTGGCGCTCGGCGGAGCGGGTTGGCTTATCACCTGGACGGGCATTGACGTGTCGGTGCAGTTGGCAAGCCCAAGGTGGGTTGTAGGCCGCACGCTCTCCATTTACTACGCCTTGAGCGCAGGCGGTATGGCTGCTGGCAGCTGGATCTGGGGTTCTGTCGCGCAAAACTATTCCTTGACCTCAGCATTGGAGGGCGCCGCAGGCGCTCTGTTGCTGGTTGCAGCAGCGGGGATCGTGTTGCCGGTCCGTCCCTGGGAAGAAACCGATCAAGAAAGTTCAGTTTTTCATCCGCCGGACGTGGCTCTCGATCTGAAACCCAGAAGTGGCCCTATCGTGGCCAAGGTCGAGTATTTGATATCGGAGGAAAATATCGAGGCCTTTCTGGGCTCCATGCGCACGCGGCGACACGTCCAGAGCCGTGCCGGTGCACGAAACTGGACGCTCCAGCGAAATCTGCAAACACCGTCACTTTGGACGGAGACATTCCGCACCCCCACCTGGATGGACTTTCTCCGCCTAAATCATCGACTCACCGCAGCAGATAAGGAAGTCGCCCAGCATCTCCTGTCACTGCATGAAGGAGAGGTGCCTCCGCAGACAGTGCTTTCGATTGAACGGACGACCGAGGCAATTCGTACCCGTACCTCGACAATCTTTTCTCGTCCTCCAAGATGACGCCATCAAGCTGCTGTCCAGGGACAGGGTGGATCACCGGTGCTTTGCAGAGCACAGCCTCACACCGAGAGCAGCGTGCTCCGGGTTGTGCGCTTTCGCGCGCACCCAGGCGAGATGATGGTGAACGCGGCGTCAAGTGGAAGTCCCCTGCATACGCTTGCGGAGTCTTCTGCGAGAGCCCATGCCGACGAGCGCCAAACAAGGTCTGATGCCTTTCGGCGTCGTGGCCTCAACTCATCGATTCGCGAGAAAAGCATCGAATGCAGCAGCAACGGCGCGAACAACAAAGCGGTGCTCCGGCCGCACGCGGATGAAGCCGTTTTCGACGTCCAGGATCCCCTCCTCAGCCAGCGTCACCAAACTCTCAACTGAATCGAGAAAACGAGCTGGTTCGATTTCGTGGGCGGCACAGATGGTCGGCACGTCGGCCTCCAAATCGCACATCAGTCGCTCGATGATCGCTGCGCGCACCCGGTCATCGTCGGTCAGACGGTGACCCTTTGATGTCGCCAGACGTCCACTTGCGATGTGCCGGGCGTAAGAATCCCGTGTTACTTCGTTCTGAACATACCCCTCGCGGACTCGGCCAATAGCCGACGCGCCGAAGCCGATCACGTTTTGCAAGTATCGGCCGAGTATCCCAGCGAATTACGCCGTAGGCGCCCGGTCTTCTGGCGCTAGCGCAAGTTCGTCGTCCGGCGGAGCGAAATGATCGAGCCCGATCTCCCGGTAGCCAGCGCCAACCAGTGTCTCGGCGACAGTTGCAGCCTGTTCGGCGCGAAGATCGCCGTCCGGTAGACCTGCCTGCTCGATTAGGCGCTGATTCTTTATCACGGAAGGAATATGCGCGTATCCGAACACCGCAAGCCGGTTGGGGCGCATGGCGACCGCAGCCATCGCGGTCTGGATGCAGGACTGCACAGTCTGTTTCGGTAGACCGAAGATGAGGTCGAAGTTGATATGGCCAACGCCATGCCGGCGGAGATTTTGGACTGCAGCGGCCGTCTGCACCTTACTCTGGATCCGATTGATCGCCTTTGCACATCGGGATCAAAGCTCTGCATCCGATGCTCGCGCGGTTGACACCGTTAGCTGCCAGGGCTTCGGCCATTTCCGGTGTGAACGTTCGGGGATCGATCTCCACGGCGATCGCAGCAGTTTTGCTGAAAGCGAAGTGGCGGCGTAGAAATTCCATCAGCGCCAAGTGCTCGGCTGGCCCGATAAGGTGAGGCGTTCCGCCGCCGAAATGCACATCGCTCACCGGCAGCCCTTGCCGCACTTGCTCCGACACCAAACTGATCTCCTGACGCAGCACCGCTAAATAATTAAGGATCGGGCCGTTGCGACGGATGACCGCGGTAGGGAAGCCGCAATACCAGCACATGGATCGGCAAAACGGAATGTGGAAATAGAGCGACACCGATTCGTCGGCCGGGAGGCCCCCCAGCCATTCCTCATAATCGTCAGCACCAACTGCCGCAGAGAAGTCTGGCACAGTCGGATAGATGGTATACCAAGGCGGCCGGGGGTCCCGGTACTTTGTCAGGATTGAGGTGTGCAAGGAGCTGTCATCCCACGTCGCTCATCCATCATTCTTTCGTTGCGCGCTCGTCCTGGTCTCTGACCTAAGTCAGTGCGTCCCGCTTATGTCGCAGTCTCGTTTGGACAGGATGGGGTCAACCACGCCGGGGAGCGCGCGTGCCATGGTTGCGCCTGAGGTGATGGTGCGGTGCCGCATTCAACGTCTGAGTACGTGACGCCAGTGCAGTGTGCTTGAGGCGTCTGCGGAAGAACTTTGCAATGCGAAATTCATGTCCGACGCAACGGACCTGTCAAGCCTCGTTCAGACGCCATCCAGGTCCAGCCAGCGGCCTTCCCTGCCGGCCGAAAAACCATACCGGCTTTAGCCACCGAGACGCTCTAAAGCTGACGTCGGCTCATTTGATGAAAGGAGGACGCCGCTAGGGGGTGCACAAGGTTCCCCGGCTTGACGTCGCTTCGAGCGAAGAGCGGTGTGGCTTGTCGTCAAGCGCCGGGCAGCGTGCCCCCTACCGATATCCCGAAAAGATCGACCAAGATGGCCATGCCGACGCCACACGCGGTCTGGATGAGGCCGACCATGAAAATGCGATTGGCGCGTTCGTAGATGGGGCGCCGCAAGGAACTCATGTCGAGCAGCATGGACAGCGCTCTCATCTGCAGTGCGATGCCGAGCAGGATCGGCACTACGGCGAACAGATCGTAGAGTTGCCATGGCAAGGGGTTCGCGGCCCAATGAGTGAGGAAGCCGAGGGAAAAGGCAAGCAGGATACCCACGGCAGTGATTGTGCCGTTGCGGAAAATGGTCTCGATCGGTTCTTCCTTCGGATCGTGCTCGTCCAAGCGGCTTCCTTTCGTTGCTCTTTCCGTCGAGACTAAGTTCTCGAGAATACTGTTCATCGCCAATTACTCGAGGCGAGCCGTAGGCAGCCGTTTCAGGGTGCGCTCCCTCTCGCTTCCGGCCGCGCAATGTACCTGCACGGCGAACTTACAGCGGCGAAAAGGTGCTGCGGCCACCATGCGACGCCTCGGACGTGCACGCCCTCTGTTCCTGGCGCAGCCCTTGCGGAGCGTACGCGCAGTGATCCTTCTCGGTAGCGGATGGCGCGGCCTCCGTTGCGGTCAGACGGGAAGCCGTCGCTGTTAAACGAGACTGTCACATATCGAACATGGCGAACCGTGTCGCACATTTCTTTTCGCAGTGACCCTCAAAAAAAGTGATTCCAGCGAGACGAAGGCGCGTCGGCCCGATTTTGGTGTCGGCCGCATCTACGCTTCAGGTTGGCATGTCGCTTGCTGCTCTATTCGGAGAGCTGCAGCGGTCCGACCGGAGTGTTTCACATGTAAACGATAATGAATCTCCTAGCAGAAAACACTATTATAAGTACATGTGGCTTTTACGCTGGCTCACCTCTCGTGTCAAGCGCTTTGGCGTCCACATATTGGAGACAACACGCACAAAATTTAGAGGAAAAGCTTGCTCTTTCGCCTCTATCCTTTTTATTCCTTCATGGAGATCTAGACATGTACATCAAGAGTCCTCTTCTCGGCTTAACTGCTCTGATGACCATTTCCGTCGGTCGAGCAGCT
The DNA here is from genome assembly GCF_007003975.1 of Mesorhizobium sp. WSM4306. GTDB lineage: Bacteria > Pseudomonadota > Alphaproteobacteria > Rhizobiales > Rhizobiaceae > Mesorhizobium. The sequence goes on from NZ_VFTC01000033.1 coordinate 62,558, forward strand.
GGCGCCGAGCGGGAACCGGCCGAGTACATCAAGATCTGCGACGTCCTCGGCTCGGGATATTCCTATATTCCCAACACCGAGACCTGCCTGCGCATCGGCGGCTATGTCCGTTACGATATCGGCCTGGGTGACGTCCGATCGTATGACAGCGCAAGAACCTCGGACGTGAGAACTGGCGAGGACCAAGGCACTTGGCGAAACAGCACACGCTTCACGTTCAAAACTTGGACCGGCCAGCAGACCGAGCTCGGCGCGTTGACGACCTATACCGAAACCCAGGTGAATTTTGGCAACAGCGCTAACTCGCATGACAGTCCTCAGAACTATGATTTCAACAGCGGCCTCGCACTGGCTTCTGCCTGGGTCGAGCTGGGAGGCCTGCGAGTTGGCAAGGAGGGGTCGGCCTTCGATACGTTTGCAAGCTACGCTGGCAACGTTCTCGATAGTATGCTCGTTCCGTCGGCCGGCTTCGACACCAACGTGGCTCAGTACCACTTCGACGCCGGCAACGGCATTTCGACTGTGATTTCGCTCGAACAAGGATCGGGCTCAGCCGGTACTATCGACAGCTATATTCCGCACGTTGTCGCCGGCTTGAAATACACGCAAGGCTGGGGCTCGATCATCGGCGTCGCGGCTTATGACAGCAATTACGAAGCTTTTGCCGGCAAGATCCGCGTCGACGTCGCTGTCACAAACCAGCTGTCGCTGTTTGGACTCTTCGGCTACGGTTCCAATGCCAGTCTCAACGAGGACTCAAACGGCGCAATTGCCAATCATGGGCGCGGCTCGTACAAAATCTGGAACGGCCAGTGGGCTTTCTGGGCGGGCGCCACCTACGAGTTTGACGAGAAAACTTCGTTCAACCTTCAGGTCTCGGGTGATCAGCTCAAGGATGCTGGTGTGGCTGCAAACGTCGCCTACATGGTCGTTCCCGGCTTCACGGTCACAGCCGAGGTCGATTACGACCACTACGGCAACTCTGGCCTCGGCCCTGCCGAGCCTACCGCCGTCAAGGGCACGAGCAAGCCGAACAGCGTCGGCGGCATTCTCCGCTTACAAGGCTCATTTTGAAATCTCTCCAGTCGCGAGCATGGCAAAGGCACTTGCCTCGACAACGCACGCATGGAGAGCTTCGTTCGCCATCTTGAAGTCTGCATCGACCGTCCACGGCCCATCGTACCAACTAGAAACTGAAAGTTATGAGCCCTGTGTACTACACCTAGCCCTTGACCTGCCCGATGAACCGGCCAGGGGCCGTCAGTTCAAATTCGGGGCCGTTTAGAGGGCAGTGTGAGGCCGTGTTAGGTAAGCGCCACTGCAATGTCGAGGCCGCGACACGCCTGTCGCTTTGGACGGCTGGAATTGCCCTTCGCGGCGCCATTCATTCTCTCAACATTTACGTGATAATGCACGCTGAGTCCGAGCCGCGTGGCAGCACCCATCCTAGGTGTGAGCTTTCGAGAGGTTGTCCATTCGGACCGGACCGAGGAGACTGGAGTTACCACGCTTCAGCATCCATC
>NZ_VFTC01000034.1 GCF_007003975.1 Mesorhizobium sp. WSM4306
TGACGCAACTCAAGCGGTAGCGGCTTGCCCATTGCGGTCTCCTTTCAACCGCAATGAATCACGAACTCAAACCAAGGAGAATCCTGAATCCTTTAAAAGGCGACAGGCTTTAGAGCAATCCCGGGAAAAGTGGGAACCGGTTTTCCCGGGAAAAGCGCGCAGCGCTTTCCCTTGGGATTGCGGCCAACAAAGTCCGCGCCCTTCGATTTTCGTCGCTACGTCAGGATCACATCGCGTTGACGTCGAAATGCAGCCGTTTGGCCGAGTCGATCGACTTGTGCGCCTTGACCTGTTCCAGCACATTTTCCGGGAACGGCGCATCGAGATAGAGCAGCGCGATGGCGTCGCCGCCTGGCCGGTTACGTCCCAGCTGGAAATTGGCGATGTTGACGCCGTTCTCGCCGCACACCGTGCCCAGCAGGCCGATAATGCCGGGCGCATCGGCATTGGTTGTGTAGAGCATGTGCTGGCCGACCTCGGCGTCGAGATTGATGCCCTTGATCTGGATGAACCGCGGCTTGCCGTCGGAGAAGCAGGTGCCGGCGATCGAGCGCGTCATGTGCTCGGTCTTGACCGTCAGCTTGATGTAGCCGTCGAACACGCCCGACTTGTCGCGCTTGACCTCGGCAACGATGATGCCGCGCTCCTTCACCATGATCGGCGCCGATACCATGTTCACGTCCGAGACCTGCGGCCGGATCAGCCCGGCGAGCGTTGCGCTGATCAGTGCGCGCGTATTCATCGTCGCGGTCGAGCCGTCGAACAGGATCTCGACTTCCTTGATCGGATCCTCGGTGACCTGGCCGACGAAGGCGCCGAGCACTTCGGCGAGCTTGACGAAGGGCTTCAGCCGCGGCGCTTCCTCGGCGGTGATCGACGGCATGTTGATGGCGTTGGAGACGGCGCCCTTGATCAGGTAATCGGACATCTGCTCGGCCACGTGCAAGGCGACGTTTTCCTGTGCCTCCATGGTCGACGCGCCGAGATGCGGCGTCGCCACCACATTGTCCAAGCCGAACAACTCGTTCTGCTCCGCCGGTTCGACCTCGAACACGTCGATGCCGGCGCCCGCCACCTTGCCGCTCTTCAGCCCCGCAATCAGGTCGGCCTCGACGATCAGGCCGCCGCGTGCACAGTTGATGATGCGCACGCCGTTCTTCATCTTGGCAATCGCCGCCGCGTCGATGATGTTGCGCGTCTTGTCGGTCAACGGCGTGTGCAGCGTGATGAAATCGGCGCGGGCGAAAAGCTCGTCGAGCTCGACCTTTTCGACGCCGAGTTCCTCGGCGCGGCTGTCCGACAGGAACGGATCGAAGGCGATCACATGCATCTTCAGCCCAACGCCACGCGTGGCGACGATCGAGCCGATATTGCCGCAGCCGATCACGCCCAGCGTCTTGCCGGTGATCTCGATGCCCATGAAGCGGTTCTTTTCCCATTTGCCGGCATGCGTCGAGGCATTGGCTTCCGGGATCTGCCGGGCGAGTGCAAAGATCATGGCGACAGCATGCTCGGCCGTGGTGATCGAATTGCCGAAGGGCGTGTTCATCACGATGATGCCCCTGCGGCTCGCCGCCGGTATGTCGACATTGTCGACACCGATGCCGGCGCGGCCGACGACCTTGAGTTTTGTCGCGGCGTTGATCAGTTTTTCCGTGACCTTGGTCGCCGAACGGATGGCAAGGCCATCATACTGGTCGATGACTTCGAGCAGCTTTTCCTTGTCCTTGCCGAGATCGGGCAAATAGTCGACCTCGATGCCGCGATCCCTGAAGATCTGCACGGCGGTGGTGGAGAGTTTATCCGAGACGAGAACGCGGGGCGCCATGGCGGCCTCCTTCAATTGGATTGTCGGGGAATGGCGGTCCGCGGGCCGCCATGCAATCTCAGGCCGCTGCCTTCAGCGACGCCTTCTGCGTGGCGAAGGCCCAGTCGAGCCAGGGCAGCAGCGCTTCGAGATCGGAGGTCTCGACAGTCGCGCCGCACCAGATGCGCAGGCCGGGCGGGGCGTCACGATAGGAGCCGATGTCGTAGGCGACGCCTTCCCTGTCGAGCACAGAGACGATCGCCTTCGCAAAAGCCGCCTGGCCGTCGGCATCGAGCGCCGCAACTTGAGCGTCGGCGAACGACAGACACACGGAAGTGTTGGACCTTGTCGCCGCATCGACTGCGAGATGGCCGAGCCATGAGGATCTGTCGACAAAGCCGTCGAGCACCGCGGCGTTGGCATCCGCTCTGGCAATCAACGCGTCGAGACCGCCGATCGACTTCGCCCAATTGAGCGCATCGAGATAATCCTCGACGCACAGCATCGACGGCGTGTTGATGGTCTCGCCCTTGAAGATGCCTTCGATCAGCTTGCCGCCCGACGTCAGGCGGAAGATCTTTGGCAGCGGCCACGCCGGCTTGTAGGTTTCCAGCCGCTCGACGGCGCGCGGGCTGAGGATCAGCATGCCGTGCGCGCCCTCGCCGCCCAACACTTTCTGCCAGGAGAAGGTGACGACATCCAGCTTCTGGAAATCGAGCCTCTGGGCGAAGGCGGCCGAGGTCGCGTCGCAGATCGTCAAGCCTTTGCGGTCGGCCGGAATGAAATCGCCATTCGGCACCCGAACGCCTGAGGTCGTGCCGTTCCAGGTGAAGACCACGTCGCGGTCGAAATCGATCTTGGTGAGATCCGGCAGTTCGCCGTAACCCGCTTCGATCTTCCTGATATCGGCGAGCTTCAGTTGCTTGACCACATCGGTCACCCAGCCGGAGCCAAAGCTTTCCCAGGCGACCATGTCGACGCCGCGCTCGCCAAGCAGCGACCACAGCGCCATCTCGACGGCGCCGGTGTCCGACGCCGGCACGATGCCGATGCGGTAGTCCGCTGGGACCTGGAGAATTTCCCGCGTCAGCTCGATCGCCTGTTCGAGCTTGGTCTTGCCGATCTTGGCGCGGTGGGAACGGCCGAGCGCAGCATTCTTCAGCGCCTCGACCGACCAGCCGGGGCGTTTTGCGCAGGGACCTGAGGAGAAATTGGGGTTTGCCGGACGGAGCCCGGGCTTCGTATGCGTCGTCATCGTGGTCTATCCTTCCAGATAGTGGCCCCTCGTTGGGGAGGGGTGGCCCACGGACGGCGATATGCGTTCAGCCATCAGGCGTCAAGAGAAAAGTTTTTGTCGCGGACAAGATACAAGCGATCCGCGATCAGGATGTCGTGAGCCCAAACGCAAACGGCGGATCGAAAAGATCCGCCGTCAGGCTTCGTGTCTACAGCCAGCCTACCAGAGGTCGTAGCGCAGCCCGAGTTTGACCTGATGATTGCTGATGCCCTTGCGGATCGGATAGGAGGTCAGGCTCGCGGCCGTGACATATTCGGCGTCCGGCGCCGAAAAATACTGATAGCCGAGATCGACCGAGACATTCTTGGTCACCTGATAGGCCAGGCCCGCATCCAGCGTATAGGCCAAGGCATACTGGGTCTTGTTGTCGCTCCGGACGAAATCATCCGTAGGGTCGAGATTGTCGGTGAAATAACTCGCCGACAGCGTGTATTTGCTCCGGACCAGCCCGATGCCGGCACCCAAATAGGGCGTGATCCCGACATAAGTGCCAAGATCGACATAGCCATTGACCATCCCCGACAGGGAATAATTCTCCAGGGACGCCGACGCCACCGTTGCCGTGGCCGGCGGAATCACGGTCGCGGTGTCGTCGTAGTGGATGCCAACCTTGTTGCCCGGGAGATAGCCGAGATTGATATCGGCGCGCAGATAGTCGGTGAAATGATAACCGAAGCCGATGCTGGCAAAGGCGGGATCCTGCTTTTCGCTGAAGCTCGCCGGCGCGAAGGTGAAATCCTGATCCTGGTAGCTCTTCTGCGCCAGATAGGAGACGTCGCCGCGCAGATACCAGCCCGAACCGACCTCGACCGGTTGATAGTCCGGCGCCTGATCGACATAGACCGGCGGATCGTAGTCGGCGGCCTGCGCCGGCGTCAGCGGAGCAAGCACGAGTGCGGCGAGCGCCGGCACTTTCAGCGATTTGAAATTCATGGGTCCCCGGCTCCTGAAATTGGCGCACGTCATTCGATTGCAAGCGCCGTTTCAGCAAGCATTGTTAACCATAGTGGTTAAGTGCGGGTTAAGGATAACGCGGCGTTACCGAATTGATTCCGATAGGCTTTCTTCGGTGCGCGCGGCCGATTGAAATGTACCCGCAATCGGCAAACGAAAACCGCCCGGCATGGCCGGGCGGTTCGAGAATTCCAGGATTTCGAAGCGACTACTTGGTGTAGATCGGCTCCGGTTCGGGAACGTAGGGCTCCGGCGGCGGGGCGCAGTCCGACCGGCCGAACTGGTAGCGCAGGCCACCGCGCACTTCATGGACATTGATGCCATGATCGTAGCCCGGGCCAACATTGCTGATGGTGTCGTATTCGAACATCTTGCCGCCGTTGATGTGGCTGTAGCGGTAGCCGACATCGAGCTTGACCCGGTCGGTCAGGCAGTAGGAGGCGCCGGCCATAAGGGCGTAGGCGAAGCGCCAGCCCTTGCCGCCGCGGTGGAAGAAGTCGCCGTCGGCGTCGCTGTTGTGCAGCGTATCCCACTTGACCCAGGCACCGCCGATGCCGGCGCCGACATAAGGCGTCACGCCATGCCAGGTACCAATGTCGACATAGGCGTTGGCAAGGAGCAGCAGCGCTGAGTAGGACGAACTGTCGGTCGACACGCAGGGCGTGTTGGGAACCGGCGTGTTACAGAAGCCGCTGGTCGAGCCGCGGAACTTCGAACCAAACATCCAGTCGCCCGTCAGATCGGTGCGGAAATGCTGGTTGATCTGGTAGCCGATACCGGCGCCGGCCGAAAAGGCGCTCTTCAGGCTGCTGCTGCCGAAGCTGCCGCGAATCTGGGGCGGGGTGGCGCTGTAGGTGGTGTAGTCGGCACCGCCGAACCTCGACCAGTGATAGTCGATATCGCCGCGGATGTACCAGCCACCGAAATCAGCCGGCTGCTCATAGGCAACCGGCGGCGGCGCTTCTTCGACCACCGGCGGTTCCACCAGATCGGCGGCGAAAACCGGCCCGGCCACGCCTGCGAACAGCGCGGCAAGGAGAGCCATTCTTGCTGTATTGAACATGCTTGTCACCCCTGAGAACCGTCGGGAAAATCCAACCCGCCCGAATATGATTGACCTCAGTTGTGGATAATGAATTGCAAAAGTTAAAAGGCGTTTAACCCTGTCGATTAACCACGAATTCTCGATATTTTAGCAAACAGGTCTCAGCCGGCATCACGCTGGACCACCTGGCCGAAATAAAAAAGCCCGCCTGGAGGCGGGCCTTGAGGTCTTTGAGTGGCAGTTCGCGCCCGCCACTGGAGGCAGCGCGATCAGGCGGCGCTGCGCGTTTCCGAGATGATGTCGACGATGTTGTTGACTACGGTTTCGACCAGTTGCGGGTCATCGCCCTCGGCCATGACGCGGATCAGCGGTTCGGTGCCGGAGGGCCGGATGACCAGTCGCCCGGCCTTGCCGAGGCGGTTGCGCGCATCTTCGATCGCCGCCTTGACCGGGGCTTCCTCGAGCGGCTTGCCGCCGGCGATGCGGACATTCTTCAACAGCTGCGGCACCGGCTCGAACTTCTTCGACAATTCGCTGACCGGGCGGTTCTGCCGCTTGATGCAGGCCAGAACCTGCAGCGCCGAGACAAGCCCGTCGCCGGTGGTCGAGAAATCGGACAGCACGATGTGGCCCGATTGCTCGCCGCCGACATTCAACCCATGCGCGCGCATATGCTCGACGACATAGCGGTCGCCGACCTTGGTGCGGTGCAGCTGCAGCTTCATGTCGCCGAGGAAGCGTTCGAGGCCGAGATTGGACATAACCGTCGAGACGACGCCGCCGCCGGCGAGCCGCCCGCTCTGATGCCAGGACTCGGCAATCAGCGCCATGATCTGGTCGCCGTCGACGATCGTGCCGTTCTCGTCGACGATGACCACGCGGTCGGCATCGCCGTCGAGCGCGATGCCGATGTCGGCGCGCACTTCATGCACCTTCTTCTGCAGGCCGGCCGGATGAGTCGAGCCGCATTCCTTGTTGATGTTGAAGCCGTTCGGCTCGACATTGATGGCAATGACCTCGGCGCCCAGTTCCCAAAGGGCGGCTGGGGCCACCTTGTAGGCGGCGCCATTGGCGCAGTCGACGACGATCCTGAGACCTGACAGCGACATCGAGCGCGGCAGCGTTCGCTTGGCGAATTCGATGTAGCGGTCATGCACGCCGTCGACGCGCTTGGCGCGCCCGAGCCCGTCGGAATCGGCGAGCGCCAGCTCGATGTCCTTGTCGAGCATGCTCTCGATCCGCTCCTCGATCTCGTCGGAGAGCTTGTAGCCATCAGGCCCAAACAGCTTGATGCCATTATCGAAATAGGGATTGTGCGAGGCCGAGATCATCACGCCGATATCGGCGCGCAGCGAGCGCACCAGCATGGCCACCGCCGGCGTCGGAATCGGGCCGAGCAGGAACACATCCATGCCGGCGGCACAAAGACCGGCCACCATCGCATTCTCGATCATGTAGCCGGACAGCCGCGTGTCCTTGCCGAGCACGACGCGGTGGCGGTGGCTGCCGCGCTGGAACGACAGGCCTGCGGCCATGCCGACCCGCATCGCGATCTCAGCCGTCATCGGAAATTTGTTGGCGCGCCCGCGAATGCCGTCGGTGCCGAAATAGTGCCCTGCCATGCTAGCCAGAATCCCCGTCAGTTTTTCAGCTGCCCGTAATGCCACAAAATCGGGCACCACAAATCATCACAATGTATGATCGTATGTTACCAATCCTTAGAAAATCATTGTAGCGATCTGTTCAAGTGTTTCCACAGCCTAACAGGATGACACGGTCTTGCCGCAATATAGCAGTCACACTAAGCCGCTCGGCGCAAGTTGGTCCGGTAACCCTTCTTTTCGAGGCCGCAGATCGCAATGATTTCATCACCTTATCGGGAGGACGCGCTTTGCGAGGGTATCGGCGCGGGTTAGCATCTGGCGCAGCCTAGCGTTGAGAGCTATTGATTCACCAAAGGGACACCATCGGCGGCAGCAACGGGAGAAACGCCATGCTCATCCACAAACTTGCAACCTTGACGGGTCTTGCCGTCGCAACCTTGTTCATGGCGGCGCCTGCCAACGCGCTGACCATGGCCGAGTGCAGTACCAAGTATAATGCCGCCAAGGACGGCGGCACGCTGAACGGACAGACCTGGAATCAATTCCGTAAAGCCGAATGTGGCACCGACGCGGCCGCCACCACCGAGACCGCCAAGCCGGCCAAGAAGGCCGCCGCCGCCAAGGCGGAAACGACCAAGGCCGCCGCTGCCGCCGACGACAGCGCCAAGGGCCTGACGGCCAAGGAGTGCAGCGCCAAATACCAGGCTGCCAAGGCCGCCGGCACGCTCAACGGCGCGAAGTGGAACGACTTCCGCAAGACCGAATGCGCCGCCGGCGCATCCGCGGCGGTACAACCGGCCAAGGCCACGACCAAGGCCGCGGCCGCAGCCGACGATGGCGCCAAGGGCCTGACGGCCAAGGAATGCAGCGCCAAGTACCAGGCGGCAAAGGCCGCCGGCACGCTCAACGGCGTGAAGTGGAACGACTTCCGCAAGACCGAATGCGCCGCCGGTGCATCCGCGGCGGTACAACCGGCCAAGGCCACGACCAAGGCAGCTGCCGACAGCGGCGGCAAGGGCCTGAGCATGGCCGATTGCAGCGCCAAGTATCAGGCGGCCAAGTCTGCCAACACGCTGGGCGGCAAGAAGTGGAACGACTTCCGCAAGGCCGAATGCGGCGCAGGCGCAGATGACGACGACACCGTCCCGGCTCCGAGCGAGGCGACCTATACCAGCGAGCCCGAGAAGCCCTCGGTCACCGCTCCCAAAGGTGTGAAGTTCCCGACCGCGATCTCGAAGAAATACGCCAGCGAGACGCCGGCCAAGGGCCGCATGCACACTTGCCTCGAGCTCTACTACGCCAACAAGGATGCCAACACGCTGAATGGCCTGCGCTGGATCCAGAAGGGCGGCGGCTTCTACAGCCTCTGCAATGCCAAGCTGAAGAGCTGATCGCGTAGCCATATTCTCCAGACAAAGGCCCGCGCATCGCAGCATGCGCGGGCCTTTTCGTTGCGCTCGAAGACGCCCGGCTTTGTTCGCGTCTGCATATCGCGGAAGCTGTCGGCATCATCTATTCGCCCACACTGCCCACCGCCAGACTTTATCGGTGGTTCGCAAAGATTCCAATTGAACATATACGGAACAAACAGTATACAAAAGGACATCGAACTTTTGTCAACCAGGAGGGTCGTATGTCCAGATTGAAATTGGCGGCATTGGCTGTGACGGCATGGGTTGCTTGGAGCGTCGCCCCTGCAAGCGCACTGACGATTAAGGAATGCGGCGAGGCCTATCGCACAGCCAAGGAAGGCGGCACTCTGAACGGCATGGATTGGACCGCTTTCCGCACGGAGAAGTGCGCGACGTCAGCTGCGGAGAGTGCCAGCGCGGATACGGTCAAAACCGAGCCGCAGGCGAAGAAGGAAACCAGCGCGGCGGTCGCCCCCGCTGTAGCGCCGGCGGGCGTGACATTCCCGACCACCCTCGCCGCCGAGTTCAAGACCGAAAAGCCCGCGAAGGCGCGGATGAAGACCTGTCTGCAGGGTTACCACGGCAACAAGGACGCAGGTACGTTGAACGGCCTTCGCTGGATCCAGAAGGGCGGCGGCTATTACAGCCTCTGCAACGCCAAGCTGAAGAGCTGATCGGCCAGCAGCGTTTGAAGATCGAAAAGCCCGCCAACCTCATGGTTGGCGGGCTTTTTGTTGAGGTCTTGCCAGCCTCAAGCGCCTTGTTTCGAGAGCCGCAGGAGTGCGACCAGGCTTGAAAGATCGGCATTGGCCTGGCCGGCAGCCACCCCGCGCTTCATCAGGCTTTGCATCGGCAGGACGAGTTCGGTGCTGACATTAGCGGACCTGCTGGCGTCGATCAGATTGACATAGGCATCCGCCTGCATGCCCAGGTTGGAAACGACATCGCTGGTGTGATCGCCACTTTCGATCTGTTCCGCCCATTTCGGCAGCAGGCCTTGCATCGCCTGAAGCCAGGAGGCCAGCAGTGGCACAAACTCGCCGGCAGGGATCCCGGCCGCGCCCGTCAATGCCAATGCGTGCAGAGTGCCCGCGAACATGCCGTACATGCCGGTCAGAAGCGAGATATCGTAGAGCGGCGCGAGGCCAGCATCCTCACCGAGATATTTGCTGGTGCCGAGCGCTCCGAGCTGCCCTGAACAGGCGTCGAACGCCTGGCTCGAGCCGCTGTAGAGGATCAAGGCGTGCGGCCCGCCGATCATCGGCGGCACCGCCATGACGCCGCCATCGATATAGTCGGCGCCGTGCCCGACCGCCCAGTCGGACATCTCGCGTGCCTGCTCGGGCGTGCCGTTGGTGAGGTTGACCACCGTGCGACCCGACAACGCTAGCTGCGCCGGAGCCAACACCTCGTGAACCGTATCGTAGACGAGAAGGCACACCACGATCAGCTGGCTCGACCTGACGGCGTCCTCGAGGCTCGCGGCCACGACGGCGCCCTTGGCCGCCAGGGCCTGTGCCTTTGCTGGCGAGCGATTCCATACCGTCACCGAATGTCCCTTGTTCAGAAAGGCTTCGGCAAGCGCCGTGCCCATGGCGCCAAGGCCGATTACTGCCACATCACTCATTTATAACTCCTGTATCTCGTTCGTCTCAGATTTGGTTCCGGCTCACACCGGCAAGGGGCTCAGGGCCTGCCCAAGGCCGCCATCGACAGTCAGCCGGGCGCCTGTGGTGAAGGTTGCATCGAAAGCTAGGAACAGGACTGCGCGCGCCACTTCCTCCATCGTGCCGTGTCGCTTCATCGGCGTGACCGCGTCGCCGATCGCCATAAAGGCCGCGCGCTCCTCGGCCGAGGCATCGGCCACACCCATCGTCGGTGTGTCGATGAAGCCGGGGCTGACCACATTCACGCGGATCCGGCGCGGCAGAAGTTCGGCCGCCAGGACCTTGGCGAAAGCGCGAAGTGCCGCCTTCGATCCGGAATAGACGCTCATGCCGCCGGTGCCGGATTCGTCGGCGATCGACGAGGTGAAGACGATGGCGCCACCATCCCTTATGAGGGGCAGCAGGCGCTGCACGATGAAGAAAGCGCCTTTGGCATTGATATTGAAGGCGCGGTCGTAACTGTCCTCGGTGACCCGCTCCACGGGTTCGAGATTGGCCACCCCGGCATTGACGTGCAGGAAGTCGATCTGGCCGAGCTTCTGCCCCACTTCGGCACCGAGCGTGACGATATCGGCCATGTCTGAGATATCGGACCGCACGATATGGGCTCGCGAAAACAGCTTTCTGCGGGCGGCCTCGATGTTGCGTTGGTCGCGGCCGGTGACCAGAACTTCGGCGCCGTCTTCGATCAGGGCTTCGGCAACGGCGAGGCCCATGCCGTGCGTCCCGCCGATGACCACGGCCTTCTTGTTTGCGTATCGTGTCATGATCTATTCCTTTTTGATAAAATCAGGCCGCCGACGGCCTTTGCAGGCCGAAGCGAGGTACCAATATGATGTTGTGGTGTTCGCCGACGCCGGCGAGCTGGTTTGAAGCTATGGACCGGCTTTGTTTTTCTCAAGTACCGACAAAAATGTAAGCTACCCACCGATTGCTCAGAATTGGATGAAACATGGGAAAGAAACAGCCAGATAGTTGCGGACTGGGGCCGGCGCTGGAGGTCATCAGCGGAAAATGGAAGGCGTTACTGCTCTGGCAGATTCATAAGGCGCCGGCCCGATTCGGTGAGCTGAAGCGGCTGGTGCCTGACATCAGCGAAAAGATGCTGATCCAGCAGCTGCGCGAAATGGAGGCTGACGGCATCGTTCACCGCGAAGTCTTCCCCGAAGTGCCGCCCCGGGTCGAATACTCTATCACCGAATTCGGCATCGAGCTGGACAATGCCCTGATCCCGCTGGCCAGATGGGGCAAGCAGCATGCCGGCCGGTCTGACGGTGTGCGCCCCGGCAGAGCCAGTGCAGTCGCACCGCACGCTCTTTGACCAAGCCTGAATAGCAAAACGCCGCGGATTGAATTCGCGGCGTTTTCTTGAATCGAGTGATTCCAGCTCAACTCGACGGCTGAGGCTCCATGCCGCCTTCTGGCTCCGGGCCCTTCTTGCGGCGGCCGGACTTCGGCACGGCTGAGCCACGGCTTGGTGGTGTGTCGTCGCCGAGGTCGCGCGCGGGCTTCTGCCCGGCGATCAGCTGCTTGATCTCCTCGCCCGAAAGCGTCTCGTATTCGAGCAGGCCCTGCGCCAGCGCGATCCATTCCTTCTTCTTCTTGGTCAGGATGGACTTGGCCGAGACATAGGCCTCGTCGATCAGCCGGCGCACTTCGGCGTCGATGATCTGCGCGGTCTCTTCCGAGATATTCTGCGTTCGCGCCACCGAATGGCCGAGGAAGACCTCTTCCTGGTTGTCGCCATAGGCGACATGGCCGAGCTTGTCCGAGAAGCCCCAGCGCGTAACCATGGCGCGAGCCAGCTTGGTCGCCTGCTCGATGTCGGAGGAAGCGCCCGAAGTGATGTTCTCCTTGCCGAACTTGAACTCCTCGGCGACGCGGCCACCCATCATGATGGCAAGCCGCGAGACCATGTACTTGTAGCTCATCGAATAGCGGTCGCCTTCCGGCAGCTGCATGACCATGCCGAGCGCACGGCCGCGGGGGATGATGGTCGCCTTGTGCAGCGGATCGGCAGACGGCACGTTGAGCGCCAGGATGGCGTGGCCGGCCTCGTGGTAAGCGGTGAGCTCCTTCTCGGCCTGGGTCATGGCCGACGAGCGGCGCTCGGCGCCCATCATGATCTTGTCCTTGGCATCCTCGAATTCGGCCATGGTGACGAGGCGCTTGTTGCGGCGCGCCGCCATCAGAGCGGATTCGTTGACCAGGTTCATCAGGTCGGCGCCGGAGAAGCCCGGCGTGCCGCGCGCGACCACTTTGAGGTCGACATTGGGCGCCAGCGGCACGTTGCGCACATGCACCTTGAGGATCTTCTCGCGGCCGACGATGTCGGGGTTCGGCACCACCACCTGGCGGTCGAAGCGGCCCGGACGCAACAGCGCCGGATCGAGCACGTCGGGCCTGTTGGTGGCGGCGATCAGGATGATGCTCTCGTTGGATTCGAAGCCGTCCATCTCGACCAGCAACTGGTTCAGCGTCTGCTCGCGCTCGTCATTGCCGCCGCCGAGGCCGGCGCCGCGATGGCGGCCGACGGCGTCGATTTCGTCGATGAAGATGATGCAGGGCGCGTTCTTCTTGGCCTGGTCGAACATGTCGCGGACACGGCTTGCGCCGACGCCGACGAACATCTCGACGAAGTCGGAACCGGAAATGGTGAAGAAGGGCACATTGGCTTCACCGGCAACCGAACGGGCGAGCAGCGTCTTGCCGGTGCCGGGAGGGCCGACGAGCAGCACGCCGCGCGGGATCTTGCCGCCGAGGCGCTGGAACTTCTGCGGATCGCGCAGGAATTCAACGATCTCTTCCAGATCTTCCTTGGCCTCGTCGACGCCGGCGACATCCTGGAAGGTGACGCGGCCATGCGCCTCGGTCAGAAGCTTGGCCTTCGACTTGCCGAAGCCCATGGCGCGCCCGGAACCGGACTGCATCTGGCGCATGAAGAATATCCACACGCCGAGGATCAGGATCATCGGCAGGTAGGAGATGAGATAGCTGAACAGCGAGGTGGAACCGTCCGATTCAGGACGCGCATTGATCACGACGTTCTTGTCCTGAAGCCGCGAGACCAGCTGCGGATCGCCGGGCGAATAGGTCTGAAAACCATTCGCGTTGTCGGTGTAAGTGCCCATGATGCGGTCGCCGGCGATGGTCACCGTCTTGACCCGGCCGGCCGCAACCTCTTGCAGGAATTGCGAGTAGGGAACGTCTTGCGAGGCTCCGCGCGTCTGCGGCGTCTGGAACAGATTGAAGAGAGCGATAAGCAGGACCGCTATGATCGCCCAGAGCGCGAGGTTGCGATAATTCGGATTCATCAATTGTCCCGTGGGTACCCTGTGGGGCACGCGTATGAGAGGAAACTTGGGCCTAACATAGGGAGAGCGCCTCCCCTTGCCAAGCATAACAGCACGTATGGGTTAAGCTTTCGCGCCACCATCAACCGGCACTGTGGCGGCCGAAAGGCAAGGCCGGGACCGGCGGCGCGCCGGTCAATTCGGCGACGGCCCCGGCCAGCGCCAGATCGAAGCTGGAAAGGAAGCGTGCAAAAGGCGCGACGGCCGGGCTGAGGGTGATTGCCGGCGCCGTCGTTACATCCCCTACAAAGCCAAGGCATTCGCCACGGTGCCACAGCGCTGGCTCCGCAGCCAAAGCGGCGCGGACAAGGCTTGCTGGCGCGCCATTCCCGGCATTCCGTTTGGCTGCGGCAGCCGCGCCGAGCGGCGCGATCAACAATGCACCAGACCTGTCGCCCAATGTGATCGCCTCTGCTTCGGTGACCCGCCTGCGACCGTCCCAGAGTCCGACCGCCAACGGTGCGGCAGGCGGCAGATCGCGCGATTCACGGTACAGGAAGATGCCGGTGCGCCTGGTATCGACGACCGTCCGCGACAATGTGGCGCAAAGCGGCCCGGCCTGCATTTGCTGGAACAGCGCTTCACTACGCGCCTGGTCCGGCAACAAGGCGACACCGCCCGCCGCGGCCAGCAGGACACGCAGCGCATAGACCGCGGCTTGCGTGTCGTCTGCGTTGGCGAAACCGGGTTCGAGGCGGATGAGACCCGGTGCCGGCTGGCTGGCAAATTCCCGGATCAGCGCGGCGGCGCGGCGTCCGAGTTGCTCGCGCTCACTGGCCGCCCGTCCAGCCAGGCTGATCGCCTCGGCAAAACGCTGCCCGCCCCGGTCTTCGTCGAGCACGGCACGAATGCGCGGCCGTTCGAAATGCGCATCCGTGTTGGTCGGATCCTCCGTCCAGCCGACATTTTCGCGCCGCAGGAAGGCCCGCAATGCCGCGCGCCGTACGCCGAGCAGCGGCCGCGTGATCCAGATCCGCCAGTCATAGAGGGTGGCCGGCGCCATGCCGGCGAGCCCGCGGCCTGCCGTTTCACCAAGCTCGTGGCCATCAATCCGCGCGGCTCGCATCAGCACGGTCTCGGCCTGGTCGTCGGCGGTGTGGCCGGTCACGATCACACCGATGCCCTGCGCCTGCGCGGCATCGGCCAGCAGCCGGTAGCGCGCCTCGCGCGCAGCGGCGGGCAGGCCGGTCGACGGCTTGGCGCCGGACCAGTTGAGCGTGCGGTGCGCGATGCCGCGCTCGGCACAGAGTTTTGCCACCGCGCGTGCTTCCGCCGCTGCTTCCGGACGCAGGCCGTGGTCGATCGTCACCGCCAGCAGCCTGGCTGTCGGGGCAATGCGGTCGAGGTGAGCTTTGAGGAGAAGAAGGAGGGCGGTCGAGTCGCTGCCGCCGGACACGGCTGCAACAGCGCCGTTGGAAAAGTCGATCGTTGAAAAATCCGAAAGGTCAGGCTCGGTATCGAGCATCAATGCATGTCGCCCAAAACTGGTCCCCGGACGCCGACATGCAAGGGGAAGACTAGCACGCCGCCAGCGCCCTTTCCTGTTTGACGCGTTCCTTGAGCGCGGCCGAGATATCGGGATAACGCTTGCCGATCTCGCCGAAGGTGGCGCAGGCGACATCCTTCTGCTTGAGGCCGACCAGCGACACGCCGAGCTTCAACAGCATGTCGGGCGCCTTCTTGGCCTTCGGATAGTCCTTGCTGGCGGAGAGGAAAACCTCAGCCGCGTCATGATACTTCTGCTGGCCAAGCAGGGACTCGCCCAGCCAGTAATGCGCGTCCGCCGCCTTGGCGTCCTTGGGGAAACGGGCGATGTGGTCGCGAAAACCCTGCTCGGCGGTGCTGTAGTCGCCCGACAGGATGAACTGGTAGGAGTTGCGGTAGATCTCTTCCGGGTCATTGGTGGCAGGCAGCGCCGCCACCACCGTTCCGTCGGACTTGCCGGTCTTGGGACCGGTCGCCGGCGCCTCGGCGGCGGGAGCCGCACCTTCCGTCGGCGCGGTCGCCTGCGTGTTGCCACCGGCGTCGACCACATTGCCGTTCTTGTCGACAGTGATGGTGCCGAACGTCTTCGGCGGAGTGCCGGTGATCACCTTACCGGGATCGCCGGTCTGCGATTCGACGATGACTTCGCCGACGCTCTGGCCGCCATCCGATTGTGCACCCGAATCGGCCGGCGCTTGGCTTCCCGGGGCCTCGGCGACGCTGTTGCCGGTATCGCCATCCTGCGGCGCCGCTTCCGATTTCTTCTGCGCCGGCGGCTGCCCGCTGGAGCCGCCTTCCAACTGCTGGAAGCGGAATTCGTTGTCTTCCTGCTGCTTGCGCATCTGCTCCTGCATCTGCAGGACCTGGAAATTGAGCTCCTCGATCTTGCCGTTCATCTGCCGCAGCTGTTCTTCTAGGCTGGCGGCGGTGGTGCCGTCCTGCTGCTGCGCGATCTGTTGCTGCTCCGGCTTCTCTTTCTTGCCGAAAATGCCGAGCGTCGGCAGATGGAAGGAAAAGCCGCTTTCCGCGGGTTGTCCGGTGCCGCTTGCCGCAGCGGCGAAGCCTGATACGAGCAGCAGCGCAAGCGTGCCGCTCAAGACCGATCTGAAATGCATGTGCCTCTCGCCGTGTAATTCGTGAGCCTGTTCGCGCCTTCCAATCACAATGGGACCAGCCAAGCGTTCTCGGCTCTTAGCAGGAGGCGAGACTTCGGCCAAATTTTGTTTCCCAATTTTGTTTCCGGGACTGGAACTGAAAAAGGCGGCCAATGGCCGCCTTTCGCATGGAGGTGTTGCAATTTTGCGACTAAAAGCGCCGCAGTCTTGCCTATCAGGAGCCGGCGCCGGAGAGCGTGGTGACGGCGCGACGATTCTGCGACCAGCAGGAGATGTCGTCACAGACGGCAACCGGACGTTCCTTGCCGTAGGAAATCGTCTTCAGGCGGCTTGCCGAAACGCCTCTGGCGACCAGGAAGTCGCGGGTGGCGGCAGCGCGGCGGGCGCCAAGCGCAAGATTGTATTCACGCGTGCCGCGCTCGTCGGCGTGGCCTTCGACGACGATGGCGTACTGCTTGTACTGGTTGAGCCACTGCGCCTGGCGCGACAGCGTCGTCTGCGCGTCAGCACGGATCGCGGTCGAGTCGGTGTCGAAGAAGATGCGGTCGCCGATGTTGACGGTAAAGTCCTGAGCCGATCCGGGCGTTGCGGCACCCGCCCCATTGAGACCGAGGTCGGCGGCGCTGTTCGGGGTCTTCTTCGAGGCGCAACCGGTGATGGCGAGCATCGCGATCAGCGCAATCATCGCCGGATTTCTGGTAAGTGCTGCGATACGGCCCATGCCGCCTCTCCTTCGTATTCGAGTGATTTCGTTGATCACCCAGTAACCACGTTTGGGTTAACCGGCATTCAAGAAACACGGTTAAAATTTGGTTTCAGCCGCCCGTCCGCAGCCGAAAGGACCTGATGCCACAATGGTCGCGGACCGTAGGCGGAAATGCGGCCAAAAGGCGACTTCGGCGTGAAAAATGGGAATTGGAGAACTGAAGAATTGAGGACCTGGAGGAAAAAGGTCACCTCAGCGACCCTCCGAGATTCACCAGCATTCCGTATATCTGGCTGTAAGACAGCTGCCACTCGTCGAACTGCGCCTGCGTGATGTATCCGAGATCGAATGCATCCAGGTTTTGACTTGGCTGCGCGATGGGAATCGAAGAACTCAAGAATTGAATAATTGAAGAAGACTCACTTCAGCCTCTGCCTCAAATTCACCAGCATTCCATAGATGTGGACATATGATTGCAGCCATTCGTCGCGCTGCGCTTGTGCGATGTAGCCAAGATCGAACGCATAAGAAATCCACGTTTCTAGCTCGCTACATGATCCCATCGCCATCGAAATGAACCGCGCGAATTCGGGCCTGGAATGTGTCTGCTTAGCAAAGCCCTCTGCCAAATTGGCGCAGATGGCCTTGCTGGATCGACGCATTTGGTCGGCCAGTGCGTATTGCTCGATTTTCGGAAAAACCAGCGTCGCCCTGTGAACGTCGAGGGAAACCGCGTAAGCGCGCCTGTAGACTTCCAAGTCCCTCGCACGCTTGATGAAGCTTCCCTCTTTCTCCATTCTTAGTTCTTCAATTCCTCAATTCCTCAACTCCGCTCACTCCAGCAGCGGCGACCAAGCTGGATCGGAAGCGAAGTTCGCCGTCGGGATCGACTGCTCGTTGCGTCCGGTGAGATCGACGGAAACCAGTTTTGGGCCACCGGCGGAGTCACGGAAGAACATCAGCACGCGGCCGTTGGGCGCCCAGGTCGGTCCCTCCTGCTGGAAGCCGGACGACAGGATGCGCTCGCCAGAGCCGTCGGTCTTCATGACGCCGATCTGGAATTCGCCGCCGGTCTGCTTGGTGAAGGCGACGAGGTCGCCGCGCGGCGACCACACAGGCGTCGAATAGACGCCGTCACCGAACGAGATGCGGGTCTGGCCCGAACCGTCGGCGCCCATCACATAGATCTGCGCGCGGCCGCCGCGGTCGGAAGTGAACACCACCTTGCTGCCGTCGGGCGAATAAGACGGCGAGGTGTCGATGGCGGTCGAGTTGGTCAGCCGCGTCGTGGAGCGGCTTCGCAGATCCATGGCGAAGATGTTGGAGTTGCCGTCATCGCGCAGCAGGCTCATGATCACCTTCTGGCCGTCGGGCGAGAAGCGCGGAGCAAAGGTCATTCCGGGGAAATTGCCGACAAGCTCGCGCTGCCCGGTCTCGATCTGCAGCAGGTAGACCCGCGGCTGGCCGCTTTCGTACGACATGTAAGTGATTTCCTGCCGGTTCGGCGAGAAACGCGGTGTCAGCACGATCGAGCGTCCATCCGAGAGATAGCGCACATTGGCGCCGTCCTGATCCATGATGGCGA
Source organism: Mesorhizobium sp. WSM4306 (assembly GCF_007003975.1). GTDB lineage: Bacteria > Pseudomonadota > Alphaproteobacteria > Rhizobiales > Rhizobiaceae > Mesorhizobium. The sequence continues at coordinate 18,031 of NZ_VFTC01000034.1, forward strand.
GCCGCTTCTTGCGCGCATTCTTGGCGCCGGATTCGTCGATGAAGACGACGCGGGTGTCGAAATAGCCTTTTTCGCCGGTCAGCCGCTCATAGATGGCGTCGGCGATGATGTGCGCGACGCGGCGCTGATTGGCGTCATTGGCGAAGAACTGCTCGCCCGACATCTGCTGACCGGCAAAAGTGTCCCATAGCCGGTACTGGGCGCGGATGCGGCCATCAGCCTCCTTGCCGACGCTGCCGGTGACCAGCGCCTGAGCGTTGATCACCTTCCAGTCGTCGAAGCGCGGCTGCGCGTCCGGATTGGCGATCTTCTCGATAAAGGCGCTCTTGTCTATCGGTGCGAACAGGCCGGAGCGTTTCAGATCTGCACTGACGATATCGGAGATCTGGGCGCCAAGCTCACCTTGAAAATCGGTGATTGCGATCGGCAGCGGCTCGACATTGCCCTTGTTGACGTTGATCTCGACGAGAGCTCGCGCCGGCAAGGTGGCAACGGCAGTCATGCCCAGCGCCATGGCTGCGATCGTCAGGAGCGGCTTGAGGATGGATTTCATGTCTACTCGCTTCTCGTAACTGATTTTGTGGATGCCAGGCCTAGAGCCCAAGCATCTCCCTGGGATCGAAAGTAACCCGAACCTGGGCCCAGATATCCTGCTTGCCGGCGGGAAGTTGCAGGCCAGCCATGTTTGCTTTTTGGACGGCACGCACCGCACTCTCGTCGAACTGTTGGTTTCCGCTCGATTTTTCAACGGTCGGACGGCCGTCGAGCTTGCCGGAGGCATCGAGATTGAACACGATCACGGCGACGAAGTTTTCCGAGCCCTCGAGCCCTGCCGGAAGGGTCCAGGCATTGCCGAGCTGATCCGACAAGGCGCCCATTTCGCTCTGCGACAGTTTCTGGCCCTGGGTCTTGTCGGCGCCGAGCGACGCCTGCTGTGTCGAGCGCTTGGCGCCGCCGCCGGATGGCTTCTGCTTGTCGAGGAGAGCTGAAATCTCGTCAGCGTTGAACTGCTTGTCCTCGGACTTCGGCTTGGACGAGGCCTCTTTCACCGGCCTGTCGGCGTCCTTGCGGTCCGGTGCCTTGGCGCTTTCGGCCTGCGCCGACTGCGGCTTCGGCCGCGCTTCGGGCGCGGGTGCGGAATTCGGCAGCTGCGCCTCTTCCGGAGGCTGTTGTTCCGATATGGCATCGGCGACGGCGTCGGGCTTGACCTCGGGCTTCGGCTCGATGGCGGCGGTCGTGTCCGGCTGTGGCGCTGGCGCCGGCTCCTTCGCCGGGATCGGCTTGGGTTCGGCTTGCTTGACCGGCTCGGGCTTGACCTCTTCCTTCGGCTGTGGCACCGGCGCCACTTCCGTCGCCGGCGTCGGCTTCGGCTCGTCCTTCGGCTTCGGTGAGTCCTCGGTCTTCGGCTTCTCGGTGGGTGTCGGCGCCGGCGCCGGGGCCGACGCCAGCTCGACCGGCTTCGGCTTGGCCTCGTCCGTCACCGGTTTGTCGGTGTCGACGCTGTTCTCACCAATTTTCTGTGCTTCGGGCACGATGTCGGGGCGCTTGGTCGGGGTGGGCGCCGGCTTTTCGCGCATCACTGCTTTCTTGTCGCCCTGCAACGTCTGCGCGACGGCCTCGATCGGCACGATAGCGACCGAGACCGATTCAGCATCGGACGCGGGCATGGCAGGCGGCGACGACAGCGTGAACAGCCCGAAGGCCAACGCTACCGTGTGCAAGATCACCGATGTGGTGAGGCCGGTCCGCATCTTGGTGCTACTGTTCCTGTTCCTGCAGTGAAACCAGGCCGATGTTCTTGTAACCAGCGGCCGAAATCCGGGCCATCACCTTCATAGCGGTGCCATAGTCGGTCGACTTGTCGCCGCGGATGAAAATGCGTTCGTCATAGCCGGTCTTGGAGATCGCCTGCAGCTTGGCCACCAGCTCGTCGATCGAAATTTCGGTCTCCTGCAGGAAGATCTTGCCGGCCGGGTCGATCGAGACGGTGATGGGCTGGGTATCGACGTTCATCGCCTTGGCCTGCGTGTCCGGCAGGTCGATCGGCACGCCGACCGTCAGCAAGGGTGCCGCGACCATGAAGATGATCAACAGCACCAGCATCACGTCGACCATCGGCGTGACGTTGATTTCCGATATCAGCGCGTGATGGCGGCCGCGCCGCCTGTGGCCGCGCCCGCCGCGTCCCGAGATGCCTACGGACATACCCATCTTGCTGCTCCTCAGGCCTTCGGTGCGACTTTTTCATCGATTTGGCGCGAGAGTATGGCGGAGAACTCGTCCGAGAACCCTTCCATGCGCACCGCGATCTTGTTCGCGTCCGATGACAGCTTGTTGTAGGCGATAACGGCCGGGATGGCGGCGAGCAGGCCGATGGCCGTTGCCAGCAGCGCCTCGGCGATGCCGGGGGCCACCACTGAAAGGCTGGTGTTCTTGGACGCGGCAATGGCCTGGAACGAGGTCATGATGCCGATGACGGTGCCGAACAGGCCGATGAAGGGTGCCGCCGAGCCGGTGGTGGCGAGGAAGCCGAGCCGTCCCTCCAGCCGCTCCATCTCGCGCGTCAGCGCCAGATCCATGGCCTTGTCGATACGGGTCTGCAGGCCGAGCGGCGATTTGGCGCCCTTCTCGAAGCTCTTCTTCCATTCGCGCATGGCGGCGACGAAGATCGCACCCATGCCTGTGGTCTTCCGGTCCGCCAGCGTGCGGTAGAGTTCCTCCAGCGACTGCCCTGACCAGAACACCTGTTCGAAGCGGTTGAGCGACAGCCGCATGCGGGCATAGCTGACCAACTTGTCGACGATGATCGCCCAGGTCCAGATCGAAGCGCAGAGCAGCCCGATCATGACCAGCTTGACCACCCAGCCGGCCTGCATGAACAGCGCCCAAATCGACAAATGCGCTGCCGGGTCGGCGAGTGCGATATTTTCCATCGTTCAAGTCCTTAAGATTTTCCGGGCATCGCTGGCGGCTGGCCCATGGGCATCCCTTGTGGTCCGTTCGCGCTAGGCTTGCGGATTACCCCAAAATGCACCGTTAGCGGCCTTTTCAGGGCAAATATTGGTGAAAGGAAGGCGCGCGGATTCTTCCAATCTTCACCAGTCTCTTCATGAACCGTTATGGTTAAGGATGGGTTAGGAAATATGACGCGGCGCATTGCCGCGCCCCCCGGGACGACGGCAGCCCGCCCATCACAGTCGAATGCGCTGCCGATCAGCCCGCTCATTGCAGGCCAGAATGCCTGGATATCAGCTTGCTTTCGGTATGAAGGCCGCGATCCATTCCTTGGGAAAGCGTTTCGGTCGGCCGTTCTCACCGATGATCGCCGCCTGGACCTTCGCCTCGACTAGCACCTCGGCGCGGCGCTTCAATTGCTGTGCCATGACGATGCGGGCGCCGGAAATGTCTTCGGTGCGAGTGTCGATGGTCAGGATATCGTCCATGCGGGCGGGCGAACGAAAATCGATCTCCATGCGCCGCACCACCCAGACGATGCGTTCGCCATGCTTGCCTTCGTGAAGTTCGGTGTGATGGACGCCGGCCAACCTGAGATAGTCCGAGCGGCCGCGCTCGAAGAATTCGAGATAGCGCGCGTGGTAGACGACGCCGGAGAAGTCGGTGTCTGCATAATAGACCCGCGCCATCAGCCGATGGCCGAATTTCGTCAGCGCGCCGGAAAGCCCGGCAGTGAGTGCCGCCGATTCACCATGATCGTCCATCGCGCTTTCCTTTTTGCCCCTGGCGGGGCACCTGTCTTGCCAAAATCACCAGCGCGGCAAACCGGATGGCACTGTTGACGGCGATGATCAAGACCTTGATGGCAGCGCTGCTGGTGCTGGCGGCGTCTGCGCTGGCAGGCCACGCCGCGAGCTTTTCGATGAAGCGCGGCCTCAACCTCGACCAATGGACAACCTGGGTCGGGGAAGACAAATGGAACGATCCCAAGGCCATCCTGCCCTTTCCGGAGTGGCGCAAGTTCCTCAACGAGGACGACCTCAAGGCGCTGAAGGCCGCCGGCTTCGACTTCCTGCGCATGCCGGTCGACCCCTCGCCGTTCATGTCGGATCAGACGCTGGCGTTGCGCGACGACCTTTATGCCAGCGTGCGGGATTCGGCCCGCATGATCAACCGGGCCGGCCTGAAAGTGATCGTCGACATGCACCTGATCCCCGCCGGTGGCGGCCGCGAGATCGGCATGGGCCAGGTGATGGACGATCCCGCCATTTTCGACGCCTATGTCGAGGTCATCCGCAAAATGGCGCGCACGCTTGCCACCGAGGACCCGACGCAGGTCGCTTTCGAGCCGATGAACGAGCCGATCATCGACTGCGACAGCGATGGCACCAGCCTGTGGCCGGAGCGTCAGCAGAAGCTGTTCGCGGCCGCACGCGCCTCGGCCACCAGGCTGACGCTGATCCTGACCGGCGCCTGCTATTCCAACGCGGCCTCGCTGGTGAAGATCGACCCGAAGTCGATCCCCGACGACAACATCATCTGGACCTTCCACTCCTACGATCCGTTCCTGCTGACCCATCAGGGCGCGACCTGGGCCGGCGATTTCATTCCCTATGTCACCGGCCTGCCCTACCCGCTCACCGCGGTGCCGCGTGCCGAACTCGATGCAAAACTGGATGCGATCCGCGCCAAGATGAAGGCTGAGGCGCCGTGGACCAGGCGGAGCGGCCTGCTCGCCTATCTCGACGAGCAGGTGGCCAGCATGGACACGGATGAGAAGCTGCTCGGCGTCATGGATGCGCCGTTCGAAAAGGTCGATGCCTGGGCCAAGGCCAACAGCATCAAGCCGGAAAACATCACGCTGGGCGAGTTCGGCATGATCCGCCAGGAGTATGGCAACCCCTATGTGATGCCGCCGCAATACCGCGCCGCCTATGTCAAGGACATGGTCGCGCGCGCCGAGGCGCATGGCTTCTCATGGTCGGTGTGGAGTTTTGGTGGCGCCTTCGGCATCGTCGACGCTTTCAACGGCGAAAAGGCCGAGCCTGCCGTGATGGATGCGATCCGCTCGCTGCCTTAGGCCGAACCCAGATCGATCTGGACGATCTCGGGCCGCATGCCAAAGCGCACCGGAGCAATGCTGAAGCCCAGCCCGCCAGAGACAATCAGGTTGCGGTCATTCTCGATGACATGGCCATAGGCGAAACGGTTGCCGAAGCGGGACGGCACCACTGGCGAATAGCCAAACAGCCTGACCTGTCCGCCATGTGTGTGGCCCGACAGCGTCAGCGACACCCGCCCCGGCACTTTTGGGAAAATGTCGGGCTCGTGGGCAAGCAAGATGATTGGCGCCTGGTCGCTGACCTTGGCCAGCGTACCGTCGAGATCGTCCAGACCCTTGAAGTGACTGCGGCCCCAAGCCCGGCCAGGGTGCAACGCCAACTGATCGGCAAGACCGGCGAGCCAGAAGCCGTGCCCGTCCTTTTCCAGGCGCACAACATCGTTTTCCAGCACCGCAATACCGACGGCCTCCAGAGCCTTGTGTGAAATCGTCGGTCCGGCACCAACCCTTTGGGCGGTACGGTCTTCCCACCAGTCATGGTTGCCGAGGATCGACCAGACGCCGAGCGGCGCCTTGAGGCCGGAAAGTGCCGGCGCCCATTCCGACGCATCCACCCAGCCCGTCACCAGGCGTGTACCGGCCGGATAGTCGCCAAGCATGAGGATCACATCCGGATTGAGGGCATTCGCCTCGGCGGCGAGCGAAGCGATCCGCTCCGGCGTCATCCAGGGGCGGCAGGCATGGATGTCGGAAAGCACGGCGACCCGCAGTTGCAAACCCGCAGGCCAATGGGGCGGCGTCAGCTGATAGCGCTTCACATGCGTCAACAGCATCGGCTCGATGCCAACCGCATAGGCACTGAGCGAAGCCAGCGAGAGGAACGAACCCCCGACGATCAGGAACCCGCGTCTGGTGATCACTTTCATGGCTCCGGCGCTTGATCGGAGCGGTCCGCGCCGACATTACGACGCTCGATAAAATCCAGGAATGCGCCTTCACGCTGGCGGAGCTTAGGAGATTCCGAAGAACAAATCTCCGTTACTCTTCCTGGAACAGGTTGATCTGCTGCTGCGCCAGGTCCTTCGGCGCGTCGAGGCCGAGATGGCGCCAGGCATTGGCGGTCAGCACGCGGCCACGCGGTGTGCGCTGGATGAACCCCTGCTGGATCAAATAGGGCTCGATGATGTCCTCGATGGCGTCGCGCGGCTCCGACAGGCCGGCGGCGATGGTCTCGATGCCGACCGGGCCGCCGCCGAAATTGCGGGCGATCATCGAGAGGTAGCGGCGGTCGAGCGCGTCGAGGCCGAGCGCGTCGACCTCCAGCCGCGTCAGGGCTTCATCGGCAATCTGCCTGTCGACATGGCCGTCACCGGCAACGGAGGCGAAATCGCGCACCCGGCGCAGCAGCCGGCCGGCGATGCGCGGCGTGCCGCGGGCGCGGCGCGCGATCTCCAGCGCACCGTCGTCGCCGAGCGGCATTTGCAGGATGCGGGCGCCGCGGCGCACGATCTGCTCCAGTTCCTCAACCGAATAGAAATTGAGCCGCACCGGGATGCCGAAACGGTCGCGCAGCGGGTTGGTCAACAGACCGAGCCGCGTGGTGGCGGCGACCAGGGTGAAGCGGGCAAGGTCGATCTTGACCGAGCGCGCCGCCGGGCCCTCGCCGATGATCAGGTCGAGCTGGAAATCCTCCATCGCCGGATAGAGGATTTCCTCCACCGCCGGATTGAGCCGGTGGATCTCGTCGATGAACAGCACGTCGCGGTCTTCGAGATTGGTCAAGAGCGCGGCGAGATCGCCGGCCTTGGCGATGACCGGGCCCGAGGTCGAACGGAAATTGACGCCGAGCTCGCGCGCCATGATCTGCGCCAGCGTCGTCTTGCCAAGCCCCGGCGGACCGACGAACAGCACATGGTCGAGCGCCTCGCTGCGGCCCTTGGCGGCCTCGATGAAGACCTTGAGATTGGCCCGCACCGCCGCCTGGCCGACGAAATCGGCAAGCGTCTGCGGCCGCAAGGTCTGCTCGGCATCCTCACCGTGCTTTTCCGGGGTAATGAGGCGGGGGGAAAGACTCATGCCGCCTTCCTCGCACAGGGCAAAGGGCGGAACAAGCAACCGCTCACCGCGCCAGTTCCTTCAGCCCGAAACGAATGAGCTTCGAGGCATCCGCATCCTCGCCCGCCGTCTTCAGCGCCGCCGCCACCGCATTGGCTGCGGTGTCGCGCGAATAGCCGAGATTGACCAGCGCCGAGACGGCGTCGGTGATCGGTGCCGGCGCCACACCCTCGCCGAGCTCCTGCTTCAGGCCGATCGTGCCGGAGGCGGTTCCTGCATAGGCCGGCGCCTTGTTCTTCAATTCTGTGACGATGCGCTCGGCCACCTTCTTGCCAACCCCGGGCGCGCGGCTGACCATGGCGATGTCGCGCAGTGCGATCGCGTTGGCGAGGTCGGCCGGCGCCAATGTCGACAGGATCGCCAGCGCCACCTTGGCGCCGACGCCCTGCACATTGGTCATCAAGAGCCGGAACCATTCGCGCTCCAGCACCGACCGAAAGCCGTAGAGCCGGATCATGTCCTCGCGCACATAGGTCTCGATGAACAGCACCACCGCTTCGCCCGGCGAAGGCAGCGAGGCCAGAGTACGCGCTGAGCAATAGGCGACATAGCCGACGCCATGCACGTCAACGAGGCAGAAATCCTCGTCGATCTCGTCGAGTGTGCCCTTGAGCTTGCCTATCATGCTCAATAGCCTTTCATGATGCCAACGCCGCCATCCTGTAGGCGACGCTTTGCCGGTGATGCGCGTGGCAGATGGCAATGGCCAGTGCGTCGGCGGCATGTTCGGTGTCGAAAGTGGCTTTCGGCAACAGCACTTTCACCATCATGTGGATTTGCTTCTTGTCGCCATGGCCAACGCCGATCACAGCCTTTTTGACGGCATTGGGGGCATATTCGGCGACGACAAGGCCGGCGCGCGCCGGCACCAGCATGGCGATGCCGCGAGCCTGACCGAGCTTCAGCGTCGCCACCGCATCCTTGTTGACGAAGGTTTGCTCGACGGCCGCCTCCTGCGGCATGGCATCGTGCAGGATCTCGGCCAGCCCGTCATGCAACTGACAAAGCCGTGTCGCAAGCGCCGCCTTGTCGTCGGAGCGCACGGTCCCGGAGCCGACGAAGCGCAGCGAATTGCCGAGGCTTTCGACGACGCCCCAGCCGGTGCGCCTCAGCCCCGGGTCGATACCGATGATGCGAATCGCTTCCCCCATCCGCCAAGTTTACCTCCGGTGGACAGCGATGCCAGCGAAATGTGAACAAACCGGAAACAGGAACTGCAGGCTGTTTGAGAATTCGCTCTGACGAGACAGCTGGGGTGGTTTTCGAGAACAGGAGCGGAGCGTACTTAAGTACGTGAGCACCGGAAGCGCAGGAAACCGCTTCACATGTCCGTCGGAGTAGAATTATCAAGCAGTCTGTTAGCCCCGGGCGAAAGCCGTGTTCAGCAGCGTGATCTGGTCGGAAACCGGATTGACGCGGCGGACGGCGGACGGCGTCTCGGTAAACGCGCCGCCATAGATCTCCTCGTCCATGCGGCGGACCAGAGCCTGGAGGCGCAGCGAGCGTGTGACGAGATCGAGGAAATCCTTCGGCAGTTCGTTCCAGCCGACCGCCTCGTCATGCGCCGACGCGGTGTCGAGGCGAACCTTGGATTTTTCCGAAGCAACCTGGTCGCGGGTCATCTCGCCTGAGTTTGCCGCCCGCTGCAAAAGCAGCCAGGAGGCGACCTGCATCAGCCTTGTCGTCAGCCGCATCGATTCCGCCGCATAGAGCGTCGCTGCCAGCCTGGACAACTTTTTGGCCTCGGCCCGGCCCTTGCCGTCGAGATATTCGGCTGCTTGCTCAACCAGGCCCATGCCTTCCTGGTAAAGCGGTTTGAAGGATTGGGAGAAAACCCGGCGTTCCGCCAGCTTGATGGTTTTCGCACTGCCCTTCGAAGGCTCGTTCATCGATACGCCCCTGCACTACCCCGTCGGCTGATTCGGCTTCTTCGCCGTCACGCCGGCACCCTAGATGACTGAGGCTTGAAAATGCGCTTCGCTGCCGTTGAAGGCAAGCACATGTTTAACAAACGGTTAACGCCGGCGGATGGGCGCAAAGCGAGCCAAAATGCGGACAAAAAAAGAGCCGCGGATAAGGCGGCTCTCAGGAGTTTAACAGGGAGGCGTCAAACGAAGTGGCTCCAACCACTCGGTAAGAATCCAGATAACTGGATGCACATAGTAAACACCTGTAAAGCTTAATGAACCCTTAACGGCGCCGAGATTTTTTTACCAAGCACGCCTGCGCTGTGCCGTAACAGAACAGTCACAACGAGGCTTCGGCGGTGCCCAGAATGCCGCGCGGGTCTCGGCTTCGCCACATGATTGCCGAGTTCGAAACAAGCCGGCGTCCCACGCGACATCGTTCCGAAACACGCGCTACGCTAAACGCCGCTCCTCTGAAACGGCCGGCGCAAACCGCTCGGCCGCAGATCATCGGAACACCTGGGAGCAAACCATGGACTGGTACTCGATCGTCAAGTTTCTGCACGTCACCTCGGCAATCCTCTGGGTCGGGGGAGGCTTCGTGCTGTTCCTGCTTGGCGTGCTTGCCGAGCGCGCCGGCAACATCGAGGACAAGCTGCAGGCGATTCGCGCCAGCGGGCAACTGGGCGGCCGTTTCTTCGCGCCGATGTCCATGCTGACGCTGCTCTTCGGGCTCGTCATGTGCATTTTCTGGGTTGGTTTTTCCGACCTTTGGATCCTGATCGGCCTTGCCGGCTACGCCACGACCTTCTCGATCGGCATGCTCATCTTCAAGCCGATCGGGGAACGGATGGGCGCCATGCTCGCCAAGGACGGCGCGACGCCGGCCGCTCTTGCCGAGGGTCAGCGCATGATGAGCACCGCTCGCTTCGACTATGCAGTGATGCTGGTCGTGGTCGCGGACATGGTGCTCAAGCCGACCGAGCACGACATCGGCATTCTCGCCGGCATGGTTTTGGTTGTCATCGCGGGCGCCGCACTGGCCTTCGGCGGCAGTCGCCGCCTCGTGCCGAGCGCTGTCTAACACCGAGAATATGCAGGCGACCGTACGGTCGCCTCGCGCTGCCTTACAGCAGGCCGGCGATCCCGTCCCACAGCAGCTTGAGCGCGACCACGGCCACGGTCGCGTATGTGAAGGGATAAAAGATCTCCGGCCGCATGCGCCGTACCAGCCAGGCGCCGGCAATGGTGGCCAGTGGTGCCAGCGGCATCAGCACGGCGGACGCGGTCAGATTGGCGGTGTCGAACTGGCCGAGCGCGAAATAGGGGATCAGCTTCAGCGCGTTGGTGGCGGCAAAGAAGATCGCCGATGTCCCCGACAGCACCTTCGGGTCGAGCCGGATCGGCAGCGCATAGACCTGGAAGGGCGGACCGCCGACATGGGCGACGAAGCTGGTGAAGCCGGCGACGCTGCCCCAGAAGGCGGCGGCGATGCGGTTTGGCGCCGCCGCATGGTCGGAACCGTGGCGAAACTGCAGATAGAGCCAGCGCAGCACGAAGATGAGCGCGACAGCACCGACGATCAGCCGCACCATCTCTTCGGTGACGAGCGCTGCCGTCAGCCAGCCCAGCCCTATGCCGATCACTGCACCCGGCATCATGTCGACCAGCATCTTGCGGTCATACACGCCCCACCATGTCCACACCGAAACGATGTCCATCAGGCACAGGATCGGCAGCAGGATGGCGGCCGCCTGCACCGGCGGCATGGCCAGCGCCATCAAAGGCACGCCGACAAAGCCGACAGCGCCGCCGAAACCGCCTTTCGACAGACCGACAAGGATCACCGCCGGAATGGCGGCGGCATAAAACCACGGATCGGCGAGCAGACCTGACATGGGATGAACGAGGCTGGAGGGAACTCTAGCCTGCCATAGCCCAGAAACCTTTGCGCTGCGATCGAGAAATGCAGCCCGCGGCGATCAGCTGTGCGTCAGACGGCGGTTCCGGATTTGCGGCACGACTGCCGCCGAGGCATAAGCGGACCGTCCCCCACATGAGGTTTTCCAGAATGAGCGAAGTCCAGATCCGCCGCGCCGAGGAAACCGACCTCCCCGCCATCATCGCCATGCTTGCCGACGACCCGCTCGGTCGCAGCCGCGAAGACGTAAGCGAACCGCTGGCCAAAGCCTATTTCGATGCCTTTGCGGCGGTGAACGCCGATCCCAACCAGTTTCTGGCCGTCATGGCGGATGACGGCAAGGTGATCGGCACGTTGCAGATCACCTTCCTCGCCGGCCTGTCGCTGCAGGGCGCCTTGCGCGGCCAGATCGAGGCTGTCCGCGTCGCCGCCGACCGGCGCGGCGAAAGGCTGGGGCAGCGCCTGCTGGAATGGGCGGTCGAACAATGCCGCGAACGCGGCTGCAAAATTGTCCAGCTCACCACCAACAAGAGCCGCCACGACGCCCACCGCTTCTATGACCGACTCGGCTTCAAGGCCAGCCACATCGGCTATAAGCTGGAACTTTAGCTAAAACGAAGCTTACCCGAGTGGAGGCGGGCGGCGCCGGATCGGCTGCGCCTTGATGATGGCGGTGCTGGTTTCGGCCTTGTCGGCGATGCGGTCGAGAAGCTTGTCGAGCTCGCCCATCGAACGCACATAAAGCCGCGCCACGAAACAATCGTCGCCGGTGACCTTGTCGCACTCGCCGAACTCGGGGATCTCCTCGATCAGTTGCTGCACGATATGCAGCTTGCCCGGCAGCGGCCGCACGCGCACGATCGCCTGCAGCGGAAAACCCAGCGCCTCCGGGTCGATCTCGACGGTGAAGGCGCGGATGACGCCGCGCTCCTCGAGCCGCCGCAGCCGCTCGGAGACGCTCGGCGACGATAGCCCGACCTGCTGCGCCAGTTCCTTCAACGACGTCCGGGAATCCTTGACCAGTATGTCGAGAAGCTTTCTGTCCATCTCGTCTAGCATCTTCATTTCCTCGTAAAAGGCAGAGCATGCCTTATTAAATTAGGCCATATCCGCATATCACCTTTCACAATGCATATAAACCCTCAGGATTGCATGAGATTATCGTAGCTCAACGGATATTAGAGGTATTGTCATGGACAGCACGGTGCGCGGCACGATCGAAATGACGGCGGCGATGACGATCATCGGCACGATTGGCTGGTTCGTCGTCATGTCGGGTCAGCCCGTCATGGACGTGGTGTTCTGGCGCTGCGCCTTCGGTGCGGTGGCGCTGCTCATCACCTGTGCAGCACTTGGGCTACTGCGCGGCAGGCTGACATTGCGCATTCTTGCCATCGCCGCGCTCGGCGGCGCGGCGATCGTCATCAACTGGCTGTTGCTGTTCAGCGCCTTCTCCCGCGCCTCGATCTCGATCGCCACGGCAGTCTACAACACCCAGCCATTCATGCTGGTCGGTTTCGGCGCGCTGTTCTTCGGCGAGCGGCTGACCCTGACCAAGCTGACCTGGCTCGGCATCGCCTTCGCCGGCATGCTATTGATCGTGCAGACAGGGCCTGATGCAGGTTCCGGCCCAGAGTCCGGGAAACTCGGCACCGATTATGTCACCGGCATCGTCATGGCGCTTGGCGCGGCCTTCTTCTGGGCCGTCGCGGCCATCGTCGCCAAAAAGCTGAAGGGCACCCCACCGCATCTGATCGCGCTGATCCAGGTCTGCGTCGGCGTCGTCATGCTGGCGCCCTTTGCCAACCTCTCCCATTTGCCCGCCGACACGTGGAGCTGGGCCATGCTGGTCACGCTTGGCGTCGTCCACACCGGCCTGGTGTACATATTGATGTATGGCGCCATCCAGAAGCTGCCGACACACCTCCAGGCATCGCTGTCCTTCATCTATCCTGTCGTGGCGATCCTGGTCGATGTCATTGCGTTCGGCCACCGGCTGCATCCGGCCCAGCTCGTCGGCGCCGCCGCCATCCTGATCGCGGCAGCCGGCATGAACCTCGGCTGGACATTGTGGAAAGCCAAACCGCCGGTCGAAAGCCCGCAAGCCGTCAAATGAGCCGCAGACCGGCCGCTCGCCGGCGATCGTAAACCAAGCCATCGCATCGATCCTCGCCTGCCTGTTCAAGGCGGGCGCTTTGCTCTATGCCGCATTGCAACCATCTTCGCCCGGCATAGGCGAACTCCCGGATCGAAAGCCAATGAACGACGCAACACCCCCCAACCGCTGCCGCATCGTGCTGATCGCGCCCAAGGACGCGCCGGCCGAGCGCATTGCCGCGGCCTTCGAGGGCGGCGACGTCGCTTCGCTGATCCTGCCCGAAAACGGTATGGACGAGGCTGCCTTCCAGGCGTTTGCCGAACAGATCGTGCCTGTGGCGCAGGCGGCCGGTATCGCCGTCATCATCGCCGGCGACACCCGCATTGCCGGCCGCGTCCAGGCCGACGGCATTCATGTCGAGGTCTCCAAGGACGCACTCGCCGAGACCATCGAACACTTCCAGGGCAAGATGATGGTCGGCGCCGGCGGCGCCAAGACCCGCGACGACGCGCTGGAGCTCGGCGAAACCAGGCCCGATTACATCTTCTTCGGCCGCTTCGGCTACGACAACAAGCCGGAACCGCATCCGCGCAATCTGTCGCTCGGCCGCTGGTGGGCCGACATGATCCAGATCCCTTGCATCGTCATGGCCGGTTCGGAACTCGCCTCGGTCGAGTCGGTGGCGGATACCGGCGCCGAATTCGTGGCGCTGTCCAGCGCTGTCTTCGCCGACGGCGCCGATCCGAAGGCGGCGATTGCTGCCGCCAATGCGCTGCTCGACGAAACCGCGCCGCGCTTCGAGGACTGACGTGCGCCGACCCGGAGTTGCTATCGCGGTTTTCGTTGCGGCCTTGATGAGCGGGGCAGCGATGGCGGCGGAGCCCATTCCGCTGCCGCAGCCCAGGCCCGATGCCGCCGCACCCGACATCAGCGCGCCGGCCCCCGATGCGGGCGCCGCAAAGGCCGGTGCCCCCAAGGCCGATGCCATGAATTCCGGCGTTCATGTCGACAAGCCGATCGACACCCCGCTGCCGCAACCCGCGACGACCGCGCCGTTGCCCTCGGCCGACGCCATCAACCCCGAGCGTTTCGGCGCCAAGCCGGCGGACCCCGCCTACGGCGCGTTTCAGCGCGGCCTCTACAAGACGGCCTATAATCTGGCGCTGGTGCGGGCCCAGAATGGCGACCCGGCGGCGCAAACGCTGGTGGCCGAGATCCTGTCGCGCGGGTTGGGCGTGCCGCTCAACCCGGCGGAAGCCGCCAAATGGTATGCGCAGGCCGCCGAACAGGGGATTCCGGAATCGCAGTTCCAGTATGCGCTGATGCTGCTCGACGGCCGCTACGTCAAGAAGGACGAGAAGGGAGCCTACGCCCTGATGCAGGCCGCCGCCGAAGCCGGCAACCGCCTGGCGCAGTTCAACTTCGCGCAGCTGCTTGTGCAGCAGGATCCGGGCGATGCCGGCATCGCCAGGGCGGTGCCCTATTATGAGCGGGCCGCGGCGACCGGCCTTGCCGACGCCCAGTATGCGATGGCGCAGGTCTATGCCAATGGCGTCGGCGGCAAGCCGCACGACGATGCCCAGGCGCGCCGCCTGCTGGCGCAGGCCGCAAGACAGAACTACGACACCGCGCAGATCGATCTTGCCGCCTGGATGATCGAGGGCCGCGGCGGTGTTCGCGACCTAAAATCCGGCTTCAACTGGATGAAGCAGGCTGCCGAAGGCGGCAACGTCGCCGCCCAGAATCGGCTGGCAAAGCTCTATATGGGCGGCATCGGCACCGATCCCGACCTGATCCTGGCCGGGGCCTGGTACGTGGTCGCCCGCCGCGCCGGCCTTATCGATCCGGAGATGGACGATTTCCTGCAAGGGCTGACCGACGATCAGACCAAGCAGGCCTTGCAGAAGGCCAACCGCCTGCCCTGAGCGTCCCTTGCACCCCCCGCTCCCTTGCCTCTTCTGGTGATTTGTGGTCTTGGGAGCCCGAAATCGCTTGTCCAGCGACCATCTCATTCCCGGATCAACATCATCATGGCCAAGATCAATGGCAACGAAATCCGTCCCGGCTATGTCATCGAGCACGATGGCGGCCTCTGGGTGGCGGTCAAGACCAACACCGTCAAGCCCGGCAAGGGCGGCGCCTACAACCAGGTCGAACTGAAGAACCTGATCAACGGCACCAAGCTCAACGAACGCTTCCGTTCGGCTGAGACCGTCGAGCAGATCCGGCTCGACCTGAAGGATTTTTCCTTCCTCTACGCGCAGGACGACGCGCTGGTGTTCATGGACACCCAGAGCTACGAGCAACTCGAACTGGCGAAGGATTTCGTCGGCGATCGCGCCGCTTTCCTGCAGGACGGCATGATGGTGACGGTCCAGCTTTACGAGGACAGGCCGATCGGCATTTCGCTGCCCGACCAGGTGACGCTGACCATCACCGAAGCCGACCCGGTGGTGAAGGGCCAGACGGCGGCGTCTTCCTACAAGCCGGCGGTGCTGGAAAACGGCATTCGCGTGCTGGTGCCGCCCTTCATCGGCGCCGGCGAACGCATCGTCGTCGACACCAACGAGCTCACCTACATGCGCCGCGCAGACTGATCCTAAGGCGCAGCAGCAGGAAGAAAATACGATGGCACGCTCAGCACTTCTCAATGTCATGGTCCAGGCTGCCATGAAGGCCGGCCGCTCGCTGTCGCGCGACTTCGGCGAGGTGCAGAACCTGCAGGTGTCGATGAAGGGGCCGGGCGACTATGTCAGCCAGGCCGACCGCAAGGCTGAGGACATACTGTTTGCCGAACTGTCGAAGGCGCGGCCGGGCTATGCCTTCCTGATGGAAGAGCGCGGCGCGGTCGAAGGCGACGACGACCAGCACCGCTGGATCGTTGACCCGCTCGACGGCACCACCAATTTCCTGCATGGCATCCCGATCTTCTCCATCTCGATCGCGCTGGAGCGCCAAGGCCAGCTCGTCGCCGCCGTCATCTACAATCCGGCGATGGACGAGCTCTACACCGCCGAGCGCGGCGGCGGCGCTTTCATGAACGATCGCCGGCTGCGCGTTGCCGGCCGTATCAAGCTCACCGACACCGTGATCGGCTGCGGCATCCCGCATCTCGGCCGCGGCCAACACGGCAATTTCCTGGTCGAGCTGCGCAATGTGATGGCCGAGGTCTCGGGCGTGCGCCGTCTTGGTTCGGCGGCGCTCGATCTCGCTTATGTCGCCGCCGGCCGCATGGACGGCTTCTGGGAAACCGGCCTGTCGGCCTGGGACATCGCCGCCGGCCTGCTCCTGATCCGCGAAGCCGGCGGCTTCGTCTCCGATATGGATGGCGGCCAGGACATGCTGGATAACGGCTCGGTCGTTGCCGGCAACGAGGTCATTCAGCGTGCGCTGCTCAAGGCCGTGAAGAAGCCGATCTCGGCGCGCTGAAGCGCCGCAGTCGCAAAACCGCAACCAAAGCTTGAAATACTGCCCGGCGACCGCCCAGATAAAGGGAGGACGAAGGACCTTCGCGCATGCCGCCACTATCCCCGCCAGAAACGGCAATCGATATTCCCTTTGTCGGGCGCTGGCAGTATTCGCGTGCGGAGATGATCGCCGACGGCATCGTCCATGCGGTCGGTATCGTGCTGGCGATAGCCGCCGGCTCTGCCTTGCTGGCGCTGGCCGCGTTCCATGCCGGTCCGGGCGAATACGTCGCCGCTGTCTTCTTTGTGGTGTCGCTGCTGACCGTGCTGTCGGTTTCGCTCACCTACAATCTGTGGCCGGTGACATCGCCGGCAAAATGGATCTTGCGGCGCTTCGACCATGCAGCGATCTACCTCCTGATCGCCGCTACCTACACGCCCTTTCTGGCCCAGCTCGACGGCTCGCCGCTGGCGCTGCCGATGATTGTCCTTGTCTGGACCGCAGCTGTGACCGGTATCGCCATAAAGGTGTTTCTGCCCGGCCGCTTCGACCGCCTGGCCATAGTCTTCTATCTCGCCATCGGCTGGAGCGGCATCGTTCTGGTCAAGCCGCTGGTCGCGACATTGCCGACAACGTCGATCGCGCTGATCGTCGCCGGCGGCATCGTCTACTCCTGCGGCGTTATCTTCTTCGCGTGGAAGGGGCTGCGTTTCCACAACGCCGTCTGGCACGGCTTTGTCATCACCGGCGCCGGGCTGCATCTTGCCGCCATGGTCGACTGCCTGGTCATCAACCGCCTCTGAAAGGCGGAGCGGGGCCCGACCCCATCGGGCAATATTGCCAAGCGCCATTCAATTTGGTCACAATTCCGTTTAGAGTCGCGAATTACGTGATCGGCGGCACTGGAGCAATTCCGGGAAAGTGTGAGCGGTTTCCCGTTCGGAATTGCGTCAAGGCAAATAAAGAGCATCGGAAACGGGGCACGGATGGCTTTTCTCAGATCTTTCGGCGTGGGCAGGCGCTCTGATGTCCTGATGTACGATCCGCACAAGCTGTCGAGCCCACAGGTCTTCCTTCTGACCATGGTCATCTTCCTGGTCATCGTAGCCTTCATCGCCGCCATCCTCACCCGCCAGATCTCCAGCGCCTTCACCACCAATCCGGGCCTCAACGGCCTTATCATCGGTGTGCTGGCGGTCGGCATCCTGCTGGCCTTCGCCCAGGTCGGACGGCTGTTTCGCGAAGTGCGCTGGGTCAATTCCTTCCGCGCCGGCTCCGAAACCACCGAACCGGTGCTGCTGGCGCCGATGAAGGCGATGATCGGCCGTTCCTCGACGGTCGCCTTCTCGACCTCCTCGATGCGGACCATGCTGGATTCGATCGCCACCCGCCTCGACGAAAGCCGAGACACGTCGCGCTATCTCGTCGGGCTGCTGGTGTTCCTCGGCCTGCTCGGCACCTTCTGGGGCCTGCTCAACACCATCAGCTCGATCCGGGAAACCATCGAATCGCTCGATCCCGGCACCGGCGACGCCGCCGCCGTGCTCGATTCGCTGAAACAGGGCCTTTCGGCGCCATTGGCCGGCATGGGCACGGCCTTCTCGTCCTCGCTGTTCGGTCTCTCCGGTTCGCTGGTGCTCGGCTTCCTCGACCTGCAGGCCGGCCGCGCCCAGACCCGGTTCTACACCGAACTTGAAAACTGGCTGTCTTCCGTCACCGATCTCTCCTCCGACATCGTCGTTGCCGATCCGGTCAAGAACGAGCCTTCCGACGAGATCCGCCTTTTGTCGGAACGGCTGCGCAGCATGCAGGAAAACGGCGGCGGCTCCAATCCACGCGTCGCCACCGCCATGGCCAATCTGGCCGACGGCATTTCCGGCCTGGTCAAGAACATGCGCTCCGAGCAGCAGATAATGCGCGACTGGGTCGAGGCCCAGTCGGACGAGCAGAAGGCGATGCGCAACACGCTGGAAAAGATCGCCGACGCCCTGAAGAAGCCCGGGGTGCACTAGCATGGCGCTCGCCAGAGGCCGGCGCACCGACCGCCGCATCGACTATTGGCCGGGCTTCGTCGACGCGCTGTCGACGCTGTTGCTCGCCATCATGTTCCTGCTCACCGTCTTCGTGCTGGCGCAGTTCCTGCTCGGCCGCGAAATCTCCGGCAAGGACACCGTGCTTTCGCGCCTCAACTCGCAGATCAACGAACTGACGCAGTTGCTGGCGCTGGAGCGCTCGACGACGCAGGACAAGGATGATTCGCTGGCCAATCTGCAGGCCTCGCTGTCGGCGGCGGAAGCCGAGAAGAGCCGGCTGGAGCAATTGCTCGCGCAAGGCGCCGGCGCCGGCGACGCCGCCAACCAGCGTGCGGCTCAACTGGGCGGCGAACTCGACAATCAGCGCCAGATCAGCCAGCAGGCGCTGAGCCAGGTCGAGATCCTCAACCAGCAGATCGCGGCGTTGCGCAAGCAGATCGGCGCGCTCGAGGACGCCCTCAATGTGTCTGAAACGCGCGACCGCGATTCCAACACCAAGATCGCCGATCTCGGCCGTCGGCTGAACGTCGCGCTGGCGCAGCGCGTGCAGGAGCTGAACCGCTACCGCTCCGACTTTTTCGGCCGGTTGCGCGAAATCCTCGCCGACCGCGAGAACATCCGCATCGTCGGCGACCGCTTCGTCTTCCAGTCGGAAGTGCTGTTTCCGACCGGCTCGGAAGTGATCAACGATGCCGGCAAGGTCGAGATGAAGAAGCTCGCCGACGCCATCATCGAACTGCAAAAGGAAATTCCGCCGGAGATCAACTGGGTGCTGCGCGTCGACGGCCACACCGACAACAAGCCGCTGTCGGGCACCGGTCGCTATCGCGACAATTGGGAGTTGTCGACGGCGCGCTCGACCTCGGTGGTCAAGTTCCTGATCGAGAATGGCGTGCCAGCCAACCGGCTGGTCGCCGCCGGCTTCGGCGAATTCCAGCCGCTCGACCCCGCCGACACCGAAGACGCCCGCAACAAGAACCGCCGCATTGAACTGAAGCTCACCGAACGGTGATTGTTGGTCACGCGAATTTGTTCCCCGCCTCAACTCTAGGGCGCAAGCAAGGTCTGAAAACATTATCTTTTTTAATTACACTTCGGGTTTTTAGGCTCCTCGCGCGGGATCCGAGGGCGTCTTTTTACCAGCCGAGCAAGAGCGCGACGAGCGCAACCACCGCTGGCACGGTCTGGATATACAGGATCTTCCTGCTGGCGGTCGCCGCGCCATATAGCCCGGCGATGGCGACGCAAAGCAGGAAGAACACCTTGACCTGGAATCCGGCCGCGCCGAGATAGAGGCCCCAGATCAGCCCGGCCGCAAGGAAGCCGTTGTAAAGCCCCTGATTGGCGGCCAGCACTTTCGATGCGCTGGCGAAGTCCGGCTTGAGGTTGAACGCCTTGTGGCCACGCGGCGTGTCCCATGCCACCATCTCCAGATAGACGATGTAGCAGTGGATCAGCGCCACCAGCCCGACCAGTATGTTGGCGATCATGTCTTCTCCCCCAGGTGGCATCACGCCGTCGGGCCATATTGAGCACGCCCGCCACGGCGCGCAAGCTCGCGCCGTCTTGCGCCCATTAACCGACATTTGTGCAGGGTTGCCAATGCCGCCACATTGGTATCTTTTCCCGCCGTCCAAAACCGCGGAACCTGCCATGTCCTTTCAGAAACTCGATGATCTCGGCCACAAGCTCGAAGCGCTGGAACATGCGCTCGCCATCCTCGGCGCCGATGAGGCGACCCACATGGCTGTCGGCGGCGGTGAGAAGCGCGCCGAAGCCATGTCTTCGCTTGCCGGCATGCTGCATGCCCGGGCAACGGCGCCGGAAATCGCCGACTGGCTCGCCGCCGCCGAACAAGAGGTGCTGAACGAGGAGCAGCAGGCGGCGGTCCGGGAATTGCGCCGGCAATACACCAACCTGACCTGCCTGCCGGTCGAGTTCGTCGAGCGCCAGACGGTGGCGCGCATGCGCTCCGAGCAGCTCTGGCGTGACCTTCGCGCCAAGAACGACTGGGCAGGCTTCCTGCCGGCGCTCGAAGGTGTCATCGCGCTGGTGCGCGAGGAGGCTGCGCTGCGCGCCGAAGCGCTCGGCCTCGATCCCTACGACGCGCTGATGGAGCAATACGATCCCGGCAACCGCACCGCCGACATCACGCCGGTGTTCACGGAACTCAAGACATTCCTGAAGGGCTTCGTGCCGCAAGCGCTGGCCGTGCAGGAAGAACGGCTGGCCAAACGCCCGTTGAAGCCGCTTTCGGGCAGCTATGCGATCGACCGGCAGCGCGAGCTTGGCCTCGCCATGATGGCGGCGGTTGGCTTCGACCTCACCCATGGCTCGCTGTCGGTGTCGCATCATCCTTTCTGCGGCGGCGTGCCGAGCGACGTGCGCATCACCACCCGCTACAAGACCTCGGATTTCCTGTCGGCACTGATGGGCGTGCTGCACGAGACCGGCCACGCGCTCTACGAACAGAACCTGCCGAAGGCCTGGGCGCACTGGCCGCTGGGGAAGGCGCGCGGCATGGCGGTGCATGAAAGCCAGAGCCTGTTCGTCGAGAAGCAGATCGGCCGCAACCCCGAATTCTGGCGCTGGGCGCTGCCGGTGGTCGAAAAGCATCTCGGCGAAGCCTGGTCGCTCGACGACATCCTGCCCCATGTACACCGGGTCGAGCGCGGCCTGATCCGCGTTGACGCCGACGAGGTCACCTATCCGCTGCATGTCATCCTTCGCTACGAGCTGGAGCAGGAGCTTGTCTCGGGGCGGCTGCAGGCCGCCGACCTGCCCGAGGCGTGGGACGCCAAGATGCGGGAGTATCTTGGCCTGTCGACCATAGACAATCCGGCCGACGGGCCGATGCAGGACGTGCATTGGCCAGGTGCGGCCTTCGGCTATTTCCCGTCCTATACGCTGGGCGCCATGATGGCGGCGCAGCAATGGGCGGCGCTGACCAGCGAGCATCCTTCCGCCGACGACGACCTGGCAAAAGGAAATTTCGAGGCAATCAACGGCTGGCGTCGCGACAGGATCTGGTCGCAGGGCTCACACTGGTCGACGCCCGACCTGCTCGAACGCGCCACCGGCGAAAAACTGAATGCCGCGCATTTCACCCGTCACCTGCAGCAGCGATACGGGGCTTGAGCCATTTCGGCTGGCACGGCATCCAAAAACATAGGGCATGGTCTTTACTTCTGCCGGAAAGCCTTTGACAAAAGGGCTCTTTGGAGCGCTGGCGAAACTGGAATGTCGGTCTGTATTGATTTTCGTGTGGTCAAGTCTTGCTGGCGGCTCATTGCTTTCGCCCTGTTTCTGATCAGCTTGAGTTCTCCGGCCCTGTCCGACGAGGTCGTCCTTGTCGGACCAGCGCCGGCCTGGACGAGGCTGATCGATGTTCCCTCGGCTGACGCCACCCGATCCGACCAGATCAGGAACGGCATCTCGTGGCTGCTCTCGGACGACCAGATCGCTCGCCGCACCGGCGGCTACGACGAGTACTCCCGCACGGTCTACAAGATCGTCGACCGGCCCGGGCTCGAGCAAGGCGCCGGAATCGACCTGCAGTTCGATCCGTCGCGGCACAAAGTCACCTTGAACCATCTGCGCATCATCCGCGATGGCGCCGTGATCGACCGGCTGGCAAGCACGAAATTCGATATTTTCAGGCAGGAAAAGGACGCTGAGAAAGGCCTGTACGACGGCTGGCTGACGGCCCACGTCAACGTCGAAGATGTGCGTGTCGGTGACATTGTCGACTATGCGACGACCTACGAAATCACGCCGCTTGTCGGCAAGGATCTTTTCTTTTTCAGCTTTGCGACCGAGTGGGAAGAGCCGGTGGCGCTCATCCGCGCAAACATCACCTGGCCCGCCAGTCAGCCGCTTCAGATCAAGGCAAGAGGAACGGAATTCAAGCCGACAATCTCGTCGTCGGGATCGGACGCGGTCTATTTGTGGGAGATCCGCAATCCGAAGCCGGTCAAGGTCGAGGACAACCTGCCGGTGCAATATCCGGCCTGGGGGTCCGTCGACGTGGCCTCGACCGCAGACTGGCAAAGTGTCGTCGACGCCATTGCGCCCCACTACAGGCCGGTGACCGATTTTCCCGCCGACTTCGCAGCCAAGCTCGACGACATCGCCGTCAAGCATCCTGTGGCCGAAGACCGGATGATCCAGGCGACGCGGCTGGTGCAGGACCAGATCCGTTATGTCAGCCTGTCGATCGGTGCAGGATCCTACATTCCACGCGATCCGGCAACTGTCCTGCAAAGCGGGTTTGGCGATTGCAAGGACAAGGCACTGCTGCTTGCCTCGTCGCTTGTGCGACTTGGCATTTCTGCCGAAGTCGCCCTGGCCGATCTCGATCATGGGCGGGCTCTCGACCAGCACCTGCCGGCGCTGCGCGATTTCGACCATGCCATCGTCAAGGCGAAGATCGGAACCCAGACATACTGGCTGGATGCCACCAATGACCTTCAGGGCGGCAAGGCATACAATCTTGCGCAGGCCGATTTTGGGTTCGCGCTGCCGCTTTCCAGCACCGGCGGATTGGAGAAGATGCCAACCCCGGAGCTGACCAACCCGTCGATCCAGGTCGCCGAAGAATTCGACTTTCCCGAGAAGCCGGGCGATCCGTTGTCGCTGACGGTCTTTTCCATGTACGAAGGCGCCGACGCCGACTCGATGCGCAACAGGCTGGCTGGCCAGTCGCTGACCGAGCTGTCGGACAACTACCTGAAATATTACAGCAAGCAGTATCCGGGCATTCAAAGCACCGCAAAGCTGGAAATCCTAGATCGACGCGACGGCAACGTCGTCAGCGTTAAAGAAAGCTATTCATTGCCGGCGCAGGCGCTGGCGGCCAACGACCTTGCCAAGAATTTTCCTATCCAGGCGGCGGATCTCGGCAACTATCTCCCGGCCCCGACCATCGTCGGCCGTCGCGGCCCGATATCGCTCGGCACTCCGTATTACCGTCGCCACAGCGTGACGGCGCGCAACCTCAAAGCGAGGTTTTCCGGCGAGGAAATAAAGAACATCGTGACACCCTATGTGTCGCTGAAGACGTCCTGGAGCAACACGGCAACCGAATTCCGGGTGGAATGGAATCTGCAAACGCTGGCAAGGGAAGTTCCTGCCACGGCGATTGCGGATTATCTGAAATCCGTCGAGGACATCTCAAAGGACGTTCAGTGGCAGTATGACTTTACCTACATCGATCCGCCGCCCGCCGAAGTGAAGGTCAGCGATCCGGACACGCAACAGCGACAGGTCATCGCCAGCATGTTCCTGTTGACCTTGTTCGTCGGCGTCCCGGTATTCATCGCTATCCGGCGTGGCCGGCGCCAGCCTGCCCGCGGCTGAACTCTATCTGCGCAGCAGCACCTACTCCGCGGCGCCCCTGAATGCGCTGGCTCCGGTTTCGAACTGCAGCTTGGCCAGCCGCGCGTAGATACCGCCTTTTGCAACCAGGCTCTGATGCGTGCCTTCCTCGACGATGCGGCCACCATCCATGACCAGGATACGGTCGGCCTTCAGCACCGTTGCCAGACGGTGGGCGATGACGATGGTGGTGCGGCCCTGCATCAACCGTTCCAGCGCCGTCTGCACCAGTGTTTCGCTTTCGGCATCGAGCGCCGAGGTCGCCTCGTCGAGCAACAGGATCGGCGCATCGCGCAGGATGGCGCGGGCGATCGCCACGCGCTGGCGCTGGCCGCCGGACAAGGTCACGCCGCGCTCGCCGACTTGGGCATCATAGCCCTTGTCGAGTTTGAGGATGAATTCGTCGGCCAGCGCGTCCCTGGCGGCCGTCTCGATCTCGGCATTCGTGGCGCCCGGCCGGCCAAAGCCGATATTGTCGCGCGCACTCGCCGCAAAAATGGTGACATCCTGCGGCACGATGGCGATGCGCTCCCGGACATCGGCCGGATCGGCCTCGCGCACGTCGACGCCGTCGATGGCGATGCGGCCAGTCTCGGGATCGTAGAAGCGCAGGATCAGCGAAAAGACCGTGCTTTTCCCCGCGCCCGAGGGCCCGACCGCGCCGGATAGGAGAAGGAGACATCGTCGAAGCTGATCGCGCCCTTCGCCTTGGCCGGCAGCTGCAGCGGCCTCGCAGGCGCCAGGATCGCCGGCGTCTCGTCGAGGATCTCGGTCAGCCGTTCGGCCGCACCCGCCGCCTGGGAGAGCTCGCCCCACACTTCCGACAGCGCGCCGAGCGCGCCGGCGGCAAACACCGAATAGAGCAGGAACTGGCCGAGCGTGCCGGGCGACATGGTGCCGGCAAGCACGTCGCGCGAACCGAACCACAGCACCGCCACGACCGAGGAAAAGATCGTGAAGATGGCAAAGAAGGTGAGGAAAGAGCGGGCGAAAATCGACGAGCGCGCTGCCTGGAACGCGGCTTCCACCGCGGCCGAGAACCGCCCGGTGACCAGCGCCTCGTTGGTGAAGGCCTGCAGCGTGCGCACGGCGCCGATCTGCTCGCTGGCATAGGCGGTCGCTTGCGCCAACGTGTCCTGGGCCTGCCGTGACCGGCGCCGGACCGAGCGACCGAAGGCGACCAACGGCAGCACGATCACCGGAATGGCCGCGATGACCAGGCCGGAGAGTTTCGGGCTGGTGACGACCATCATCGCCACAGCGCCGAGGCCGAGAATGACGTTGCGCAGCGCCACCGAGGCGGTGGCGCCGACGGCGGATTTCACCTGCGTCGTATCGGCGGCGAGCCGCGAGACGATCTCGCCCGACTGGGCAGTGTCGAAAAAGGACGGCGACAGCGTCGTGACATGCGAAAACACATCGCTGCGGATGTCGGCGACGACCCGCTCGCCGAGCGTAATGACGAAATAGTAGCGGCCGGCCGATGCCGCCGCCAAAACGGCTGCCATCGCCACCAAAGCAGCGAAATACTCGGCGATGAAGGTGGTGCTGGACGCGCTGAAACCGAGGTCGATCATGCGCCGCACGGCGAGCGGCAGCGCCAGCGTCGTCGCCGCCGCGACGGCCAGCGAGATGACGGCGCCGATGACCAGTTTGCGGTAGCGGGCGATGTAGGGAGAGAGGCGCCTGAGCGGTCCGAGCGAGCGTCTGCGCCCGTCTTGCTCGCCGCCGATGTCCGCCATGACCGTTTCCTCTGGCCGTTCCGGTCAAGCGCCTTCAATATGCGCCTGCCACGGCCTTGTGATTCAATTCCGGCTGATGTATAGGCTCGCCGACCGTTTTAGAAGCCGTGGCTTTTCAATAGCTGCGGCTTCGAGTTTTAAAAAGGGGCGCATCGACGCAGGCCACGGGCCCGTCGGCAGCGCCACAAGCCAGGAAGCACGACAATGAAGGCCGACATCCATCCCGACTACCACACCATCAAGGTCGTCATGACCGATGGCACCGAATATATGACCCGTTCGACCTGGGGCAAGGAAGGCGATACGATGAACCTCGATATCGACCCGACCACGCACCCGGCCTGGACCGGTGGCCAGCAAACCCTGCTCGACCGCGGCGGCCGCCTGTCGAAGTTCAAGAAGCGCTTCGAAGGTTTCGGCCTCTAAGTTTTATCTGCATCGCAGAATCAAGAACCCGCCCTCGTGGCGGGTTTTTTTGTTGCCGTGACAGCCACCTTCTCCCCGTCACTATACGGGGAGAAGGTGCCGGCAGGCGGATGAGGGGCAGCGCCAGCGTCGGTAAGTTTGGTCATCAGCAAAATAGCCAGCTTGGGGTATTCGGCGGCTTGCCCCGGCAAAGCGAAGTTAAATTTTCTAAGCTTGCTCTGCCCCTCACCTGCCTGCCGGCATCCTCTGCCCGTATAGAGACGGGGGGAGGAGCGCTGTCTCCTACCCTTCCAATAACTCCCGCAGCGCCATGCGCTTGTAGGCGGCCACCAGCCTGTCGCCCTCCTGCCGGTCGACCGAGATCGCCAGCCGCACCGCGGCCTCGCCCATCTGCCAGACCAGAAACGCCGTCGTCTCCAGCGCCACCGGATCGGCGCCGGGTTGCAGCCGCTTGAGGACCGCGGTCAGGAATTCGGCATTGGCGCGGCTGTCGGCGAGTTCGAGCTGTCGCAGCGCCTTGTCGGCCTGCGTGCCAGACCAGATGTCGCGCATCACCGGCTCGGCCAGGAACAGCCGGTAGTAGATATCGACCAGCTCCGAAAACGCCTGCCGCAGGCCTTCAGCGTCGCTGACATCCTTGAGCGCCGAGGAAATGCAGGCCTGGCTTTCGGCGGTGTAGCGCTCGGCCAGCGCCCAGACGATCGCCCGCTTGTCGGGAAAGAACTGGTAGAGCGAACCGATCGACACCCCGGCCCGTTCAGCCACCTCGCCCATTCGCATGGCGTCGCTGCCTTGTTGGGCAATCAACGCAGAGGCTGCGGCCAGCATCCGTTCGACCCGCTCGCGGCTGCGTTGCTGCGTCGGCGCCCGCCGCGGCGATGCGACCTGCTCCGGGGCAGATGCGGGCGCTGCTGTGTCTTCCATGACTGTCTCCGGTCTCGACAAAATTCCCAACAAACGGCTTGACTCATAAAATACGAGGGTTTATCACGTTTTGCAAATGTGAGGATTACTCATATTTTCAAACAGAGGAAACCACACAATGACTGACACCAAACCAATCCTGATCCTCGGCGGCACCGGCAAGACCGGCCGTCGCCTCGCAGAGCGCCTGACCGCAAAGGGCGTTCCCGTGCGCATCGGCTCGCGCTCCGGCAGCCCACGCTTCGACTGGGAGGTTCCGGCGACCTGGGGCCCGGCCCTGCAAGGCGTGCGTGCCGTCTACATCAGCTACTATCCCGACATCGCCGTGCCGGGCGCGGCCGAGACCGTCGAGGCCTTCGCCAGGCTTGCAGTGGCCAATGGCGTCACCCGGCTGGTGCTGCTCTCCGGGCGCGGCGAGACGGAGGCCCAGCGCGCCGAAGAGATGGTCAAATCCTCGGGCGCCGACTGGACGATCCTGCGCTGTGCCTGGTTTTCGCAGAACTTCAGCGAAGGCTTTCTCATCGAGTCCTTGCTCGAAGGCGAAGTTGCCTTGCCGGTCGGCACTGTCGGCGAGCCCTTTGTCGATGCCGACGACATTGCCGACGCGGCCTTCGTCGCGCTGACCGAGCCAGGCCATGTCGGCCAGCTCTATGAGCTGACCGGGCCGCGTCTGCTGAGCTTCGCCGACGCGGTCGCCGAGATCGCCAAGGCGGCCGGGCGCGACATCCGCTATATCAAGGTCTCCCATGACGAATTCACCGCCGCGACGGCAGCACATGAACTGCCGTCCGAGATCGCCTGGCTGCTCAACGAGCTGTTCACCGAAGTGCTCGACGGCCGCAACGAGACGCTGACCGATGGCGTCCAGCGTGTGCTCGGCCGCGCGCCGAAAGACTTTTCCGCCTACGCACATGAAACCGCCGCAACCGGCATCTGGAGCAACTGAGATGATCAAGCTTCTTCCCACCCTCACCATCATTGCCGCAATCGGTTCGGGCGTCGTCGGCGGCGTGTTCTTCGCCTTTTCCAACTTCGTCATGGCCGCGCTTGCCCGGCTGCCCGTCCCTCAAGGCATTGCGGCGATGAATTCGATCAACATCACGGTGATCACGCCGACCTTCATGACGGCGCTGTTCGGCACCGGCTTGCTCTGCCTGGTGCTTATCGCCGCCGCAATCATGGGCTGGAGCCAGTCCGGCTCGTACTGGTTGCTTGCCGGAGCGGTGATCTACCTGATCGGCAACCCGATCGTGACCATGGTCTTCAATGTGCCGCTCAACGATGCGCTCGCCGCCGTCGATCCGGCCAGCGTCAATGGCGCCGCCGTGTGGGCGAACCATCTGAACCAATGGGTGATGTGGAACCACGTCCGCACCATCACCGCCATCGTGTCGATGGCCTGCTTCATCTTCGCGTTGCTATGAAGATGGCACTTCGCAAATGCAAAAGACCTCGCTCAGGCGGGGCCTTTTTGCGTGTGACCCTTGCGGTCGGAGTGGCCGAGATCGCGATCCGGATCGATCACGTCGCGAACCAGTTGCTTGAGTTTTGCTGCTTCCGGGAAACCCCCGTCGCGCTTGCGATCCCAGACCAGCACGTCGTTGCAGGAAATGGTGAAGATGCCACCGGTGCCGGGCACCAGCGTCACTTCGCCGAGATCCGTGCCGAAGGTGGAGAGCAGCTCCTGCGCCATCCAGCCGGCGCGCAACAGCCACTGGCACTGCGTGCAATAGGTGATGCGGACGGCGGGCTTTTCGCTCATGCCGCGCTGAGCTTGGCCATGGTCTCGTCGTCGACTTCGAAATTGGCGTAGACGCTCTGGACGTCGTCGTCGTCCTCGAGCGTTGCCACCAGCTTCATCAGCGACTGTGCGCGCTCCTCGTCGACCGGGACATTGTTCTGCGGCTGCCAGATCGGCTTCACCGATTCGGCCTCCCCGAGCGAGGCTTCCAGCGCCTTCGACACTTCGCCCATACTCTCGAAGGCGCAATAGATGGTGTGGCCTTCCTCGTCGGACTCGACATCATCGGCGCCGGCCTCGATCGCCGCGTCCATGACCTTGTCGGCGCTGCCGGCGGAGGCCGGATAGTAGATCTCGCCGGCGCGATTCCACATGAACGACACCGAGCCGGTTTCGCCGAGCGCTCCGCCGGCCTTGGTGAAGGCGGCGCGTACGTTCGACGCCGAACGGTTGCGGTTGTCGGTCAGCGCCTCGACGATCAGCGCCACGCCGCCCGGGCCGTAGCCCTCATAGCGCACCGCTTCGTAATTCTCGGCATCGCCCATCGACGCCTTGTTGATGGCGCGCTGGATATTGTCCTTCGGCATGGACACCGCCTTGGCGTTTTGGATGGCCAGGCGCAGGCGCGGGTTCATCGACGGATCCGGCGTCCCGCTCTTGGCGGCGACGGTGATTTCGCGCGCCAGCTTGGAAAACATTTTCGACCGCACCGCGTCCTGGCGGCCCTTGCGGTGCATGATGTTCTTGAACTGTGAATGGCCAGCCATGGCACCCCTGTCGTCTTCGGCTAGAGCATCACGAAGCGAGGCGACGATACCCGGCCTTCCCGCAAATGCTCGAATTTAAATTTCAGAACGTCTCTCGCATGCCTGCGAAGGCATATGGCGTTCTCTGTCGGAATGGCCGGCTTATAGATAAATCGGCTCAATTCGTCCAGACACGGCGTTCACAGCGCCCCGGCGAGCAGCTTCAATGCCCGCCGCCGGATTTCCTGCGCCGCCGCGCCAGCATGTTGAGGCCTTCGACCAGTGCCGAGAAACCCATGGCGGCGTAGATGTAGCCCTTGGGCACATGATAGCCCATGCCGTCGGCGATCAGCGTCATGCCGATCATCAGCAGGAAGCCCAAAGCCAGCATGACGATGCTCGGGTTCTTGGCGATGAAGTTGGCGAGCGGCCCGGCCGCCAGCATCATCACGCTCACCGCCACGATCACGGCGATATACATGATGGCGATCTCGTCGGTCATGCCGACGGCGGTGATGATGGAATCGATGGAAAAGACGAGGTCGAGCAACAGGATCTGGAAGATGGCGCCGGCAAGCGATATCTGCAGCGTCTCGCCCAGCATCGTATCCTTGTGGTCTTCCGGGTCGACCGTGTGATGGATTTCCTTGGTCGCCTTCCAGACCAGGAACAGGCCGCCAGCGATCAGGATCAGGTCGCGCCAGGAAAAGCCGTGACCGAAGGCGGTGAACACCGGCGTCGTCAGCTGAACGATGATCGAGATGGTGGCGAGCAGCACCAGCCGCATGACCAGCGCCGCCGAGATGCCGAGACGGCGGGCGCGTGCGCGCTGCGCTTCCGGCAATTTGTTGGTCAGGATCGAGATGAAGATCAGATTGTCGATGCCGAGCACGACCTCGAGCACAATCAGCGTCAGCAACGCGACCCAGGCGGTGGGGTCAGAGACAAATTGAAAATGCGGCGCCAGGAATTCGATGAGCTGCATGGAGGTCGTCCCCTCTACGATCTGAAGCAGGTGTCGCCGCCAGTTAGGTACTGGGTGCGTCTATATCAATGTCACGACCAGAAGGACGGCGCTGTTTCCTCCAGCCGAGGCCCGCGACGAAACGGCGCGATCTTCTCGGCCAGCCCGGTGCGGTCAGAGATCTCGACGCCGACGCCGCACAATGTCGCCGGTCCGGTCGCCGCCTCGAACCGGCCTTTCGGCACTTTCGACAGGAACCGGTTAAGCGGCTCTTCCTTGTCCATGCCGAGCGAGGAATCATAGTCGCCGCACATGCCGGCGTCGGACATGTAGCCGGTGCCGCCATTGAGGATCTGGTGGTCGGCCGTCGGCTGGTGCGTGTGGGTGCCGATGACGAGGCTGGCGCGGCCGTCGACGAAATGCGCGAAGCACATTTTCTCCGAGGTCGCCTCGGCGTGGAAGTCGATAACCACGGCATCGGCCTGCTCGCCCAGCGGACAGGCGGCGAGTTCGCGCTCGCCGGCCTGGAACGGATCGTCGAGCTCGGGATGCATGAACACCCGGCCCATAATGTTGGCGACCAGCACGCGCGCGCCGTTCCTGGCGATGTAGACGCCGGAGCCGCGCCCCGGCGTGCCCTTGGGGAAATTCGACGGGCGCAGGAAGCGTTCTTCGCGCGGCGCGAAGATCAGCGCGTCGCGCTGGTCCCAGACATGGTTGCCGGTGGTGACGACATCGGCGCCGGCGGCGATCGTGTCGCGAAATATCTCTTCGGTGATGCCGAAACCGCCGGCGGCGTTCTCACCATTGACGATGACGAAATCGAGTTTGAAATCGGAGATCAGGCTGGGAAGCTGTTCCCACACCGCCGTACGTCCCGATTTGCCCACCATGTCGCCGAGGAAGAGAAGTCTCATGTCCACTTCTATCCAGAGGCGAGGACGCTAGGCAAGCGCTACCCCGGCGATTGGCGCTAACGCCGGCCGAAAGTATCACCCTGCTGGTGGAGCGGCTTTGCATTCGCGCCCGCAACGCGAACAGGCGACGCTATCGGCGACGTCGGCGGCGCGTTGCGTCCGCGCAGCCAGAAGAACCAGACGTAGAACACGGTGAAGCCGCCCGTAACGGCAAAGAGCAGCAACCCGCCGCGCCAGCCTTTCATTGCAGCGGTATCGAGGGACGATGGATCGGCGGGGTCGTAGTACAATCCCACCTGGTCGCCTTTGGACGCGGTGTAGAGACCGATATCCTTCCCCTTGCCGGACCAGCTCATCGGTGCATCGTTGGCGACATAGGCGATGGCGACATTGATGCCTTTCGTGATCAGCCCGTTTTTCTGCGTTTCGGTATAGGGACTGACATCCGTTACGGTGGCAACCGCCTGATGCCAGGCGAACTGGTGATGCAGGGCGGTTCCGACAATGTGCAAGCCCATCGCGAACAGCGTCGCCGCGATGAGGACGAACGGCATCAGCAGGTAGCGTGCTAAGACAAACATCATGGCCGCCATCGGCTCGGATTGTATTGCGGAAATAGTATCCGGCATGTCTTGGAAACGCGTTAAGCGGATCGCGAACTTTTAAGCGAAGCGGCGCAACCCGCTCTCCGTGAGTATTTCCGGGATGATCACGTCATGGTTCTCGTCCGGCACCAGCGCCACCTCCTGGCAATCGAAGGCGATGCCGATCAGCCGGGGCGGCTGGCCCTTGTCGATCAGCCTAGCGATGGCGCGGTCGTAATGGCCGGCGCCGTAGCCGATGCGGTGGCCGCGCGCATCGAAAGCGGCGAGCGGCACCAGCATCACCGCGGGGTCGAGCACCTCGGCTTCCTCATGCGGACCGACCGTGCCAAACCCCATCTCGACCATCGGCGCGCCGCGCACCAGTTCGCGAAAGACAATTGTGGTCTTGTCGAGAATGGCCGGCAGGCAAAGCCTGGCTCCCTTCTCGCGCAAGGCAAACATCAGCGGCCTGACGTCGACTTCCGACCGCATCGGCCAGAAGGCTGAAACGATCTGGCCAGGCTCGATAGCGAGGTGATCGCGCGCCGTCTCGGCCATCTCAAGCTCGATCTCCACCCGCCACATCGGATCGAGCGCATCGCGGCGGCCGAGAGCTTCCTTGCGGAGATGTTTTTTGAGTTCTTTCGGAGAGGTCATGGAGCCAAGGTAGAAAAGGTCGGATTTGAGCGGAGTGTCAGGAGCGACGTTTTCTACCACACGGTCCACCGAAATGTCAGTGGATGCTTGGCCTTGAGTGACGATCCACACAACCGGTGGAGAGAGCGATCCCGGGAACCTACAAAGTAGGTGGGCGCCGTATGAGAAAACCCACGGGTCTTCCCAGGGACAGCTCCCTAAGGATCGTTAAGGCCCCGGGGAAAATGTTCTCCTGCCGGGAAGCGCAGACCGTCGTCCCCAATATAGGCCGCTGGTCGGTCAAGCGCCAGTGACATGAGCCGATGTTCCCATTTCGTATGAACGCCCTTCTCGTCACAACCGGCTCGCTCTTGCACAGACCGGGCGGCGTCCTTACGGTCGCGATGACAAACCGAGGAGCAAGCATGCGTTTTGAAGGCACGGCGGCCTATGTCGCCGACAAAGACCTGATGGTGGCCGTCAATGCGGCGATCGCGCTGGAGCGACCCTTGCTGGTCAAGGGCGAGCCCGGCACCGGCAAGACCGAGCTCGCACGCCAGGTGGCATCGGCGCTTGGCCTCGACCTGATCGAATGGCACGTCAAGTCGACGACGCGGGCGCAGCAGGGGCTCTATGAGTATGACGCGGTCTCGCGGCTGCGCGACAGCCAGCTTGGCGACGGGCGCTTCAACGACATCCGGAACTACATCAAGCGCGGCAAGCTCTGGGAGGCGTTCGCCGCCGACAAGAAGGTCGTGCTGTTGATCGATGAGATCGACAAGGCCGACATCGAGTTTCCCAACGATCTGCTGCAGGAACTCGATCGGATGGAGTTCTTCGTCTATGAGACCGGCGAGACGATCCGCGCCGCTGTGCGTCCCATTGTCATCATAACCTCCAACAATGAGAAGGAACTGCCCGACGCCTTCCTGCGCCGCTGCTTCTTCCACTACATCCGCTTCCCCGATGTCGACACGCTGCACAAGATCGTCGACGTCCACTATCCCGGCATCAAGCAGAATCTGGTGCGCGCGGCACTGACCCAGTTCTACGAAATCCGCGACGTCCCCGGCCTTAAAAAGAAGCCGTCGACCTCCGAGGCCCTCGACTGGATCCGCCTGCTGGTCGCTGACGATATCGCACCCGAGGATCTGCGCGCCGATCCCAAGAACGCGCTGCCCAAACTGCATGGCGCATTGCTGAAGAACGAGCAGGACGTGCACCTGTTCGAGCGCCTGGCCTTCATGGCCAGACGGCAGGGGTAAGGGCGCCGGGCTGGCTGACAACCATGAGCTGGCTTCGGCCGCTCACTCGGCGGGAGCAAACTCTGTCTCCTGCGGCGTGACGCGCTTCCGTCCGAAGATGACGAAGCCGATGACCGACAGGGCTAGAACGCCGATCCCGCAATAGAGCATGACCCAGCTGAAACCGTTGACCAATGCGGCGTGCACAATGGCGCCGGACGGATCGAGCGTTGCGAGATCGGGCGAGACTTGCGTCAAGTCATTGAGATTTCCGGTGGCGATCCTTTCCGCCAGCGCTCGCACCTCGTTCGGCTCCAAAGCCGCGCCGAGTGTGGTGCGCAGGTGGGAAACGATACCCAGCGTCAGCAGCAGGCCGAGCACCGCGATGTTGATGGCGAGTGTGATCAGGCGGGCGCTGATATCGATGCCGGAGGCCATGCCGGCGCGATCCGGCGACACCGCGCCGGTCGTGGTGTTGGTGGTCGGCGAATTGGTGAGGCCGATGCCGATGCCGGCGATCAGCGTGCCGGGCAGCATGGTCAGCCAGGAGGCCCCCTCAAGCCCGGAGCCGATCCACATGGCGATGAACCCGATCCCCAATGTCAAAAGACCAAGCGGGATGGCAATCCGCGCTTGGTGGCGCGCGCGAATGCGTTCGGCGATTGGCGGCATCACCATAAAGGGCAGCGTGTAGACAAGCAGCAGCAAGCCGGTCGTCGTGCTGTCATAGCCGAGCACGCCCGAATAATAGATCGGCAGATAGATGATGAACGGCCAGTAGCTGAAATTCATGCCGATCGCGCCCATGATCGCGCCGGAAAACTGGCGGATGCGGAACACGGAAAAATCAAACATCGGATATGCATTGACCCTCTCGGCGACCAGGAAAGCGATGAAGGCCGCCACCGAGGCTGATATCACGCCGATGCGGGCGCTGGCTCCGAGGTCCGCACCTTGCGTGATCAGATAGGAGAAGCCGAACACGGCCGCCGAAAGCGTCAGCATGCCGGCCCAGTCGAGCTTCTGTGCGTTGTGATCGCGCGATTGCGTGACACCGGCGCCGATGAAGGCGAGCGCCAGGATCGCCAGCGGCACGTGAATGAGGAACACCCACTGCCAGTTCGACAGCGCCACGATCAGACCGCCAATGGCAGGCCCGAAACCGAGCCCGATGCCCGCGACGACGCTCCAGGCGACAAAAGCCTTGCCGCGCGCTTTTCCATCCTGAAACTGATGCGACAGCACCGCGACGCTGCAGGTCAGCATCGCGCCGCCGGCAAGGCCTTGCAGGAAGCGGGCGGCGATCAGCAAAGGCGCGCTCGTTGCCAGGCCGCACAGCAGCGAGGCGAGGCCGAAGGCGGCGGTGGTGATCACCATCACGCTCTTTCGGCCGAAACGGTCGGCCAATGTCCCCGTTGCCATCAGCACCGTCGTGCAGGCAATGGTGTAGGCATTCATGATCCATTGCAGGTCTTTGAAATCGGCGGCGAGCACGCTTTCCAGTTTTGGCAGGATCACCGGCACGCTGGAGATTTCGAGCCCGAACAGCAGCGACGCCAAGCACACGCCGGTCAGCGCAATGGTGTTTCGTTGAATTGGCATATCGATCTCTCTCCATCGGAACATGGGGCGGCGATGCTCTTCAAACCGCGATCGGCCTGAAATAGAGGAGACTTGACCATGAAAAAAGGCTATGGTTGGCTATATCAGAAATGACAATTTGGCATGCTGACCAGCGGAGTCTGTAAATGACCAGCCTTGATGTCGATGCCGTCCGCACCTTCGTTATGGTGGCCGACCTGCAGAGCTTCACTCGCGCCGCCGCAGCGCTCGGCAGCACCCAGGCCACGATCAGCGTCAAGCTGCGCCGTCTCGAGGAAAAGCTCGGGGCGCGGCTGATCGAACGCACGCCGCGCCGCGTCAGCCTGTCGGCGAAGGGGGCTGTTTTCCTGCCCTCCGCGCGCGACTTCCTGGCCGCCCATGAGCGGGCCATGGCTGAGTTTGCCGAAGCACCTTGCCGGCTCGCGCTCGGCTTTGTCGATCATGTCGCCGGCCCCGAGCTTTCCGTCCTGATTGCCCAGCTCCATGCGCACGATCCCTCGCTCACGCTCAGTTTGAGGATCGACACCAGCACCATTCTGAAGGAAGCGTTCGATCGCGGCGAACTCGATGCGATCATCGTGCACCGCGAAGGCGACAGCCGTCCGGGCCGGACCTTGTCGCGCAACCACTATGGCTGGTTCGCGACCCCTTCCTTCGAATGGCAACGCGGAACGCCGCTGCGCCTGGCGCTTCTGAGCACGATATGCAGCTGCCCGGACCGTGTGCGGGCGGTCGAGACGCTGGACAAGGCAGGCATCGCCTGGGAGGAGGCCTTCGTCGGCGGTGGCGGCGCGGCTGTCAACATTGCGGTATCGGCGGGCTTTGCTATTTCGGCGCTGGCCCACCGGGTCGTTCCTCCCGGCCTGGTCGAGGTTGGCCGCAAGCTTGGCCTGCCGCCGCTTGACCCATCCGAAGTGGTCCTGCATTCACACACGCTGGCGCCGCGGGCGCGCGAGGCGCTGCATGTGCTGGCGACAGCATTTCGCGAGTACAATTCTGCGGCTGCCTAGGCCAAGCTGTGCGATCTGATTCCATCGCAAGGGATCGGGCTTTGGAGGAACCGAAATGACCGAGATCACCGTCCGTCCCCTGGCGCAGGCCGACCACGCCGACTGGCGGCGGCTGTGGACCGCCTACCTCACCTTCTACGAAACCAAGCTGCCGGACGAGGTCTACGACATCACCTGGAAGCGGCTGTTCACGGAAAGTGAATTCGAGCCGAAGGGTTTTATCGCCACGCTCGACGGCAAGGCGGTCGGCCTGACCCATTATCTCTATCACCGCTCCGGCTGGTCCGAAAAAAACAACTGCTATCTGCAGGACCTTTTCGCCGACCCCGAGGTGCGCGGCAAAGGCATCGGTGCGGCGCTGATCGAAGCGGTGAAGCAGGAAGCCGGCAAGATCGGCGTCAAGAACGTCTACTGGATGACCCGCGAAACCAACACCACCGCGCGCAAACTTTACGACCGCGTTGCCCGGCGGACTGGCTTCATCGAATACGATCTGCTGTAGATAGCCCATGTTCCTTCCTTTCTTTCTCGAACTGAAGGCTGCGCGGGTTCCCGTTTCGCTCAGGGAGTATCTGTCGCTGCTGGAGGGGCTGGAGGCCGGGCTGGTCGACTATGATGTCGAGGGTTTTTACTATCTCGCCCGCGCCGCTTTGGTGAAGGACGAACGCTATATCGACCGCTTCGATCAGGTGTTTGCGCATGTCTTCAAGGGCATTGAAGCGCTCACCGGCCCCGATGCCGTCGATGTCGCCAACATCCCTGAGGAATGGCTGCGCCGTCTCGCCGAAAAGCATCTGACCGAGGAAGAGAAAAAACTGGTCGAGGCGCTCGGCGGTTTCGACAAGCTGATGGAGACTTTGAAGCAACGGCTTGAGGAGCAGAAAGGCCGCCACCAGGGCGGCTCGAAATGGATCGGCACCGGCGGCACCTCGCCTTTCGGCGCCTATGGCTACAATCCCGAAGGCGTGCGCATCGGCCAGCATGAAAGCCGCAACCGCCGCGCCGTAAAAGTCTGGGACAAGCGCGAGTTCAGGAATTTCGACGATGCGGTCGAGCTCGGCACCCGCAACATCAAGGTGGCGCTAAAGCGCCTGCGCCGCTGGGTACGCGAGGGCGCGGAGGAAGAGTTCGACCTGCCCGGCACTATCCATGCCACCGCCGAACACGGCTATCTCGATGTTCAGACGCGCCCCGAACGGCGCAACGCCGTGAAGCTGTTGATGTTCTTCGATGTCGGCGGCTCGATGGACGACCACATCAAGAGCGTCGAGGAGCTGTTTTCGGCTGCCCGCGCCGAGTTCCGCCAGCTCGAATATTTCTACTTTCACAACTGCCTCTATGAAGGCGTATGGAAGGACAATCGCCGCAGGCATGCCGAGGTGATTCCGACCTTCGACCTGCTTCACAAATACGGCCCGGACTACAAGGTGATTGTCGTCGGCGACGCCTCGATGAGCCCCTACGAGATCGCCCATCCTGGCGGCTCGGTCGAACACTGGAACCCGGAGGCCGGCGCCGTGTGGCTTGGCCGCCTCATCCAGCAATGGCCGAATGCGGTGTGGCTGAACCCGGAAAACCAGAAGAACTGGGGCTTTACGCATTCGATCGCGATGATCCGCGACATCTTCGGCGGCCGCATGTTCCCGCTGACGCTGGCCGGGCTCGAAGCCGCGACCAAGCAGCTCTCCCGCAAGCATTGAGCCCCAAACACGCCTCTGCGCTGGGCAGGCGTGTAACAAATGCTTATGTTGGTGCGAATACTGGCTGCAACCAACAACAAGCCGCCAAGGCTGAGGAGATTAGATGGATACCCACACCTACCCCGTTACCCGCACCGACGCCGAATGGCGTGCCCGGCTGACGCCGGAGCAATATGCGGTCATGCGCGGTCACG
This sequence comes from Mesorhizobium sp. WSM4306, assembly GCF_007003975.1. GTDB lineage: Bacteria > Pseudomonadota > Alphaproteobacteria > Rhizobiales > Rhizobiaceae > Mesorhizobium. The sequence continues at coordinate 56,336 of NZ_VFTC01000034.1, forward strand.
GCACCGAACGGCCCGGAAGCTGCGCTTTGCTTTATGAAAAGCGCGCCGGCACCTTTTCCTGCGTCGGCTGCGACCAGCCGCTGTTCGAATCCAAGCTGAAGTTCGAGAGCGGCACCGGCTGGCCGAGCTTCAACGACCCGGTGCCGGGTTCGGTCGAAAACACCGTCGACCGCAGCTACGGCATGGTCCGCACCGAATGCCACTGCTCGCGCTGCGGCAGCCATCTCGGCCATGTCTTCGACGACGGTCCGCCGCCGACCGGCCTGCGCTATTGCATCAATGGCGTGGCGCTGAAATTCGAGCCGGCGGCTTAAACCCGGTCATCATCTCTTGCACAGGGCGGCTCCGGCCGCCCTTTTTCGTGCTCCGTCGGCGTCTCAGACAACAACCACCAGGATCAACCATAGCGCCGAGCCCAGCATCATCAGCGAGGCCTTGGCGCCGCCGGCCTTTTCGGCGACTCGCCAGACGGCCAAGGTCAGGAATATGTTGTAGGGCACCGGCGCGAAATGCACGGCCAGCACCACGGCCAGCGGCAGCTTCAGCCCGAGCAGGGCGAGCGCGATCACCGACGACGCGACGTTGATCGCGGTGCCGACAACGACCATGTCGCGCCAGAACAGGCGATCGAGCGACACGGCACCGTGCCAGCGCGAGCGGAAGAAGCCGGCCGTTCCGCCCATCTTGCCGTCCTCGCTCCCCGCAGGTCCTGGCATCAGCTCAACTCTTTCATTCGCAACGATCCCGAGCGCGGCAGGCGCGCTCGTAGAAGCATATGGCTTGGCGATCGCCGCCAAACAATCGCGAAATCTTTCCGGATGGCCCCTTGTCGGCATCCGCCGCGAAGCTAATTTGCTGACCGTGCCGTTCCTTCGTCCCGAGGTCGCCTGCCAGGGAGGTGTTTGATGAGCGACAAAAGCTACAATGTCCTGTTCCTGTGCAACGCCAATGCGGCGCGCTCGATCATGGGCGAAGCCATCCTAAACCGCATTGGCGCCGAGAAATTCAAGGCCTTCTCCGCCGGGTCGCAGCCGAAGGGCACCGTCAATCCCTACGCGCTGCAGCTGCTCGAGAGCCTCGACTACGACACCGGCTTCGCCCGCTCGAAAGGCTGGGACGAGTTTGCAAAGCCCGACGCGCCGGAGATGGATTTCGTCTTCACCGTATGCGACAGCACCGCCAATGAATCCTGCCCGGTCTGGCCCGGACACCCGATGACGGCGCTGTGGGCGATACCGGATCCGGCCAAGGCACAAGGCACCGACGCCGAAATGCATCTGGCCTTCGCCGACGCCTATCGCATGCTCAACAACCGCATCTCGCTGTTCACCAACCTGCCGATGGACGCGCTGGACCACATGGCGTTGCAGCAGCATCTGGACGAGATCGGCCGCGACGCGCCGAAACCGAATTAGGCGGCCCAGTTCACGAGCCGATTTCAGCTTGCCCCAGCACCTCGGTGACGGCGCGCTCGAAGCGCGAGCATTCCGTCACCAGCCAGTCGGCCATGGCCGGCCAGTTGTCCTCGGCAAAGCAGTTCACCCGCCACATCGAATTGATGCCGAGCCCCTCGCAGCTCTGCTCCGGCCTGAGCTTCAGCCTGCCTTCGATCGCGGGCTGGAAAGGCTTCAACCGCGACCAGGCTTCAGTGGCGCCGAACTTCTCGTTGCGGCCGAAGAAGACGCCGACATGGTTCTGCGCCGGCGCGACATACATGGACAGGACCAGGGCGAAGTCCGGCAGCCCGCGCTGCCAGAACCAAGGTCCGCGCCGCGCCATAGAAGCGCGTTCCTCCGGGTGCCGTTCGGCGAACAGCGTCCAGAAGCTGCGTTGGCGGAATTCAGAGGCGCGGCGGGCGCCAAAGTCGAATTCGCTCATGGTTCGATGCCCGCTTTAGCATCATGCTCGGCCCGAGACTGTTTCGAAATTCGCTCCGGCGAGTCATATGGTGGTGGTTTCGAGAACCGGAGCGCAGCGGACTTTTGGGTCCGTGAGCACCGGAAGCGCAGAAAGCGCCATCAGATGGCCGCCGGAGTAGAATTTCCAGACAGTCTCTACACCATGCCGAGAGCGGCCTTGTAGAGATCGAGGATGGTTTCCTCTTCCTGCCGCTCGGCCTGGTCCTTCTTGCGCAGCCGGATGATCGAGCGCATCGCCTTGGTGTCGAAGCCGGTGCCCTTGGCTTCGGCGAACACTTCCTTGATGTCGTCGGCGATGGTCTTCTTTTCTTCCTCGAGCCGCTCGATGCGCTCGATGAAGGCGCGCAACTGGCCGGCGGCAACAGTCTGGCTGGTCTCGGTGATGTCGTCGGCCATGTTTTTCTCCGCTTCTTTTTAAGCGCCGCGATTCTGGCGCGGCAAAATTGGAGCGGGTTCGATGCCCGAGCGGGCGCGGCGGGTCAAGCCATTATCGATGCCTGGAGCAATTCCAGGAAAAGTGCGCAGCGGTTTTCCGTCCGGAATTGTGTAAAAACAAAGAGATAGAACGGCTGCTGCCAGCCGTCCCCAGTGTGATCGATCCGCACGTCAGTTGAACGCGATCAACAGATCCTTGGCGTCGATCTGATCGCCGGCCTTGACCAGCACTTCGGCCACCGTGCCGTCGCGCTCGGCATGCAGCGCGGTCTCCATCTTCATGGCTTCGATCGACAACAGCACATCGCCGGCCTTGACTGCCTGGCCGGCGGCAACCGCGAGCGCGGAGACCACGCCCGGCATCGGCGCGCCGACATGCGCCTCGTTGCCGGGCTCGGCCTTGCGCCGTGCCTTGGCTGCCGAGGCGCCATGCGCCCTGTCCGGCACCCGGACGCGGCGTGGCTGGCCGTTGAGCTCGAAAAACACGGTAACCATGCCCTTCTCATCGACATCGCCGATGGCGAGGCAGCGCACCACGAGCGTCTTGCCTTTTTCGATGTCGAGGAAGATCTCGTCCTCGGACTTCATGCCGTAGAAATAGGTCGGCGTCGGCAACACGCTGACCGGCCCGTAGGTCTCTTGCGCGGCGGCGAAGTCGGTGAACACCTTCGGATACATCAGCCAGGATGCGAATTCGTACTCCGAGAGCTTGCGCTCCAGCTTCTCCTCGATCTCCTTGCGGCTGGCCTTGAGGTCGGCCGGCTTGAGCAGCGAGCCCGGCCGCACGGTGATCGGTTTGCTTTCCTTCAGCGCCTTCTTCTGCAGCTTCGCAGGCCAGCCGCCGGGCGACTGGCCGAGATCGCCGCGCAGCATCGAGACGACCGAGTCGGGGAAGGCGATGTCCTTGGCCGGGTTTTCGACGTCGGCGACGGTGAGGTCCTGGCTCACCATCATCAGCGCCATGTCGCCGACCACCTTGGATGACGGCGTCACCTTGACGATGTCGCCGAACATCAGGTTGACGTCGTGATAGGCCTGCGCCACCTCGTGCCAGCGCGTTTCCAGCCCGAGCGAGCGCGCCTGTTCCTTGAGGTTGGTGAACTGGCCGCCCGGCATTTCGTGCAGGTAGACCTCCGAGGCAGGCCCCTTGAGGTCGCTTTCGAAGGCGGCATACTGGTTACGCACCGCTTCCCAATAGAAGGAGATGTTGCGAATCCATTGCGGATCGAGACCGGGATCGCGCTCGGTTCCCTTCAGCGCCTCGACGATCGAGCCGAGGCAAGGCTGCGAGGTGTTGCCGGAGAAGGAATCCATCGCCGCATCGATGGCGTCGACGCCGCTTTCCACGCCCGCCAGCACCGTCGCCGCCGACAGGCCTGACGTGTCGTGGGTGTGGAAATGGATCGGCAGATCGGTCGCCTCGCGCAGCGCCTTGAACAGCACGCGTGCGGCGGCCGGCTTGAGCAGCCCCGCCATGTCCTTGACGGCGATGATGTGGGCGCCCGCGGCCTGCAATTCCTTCGCCAGCCCGACATAGTATTTGAGATCGTATTTGGCGCGTGCCGGATCGAGGATGTCACCGGTGTAGCAAATCGCCGCTTCGACCAGCTTGCCCTCGGCGCCCACCGCGTCCATGGCGACGCGCATATTCTCGACCCAGTTCAGGCAGTCGAAGACGCGGAACAGGTCGACGCCGCCAGCCGCTGCCTGTTTGACGAAATGCTGCACGACATTGTCGGGATAGTTGGTGTAGCCGACGCCGTTGGCGCCGCGCAGAAGCATCTGCAGCAAAAGGTTGGGTGCGGCCTCGCGCACTTTGCTCAGCCGCTCCCACGGATCCTCGGTGAGGAAGCGCATGGCGACATCGAAGGTGGCGCCGCCCCAGCATTCCAGCGACAGCAGCCGCGGCAGTGCCCGCGCATAGGTGCCGGCAATGCCGGCAATGTCATGCGTGCGCATGCGGGTGGCGAGCAGCGACTGGTGGCCGTCGCGCATCGTCGTATCGGTGACCAGCACCTCCTTCTGCTCACGCATCCAGGCGGCGAATTTCTCCGGCCCCAGCGCGTCGAGTTTCTGCTTGCTGCCGCCCGGCACATTGCCGTTGAGATAGGGCACGACGGGCGCCGCCGCATCGGCCTTCGGCATCGGACGGCCGCGGGTTTCGGGATGGCCGTTGACACTGACGTCGGCCAGATAGTTGAGCAGCTTGGTGGCGCGGTCCTGCCGCTTCACCTGCGCGAACAGTTCTGGCGTGGTGTCGATGAACCGGGTCGTGTAGGAATTGTCGGCGAAGCGCGGGTGGTTGATGATCGCCTCGAGGAAGGTGAGGTTGGTCGCCACGCCGCGGATACGGAACTCGCGCAAGGCCCGGTTCATGCGGGCGATCGCCTCTGCCGGTGTCGGCGCCCAGGCCGTCACCTTCTCCAGCAGCGGATCGTAGAAGCGGGTGATGACCGCGCCGGAATAGGCGGTGCCGCCGTCGAGGCGGATGCCGAAACCGGCGGCTTCGCGATAAGCGGTGATCCGGCCGTAATCCGGAATGAAACTATGCTCCGGGTCCTCGGTGGTGATGCGGCACTGCAGCGCGTGGCCGTTCAGCCTGATGTCGGCCTGCGCCGGCACGCCCGACTCTTTGGTGCCGATGGCAAAGCCGTCCAGGATGTGGATCTGCGCCTTGACGATGTCGATGCCGGTGACCTGCTCGGTGACGGTATGCTCGACCTGGATGCGCGGATTGACCTCGATGAAGTAGAATTTTCCGGTGTCGGCGTCCTGCAGGAACTCCACCGTACCGGCGCCGATGTAGCTGGTCTCGCGCGCGATCTTGAGCGCAAACCCGCAAAGCTCATCGCGCTGCGACATTTCGAGGTAGGGCGCCGGCGCCCGCTCGACGACCTTCTGGTTGCGGCGCTGGATCGAACAGTCGCGCTCGAACAGATGCACGGCATTGCCATGCGTGTCTCCAAGCACCTGGACCTCGACATGGCGGGCGCGCTCGATCAGCTTTTCGAGATAGACCTCGTCCTTGCCGAAGGCCGCCTTGGCCTCGCGCTTGCCTTCGGTGACTTCGCGGACCAGATCGGCTTCGGCGCGGATGGCGCGCATGCCGCGCCCGCCACCGCCCCACGATGCCTTGAGCATCACCGGATAGCCGATTTCCTTGGCCAATTTCTTGACCGTGTCCATGTCGTCCGGCAGCGGGTCGGTTGCCGGGATCACCGGCACGCCGACCTCGATGGCGAGATTGCGCGCGGCGACCTTGTTGCCGAGCCGGCGCATCGTGTCTGGCTTCGGGCCGATAAAGGTGATGCCGGCCCCGGCGCAGGCATCTGCGAATTCAGGGCTTTCCGACAAAAGGCCATAGCCCGGGTGGATAGCGTCGGCGCCTGACAGCTTGGCGACGCGGATCACTTCCTCGATCGACAGATAGCTTTCGATCGGTCCCATGTCCTTGTTGAGATGCGGCCCGCGCCCGACCTGGTAGCTTTCATCGGCCTTGAACCGATGCAGCGAATATTTGTCCTCCTCAGCCCAGATCGCCACGGTTTTGAGGCCGAGTTCGTTGGCCGCGCGAAAGACGCGGATGGCAATTTCGGACCGGTTGGCGACGAGGATCTTCGTGATGGCCAAGGAAGAAGGCTCCGGACAGGGAGGGATGGGCTCAGCAAATGATTAACGCGAAAATGCTGCAGTGCAACCAAAATCGGGAGGCGATTAAACCGATTTAAATGGATTCTAGCACCGAAAAGCAAAAGACTGCGTGCGAATGGCGTCGCGAAGTGACGCTAATTGCTATCCCGCGCACAATCCGCTCCCGGCTAACGGTTGTTTTTTAGCCAACGCAATCGCGCCCTGCTCCGATCAAAAGAAAAATGCCCGGCGCAAGTGAACTGACCCCCGAAAGTTGGACACAACCTTCGGGGGTTTTGCATGTCCAGACACAGTACGAGTTTCAAGCGCTC
>NZ_VFTC01000035.1 GCF_007003975.1 Mesorhizobium sp. WSM4306
TCCACATGGCAGCCTAAAGTCAAAAACGCCTATCAGTCGCCTCGCCCTGATCGAGGACAACCTGTTGAAGCTCCACAACTAGGTCGTCCAGCATCACAGTGAACCGCGTACGTAGTATTTTGTCGTAGGCGGCATTCTGGATAGCCGGATACGGGCTCTTCACCCGCTGCACCACCGATTGCGGGATGATGTCGCGAGAAACATTCACGGATTTCGTGAAAAAAGTGTACCCGCCGAAGAGCCCTACTCGCGGGGGCGGTGCAGCACCACCTCGGTGTCACTGCTCGTGTTCATGCGATGGACTAGGCCGGCCAGCTGTTGACGCAGCTCGCGGTAGTTGTAAGTCTCACCCGTGTAGACGAGCACCAAGTCAGGTCGGCCATCCCCCTGGAGCATCCTCGGCTGGCGGCCGCCCTGGATATCGATGATTGCCAGGCGGTGGTGTCCCAGCGCCGCAGGCCCGCCGATCCAAGTCCCCTCGTCGTCCGGACCGTGGTTCGCTATGGTGGCCGTCATATCGGCAAGCTCCCTTCGCGCATCGGGACCTCCGAGGTCTCGATTGAAGTCGATCCATTCACAGATGCCGCACAGGTTATGTCGCCGCATTTGGGCGAAGCAGATATAAGGCCAGTGGGAAACCATCGAGGCAAAGTGACGGATCTAGCCCAGCTACGATCCGCATCCGACATTGTCGGACATCGGACAGCACCGCGATTCGCTGCATAGGAAGCCTGGAGTCGCGATTTCCCCTGGGGGAATCAGCGCATGAAAGGAGAGCTGGGTCGTGTCTGCCGAAATGAGAAATTGCTCCCCCTTATTGCATCACCGAGGAATGTTACCCAGCGCGATAGACGGACATGCCCTATCTCCCCCCGTTGCAGCTGAGGGAGATAGGGGCCAGCTCTTCATTCAACCCTCATGGAGGATGATCAGCCCAGCCATTTCCATGCGCCGGCCTTCACAAGCCGTGCACCATTCAGGTTCTTTTCCTTGAAGCGCGACGATCCTTGTCAGACGTCGCAACACTTGCTGCCGAGAGCACGAGCTCTTCCTCGAGCATGCCTTGATCTGCGCCTCGAACGGCTCGCACATGCTGGGTTTCAACGACTTCGCAGAGGTTGATATTCTGCAGTGACTTCGTCTCGCTGCTGCACGGCATTGACGCTGGGAGCCATGCTCGCGTGGCGCAATTGTGCTGAAGCCGGTGCCCACGGCAACGTTTCTTAACCCGCCCCAGATCCTGGCGTTTGGCTATTTCCGACATTCGTGTCCGGCTTCGGACAAAGGCCGGGTTTGCCGAACGGAGTCGCACCCAATTTCCAGTGCTGCTTGAGCAATAATATCGACCGGCATTACTGCACAACACGAAAGTTGCTGCAAAAACCGAAGTGAACCCAAGGCATCGGGTCAATTGGCATGGCGCTTGCGACTCGGTCGATAGAACGCAGTCAAAATCACGGTTGCAGACCATGCCTACCTCTCAAAGCTCGATAAAGCACGCGAGCAAAATTCCCCGTCTCCGCGGAAGCTCGTCGCCGTTAAACGTGCCTGCTCGGGGGCGGTCTTGCACAAGACCGGTCCGAGGCAACCACGCCAAGGCGCGAGGCTGCCGGAACTGTCGACCGAAGTCGATGCCGCTTCAGTTTAACCGAAAAATGCACCGTACCACTTTGGCCTGGAAGCAAATCAATGACCTATAGAAAGAACGTTCCTCTCGTGACCTTTCGCACGCGTGTTCGCGATGAGTCGATCGGGGGGCCAAATCCTTATCAGTGGGAGAACAAGACCTCCGACGATTATTTCGGGGGCAAGCGCATCATCCTGTTCTCGCTGCCTGGCGCCTTCACCCCGACCTGCTCGACCTTCCAACTGCCCGATTTCGAAAAACTCTATGATCAATTTCTGGAACTGCGAATTGACGCGATCTACTGCGTCTCGGTCAACGATGCTTTCGTCATGAATGCGTGGGGAAAGTCCTTGGGGCTGCAGAAGATCGAGCTGATCCCAGACGGGTCGGGCGAGTTCACGCGCAAAATGGGCATGCTGGTCGCGAAGGACAATCTGGGCTTTGGCATGCGCTCCTGGCGATACGCCGCTCTGATCGACGATGGCGTGGTGGAGCAGTGGTTCGAGGAGGAAGGCTTCTGTGACAACTGCGAGACGGACCCCTATGGCGTTTCATCCCCGCAAAACGTTCTCGACAAATTGAAGGCGGCGGCATGACCCAGAAGTGGAAAGTCTCACACAACCCAAGCACACACTAGAGCCTCCTCGGCAGATCACGGTTCAACATGCATCTCTCAGCAAGCCTGCTTCAACGCCAGAAGCAACGTATGGTCTTATCGCCTCAAGCCATTGAAGCTATTCGCTTGCTGCGATTGACGCATACTGAACTCCATCAGCTCGTGCAGCAGGCACTCGAGAAGAACCCCGTTTTGAAGCCTGACCCGTTTGACGACGATTCGCCGCTGCCAGGGGTGGATCAGCGGAGCAGTCAAAGCAGAAGCGAAATCGGCGAATCGCCCATTGGCGGGCCGTCTGGCGGGCGCGGGCAATGGAAGTCGCAACGCAGTAGCGGCAACGATCGACCTGCCGTCGAGGAGTTTACCGCCCACACCGAAACATTGCACGACCATGTCGCCCGCCAGGTCGCCCTCAACCCGTTCACCCCCCAGGAGCGGCTGATTGCCGGACAGCTCGCCGCTCATCTGGAGGACACTGGCTATCTTCAGGTAAACCTTTTCGATCTGGCCAGGACGTTAAACGTTCGGCAAGCTGATGTGGAACGGGTCATCGGAATCTTGCAGCAATTTGATCCGCCGGGCATTTTTGCGCGAACTCTCAGCGAATGCCTGGAGATTCAGCTGCGCCAGCAAGACCGGTTCGACCCGGCTATGGCAGCTTTGGTCGCCAATCTCGAGATGCTTGCACGGGGGGATTTTCAGGGATTGAAGCAGCGTTGCGGAGTCGACGAGGAGGATCTCCTCGACATGAGGAACGAAATCCGCGCGCTCGATCCCAAGCCTGGAGACCGGTTCCAGTCCGGGACGCCGGAAACCATCGTACCGGACGTCTGGGTAATGCCCAAGTCCGAAGGTGGATGGCGGGTGGAGCTTGATCCGGCCACGCTGCCCAAAGTGTTGATCAACCACACCTATGTCGCCGAAATCTCGCAGCTGACCAAGCAAAATCCGGAAGGCAAAGCGTTTCTCGACAATTGCCAGGAAAAAGGGAACTGGCTGATCAGCAGTCTCAAGCAGCGCGCTAAGACGATCCTTAAGGTTGCGACCGAAATCGTGCGCCAGCAGGATGCCTTTTTTACACACGGCGCCGCCCATCTGCGGCCTCTCTGTCTCAAAAATGTCGCTGACGAGATCGGCATGCACGAGTCGACGGTAAGCCGGGTGACTTCGAACAGGTACATGTTGACTCCGCGCGGGGTGTTCGAGCTGAAGTATTTTTTCGCTGCGCCAATCGCATCCTGCGAGGGCGGCGATGCGCACTCCGCCAAAGCTGTCTGCCATCGGATCAAGGCAATCATAGCCGAAGAATCGCTCGACAAGGTACATTCCGACGAAGACATCGTTGCTCAACTCAAGGAGACCGGCATCGATGTCGCTCGCCGTACCGTCACCAAATATCGCGAGGCGATGAACATCCCTTCCTCCATACGACGGCGCCGCGATAAGCGTTTGTCCGCAGCTGCGATCAAGCGAAGTGACTAACCGACATTCGTGGTCGGCGAGAGGCGACTCTCAACTTCCTCCGGGCCGAAGCAGCTTTCGAAGTCATGGCATTCCCCGCAACTGGGTGCTGTGCATGACGAAAAGCCTTCGGCCTCACACAGCTTGCGGTAAAAGTACTTTTTCCATTTCATGTTTTCTGTGTTGCCTGCCGCCAGCGCGGGAAAATGTCTGGCAAGCAGGCGGCTGAGCTCAGCGCGATTTGAGAGGCCAAGATCCCGCCAAAGATGGTCCATGCGCATCGCACGCCGGGCGATGATCTTGGCCAAGCGGGCGCTCGCCGGGTCGGCCGGCGCAGCATGCGCTAGCAGCAGCCGGCGTAGCAGTTCCTCTTCCAGTTCCGGCTCGGGCTCGCTCAACTCCTCCAAAGCGAATACGCTGCTGGAGGTAGACGGGAAAGTTGCGGCCAAGACATCACGCAATTCGACAGACGAAAGGCCTGTCCCCTCCGTCGCCAACACCTCGCCCGCCTGGACCTCCTCAAGCGAACGTGAATGTACGCAGGGCAGCACATGCTGATCGAAGCTCCTCCCTAGCTCGGACCCACGCCATTGCGCGCTGGATAGGCAGCCATCATCGTAACGGCCGGCTTCAGCTTCCGGCATGACAAAGCGCCTTGTTGACCGCAGGGATGATCTTGTCGCCCCAGAGCTCGATCTGGCGCAGCATCGTCTTTTGGTCGAAGTCGCCCAATTGAGTCTGAACTGCGATCTGGTCCGGTTTCAAGATATCGATCTCTTCCAGCAGGCGATCAATCACGCGATTTACGCTGCCAATCGGCAAATTTTTGCGCATGGTCTCGAAGGACAGATCCTGCTGGGTCGGTGTCTCCTGCAGCAGGTAGCCATCGTGGCTCTGTTGGCGACGCTGATGCAGGGCTTCAGAAAGCCGGCGCTGGAAGCGGGCATTGTCGAGATAGCTGTTGATCTCCAACTCGTCGTGGCTGGCATAGCAGCAGCGCAGCAGCGATATCTTGACGTCGGTGACGTTCTTTTCCTCGGATGCCGCCGCCCTCTCGACTGATTCACGCAGTGTGGTCAAAGTCTCTAAGCCGTCGTGGAAGGCTGTGACAAAAAAATTGTGCCCCTCGCGGTAGGCCCGAGCCATCCGTGCGGCTCCGCCAGCGATCCAGATAGGCGGCGTCGGCTGCTGGACTGTGCGGACCGAAATCGCTGTTGGGGGGATCTTCTCATACTGGCCGTCGTGTTCGAAGACGTTTTGGTTGAGGCCCTTGAGAATGATGTCCAGGTATTCCGAAAAGACGGCCGGCGCCTCATCGATGTCCACGCCGAACCGTTCGAACTCGAACTGCTGGTATCCCAAGCCTACGCCGAGCTCGAGACGGCCGTTCGCAACGATGTCGGCGAAGCCGATCTCGGACAGCAGGCGCTGCGGTTGGTAAAGCGGCAGCACGCAGACGGCAGTGCCCAGGCGAATCGTGCTTGTCAAGCCGCCGCAGTGCGCCACCATCATCAGCGGGGATGGTATGAGGCTGTAATTGTTGAAGTGGTGCTCAGCAAACCACGCGGTGTTGAACCCAGCCTGCTCCGAAGCGACGGCCTGTTCGATGGAGTTGCGGATGACGCTTTCTGAGGATTGGTGATAGCCACGCTGGGCGGCCAGAATGAAAGTGGCAAATTCCATGATTTCTCCTCGTTATAGACACGTCAGCCGACCGGGAATGTGCTCGGCATGCGCATGCTTGGATCTCAAGCACCTCAGGTGCGTCGTGGAGCCGAGGCTTCATAATGCTCGGCCGGTCGCCCTGCGAAGGCCTGGCAATTAACCTGCGGCCTCCGCAAAACATTCGTCATAGAGCTCGCTGGCGTTTCCCGCATCACCGAACGAGGTCCAGCCGCCGTCCACGTAGAGGATCGAGCCGTTGATGTATGAGGCGTCAGACGAAGCAAGGAAGAACGATGCATCTGCGACGTCTTCTGGCCGTCCCATCCTGCCCATGGGGATGCGTCGTCCGATTGCTGTCAGGTCGATGCGGCCGGCTTTGGCCAACTGAGCAAGTGCGGGCGTGCGGATGTGGCCAGGAGCGACGGTGGCTGTCCGAATTCCGACCGGCCCGAGTTCGGCCGCCATGCAACGGGTCAGCATATCCATCCCCGCCTTGGAGGCGCCGTAGGCATGGCGCGGCGCGAACGGCAGAAAGCTGTCGATCGACCCGAGATTGAGGATCACGCCGCCCGGGCGCATAGCCTTGATCGCTTCGCGCGCGCAGGTGAAGGCGCCGGTAAGGTTGACATCCAGGACGTGTTCGAGCTGTTTCGACAGTTGCTCGATCGCAGGCACAATCCTGTCGGCGGTATCAGCACTATTGACCAGAACATCGATATACCCGAAGCGTCCCCTCAGTTCTTCGAACATCGACACCACATCGCTCTCGACGGCCACGTCCAGCGATTTCGCCAGATGCTTGCCGGGGAGCGATGTAGCCAGCTCTGCCGCTGCAGTGCCATCTTTATCAGCAATCACGACGGTGTCGCCGTTCGCGGCAAAGCGGCGAGCGACGGCCGCGCCAATGCTTTTTGCGCCACCGGTGACGAGCACGATTCGCGCATCTGTGCATTCGGCCGGACAGGAGAGCTCGGCTTGGAGCGCACCATCCACCGGCGGGTGAGCATCCCCCGGCTGGTTGAATGACATCCAGCCTCCGTCGACTGCCAGCACCGAGCCGGTGATGTAGCGCGCCTGCGTGCTGCTCAGAAAACGCACGACCCTGGCGATCTCGTCGGGGCGAGCCAAGCGCCCCATCGGCACGCGGCGGCGTATCGCCGCGAGGTCCATTTTGCCAGCGCGTGCCAGTTCTGTGACCATTGGGGTGCGGACGGAGCCCGGCGCCACCGCCGTGACGCGGATTCCTCGCATAGCCCACTCGCATGCAAGGGACTTTGTCAACGAGATCACGCCAGCTTTCGAGGCTGCGTAGGCGTTGCGCCTGGGATTGCCGACCACGCCCGCCATCGAAGCCACATTGACGATCGCACCGCCCGGCTTCATGCGCCGCGCCGCTTCCCGGGCCATAACGAATGGCCCAATAAGGTTCACTGTCACGCCGCGTCGGAAGGTATCGACAGCGGTGTCGATGATCCTATCCATCGTGGGTCCAACCGCCGCATTGTTGATGAGGACATCGATTTGCGCGAACCGTGCTTCGACCTGGCCGAAAAGTGAGAGCATGTCCTTCTCTCGCGACACATCGCACTCCAGACCGACGTGCGGCGACCCGAGATCCCGAGCCAGTTCAACCACACCACTGCCCGGAAGGTCCACCGCAACTACAGTGTCTCCGTCCGCGGCAAGGATATCGACCAGGGCACGGCCGATCCCGCCCGCAGCGCCTGTGATGATTACGGTGCGTGCTGCCAGTTTCACGAGAGCTTCTCCACGATGACCGCTTGTGATCTCAGCCCATCAACCTTGGGCGGAATGAAGGGCCGAGCCAAATCGTTGCAGTGACCGCCAGTCGCGGCCCCACACAGATGTCGTTCCCGTAGGGCGCTCATCCTCCATTCCTACCCACTTATGCAGCTCCCAGTTGGGGACCCTCGACGCCATCTTGGTCGGTGGGGATGTGACCCTTGAGCAACTGGTAGATGGGATCGTCTGGATGTGGTGCTCCAATCGGCTGTCGCCGGCCGAACCTATCTGCCTCAAGAATCGCTGGCGGGATTTGCTCCTCAACCCAATCGTAGACGACTGTCCGTTCCGCAATTCGCCACTCGTCCTGCCTCTTCTGAAACAGATCGCAGTAACGGCCGCAAAGCAGCGTCTGACGTATTTCTTGGTCTGTATCCGGTCCGCGTTGCAGCGCGGTGAAATAGCTCTCGACCGCGGCCTCTGCTGAACTGATGAAGTCGATCAGGCTGTTCGTGATTTGATGGATGTTACGGTGCCCCGGCAGACCGAGAGCAAATTGGATGAAGTCCTCTGCCGGTCCGCAATAGGGACCGTGCCTGTCATACGCTTCGGGCCAGTATGCGCTACGCAGCGCCGCCTCATCGGCGCGGTCTATCCCGCGGCAGTACCGATACAGGCAGTTGCGGATCGCCTCTCGGTCACGCAGTTCGGTAATTTTCGCGTGGTCGACAGGGTCTGTCGCGAATTGTATGATTGTTTTGTCCTTCCCGATGCCAGTCTGCACTTTGCGTGTGTCTCTCTCTACAACTGAGTTAGCGGGGGGCTCGTCAACTTCCAGAGCTTGTTCGGGGCAGGCTCGTACCCCTTTTGAGGCAAGCAGTTGCTCCCCATCGGCAACATCAATATCACCGGGCAAGATGTAGCCGGCGTCATCAAGCTTGAAGACTCTCGGCGCCCGCGCCCAGCAGCGCGCATGACCCTGGCATCTGGCTTTATGTACGACGACACGCATAGCGAACTCCAATGTCGTTGGCTGAAACTTCAGGACCATTCCAGGATCAGATTCTCGATCCCGAACACATGGCCGCCGAAGGTGATAGGTTCAGTCCCTGTCTTGATCCGAAAGGCTGGGATGCGCGCCAGCCACTCCTCCAGGCCAATGACAATCTCCCGCCGGGCAAGGTGTGAGCCAAGACAACGATGGGGACCATAGCCAAAGGCAGCGTGCCGGTTGTCCTCGCGCGCCAGATCGATCTCATTCGGGCATTCGAATTCCGCCGGGTCACGATTGGCAATCATCGTGGCACAGGAAACATAATCTCCCTTGCGGATCGGCGCGCCTTTGAAGTCGACATCCTTCGTTGCCACTCGGATCATCTGAATGGTCGAATAGGCGCGCAGCAATTCTTCCGCAGCGACGGCAATCCGGTCAGGTTCGCTTCGTAGCAATTCCTGATCTTTGGGGTTGCGCGCGAGATGGGCCAAGTCGAAGCATATGGCTGCTGAGACCGTGTCGAGTCCCGCGACGAACACAAGCACGCCGATGCCACGGACTTCTTCGTCACTGAGCAGACGACCCTCGACCTTTGCCTTCACGATGAAGGTCATGAAATCATCGACCGGCTCCTTGCGGCGCTCGGTGGCAAGTTCGTCGATGAAGGCCACGATCGTCCGGGCTGCGGGTGGTCGTTGCTCCTTATCGCCGTGGAGCAGATCTCTAGCCCAGCCGACAAATGTTTCTAGTCCGTTGTCCGAAAGCCCAATAAAGCGAAGGAAGATATTGACCGCGAACGGAACTGCAAAATCCTTCATGATGTCGCAGCTCGTGCCTGATGCGGCGATCCTGTCGATCAGCTTGATCGCTCGTTCCCGGACAGCCGGCTCCAATGCCATTACCCGCTTTGGCGAAAGCAGCGGATTGAGCAGTGAGCGAAAAACACCGTGGAATGGCGGATCGAGCTCAAGCGGGATCATCGGCCAGCTCTCGCCGAGCACAGAGGCGAAGATGCTGCGATGGCTGGAAAACGTTTCGGTGTCCTGCAGCACCCGGCGCTGGTCGCTCGCGCGAGTGATGACCCAGGTACCCCGACCGTCGCGCGTGTTGCTGGTTGAATAAAAGATCGGAGGCCCGGCATGAACGCAAGCAACCGCTGCATGCGGATCCCCGTTAGCCGTCGGCAACATGCCGGGCGACGTAAACAGGTTGAAGTCCCTCACCATTTCGGGCGGGACATGATCTGGAACCGGCCGCGATTTAACCGCGCCAGAATCGAGAGACCGTTCATGAGATGCTGTCGGCATTTGCATGCAATCGTCGGTGCAAGCTCCGTGCCGAATTCGTCTTTCGATAATCCTTGCCGTTTGCTGGGCAACAGGTGGCGCCTGCGCTGACTTGCTGGTCGGGATTGCAACATTCTTGTCCAGCGTCGGACACAGAATGTAGAATGCTAGACAGCGACTTGGAGCAACTCAACTGGTGGGATCGCTAGCCGATCATGTGCCCGGGGAGCATCCAGTTCGAAAGCTTGCGCTAAGCGGCTTGGTGACTTGGCCGAGGTCACCAGGTGGAAACGACCAACACTTGGGGTGAGCCTAGTGGCGCTCCCCTCGATGATGTCTGGCGGGGTGGTTAGCCGCCTCCGTAGGACAAGATCAGTCTACACGAATGGACTATAGCCTCTCCTCGCATGCCTCATTGGCCGTCCTTCAGAGCCGGCCACACGAGCTTTTGTCTTTCAGCAGGGCGTTTTTCTCGCCAGCTACAGAGCCACACCGACGCCATTAATGAGCGTCCAGTCGACGGGTTGGATGGCCCTGTCCATCTTGCCCAGCACCTTGGCTTAGCATTTGCCGGTGCGGCGGAAGCCTTCAAGACGCAGTTCTTGACCTTCTCCAGATCAGCCTCGGATGGATATCGGCAAGGGTTCAGCTCGTCCTTTTGAACTTGCGCATCTTCGTGTTGGCCAACCCCAGGCCGCCCGACATATTTGCGGTCTATCCGGCACCTCAACTTCGAACAACCTTGCGGCAAGCTCTTGGGATAGCCCACGCTCGTGCCTCCACCACCCGCTCAGCAGAGCCAGATTTGTCGTTGATGGCACGGAACTTGCGGAGTCATTCGCAGATGCGTCACGGACCGAGAGTGTCGTCCCATGAATTCGATCACCAAAAAGGCCGCCCGACGTTGCTGGGACCGCCTGCAATTACCTTATCCCAGAATTGGGAGCAACGGCTTCAAAAGGGATAACTCATCACCTCAATTTTGTCGATCGCGCGGCCATCGAACCGCAGCCATCGATCAGACTTCCGCCTCGTTGCACTCATTGCGACCGCCTTGGTGCTTGCGACAACCGCTCAATTCTGGCTGCCAGGATAACCACATATGGCGACGGAACTTCCTGCTTCAAAGCAATATAGAGATCGTCGATCATCCCCCCATCAAGGCCTCGATCGAGGACACCGCGTTCGGCTTGCTTGGTTCGCAGTGAACAGACCGCACTTCGACGAATGCGATCGATGCGACCGCGCCGAGAACTCTCCCGCATTGTCGACGGTTGGGTCCGTCGGCCCTCCGATGAGGCCTCGGATGCGTCGGGCTCCGAGGCCTCGACTGATGCCGACTGGCCGCCGCCGGAAGGTCTCGCGGCTTTGATCCCCGGCGATGTAGCCACCCCTGCTGCAACAGCTCCTAGCCGGAGAACTCATTCATGACCGAATCGGCGACAGATTTAGTGGACGCGGCTTTGTTCGACCGAGATCGGCTTGACCCAGAAAGTCCCTATCAACGTTCTGGCCCTGCATGGGGTGCCATCATTTCGCTTTCCTTCGGCACCTTCGGGCTTGTGACGGCAGAGTTTCTGCCCGCCAGCGTTCTGACACCGCTCGCGCATGATCTCCGTATCACCACGGGCACGGCTGGACAGGCGCTAACAGCGGCCGCAATCGTCGCGGCGATCTCGGCACCGATAATCGCCATCGTGACAAAGCGTCTGGACCGCAGGGTCGTCATCTGGGCGATGACGCTCCTGCTGATCCTGTCGAACGTTCTGGCGGAGGTTGCGGGGTCGCTGCCGGTTTTGCTGGCGGCACGCGTCGTCCTTGGCATATCGCTTGGTGGTTTTTGGTCAATTTCGGCAGCGTTGGCGATGCGGCTGGTTCCAAGTCACCTCATGCCGCGCGCCATGTCGGTCATCCTCACCGGCGTTTCTGTCGCCTCCGTCTGCGCGGCTCCAATCGGCGCTTATGTCGGTGACATTTGGGGATGGCGAGCCTCGTTCAAGGTCGCCGCAATCGTGAGTGCCGTTGCGCTGCTCGTGCAACTCGTAACCATTCCGCCACTGCCTCCGATCGAAGTGCGCAGATTCCGCAGTCCGCTGGATGTCGCGAAGAATCCGGCGATGAAGGTTGCGGTGCTAGTCGTGCTATTGGTCGCTTCCGGCCATTTTGCCAGCTTCGCCTACATCCGCGCCTTTCTCGAGAGCGTTCCTGCGCTCGACAAGAAGTCAATCCCGCTCGTGTTCCTTGCTTTTGGCACGGCCGGCGTCTTCGGCAATTTAGCCGGCGCATTCCTCACCAAACACAGTCTCAAGGCGGTCGCGGCCCTGCCGCCCCTGCTCATTGCCGTAGCCGCTGTCTCGCTCCTGACCATGAGAGCATCGGCCTTGACCTCGGCAATTGCAGTTGCCGTATGGGGCTTTGCTTTTGGCGCGGTCCCGGTCGGATTGCAGACATGGATGGTGCTACGCGCCGCTCCGAAACAGGCCGAGAGCGCTGGTGTACTGATGGTCATAACCTTCCAAGTGGCCATCGCAGCCGGCACAACTTGCGGTGGCCTATTGGTGGATCACACGGGTATTGCCAGTGTCTTTGTCTACAGCGCGGTTGCCACGTTCCTCGCTGTCTTGACAGTATTTTTGCTCGGCCCGAACCGCAAAACCTGACCGCCTGGTGGGGAGTGACGGTCGGCGGCGTTCACGCTATTGTCACCTCTGAGCTCGGCCCAAAGGCCGCGGCTTCGTCGTAACCATGCGGTCGATGGGGCAGCGCCAAATTGCTTCCTGCTCATCGCGTTGCGATAATACAGCGCGCTTATTGCGTCATCGTGTCCCCGGTCTCGGCTTCAATGCCCGGCTACTGGCTGCGGAGGCAGATGGGCGCCGGCGTCCCACCGACGACGATCGGTCTTTTCTCATGTAGCTGTCGGGGAAACGAGGCAGGTTTTCCGCCAGAACCCGCCAGTCGTCGCGCTCGCGTTCGCCTTCCTTGCGCGCACCGAACAACTGGATGATGATCTTGCCGTCGGACCCATATGCTTCGAGCGAGGTGACGTGACTGTCATTGGTCGGCTTGCGCACGGCCCAAACCTCACGGATTTGGTGGGTCCTGAGATGCAGCCGGAACGTTTCGTCCAGCACATGGATGCACGGCCCGATCTGCTTGACCGACTTGATTAAGCCGGAATGGGTCTGGATAGAACCTCGGTTGCCGACGAAGCACATGATCGGCAATTCGTCTTCGGCCGCACGCTGGAGCACGGCGCCAACTGCGGCATTGTCGAGCAGCCAAGCGTAATCCTGGCCGACCATGCGCAAAGCCTGGCAGCGGCTGAGCTTGAGCGTCTTTAGAAGGTTGACGTCAGTCAGCCGGCTCCAGTACTCGCGTAGGTCGTCCACCGTGCCGGCCCAGTCCGCAGTCCTCGCGCCCAGGTCGGCTACTCTCGCCTTAAGCGACATGGTCGGCTCCTGGTTGGCGGATACGAGCTCGGCCACCAGCTTTCGATAGGCATGAAGGTTGGAGACCGGCCTGAGATGCACCTTATGCACTGCTGCGCCGGCGGCGTCGAAGAATTGCAAACTGCGCTGGATTCCGCCGCGATGGCGCCTTTCAACAGCGAAACCATACCTCCAAGCCTGCGGGAAGACGCGAAGGTCGAATTCGTCACCAAGGACCATGGCGTGATTGTTGCCGGTTATCACTCTGTTGAAGACGCCAATCTTTTCGTGCACGGCACCTTGATTGCGGGTCAGCGCCGTCACTTCGCCCACGAATTCGAGGCCCGTCAGAAGGTGATTGACGCGCGGGTCGATGCGTGCCGCGCCGAAACCGCAATGGGCCGCGACCAGTTCCGCTTCCGAAATGGCCAATTGGGCGGCGAAATCACGCGCGGGAATGTTCGGACAGACTTCCCACGCACGCCGGATTTCGTTGGGCGACCGCTTCTTGCGCTGATCCATGTTTTTACCCCTGCCCCGTTCTTCTTTTGACGATCGATCGAAAAACGGGCCTCAGGGATGTGCACGGCGGACGCGATCGATCGTCAGGCACATGCCAGTCGAATCCTGTCTCCGGGCGGTCAGCGGCCAATCGCCGGTAGCGAGCGATTGTTGGGTGGTCGGCGCCAATCGGCCGATCGAGCATTCGGGTACCACCGGCGGTGCTGCTTTCCCACCAAGGCGGGTCTGATGGATCATATTGCTTTCCTTCGTTCTTCGATTGCGAGGGCAACCCAAAGGTGAATCGGCCGGCAATTTTGCCGCCGCAACGAAGGCTTCACAAAAATCGTGCCAGTTGCTCCGCGGCAAGCTCTGAACATCTTTGGCTCTGTTCATTGCTTTACGCGTGAGTGCATCGCGAACTCAGGCGCCCTTCCTGTGACGCGGACGCGACAAACCCGACAGTAAGTGTCGGTTGTCGGACGTCTCCCCAGCAATCGAGCATAAGAGACGTCGGGATGTCCTACGGTTTTTGACACGTCTTCCCTTTGGCACGGTCCATGCGAGATGATCCACGAAAACGCCGGACCGAGGAGAAATCGAGCCATGATTACGCTCACCGACAACGCTGTTGCCGCCATCAAGGCCGCTCTTTACCGCGCCAGCGAGCCGGCGGAAGGATTTCGCATCATGGTCCATGCCGGCGGCTGCGCCGGCTTCCAATACTCAATGGGCCTGGAGAGCGTCTCACGTGAGGGCGATGCGATCATCGAGCGAGATGGGCTCAAGGTGTTCATGGATAGAGGCTCCCAACCCCATGCCGCCGGCATGACCGTGGACTTCGTCACTGGGCTCGAAACATCCGGCTTTGTTTTCGATAACCCCAATGCGCGTGAGACGTGCGGCTGCGGCAAGTCCTGCAAATGATTGCGAGGGAACAGGCTATGTTCGACTATAGCGACGCCAAGGAATACTGCGTCGAACCGGTAACCGCCGGCGCTCTGGAACCGGCCGACACGCACTGTCGGCCCGGAACAATTGCGTTCGGTGATGCACCAAATCGCGATCATCGATCGTTGCCGTGGGCAAGCAAACAAAATTGCCCGAAACAGCTGAATTCCCGGCGGATGCCGCCACCAAAGGGCAATGTCGACAGCGACCGGTCAGCCAAGCCATCGCTCCCCCGGCCGCCCACCTTACCAGATACGATATGCGCCAGAGGTTCAATGGCCCGACTACCCTTGAATCATTTCAGCAGTTGAAGGATCACTCCCATGAACCCTGTCTATCTCGACAACAACGCAACGACGCGGGTTGATCCTGCAGTCGTTGGAGCGATGTTGCCTTTCTTTACGGAGCAATTTGGCAATCATTCGTCCATGCACGCCTATGGCGCATCGGTTGCTGAAGCCGTGAGAAAGGCGAGGCAACAGTTGCAAGCCCTCATCGGCGCGGGATTCGAGGACGAGATCATCTTCACCTCGGGCGGGACTGAAAGCGACAGTACAGCCATCCTTTCGGCGCTGGAGGTGATGCCCGACCGAACGGAAATAGTGACTTCCGCGGTTGAACATCCGGCCGTTCTGAAGTTGTGCGCGCACCTTGAGAAGACGCGCGGCGTCAAGGTGCACATTATCCCAGTCGATCACTACGGCCGGCTCGACCTGGACGCCTACAGAACCGCCCTCACCCCACAAGTGGCAATCGTCTCGATAATGTGGGCGAACAATGAGACCGGTACGATCTTTCCCGTGGTTAAGCTTGCCGATCTAGCCAGGGAAGTCGGCGCGCTTTTCCACACTGATGCAGTGCAGGCGGTCGGAAGGCTTCCGATTGAGCTGAAATCGACCGCGATCGACATGCTGTCGCTCTCCGCCCACAAGCTGCATGGTCCAAAGGGGATAGGCGCGCTTTATGTAAGACGTGGCGTGCGCTTCTCCTCCATGATCAAGGGTGGGCACCAAGAGCGCGACCGGCGTGCAGGCACTGAAAACACACCCGGCATAGTCGGACTGGGCATGGCGGCCGAACTCGCCTTGAAATTCATGGACGAGACAAAACGAATAAAATGGTTGCGCGACCGCCTTGAGAACGGGATCATCCAGCGCATCCCAAACACATCCATCAACGGCGATCCGCAAGAGCGATTGCCAAACACTGCAAACATTGGATTCGAAGGTATCGAAGGCGATGCAATTCCAATTGTCCTGAGCCGGCTGGGAATCGCCTGTTCCGCCGGGTCCGCCTGTGCCTCTGGCTCACTGGAACCGAGCCATGTTCTGATCGCTATGAACGCGGCATGTGGGGCAGTCCGCTTCTCCTTGTCGCGTGACAACGGCGAAGATGACGTAGACCGCGTGCTTGAGGTCCTGCCTGCGATCACCGAGAAGCTACGGGCCGTTCCCAGTGCTGGACTGTGCGGGCGAGGTGCAGAACAGCTTCATTCCGGCCCGGGTCCGAGCGGCACAATAGCCGACGAGCCGTGAGGTCTTCCTCAACGTGACGACCCTGCGCAAGGAGAGCAGTTAAACTCGGGGTCGCCTTCACCACTTCAGAAAAGCTTGAGATCGCCAAGTCTCTTGCCCAGCCGCCGTGCCAGAGGTCGGCACGCCGTCAGCAATGTCACCAATGCATCGACACCACAATTTCGCGCCGGGAGAATACAATGAACTGCTCCGCTGATAGCCGCCCGATCGATCGCACCGATATCCTAGCGCGACTGAAGGGCCTGTCGGCCGCGGAGGACTTCTTCGCCTGCCTTGACGTCTCCTACGACCCGAAAGTGATGAATGTCTCGCGGCTCCATATCATGAAGCGCGTGGGCCAATACCTTGCCGAAGAAGATTTCTCCGGTCTGCCTAACCAGGTAATCGCCGCGCGGGTGCGCGCCAAGCTGGAACGCGCCTACGAAGATTTCGCGACTTCCTCGCCGCTCACGCAACGTGTGTTCAAGGTGCTAAGGGACCACGATCCAAACATATGTCCCGCACCTGGCCGCGCCTTCGTCCCGCTCGACTCTGCACTGAAGCGGTTCGGAAAGTAATGAGCCCGACACGGCTGCGACGCGACAATGTCGAGAAGTCGACAAATCCAGTCCTCATGACGCCTCCTCGGAAGCAAACGAAGCCACCTTCTGGAATAGAGGCAGGAAGACGACTTGGCATGAACGATGCAGGCAATGAGGTGAACCGCCAAGCACGAATCCGGACTGGGAGCTTAGAGAAACCGCCAATGCATATCGTAGTCTGCATCAAGCAGGTGCCGGATTCGGCACAGATCCGCGTGCACCCGGTGACGAACACGATCATGCGTCAGGGTGTTCCGACCATCATCAATCCTTACGACCTGTTCGCCCTCGAAGAAGCGCTCAAACTGCGCGACGTTCATGGTGGCGAGGTTACTGTGCTCACAATGGGTCCGCCCATGGCGGAGGACTCGCTGCGAAAGGCGCTCGGTTACGGTGCTGACCGAGCAGTTCTCTTGACGGACCGCTATTTTGCCG
Organism: Mesorhizobium sp. WSM4306; assembly: GCF_007003975.1. GTDB lineage: Bacteria > Pseudomonadota > Alphaproteobacteria > Rhizobiales > Rhizobiaceae > Mesorhizobium. The sequence goes on from NZ_VFTC01000035.1 coordinate 16,827, forward strand.
GATCCGATACGCTGGCGACTTCCTTTGCTCTTTCGCAAGCAATCGCAAAAATTGGGGAGACTTTCGGCAGGCCGGACATCGTCTTCACCGGCAAGCAGACGATTGACGGCGATACCGCCCAGGTCGGACCGGGCATAGCCAAGCGCCTAGATTTATCGCAACTTACCTATGTCGCGAAGATTGCCTCCATCGATCTCGATACGCGAGAGATCGAAGTCGCTCGTCGCGCCGAAGGCGGCACCCAGTTGCTGAAGAGCAGACTCCCTTGCCTCATTACCATGCTGGAAGACACCAACGAAATCCGCCGGGGCTCGCTCCAGCAGGCTCTGTGCGCGGCGCGCAGCCAAGTCGTGAAGTGGACTGCAGCCGACGCCGGCATTGACGATCTCACCCGGTGCGGTCTGCGTGGCTCGCCTACAGTCGTCAAGCGTGTTTTCGCCCCCACCGCACGGGCAGAAAGGGCGGCGCAGATCGACACCGCGGAAAGGGGCTTGCAGGACATAGCCGATGAACTCATCGCCGATATCTTAACCCGCCGGCCGGCGCTGGAACATGAGCTGGCCTTCAACAGCGGCACGTGACGGCCAGGAGCAGAAAATGTCGACCGCAAGCCAAACTACCCCTCGCATTGCCCCCGGCCGTGCCGGTGTAAAGAAAGAACTTCCCGACCGTTTCAAAGACTACCGGCACGTGTGGGTCTTCCTCGAGCTCGAACGCGGCAATGTGCATCCTGTATCATTCGAACTGCTGGGCGAAGGCCGCAAATTAGCCGACAAGCTTGAAGTCCAGCTCGCGGGCGTCGTGCTGGGACCGCCGGGCGAGATGGTCGAGGACGCTGTTGCCGAGGCCTTCGCTTACGGGGCGGATCTTGTCTACATCGTCGATGCGCCGCCGCTCGCCGACTACCGGAACGAGCCGTTCGCCAAGGCGCTCACGGATCTGGTCAATACCCATAAACCCGAAATCCTCCTTCTCGGCGCGACCACACTGGGCAGGGATCTTGCAGGCTCGGTAGCGACGACCCTGCAGACGGGGCTCACGGCCGACTGCACCGAACTTGATGTAGATTCCGACGGTTCACTCGCCGCGACCCGTCCGACTTTTGGTGGCTCATTGTTGTGTACGATCTATACACTAAATTACCGGCCGCAAATGGCGACGGTGCGACCAAGGGTCATGCCTATGCCGCAACGGGTGGATAAGCCGGTCGGGCGTGTCATGCGGCACAAGCTGTCGCTCGTTGAGGACGATATCGTCACCAAAGTCCTCGGCTTCCTACCGGATAACCAGTCGGCAATGGCAAATCTTGCCTATGCGGATGTCGTGGTTGCGGGAGGCCTCGGTCTCGGAGCGGCGGAGAACCTTCAGCTTGTGAAGAATCTTGCCCGAGCGATCGGCGCCGAGCATGGCTGTTCGCGCCCCTTGGTCCAGAAGGGCTGGATGCCGGCTGATCGACAGATTGGACAAACTGGCAAGACCATTCGACCGAAGCTTTACATCGCGGCCGGAATTTCCGGCGCCATCCAGCACCGAGTTGGGGTCGAGGGGGCCGATCTCATCGTCGCGATCAACACCGATCCGAACGCGCCGATTTTCGAGTTCGCCCACCTCGGGATCGTCACGGATGCAATCCGCTTCCTGCCCGCACTGACGGAAGCCTTCACCCGGCGGCTGTCGCCGCACAGTCGAGACAAGCTTGCGAGTTGAGGGAGAGGACATGATTGAACAATTCGATGCCATTGTGGTCGGAGCCGGCATGTCTGGAAACGCAGCTGCTTACACTTTGGCAAGCCAGGGGCTGAAGGTCCTGCAGTTGGAGCGCGGGGAATATCCGGGCTCTAAGAACGTCCAGGGTGCCATAATGTACGCGAACATGCTGGAGAAGATCATCCCGGACTTCCGGGATGATGCGCCCCTCGAGCGGCACCTGGTCGAACAGCGACTTTGGGTGATGGACGACACGTCTCACACCGGAATTCATTACCGGTCGGACGACTTCAATGAGGCGAAACCCAACCGCTACACGATCATCCGCGCCCAGTTCGACAAATGGTTTTCCCGCAAGGTGCGCGAGGCTGGCGCGACGGTCCTGTGTGAGACGACCGCGACGGAACTCGTCCGTGATGGCAATGGCAAGGTGATCGGCGTCCGCACAGACCGGGCTGGCGGAGTGGTCTTCGCGAATGTGGTCGTTCTCGCAGAAGGGGTGTCGGGATTGCTTGGCACTCGCGCAGGCCTGCGCGAGATGCCGAAGCCGGAGACCGTGGCGATTGCCGTCAAGGAAATGCATTTCTTGCCCGAAGAGGTCATTGGCCAGCGGTTCGGGGTGAAGGGCGATGAAGGCTGCGTAATCGAGGCCGTGGGCACGATCTCTCGCAGCATGGCCGGGCTCGGCTTCCTTTACACCAATAAGGAGTCGATTTCACTCGGCATCGGCTGCCTGGTCTCGGATTTCGCCGCGACGATGGAGAGCCCGTCCGCCCTCCTGGATGCGATGAAAAACCATCCTTCGATCCGGCCGCTGATCGCTGGCTCGGAGGTGAAAGAATATGCCGCCCATCTTATCCCCGAAGGTGGTTACAGGGCCATTCCGCAGCTATTCGGCGACGGTTGGGTCATCGTCGGCGACGCAGCGCAACTGAACAATGCCATTCACCGTGAGGGTTCGAACCTTGCCATGACCTCGGGTCGTGTCGCGGCTGAGGCGATCATCAAAGTCAAAAGCCGCAACGGTCCTATGACCAAAGCGAACCTTGCGCTCTACAAGACGATGCTGGATGACTCCTTTGTGATCAAGGATCTTAAGAAATACAAGGACATGCCAGCCTTACTCCACACCAATTCCAGCAACTTTTTTGACAGCTATCCGCGGTTGATGTCGCATGCCGCTCAGACCTTCATGCGTGTCGACGGCACGCCGAAGATCGAGAAGGAAAAGAACACCACGGCCGCCTTCATCAACGCGCGCTCGCGCTGGGGGTTGGTCAGCGACGCGGTCCGCCTGGCATTGGCATGGCGCTGAAGAGGGTACAAGATGACGATCGCAGTGACGAAGGTTCGTGTCGAGGACAAACTTTACCAGAACCGCTATCTGGTCGATTCCGGCCGCCCCCATATCATAGTGCGACCGCACGACAAGCCAAGCGCGAACTTGCTTGCGTTGACCTACGTCTGTCCGGCGAAATGCTATGAGTTGAATGACAAGGGTCAAGTCGAGATCACCGCCGACGGCTGCATGGAATGCGGCACCTGCCGGATATTGTGCGAGAAAGGCGGCGACATCGAGTGGAACTATCCGCGCGGCGGCTTTGGTGTCCTGTTCAAGTTCGGATGATCAGCCGGTGCCAAGAGCATGCCGGCAGCGAGCAACTGCGGCACACCATGAGCCTCTCCATCCACTTGCAAAGAGCTAGTGAATATTGGGTTTCGCAATTCAAGTTTCCTCGACTTGGTAGGGGTATCCTCAGGCCACGGGGCGCCTGTGCCGGACTTACCACCGGTAACGTGGTCGAGCCCCTTTGGACAATGTCCGGCCATCGTGCCGGATGGCAGCCACAACGGCCGGTGAGCAAATGGAACGGCACAATCCATGATAAAGACGTATGTGCTAGTGCATGGTGCCTGGCATGGCGGATGGTGTTGGCGGGACGTCGCCGCCAATCTTCGCAAGATGGGATGCCACGTGACCACGCCTACCCAGACAGGTGTCGGCGAACGCGCACGTTTGCTGTGCAAGGACATCACGCCCGACACATTCGTGACCGACATCGTCAACCACATTGTAACGGAAGAGCTGAGCGATGTGATCCTTGTCGGTCACAGTCTAGGCGGCATCAGCATCACCGGCGCCGCCGACCGGATACCCGACCATATCAGCCATCTCGTTTATCTCGACGGCGCCATCGTCGAGAGCGGTCAAAGTGTATTCAGCACCATGCCCCCCGACATCGTCGCCGCCCGTCGAAAATTGGTTGCGGAGGAAGGACGGGGTATCTTCATGCCGACTCCGCCGCCAACAGCATTCGGCACTCCCGAGGGACACTCGCTCACGGACTGGGTGCGGCGCCGGATAACACCGCATCCGGCAGGCACCTACGAAAGCGGACTTAAGCTCGAGCACCCGCTCGGCAACGGCAGACCCCGAACCTATGTCGTCTGCACTAATCCACTCCACCCGCCGATGGCGGGAGCGCGAGAATGGGTCGCGAAGCAGGATGGCTGGGCGTGGCAGGAACTCGCCACTGGCCACGACGCAATGATCCTCGCGCCGACGGAAGTTGCTCTCCTTCTTAGCGCTGTCGGCTGAGGAACCAAGTAGGGGGAGCGGCGGCCGATTCTCAGGCCGTGGCCTTGAGCTCTGGTGCAAGGATGTAGGCCCAACGGGTCGTTCCGGTGGCGCCACCGAAACCACTAGGCGGGAGTGGCCTGTCCTGCCGACGTCGCAAGCTTGCGAGCGTTCCGCCGCGGCCGCAGCCCGTAGCGCCGGGCAACCTCCGAGATCACCGCGTCGGCTCCAGGGTCTCGGAGATGACTCCGTGCCTTGTCGTCCATCGACCAATGCCGCCGACCAACAGCGCCGTTGATCACCCTCGAAAACGCCGAGGCTGCCGCTCAGGGTCAATCGTAAGTTCAAGTTCAGACACAAGCCGATCTCCGATCCACCTCAGAATCGGCAGGCCCACAGATCGCGGGTCCTCCTGGAAGGACACAGCGCTTACCCTTGAAATATGGAGAACCATGGCTTTGCGCCGTCGGCAGTTGAGCTGATCTCGCAATGCTATTTCCCCGGCAACGTCCGCGAGCCGGAGAACTGCGTGCTTGGCGTTCTCCTCTGGAAGGAACCAATCTTTCGGAACGTGGCAATGTCATCGACGAGCTCTCACGGGCCAGCACGATGCCGGTTCGGCGCATCGGCGCCCGCCTGAACACGAGATGGCCACTTGCGATTCTAACGATACGGCCGGACGGGGGCTGGGACCGCGGCGGACGAAGCGTGACGGCTGATCGACACAATGGAGAAGGCCGGCTGGGTTCAGGCTAATGCGGCTCGAATTCTCGGCCTCAAGCTGCGACAAGTCGGCTAGGCGATACGCCGGCATAGTATCGAGGTGAAGGAACTTCTAAGAGCCTGATGAGCCAATCGTCAGGCCAGTGGTCTTGCGCGCCCTGTGCGCGACAAGGAGTGCTTCGTGCTTCTGAACGGATTTGGACTTGCACTGTCGCAAGCAGGACAAAATTGTGTCGCGCCGGCCTGACACAATGCGATATCGACCCGAATAGTGAACTGAAGCCGCTTTTTTCAGTTGGTATGGCTCTTGCACCTTGAACCGCGACGTTACCAGCAACGGAGCCGTTTGATGTCCTCACCGACAGTTTCGATTGAGGGGCCGACTAGCACGACATCCGAGGGTCTTCTGGCAGCCGCGAAATCCGGTGGCTGCGCATCGTCTTCCTACGGCTCGTCGCCGACCAGCCCGGGCGAAGAGGATCCGGCTATTTGGGAAAGGATCAAGGATCACCCCTGCTTTTCGGAGGAAGCGCATCATTATTTCGCGCGTATGCATGTGGCGGTCGCGCCGGCTTGCAATGTCCAGTGCAACTATTGCAATCGCAAATACGATTGCGCCAACGAGAGCCGGCCTGGTGTTGTGTCTGAGAAGTTGACGCCCGACCAAGCGCTACGCAAGGTCATCGCCGTTGCCAACAAAGTTCCGCAGCTTTCGGTTCTTGGCATCGCTGGGCCGGGGGATGCCTGTTACGATTGGGAGAAAACGAAGGCAACGTTCGACCGCGTCATCAGGGAAATCCCCGACATAAAGCTGTGCGTCTCCACTAATGGGCTCGTGCTGCCGGACCATGTCGCCGAGCTTGCCGAAATGAATGTTGATCACGTGACGATCACCATCAACATGGTCGACCCGGAAGTCGGCGCGAAGATCTATCCATGGATCTTTTATGAAAATCGCCGCTACTTCGGCATCGAAGCCGCTCGAATCTTGCACGCGCGGCAGATGCTGGGCCTGGAGATGCTGAGCGCGCGCGGCATCCTCACCAAAATCAACTCGGTGATGATTCCTGGAGTGAACGACCAGCACCTGTTTGAGGTGAACAAAATGGTCAGGGAGCGGGGCGCGTTTCTGCACAACGTGATGCCTCTGATTTCGGACCCGGCGCACGGTACCCACTACGGACTCATCGGGCAGCGCGGCCCAACGGCAACGGAGATGATGGCTCTTCAGGATCGACTTGAAGGTGGCGCCAAGTTGATGCGCCACTGCCGGCAGTGCCGGGCAGATGCTGTCGGCCTGCTCGGTGAAGATCGTGGCCAGGAATTCACGCTGGACGGTATTCCCGACGATGTCGCCTACGATGCTGGCAAGCGTCAGGCCTATCGGCAGGTGGTCGCACACGAGCGCCGTGATCATGAGGCGGCGAGGAGCGAGGCCATCGGTATGGTCAAGGCAACAGACTCCGAAAAGTCGCTTCTGGTTGCGGTGGCCACTAAGGGAGGTGGACGGGTCAACGAACACTTCGGCCACGCGAAGGAATTCCAGGTTTATGAAGTCTCGCCTAGAGGGATCAGCTTGGTCGGGCATCGGAAGGTCGAGCGGTATTGCCTCGGAGGCGGGGGCGAAGACGCCATCCTCGAGGGCGTCATCGCAGCGCTCGAAGGCATACACATAGTGCTATGCGCCAAGATCGGAAATCGCCCGAAGGAACAACTCTCGCGAGTTGGACTGCGCGTAACCGACGCCTATGGCCATGACTACATCGAGACCGCAGTCAGCGCACTTTACGCGGCAGAGTTTGGGATCAGACCACTAGCGGCGACGGCCTGAGCCGTCTCGTCCGATAACCAGGAGTTAGAATGGCTTTAAAGATCATCGCATCCCAATGTACCCAATGCGGGGCCTGCGAGTTCGAATGTCCTTCGGAAGCGATCAAGTTCAAGGGCGACGCCTATGTGATCGATCCAAACAAGTGCACCGAATGCAAGGAGGCCTTCGATACGCAGCAATGCGTGTCGGTCTGTCCGGTACCGAAAACCTGCGTTCCCGCTTGATTCCTACCGAAACGGTCGGGTTCGCCGCACGACGACGCCTGCAACCCGCGACCACAACAAAAGCCTCGAGAAAGGAATGGACAGCATGTGGTCCAGACGCGAACAGGAGGTCGAAATCGGCAGACCGCCACGGTTCATGCAGGGTGAGCGGGTCCGTGCGATACGCCACATAAAAAACGACGGCACCTATCCCGGCAAGGAGATCGGCGAAAACCTCGTGCGGAAGGGCGACGAAGGCTACGTGCGCGACATTGGAACCTTTCTCCAGCAATTCTTCATCTATGCGGTCGAATGGATCGATCGTGGCACGGTCGTCGGCATGCGAGCGCGCGAACTCATTAGCCTCGACAAAGTCGAGGTTCCCTGCGGAGCTGAAGGCATTTCCAACGGGGGAACAGCCGGATGAAAGTAATGATTCGCAGGACCGCTACTGGCTTGTCGGCTTATGTCCCCAAGAAGGATCTCGAAGAGCCGATCACCGAGATTGAGAACGCTGACTTATGGGGCGGGACCGTGACGCTCAGGAACGGTTGGCGGCTCATGCTGCCCGACCTTCCGCGCGACACGCGTTTGCCGATCACCGTCGAGGCGATGAAGATTTCCGACGGGGCCTGATGCCGGTGGGTTCAGTGGCGGAGAGGAAACGCGTATGAACACGATGCTGAGCTGGGACCATCTCGTCGTCGTCCGGGGCAGTTTTGCCAAAAAACTGATTGACCTGCTGAACGGCGCTCTCAAGGCCGATCGAGTGATCCCCTATCTCGGTCCTGGTCTTCTGCAGCTTAACCCACCGGAATCCCCTGTACCTTGCACCCCTGAAGATGTCGCCGCGGCCCTCAACAAGCGGGCGCCTGCCCCTTCCAGGATTCGCACCAATATGTGGTCGGTCGCGCAGTTTATCGAGCAGCGCCGACATCGTCGGACTCTCCAAGCGTGGATGGCGGAGATATTCGCAGCCCCCGCCGAGCCGACCGTTCTTCACGCCTGGCTCGCAACCCTTCAACTGTCTGTCATCATCGACAGCTGGTACGATGGCGCCATGCGAGCAGCCCTTGCAGAGGCCGGCCAAACAGACGTTGTCGAGATACAAGGAACGACGCGCGCGACCGGAATCGGTAACATCTGGACGAGAACTTACGATTTGTCAGGAACAGAACTCGAGGCCGAACAAGTGGCTAGGACGGTGCTCTATGCGCCGCACGGCAGCGTCAGGCCGGCGGCAAACTTCCTCGTGGCTGATTCCGATTACGTCGAAGTCCTAACCGAAATTGATATCCAGACGCCGATCCCGGACGCGGTGAAGCAACGGCGCGTCAACCGGGGTTTTTTCTTCGTGGGCTGCCGCTTCAACGATCAGATGCTGCGCACATATGCCAGACAGCTGATGAAGCGCTCCACTGGCCCACATTTTGCGGTGATCGATTCGGCTACGCTGACCAGAAACGAACGTCGTTTCCTTGCCGAAGGCGCAATCACGGTCATCGACATGCCGATCCGCAACGCCGCGGCTCGCCTCGTCGGGGTCGATGCTAGCCAGGATTAATGGCCGGCGATTGCTGGTGAGTCGCTGCTTGCCTCCAAGGGCGAAAACTCAGTTGGGAATACATTCGTGAGCAGTAATGCTAGTGGCAGCACAACGTAGGCTCTGAATTCGTTGGGCCATGTGAAAGGGTCCGCTGCTGCGGGACGTGAGCACGTTGCGGCGGCATTACGCACATGATCTTGTGACCCCCGTGGCAAAAGAACTGAAGCGCCCGAGTCGCGACAACATATGCAGCGCTCAATGGCTTCGACAAAAATTCGGCACAGTTTCGACAGTTCGCATGCACCTCCAGGGTCAACGAGGTTGATTATGCCTGTTTATGTGGGTCGGCCACGCGAGCAGGAATTCCCACTACCTTTGCCCCGGCGGGAACATCTCGTGTGACCACGCAGCCAGCGCCTACCACTGCATTATCACCAATCGTGACGCCAGGCAGAATGATTGCTCCACCGCCGATCCAGACACGGCTGCCAATGTGAACAGGACGCCCGACCTGCAGGCCGGCCTGCCGCTGCTCGGCATCATGTGGATGATCGGCGGTATAAATCTGCACAGCAGGCCCAATTGCCGTTCCTTGCCCGATTTTGACCTCTACCACGTCAAGAATAACGCAGTTGAAGTTGATGTAGGCATTGGCTCCAATGCGGATATTGAATCCGTAGTCGCAAAAAAAGGGCGGACGGATGACCGTTCCGCGCCCAACCTCTCCCAGCCGCTCGGACAAAAGCTCATGCCAATGCCCCGTGGTCTGCCCCAGCGTATCATTGTACCGCTTGAGCCAAGCCCCGGTTGCCAACAGGTCAGCTTGGATCTCCGGATCCGCCGCATTGTAAAACTCGCCTGCGAGCATCTTTTCTTTTTGGCTACGCATCATAGTCTCCCGTCAGGTCGTGTCCCGTACAGTGATGCAGGAACGCACATCAAACTGCCTCGGCAACTTTGTAACTCGATCTTGCCGGGCGCGCGGTCGGTCACGAGCCGGGGCGACAGTTTCGTCTCGACCAACTTCCAAGAATTTGGATATCGGAGATCAACCGGTCGCAGGGGCCAATACCTGACGAAGTCGGCAACTGTCCAGCGGTCGAACTCACTTTCATGCCCATCTCAGATTGCGTGATATCGAGCGGTAAGCCATCAGCTAATGTATCGACCAGGTCCCGCCAGAGGATTACTCCTTTTTAGTTTGTCAGTCGCAGAGCCCCAGTACGACTGGTGGTAGAAAGCACACGGCCGGAATCTTGGCAGCGCTGTTCACACCCACTTCGTAAGCCTGGCCGATGGGCTCGGCGCCAGAGCACCAATGCTTGACCTGCTCCAGCTCTTGCTCGGCGGGTTGTTTCAGAGACGCTTGATCTCGATACCGCGTTTTCTCAGCACGTAGCCGATCTGGCGCGGGGTCAAACCGAGCAGGCGCGCCGCCTTTGCCTGCACCCAGCCACACTTTTCCATGGCAGCAATGACCGTATCGGCATCGGGCACCCTACCACGAGTCGTGGCAGGGCCTATCGGCGCTTGCCCGTCGCCGACGGGCGGGGCGGCACAGGCGGCGGAAGGCTCGATCGTAGTCGACTTCTCTGACGTCGGCTGTCCGTTCTTCCACAGCGCCGCGGCCAAGCACTGATCCGCGTAACAGGCAAAGTCAGTTCTGAGGATTGATGGACCCGTCGCCAGAACTGCCGTCCGTTGAACGCAGTTTTCGAGCTCTCGGATGTTACCTGGAAATTCGCAGTTCATTAGCACCTCAATCGCTTCGGGAGCGAAGGTCAGCGTGTGATCATTCTCAGTATTGAAATTCTTGAGAAACTGAGCGGCCAAGAGCGGAATATCACCTCGCCTTTCGCGCAATGCCGGCACGCGTAAAGTGACGACGTTGATGCGATAATAGAGGTCTTGCCGGAACTCCTTGCGTTGAACTGCCGTTTCCAAGTCCCTGTTCGTTGCGGCAATCACGCGAACATCAACTTTAATGGTGTGGTTGCTGCCGACGCGCTCAAACTCCTGCTCCTGCAGGACACGCAGCAGCTTAGCCTGGAACGAACCTGATATTTCGCCAATCTCGTCCAGAAACAATGTGCCTTTGTCGGCAGCCTCAAAGCGCCCCTTGCGCAAACTGCTCGCGTCGGTGAAGGCACCCTTCTCATGACCGAACAAGTCAGATTCCAGAAGCGTCTCGGTGAGCGCCGCGCAATTGACCTTGATGAAGGGCTGCTTGGCGCGAGGCGAGAGCTCGTGAATGGCTTTGGCAACCAGCTCCTTGCCGGTTCCGGATTCACCTCGCAACAGGACCGTAGTCTTCGCCTTGGCCACCTTGACAAGGTGCTCACGCAGCTTGCGCAGCGCCTGACTATCGCCAAGCATCTCCTTGCTGATCTTTTTACGTTCCATTTGGCAGCCCATCCCACTCCGCCACCCGCCGGTAGAACTGCACTGGACGGTGAGCTGTGTTGTATTTCGCCATCATCATTCTCGATCTCACCTTTGTTGCTTCGAAATTTCCGGCGCGCGGACCCCCTCGGCAAATGGCAATGGCGCCTGAGCATCGTTGTCTTTCACCAGGACGAGCGTCTTCTCCTCCGTGCGGGCGCCCGCAATATGCGCGCTTGTTTGCGCAGGCCTTTACTCGACCGGTCGCCGTTCTGTCCGGCTTCTGCCGCACCGCAGCCTGCAAACCCATCCTTGACAAGAAAGGAGGGGAGTCAATCGAGCTCTCCTTGCATTCGTGCAAGGAAAATTGTCAGTTTGATAGAATTCTATCAAAACGGCAGAAACGCCCCGCCCCCAATTTGGCTGTACCTGCGGCGTTCAGCTTACGTGACGACATGTGCGGACTTGTCCCAATTGCCGTCCGAGTTGTGCGGGAAACAGTAGCCGCTGCGCTGTTCGCTTCAACCGCGTGATGCCGCTGACAGTAGAGGCGGCGGCTCGTCGAGCGAGGCTTCATTGTTCGGCTACTAAAGCGGCTGTGCTTTGGTGGGAGTTGGTTTCGCCCAAGTTCTGGGCCTGGGGGCGTCTAGCCCGTTTCGCCGCACAGGCTCCTCCCACATCGTCGAGGCCGAGAAGGAGGGACCCCACAGCCCTCCCTGTATCACAATGCCCCGCCCCTCAAGCAGCTAGATACGACAGGTGACCTCGAATGAGGCGTCTTGCATGGCTTCTACACCTGCCTGAATGCCAGAACTGCGTTCGTACCGCCCATGGCGAAGGCGTTGCTCATGGCGACGCGCACCTTGCGCTCGCGCGGCACATTGGGTGTGATGTCGAGGTCGCAAGCGGGATCTGGCTCGCGATAGTTGGCGGTCGGCGGCACGACGTCCTCTTGGATTGCCATCACGCAGGCGATCATTTCAAGCGCGCTCGCTGCGCCGAGGCAATGCGCGTGCGTGGACTTGGTGGAAGAGATGGACATCGAATAAGCGTGGTTTCCAAACACACGCTTGATCGCCGCCGTTTCAGTCTGATCATTGCTCTTGGTACCGGTGCCGTGCGCGTTGAGATAGTCGACGTCCTCGGCATTCAGCCCGGCATCGGCAAGGCAGGCGCGCATCGCCGACGCTGGCCCCTCGACAGATGGCGCGGCAATGTGGAAGGCATCGGCGGAAAGGCCGACGCCGGCGATCTCGGCAAGAATTGTGGCACCACGCCTCGTGGCATGCTCGTAGCTTTCCAGCACGGCCATGCCCGCACCCTCGCCCAGCACCAGGCCCTTCCTATCGGCGGAGAAGGGCCGGCAGGTATCGGGTGAAAGCACGCGCATTGCTTCCCATGCTTTCAGCACGCCCCATGCGAAGGGTGCGTCGCTGCCTCCGGAAACCATTACGTCGGCCCGGCCCAGCTTGATCTGGTCCACCGCCGAGGCGATCGCATGGTTGGCCGAGGCACATGCGGAGGTCACCCCGAAGACCGGCCCGCGCAAGCCGAGGCTCAAGCTCACCTGGCCGGCGGCGGCGCTTGGCATCGTTTTGGGTACAGCGAGGATGCCAACTCGCCTCGCGCCGTCCAAAAGGAGGGCCCGGTAAGTTTCCTCCATCACATCCCAGCCCAAGCCGCCGACGCCCACTGTCGCGCCGAAGCGATGGGCATTCCCCTCGTCGCAGGAAAGTCCGGCCTGCCGCATGGCTTCGCGCGCTGCAAGCACGGCGAGCAAGCTGAAGCGGGCCATGGAGACGAGCTGCTTGCGATCGATGTCGTGCTGGGGCAGCGCCTTGATCTCAGCGCCGGTCATGCCCTCCAGGTCATGAAGCTCGGAATTGGCGATCGGGCCGATGGCGGAGCGGCCTTCGCGCATCTCTTTCCACATAGAGGCGGCGTCGGTGCCCAGTCCGCACAGGCCGCCCACTCCGGTGATAACGACGCGCCTGTCCATTCAAGCCTCCTTCGCAAGCAAGCCGCGGACGGCTTCCACGACGTCGCCGACATTCTTGAGATTGGACCAGGCATCGGCCGTGTTCATGTCGATCTTGATGCCGTAGGCCTGCTCCACATCCCAGAGGACGTCCGCCAAACCCAGCGAATCGAACCCGAGCGCGTCCAGTTCCGTGGCGATTGTTATCTCGCCGACGAATGACGCAGGCATTCCCTCACCGCTCTCCGACTCGGCGCGTTTCTTGATCAGGGCAATGACGTCCGTTGCGAATTGATCGGCCATTCTGTTTCCTGTCTTTCTTTCCCGCGTTTCGACCTGGACGCGGCTCAGTTCCTGAGGCGCGCCGCGTCGCGAAAGCCATCACGCTTGGGCAACTGACAAAGCCCAATGCTCATAAAGCCGGATCAGGTCCGGCCGGTGTGTGGCGTAGGTGCAGTATGACGATGTGAGCCGCTACACGTGCGCGTCTCCCGGTCTGTCCATAGGCTCGGAAGAAGTCGGACAGTTTGACATGGCCGGTCAGTTGCAACTCCCTTTCCCAGCACTCCACTGCCCGGTAGAGCGCATGAAAAATCTCCTTTCGGGCGGTTTCTTAAGACGCTCGCCACGCCATGAGGCAGTGGGGGCATCGGTGTCCATCAGGTGCTTCTGCCCATGCAGGATTCCAGAACATTGATGAAATCGTTTGTTTCGATGAAAGGCATCCACACTTTGGATGGTTGACCACGCTTTTCAAAGATCGTGAACTACATCTCCTCGTTGTGCTCGACGCACTCCGGACAAGTAACCTCATGGGCGCGGCATGCAGGATTAACCGAGCCCAGCCGGTCATGAGTGCGGCCGGCGCTCGGCTGCTCGATTTATTTGCGCGATAAGCTCGCGACCATGTCCGCGGAGGTATTCAAACTTAACGCTGCGTCCGGGAGCTCTTGCCCTCCAGTTTGCGACGCTCCCCCGCCCATCCAGTGATCGTTTATTTCGTCGGATAGTTTGACCCGGCTCTACCGAATCGCCGCTTCAGGATCATTCTTTCCGATTTCGTCACGCTCGTATTTCTGCCGCGTCCTACACCGATTGGGCGCGAACAAAACTGAGCGCCTTGGAACCCGAACCCGTGCGTCGTGACCGGGAGCATCCGGGGCGAACTCATCCGCTCGGGGGCATCGCATCACCGGACGGCGACAGGCACGGTCGACCGGCATCTCGGCATCGGCTGGGAATTCGTCCATGGTCTGCATTGGCGACGACGCTTCCTGAGGCCACGTAGCCCTTATGCCAAGCTGGGCGCCCGGGTCGAGCGCGTAATGACGACAATTGCTTCGCTGCAGGTCAAACGCTTTCCGGGCCACCTGCAAAGTCTTCACCCGGCCGTACAGCGCCCAAGACCACTGATGTGATCGACAAGAGCCTTTTTGATAAATCTGCGCTATTCTCCTGTCGCGCACGGACGACCGCGTGGCGAAGAGCAGGGTCCGAGATGAGAGCCCTGCCGCGCAGCTTCTATCGTCGCGCCTCGTTTGCGGCATCCGTGCCTACCCTCTTCGGACCTCGTGGGTTCCAACCGGCGACGAGGCGTGCATAGGCGCCCTCGGCCTGCTCCACCCAGCGGCGCTCTTCTTCCCGGTGGCTCTTTATGTTGTAGGCGTGCGCTCCCTTTTGGCCGCGCACAGCCTTGCTCCCGGCCTTGAGTTCCACATCGCGCAAGCTTCTTGGCATGCAGGGAGGGTCGAGCCCACGCGTAACTCTCGCCCTTCTCAACAGATGACAGATCACGACAGAGAGTTTGCGTGCGGTTGCCACGGCCGCGACATGCTGTCCGCGCCGGGCTCGCACGCCGCAGGGAGAAGGCTCGCAACGGTCCGGGAGCACGAGCGGCCGCCCAGGCCGCCTCGACGAGCATGCCGCGCGCATGACCACGGCCCTGCTTGGTGATCCGCCCATGGTAGGCCGGACCTGGCCGGACTGCTGGACGCTTGGGTTCAACCCGAGATAGGTCACGAGCTTCTGCGGATCGTCGAAGCGCGACACGTCGCCGATCGCCGCCCTTCATCGCCAGCGCGACGGTGATGTCGACGCCGGGAATGGTCATCAGCCGCTTCACGCCTTCATCCTCGAGAGCCGAGCGGACAAGATCGCGTTCGATGACCTGGAGGTCTTCGCCCAATCGGTCGAACTCGCGCAGATGCCCATCGATCGCGAGGCGCTCGTCCTGCGGTACGACCTGCTCGATTAACCAGGTCCGACCCTTGGCGCCGCACAGGTCAGCATGCGGGCAGGACGGATCAGGTGGCTATGAAGGATCGACTGGATGACGCTCTTCAATCGAGATCTCTGTCGGACAATCTGATTGCGCCGTGTCACCTGTCGACGCAGAGCCTGCGTCGGCTCGTCCGCAATCCAGACTTCTGGCAAGAAGCCGCTGGCATAGAGCTGCGCAAGAACGTCGGCGTCGATCGTCGTTTTGATCTTGGCATAGGCAACGATAAACACCTGTTTCGGCTTGGCGATCCCCACCTTCTTCACATGCGGCGCAACCACAGCTGCAGCGGACGTCGCGTTGCCGGTGGCCTCGATCACCCCGACATCGTTCGGCGACAGCTTCGCGGCGAACGCCGCCAGCAGATCGCGCCGCATGTCGACGCGGCCGAGTCGCCTGAGCCTGCCCTCCTCCCATGCCACTGCTTCGGCGAAGGCGCGGTGAATATCCAGTCCGATGATAAGCATGCCCGTTCCTCCTTCTTGGCTCGGTCAAAGACGGGAGCTGGCGGGCAACACGACATCTACTGATCCGCGCTCGCAGCGCATCCGGGAAAGTCGCGAGGGGCGGCCATGTAACGAGCTCGGGCTCTCAGCCCACGGTCTATTGACGGCCTGCCTGCACCTTTGTGCTCCCGGTGCCCCACGTCCCGGATGGGCTCACCATAAGGGCGTTCCAAAACAAGAACAGCAGGACGAGAAGGCACCACAGATCACATACCGGATAGCGGCAAGGCCAAGCGCTTCGTTCAGATAGGCTTGCGCCAATGGGCTTAGGCCGAGCCTACAACAGCTCTCAAAAACGCTGCCGGACTGCTGCATTGGCTCGCCGATACAATTGGCACAGGCCTCACGGCAGCTTAGGATCAAACCGCCCATCAGTCGCCTCGGACTGGAAAGGTGCACCCTATTAGGTTCCACGCCTAGCTAGGTCGGGGCCGCCGAAGACGCTGGTTGATAGACCGGCGCCATCGGCCCGGCGTTTCAAACTGCCAATCTCTGACCTGCACAGTACGAACGATTGCTCGCTTCGGCAGATCACGCGGCTCATATGTCGGACCTTAACGTCATCCATCATAAACTTTTTGCGACAAAAGATTGCAAGAATGCTAAATTGTTAAAGTCGTTTGTTTCGGTTAAAGGCATCCATCCCATGGATGGCTGATGACATGCGTTTCAAAGGACTTGATCTAAATCTCCTCGTTGTGCTCGACGCACTCCTGACGGAGCGTAATCTCTCGGCGGCGGCACGCAGGATTAACCTGAGTCAGCCCGCCATGAGTGCGGCCGTCGCCCGACTGCGCGATTATTTCCGCGATGAACTGTTTACGATAAGAGGTCGCGAAAGATTTCTAACCCCGCGTGCGGCAGCATTTGCCCCCGCAGTTCGCGACGCTCTCCAGCACATCCAGTGCTCGATTATTTCTTCGGATCCGTTTGACCCAGCTCGAGCCGATCGCCTCTTCAGGATCATTCTTTCCGATTTCGTCACGCTCGTGTTTTTCGAAAAGCTTGTGGAGCGTATTTCACGGGAAGCCCCCGCCGTCAGCTTCGAACTGCTGCCTGTCGACGATAGCCCCGATGAGCTTCTCCGGCGCGGTGACGTCGATTTTCTAATTCTACCGGATATGTTCACGTCGAGTGTGCATTCAAGCGTTGCGCTGTTTGACGAGAAGCTCGTGTGCGTAGGCTGTCCCACAAACAAGCAGCTGCCACAGCAGCTTACATTCGAGAGATACATGTCGATGAGGCACGTCGCGGTCAGGTTCGGGCGTACGATGAAGCCGTCTATCGAGGAATGGTTTTTGCTTGAGCATGGCCTTAAGAGACGTGTCGAGGTCGCCGTGCAGGGCTTCAGCATGATTCCACCTATGGTGTCCGGCACAGCTCGTATAGCGACCATGCCCTTACGGCTGGTCAGGCATTTCGAAAAAACGTTCCCCCTGCGGGTTATCGAACTTCCGCTGCCATTTCCCACATTCACCGAGACCCTCCAATGGCCGGCCCTCCACAATAGCGATCCGGCAAGCATCTGGATGCGGGAGATAATGATACAGGAGGCATCTCGGATGGCTGCCCCGCTGTGAACCCACGGAAAATTCAGGCGCACCTATAGTCACTACTCCTGTCACCATCTACTTTGACGACAATAGCCCTCGCCGGATAAAGTCGATGCTGGCGGCAAGTGCGCCTGCGAGATCGTCCAGAGAATGGACTTCCTCGACCAGCTCGAATGAGAAAGGTCCCGCGTAGCCGCCATCCAGCAGCGCCTGAATCTGGCTGCCATTGTCGGAACCTGCAAGAAAGCGATCGGGGTAAATCCAGAAGGTCGGGTCGTTTACGCTTGAAATGTGCACCAGGCCGGTAAGCTCGCAGAACAGGCATGTCTCCCCGGCCAGGGTGTGGTGGAACGTGTCGTGCACGAGGCGAAAGACGGACTGGCCATCAACCGCGGCAACGGCCTCGGCCGCTTCCTTCTTTGATCGAAGCGAGCAGGTTCGGAAACCCAGCGGCTCGATGAGACCGATCAGACCCCGCGACTGGAGGATTGGCTTGATCTCGTTTAGAGCGAAACGAAGATTGTCCTGGCGCTCGCTATTGGTGGGCCACGAGCTGCGGTTGGCCGGCACCAACACGAGCGTCTCCGCCCCGCACGCCGTCGCATAATCGGCGAGGTTGCTTGCCTCGGCCTGACGCGTTGGAGTCCAGTCGTTGAACCGCTGCAAGGCGTTGACAGAGATGATCGTGACGCCCGCTTCGGTAGCGGCCAACCGAACGTCCGCAGCCGGAATGCCGCGTGCGACAGGATTGCTGAAATGAGGGTAACGGATTTGGACGTCGGTCAGGCCTTGGTCACGGGCAAGCGCGAAAAGCGCACTGACGTCAAGGCGGGGCGCCGCCATGTGATCGAGTGCAAAGCGGGGCGATACCTGGCGCATTGCTTGACTTTCCTTCCATGAAGCGCGGCTGCCATTTCGGCATCCGGCTTCTTTCAAGACGGAACCACGCCGGTTCACAGATCGGACAGAGACGGCCGAGTCAATCGAGCTTTCCTTTCATCGGTGAAAGGAAAATGGGCGCTCATGATAGAAATCCATCAAGGTCAAATATTTTCCGGAAGATAAATGTCGAACGGCAGAAATGTCTGCCCCGGGCTCTCCGCGACGCCGGCTTTGATGGCCCGCTCCATTGCCATTATCAGCTCCTGGCAAAGTCGGCGCATTGGCGTGCCGACCGCCATCGTCAAGATGTCATCCGCAAGCGCCCCACGTGACTGCGGCGTCATTTCACTCACGATCGCGACGAGATCCTGACCGCTCCCCTCTTCTCGGAGCGCGGAAATTGCCCCCTCTATCCCCCCGCCGGCCATATAGAAGCCGACGAGCTCTGGTTCCCGCTGCATAAGATCCAGCAATTTTTCGTAAGTGAGCTGCCGTTCATCAAGGTTCACGAGCGCATCAAGCACCTCGAATTTTGGCGCGTTCTCACGAAAATACGCACGAAAGGCCGTTTCCCGCGTCGCATGCGCCTGGAAGCGATGGCTTCCGACAAACACCGCCACCTTGCCGGGCCGTTTTGCGGCCTTGGAAAACACCCAAGCGGCAGTCCGTCCGACCTTGCTGTTGTTGAGGCCGATGTAGCCCTCGCGCACGCCATCGGCGAAGTCGGATAGCAGCGAAAATACCGGGATACCTTTCGCCTTGAGCTCCTCGACTGATGCTGTGATTTTCGGGTGATCGGCCGCCACCATGGCGATCGCCTGGCAGCGGCTCCCAAGGTCCTTAAGAAGCGGGAGCAGGTCACGCGGCAAATGTGACTGCGCGAACTCGATGATCGGAAGGCCGTGGAAGGATTTAGCCATACTGACCGACTCTTCGATCTTGCGAGCGAAATCTTGGTAGAAATCGTGGGTAGGTTTTCTCAAGATGAAGCCCAGCTTGTAGTGCGGCAGGTGCTGCTGCAAGCGCTGTTTGATGAGACCGGCAGCATGATAGCCGATCGCGTGCGCGGCCGCATGGACCCGCTGGGCGGTCTCCTCTCGCACCGGAAGGCGGACGTTCAGAACCCGATCGACTGTTGCTACGCTGACTCCGGCTTCGCGGGCGAGATCGGCTATTGTGACGCGCTTTCCCCTAGCGATTCTGATCGGCCGGTCCTCCATCATCCGGTGCGCTCCCGCGACGGCTTGGGGCGGCAAGCTGAAATAGTTCCCCCACCCCGCGGATAGCGCATTCGACGAACAGCGCTCCATGCGCACCCAGATGAGTCTCCGTGAACCGTTCGTTTGCTTAGGGGCTTCATGGTGTTGTATTACTCACTGCGTTAGTACTCTATTTCCAGCGCTCTTTGGAGGCTGGCAATTCGACTGTTGTGTCAAGGCCGCTACTTACACGTCGCGCTGTTGCGATCTTGCTTGCGGGGAGCCAGTTTGATGTAACCCTAACCGCGGAAAGCGGTTTCCATCCGTGACTGGTCCAATTCGCCTTCCCAGCGAGCGACAACGAGCGATGCCACCGCATTACCGACTAAATTCGTCAGCGCGCGGCATTCCGACATGAAGCGGTCCACGCCAAGAATTAGAGCCATTCCGGCAACGGGAACACTCGGCACGACAGAGAGAGTAGCGGCCAATGTGATGAAGCCGGCGCCGGTGACGCCTGCCGCACCCTTCGAGGAAAGCATCGCAATTAGCAGCAGGAGGATCTGATCGGCAATTGACAAATCTGTGTTCGTCGCCTGGGCGATGAAGAGGGCGGCGATCGTCATGTAGATATTGGTACCGTCCAGATTGAATGAGTATCCAGTAGGGATGACGAGACTTACGACCGAACGGGCGGCGCCGGCCTTCTCCATCTTCTCCATTAGCGAGGGCAGCGCGGCCTCCGAGGAGGACGTTGCCAGGACAAGCAGCAGCTCGTCCTTGATGTAGCGGACGAGAGAAAAGATCGAGAAGCCGTTGTAGCGGCAGACCGCGCCGAGAACCCCGAACACGAAGAGGAAGGCGGTAAGATAGAACGTCGCGACCAGTATCGCGAGGTTGGCCACCGAACCGATTCCGTATTTGCCGATCGTAAAGGCCATTGCGCCGAAGGCGCCGATGGGTGCAGCCTTCATCAGAATGCCGACGAGCTTAAAAATGGGGGCGGTAAGCGCCTGGAGAAAGGTAACGACCGGCCTGCTCGTCTCTCCGGTCATCGCCAAAGCAATGCCGAACAGGACCGAGAAGAACAGGACTTGCAGGATGTCGCCTTCCGCGAAGGCACTGGCAATCGTTGACGGGATGATGTTCATCAGGAAGCTGGTCACGGACTGCTCGTGAGCCGTGGCCACATAGCCCTTAACGGCTTGGACATCGAGCGAGGCCGGATCGATGTTGAGGCCGGCGCCAGGTTGAACGATATTCGCGACAATCAGTCCGACAACGAGTGCAAGTGTCGAGAAGGTGAGGAAATAAACCATCGCCTTGGCGGCAACTCGGCCGACCTTCTGCAGATCGCTCATGCCGGCAATGCCGGTCGCAATTGTCAGGAAGATGACAGGTGCGATAATCATCTTGACGACTTTGATGAAGGCATCGCCGAGCGGCTTCAGGCTCTGGCCGGTTTCCGGATAGAGGTAGCCAATTGCGGCTCCCAGGACTATGGCGGCAAGCACCTGCACGTAGGTCCGGGCAAAATGGGGCTTGCGGGGCGCTGCGATCGCGCGGGGGACTCTTGGAACCAACACCGTTTCTCTCTCCCTGACCGGATCGGGGTGGGGGCTCCTCCTTCTCCCATGCTGCGCTCCGGTCGAGCGCTGCTGTCATCTCGGAGCAAGCGCCGTGCCAACTGGAGGCCTGTCCCGTCCAGCGAGATTGGTGCGGGTTGCGCACTGGAACCCTCCACCTTTGCCGGAATTTGCACTCAAGGCTCGCCAAAGATCGCGTCTGAAGAAGTGCTTCGCCAGAGAGGGAATTGACCAGGTCGCCTTGCGGCCGTGTCTTTGATGTCTGCCGCAGATCGACTGCCGGCCGATATCTCTGTCGTCTTGGTGACTTTGGTTTGTCAGTTTTGCGACGGAATGCGCGCAAACTGCAGGATATCCTACACGCCCATCAGAGCACGCGGTACAAGCGATTAAGCGTAGGAGCGCATTGAATCTCCGAGGTCAAAAAATCTTGAATAAGGTCCCCGTGCGAAGTGAATCCGCAACTCGTCAAAGTTCTCCACCGTTTGATCCAGCGGTCGCGTTTCCTGGCGCTGCAGGATGGCGTTATCTGATGGCTCAAGCGCTGGAACGCCCAGGAAATCCCAAACCGCTCCCAGGCATTGGGCAGGTTCGTGAAGTAGGCTCTCGTATTCCATTACAAGCAGGTTGGTCGACGTGAAGGAGTCCATAACGCGAGCGTGAAAATCGTCGGCGGCTTTGAAATAAGCCTCACAGTCGGCGATTGACAACCTGACGCTCGGTGGCCGAGCGGTATCGTTGTCCCAGCTGAACTTCAGCCAGTGACCGCTTTCCCTGGCCTGCACAAAGGATCGGAGCGATTCCAATACGTTTCGGCGAACAACAAGGATGACCTTGAGTGCTGGCCAACGAGCCAGTTCCGCAAAGAATGCGGGACGCTCGCGAAACTGAGGTTCATTGATCTTGCATCCAAGATGCGTCACATTCTTGTAGTCGCGCATAGGGCAGCGCACATAGGCAAGCTCAAGAAGCTCGCGATCCGTGCCTAGCAGGCGATCAGTGCTGGGCCAATTGGGATCATATTCGTTTAGCAACTCACCGTTACTCAAAACGGTCGGATGCTCGTTTAGCAATTCTTCTAAATAGTGTGTTCCGGTCCTTGGCATAGCAAGGATCACAAAAGGCTCAAGAGTTGCTTCGTTGTGGGTCATTGCATGTGTATCCAACTAAATAATGGCCGCGACGGTCTGTGGACGCGCACAAGAAGCTTGGCTGCTATCGATTGAACGCTCCGGGTGGGTCCGCGCCTCACCATCCAGCCTGTTCTTCGAGGTGTGGTCGCGAAGCTGGGCGGGTGCCTGCAGCGGCTGGGTGGCGCCCGGCTTCGGCGTTGTACCACTCGCGATTCCTAGCATACGCATGCCTCCGGGCCGCTGTGGGCAGTTTGCATCCGGCATTGCGGACCTCCTTCTGGTTAATGGGTGTAAGCAAGCGTCAACGCATTAGTCGTCGATGAAACAGTCCAGCCGACAGAAAAAAAGGCAATACAGCGAACATGCAAAGTGCGCCTATATGCAGCCCTACATTGTCGCCCAGGCGGCCGAGCATCACCGGACGGATTAGCTCGATAGAATTCGCCAGGGGCGAGAAGGCCGCAATCTGCTGAAACACTCCTGGCAATTGGCCGACTGGAAAAACCGCGCCCGAAAGGAACAGCATGGGTGTGATGACAAGCGTCTGATAGAAAATAAAATAGTGATAACTGGGCGCGAGCGCGATGACGAGCATGGCCAGGCTCGCAAAGGCGAATCCGGTGAGAGCGACGACCGGTAGCACGTAGAGAACCGACGTCCACGCGGCATAACCTAGCGCGGCCGCAACAATCGCAATTGTCGTACCGGCCAGAAAAGCCTTTGTGGCTGCCCAGGTCAATTCACCGAGAACGATGTCGCCGAGGGTAAGTTGTGTGTGCAGGATTGCTTCCCAAGTGCCCTGATCGCGCATTCGACCGAAAACCGCGTAAATTGTTTCGAAGGTTGATGCTGTCATCGCGCTCGTCGCAACCATGCCGGCTGCCAGAAAGGCGATGTAGGATGCACCTTCGATGCGGCCTACCAACAGTCCAAGGCCAGTGCCGAGCCCGAAAAGGTAAATCATCGGATCAGCAAGGGTGCCGAGCATTGAAGCAAATGCCACCTTCTTCCATGCCAGATGATTGCGGCGCCACACCGCCATCCAGTTCCAGGCGTTGGCGGGTAGAGCGGCCGCAAAACGTTCACCCATTGCTCACTTCTCCATCTCACGTCCGGTTAACCGCAAGAAAACGTCCTCCAGACTGGGTGGACGCTCTAGAATACGCAGACCCGCTCGACCGCGAAGCTGGATGCGCACATCCTCCGGCTCAGGCGCATAGCAAAAGAGCGTCTCGCCGCTTACCTCGACACGCTGAACGTACGGTCTGATCAGCGAAATCAGCTCCTGTGGATTACCGCCGAAGATCTCGATCACGTTGCACCCAATGTACTCGTCGATCAGCGCATGAGGACTGCCCTCGGCGATCTTGCGTCCCCGCTCGAGAACACACAGCCGATCACAAAGCCGCTCAGCCTCTTCCATGAAATGGGTGGTCAAAATGATCGTTTTTCCGCTCGCCAGCAGGAAACGAAGTCGCTCCCAGATCAGATGGCGGGCATGCGGGTCGAGGCCGGTCGTGGGCTCATCCATCACAAGCAACTGGGGGTCGTTGATCAGAGCACGTGCCAGCGTCAGGCGCCGCTTCATCCCGCCGGATAGCAGGCCGACACGTGAATCCGCCTTGCTCTCAAGGCGAGCGAACTCGAGCAGCCGTGGGATGACGGCGTTGATCTCTCTTGTACTCATGCCGAAGTAGCGCCCGAACACCAACAGGTTCTCACGTACCGTAAATTCCAGGTCGAGATTGTCGAACTGCGGGACCACGCCTATGCCCTTGCGGGCCAAGCGGCTGCGTGCCGGCACTGGTAGACCGAGGACTGTTATATCACCCGCGTCAGGCCGGGTCATACCGAGGAGCATACGCGCAATCGTGCTCTTGCCTGCGCCGTTAGGCCCCAGCAGACCGAAGCACTCTCCCGATGCAACGGTGAAGGACAGCCCGTCCACAACGAGCTTGTTTCCGAATAATTTGGTTACGCCGGTAAGGTCGATTGCTACATTGGACATGCGTCTATCTCAAGCGGAATGAGTCCGATTGGCCACCGGCAGCTTACTTGCGAATTCTGGTTCAGAGCAGGCCACCGCCTTGAGATGACACCTTTGGAAAGTCGCGGCCGGAGCGACGTGTGTATCGCTTCCGCCAAAGAATAACGTCAAGATGCCACGTGTCGCTTCCACATAGTCCCCGTTCTGACCATAGGTAACTCGACAAGCTTCACCCCGTGTCGACTGACACAACTTACTCGGTCACTCGGCGCTGCAAGGCCGTCAGACTTCACTAGCTGTGAGCGAAAGATCTGCAGTATGAAGTGACTCCGCAATTCCAGAATTGCCCGCAGCATTTGCTCCGCCAAGCGGCATCGCGCTTGTGATTTCCTTTGTGCTGCTGTTGGGCAGGGGAACACTTTTACGCGACAGCCAATCGCTATTGCTCAATGTACACAGGGCGTAAGCCTTCAAGGGGATCAACAGGAATATCCTGATTAACGCGTGCATTGAATAGCCGATGAATCGAAGCTGCCGAGTGCGGAAAGATAACACCGTAGATCTGATTATGGTCATCGTGACAATAGCCAGCACCGTCCACCAATTTACTGTATGTGAAAATAGTAACTCACCGAGCGCCGTTACTACCGCGATGCCGAGCAACAATGGGCCGAGATTCTCTCCCATCACATCCAAAGTTAGATAGCGATCCAGGCCACGCAGTAGACCTCGCGCAAGCATCGTGTCCCGGAAAGTGCTTCGTGCCCAGCGGAGTTGTTGGCGCAAATAAGGTCCCATCTTGTCCGGAACGACTGTCGCCGCGACGGCACCTGGAACGTACTCGGTTCGAAAGCCTGCTTTCAGCATGAGGATCGTAAGATGACGGTCTTCACCGAAGTCGCTTGGTTTCCCCCTGAACAGCTGCGTCTCGTATTGATCCAGCAGAGAAAGGAGACAAGACCGGCGGTACATTGCACATGGGCCGCAGCAGCACATGACCGCACCAAAGCGACCTTGCGCCGCGCGCTCCTCATTGCAAGCCAGCCAGTATTCCATATCGATCAATCGGGTCAACCAAGTGTCGCTGCGGTTGTATGCCGTCAGCTGGCCCATGGCCGCTCCGACCATGGAATCCCGCATTTTTACTGCAAGCTTCGTGATGACGTCGGACGCAAGTGTCGTGTCAGAGTCGACGCTGAGCACGAAATCTCCAGATGAGCGGCGGATGGCGGCGATCTGCGCCTTGCGTTTGCCAACATTTTCGCGGAGCAGAATGAAATTGAATCTCGGGTCGCCCTCGTAGGCGTGATGTACCGGGATGACGGCATTACGATTTCCAGAACCGTCGTCAACCAGATAGACCTGAAATGTTCCGGAGTAATCTTGATTTGCAATGGAAGCTAAACACGCCGCGAGTGTGCGCGGGTCCTCATTGTAGCAGGGGATAATGACATCCACGCTCGGCCAACGGTCGGATCCGAACAAGCTTTCCGACGGCGGCGTAACATTTTCCGGTTGGGAGTAGACCGCTTGCATGCCTCTGTAAACAGTCGAGAGCACCGCATAAGACGAAACGGCAACAGTACTGGCTGTGGTGAGAAGGTCCATAGGATCTCTGTTTGTTCAGGGATGTTGAGGAAGTGATCGGATTACAAATCCGCGGCCGTGCAATTCTGGAATTAGGCGTGACAACGCTGTCACCGTCTGGTCGCGCAGACTGGCTTGATTGCCTGGTTGCAATTCGTCGGGAGCGCACCCGTCGTGCAACAGCACGATTGCGCCCGGCCGGATATCGGCGAGCACTCTGTCGACGATGGCGTCAACGCCGGGGCGAGACCAGTCGCGTGGATCAATGGACCAATGGACGGGCGCCAATGCCTCACCCGCTAATGCAGCGATTACTTCTTCGGTCCAGATGCCATAGGGTGCACGAAAGTACCGAACCATGGCCTGCGGGCAAGCCATCCCTATGACTCTGTTTGCCTCAACTATCTGGCAGTCGACTTCGACGGACCCGCATTTAGCTAGGTCCGGATGAGTCATCGTGTGGTTGGCTATACCGTGGCCGTCTGTAATAATTCGGCGAACGAGTTCCGGCTCGTCGGCCGCGTAGGCCCCAACAACGAAGAAGGTCGCCGGCACCTGATGTTGCGCCAGCACATTGAGTATCTGCGGTGTGAAAAATGAATTGGGACCGTCGTCAAACGTCAGATAGACGCTGCGCTCTGCAATGCGATCGGCATTGTCACTCTGCCCTTCGCATATGTAGTCCAGAGGCTTCATAGTTCCGGACCGTTCCGGTCGATCAGGGTACCAGACGGCCACTCGTCCATCGAGCGTCCGATCGGCGAAACCAACACGAGTACGTCTTCCAGGCGCGTGGGCGGCAGGTCGGGATGCACATCTGGACGGGTCGACCGTACGCGAACGCCCGACACAATGTTCGCGAGGCCGGCTCTGCAGAATCTTTCGACATGGTTTCGCAGCGCGTGCCGAACCGTGCCGAAAGCGAATGGAACACCCAACTGATGGAGCACTGGGTACGCCACGCGCATCGAAAAACCGATTCCGAGCCCTTCAAGATCCGGACGAACCGCGTACAGGCCCAATTCAGCGACGATCAAGTCGACCTCGCCAACTTTGATGAAGCGCCGCAGCATGCCGATGTGAGCCGCTACCCCATGCGCGTCGTAGCCGATTGCGCGGAATTCCGGCCTCGCGCCGGCCCAACTGCGGCCGCCTTCGAATGGCTCCGCGTTGAAGGCGCCAGTCCGTCCATAGGTCTTTCGAAAAAAGTCGGAGAGTTCGACATGGTCGGCCAGTTGCAGCTCATTTTCCCAGCACAACTTCCACTCGACATTCGGACGCATGGAAGACCTCACCTTGTAGCTGTCTGGTTGAGATAAATGTCCAAGCATTGATTAAATAATTGGCGTCGCGCCAACGGGGCGTAACTTGTGGGGACCGCCGAAAGACCAAGCCGCAATGCAGATGCGACTGACTTTGTACGCCCCGCACACCAGATGATGCTCCTCAGATCCAACGCAACCATCGGAACTACCTATCTTTCCAACTTGAAGCGCTTCTATGGGACCTGCAGCAAAAACGGTAAAATCCTTTGTTTAGATGAAAGGTATCCACGCTTTGGATAACTGGGCGAATGCGTTCCATATGGCTGGTCAATTATCGTCGTCACGCTCGAGGCACTTCTGACGAAGCGCAAAGCTCACGCCCGCGGCACGCGCGGCCGTTGCCGGGCCGCGCGATTATCTCCGTAAGAGCCGAGTGGAGCTCAGACACGACGATTGATCAGAATCTGATTCGCGGGTTCAGTATCTCTTTCGTGTATCCAGCTCTGGGCTGTCCTTTGGCGGGAGTTAGGTTCGCCCAGGTTCTGAGCCTGGGGCGTTGGCCCGTTCGCCGCGCAGGCTCCTTCGCACATCGTCGAGGCCGAGAAAGAGGGGCCACACAGCTCCCCCTGTACTTTCCACCACCCGACACCAGCGCTCACCCAGGGCGCCGGCCTTGCTCACCTCAACGGATAGCGCACTCGCGCCGCTTCACGATTAAAAGAATTCTACAAGCAAGATGCCTGTTTGATCGAGAGACGTCCGCTGCCAATTCCCGCATCGCAGAGGCAGCCAATAGCGCTCGCTTTACATAGTGGTCCGGCAAGCAGCTAGATACGACAGGTGACCTCAAATGAGGCGTCTTGCATGGCTTCTACACCTGCCTGAATGCCAGAACTGCGTTCGTACCGCCCATGGCGAAGGCGTTGCTCATGGCGACGCGCACCTTGCGCTCCCGCGGCACATTGGGTGTGATGTCGAGGTCGCAAGCGGGATCTGGCTCGCGATAGTTGGCGGTCGGCGGCACGACGTCCTCTTGGATTGCCATCACGCAGGCGATCATTTCAAGCGCGCTCGCTGCGCCGAGGCAATGCGCGTGCGTGGACTTGGTGGAAGAGATGGACATCGAATAAGCGTGGTTTCCAAACACACGCTTGATCGCCGCCGTTTCAGTCTGATCATTGCTCTTGGTACCGGTGCCGTGCGCGTTGAGGTAGTCGACGTCCTCGGCATTCAGCCCGGCATCGGCAAGGCAGGCGCGCATCGCCGACGCTGGCCCCTCGACAGATGGCGCGGCAATGTGGAAGGCATCGGCGGAAAGGCCGACGCCGGCGATCTCGGCAAGAATTGTGGCACCACGCCTCGTGGCATGCTCGTAGCTTTCCAGCACGGCCATGCCCGCACCCTCGCCCAGCACCAGGCCCTTCCTATCGGCGGAGAAGGGCCGGCAGGTATCGGGTGAAAGCACGCGCATTGCTTCCCATGCTTTCAGCACGCCCCATGCGAAGGGTGCGTCGCTGCCCCCGGAAACCATTACGTCGGCCCGGCCCAGCTTGATCTGGTCCACCGCCGAGGCGATCGCATGGTTGGCCGAGGCACATGCGGAGGTCACCCCGAAGACCGGCCCGCGCAAGCCGAGGCTCAAGCTAAGATGGACGGAAGCGGCGCTGGGCATCACCTTTACTCCAGTGAAGAGTTCAGCACGGATTGCGCTACCCAAAAGCAGTGAGCGGTAAGTTTGTTCTGTTGCGTACGAACCGGTAAATCCGACGCCCACTGTCGCGCCGAAGCGATGGGCATTCCCCTCGTCGCAGGAAAGTCCGGCCTGCCGCATGGCTTCGCGCGCTGCAAGCACGGCGAGCAAGCTGAAGCGGTCCATGGAGATGAGATGCCCCCGGTTGATGTCGTGCTGGGGCAGCGCCTTGATCTCAGCGCCGGTCATGCCCTCCAGGTCATGAAGCTCGGAATTGGCGATCGGGCCGATGGCGGAGCGGCCTTCGCGCATCTCTTTCCACATAGAGGCGGCCTCGGTGCCCAGTCCGCACAGGCCGCCCACTCCGGTGATAACGACGCGCCTGTCCATTCAAGCCTCCTTCGCAAGCAAGCCGCGGACGGCTTCCACGACGTCGCCGACATTCTTGAGATTGGACCAGGCATCGGCCGTGTTCATGTCGATCTTGATGCCGTAGGCCTGCTCCACATCCCAGAGGACGTCCGCCAAACCCAGCGAATCGAACCCGAGCGCGTCCAGTTCCGTGGCGATTGTTATCTCGCCGACGAATGACGCAGGCATTCCCTCACCGCTCTCCGACTCGGCGCGTTTCTTGATCAGGGCAATGACGTCCGTTGCGAATTGATCGGCCATTCTGTTTCCTGTCTTTCTTTCCCGCGTTTCGACCTGGACGCGGCTCAGTTCCTGAGGCGCGCCGCGTCGCGAAAGCCATCACGCTTGGGCAACTGACAAAACCCAATGCTCATAAAGCCGGATCAGGTCCGGCCGGTGTGTGGCGTAGGTGCAGTATGACGATGTGAGCCGCTACACGTGCGCGTCTCCCGGTCTGTCCATAGGCTCGGAAGAAGTCGGACAGTTTGACATGGCCGGTCAGTTGCAACTCCCTTTCCCAGCACTCCACTGCCCGGTAGAGCGCATGAAAAATCTCCTTTCGGGCGGTTTCTTAAGACGCTCGCCACGCCATGAGGCAGTGGGGGCATCGGTGTCCATCAGGTGCTTCTGCCCATGCAGGATTCCAGAACATTGATGAAATCGTTTGTTTCGATGAAAGGCATCCACACTTTGGATGGTTGACCACGCTTTTCAAAGATCGTGAACTACATCTCCTCGTTGTGCTCGACGCACTCCGGACAAGTAACCTCATGGGCGCGGCATGCAGGATTAACCGAGCCCAGCCGGTCATGAGTGCGGCCTTGCCGGGTCGGGCGATAGGCAGTCATGCCCTGCCCTTCCTGCGGGTCAAGCACTCCGAAAAAACATTTCCCCCATAAATGCTAGATCTTCCGTTGCCTTTTCGCGTCACAGGCCGTCAAACGCCCGGCCGTTCACAACAGTGATCCGGCAAGTGTTTGGCTGCGCGAGACGATGCTGCAGGGAGTCGTCCTGCATGGCACTTCGCTATGATGCTGCGGTGCCGTCTAACGGCGCCTCGTGCTTGAACGCACTGAACGGCCACCGCGATCAAAATCGATGGTTCGAGGACCGTTGATCATCACCCCGCCAGCCTCGATCTTGTTTGCCGCCACGAGAGCGACACAGAGACTGCTGGTGAAGATGCCCGCCTGCCCGCTATGTTCCGGATGGTTGACCATCCCGGATGGACCCATCGAGGGTGTCAAGGCGAGCATGAGCACAGGCGCGAACAGTTCACGGGCAGGCGCGACGGTGGCCGCAAAGCAACGTCGCGCCAGCATGCGATCTCAGCAGGATCGGCACCATCCTGTCAGGGAGCAATGCGAGTGGCTGGCTTAGCCGCTGCGACGCTGCCCGGCATCGCGTTCAATTGATCTGGCGCCTTAAATGCAGGAAGGCTTCGCGGCCGGTACGAGGCGCATCCCTCCTCCGAAGCAGCACGCCCAAGTATCATCACAAGCCCCGAGCGCCCGCGTTCGGCGATGTCCAATTTCCGACAATGTCGGAATACAGTCAGATCTGCTGGATTGACTTTAAATGGTTTTCTCATTTGGCACAGCGCATGCTGGTTATCCGGAAACACGTGACCGACCAACAAGAAGTCGCATGACACAACCGAAGCCATCCATGTCTGACGGGCTGCCCAGGATACCTACTGCGACCGCGCTTGCCCGGTGACGACCGCTCCGGCTCCGCCCGTTACCGACGAGGCAAAGTGACGGATTTCCTGCGTTTCAACGACATGGAGGTGGTTGTCATTCCCGCTGGGGGACAGACTCGGCCTGTTCAAGGCATTGCGCGAAGGCGGCAAGATGACGGCCACCCGTGCGCGAACTCAAGGAGCGCAGCCTGTATCGTGTATCAGGCAAATAGGCCGTCGGTCAGTGACCTTGACACAGGGGACATGCGCAAGGTCCTGAAGTTTGATGCAGCGATAGAAGGGTGCCAATGACAACAATAGCTTACAGGAACGGAACCATGGCTGGCGACGGCCGAGCCTTGGGTTTTGACTCAGTATCCGTCGGTGAGAAAACGAAGGTGTTTCGCTTATGCGACGGCACACTCATCGGCGTTTCCTCTTCGTCCTTGGGTATTCCAAAGGCCGTTCGAGACTGGGTTGAGAAGGGCATGGATGTTTCTGATATTCCTGTGCCGCGCAACGACGACAATTTTGAATTTGAGGCGCTGATAGTGCGCAAAAATGGGGAAGCCGTATTGTTGGACGGCAATTGGCTGCCAAGTGATCCCGTGAAAGGTGAATATTATGCCATCGGGAGCGGCAAGCAGTATGCTTTGGCCGCGCTGGTTTTGGGCAAGTCAGCTAAGGAAAGCGTCGAAGTTGCCGCGAAACTCGACGTTTGGACTGGTGGCACAGTCACTGCCATAACTCACTAAACCCGCCTTTCGGCGGGAGTGTGACAGTGCGAGCGTGGAAGTAGGGCGCCACCCCGGGGCACGTCGAGCCCTGTCATGTGAGCTGGTCCATAAGCGCGCGAAAGCGTCCAGTTGTGGCCAAAAGCACGATTTGCGACAGAACCGGCCCGCTTCTATGAGTATGGGCCGCTTTTTGCGGCCAGCGTGCTTGCCATCCTGCCGCCAGTGGCCGTCGCCTTCTTCTTCCAAGGTTACCTCGTCATGAAGTAGAGCACCACGATCTTGTCGGAGAGATCGGAAGGCGGACGGCCCTTCCGTCCGCGTCGGCCAGTTCGAAAGGCGGCGCGGCCTGCTCGTCGATCGCCTGGAAGAACCTCTCCGCGCTGTCCCTCATCTTGTCGAGATCGGCGCCCGGATGGTGGGCCAGCGCGGAGGTCCCGAGGATCAGCGCCAGAAATTGAATCGCAAGCGACGGTTTCGCTTTCATGGACAATGCATTCCGGTTGGGGGCGTTCGAGGGCTCCGCGGCTAGGATTGGTCTCACTGTGTCTGCTCCCGCTCCCGGCGGCTCATCTGCCTGATAGGCGCGTTCCCGCTCGGGCCATGTGCTTTTGATGAAGGCCAGAACGGCCCGGATCTCCTCGTCGGTGAGGACATTCCCGAAGCCCGGCATGTCGCTCTGGTAGCCGCCGCCGACGACCGCGGCCGGTCCCGGCGCCGGCATGCGTCCCGAAGGCAGCGGGCTTTCCAATCGCGCTGACCTTCGCCTGGCTAAAACCGTCTTGCCTAGCGCTATCGCCGCGGCCGGGGCGCGGCCATCCGGTTGGCGAGCCAAGGCAATGTCCAGACCAATCCGAGGCCTGCCGCGGCCACGCATCGATAAGAGGACCGACGCCCTTCTCCTTTGCCGCCGCTGGAGAACAGGTATTTGATCAGCGCGGCCGTCCCGAGGACGAGCACGACGACGACAAGCAGCCACACCAGGCCCGTGCCGAACATCATCATGCCGCTCATGCATTCCATCATCGAAGCCTCCTATTCCGTGGCGTAGATGCCGCCGGTCGCGTCAGACTTTCGGATTTCGAGAATCTCGAAGGGCGCTTCCTTCGTGCCACTCATGCCGGGGGAGCCCATCGGCATGCCGGGCAGCGTCATGCCCTTTGATGTCGGGCCGCTCGGTCAAGAGCTTGTTGACCGTGCCGACCGGCACATGGCCGCTCACCACATAGCCGTCGATGAACGAGAGAAGGCAGCCATCGGCTTCCGGCGGAATGCCCTCTTCGCGGCTCATGGCGAAAAGGTCGTGAGTCGGCCTTGACGGTGATTCCTGGAAGGCCGATTCCAAGGCGAGCTGGCTTGAAGGCCGCGGTCCGGATGGTCGACTAGGCAGCTTGGTTCCACGATCGCAATGCTTGATCGCTTCATTGCAGGCCATGGGCTCTCGCCCCCTCCTTTTGCCACACGAGGCGCCAGCTCACGTGTTGTTGTTGGCGTGCGCCCCGGCAACCGCTTTCACCAGCCGCTCCAGCGATCCCGCGCGCTCCAGCTCCGCAAAGAATGATGCGGCGTGACGCTACCCAGCCGGTGCTTCTCGGCCTTCCAATTAAACTGTCTCGACGAAAGAGCCGTCTCCGTTGCTCCGGTCTCGGTGTTGAGTTCTCTAAGGCTGCGCCACACCTTGGTCCCCACGCCGGCAAATGATCTCACTATGCAGCCCGTGCTCGCACGCTCTCAAACTAATTACCGCTGCTGCAACACGCCGCCTGGCGGCCTGCACCGAAAAGCCGACAGGGGTGCATCTGAATAGCCGTGAACCCAGGTCTCAAAGACCATCCGGCGCGACGAGCGGACGCACCGCACGTGTGACACCCGCCTTGTGGGGCAGGGTTGCCTTTCTCAATCCCGGCGTTGGTCGGCGTCCCAATGAGCAGCAAGCTATTATCGGCCGCCGAATCTTAGTGGCTTCGTCGAGAGCCTCAATCAACCAAGCGGCGAAAGCCCCGCTAGAGTCTCCGCCCGCCTGTCGCTATGAAGCAGTTGCAGCCAGCGCTGCTTCAGGCGCATGAACTCGCCCGATGCAATGATTTCCGTCGCCCTGGGTCTTTCGAAGGGCACTGTTTCTATTCCCTTCTTCTTCGGCGCGCGGCTTGATGCCGACATACGGTTTCTTGACCTGCCGCCTGAACTGGCTGCCGAAGCGGGTGCCCCGCCAGCGACCCCGACAATCCCCTGTTCCGCAACTGCTGAAGAGCCGACTGCGCTCGCATCCCGATATTGCGCAACGGCACTATGCCGACATTCTGGAGACCGCAGCCGCATGAGCCTCGAGATGTTCCGCCGACCGTCGACAAAGGCGTCCTCTCGCCTGCGTCCGCCATTTGTCAGTGCTCGATCTGATTGGGGAGACGCCGGTCGTCGAACTGAAGAGATTCGATACCGGCAGGTGTCGTCGCTTCGTCAAGATCGAAAGCCAGAATCCCGGCGGATCGATCAAGGATCGCATTGCGTTGTCGATGATCGTTAATGCCGAACAGCGTGGCACGCGCGGGGCGGTACAATCATCGAAGCGACCGCTGGCAACACAGGGCTCGGCCTGGCCATCTGGCGGCACGAAGCGCGTGATCGCGTGTCCAAAAGCTGACAGCGTCAGACAAATGTCAGGTTCATTACAACCAACATCTGGGCACTGACGAGGTTTTTCGAAGCAATGGGCGCTAACTGCGCGCTGAGCGCGTTGGCATGGCTTTTGAGACTGAGTGACTGTGACTGCACTCAATGGGGCAAGACGAGCGATGCGCTCCTCCCTGAACCCGTGTGCCGTCTCTGAGAGGAAACCAGCTCGTGCAGAAACCTTTGGAAATAGCTTTGGACCGCAACGTGGTATTGCAGATGGAGTCCCCGGCTCCTTCGATTAGAGTCGAGAACTGGCTGCATGGCGAGCCCCTCACGAGCTTTGAGCCCGGCAAGTGTACATAGTCGAATTTTGGGCAACTTGGTGCGGCCCATGTGTGGACGGGATGCCCCATCTGATCCAGCTGCAGGGCGTCGCCAGGCGCACCATCTGGACAGCAGGAACTGGACTATGGGCAAGGTAACAGGCTTTCTCGAAATCGACCGGCAGGTGCACAAGTACCAGCCGGCCTCCGACCGCATCCGGCATTTCCGCGAATTCACGCTGCCGATGTCCGACAAAGAGGTCGAGAAACAGGCCGCGCGCTGCATGGATTGCGGCATTCCGTTCTGCCATGGGCCGACGGGCTGCCCGATCCACAACCAGATCCCGGACTGGAACGACCTCGTCTACAATGGCGACTGGGACAATGCGATCCGCAACCTGCATTCGACCAACAATTTCCCGGAGTTCACCGGCCGCATCTGCCCCGCACCTTGCGAGGAAGCCTGCACGCTGAACCTCGAGGACATCCCCGTCGCCATCAAGACGGTCGAGCAGGCGATCGCCGACAAGGCTTACGAGACCGGCCATATCAGGCCCTATCCGCCGGAGAAGAAGACCGGCAAGCGCGTCGCCGTCATCGGCTCCGGCCCGGCCGGCATGTCGGCTGCCCAGCAGCTCGGCCGCGCCGGCCACGACGTCCATGTCTATGAGCGCGAGAGCCGGCCCGGCGGGTTGATGCGTTACGGCATTCCCG
The DNA here is from genome assembly GCF_007003975.1 of Mesorhizobium sp. WSM4306. Taxonomy (GTDB): domain Bacteria; phylum Pseudomonadota; class Alphaproteobacteria; order Rhizobiales; family Rhizobiaceae; genus Mesorhizobium. Next base: position 51,917 of record NZ_VFTC01000035.1, read on the forward strand.
ACTTCAAGATCGAGAAGCACTATATCGACCGGCGCATCGAGCAGATGCAGGGCGAGGGCGTCACCTTCCATTGCGGCGTCAATGTCGGCGTCGACAAGCCGGTTGCCGAGCTGCTCGCCGAACATGACGCCGTGCTTTATTGCGGCGGTTCCGAAACGCCGCGCGCGGCCGGCATTCCCGGCGACGATCTCGGCGGCGTGCATGACGCGATGCCCTATCTGGTGCAGCAGAACAGGCGTGTCGGCGGCGAACCGATCCAGTCGGTGGCGTGGCCGTCGCATCCGATCCTCGCCGGCGGCCAGCATGTCGTCGTCGTCGGCGGCGGCGACACTGCCTCCGACTGCGTCGGCACCGCCTTCCGCCAGGGCGCGGTGCGCGTCACCCAGCTCGACATCCGGCCGCAGCCGCCGGAAAAGGAAGACAAGCTGTCGGTCTGGCCATACTGGGCGACCAAGATGCGCACGTCATCCTCGCAGGCCGAAGGCGCCGAGCGCGAATTCCAGGTGGCGACGCTTGAATTCATCGGCGAAAACGGCCAGCTGACCGGGGTCAAATGCTGCGAAGTCGACGAAAAGCGCAAGCCGATCGCCGGCACCGAATTCGTCATCCGCGCCGATCTCGCGTTCATCGCCATCGGCTTTGCCGGGCCAGCCGCTCGCGGGCCGGTGTCGGAACTGGCCGGCCAGATGAAGATCGCCATTGACAGCCGCCGCTCGAAGAATGTCGAGGCCAATGACCGGGACTACAGGACCAGCGTCGAAAAGCTCTATGCGGCGGGCGACGTGCGGCGCGGCCAGTCGCTGGTCGTCTGGGCGATCCGCGAGGGCCGCCAGGCGGCGCGCGCCATCGATGAGGCGCTGATGGGATCGAGCGTGCTGCCGCGCTGAGTCCGTCTCGAGACCCTACTTGTGCGGCCACCTGAAGGCGCTTTCCGCCCTTCCGCTGCCCCGGGCAGCTTACGGACTGATCGCCGTGGTCGTTTCGGTTGTGGCCCCGGCCGCAGGCTGCCGCCTTGGCGGCCAAGAAAAATCGTCGGCGCGGCCGGGCGCAGCAGCGGGCGCCTTGCCCTCGACGACGAATTTTTCACCGGGCCCGTCCGGCTTGGCCGGCGCTGCGGCACCGAGAAGTTCCGAACCGCCGTCGAGTGCCGGTGATTGCGAGTCGGCGTCGGTAGCCGGGTCGGCGGCCTCAGTCTTTTCCTTCGAGGGTGGACTACGTTACTGGCCAGTACCGGCAACGCATCGAAGGAACTTTACAATCATAAAGGTACGTCACTGGTCTCGCGGCTCACCTATGACGATCTAGACGCGCATTCGAGTCCACAATCCGACTGGCATTTTCGTAAAGGCCTCCTCGGTGCGGGCGGCATCAGGGAGGATTTTCTCATGACGAGGACTTCTTACGGAAATGGGGGGCTACTCAAACACATTCAGTGATCAGCGCGGGGGCGGCGTCAGCTATTTCACCGCCGATCTTGGATATAATTTCTTGAACTCACCGCGCTACCGCATCGGTGCTTTTGTTGGCAACAATTTCTGGCACGAGAGCTACGATGCTTTCGGTTGCACGCAGCAGGCGACCAACTGGGGAACCTGTGTGCCAACCGTCCCACCTACGTCAACCTCTCAGCCAGGACAACGATTGGCATTCGCTGCGACTCGGCTTGGCCGGGCAGACGCAACTCACCGAGCGACTCAGCCTTTCTGGTGACGTGGCGTTCCTCTTCACGCGGCTCGACGGCAAAGAGCAGCACCACATGCGCCCAAGATCAAGCTAATTCCCGAAGACGGCGATGGGCATGGCGTCCAGCTCGAGGCGGTGTTGCGGCCGTGGCGAATAACGGCACCGCTCATTTCGAAGAGGCAATGGGCGGTCGTGGTTCCCCGCAGGCCGACGATTGGAAGGCAAAGCGCTACGGCGTTTTCGTGCAGGCTAGCATCAAGTTCAACTGAGAGAGCAAGAACCGAGGAGAGCGGCGATGCCACTCCAGCTCATTACGATCATTGGATCAACAGAAGGAAGTTTTCCGAAGAGTTTTGCAAGCGTGCGCAAAGTCGCCAGACAAAGTTCTCTCGGTCCATAGTGTACGTGCCGTCACGCCCGTTCTCGACATGGTTGAATGATACGTCCCGCGCGATCGATCAAAGTCGTTTTTCATTGGTTTTCCGGAAATCGCGGGGAGCACAGCGTGCTGTGACCCTCGCCTGCTGGTTTTCTGTCAACGCGCAGATGAGGGAGAATGAGCGTACAGCAAAAATCATCAGTGCTGTCGCTTTCGCCAAAGCCCGCCGCAGCTAAACGGGGTCCCACGCCCGGTAGCGCCCCCTGCCGGTCACCTCACGGATGCCGAGTTCGGCACCAGCCCGAGCGCAGCGCGCTGGCTAATTTTCAGCTCGGCCGCGACCAGACCTGCCGACACCAGCGGCCGCGCCAGCACCAGCTCGATCAGCGCCGGCAGGCTCGAGTTTTTGCGCCGGTTCCTGAGCCGGCGCTCCATCTGGCTTTTGGCCAGCGCCTGGATGATTGCAAGGCTGAAACAGTCGATGGAACGCCCCTCCAGCGAAGCCGAACCGGACGAGGCGCGCGCGCCAGGTCCTTCGGCTGCCATCGGCACGCTGGGTTTAAGTGCTTGGGGTGACACGGCGTGATCTCCGCCGTTGGCGGGAACAGGGCAGTGCAATAGTACTGCCCTGTTCCTTTTGATCAGAGGCCAGTGCGGATTTCTTCGGCAAGCGCCCTCAACGTCGTCTCGACGTCATCGCCGTTTACCATCTTCTGCATCGCCACGGCCCATGCGTTCATGGCTTCGCCGAAGCCGACACGCGGTGTGAAAGCCAGCGCGGCTTGGTCCTGTATCTTTTTGAAGCTGTCAACGAAGTTGTTGAACTCGGGCTGCGAAGCGTACTTAGTCCAGGTGTCGTCTGCCAGGTCGACGTGCGCGGCGGATTGACGAGCTGGCCAGCAAGGGCACCCTTGAGCGCCACCTGCTTGGAGGTGGCCCACGGGATGAACAGCCAGGCCGTGCCCTTCTTTTCGGAAGCCGCGTTCATGGCGAGAGCCCAGATCCAGATGTCAGACTCCAAGCTCGTGGCGCTCGGTGCGTGCAGCGGCGGAGCGAAGGCGATCTTGCCGGATGCCGGCTTCCCCGCAACATCGTTCCAGAAGCCGAACATATTTGAGTCGATCGTCATCGCGCTGCGGCCGGACGCGAAGGAAGGAGCCGCGCACTTCTTGATCATGTCCACGTAATGTAGTCGTATCCAGCATCGGTAAGCTTCCAATCGCTCAGGTATTTGTCCAGCGGCTCCAGGGCGCCACTCGGAGCGAGGTCCTACGCGGGCTGAATGCCAGTGCCGAACACATCCCATGCTGGCGACTTCGTCGTCAGTTGGATCGTCATCTTGTTCCAGTAAGAATCGTCTGGGTAGAGTTCCGGCGTGACCTTGATGCCGGGTCAGCTTCTCGAACTCCGGAAATTGCGCAGCGAGAGCATCCGCATAGGGGTGGATGTCGTAGGCCCAAGTTATGCTGGTCCCTTCGAATTGACGCCAGTTCACGGTGTCGGCAGCGGCCGAATTAGTGAGCGATGCCGAGACGGCAAAAAACGCCAAGTCAAAAGCAAGCTGTTTGCGAAGCGACGCGCACCTGTAACGAGTACGGGGAATGAGCGACCCATGTAATCCTCCCTGGGGCATTTTGCCAATTTTTGGGTCCACTCCTCCATCCCGAGTTCGCTCATAGCCACAATAAGCGGTTTCCAACGAGCTCGCTCTGAATGCACCAGGCCAACTGGGTAAAAACGGGTAACCGGCACTAAAAGGCGTTGTAGTATCGCCACCAGAAATACTGCTCCGTGGTGCTGGCCTTTGCCTGGGGGCGCAACACGGCAACTACCCGCTCAAAACGGTTGGTCCTCTACCTCTTATTCACCGTCGCTTTCCTCGCGGCCTAACCCGGCCGGAATATCCGTTGCCAGAAAAAGGCCTCGCGGCCGGTTCGAGGCTCATCCCTCCTCCGAAGCAGCACGCTCAAGTATCGTCACAAGCCCCGAGCGCTTCGCGTTCGGCGATGTCCAAATTCCGACAATGTCGGATACAGTCAGATCTACTGGATTGCGTTTGAATGGTTTTCTCATTTGGCACAGTACATGCGGGTCATCCGCAAAACACGTGACCGACCAACAAGAGTTCGCATGATCACCTTACCACAACATACAGCCGCCGCGGAACAATCACTTGGCCCCTGATCGCCCACCCCGGCACCACAACCGGAGTCATCGATGTTCTGACAGGCTGCCCAAGGATACCTGCTGCAACAGGGCTTGCCCTGGTGACGACCACTCCGGCTCCGCCGGTTACCGACGAGGGCAAAGTGACGGATTTCCTGCTTTTCAACGGCATGGAGGTGGCTGTCATTCCCGACCACCGCGCCGGTCGTCACCCATATGGTCTGGTGCAGGATCGGCAGCGCGGAATGAGCCGCCGGGGATATCTGCATGTCTTCGAGCATCTGATGCTCAAGGCGCCTCATGACGAGCACGGCTCCGTCGCCTGGAGAGATTGAACCCAAAGGGAGATTCAGATGTCTGAAGCGAATCAGGAAAAGTTGGACGCATTCTTGGGGAAAATGGTCGGCGATCTCGGTGCGATCGCAACGGGCGCGGGAGTCCTGCTGGGGGACAGACTCGGCCTGTTCAAGGCATTGCGCGAAGGCGGCAAGATGACGGCCGCCGAACTTTCGACACGCACCGGCACCCAGGAACGCCTCGTAAGGGAATGGCTTTCCGGGCAGGCGGCGGCGGGTTACGTCGACTACGATGAAGCGAGCGACAAATTCTATCTCAACGCCGAGCAAGAGCTGGTGTTCGCTGATGAAGACAGCCCGGCCTTCATGGCAGGCGCATTCGAGTTCCTGTCCGCGCTGTGGCTCGATGAAGAAAAGGTGAGGCAGGCATTCCAGTCCGGCAAGGGCGTCGGGTGGCACGATCATAGCGCGTGTCTGTTTCGCGGTACGGAACGGTTCTTCCGTCCAGGCTACAATGCCAATCTGATCGACTCCTGGCTGCCGGCCTTGGAGGGCGTCGTCGAGAAGCTCGAACGCGGCGTGGACGTCGCGGATGTTGGATGCGGTCATGGTGCATCGACCGTGCTCATGGCACAGGCCTTCCCCAATTCGCGCTTCGTCGGCTTCGACTATCATGCCCCTTCGATTGAGCGCGCCCGCAAGGCGGCCGAGGTAGCCGGCGTCGGCGTTAACACGCGGTTCGACGTGGCGGCCGCCAAGAGCTATCCCGGAACCTATGACCTCGTCACATTCTTCGATTGCCTTCACGACATGGGCGACCCGACGGGCGCCGCCACCCATGTCCACGGATCGCTCAAGCCGGACGGCACGTGGATGATCGTCGAGCCGTTCGCGCATGATCATCTGGCGGCGAACCTCAATCCCGTCGGCCGCGTTTACTATGCCGCTTCCACTTTCGTGTGCACGCCCGCATCCGTGTCGCAGGAAGTCGGGCTCGCGCTTGGAGCCCAGGCCGGTGAGGCGAGGCTGCGCAAGGTTGTGACCGGCGGCGGCTTCAAGCGATTGCGTCGCGCCGCGGAGACACCGTTCAACATGGTGCTGGAGGCCCGCCCTTAGCGTGGCCGTCGCCAGAAATTGCAGCTCATCGCATTTGATGAAGATCACCGCCAAAAATCCGGACGCATCGGGCACATTTTCAAGGCGTCTGGGTTCACGCAGAGGTCGCTGCCGAGTTGTGTGCCAAGAGTCCCATACGTTGCGGCTCAGAAAGGACCCCACGCACGGCGACGAACATGCCCATAGCGATGGCCGCTATAATCACATATGTCCACCATGGCGCGTTCACAAAGCTGGTAAGCCACGTCGCACCGAACGCGCTTACGACAAAAACGAGAGCCTCGATAAAAAGACTGAGCCTGTACACATTCAGTCGTCTCATCCTCATACCACCCATCCAAAGACTGAGCTTGTTGCGCTACTGCGACAGAGCCTAACATATTGGAGAGTGCTCACTAGTCGACCGTGAACAATCCGAGCCCTAAGCGGCGACCGGCTTCGGCCGGATTTGAAGCAGGGCAATCAAGAGCGACAAAAACCCCTTCAGCCACCTGAGCAGGAGGGAGAAGTTGTAGCCGGCGGCGGCCAGGATGGCGTTGAGGGTGTCGCCCTGCTGGCCGGCGAGGTAGTTGCGGCCCATTCTGTGTTCGCTCTTGATGTGGCCGATGACGGGCTCGACCGCCGACCGCCGTCGCATCTGGCGCTTGATGGCTGGGGTGACGCGGCGTTTCTGGCCCGCGGTGAAGACCCTGAGCTTGTGGCTCTGCGGTGCGTTGTGGCCGCGATAGCCGGCGTCGGCGAGGATGCGGCCGATCTCGTTGCCGATGGTCTTTTCCATGTCGGGGATGACGCTTGCCAGCGTGTGGCCGTCATAGGGATTGCCGGGCAGTGCTTTTGCATGCAGGGCGAACTGGCCGCCCCTGGAGCGCTTCAGCGTGGTGGCCACCGACACCTTCACCCCGAACTCGTAGGGCGCATGCGCCTTGCCCTTGCCGATGCATTCCACCTCGTGTGCGTGCAGGCTGTAGATCTTGCGGCCGCGCTGGCGCTGGCGTTGCTCGAGAACGGTGGCGGCCTGGTAGAGCGGCCATTTGAACAGCG
>NZ_VFTC01000036.1 GCF_007003975.1 Mesorhizobium sp. WSM4306
GCCGGGGGGGGGGGGGGCGGGGGCGGGGGGGGCCGGCGCCGGCTATTCGATCGCCGGCGTCAACGAGTTCGACGAACTGATCGACGACATCTACCATTTCTCCGAAAGCCAGGGCCTGGAGATCGACACGCTGATCCACGAGGAGGGCGCCGGCCAACTCGAGATCAATCTGCGCCACGGCGATCCGATCGAGCTTGCCGACCAGGTGTTCATGTTCAAGCGCACCATCCGTGAGGCAGCGCTCAAGCACGAGATCTACGCCACCTTCATGGCCAAGCCGATCCAGGGCCAGCCTGGTTCTGCCATGCACATCCACCAGTCGATCATCGACAAGAAGACCGGAAAGAACATCTTTTCGGCCGAAGATGGCTCGGAAACCGACGACTTCTTCCATTTCATCGGCGGTATGCAGAAGCATGTGCCGAACGCGCTGGTGATGTTCGCGCCCTACGTCAATTCCTACCGCCGGCTGACACAGTCGGCCTCGGCGCCGGTCAACAACAAATGGGGATATGACAACCGCACCACGGCGTTCCGCGTGCCGCGCTCGGACCCGGCGGCGCGGCGTGTCGAAAACCGCATCCCGTCTTCCGACGCCAATCCCTATCTGGCGCTGGCGGCGTCGCTTGCCTGCGGGCTGATCGGCATGACCAACAAGGTCAAGGCCGAGCCACCGGTGCTGACCACCGCCAACGCCGACGAAATCGACCTGCCACGCGGCCTGCTCGAGGCCGTCGACCTGTTCGAAGGCGACGAGGAACTCTGCGCCCTTTTGGGCAAATCCTTCGCCGCCACCTACGCGGCGATCAAGCGGGCGGAGTTCGAGACCTTCATGGAAGTGATCAGCCCGTGGGAGCGGGAGTATCTGCTGCTGAATGTGTGAGCGGCGGCTTCGTCGCGTGAATGGTCAATAGTGAATGGTGAATAGTTTCATACTGGATGGATAACGATCGGGATCGTGCGTGTTCGCACGGCCATTCACCATTCACTATTCACCATTCACTGGCATCCCCCATGCTTTACCAATCCCCAATCTCCCCCGGCCGCTCCTGGTACGAAGACACAGCCGGGCCACGCCCTGAGTACCCCGCCCTAGACTGCGACCGTAGCTGCGACGTCGTCATCGTCGGCGGCGGTTTCACCGGGCTGTCGGCGGCGGCGCATCTGGCCAAAGCCGGCGCGGACGTCGTGCTGATCGAGGCGTATCGCTTCGGCGATGGCGCCTCCGGACGCAATGGCGGCCAGCTCGGCACCGGCCAGCGCGCCTGGGCCGAGGAAATGGAGGCCGAATACGGCTTCTCCCGCGCCAAGGCGCTGTTCGATCTTGCAGAGGAAGCCAAGGCGCACCTGCTCGAATTCGCCGCCGTCAACCAGATCGACATCGACTATATGCCCGGTCAGTTGTCGGTGGCGCATAAGCAGCGCTATGTCGACGACTACAAGGCGCATGCCGAGATTATGGCGGGCCGCTTCAACTATCCGCACATCGCCTTCATGGATGCAAGGGAAACGGCCGAACGACTGGGCTCCGCACGCTACTTCGGCGGCACCCGCGACACCGGCACAGGGCACATCCACCCGATGAAACTGGTGATCGGCACGGCAAAGGTGGCGACTGCTGCCGGAGCCCACCTGTTCGAGCAGACGCCGTCGACCGGCATCACGTCCAGCGGCGGCAAGGTCAGGGTCACGACGCCAAGAGGCACCATCACCGCGCAGAAATGCCTGATCGGCGTCAACGCCTATGGCGGCACGCTCGAGCCGGTGAGTGCCGCGCACATCATGCCGATCGGGTCGTTCATTGGTGCCACCGTGCCGCTCGGAGCGGACTCGAAAGTGCTGCCGGGCGGCGAGGCGGTCGACGATTCCCGTTTCGTCGTGCGCTATTTCCGCAAATCCAGGGATGGAAGGCTGCTGTTCGGCGGGCGCGAGGTCTATGGCGTCAACGATCCGAAGGATATCCACATCCATATCCGCCGGCAGATCGCGGAGCTTTATCCGGACCTCCGGGATGTCGAGATCACTCATGGCTGGGGCGGCTATGTCGGCATCACCGTGCCGAGAAAGCCGTTCGTGCGCGAGGTGATGCCCAATGTGATTTCGGCCGGCGGCTATTCCGGCCATGGCGTGATGCTGTCGAACTTCTTCGGCAAGCTCTATGCTGAGACCGTCGCCGGCAACCGCGATCGGCTCAGGCTGATCGAGGATTTGAACATCCCGGCCTTCCCCGGCGGCCGACGCTTTCGCACGCCGCTGCTGTTCCTGGCGCTCAACTGGTTTGCGCTGCGCGATCGAATCTAGAGCAACAAGCGATTCCGTCTGTAATATTCGTTGCTTGAGCGACACATTGCAGAATCCTTAACAAGGGTGCAGAATCCACGGTTGGGGCGCACTGATGCCACAATCGCGGGTAAAAGGTGCCGGTTCTGGGTGATTGAACGGGGACTTTTGCGGGCCTGCCCGCTTGTTTTTGGGACCGATGCCGATCGAATGCCGGGCTTCCGGCGCTGATCGAAAGAACATCGGCCGCATCTTGGAGGTGGCAAACGTGAACGAGCCCTTCAGTTTCGGTGCGCCGGAACGACGGCGCTTTGCCATGCAGTTCGGTTACGAGATGCGACCCTCCTTCTGGCAGGGGGTGCGCACGAATTCGCATCTGGTGATCGCCGCGGTCGGCACCGCAGCGCTGCTTGGCGTGGCGGGTATCGCGCTTTGGCTGGCGTTGCCGGCCAACGACCGGCAAGCGAGCGCCAGCACACAGCCTCTTTCGCAGCAGAACGTTCCAACCATCCCGGTCAAGACAACCAAGATCGCCCCGGTCACCCCTGCGGCCACAGTTGCCGCGGTAGCGGCGCCGCAAGCGGCACGCAAGGGCGATGCGGTTTCGCCGACGGTGGTTGCCGGGGCGGCCGCGATACCGGCGCTGGCGGCCAACGATCCGCGCTGGACAGCGCCGCAATCGGACACCGACCCTGCGGCCACGCCGTCCGATCAGGCCGCGGCTGAGCAGGCGGCAGCCAAACCATCAGATGCGGCAGCTTATGAAGAACCGTCGGCGCAGAGCGACGCCACGACGCAGCTGTCCAAGGTTGCTGCACCAGACGCCGCTGCGAAGGACGGGCACACCGACGGCGCCGAAACAGCCGCCATCCCGACGCCGAAGCCGCAACTGCCGGACGCGCAATCTTCCGTCGCAACGGATGAGGCCAAGACCAAGCCACAGGAGGTGGCCGCTGCCGCCGGCACCGGACGCATTCTGAGGACCGTGACGATGCGCACCGGTCCGCAGAAAAGCGCCGCCGCCATGGGAACCGTGCCCGCCAAGTCATCGGTGCAGGTGATGAGCTGCAAGAAATGGTGCCAGGTCGTCTACAACGGCAAGCGCGGCTGGATTTACAAGAGCTACATCAAGACCGGGGCGTGACCCTTCTCGTGTTCATCGGCCGATAAGCCGCAGGAGGCGCCGCCGCTGTCTCGCATGCTTCTGCCTTCACCCCGATGATCAAGTCAAACTGCGGCAATGCATAGCGCAGGCCAACTCAGATGCAGCGGCCGCCGTCGACCTCCAGCGCCACGCCGGTGATGAAGGCGGCTTCGTCGGATGCGAGCCAGAGCGCGGCATTGGCGATGTCGAGCGGCATCGACAGACGGCCGAGCGGGATCGAGGCGCGGAACTTCTCGCGGATTTCGGGCGTGTCGGCGCCCATGAATTTCTCCAGCATGGCGGTTTCGCCGGCGACCGGGCACAGGCAGTTGACGCGGATGTTCTTGGGCGCGAGTTCGACCGCCATCGACTTGGTCGCGGTGATCGCCCAGCCCTTCGACGCATTGTACCAGGTGAGGCCCGGTCGCGGCCGCAGACCTGCGGTCGAAGCCGTGGTCAGGATGACGCCGCCGCCCTGCCGCTCCATGATCGGCACCACGGCAAGTGCGGCATGGTAGATCGCCTTCATGTTGACGGATGTGATCAGGTCGAAGGTCGCCTCGTCGACGTCGAGCATGTCGCCATTGCGATGGGTATAGCCGGCATTGTTGACCATGATGTCGATGCGGCCGAAGGCGCTTTTGGCGGCATAGACCATCTCGTCGAATTCGGAGCGCTGCGAAACGTCGGTCTGCGTCCAGATCGCGGCCTCGCCGATCTCGGCGGCGACACGCTCCGCGCCCTTGGCGTTGAGGTCGGCGACGACGACCTTGGCGCCCTCTTCGGCAAAGCGCCTGGCCATGCCTTCGCCGAAGCCCGCAGCAGCACCGGTTATGACGGCGACCTTGTTTTCCAGACGCATGCTTTTCCCGCTCATTCCAAGATCACCTCGCAAGCGCATTTCTCTCTTTGTTTGATGCATGTCGACCTCTCAAAACCGGGGCCACTTTTGAGGGACATGCATTAGCTTTCGTCACATTCCCGCTCTATGTTGCAGGCGCGAAAGCTCCCCGGGACCCTCTGATAACGACAAGCCTCCGGGTGGCAGCCAGTGTCAAGGCACATTTGGACCGAATCAATATGGAGTGATTGGTCCTTGATGTGACACCATGGCACTGGATAATTTAAATCGATTAGATTATATCAGCCGCGTCACAGCGAGCGGCGTCAAAGCGGACAGACCATGACCAGCCAGATCATCCCCGTCGATCCTTTCGACTTCATCATCTTCGGCGGCACCGGCGACCTGTCGGAACGCAAGCTCCTGCCGTCGCTCTACCATCGCCAGCGCGACCATCAGTTTTCCGAACCGACCCGCATCATCGGCACATCGCGCTCGAAGATGAGCGACGAGGAATTCCGGGCTTTCGCCAGTCAAGCGATTTCCGATCACGTCAAGCCGGCCGATATCGATGCCAAGGAGCTGAAGACGTTCCTGGCGCGGCTGTCCTACGTGTCGGCCGATGCGACGACGGGCGCCGGCTTCGACAGACTGAAAAAGGCGATCGGCGACAGTGACCGCATCCGCGCCTTCTACCTGGCGGTGGCGCCGGCGCTGTTCGGCGATATCTCGCACAAGCTGAAAGAGCACAAGCTGATCACGCCGAATTCGCGCATCGTGCTGGAGAAGCCGATCGGCCGCGATCTTGCCTCGGCGCGCGCGCTTAACGATGCCGTCGGTGACGATTTCGACGAAAGCCAGATCTTCCGCATCGACCATTATCTCGGCAAGGAGACGGTGCAGAACCTGATGGCGCTGCGCTTTGCCAACGCGCTCTACCAGCCGCTGTGGAATTCCGCGCATATCGACCATGTGCAGATCACGGTCGCCGAAACGGTCGGTCTCGAAGACCGCGTCACCTACTACGACAAAGCTGGCGCGCTGCGCGACATGGTGCAGAACCACATGCTGCAGCTCTTGTGCCTAGTCGCCATGGAAACGCCGTCCTCGATGGACGCGGATGCCGTGCGCGATGAGAAGCTGAAGGTGCTCAGGGCGCTGAAGCGCATCAACGGCAACGAGGCGCCCAAGCACACGGTGCGTGGCCAGTACCGTGCCGGCGCGTCGGCCGGCGGCGCGGTGAAGGGTTATGTCGAGGAGCTCGGCAAGGACAGCACGACCGAAACCTTCGTTGCCATAAGGGCCGAAATCGGCAACTGGCGCTGGGCCGGCGTGCCGTTCTATCTCAGGACCGGCAAAAGGCTGGCAAGCCGGGTTTCGGAAATCGTCATCGAGTTCAAGCCGATCCCCTTCTCGATCTTCGACGAGAGCGCGGGACCGATCTTCGCCAACCAGCTGGTCATCCGGCTGCAGCCCGACGAAGGCGTCAAGCAATTCATCATGATCAAGGATCCGGGTCCGGGCGGCATGCGGCTGCGCCAGATCCCGCTCGACATGAGCTTCGCAACATCTTTCGACGGTCGCGCGCCCGATGCCTATGAACGGCTGATCATGGATGTCGTGCGCGGCAACCAGACGCTGTTCATGCGCCGCGACGAAGTCGAGGCGGCATGGAAGTGGATCGATCCGATCCAGAACGCCTGGGAAAGCGCCAGGCAGGAAGCGCAAGGCTATACGGCGGGCACATGGGGCCCCTCGGCTTCGATTGCGCTGATCGAACGCGACGGGCGGACATGGCACGAGAGCAATTGAGCGAGCCCGCCTATAACTGGAACGGCTTTGCCGGGCGCCAGGACCTGGCGGCAGCCCTTGCCGGCAAAGTCGCGGCGCGGCTGACCAAGGCCATCAACGAGCGCGGCGGTGGCCTGCTTGCCGTTTCCGGCGGCACCACGCCGGCGAAGTTCTTTGCAGCGCTGTCGGCGATTCCGATTGCCTGGAACAAGGTGACGGTCACGCTGGTCGACGAACGGTTCGTGCCGGCCTCCTCGCCGCGCTCGAATGCCGGGCTGGTGGCGGCCAATCTGCTCCAGAACGCGGCCGCCGCCGCGCATTTCGTGCCGATGTATCATGAGGCCGCAAGCATCGAGACTGCCGCAGCGTCCGACGACACGGCACTCAAGGCACTGGCCTGGCCGCTCGACGTCGTCGTGCTCGGCATGGGCGGCGACGGCCACACCGCGTCGTTCTTTCCCGATGCCGACAATCTCCCCGCCTTGCTCGATCCTGCCTCGCAAAGGATCGTGCTGCCGGTGCATGCACCGAGCGGCGGCGAGCCACGGCTGACCCTATCGATGGCGCGCATCATCGCCGCCGGCTTCATCGCCCTGCATATCGAAGGCGAGGACAAGCTTACCGCCTTCGAGAATGCGATGGGACCGAGAAAGCACAAGCCTATCCGCGCCGTGATCGACGCCTCGCCAAAGCCCGTAGAGGTGTTCTGGGCGCCCTGATTTCAACTGCCACAGTCCCGGCAGACGGTGGAGGACGTTCTCCGGGGCTTGAAAGGATTGACTGCCATGACAGCCAGACGCGACATCGAAGCCATCACGGAACGCATCCGCCAGCGCTCGAAAGCCGGCCGCGAGCGCTATCTCGGCCGCATCGCCGAGGCCTCCAACCGCACCGCCAATCGTTCGGTGCTTTCGTGCGGCAACCTTGCGCATGGCTTTGCCGTCTGCAGCCCGTCGGAAAAGCTGGCGCTCGGCGCCGACAAGGTTCCGAACCTCGGCATCATCACCTCCTACAACGATATGCTGTCGGCGCATCAGCCGTTCGAGACGTTCCCGGCGCTGATCAAGGATGCCGCGCGCGAAGTTGGCGGCATCGCGCAAGTGGCCGGCGGCGTGCCGGCCATGTGTGACGGCGTCACCCAGGGACAGCCCGGCATGGAGCTGTCGCTGTTTTCACGCGACATCATCGCCATGGCGGCCGCGGTCGGCCTGTCGCACAACATGTTCGACGCCGCCGTCTATCTCGGCGTCTGCGACAAGATCGTGCCGGGGCTGGTGATCGCGGCCCTCACCTTCGGCCATCTGCCGGCGGTGTTCATCCCGGCCGGGCCGATGACGACCGGCCTGCCCAATGATGAAAAGGCCAAGGTTCGCCAGCTCTATGCCGAAGGCAAGGCCGGGCGCGCCGAACTGCTCGAAGCCGAGTCCAAATCCTACCATGGGCCGGGCACCTGCACCTTCTACGGCACCGCCAATTCCAACCAGATGCTGATGGAGATCATGGGCCTGCATACGCCCGGTGCCTCCTTCGTCAATCCGGGCACGCCCCTGCGCGACGCGTTGACGCGTGAGGCGACGAAGCGGGCGCTGGCGATCACCGCACTCGGCAACGCCTACACGCCGGTCGGCCGCATGATCGACGAACGCTCGTTCGTCAACGGCGTCGTCGGCCTGCACGCCACCGGCGGCTCGACCAACCACACCATCCATCTCATTGCCATGGCGGCGGCGGCCGGCATCACGCTCACCTGGCAGGACATTTCCGACCTGTCGGAAGCGGTGCCGCTGCTGGCCCGCGTCTATCCGAACGGACTTGCCGACGTGAACCATTTCCACGCCGCCGGCGGGCTCGGCTTCCTGATCCGCGAACTGCTCGATGAAGGCATCCTGCATGAGGATGTGCAGACGGTGTGGGGCGAAGGCCTCCGGCCCTATGCGGTCGAGGCCAGGCTCGGCGAAGACGGCAGCGTGGTGCGCGAGGCCTCGCCGCTACAGAGCGGTGACGAGAAGGTGCTGGCGCCTTTCAAGAAGGCCTTCCAGCCGACCGGCGGCCTGAAGGTGCTGGCCGGCAATCTCGGCCATGCGGTCATCAAGACTTCCGCCGTCAAGCCGGAACGCCGCGTCATCGAGGCGCCGGCCAAGGTGTTCGACAGCCAGCAAGGCCTCAACGAAGCCTTCAAGGCTGGCACGCTCACAGGTGACTTCATCGCCGTCATCCGCTTCCAGGGGCCGAAGGCCAACGGCATGCCGGAACTGCACAAGCTGACCACTGTGCTTGGCATCCTGCAGGATCGCGGCCAGCGCGTCGCGCTGGTCACCGACGGGCGCATGTCGGGTGCTTCCGGCAAGGTGCCGGCGGCGATCCATGTGACGCCGGAAGCGGTCGAGGAAGGGCCTATCGCCCGGATCCATGACGGCGACATCATCCGGCTCGACGCCGACGCCGGCACGCTGGAAGTGCTGGTGCCTGGGCCTGAGCTCGCGCTGCGCCGCACGGCCGACATCGATCTCATCGGCAACGAGTTCGGCTTCGGCCGCGAGCTGTTCGCCGGTTTCCGCCAGCTGGTCGGCCGTGCCGACCATGGTGCCAGCGCTTTCGGTACGGCCTGAACCATCATTCCAAGTGATATAAAAAGGGCGGCTCAAGGCCGCCCTTTTTATGTTTGGGATGAAACGCCAATTACGGCTGGACCGTAATCTCGGTCCGCTCGCCGCCCTTGACCGTCACCGGCATTTCCTTGTCCTGGCCTTCACCGGACATGTGGCGGACGACAACATAGTCGCCGGCCGGAATGGTCTGCTGCCAGGTGTCGCCATAGCTCAGGCCAAGCGCCTTGCGGTTGCCCTGGATGTCCTTCTTCGGCGACAGCACCTCGATCGAATAGGCGCCCGGCGCCGACATGGCCAGCACGCCGGCATCGAGCGTCACCTTAACGTCCTGGTTGTCGCCGGCCTTGACGCTGAACGGCTGCTCGACGGTCGCGAGGTCGAGCGCGGTGACCGCGACATAGTCATCCGGCGGCAGCCAGAATTTGCTGTCAGGGCCATAGGAATGGGCGACATCTTCGCGCGAGCCGTCGATCTTTTTCTTGGCCTTGACGATCTGGATGCTGATGCCCGACGAGTCGGCCTTGTCACCGCCTGCGGTGTAGTAGGCGTTGACGACGGCATGTCCGACGCCGACGACGATGTCCTTTTCGACCGTCTGTCCGGCGGCGAGCTGGATGGTCTCGGTCACCGAGCCGCTGCCGATCGCAACCGTCACCTTCTGCTCACCGGCCGGCACGATGATCTTGGTATCGCCATAGTGAGTGGTGCTGCCGCCCGGGAAGGCGAAGTCGACATGGGCTTCGTCGCTGATATCGGCACCTTGGTAGGCCTTCGGATGGATGAGCATGGTGCCGGCGTTCAAAGTGAAGAGCGGCTTGTAGACCTGCCCGGCCTCGATCTTGATCTTCTGTTCCACCTGGGCCTGATCTGCGCGCGCGACGACGACGTAGTCGCCCGGATCGAGATTGGCCTCGTAGCTGTTGTACTGGGTGGTAACGGACTCGCCACGCGTTCCATCGGGCTTGGCCTTGTAGACCTCCCAGGCATTGCCGTCGGTGATCGGATCGCCGCCTTCGGCCATGACCACGCTCGGGATGAAATTGAATTCGGGCTTGGCCGGTTCGGGCGCCGGTGCCGGGGCAGGCGCCGGTGCCGGTGCCGGAGCAGGTTCAGGCGCTGGTGCTGGGGCGGCGACGGTTTCGACCAGCGCTTCCTGCAGCGCTTTCTCGTCCGAGGCCTGGATGTATTTGCCGCCGGTGTTTTCGGCGAGGCAGGCGATCTGCTTGCCTTCATCGGCGGTCAGGCCGAAGCCGACGACGTCGGCTGTGAAGTCGACGCCCGACGCTTCCAGCTCCTTGCCCAGCGCGCACGGGTCACCTTCGCACGTTTCAAGCCCGTCGGTGATGAGAACGACGGTCGCCTTGTCCTCGGTGTATTTCAGCGCTTCTGCCGCCTGCTTGACGGCAGCGGTCAGCGGCGTCTTGCCCAAAAACTTCAGGCTGTCGGCAGCGGCCGAAATGGCGCTTGCCGAGCCGGCCTGCGGCGGCACGATCAGCTCGATGTCCTCGCAGCTGCCCTTCTCGCGATGGCCATAGGCCATGAAGCCGATCTCGTCGTCGGCCGGGACTGACTGCAGCACGGTCCTGAGCGATTCGCGGGCGATTTCGAGCTTCGGCTTGCCGTCGATCTGGGCCCACATCGAGCCTGAAGCGTCAAGAATGATGATGACCTTGTTTGCGGCATAGCTGAGCGACGTCATCGACAAAAGGAGCAGCGCCGCAGCGACGCTCCGCAAAAGTCCCGCCATTGGAATCTCCTTGAGGCCGCCCTCTGGTCCGCGCCGGAAGCTATTTGACGGCGCGTTCGGACACAAGTCTAGAGCGTTTCACGAACGGTTGCAGTGTAACAGGATCGGCCCCGGGCCGAGGCCTGTTCCGAGGTTGACTCAGCACCGCATCAGTAGGTGGTGCGACGCTCTTCGGAAGGCGGACGGCCGAACTGCAACCGGTAGCTCTGCGCGAAATAGGAGTGCGAGGTGAAGCCGGTGGCGATCGCCACATCGAGGATCGGCATGTTGGTCTGGCGCAGCAATTCTCGCGCCCGCTCGAGCCTGAGCCGCATGTAATAGCGGCCGGGCGTGACGCTCAGATGGCGCAGGAACAGGCGCTCGACCTGGCGCACCGACAGGCCCGCCGACTTGGCAAGCTGCACCGCCGACAGCGGCTCGTCGAGATGGTCGGCCATCAGTTCGACGATGCGCCTCAGCTTCTCCGATTTGCCGGTAAGGTCACGTTCCGGCCCGACGCGCTGGCGGTCGCCGGCGGAGCGGATGCGCTCATGCTGGAACTGGTTGGCGACGCCATTGGCGAGGTTGGAGCCGAAATCGCCGCGCACGATCTCCAGCATCAGGTCGATCGAGGTGGTGCCGCCGGCGCAGGTGTAGCGCTTGCGATCGATCTCGAAGACGTTGCCGGTGCAGTTGATGTCGGGAAAGCGCTCGACGAAGCCGGCGCGGTTCTCCCAATGGATGGTGCAGCGATAGCCTTCGAGCTGGCCGGCTTCAGCCAGCAGATAGGAGCCGACAGACAGCGCGCCGAGCGCATTGCCGCGCCGGCCCCAGCTGCGCAGCGCCGCCAGCACCTTGCTCTTGCCGGGGAATTCGATCGACAGGCCCACCGACACGAAAAGGATATCGACCGGCGGCAGGTCGGCGACCGCATAGTCGATCTTGAGCGGGAGGCCGTTGGAGGCCATGACCGGATCGCCGTCGGCCGAGACCGTGGTCCAGCCGTAGAAATCGCGGCCGAGCAGGCGGTTGGCAGAGCGGAAGGTGTCGATCGCCGCGGCCAGCGAAAACATCGAAAACTTGTCGACCAGCAGGAACGCGAATTGCCGGCCGCCTTGAACGGGATCATCCATGACCGGCCGCTCAGAGGGAATAATGGGGTTCGGCAAAGAAGCTGCTTTCCGGGTCAGAAGGAGGGCCGCTTCAAGCCGGCCGCAAGGTAGGCTGAGGCTAACGTATTGGCCATCAGCATGGCAATGGTCATCGGCCCGACGCCGCCGGGCACCGGCGTGATGGCATCGGCCGCTTTGGCCGCCTCGGCGTAAGCGACGTCGCCGACCAAACGGCTCTTGCCCTCACCCTTCTCAGGCGCCGGAATGCGGTTGATCCCGACATCGATGACCGTGGCGCCGGGCTTGACCCAGTCACCTCTAACCATTTCAGGCCGGCCGACGGCAGCAACCAGAATGTCGGCAGTGCGGGCCAGCGCCGGCAGATCTTTTGTGCGGCTGTGGGCGATGGTGACGGTGCAATTGGCGGCGAGCAGCAGATTGGCCATCGGCTTGCCGACGATGTTGGAGCGGCCGACGACCACGGCATTGAGGCCGGAGAGATCCTTGCCGCGCACGCGTTCGATCAAGAGCATGGAGCCCGCCGGCGTGCAGGGTACGAACGCGGTCTCGAGTTCGCCGGTGCCGAGCTTGCCGACATTGATGAAGTGGAAGCCATCGACATCCTTTTGCGGCGCGATGGCCTGGATGATCTTGCCGGCATCGATATGGGCGGGAAGCGGCAGCTGCACCAGGATGCCGTTGACGGCCGGATCGGTATTGAGCTCGCCGATGATCTTGAGCAGCGCCGCTTCGGACGTGTCGGCCGGCAGCGTGTGCTGGAGCGAATGAAAACCGCATTCCTTGGCGGTGCGCGACTTGGAAGCGACATAGACCTGGCTTGCAGGATCCTCGCCGACGATGACCACCGCCAGGCCAGGCTTGGCCTTGCCCTTGGCGACCAGGTCCGCGGTCAAGGCCTTGACCTTCTGAACCACGTCTTCGGCGACGCTCTTTCCATCAATCACTTCGGCCATGAACCATCCTCGACATCATTCCAGCCAAGGCGCGGCGCGCGCCCTGAACATTGTTTCGCGCATGTCGTCGTTCCAAACGTTCCGCCCGTTCGGGTCAAGCCCGAAGGCAGCGCTTTTTGAGCGCCATGCTGCGCGGCATTTTCACGAAATTTGGCTCAGGCAATCCCGTCAAAGCGCCGTCAGATGCCGCTAACTCGAAACCGGCAGCTTTTATTCCGTGCCGGCGGGCTCAGAAATAGCGGCGGCGCGAATGGTTTTCGGTGAGCTCGCGCACCGCCTCGCGAAATTCGCGCAGGCCGGCGCGGATATCGTCGATTTGCGCCTGCTGGTCGTCCGACGGCGTCTCGTCCGGCTGCGGAGAACTCTCGTGTGCTGCTGGCATCGGCTGGGCCTGCGAATAGGCGTAGTCAGCCGGTCGGCCGGGTTGCGCGTAGCCGGGGTGCTGCTCATGGGCGTGCGGAGCCTCGTGTTGGAAGTCCGGCTGACGATAGCTCACAGGCTCCTGCATCGGTCTTGTGCGCTCGGCGATGGCCGGCGCGGCTGGTCGGGCGTGGCCCGTCTTGGCGGGTTTTTCCAGCGGCGCCTCGCCGCCTGATATGGCTTTGTGGACGGCCGAAAGCATCCCGCCGAACAGACCTGGGTTCCGGGTGGGAGTATCCCCCAACGGCGGCGGAGGCGTTGCAGGGGTTATCGGTGGCGCAGCCTGATAGGCCCTATCCTCGGCCGATGGCCGGCGCTCCTCCATCCGGCCGCGCGGACGCGAGCCGGCGGCGTTGCGCAGGCTGGCAAAGGCGCCGCGCATCGCACCGAGACCGATGCCGGAAGCAAGGCCGAGCAGCAGGCCGGCAAGCGCGATCACAGCCCGCGACGGCCCGTTGGGTTCGAGTGGCGGTTGCGCTTTGGTCAGCACGTTGATGTTGGTGGTGTTGATGTTTTGCTGTTCGCCGGTCTCCTTGGCGCGCAGAAGATATTGTTCATAGACAGAGCGCTTGGCGGTGGCATCACGCTCATATTCGCGCAGGCTGACCAGATCGCTGTTGACGTCGCCGCTCTGGACCTTTGCCTGGGCCAGGCGGGAAGCGAGATCCTGCTCGAGCTGGACCGAGCGCTTCAAGTCGACCTGCAGCGACGAGGCAATGCGGCGCAGTTCGCCTGCGATGCGCTCGCGTGCGCCATCGAGCTGGGCGTTGAGCGCCTGGTATTCGGGATGGCGCGGCCCCAGACGTACGGCGGCGCGGTCGGCCTCCTGCTTCAAAGCTGCATATTGCGCGCGCAGTTCACTCATCGTGTTGGAATTGATTTCTTCCGGCAAGGTGCCGTTGATAACCGAATTGACGTCCAGCGAACGCGCCGACGCGGCGCGGGCATTGAGTTCCAGCGTCCGGGCCCGGGTGACGGAGAGCTGCTCGTTGAGCTTCAGCATCTGGTCGTCGCTGATCAGGTGACCCTGCGCGTCAACGAGATCATGCGTGGCCCTGAAATCCTCGACCTTGCGCTCGGCCGCCTCGACATCCTTGCGCAGGTCATCGAGCTTGGCCGTCAGCTGGTCCGTCGCGCGTCCGGCCATCCCGAACTGGTATTGGGCCGCCTCCTGCTGGAAAACGTCCCTCGTCGTGTT
Organism: Mesorhizobium sp. WSM4306; assembly: GCF_007003975.1. Classification (GTDB taxonomy): domain Bacteria; phylum Pseudomonadota; class Alphaproteobacteria; order Rhizobiales; family Rhizobiaceae; genus Mesorhizobium. The sequence goes on from NZ_VFTC01000036.1 coordinate 14,096, forward strand.
GGCGATCTCCGCCGATTTGTCGGCACTTTGGGTGGTGGCGCCTATGGAAACGACAAAGCTCTTGCCGCTGCGCTCCACCGACAGGCTCTTGGCCAGATTGCCAACCGCCAGCGCCTGGCGGCGCGCTTCACCGGCACCGCCAGGTCCATCCTGGCGCGACAGGATCGAGCGGATGAGCGACATGACGCCGAGGCCGCCGGAACCCTGTCCGTTGAACTCCGGATCGTTGACGAGATTGAGATCGGCGACGACCTTGTCGAGGACCTTGCCGGACGTCACCATCTTGATACGGGTTTCGACAACGGCCAGCGCCGCATCGGGCTGGCCGACCGGTTGGGTGAGATCGTTGTCGGACAGCTTCAGGTCGCCTGGCTCGATGACCACCTGGGTGGTGGCTTCGTATTTCTTCGGCGTCGAAACGGCGACGGCAACGCCGAGCACCGTCCCCAGTATCGTCGTCGAGACGATCAAAAGCTTGGACCGGGTGATGCCGCGGACGACCTGCAGCGGGTCTATCAGCGGCTTCCATTCCTGATCGTCGTCATCGTCGCTGTCCCGCCGCTGCTCGTCGGCATAGCGGGGCTTATAAGCGGGTTGCGAACGGTAGGCTTCGAACCGGGTAGCCTCGTCACGCGGTCTAAAATCAGATGCTTCAGGCGACCGAGCGTGCTTGTAGCGAACGGCCTCGTCTGCCGACGACCATGGTTCGCCCGAAATGGTTTCGCGGTCGGCTCGCGGCGGCTCGGGCGCCGCTTCGCGTGAGGAGTTCGACTGCGCCTCGCGTTGCGCGCGGGCGATCCGGTGACGCGTGGCAGCGTCCTCGCGCCATGACGGATCGGCCCGGTCACCGATGGAGACCGGCGATGCATCCGTCGCCTCTTCGCCGCGCACAGCTTTGCCGAGCGCCAGGAGGGAGCGCTCGCGCCTCCAGTCTTCACGGTTTTCCCTCTCGACCATGTCTCGAAACTTTACCCTTGGCGGCTTGGGAGCGGCGGTCGGCCAATCGTTAAGCCACGCTAAACAGGCATGGGAAACAAAAGGTTAATTTCCTTGGACCGAAGCCGAAGTTTCTCGCTTCTGCCGCACATTGTCGAGAGCGTAAAAGGGTTGTCAGAACCGCACGTTAAACTTTCCGGCCTATGGCATTCCTCGACATGATGCAGGCCAGCGACACACCGCAAAGGCGGACACTCGCCCGGATCGGTACCTTCGTGGCCGAACGACGGGGGTTGTTCCGCGACTATCTCTCGGCGATCAGCGGCGCCGGCGGGCGACTGGTGTTCTCGCTCGCCTATTTCATCGCACTCGCCAACACGCTGTCGATCGCCGAGTTCGGCATGTTCGCCACGGCATCGGCCGCCGGCGTCATGTTGTCGCGCATCCTCGCCTTCGGCTTCATCTCGGCGCTCTACCGCACCGCCGCCATCCGACCCAACCTGATCGGCACCTTCACAGCCGGCTTCCTGCTGCTTGGCGCCGTGTCGTTGCCGCTGCTGGCGGCCGCCTCCTGGGGTGTCTACCTTATCTTCTTCGCCAGCACCGTGCCGCTGGCCGTCTTTGCCGCAATCGTCTTTGCCGAAGCACTTTTGTGGCGGCCGGTCGAGGTCGTGCTGATCGTCAACAACGGGCTCGGCAAATTCGGCCGCGCTGCCGTGCTGTCGATCGTGACCACTGCGTTCCGCGCGCTGGGCGCGGTGCTGTTCATGCTGTCGGGGCAGCACAGCGTCTGGGTGTGGTCGCTGTTCTATATCGGCGCCAACGCTGCCTCGCTGCTGCTCGCCTTCGGCTTCTATTATCCACGCCAGCGGCTGAGGTTGCGCACCGAACTCTACCTCAGGCGGCTTGCCGATTCGATCTATGTCGCCGGCGCCGAAGTGCTGTTCTACCTGCAGTCGGAATTCGACAAGCTGCTCGTGCTGGCGATCGGCGGGCCGCATCTGGCCGGCATCTATGCCATCATCATGCGGCTGGTCGACCTGACCGCAATCCCGATCCGCACCTTCTCGATGATGCTGGTGCAGCGGATGATGCGAGCGCCGGAAATGTTGTCGCGGCTGCGGGTCAAAAGCGGCATCGAAGCCGGCGTGTTTCTGGTGTCGACATTGGCGCTGGCGGCACTCGGCATCGTGCTGCATTTCTTCCCCAATGCGCTGGGCCGGAATGTCGCCGAGGCAGCACCGCTGGTGGCATTGGCAATCGGCGTACCGGGACTGCGCAACCTGGTCGAATATCAGGCCGAGCTTCTGTTCGCGCGTGGCCAGACCGCGATCCGCGCACTCAATCTCGGCCTGCTGGCCGGGCTGAAGGCGGTGCTGTTGACCTATGTGCTGACCACGATCGCCGACACGCCCACTCTGGTGCTGTCGCTCAATGTCGTCTTCCTGCTGCTCTATCTCGCCTCGGCGCTGCTGACCTACTCGGCAATGCGCAAGCCGGCAAAAGCTATTTAGTCCAGCCCGATCAGACGGCGGATCCGGCGGATATCGGTGCCGATGAAGGATTGCATGCCGATCGCCACCTGCCGCGGCGCCATGGCGGCGACGAAGCTTCGGAATTCGTCATCCGACAGCGCCTCTCCGGTCCAATGCACGCGGCAGAATTCTTCCGAGCCGTGGAAATGGCCGGCGCCTTGCAGCACATCATCGACATAGCGGCCGTAGATCATGCATTCGGAGAATCGGCGCGCGGAGCCGATGACCTCGACCCAGTTCCGGCCATGGACCTTCTCGATCTGAGCACACATCGCCGTCACGGTCTGCCGGCGCCAGGCAATCAGCGTCGAAATATAGTCGTGGGTCGAAACTTCGGATGGATCGATGCCAAGCACCGAGCCCGCATTGCGCGACCAGATGCGGTGCTCGTCGTGACCCTCGTTCGACAGCACGCCGTCGCGCCGGAACAGCCGCACCTTGCCGTCGTGCCAGAAGGCGTTCAGATCGAACGGTTTGACGAACGCGACGTCGGAATCGCAGAAGACCAGCACGTCTTCCCCCGCATGCACAGCGATGGCGATGCGACGCAGCTGCTGCACATGCCACCCGCGGAGCGGCTGGGTCTTGAAACTGAGCCAGAGGCGGCGGCGAAACAGGCTCATCGGATCGTCGAACACGCGCAGCCAGCGCGGCAGCAGGTCGTGTTCGTCGACGACAGTGCGGCGGCTGTTTTCCAATTGGCGAAACAGCGCCACGTCGCGATGCTCAACCAGTATGTAGTGATGCGCCACGCCGGAGACATGGCGGTCGAGGGTCTCGCACAGCAGACGGCAGCGCTCGAAATCCGGCGCATAGCTGGCGGTCACCACCGCCGCTGTCGGCGTCTGCGGCAGGACAGCCGTGTCGTCGGCGGTATCAGGCAGGAAGCGGGTGTTCACCGTAGCTCTCCGGCAGGCCTGGGCCGATGCGAGAATTTCTGCCTGACGGCACGCCACAGGAACACCGGATTGCCGACGACGTAGCGGCGCCACAGCCGGCCCGGCTCGATCAACAGGCGGAACAGCCATTCGAGCCTCAGCCGACGCATCCAGATCGGCGCTCGCGGCACGGAGCCGGAGAGGAAATCGAGCAGCGCACCGACGGCGATCGGCAGCGTGCAGTGGCGAGCGTCTATATGACGGGCGATCCACAATTCCTGGCGCGGCACGCCCATGGCGACAAGCAGCACGTCGGGCCGCAACGCCTCGATGCGGTCGACGATTGCCTGCTCTTCGGCGGGCGAGAAATAGCCGTCATGGATGACGACGAATTTGTGCTGCACGGCCAGCGCCGCCAGCTTGATCGACGCCGCCTCGGCATTGGCGCGGGTGGCGCCAAGCAGCCCGACGGTCAGCGGCCTTGCCGATGTCTGCAGAAAGGCCGGAATGAAATCCGTGCCGTTGAGATTGTCCGGGAATGGCGCGCCGTAGAGCAGCTTTGCCGCCAGATCGACGCCGACGCCGTCGGGCAGGATGAGGAAATCGTCGAGCGCTTCGGCAAAGACCGGATCGGTATAGGCGATGTTGGCATTGTGAGCGTTGAGAAAACTGACCTTGGTGAAGCGCCGCTCGGCAATCAGCCGGGCCAGCAGCGCGATCGCGTCATCCCAGCGGATGGCGAGGACCGAAATGCCGAGGATCATCTTCAGCGTATCTAGCCCAAGGGCGGCGCGGGCGGTGTGCATATTCATGCAAACACCTCCTGCCTGACCGGCCCGAGCTGTTCCAGGCCGAGCCTGATCGCGGCGTCGAGTGCCTTCATCTGACTGCGATGGAATGCGGTGCCGTCTACATCCCTGACATCGGCCGCCGCCGCTTCCAGCGCGCCGGCGAAGGCGGCCGGATCGTCTGTCACCACGCAGTTGGCCGGGCGATGGTCGATGCCGCGCAGCGAGCGGCTGGTAGCGACCGACGGCAGGCCGAGCTCGAAGGTTTCGATGGTCTTGAGCTGCACGCCGCTGCCGGCGGTGCTGATCAGCGGGATGACGGCGGCGCCGCGCACGAAAGCCTGCGCGTCGGGCACGCGGCCGACGAATTCGACGCCGGGATGCGCGGAGGTGATATCGGACGGCATGTTGCCGGCGATCCTGATGCGAAAATTCCGCCTGAGATGTGGCACGACTTTTTCCAGGAACCAGTCGAGGCCGATGCGGTTCGGCTGCCAGGTCCAGGTGCCGATCAGTGCCGCGTCGCAATCGATGCGGCGCGGCTTTACCGGCTTCGGCGCGGTGGCAGTGGTCACCAGCGGCAGCACCGCCGAGCGGTCGTCGGAGGCAACGCCGAGTGCGGGGCGGTCTTCCTCGGCCAGCGTGAAGACGAAGCGGGCCCGGCGGCAGAGCCGCTCCTCCATGATCTTGAGGAGCCTCGCCTCGCGGGCAAATAGCAGGCGCTGGAAGCGACTGTTTGCAGCCGCCGCATTCTCCCTGGCCGAAGCATGTTCGACATTGTGGGCGACGAAGATCGATGGGCGGTCGGCGAACAGTTTTTCAAAGGCGCCAGCGAACTGCACGGAATTCAGGACATAGCCGTCGAAAGGGCCGGCACGTTCGATGGCGGCGCGGACTTCGCTGTCGGAAACCGCGCGCAGCTTGACGGAAGCGAAGGTGAGTCCTGACAGCATCGCCTTTCCGAGCCAGGCGAGCTTCCGCATCGCCGAGGCGCTTTCCGTGCGCACGTCGACAGCGCCGAGCACGATGGTGTTTTCGGGGTCGCTTGGCGCCTTGCCCGGCCAGATAAAGCCGATGACGGTGACGCGCACGCCGGCGCGCCGCAAGGCGGCGATGATCGCAGCGTTGGCGATCTCATAGCCCGAGGCGAGTGCGCCGTCGGGCACGATCGATGTGGCGAACAGCAGATGCATCTCACCTATCCAGGCGTCAGCCACTATCAAAGCTGGGTGAACCCTTGATTAAGTCACGCAACGCAGCGGATGAAAGGAACCGATCAGCAGGCTCGCTGCGAAAGGTGATTAACGAAACGTTATCATCGCGGTGCTATCGGAAGCCAGATTTAATACATGCGGCTGGAGCGGATGATCCCTTTGCCATCGGATGGTTCGGTATCGATCGCGGGGCGCTCTCCGGGGCTCGCCGCCGAGACCATCGAAGCCGTTGTCACGCTACCGACCTTCAAGCGGCCGCAACTGCTCCTGGAAACGCTGGCGTCGCTGAAGGCGCAGCAAACCAGCCGGCGTTTCGCCGTCATCGTCATGGAGAACGAAGCCGAGGCGCGCGAGGGCGCCAAGGCGGCAGGGCCACTGTTTGCGCGCGGCGATATGACGGGCATGGTCATCATCGCGCATGAGCGCGGCAATTGCAGCGCCTACAATGCCGGCTGGCAGACTGCGATCCTGCATTTTCCCGGCTTTCGCCACCTGCTGGTCATCGACGATGACGAGATCGCCGACGCCGACTGGCTGGAGCGTATGTGCACAGCGTCTGAGACGCTTGGCGCCGACATTGTCGGCGGGCCGCAAGTGCCGGTGTTTGCCGATCCGGCTCATGCAAAATGGGCCGAGCACCCGGTCTTTGCGCCGCCCTATCGCGAGACCGGGCGCGTGGCGGCCCTCTATTCCTCGGGCAACCTTCTGGTCGGGCGCAATGTGCTGACCGCCATGGGGCCGCCCTTCCTCGACCTCCGCTTCAATTTCATGGGCGGCGGCGATTCCGACTTCCTCAGCCGGTCGACGCAGAAAGGTTTCGTGCTTGGCTGGTGCGCCGAGGCCAAGGTGCGCGAAGGCGTTCCGGCCAGGCGCGTCGAGGCCGACTGGATCCGTGCCCGCTCCTTGCGCAACGGCGTGATCTCGACCCTGGTCGAGAAAAAGAAACGCGCCGGCACACCGTTGGCCGGCGTCAAGGTGTTTGCTAAAAGTCTGGCGCTTCTTGCCGCCTCGCCGCTGCGCGGTGCAGTCAAGCTGGCGCGAACAGGCTCCCCGTCGACGGCGCTTTATCCCGTCTATGTCGCGCTCGGCCGCGTGCTTGCCGAATTCGGATACGCCAATGAGCAATACAGGCAGCCTGAAAAGAACTGACGAGCTGTTGCTGGGCGGCATTGTCACCCGCGACGGCGTTGCGACGGCGATTGCCGCGCTGTTGTTTGCCGTCATCATCGTGTCGTTCCGGCCGTTTCAGCCGGCAGGCGCGGAACTGACAGGCGACGGCGGCGACATCGTCAACCAGCTCGGCTTCAGTTCGCTCGGCGCCATTTCGATCTTCTCACTGCTGACCTTCTCCGACCCCAAAGTGGTGCGCTCGCTGCTCAGCCCGTCCTGGATCCTGATGCTCGGCTTCTTCATGCTTTCGGTCATCAACGCGAGCGACCCGTCCTCGGCGATGCGCGCGGCCTTCTTCACGCTGCTCGGCATTTTGACGATAGCGACGATCCTGGTGCTGCCGCGCGACGCCGACAGTTTTTCGAAAGCCATCATCTTCACCGCCATCGTCGTCATCGGCCTGTCCTATATCGGCCTCATCGTCTTTCCGCACGACGCGCTGCACACGGCGGACTCGCAGGAGCCCGAGCATGCCGGCCTGTGGCGCGGCGTCTTCGCCCACAAGAACATCGCCGGACCTGTCATGGCCTGTTTCAGCTTCGCCGGCCTCTATCTCTTTCGGCGCGGGCAGCGGTTCTGGGGCGTGGCGATCTTCGGGGCGGCGATGGTCTTCATGCTGCACACCGGCTCCAAGACGACGGCGGGTCTGGTGCCGTTCTCGATCCTGATCGTGGTGCTGCCCGGCCTGATCGGCATGCGGTTCGGCACGCCGGTTCTGTTTGCGCTGGCGATCATCGCCACGGCTGTCGGCACGCTCGGCATCGTCTTCATCCCGCCGGTCAAGGAGCTGGCGGCGACCTATTTCCCCGACCTCACCTATACCGGGCGCACGACGCTGTGGGAGTTCTCGGGCGAGATGCTGGCGAAGAAGCCGTGGACCGGCTACGGCTATGAAAGTTTCTGGGGAACACCGCTGCTGCTCAGCCAGGACCAGCCTTTCGACCGGCCCTGGGACATCAGGACCATCGTGCATGGCCATGACGGCTATCTCGACATCGCCGTGCTGATGGGCATACCGGCGCTTTGTGTGGCCGTCTACACCTTCCTGATCGCGCCGCTGCGCGACTACATGCGCATCCCGCCGCGCAAGGAGAACATCTATCTCGGTGATTTCTTCATGATGGTGGTGCTGTTCACGGCGCTGAACGCCTTTCTCGAAAGCTTCTTCTTTCATCGCGGCGACCCGGTCTGGCTGTTCTTCGTGCTCGGCGTGCTTGGCCTGAGGCAAGTGTCGCTGCGGCCGATCGCGGTGCGCCGGCGCTCTTGACCGGCTGGCCTGATCCGTGCGCCCTTGAGGGGCTTTCCCGCTCCGCTACGAGCGTCTAAGGAGAGGCGTTATCGGAGGGCTCTCAATGACGATCAGGCTTGTTCTCGCCGGCTGCGGCAATATGGGTTACGCCATGCTGGCGGGCTGGCTGAAATCCGGCAAGCTTGCGCCGCAAGCCGTGTTCGTGGTCGAGCCCAATGCCGACCTTCGCAAACGCGCCGAGCATCTTGGCTGCGGTGCCGCCGCGGATGCCAACGGTATCCCGGCCGATGCGGAGCCCGACCTCGTCGTCATCGCCGTGAAGCCGCAAGTGATCCGCGACGTCACCGCCGCCTACAAGCGTTTCGCCGATGGCAGGACCACCTTCGTCAGCATCGCAGCGGGCACGCCGGTCGCCACCTTCGAGCACATCCTCGGCCATCTCGCACCGATCATCCGCTGCATGCCGAACACGCCGGCCGCGATCGGCAAGGGCATGATGGTGGTCTATTCCAACCCGCTGGTGACCGACGATGTCAGGCGTTTCGTCGCCGAGCTGCTGTCGGCGAGCGGTGTGGTGACGACGATCGACGATGAAGGCCTGATGGATGCGGTGACGGCGGTTTCGGGTTCCGGTCCGGCCTACATCTTCCACTTCATCGAGGCGCTGACGGTTGCTGCCGAGAAAGCCGGGCTGCCGACCGAGACCGCCAGGCTGCTGGCCATGCAGACCGTCTATGGCGCCGCCGCGCTCGCCGCCGAAAGCGGCGAGGAGCCCGGCGTGCTGCGCCAGCAAGTCACCAGCCCCAACGGCACGACTGCGGCAGCACTTGCCGTGCTGATGGGCGAAGACCGGCTGACGAAGCTGCTGACCGAAGCGGTGGAAGCGGCGCGGATCAGGTCGATAGAGCTGGGGAAGTAGACTTCAGCCCCAGTAAAGCATCTCATCCTGCAGCTTGCGCAGGGCGTACAGCCTTGTCGCCTGGTCGGGCGTGGCATTGTCCGTGGTCAGCAATTCGCCCTTCCTGACCGGTTTCAGCACCTTGCCACCCTCGAGCAAGCCGACCGGCACGGCGCGGTGGGCGCGGGCCTCTTCAGCGGTCATGGTCCAGGAGCGGTAGCAGGTCTCGCCAATGGCATCGAAGGTCTCGCCGGCGGCGAGATCGCGCTTGGCGACCGCGCAGACTTCGGCGACCGGCTTCGGCAGCGGCACCATGTCTGGCCGGCCGTAAAGCATGATGCGCGCCGCTGTCAGCGGCACTTCCAGCGAGGTCAAATGGTAGGGCCGGAAGAAGCTGTAGTAGGGACCATGGCCGATATGCAAATCGTCCATGCGCTCGACAATGCGCGGATGCGTTGCCTCGACGATGACGAAGACGCCGGGCGCCACGCCCTTGCCGATCGTGTAGTCGACGACGCCCTTCTTCGACAGGATGCCGCCATCGGCGCGTGGGATCAGCACTTTTGCCAGCTCGTCGCGGTCGGCCTTGGGACCATGCATGCCCGGAACATCGGGCACCAGCCCGGTGGCGTTGGCGATGGCGCACATCTCGACCATGGTTTTCGAACCGTCGACGAACTCGACCAGCATGCGCGGGTTCATGTTGCGGCGGATCGCTTCCTCGCGATAGTCGTCCGGCACGGCATCGTGGTTGAGCGGGTTGTTCTTGCCCTTGCCAGCCGAGACGATGGTGTAGCCGAGCGCCGACGCGAACTCGATCAGCTCCATGCAGCTCGACGGCTCGTCGCCGGCGCCGACAGAATAGACAACACCGAGCCGGTCGGCCTGCTGCTTGAGATAACAGCCGATGGTAACATCGGCCTCGACATTCATCATCACCAGATGCTTGCCATGCTCCATCGCCTTGAGGTCGAAATCGGCGGCGACACCGGGCTTTCCTGTGGCGTCGATGACGACGTCGATCAGTGGATTGGTGACCAGCATCTCGTTCGAGGTGATCGCGATTTTCCCCGCATCGATCGCGGTGGTGACTTTCGATGCCGTGTCGGCCTCGACCGCCATCGCTTCGTCGCCGTAGGCGATGCGGATGGCGTCACGCGCGGTGTGCGGGCGGCGCGTCGAGATGGCGCAGACCGAAATGCCCGGCATCAGCATGCCTTGCGTGACGAGATCTGTGCCCATTTCGCCGGAGCCGATGACGCCGATGCGCACCGGCTTGCCCTCGGCGGCGCGCCTGGCGAGATCACGGGCCAGTCCGGTCAGGGCAACATTGGTCATGCAAGCGTGTCCACGGCTTCTTGATTTGCAGGCGGGGAATAGCAGGGAACGGCCCTGCTTTGCCAACGAAACCGGCGGACTGCGGCAATTTCTCGAACAACAAGCTCGGCCGGCCAAGTTAACCCGCGCCTGAAGCCGGATGGCCGAGCGACACTTCAAACCACCCGGACGTAGCCCGTCATGCCTGATTTCTGATGCTCGATGATGTGGCAATGCAGCAGCCAGTCACCGGGATTGTCGGCGACGAAGCCGAGCTGAACCTTCTCGTTGGGCTGGATGAGATAGGTGTCGGAGATTACCGGCTGTGCCTGGCGCGTCGACGACGACAGCACCTTGAAGCTCATGCCGTGCAGATGGATCGGATGCGATTGCGACGTCAAATTCTCCATGTCCACGACATAGCTTTTGCCAAGCTTCAACTCAGCCAAGGGTGCGGTCGGGTCCGGCGTGTCGCCGGGCCACGGCACCTTGTTGATGGCCCAGAAACTGTAGCCGAGCGAGCCGCATATGCCGTCGCTCGGGACGTTTTCCGCCGTGGCGCTGAGCGAGAGCGCAATGTGTTTCGCGCTGCCGAGATCCACCTCCGCCACGGGGTTGACCTCCAGGGGCGGGAGGTCGCGCAGGTCGCGCTTGAGCGAGCTGCCGGTGCTGCGCAAGGTGGCGAGCGTCTTGGGCTTGGTGCCCCTGACATCGCCCAGATTGACGATGGCGCCCTCCTGGTCGGGCATGCGAATGGCGAGGTCCATGCGCTGTCCCGGTCCAAGCAGCAAGGCATCGGGCGAAAAACGTTGCGGCACCGGATTGCCGTCGAGCGCGATGACCGCGGCCTCGGCGCCCTCGACGCGAAAGGCGTAGATGCGGGTGACGTCGGTGATGGCGACCCGCAGCCGCACCAGCCCGCCGGCCGGCGCGTCGAATTGTGGCTGGTCGAGCCAGTTGGCGGTGCGCACCGTGCCATAGGTACCGGTTTTTGCGGCATCGCGCGGGCGGAATTGCTGGATGAACTGGGCGTCGTCGCCGAGCCGCCAGTCACGCAGATTGACGACCGCCTCGGCGTCGAACTTTGGATCGCCGGGGTTCTCGACGACGATCACACCGGTCAGGCCGTGGCCCATCTGCTCCAGCGTGTTGCAATGCGGGTGATACCAGAAGGTGCCGGCATCGGGCGGCATGAAAGCGTAGTCGAAATGATCGCCGGTATAGACGTAGGGCTGAACCAGGAAGGGGACGCCGTCCATCTTGTTTGGAACGCGAATGCCGTGCCAGTGGATGGTCGTCGGATCGTCGATGGCGTTGACGAGGCGCGCGGCGAAGGGTTCGCCCTTTTTCATCCGCAACACCGGCGGCATTCCTGATACACCATAGGTCAGCACGTCCCGGGTCTGGCCGACATCCATGAACCTGGCCTGGATTTTTGCCGTCTTGAGTTCCACCGGCTCCGGAGCGACCGCGGCCCAGCCGCCGAGCCTGGCCATCGCCGCAAGACCGACCCCGCCGACGCCGGCTACCGCGGCTGTTCTTAGAAGCCTGCGGCGGGTGAGTACGGTCATCTAGCGCTCCAACTGAACATAGTCGCGCCAATGTCCTGGATGGTGACGGCAACCGGCGCAAGTGCCGATACTGCCACGTCGCTTCCCTTTCATGCCATGGCGAGCCGATGACATTTGCTTGCGCTAAAGCGTTGACGCTAGCGTCACGACCATTCGTCCACCCGCCGGAGCGCGGAACTCAGTTTCAGTGCAGTTCGGCGAGCAGCGCCTGCGCTTCGATTGCTACACAGAAATGTTGCTTTCTGACTGTGAGTTTGTTCACTCCAGGGCAAGAACTTTCCAGCCGCACGCGGGCTTGAGCGAAGACATAGCGGCCGGCAGTGACTTTGCGATCGTCGAACACCGTGCCATGAGCCCAGATGCGGCACGTCCTGCATGCCTCCGTGCAAGGCTGGAGTCTGTTGTCAGACGGCCGTTATGAAACGAAGCTACCGCCAGTTTTGTGACCCTGACAGGCGTCACGGTCGAATGGCTTTGCCCGACGCGGTCCGGGCCTTTAATGTTATGCATGACACGAAGCGAAGCGTGGTATTGCTACGGGTATAATGTGGATCGCATCCATTTGACCGAAGATGCGGCCGACGCCAGGCCGTGGCAGAACATCGCCGACAGCCTTGCCGGCGACTGGACGGTCCGCCGCACGATGATCGATTTCCTTGCCGGTGCGACATACAATTTCACCGGCAACGCTGTCGTCACCGCCGATGCATTCACCGAGCGCGGCGTCATGCAAATCGCCGCTCATGCGATGCCGGCGAGCCGGGCCTACCGGCTTGAGCGGCGCGACCGTTCGATCCGGATTCTTCGTGCCGACGGCAGCGACTTCATCGAGCTCGAGCCGAAGGCAACACAGATCGTCCAGCATCATTGCGGCGCCGATGTCTATGCCGGGCGCTTCTTGTTTCGCGGCCCCGACGAATGGGCCGAGGCGTGGCGGGTCAAAGGGCCGCGCAAGAACTACGCGAGCCTCAGCCGGTTTCGTCGCCTAGATGCCGGGGATCTTGAGCGCGCGAAACCTCTTCCAGGTAATTGATGAAGACCTGGACTTTTGCAGGCAGGAATTTCCGACTGAGATAGATTGCGTAGAGGCTGAAGCCGGTCATGCTCCAGCCTTCCAGGATCGGTACCAGTCGGCCGGTGGCCCGCCGGCAAGCTTGACGGCGAGATCGTCGTCACGAATGGCTGTTCTGGGACAACCAGGACCTGATGAACCAGCTTGGCCTAGGGAAGTAGATTACGAGGTCATGACCTCGTAGATCCGGCTGGAAAGGCCCATGCGTCGAGTTGAACGTCCCTCAAGAAACCCCGACTCTGCCGGGGTTTCGCTTAATGGAAAACAGACAGGCCTGCCGCCATTCGGTCAGCGGTCGGCTTCAATCGTCTGCGCAAGGCAGCACAGCGGCGGTCAGGCCATCTTTGCCATTATCTTGGCCATATCCGCCGCATCGAACGCTCTCAATGTCTGAGTTCTGATATTGCCGAGCGATGCGATCGATAAGGCCAGTGCGGTCGCAGCAATGTCGTCGTCTGCTTCGGCAATCGCCACAACATCATGTTGACCAAGCGTCCACAACAGGGTGTGAACCTTGATGCCGTTCTTGCTGGCCATGGCCTTGAAGGCCTCAGCACGTTTCTGAGTATCCTTTATGCTCTTGATGCCTTGGTCTGTGAAATTTGACAGCAATACGTAATAAGCCATTTGTTCCTCCCATGATGGGAGCGGGCGGGCACTCACGGCGCGTCCGCCGTCTCCCGGAACTACGATAGCACGAGTTAGGTGCGCGAACCACTTGGGGCAAGGAAGGCCATGCCTTGCAAATCAAGGGCTTCATTGATTTCAAGGAGATAAACTGGTGCTGCGAGAGAGGATTGAACTCTGATCGATCCTAATTAAATCAATAACTTACAAGCATATTTGTAACATTGTGACGGCCGTTAAAATGACCGGCAGCTGAGACCTCAAAGGCGGATTTGGGGGGCCGGCTTTGCCTTGGCCTCCTGTTGCGTTAGCATGGGCACAGATTAGCCATTGCTGACGAATCGGATTTCGCTGAGGGGGCGAAAATTCATGGAGATGCAGCAGGTCCGCTATTTTCTGGCCCTGTCCAACACGCTAAATTTTACCAGAGCAGCGGAAGAGTGCAATGTCACGCAGCCGGCTCTGACTCGCGCCATCAAGACCCTCGAAGACGAGTTGGGCGGTGAGTTGCTTCGTCGCGAGCGCCAGCATTCCCATCTGACCGAGCTTGGCCGGCGCATGCTGCCCCTGCTGCAACAATGTTACGATGCTGCCACCTCCGCCAAATCTCTCGCAAAGGCCGTGCAAAGCAGTGACGTCGCCCCACTCAACGTCACCATTTCCAACAGCGTCAACATAGCGCTGCTGGTTTCACCCTTTACCGAGCTTTTCCGCGCCTACCCTGGAGTGCATCTCAAGATCAGCCGCGGTTCGCCGACCGCTGTCATCGAAGCCCTCAAGAACGGCGAAGTCGAACTGGCGGTTGCCGGTCCGCTGGGACAGGCTTGGGATCGGCTCGACACGTGGCCGCTTTTCCAGGAGGGGATCGAGCTCGTCGTGAACTCCGATCACCCTCTTGCCCGCCGAAACGAAGCGGATGTAGCGCTGAGCCAGTTAGCCACAGAACCCGTGCTCAGTCGGATCGACTGGGAAACGAGCGAAGATCTGTCGCGCGGTCTCTCGGCCAGAGGAATTACGCCTCGCACCACACATGAGGTTGAAACCGACCAGGATTTGCTGGCGCTGCTGGAAGCCAATGCAGGCGTTGGCTTTGTCTCCACAACTGCACCCCGCTCGCCCAACGTCCGCAGACTCAAGCTGCGTGATCTGGATGTTTCGCGGATCGTCGCCGTCTACGCAGTCGCCGGCCGACATCGCTCGCAGGTGGCCATGACGCTCCTCAACCTCCTGCGATCAACCGACTGGTCGACATTTGGCGTCAGCGAGCCCGCCTGAGCGCCGCGATCAAGTCGTCGATGTCCATCCGTCGACGATAGTCGGGATCGACGAACCGATCTGTGATGATGCCATCAGTTCCAACGACGAAAGTAGCAGGGATCGGCAGGAACCAGCTGCTGTTGCCCTGATAGTTCGGCAGATCGAGGCCGAGGCCCATCAACCGCTCCATCTCGGCTCCCACCCAGATCGCGAGGTTGAGGGACAAAGCGTAGCCATTGTCCATGTCCGTCAGGAAAGGAAACTGAGCACCAACCGAGGCCTTCATTGCCTTTGCGAATTTGCGCCGCTCCGGCATGATCACCACGACCTGGCCGCGCAGCGTCGTAATCTCCTGTTGGGCTTCGACGATGCCGATCGCATTCAGGCGGCAATAGGGACACCAATGCCCGCGCTGAAACGTAATGACGGCCGGCCCGTGGCTAAGGATTTCAGATAGGCTCACGAGCCTGCCCTCGTCATCAGGCAGCAGGAATGCGGGCATGACATCGCCGGGGGCGGGAGCACTTGCACCAGCTCCCTGTTCCCTGAGGCGCGCCACGAGCCGGTCAACCGCGTCAGCGAACTCCGAATTCAGTCGGCGCACTGCGCTCGCGATCACCGCTAGCCTCTCGTTGAGAGGCGCATCGAGTTCGATGGCAGCCTGGACGGACTGTTCAAATGTCATTGGCTGGTCGTCGGCGGCCATTTCTGCACTTTCGCAATTTCCATGCAGCCTAACATTGAAGCCCCACGGGCACGGCCATGCTTTTCTTGCATGGAGTCGATGCCCTGCGTGCATCGAAGCTATGCGGATTCATCTTCTGTTCGGTATTGCGGCTCGAATCGTTACATCAGATTTCCTGACTTCCGAAGCGGAAGTCTGAAAGCGGCAGCCAGGCATCGGGTGTGGCTGCTGTCACAGCTATCCCTGCACCACCGCCACCGAGGATCGCGACATCATATTTTCCCCGTCCCGGCCTACCGAGATTCAATGCAATTTGACCCGCGGTTTGGTGCGGTGCGACAGGATTCCCACGATCGTATCCCGCATGGTCTTGAAGGTCCCGTGCACCGCCTTGAGATGCATCTTGTAGAGCGAATGATACATCAGCCGGGCAAGCAAACCCTCGACCTTCAGTCCGCCCACCAGGCTGCCAAAGGTGCCGTAGTCGGCCAGTGAAACGAGAGAACCGTAGTCGCGGTAACGGAACGCCGGCGCCTCCTGCCCTTCGAGGCGTGCCGCGATCACCTTGACCATATGATCGGCCTGCTGATGGGCCGTCTGGGCGCGCGGCGGCAAGGGATCTTCGCTGCCGGGCAACACACAACTCGCGCAGTCGCCGATCGCAAACACGCTGTCATCTCCCTTTGCCCGCAGCGTCGCATCCACGACCAAGCGGTTGATGCGATCCGTATCGAGGCCATCGAGCCTTTTCAGAAAATCCGGCGCCTTGATCCCGGCGGACCACACGACGAGTTCGGCCGGCACGAACAGCTTCTCTCCAAGCCTGATACCGTCTTCTGTCACTTCGGTGACCTTGATGCCGCATCGGATCTGGACGCCGAGATCAACAAGCCGGCGCGCGGAAGAGCGCGCAAGGTGTTCCGGCAAAGCCGGCAGGATGCGCGGTCCTGCCTCGACGATGGTGATGCGGATCAGCCTTTCGAAATCGATGTTGTCGAGATTGTGCGAGGCGATTTCCCGCATCGACTTATGCAACTCGGCGGCCAGTTCAACGCCGGTGGCCCCGGCGCCAACGATGACGCAATGGAGTTGGCCTGGTGAAAGCTTCTCATATTGGGCGTTCGCACGCAGGCAGGCGTCGAACATGCGCTTGTTGAAACGGGAGGCCTGACCGGTCGTATCGAGCGCAATGGCGTAACGCGCCGCCCCCGGCGTCCCGAAATCGTTGCTGACGCTGCCCACGGCCAGCACCAGCGTGTCGTAGCCCAACACGCGTGGCGGAATGATCTGTCTGCCGTCGTCGTCGAAGCTCGGCGCCACAAAAACTTGGCGCTTGGCGCGGTCGATGCCGACGACTTCGCCGATCCGGTAGCGATAGTGGTGCCTGCTGGCATGTGCGATGTATTCCACAGCATCGCTCGACGGATTCAACGCGCCGGACGCCACCTCGTGCAGAAGCGGCTTCCATACATGTGTGCGATTGCGATCGACGAGCGTTATGGAAAGCCGCCTCTTGCCGAATTTCCTGCCGAGCCGTGTTGCCAATTCGAGGCCGCCGGCACCTCCGCCGACGATGACTACGCGATGCCGTGAACTGTCGGCGTGAGATGGCGTCTCCGGTATCGTGCGGAAAAGCGCGGCATTGTTGGCAAGCACAGCTTCCGGAACGAGCCGCATCCCAGGAATGATGATCTGCATCGGTAGTCTCCGTCTTTTCCTCGGGCTCGCCGCTGGAACAACTCACTCTTGCGATTCGTGGATGACGATGCCCTGCAGCATGTCGACGTCGCATTCCCACGGCTTCTCCGAGAGGACGCGCTGGCCGTGCTCGTAGCCGGCCTGCCAGCGCGTGCGGATGCCGACGCGGGTGAAGTCGATGTCCTTGGTGTGGTCCTCGCCGTCCAGGCGTGGCGAGAGCAGCCGCACAAGGTGCATGACCGACGGGCAGCCATAGGACGCAAGTTCCTTGAACATCGGATCCTCACGCCGCTCCTCGGGAACCAGCCTTCCCATTTCACGCACGACGTGCCGCAGACGGTGCAGCTGCTCCTGCCTGGCAACATGGCTCCGGCCCCGGCTGGCGTATTGAAGGTCCTTTTGCCGGCCCATGACCTGCCAGATCGATTTGGGCTCGGTGGCGCGAGGCTGCCACATGTTGACGGCAAAGATCAGCGAGTCGCGCCGCGGACGGGCGTCGAGCACGACCTCGATGGGCGTGTTCGAATAGATGCCGCCGTCCCAGTAAGGCTCGCCGTCGATACAGACCGCCGGAAACGCCGGCGGCAAGGCGCCCGACGCCATGATGTGCGCTGCCGACAAGGCCATCTCCCGGGTGTCGAAGTATTTGAGTTCACTGGTGTTGACGTTGACTGCGCCGACCGTCAGGCGGGTATGGCGCCGGTTGAGATAGTCGAAGTCGATCAGGTCATTCAGCGTCCTCTTGAGCGGATCGGTCGTGTAGTAGGAGGCGTTCTCGACGCCCACTTCGCGGTTCACTCCGAACACGGCGCCTGGATTCGGTTCGAAGAATCCCGGTATGCCCCGCATGACGGTGCCCATATTGGCGAAGACATTGCTTGGCACCATCATTCGAAAAAACTCATCGAGAGGGCTGATACGGCTGACGCCTTCCCAGAACTCCTGAAGCCTCGCCAGCCGAACCGTTGGATCGTTCCCGGCAATCAACGACGCGTTGATGGCGCCGATCGAGGTGCCGATGACCCAATCCGGCTCGATCCCGCCTTCGACGAGCGCCTGGTAGACACCGGCCTGATAGGCGCCCAGAGCGCCGCCGCCTTGCAGCACCAACACCGTTTGCCGCTGAACGGCAGCGTCGGCCGGATGGGCGACCTCCGGCAAAGGTTCAGCGGTTGGAGGATTTCGGGTGATCTTGTTCATGGTCTTTGCTCCTCGTTGCCGGTTCAATGAGCCGTCCAGCCGCCTTCGATCGGGATGATGGCGCCGGTGATCGAGGCCGCATCGGTCGAGGCGAGGAACAGGCAGAGCGCCGCGACCTGGGCTACAGTCACGAACTGCTTGGTCGGCTGAGCCGCCAAAAGCACATCCTTGATTACTTGTTCTTCTGTGATCCCCCGGGCCTTGGCCGTATCCGGTATCTGCTTTTCGACCAGCGGGGTGAGCACGTATCCCGGGCAAACCGCATTGACCGTGATGCCCTGTTCGGCGACCTCCAGCGCAACCGTCTTGGTCAGACCGGCGACCCCGTGCTTGGCGGCGACATAGGCGGATTTGTAGGGCGAGGCGACAAGGGCGTGGGCGGACGCAACATTGATGATGCGGCCCCACTTGCGTTCTTTCATGGCCTGCAGCGCGCGCCGGATCGTGTAGAATGACGACATGAGATCGATCGCCACGACTGCTTCAAATTTTTCGATCGGAAAGTCATCGATCGGCGCGACATGCTGGATGCCGGCATTGTTGATGAGGATGTCGATCACGCCGAACTCGGCGATTGCCTTGTCCATCATCGCCGTGACCGCGCTGCCCTTGCTCATGTCCGCACCGTCGTAGCGAACAGTCACGCCATACTCCGCGGCAAGCTTTGCCCGCAGCAACTCGATCTGACCGGGATCGCCGAAGCCGTTCAGAACGATGTTGCAGCCCTTCGCGGCGAAGGCTTCGGCAATGCCTTGGCCGATGCCGCTGGTCGAGCCTGTGATCAGTGCCGTCTTTCCTCTGAGCATCGTTGTTTCCTTCGATTCAAGCCGCAGCCAAAATGGCCTGCGAACGGATGCGAGCACGGGCCGTAGCGCCCGGGTCTCGAGTCCTAAGCCGAGTATGGCGGGCGGCTGGAGACAGCGGAAATGCCGTTGAGACATGGATTCGATAGCCGACGGTCAGATCGTCAATCTGTCGCCTGGGACATCATCACCAGATTGGGTTGTTTGACGTAGGGGCAACTAGTAAGATCACCCGGCAACACGGAATGCCGTATGCCAGCCGCTGGGGGAGCGTGCAGTGGAGATCAGCCAGGTCAGGTATTTCTTGGCCGTCGCCAAGGAACTGAATTTCACCAGGGCGGCCGAACAATGCAACGTTACGCAGCCGGCACTGTCGCGCGCGATCAAGCTGCTCGAAGACGAGTTCGGCGGCGCGCTTTTTCATCGTGAACGACGCTTTACGCATCTGACGGAACTCGGTCGCATGGTCGAGACCTATCTCGAAGGCGTTTTCGAGAACTCCCGGCAGGCAAAGCAGATCGCCGAGCAATATGTGCACCTGAAGAAGACGCCGCTCAGGGTCGGCATCATGAGCACGATTGCTCCGGATGAAATCATCGAGCTCATTTCGTCCGTGCGCACGCACCATCCGGGCGTGGAGCTTCATCTTTGCGATGCCGATGCACCAAGCTTGCGCAAACGACTGCTCGGAGGCGACCTTGAGGCGGCTATTTACGCGTTGCCGTCAAACGTGCCCGATGAGGAGGTTCACTCCTTGCCGCTGTTTCAGGAACAGATGGTGATGGCTGTTCATCTCAACCATCGCTTGGCCAACCAGCGCAGCGTTCGGGTGACGGATATGAGCAATGAGACCTACATCCACCGCAACAATTGTGAATTTGCCGGTTATGCCGATGCTATTCTGGCCGAGCAGGGCGTCACGGTCAGCCCTGTTTACTGGAGCGATCGTGACGATTGGACGCTCGCGATGATCGCCGCCGGGCTTGGTTTCGGGTTCATGCCCGAGCATACCGCCAAGCACCCCGGAGTGGTGCCGTTGCCGATCACCGATCCGGAATTCTGGCGCGAGGTCAATCTCGTCACGGTACGCGGCCGCAGGCATTCGCCGGCGGTTGGCGCACTCGTGCGCGAGGCCACGCAGAAGAAGTGGTTCGGCGAGCGTGCAAAGGCGTTATCCGCCGCGGAATAGCCTCTGCGCGCAAAGACGTTCTTTCGCATGCCAGGGCGACGAACCTCCGGCACTTGTCCACGCTCAGTTCTTCCTGATCGTCGAGGTCACGGACTGGATGACCTCGGTCGCCATCTTGAACTGCGGGGCGCGGTCGGTGATGCCATGGCGCTTGGCGATCCAGTCGAAATCGCTATAGGCGGCGTAAACCGTGCCATCCGCAGTCTGGTAGACCAGCACGCGCACCGGCCAGTCGAGACCGGCTTCGGGGTTGGATGTGATGAAGGTTGTGCCGAGCGCCGGATTGCCGAACATCACCAGCCGCGACGGCCTGACATCGTTGCCGGCATTGTAGCCAAGCTTTGCCTGGTCGATGACGCCGAAGAACTTGATGCCCTTCTTGAGGACATCCTTCTTGATGCGGGCGACGGTTTCTGCGACGGAATAGTCGCTCTTCACCGTAACGACGCCATCAGAAGCGGCGGCCGGGATGACGGCAGCTATCAGCATGGTGGCTCCGGCAATCATGGTCTTCAGGTAGTTGGTCATGTCAGTCTCCTTTGTTGGATAGCCATTTTCGGTTTTGGGTGTCACGTCTTTGAGGGTTGAAGCGCGCGCGCCACTGCGATCGCGCCGACAAGGAAGGCGGCGAGCACGGCCACGCATGCAGTCCACCCGATCCGGTCGTAAATCTGTCCGATGACGAAGCTGCCAGCGAGCCCACCCGCATAGTAGGAGGCGAGGTAGATGCCGCTCGCGGCGGTGCGATCGCGCGAGGCGGTCCGGCTGACATGTCCGGTAGCTATCGCTTGCGCCAGGAAGGTTCCCATTGCGACCAGCGCCATCCCTGCAAGGACGAACGGCAGGCTGGTCGTGAGCAACAGCAGCAGCCCGGCGATTGCCATCGCAAGCGTGGCACCGATGCCGATCCTCGGGCCGAGACCGGCCGTGACACGTCCGGCGAGTGGCGTGGTCAGCATCGATGGCAGGAAGACGAAATAGATCAGTCCCAGTGCCATCGGCGACAGTGACAGCGGCGGGGCGACAAGCTGGAAATTGACATAGGTGAAAGTGCCTATAAAGACGAAGAGGATCAGGAAGCCGATCGTGAAACAAGCGCGCAGTTCGGCATTTTCCAGGGGGCCCTTCCAGGACGCACGGACAGTTTGACCGATCGCATCGGCGCGCGTCGTTGCGGAGGTCTTTTGCAGCGTGAACCAGACGAGCGCCGCGCCAAATAGATTGAGGGCCGCGAAGGTCAGGAAGTTGGTGGAGATGCCGAACGTGTCGGCGACGGCGGCCGACATCAGCCGTCCGAAAAAGTTGCTGGCGACGTTGCCCGTCACATAGGCGGCAAGCGCACTCGTCGTCTGCCGCGCGGAGAAATGCTCGGCCAGGTAGGCCATCGTCAGCGTGAACGCGGTCGACATGCACAGGCCTTGCGCCACGCGCAAAAAGGCGAAGACGACGATGCTGTCTGTTTGCGAAAGCAGCGTCGTTGGGATGGCAAGGATGGCGAGGCTGATCCAGATGCCATTGCGGCGATCTATGCCGCGCCCGAACAGAGCGATGGCGATCCCGGCTACCGCCATGCCGAACGTGCTGGCATTGACGGCGAAGCCCATGGTCGCGCGGCTGACGCCGAATTTTATCACCAGTGAGGGCAGGATTGCCTGGGTGGCGAACAGATCGACCAGCGTAAGAAATGCGATCAGTGCAACAAGGCCAAAGCGCCAACTGTCGGCGGCCACGGTGTGCAGCCGCGCCGTCTCTGTCTGTTCACTGGTTGTCATGACGGGGCTCCGTGGCCGGACGTCCCCAGGCAATCACCTGAGGACGCGCTTTCGGTTGCTGAGGGTGGGACTGTTCGCCGAAATACCCGGATCACATCATGTGGTCGTCGGGCATCGCGGGCGGCAAGACGTCGGCGGAGTAGAGCACGGCCGGAACCTTGCCGTTGTTCTTCCACCAATGGGCGAGCTGGCCGAACTCGGCGGTCACATCGCCAGCCGGATGCTCGATCCCCACCTTGCAGGTGCTGCGGTATTCGGTGATCGAGCCTTCGATGATGAGGATGTTGGCCGGGCGCAGATTGTGCTCATGCCACGGCACGACGCCGCCTGGCTGAACGACGAGCTTGCGAAGACGCAGCATATTGCCTTTCCAGGCCTCGCCCTTGCTGCTCAGATCGATGGCCGAGAGAACCGTGTCGACAACGCCAACCGGTTTGCTGGGATGTTCCTGAATATCGGTCGTTGCGGCCTGGCCGGCAGGGCAGTCGCCGGCGAAGGCCGGAGCAGAGGAAAATGCAGCGGTTGCCGAAAGCAGACCTGCCGCAAATGCAAGGGTGAGTTTCTTCATAGCCATCTTGTATTTCTCCTTTGTCGGTGCCCAAACGCGGGAGGCGGGGCATGACCTGGAGAGTGACCGGAGCGATCCGAAAAGAGAAATGCTGACTGGCTCTCAAATCGATACCTGAAAACTATCGTGGACCATCACACCTGCATGTGAGGCACACGCGGCAAACCGCCTCGCGCGATCCTCTAATTCTTCGATTTTGCTTCAGGCAGCGGTCTTTTGGATCGCCTGGACGATCGCGCTCTCAGGCCAGCCATGCGCCTTGACGCTGTTTACGAAAGCCGATGCCGCAGGCGAGAACCTGCGTCCCGCAACGACAACCAAGGATACTTCCCGCCAGACCTCAGGATCAATGACGGGACGGACCTGCAACCCTGGAATCACCGCACTGAATTCGGGGATGAAGCAGATGCCCAGTCCTCCGGACACCATATTCTGGATCCAGTCCTCGCGTTCGCTGGCGTAGGAGATCCTGAGCTTCACGCCCCGATCCGTGCACAGGCCGGCGAGGTGATCGCGATACTCGCAATTGAGACGTCTGAGATAATTTTCGCCATCGAGTTCCGAGATGGCCACGTTGTCATTGCGGGCCAGCCGATGGCCGTTTGGAAAGGCGAGGACAAAGCGCTCGCGATAAAGCGGTGTGACGTCGAAGCGGTCCGGGAAGCTGTCGCTTGACGCCATGATCGCGACGTCGATCTCGCCGGACTCCAGAAGTTGGGAGAGCGATGCCGGCACGCCCTCAACCAGTTGCAGCTGGATGCCCTGTTGCCGCCGATTGAAGTCGGTCAGCAAGCCGGTGAAGCGACGGGGGCCGATGGTGCACATGACACCGACCTTGAGGTTGGCGTTTTCCAGGCACAGGAACCTCGACGCCTCCTGCCGCACTCCAGTCAGTTCGTCGAGTATCTGCTGAAAACGGGGGCGGAGAAGCACACCCAGGTCGGTCAGGTGGGTCAAGCTTCGTTCACGACGAAACAGCAACCCTCCGACCTCTTCCTCGAGTTGCTGGATGGCGCGGGATAGAGCCGGCTGAGTGACGTTGCACTTTTCACCTGCGCGCGTGAAGTTTCGCGTCTCGCACACGGCCAGGAAGTAACGGATGTGGTGAATGTCCATGCCGATTTGTCCCCGAATTGCAGACGTGGCTGTTCGTGCTTCGGAGACTGCCGTAAGGCGCGCTTTGGCGCCAATGCACTGCGGCTATAAAGTCGATAGCGGTCCGTCATGGCGCCCGTGACGGTGTGCGCTGCGGACAGCTTGTGTTGCTGACACGAGATCGCGGGATTCTAGCCAGCCTGGCAAAACCTTGCGGTGCGCAAGGGATTGCAGCCAATGCAATCTCCCTATGGAGTTCATGCCACCTTGGCATTTCGCTAATGGAGGATCATGCGGCAGTGTCTCCATCGAACGCCCTGCCTGGCGTTTCGGGAGGAGACCCAAGATGCAAATCCAGGCCACAACCGACGAAGCCTTCATTGCCGGTGCAAGACCCGCGATGGAAGACCGCCAGCTTATCGACATTACGCTGGCAAGCGACGCGCACGGCGCATTTGTCTGGGGCGTGCTCGATCGCTTGCTGGATGAACCTCGCCTTTCCTTCCGCAGCATCACCGCATCCGGTTTCGCAGGCATGGAGGCTGCGGTTCTTGCCTACGGACTGGCTCTGGGTGGCAGGCGTGGGGCAAGGACGGCGCTTACCAATTTCTGGCGGCGCGTCAGCCACGCATCGATGTCCGTGGCCGCGATAGCCAGTCCATTGAAATCGATCCTGGAGCAGTCGATCGACATTGCCGAGTTGCACAAAAATAGCTGCCCGTTGAAGCTCAACATCCTGGCTTCGAATGCCCGCACCGATACCGTGACGATTTTCTCCGGCGACCAATTGTCGATCGAGGCGATCCTGGCGGGAGCGACGGTCCCATTCCTCTTTCCGCCCGTGGAAATCAACGGCGATACGTATTGGGGCGAAGGCGATTTTTCGGCATTGCCGCCGATGCAGCCTATCGAGGTTGGGCATTGGCTCATAGTCGGCGGCAAACCCTCCGGCTGCATGACGCCTTGTGCTGGTTACCGCCTCGCCGCAAATGCCGTGAACCCTGCATCTGTCCTCTTCGACAGTCATCACAGAACAAGCGCTGCGCTGTTTACCAGGCCTTGGACCGACTGGGGCGAATTGACCGAGATACGTGACCGCGGACGGCAGCGAGCCGAGGACTGGCTTCTCGCCGACCACTCGACCTCAAGCGAAAGCTCCGTCGTCGACAGCAAAAATCGATACGTCTAGGCGCGCCTCCCTCCGCCTGGCCGCGCCTGCTTCCCTTCGCTCACGAAGTGCAGGCGCCAAGCCCTCCGGTTCCCCGCCGGAGGGCTTTTTGCTCGTTATCCTCCTCAACATAGTGACCGCGTATCAAATCCATGCCGAGACAGCATTTCAGCTTTATCGCGCGTCGGACGACACTGCTTGCAGACAGGCCGCGAGGTCAGTCTTTCCTCGAAACGCAACCAGGAGAAACGACCGTGATCAACACCAAGACCCTCATCGGATCGGCCCTCGCCGCCGCCACCTCGCTTGCTGCAACTGCAGCCTATAGCGGCCCGGCCGCTCAGCCCAGCTTCTCGTTCGAGAAGTGCTATGGCGTCGTCAAGGCCGGCCAGAACGACTGCCAGACCGCAACGCACTCATGCGCGGGCACCTCGACCGCCGACAACCAGCCGGATTCCTGGCTCTACGTGCCGGCCGGCAGCTGCGCCAAGATCACCGGCGGCAGTGACAAGCCGAAAGCCTGAACAACCAGACTTCAAGCCAACCCCCTTTGGAAGGGAGCAGACCGATGACCCGTGCATTTCAGCCCCTCACGATCCCGGCATCCGCGGGCATCGGTCTGCGCTCTCCTCACATCAGCGAGATGCTGACCCGGAGACCCTCTGCTGGCTGGCTCGAAGTGCATGCCGAGAACTATATGGGCGACGGCGCCGCCGTCGAGGCGCTTGAACGGCTGCGCCAGATATATCCACTGTCAGTGCACGGGGTTGGCCTGTCTCTGGGCAGCGCTCAAGGCGTGGACCGCGACCACCTGGAGAGGCTGCGCAAGGTCTGCGAGCGGTTCCAGCCTGATCTCGTTTCGGAGCATCTTGCCTGGAGCGTTGCCGACGGCGCCTATCTCAACGACCTGCTGCCGCTTCGCTACGACGAAGAGGCGCTGGCGATCGTGGCGCGCAACGTGGCAACCGTCCAGGATACGTTGAAGCGACGTGTTCTGATCGAGAACCTATCCGCCTATGTCGCGTTTGCGGACTCCTCCATGAATGAGGCTGAATTTCTGGCCGAGCTGGTGGCGCAAACTGGCTGCGGCCTGCTGCTGGACGTCAACAATGTCCAGGTTTCGGCGCACAATCTCCAATACGACGCAAAGACCTTCATCGACGCTTTGCCCGCCGATGCCATCGGGGAGATCCACCTTGCCGGCCACGCGACCAATGAGGTCGGCGGCGACACCGTGCTGATCGACGATCACGGCTCTCGCGTGCCGCCAGTTGTCTGGGGGCTCTATCACCATGCCATCAGCCATCTCGGGCCGCGCCCGACGCTGATCGAATGGGATACCGATGTTCCGGTTCTCGACGTGCTGCTCGGCGAAGCGATGTGGGCCGACATGCTCTCCGCTTCGATCATGTTCGGCCGCAAGCAGGCCGCAAGGCAGACCGTCCCGACCATGGTCCTGCCAGTGTCCAGCCTGCCAACTTTCGAAAGCACGCGAACCAGCATGCCTGTGCTTGCGGCATTTGCCGCCGCCAGAGCCAAACCGGCCATGCACATGGCCTTGCCGACGATCGAGGGAGGATATCATGCTGCCGCTTGAACATTTGCAGACAATCGTGGCGCGCTCGGTGCTCGCCATGGAGCCTCTGATCGACGCAAAAATGCTCACCGCCGGCAAGGCCGACCCAATGGCTCGCCTGCGCATCTACCAGAACAACACACGCAGTTCTTTGACTGCCGTGCTGATGGCAGTGTTCCCCGTTACGGCCCGCCTCGTCGACGAACGTTTCTTCCGCTTCATGGCGAGCGAGTTCATTCGACGGCATCCGCCGGCGGAGTCGCGCCTGGTGCGCTATGGCGCGGGCTTCCCTCGCTTCCTGAAGACCATCGACACCCTGTCCGACATGCCGATCGTCGCCGAGACGGCGCGGCTCGAATGGGCCATTGCCGAAGCGCTGGATACAGCTTCGCTGCCGGCCCGCAGTCTCGCAGAATACGACAGCACCGACCTTGGGCTGTCGCCGGATATCCTGCTCCAGCCCTCACTGCGATTGATCGTCTCGCACTGGTCGATCCTATCGGTATGGATGGAGCATCAAAAGGAGACGGCGGCCGGTGAAAAAATCACCTGGATAAGGCGCCCCGAACGCGTGGCGCTGTGGCGATCGGGGAACTACGTGCGGCTTTTTCTGCTTGACCGCGCGAGCTTCGCCTTCTGGCATTCGCTGAAGCACGGCTTCGGCCTTGAGCATGCCGCTGGCCGCGCCTTGGCGCTCGACCCGACCTTCGACCTGGTTTCAGCGCTTGTGCGTCTTTTCCGCGACAGGCTCGTCACCGACGTGCGCGTCCCGGTGCTCCCCCTCCCAAACTGAAGGAGACGATCATGACTGCGATACCGGAATATTCCACGCCTCGCCCTGCCGGCCTTGTTGGTCTTTACCGACGAGTGATCAAGTTGCCGGAGCGTATCCCATTTTCGCTGGTCCAGCTCGCAGCTCGGGTCGCGATTGCGCATGTCTTCTGGCAGTCTGCACAATCGAAGCTGGCGTCCTGGCCGGTGACGCTGCAGCTGTTCGCCAGCGAATACAATCTGCCCCTTATCGATCCGTCGATCGCGGCGCCGTTGGCGACAACGGCAGAGATCACCGGGGCGGTGCTGCTTTTCCTGGGGCTGTTTTCGCGTCTTGGCGCGCTGATGCTGCTCGGCGTCGTTTCGGTTATCCAGATCTTCGTTTTTCCGGAGAACTGGGCCGAACACCTGCTGTGGGCATCGCTGTTGCTGCTCGTTCTAACACGGGGCGCCGGCGTCCTTTCGCTCGACTACGTCGCAGAGCGGACCTTTTCAGCGTCTAGAAAATGACTGAGGAAGCACGGTGCGCATCCGAGGCTCGCCGACTTCCAGACCCCTATGTCCTGAAATCGATGTGAATTAGGGTGGGCGCCGTTGCACAGAACAAACCCGAGCGGCGTCATCACCAGCGGCAGGCGGGGCTGCCAGACGCGCCGCGAAACCCACATTGCCTGCGAGCGCCGCAGCATCGGGTGTTTTCGCGAAATGGGTGCCATGTCGGATCCTGTCTCGATCGACCCGGCCTAGCACACCCATGGAGCCTATCAACCCTGCGAGGCCAGGGCCATGGCAGACGGGATCAGCGACAGTGCTCCGGCAGAACTCTGACGGCGAAGGATGGATGGGACATCCCGCCAGCGCGCGTGCCGGCGGGATGAAAGCGTCGGCGGAGCCCGGAGGCTTCTACATCGCCATTTTTTCGCACTCGGCCTGGGCCTTCTTGGTCGACGTATCGATCATGTAGGTTTTGCCCTTGGCGTCAGTCATCATCATCATGCAATGCTTGATCGGCTTGGCCATCTTCATCATTTCGGCGCTCATTTTGGCGTCTGGCATCATGGTGCCCATATGCCCGTCGGGCATGATCGCCGTGACTTGCCCACCCTTCATCATGGACATCGTACCCATCGTGTCTTCGGCGAACGCCTGCGACACACACAGGGCGGCAATGCTAGCGGCGACAAAGATCTTGAACGAATGCATTTGGAATACTCCCATTTTTTGAGGGGCACAGTTGCCCCATTCGTGGGTTCGCCGGACATTTGCGGTCAGTTACATCGACACGAAGATGTGATCGTATGTTGCCTGAGGTGGCGTAGCCCCTGGTTAGGGGACAGCCCAGGGCGCGCCAGCCCCACCTCCTTGCTCCTCACCCACCGAAGGAAGCCCTCCGCCACCAGCGCAAGATGGGCCGGGATGCGCCTCTCGCTGTTTGCCGTCTTCAGGGAGCGCTTGCCGGCGCTTGTCACCTTGAAGAACCACACGAGACGCACCAAATCTTCGCACCGACCCCATAGCCGCTGAGGGATTCGGAACTTGCCCTGCCAAACCTCAGAGCCTTTGCGCTTGGCTGTTTTGGAAAATCTGGTGCTGCGAGAGAGGATTGAACTCTCGACCTCTCCCTTACCAAGGGAGTGCTCTACCACTGAGCTACCGCAGCCGCTGATGGCGGGGCTTCTGCCATATCGAACCGGCAAGCGCAAGGCATCTGTGAAAGGCTTTGCCAGACAAGTTTCGCTGACATGGCGGCGCCACAATGCTAGCTATCCCAGAACGGCAAGCCTGCCAGTCACGGGTGGGACGGGACGATGAACGACAAGACAATTCCACCGAAAAGGGCCGATCCGGCAAAAAAGAGCGGCACGGACCGCAAGGACCGCCTGGCAGAGCAGCTGCGCGCCAATCTCATGAAGCGCAAGGCGCAGGCGCGTTCACGGCGCAACGGCGATGCTGACAAGCAGCGCGCCGGCGACGCTGACAAGCAGCGCGCCGGCGACGCCGACCAGCGGCCGGAAGGCCTGGCGGCTGCTGAAAAAATGCACAAGGACTAACCAAAAGCCGCCACACTGGCCCGCCACCTTGGCCAAAGGGGCCAAGAAATCCTATTTCTTGAACCAAGCCGGCCAATGGTCTAGACGGGCCGATACTCAAACTGACGAAAACCGGCCTTTCGGGCCGAGGGGACATTCTCTCATGGATCGCATCAGAATTGTCGGCGGCAACAAGCTCGCCGGAAGCATTCCGATTTCGGGCGCGAAAAACGCAGCCCTGCCGCTGATGATCGCGTCGCTGCTCACCGACGACACGCTGACGCTGGAAAACGTGCCCCATCTGGCCGATGTCGAGCAGCTGATCCGCATCCTCGGCAATCACGGCGTCGATTATTCGGTCAACGGCCGCCGCGAAAAGCAGAATGAGGGCTATTCGCGCACCATCAATTTCTCGGCCCGCAACATCGTCGACACGACCGCGCCTTACGAGCTGGTGTCGAAGATGCGGGCGTCGTTCTGGGTGATCGGCCCGCTGCTGGCCCGCATGGGCGAGGCCAAAGTGTCGTTGCCGGGCGGTTGCGCCATCGGCACGCGGCCGGTCGATCTGTTCCTTGAAGGCCTGCAGGCGCTGGGCGCCGACATCGATGTCGACACCGGCTATGTCCTGGCCAAGACCAGGAACGGCCGCCTCGTCGGCAACCGCTACGTGTTTCCGAAAGTCTCGGTCGGCGCCACCCATGTGCTGATGATGGCGGCATCGCTGGCCAAGGGCGAGACGGTGCTGGAAAACGCCGCCTGCGAGCCCGAAATCGTTAACCTCGCCGAATGCCTCAACGCCATGGGCGCCAAGATCTCCGGCGCCGGCACGCCGACCATCACCATTGACGGCGTCGAATCGCTGTCGGGCGCGCGCGTGCGCGTCATCCCCGACCGCATCGAGACCGGCACCTATGCCATGGCCGTGGCCATGACCGGCGGCGACGTGGTGCTGGAAGGCGCTCGCCCCGAGCTGCTGCAGACCGCGCTCGACGTGATTGCGCAGACCGGCGCCGAGATCACGCCGACCAATTCCGGCATTCGTGTGCGGCGCAACGGCGCCGGCATTGCGCCGGTCGACGTCACGACGGCGCCCTTCCCGGCCTTCCCGACCGACCTGCAGGCACAGTTCATGGGCCTGATGACCATGGCCAACGGCAAGTCGCGCATCACCGAGACCATCTTCGAAAACCGCTTCATGCATGTGCAGGAACTGGCCCGGCTCGGCGCCCACATCACGCTGTCGGGCCAGACGGCAATCGTCGACGGCGTCGCCAAGCTGAAGGGCGCGCCTGTGATGGCGACCGATCTGCGCGCCTCGGTGTCGCTGGTCATCGCAGGCCTGGCGGCCGAAGGCGAAACCACGGTCAACCGCGTCTACCACCTCGACCGCGGTTTTGAGCGGCTGGAAGAAAAGCTGTCCAACTGCGGCGCGGTGATCGAGCGGATTTCGGCTTAACCGCGCGGCAGTTGCTCCAGACAAACAGGAGTCTGGTGCTGCCTTCATTCCCCGATGAGACCTTAAAACCCGAGGCGCTGGCCCCGGGGCGCGGTTGCACGGACCGGAAAGACCGCCTAACAGAGGGCTGAAACCAACTTTCAGGTGTGCATTCGGCATGGCAGCCCTCAAACTCATTGCGCTCGACGATCAGGATCTGAGCATTGTCTCGGCCCACGTCCAGGACGCCGTGATGAAGGTCTCGGACCTCGAATATTTACCTTCGGCCAAGCGTTTCCTGCTGACCATGAACCGCTTCGTCTGGGAGGCGAAGTCCGGCCTGTTCAGCCAGCACAATGAACGGCGCCAGGCGGTGCTGCATTTCGACCGCGTACTCGGCGCCAAGACCAACGGCATCGCCCGCGACCGACCGGCTGAGGTGCTGTCGCTCTTGGCAATCAGCTTTGTCGAGATCAGCAAGCCAGCCGGCATCGTCGAGCTGGTCTTCTCCGGCGGCGGCGCCATCATGCTCGATGTCGAGTGCATCGAGGCGCGGCTTGCCGACATAGGCGGCGCCTGGGAAGCCACCTCGCGTCCGGTGCATAGGGGCTAAAGCATGATCCCGAGATTTCAACCAACTCTCATCATGATCTAGACGCAGCCGATGGCCATCACACTCCGCCAGTCCGACGCCGGTTTCGAGCAGCGTTTCGCCGCCTTCCTGACAACCAAGCGGGAGGTGTCGGAGGACGTCGACACCGCCGTACGCGCCATTATCGCGCGGGTGCGTGCCGAGGGCGACGCGGCGCTGATCGACTATACCTTGAAGTTCGACAAGGCCGAGTTGAGCCAGCTCGGCATCGCCGTCTCCAGGGACGATGTCGCTCAGGCCTACAAAGCGGCCGATCCGGAGACGGTCGAGGCGCTGAAATTCGCCCGTGACCGCATCCGATCCCATCACGAACGGCAAATGCCCAGGGACGACCGCTATACCGATGCCGCCGGCGTCGAATTGGGTTCGCGCTGGACGGCGATCGAGGCGGTCGGGCTCTATGTGCCGGGCGGCACAGCCAGCTATCCAAGCTCGGTGCTGATGAACGCCGTACCGGCCAGGGTGGCGGGCGTCGAGCGCATCGTCATCGTGGTGCCGGCGCCGGGCGGCGTCATCAACCCGCTGGTGCTGGTGGCGGCCGACATTTCCGGCGTCTCGGAAATCTACCGCGTCGGTGGCGCGCAGGCGATCGCAGCGCTTGCCCATGGTACCGAAACAATAAAGCCGGTCGCCAAGATCGTCGGACCCGGCAATGCCTATGTCGCCGCGGCCAAGCGCCAGGTGTTCGGCACGGTTGGCATCGACATGATCGCCGGCCCGTCAGAAGTGCTGGTGGTGGCCGACGGCAGCAACGATCCCGACTGGATTGCCGCCGACCTTCTGGCCCAGGCCGAGCATGACGTGTCGGCGCAATCGATCCTGATCACCGACGATCCCGCGTTTGGCAAAGCCGTCGAACAGGCGGTCGAGCGCCAGTTACAGAGCCTGCCCCGTGCTGAAACGGCGGCCGCCAGCTGGCGCGATTTCGGGGCGGTGATCCTGGTGGAGACCATCGAGGCCTCGCTGCCGCTGGTCGACCGCATCGCCGCCGAACATGTCGAGTTGGCCATCGACGACGCCGAGGGTTTCCTCGCCAGGATGCGCAATGCAGGTGCGGTGTTTCTGGGCCGCCATACGCCCGAAGTCATTGGCGACTATGTCGGCGGCTCCAACCACGTGCTGCCGACGGCGCGTTCGGCGCGTTTCTCGTCGGGCCTGTCGGTGCTCGATTTCGTCAAGCGCACCTCGATCCTGAAGCTCGGGCCAGAGCAACTGAGAGCACTTGCGCCGGCGGCGATCGCGCTGGCCAAGGCGGAAGGCCTCGACGCGCATGGCCGCTCCGTCGCCATCCGGCTGAACATGTAGGCGGACATGGCGGACGGCGATCCAACCCGCACAAGACTGATCGACGTCGAACTCGACGAATCGATCGGCCGTTCGACGCCCGACGTCGAACATGAGCGCGCGGTGGCGATCTTCGACCTGATCGAGGAAAACAGCTTTCAGCCGGTCAATGACGACGGCACCGGGCCTTACCGGCTGAAGCTGTCGCTGGCCGAATCCCGGCTGGTGTTTGCGGTCGCCCGCGAGGATGGCGCTGCCGTTGTCACCCACATCCTGTCGCTGACGCCGCTCAGACGCATCGTCAAAGACTACTACCTGATCTGCGAAAGCTATTACGACGCCATCCGCTCCTCGACGCCGAGCCATATCGAGGCGATCGACATGGGCCGGCGCGGCCTGCACAATGAAGGCTCGCAGACGCTGATGGACCGGCTTGCCGGCAAGATCGACATCGACTTCGACACGGCGCGGCGGCTGTTCACGCTGGTCTGCGTGCTGCACTGGCGGGGTTAGATCAGGATGACGCTTCGTTGAATGGCCATCCTGATCTGACTCTTTGTTGGAGCATGATCTCTGGACAAAACTATTCCCGTTTTGTCCGAGAAAACCGGTTCCCACTTTTCGGGATCATGCCCTAGTGGCCGCGGCGCCACGCTCCATCCTGTTTTTGTGCGGTATGAATGCCGTGCGCTCGCCGATGGCCGAGCAGCTGGCGCGGCGCATGCTGCCGCCGGCCACTTTCGTTGCTTCTGCCGGCATACACAGGGGCGAGCGCGACCCGTTTGTCGATGCGGTGCTGGCCGAAGAAGGGCTGACGTTGGGCGAGCGCCAGCCGAAAGCAATGGACGATCTCGAGGACGACTATTTCGACCTGATCGTTACTCTGGCGCCGGAAGCGCACCATGCCGCGCTCGAACTCACCCGCTCGCTTGCCGTCGACGTTGAATACTGGCCGATGCCGGACCCGACCGATGTCGGCGGCAGGCGCGAGCAGATCATGGCCAGCTACCGCGACGTCCGCGAGCGGCTGAAAACGCGGATTAGCCGACGTTTTCTGCTTCCGGAAGCAAAAAACGCGGTGGATTAAGCGTGTTCACAAGCGGACGATTATCATATAGGTTCCGCCGAAATTCAGGCCTGGGCACTCCAGGACGCCGGAACTGCAATCCAAGCAAAGGTATCGAATGCCGAAGGAAGAAGTCCTTGAGTTTCCGGGTGTCGTGACGGAATTGTTGCCGAATGCGATGTTCAGGGTGAAGCTCGAAAACGAACACGAAATCATCGCCCATACGGCCGGCCGTATGCGCAAGAACCGCATCCGCGTCCTGACCGGCGACAAGGTCCTGGTCGAGATGACGCCCTATGACCTGACCAAGGGCCGCATCACCTATCGTTTCAAGTAAGAATTAGATCCGGACCGCGATGAGCATTTTGCAGAAGCTGGTGCTTGCCTCGGGTTCACCGCGTCGGATCGAGCTTTTGCAGCAGGCCGGCATAGAGCCGGACCGCGTGCTGCCGGCCGATGTCGACGAGACGCCGCTGCGCGCCGAGCATCCGCGCTCGCTGGCCAAGCGGCTGTCGACGGAAAAAGCCGAGAAGGCGCTGGCTTCGCTGAAAAGTGAGGAAGACTATGCGCCGGGGTTCGTGCTGGCCGCCGATACGGTGGTCGCGGTCGGGCGCCGCATCCTGCCCAAAGCCGAGACGCTGGATGACGCGGCCAACTGCCTTGGGCTGTTGTCGGGCCGTTCGCACCGGGTCTATTCCGGCATCTGCCTGATCACGCCAGGCGGCAAACTGCGCCAAAGGCTGGTTGAATCCAGGGTTCGCTTCAAGCGGCTGCCGCGCGAGGAGATCGACGCCTATGTCGCGTCCGGCGAATGGCGCGGCAAGGCCGGCGGCTATGCCGTGCAGGGTCTCGCCGGCTCCTTCGTCGTCAAGCTGGTCGGCTCCTACACCAACGTCGTTGGCCTGCCGCTCTACGAGACGGTGGCGCTGCTTTCCGGCGAAGGCTTCAAGGTCCACACCAACTGGCACACCGCGCGGCCATGAGCCTGGACGACAAGGTCACGCCGCTGCGCCCGAAGCGTCCCTGCCCCGAATGCGGCAAGCCATCGGCGCGCGAGACCTATCCCTTCTGCTCGACGCGCTGCAAGGACATCGACCTCAACCGCTGGCTGAAGGGCGCCTATGTCATCACCGCGCGTGATGATGAGGACGAGAGCGACGAGCCGAAGTAGGGTTTGCGCGGCGCCGGCCGCGACAATTTCACTTGGCCGACCTTGCGCGATTGCTGCTTTGCCGACGCCTATCGAGCCCCGTCACGTATCCGCGACAATTGCCCCGGAAAATCGGCGCTTAGGCGCTGGACAGGCCGGATTCCCGTGCTATAACCACGCGCTTTCAAGGGGCGCCCACGGTGCTTTCCTGAAATCCGGCCAACGATATCTCGTTTGCCGGCGAGGCCCAGATAGCTCAGTTGGTAGAGCAGCGGACTGAAAATCCGCGTGTCGGTGGTTCGAATCCGCCTCTGGGCACCATCTCTTTCTCCCAAGAAATCAGGTGCGTGACCTCTTGCAGGCGGATTCCCGATCCCGGCCCGCTGACTATGCCGGTGCGCCTCCGCAGCCGAATTATGAACTTTCGGCGCGCACGGTCTCCACGCCAAGCGAGCCGGCCGGAAGCGGCTGCAGCAGTTCGGCTTCCGGCTTCGTCAGATTGAGCCAGGCGGACCAGTTCGGAGGCTGAAGCACCACGACCTGCCGATTGTGATAGGGCGCGATATCCGGTCCAGGCTCGGTCGTCAGCATGGTGAAGCTGGGCGGCTTGTTGCCGACGGCTTCACGCCAGAGCCCTGCGATGGCCATGAACGGAGAGCCGTTGAGGGTGAAGCGATGCTTGGCCTTCGGATATTTGGTGCCGGTGAATTCGAAGAAGGCGGATGCCGGTACGAGACAGCGTTTGCTGCTCCCGAATTGCCGACCTTCGGAGCGGAAGTTGAACACTGGTCCGCCTTTTGGTCCGGCCGGTGGAAATCCGAACGTCATCGAAGCCAGTTCAATGACGCCGGTGTCGCCGGCGGCGCGCATGATCGGGGCGGGATCATTGATGTGGATGTCGTCCGCCTGCGGCAGGTCGAGTTCGGTTTGGTGGGTGGGGGTCTCGAGTGCCAACGACTCCAGCATCCGGCAATATTCAGCCCAGAGAATATGCTGTTCATAATCGTTGCACATGGAAGGCTCCGGACCGGACTGCCAAGTCTAACTTACGGCAAACGAAGCGGCGATGAAAAGTAACGGGCCGCTCTAGGCATCGCGCTCAACCAGTATATCGGCCTCGATCGCAGCATTGACGAAGGCGGCGCGGGCGTAGCGGGCCTCTTTCAGGCCTTCGAGAGCGCCGAGGCAGGCTTTGCGGGCGGCGACGTGATAGCGGCCTGTCTTCACCGGCCACCGGTTGATGAGGATGTCGGCGGCCTGGGCGACACGCTCGACCTTGTAGATGGTGTTTCTGGACTTGCCGAGCGCGACGCGAACCGGCTCGTCGAAATGCTGGTCTTGCATGCTTTCCCTCCCGGACGCGACCGCAAGTCAATTCGGGAGAGCCAGTTCGGTTCCACAGGGACGATTTGCCAACACAAAAACCCCGCTTGCCGAAATCACTTTGCGCGCATCGGCCCGATCGCGGATTTGATTTGCTTGGTGATCCCCTCTTCTTAGGGCAAACTGCCTGCCGGGGCTGCAGGAGGAGAAATGCGAGCACGCGCAGCTACGATCGGCGATCTCGAAAGTGTTTTTCGGGATTTGTCCACGCGTATGTCGGACGAGTATGCGGCCGCCGGCAAGGACAGCAAGGCCGCCTACGACAATCTGATGATGAATTTGAAGGAAGGTCGCGCCCACGCGCTGGTCGAGGGCGACAAGACGGTGGCGATCATCGCCTGGCATGAGAACAGCGACGCCGCCGACACGCTGTTTGCCGCGCAGGAGGGTTTTTTCAGCGCCGCGACGGTCCGCTTCTGTCGTCGTCACATCCGCCATGTCCAGGCGCTCGCCGGCAACCTTCCCATCCACTCGCGCAGCTGGCTGCAGCGGGCCGACGTCGCCAAATGGTTCCGCGTCATCGGCTATGTCGAAAGCGGCCAGGAGAACGGCGCCACTGTGTTCGAACTGCCGCCGACCCGGGCAGCGCAATCCGTGCGTGCCGCATAGGCCTGCGCACCCACGGATGCAATCATAGAAAAGCCCACCGCCGAGAAGGCGATGGGCCTGCATTCGCCTGCAGCGGGCTTAGATTTCGGGCTGATCGAGCGCCTCGTAAATCACCTCTTCCAGCGAACCCAAATCCTCTTCGATCTCGCTGACCTCAAGGCCTGAATGCCGAGCATCCAGGGCTGCCAGCGTGGTCAGGATTCGAGCCGTTGCCTTGTCGGCAGGCAGTTCACCCGGCAGGTGCTCGTGTATCCAGCCTTGCAGAAAATCAACGCCGCGCTCGCTCATCGGCTTCTATTGCCCCAGAATGACCCCGGAAGCGACGATCTGAGCCGTCACGCTGGTGAGCCTGCCTCGCTTCACGAGCGTCGGTTTTTCATAGATTTTCTTCATACCAATGCCCTTCGCGATAGTTCGCTCGTCAGCAACAACGTCTTTCGCGAGGCCGCGTTCCATGGTCGGCGCTGAGCCCGACGCCCCTGAGTTGGAGAACTCGGCTTCTGTCGAGCATGTTGCGCCACCATCGCGCCGCGTGGCATCTGTCGCTGCCGCTTATTGTGATGCAAACAGGATCATGGCACAGCCACCCGATATTAACCGACAACCGGCCCCGGGCGCAGGCGTCAGCCTGAACCGGGCGCTTTCCAAGCTTGGCCTGTGTTCGCGCAAGCAGGCCGAGCTGCTGATCGCCGATGGGCGCGTGCGGGTCGGCGGCAAGGTGGTGCGCGATCCGTCGCTTCGCGTCGATCTCAATCGCGACCGCATTGCCGTCGACGGCGCGCACATCGCTGCCG
Source organism: Mesorhizobium sp. WSM4306 (assembly GCF_007003975.1). Classification (GTDB taxonomy): domain Bacteria; phylum Pseudomonadota; class Alphaproteobacteria; order Rhizobiales; family Rhizobiaceae; genus Mesorhizobium. Next base: position 51,536 of record NZ_VFTC01000036.1, read on the forward strand.
AGGCAAAGGTCTATCTGATGATCAACAAGCCGCGCGGAGTGGTCACCACCCGCGACGACCCACAGGGGCGCGGCACCGTTTATGACTGCCTCACCGGGCTCGACCTGCCTTTCGTGTCGCCGGTCGGGCGCCTCGACAAGGCCAGCGAAGGCCTGTTGCTGATGAGCAACGACACGCATTGGGCCAATGGCCTGCTCGATCCGGCGTCGCATGTCGCCAAGGCCTATCACGTGCAGATCGGCGCCGCGCCCGACGAGGCGATGCTGGCGCGGTTTCGCGAAGGCGCGCTCGTCGATGGCGAGTTGCTGACCGCAAGCTCGATCAAGGTGCTGCGCAGCGGCGGCCGCACTGCGTGGCTGGAAATCGTGCTCGACGAGGGCCGCAACCGCCAGATCCGCCGCCTGCTCGGCGCCTTCGATGTCGAGGTGCTGAGGCTGGTCAGGGTGGCGATCGGCGGCCTGCAGCTCGGCGATCTCGCCAAGGGCAAGGCGCGGCATCTGACGGATGAGGAGCTGGCGTTGCTGGAGGTTTAGTGGCTGGCCTCGAAGGCTGGCTGCTCGACACCTCTGAGCTTCGTCATTCTAGGGCGGAGCAAGGAGCGAAGCGACGCGGCGCAGACCCTAGAATCCATTCCGTGACGTCCACGCGCTGCAACGGTGCAGAACGACCTCAGTTTTGAGCCGCCTCTGCCCTTCGCGCGAAGTAACGGAATGGATCCTCGGGTCTGCGCGCGTCGCTGCGCTCCTTGCTCCGCCCGTGGATGACGAATGGATGGGCGATTTCCCCAACCTCCAAAGGTAACCCAGCCCCGCCTACTTCTGGTTCCACTTCCGAACAACCGGCTCGCTCAGGTCATGCTCGTAGCCCAACACGCTGATGCTGGCGGTGTCGAGCACGAAGTGGGCGCCGCCTTCGGGCGGCAGGCCGAGCCAGCGTGCTGCCAGTACTCTGAGGAAATGCGAGCTCGAAAACACCAGCACGCTGCCTTCGATGGCGCGCAGCCCGGCGATGATTGCGTCGGCCCTGGCGCCGACATCGGCGGCGGACTCGCCGCCGGGACAGCCGTCGCGAAACAATTGCCAGCCGGGACGCTTGGCCAGAATCTCTTTGGTCTTCACGCCCTCATAGGCGCCATAGTCCCATTCCTGCAGATCGTCCTTCTTCACCGCGGCAGCGCCGAAGCCGGCAAGCGTGCAGGTGTTGAAGGCGCGCTGCGACGGGCTTGACCACACCGCCTTAAAGGACAGGCCCTTGAGCCGGTCCGCAACGGCTCGGGCGGCTGCCTCGCCCTTTGGTGTCAACGGTATGTCCGTGCGGCCGGTGTGTTTTCCCGAAGCGCTCCATTCTGTCTCGCCGTGACGGACAAGGTAGATCTCGGGAAACGCGTTGCTCATTCGCTCACCTTCGGCTTGGAACCCGAGCGCACCCTAGCCGGGAACGCCCAGCCCGCACCAGCCGTGCCGCACTCCGGCTCCAAAACAAAAAGCCGCAGCCGGCGAACCGGCTGCGGCCTCATGGACGAACGTCAGCGTTCCGTGATCAGGCGGGCTGCAGATCGCCCGACAGCGCCAGGTCGGCCTCCTCGGACAATGTGCCGGCCATGGCGGCGGCGAACTTGGTCTGGTCAAGTTCACCTTCCCAGCGCGCCACGACGATGGTCGCCACTGCATTGCCGACGAAGTTGGTCAGCGCCCGGCACTCCGACATGAAGCGGTCGACGCCAAGGATCAGCGCCATGCCGGCGACCGGCACCGTAGGCACGACCGAGAGCGTGGCGGCGAGCGTAATGAAGCCGGCGCCGGTGATGCCGGCGGCACCCTTGGAGCTCAGCATGGCGACGAGCAGCAGCAGGATCTGGTCGCCATAGGTGAGCGGCGTATCGGTCGCCTGGGCGATGAACAGAGCGGCCAGCGTCATGTAGATGTTGGTGCCGTCGAGATTGAAGGAGTAGCCGGTCGGGATGACCAGGCCGACCACCGAACGGTTGCAGCCGGCGCGCTCCATCTTGGCCATCAGGCCGGGCAAGGCCGCTTCCGAGGACGAGGTGCCGAGCACCAAAAGCAGCTCTTCCTTGATGTAGCGGATCAGCGCCAGGATCGAGAAGCCATTGTACCATGCAACAGCGCCGAGCACGACCAGCACGAAGAGCAGCGACGTCAGGTAGAAGGTGCCGATCAGAAAGGCGAGGTTGGCGATCGCGCCGATACCGTATTTGCCGACGGTGAAGGCCATCGCGCCGAAAGCGCCGATGGGGGCGGCCTTCATCAGGATGGCGACCAAGCGGAAGATCGGCGACGTCAGCGCCTGCAGGAAGTCGACGACCGGGCGGCCGCGCTCGCCGACCAGGGCAAGCGAAATGCCGAACAGCACGGAGAAGAACAGCACCTGCAGGATGTCGCCTTGCGCGAAGGCGCCGGTGATGGTGTCGGGGATGATGTTGAGGAGGAAGCCGACGATGGTCGTGTCATGCGCCTTCTCGGTGAAGGTCGCGACCTTCGAGGGATCGAGCGTCGCCGCATTGATGTGCATGCCGGCGCCCGGCTGGACGACGTTGGAGACGACCAAGCCGATGACCAGCGCCAGGGTCGAGAAGACCAGGAAATAGACCATCGCCTTGCCGGCGACGCGGCCGACCTTTTTCAGGTCGGAGACGCCGGCAATGCCGGTCGTCACCGTCAGGAAGATGACCGGCGCGATCACCATCTTGACCAGCTTGATGAAGGCATCGCCGAGCGGCTTCAGCGAAGCACCGAGTTCGGGATAGAAATGACCGAGCAGAACGCCGGCGGCGATCGCCGTCAGCACCTGCACGTAAAGATGCCGGTAGAAAGGTACTTTGCCGCGCGGTTCGGCGGCAGCGGATGCTGGCTGCATGACGTCCTCCATGGCGCCCCTATCGAAAGCTCGACCTCCCGGGGCAGTTGCTTTGACCTCCGCAGCCTCGCGACTGCTGAATGGGATCATTGCAACTGCCGTGCCAGACTGCGTGGCGAGTTCGTACGCCTTGATTTTGTTGATTATTTCGATCGATCGAGGTTGGTGTCGCTCAGACACAAGTGCGGACATCCGCATGACTGAATTGTGCTTTGTGCGAAATCATGCACAAATGGGCGATGCTGCAACGCCCTGCCGCTGCCTTGTCATCGACGCCGGAGCAACTCGGCAAGCGGGCACGCCGCGCCTGGCTGCTGTTTGCGGGAATAGCGCTTGTGATCGTGGCGACGGCGCTCACCGGCGCCGGCCTCTATGCACGCCGTGCCGAGGTCGCAACGCTGGCGGCGCAAGGCCGCACCGATGCCAATCTGAAGGTTGCGCTGCTGCGCGCGGTGCTGGAAAGCCCGCGGGCGCTGCCGCTGCTCCTATCCGAGGACCAGCAGGTGCATGACGCCCTGCAGAACAAGGGCGCGGTCGCGATCGACGTGCTCAACCGCAAACTCGAAGGGCTGGTCTCCGGCACCAAGGCTTCGGTGCTTTATGTCACCGGCGTCGACGGGTTCGCGATCGCTTCCAGCAACTGGCGCGAGGCGACCAGCTTCGTCGGCAACGACTATGGTTTCCGCGCCTACTTCTCCGGCGCCATGCAATCCGGAACCGCCGAGTATTTCGCCCTCGGCAACACCAGCAAGCGCCCCGGCCTCTACATTTCGCGGCGCGTCGGCAATGCGGCCGCCCCGCTCGGCGTCGTCGTCGTCAAGATGGAATTCGACCAGCTCGAGGCCGACTGGCACGAGGCCAACCGCCCGGCCTATGTCAGCGACGACCATGGCGTCGTGTTGATCACCAGCGTGCCGTCCTGGCGCTTCATGACCACGGCACCGCTTGCCGGCCCGCTGGCTGCCGCCATCCGGAGCAGCCAGCAATTCGGTAACGCGCCGCTGATCCCCTTGCCGATCACCCGTCCTGAGGCATTGAGCCCTGACGTATCGATGGTGCATGCGGTGACGCCCGGCGGCAGCGATAGCGAATATCTCAGGCTTTCGACACTGGTCCAATCGACGCCATGGCGGCTCGACTATCTCGTTCCGACAGAAGTGCCGATCGCGGCTGCGGTGCGTGAAATGCGGCTGCTGGCGCTGGGCGTCGTGGTGCCGCTGCTGGCGCTGGCCGGCTATCTCCTGTGGCGCCGGCAGTCGGCGCAGATGCGCATTGCCGCCGAACAGGCGGCGCGCATCGAGCTCGAACGCCGCGTCGTCGAGCGCACGCATGATCTGAGCCTGGCGCGCGACCGGCTGCAGGCCGAGATCACCGATCACCGCAGCACGGAGGCCAAGTTGCAGGTCATGCAACAGGAACTGGTGCAGGCCAACCGTCTTGCCACCCTCGGCCAGGTTGCCGCCGGCGTCGCGCATGAGATCAACCAGCCGGTGGCGACGATCCGCGCCTATGCCGACAATGCGCGTGTGTTCCTGGAGCGCAAGCAGACCGCCTCGGCCGAGGAGAACCTTGGCGCGATTGCGGCGCTGACGGAGCGCATCGGCGGCATCACCGAAGAGTTGAAGGTCTTTGCCCGCAAAGGTCGCACCGCGGCCGAGCCGGTCGAGTTGCGCGGCGTCATCGAAGGGGCGGTCGTGCTGCTCAGGAGCCGCTTTGCCGGCCGGCTGGACGCGCTTGACATCACGCTGCCACCGCAGACGCTCAAGGTGATGGGCAACCGGCTGCGGCTGGAGCAGGTGCTGATCAATCTTTTGCAGAACGCGCTGGAGGCGCTGGACGGCCGCGACGGCGCCAGGGTGCAAGTGTCGGCGCAGGAAACGGCCGACGGCGTGGCGCTTGCCGTCGCCGACAACGGACCGGGCATTTCGCCCGCCATCCTCAAATCGCTGTTCACGCCGTTCAACACGTCGAAGGACAAAGGCCTCGGCCTCGGGCTCGTCATCTCGCAGGACATCGTCGCCGATTATGGCGGCCGCATCGAGGTGGCGAGCGGCAGAGACGGCACGCGCTTCACCGTTCACCTCGCCAAGGCTCTGTGATGGATAACCACATCGCACCGGTCATCCTGATCGACGACGACAGCGAGCTGCTGAGAGCCACGCGGCAGACGCTGGAGCTGGCCGGCTTTTCGGTGTCGGCCTTTGCGACTGCCGCCGAGGCGCTGGCCGGGCTCGACGCCAACTTCTCCGGTGTGGTGGTGTCCGACATCCGTATGCCCGGCATCGACGGCCTGCAGCTCTTCGACCGCGTTTTGCAGCTCGATCCTGACATTCCGGTGATCCTGGTCACCGGGCATGGCGACATCGCGGTTGCGGTCAAGGCGATCAAGGACGGCGCCTACGATTTCATCACCAAGCCGTTCGCCGCCGACCGGCTGGCGCAAAGCGTGGCGCGCGCAGCCGAAAAGCGCCGCCTGGTGATGGAGAACCGCGCCTTGCGCGAAAGCGCAGAACAGGCGCAGGACGGCCTGCCGCTGATCGGCCAGACACCGGCGATGGAACGGCTGCGCCGTACGCTCCGGCAAATCGCCGACACCGATGTCGACGTGCTGGTGACCGGCGAAACCGGCTCCGGCAAGGAGGTGGTGGCGAGCCTCCTGCATCGCTGGAGCCGGCGCGCCAAAGGCAATTTCGTGGCGCTGAATTGCGGCACGCTGCCGGACACGGTGATCGAGAGCGAGTTGTTCGGCCATGAGGCCGGTGCCTTCACCGGCGCCCAGAAGAAGCGGATCGGCCGCATCGAGCATTCGAGCGGCGGCACGCTGTTCCTGGACGAGATCGAAAGCATGCCGGCTTCGACCCAGGTACAGATGCTCAGGGTGCTGGAAATGCGCGAGGTGACGCCGCTCGGCACCAACGAAGTGCGGCCGGTCGATCTGCGTGTCGTTGCCGCCGCCAAGGTCGATCTCGGCGATCCCGGCCAGCGCGGCGCTTTTCGCGAGGACCTCTATTACCGGCTCAACGTGGTGACGATCTCGATCCCGCCGCTGCGCGAACGCCGCGACGACGTCGCCCTGCTGTTCTTCTACTTCGCCGAGCGCGCCGCCGCCCGCTTCCGCCGTCAAATGCCTGCCGTGCCTGCTTCGGTGCACCGCTATCTCAGCCAGCATGACTGGCCGGGCAATGTCCGCGAACTCGCGCATTTCGCCGAGCGTTTCGTGCTCGGGCTGGAGGAAGCGGCGCAAGCGCCGCCTTCCGCCTCGGCGGAAACGGATGATGCCGGTTCGCTGCCGGAACGGCTTGAACGCTATGAGGCCGATGTGATCCGCGAGACACTTGGCCGCAATGACGGCGACGTCCGGCGCACGATCGAGGCCCTCGGCATCCCGCGCAAGACATTCTACGACAAGCTGCAGCGGCACGGCATCGTGCGCAGCGATTTTTCCAGATAATTCAGGGGGGTGGGCCCGAAGCGTGGCGGATTTTGCGACCCTGTCCGAAAAAACCGTGGCAAGTCGGCATCAGAAGGTGTTGAAGACCTGATCGGCCGCCTTCGGCAAGGCGCGATCCGGTTGCGCTCGGCAGATGTTGATGATTTGTTGCCGGTCAGCGGAGAATGAGTGATGCGAGAACCTGTCGGTCAAGACGAGTATGGGTCGACCAACCCCTTCGATCCGGACGATCTGCAGAATTTGAACGCGATCGGCCCGGCCATGGGTGGCGGCAACGACTTCGAGAAATACGCCGTCGCCGTGATCATCGTCTTCGGCGCGCTGATCATTGGCGGGTTGATGGCTGCGGCCATGGCCTTCGGCCATCGCAACGGCTTCCTGTTCGCGCTTGGCGGCGCGACCGCCGCCTGGATATCAGGCAATGCACTGCTGCTCGACCGGCCGCGCATCTACGCGCTGTTCGTTGGCATCGCGGCGCTGTTGCTGGTCGGATCGACCCTCACACTCGTCCTTTGATCGATCCTTGTTGGATCATGATCTAAAGCCTGTCGCGATTTAAAGGATTCAGGATTCCCCTTGGTTTGAGTTCGTGATTCATTGCGGTTGAAAGGAGG
>NZ_VFTC01000037.1 GCF_007003975.1 Mesorhizobium sp. WSM4306
GGCCCCTGTGCAATACAGGACCCAGCCCTTAAATCTACCAGCTCAATGAACCGTCCAACTTTACGGGGTCAGTTCACAAGCGCCGGGCATTTCGTAGCGATTGAGTTATCCGATCAGGACTTCGGCAGCCAGGTGATCTTGCCGTCCGGACCCTTCTTCCACTCGTACATGATGTAGCCCGGGAGCTTCGGATCGCCCTTCTCGTCATAGGCGAGGTCGCCCAGAACGGTCTTGAACGGACCCTTCTCATGCATCGCCTTGGCCACTTCCACCGGGTCGTTCGACTTGGCCACGGCAGCGGCCTCCGCGATCACCTGCATGGCGGCGTAGGCGTAGAGCGTGTAGGCTTCCGGTTCAAAGCCCTGGGCGCGGAACTTCTCGACCAGAGCCTTGTTCTCGGGGATCAGGCGGGGATCCGGACCGAAGGTGTTGAGCGTGCCGATAACCGCGTCGCCGGCGATCGCAGCCAGCTCGTCGGTGACGATGCCGTCGCCCGACATCAGGGTTGCCTTGAGGCCCTGGTCAGCCGACTGGCGGATGATCAGGCCGGCTTCCGTGTGCAGGCCGCCCCAGTAGATCAGGGTGACGCCGGCGTCCTTCATCTTGGCGATCAGCGCCGAGAAGTCCTTGTCGCCGACATTGACGCCTTCGTACATGACTTCCGTCAGGCCGGCTGCGTTCATCGCCTTCTTGGTTTCGTCGGCAAGGCCCTGACCGTAGGGGGTCTTGTCGTGGATGACGGCAACCTTGGCGTCCTTGAAGTTGGCCGCGATGTAGGCGCCGGCAATGCCGCCCTGCTGATCATCGCGTCCGCAGGTGCGGAACACGTTCCACAGGCCGCGCTCGGTGAATTTCGGGTTGGTCGCCGCCGGGGTAATTTCGACGATGTTGTTGTCGACATAGACTTCCTGAGAGACCGGGATCGAGACGCCCGAGTTGAAGTGGCCGACCACGAACTTGACGCCGTCGCCAACGAACTTGTTGCCGACCGAGATGCCCTGCTTCGGATCGGAGACGTCGTCGCCGACTTCAAGCTTGATCTGCTCGCCATTCATGCCGCCTGCTGCGTTGATGTCGGCGACAGCCGCTTCCGCACCCTTCTGCAACTGCGCACCGAAAGCCGCATTCGGGCCGGTGATCGGACCGGCGACGCCGACGAGGACGTCAGCCCATGCGTTACCGCCGAACGCGACAAGCGCGGTCAGGGCAACGGCGGACAAAAGTGATTTTTTCATTTAAACGCTCCCATTTACGAGGTGGGCGTGGATGATACTTTCATGCGATGCCCACCCTTATCGCAGAAAGCGTACTTTGCCGATTTTCAGGCTCTTGTCACGCCGATTCATCCCCGGAACGGCGTTAATGATGAACGTCAGCCTTTCGGTTTCCAGCTTAAGATCGAAGCCCGTTCGTAAAGCCAATTATACTGCGTCACCATCTGGTTGGTGCGCGTGTATTGATAGCCGACAAACCCCAATATCATGAGCACGATTGTGTCCACGACATAGTATTGCAGCGAAAACATCGTGCCGCCGAACAGGGCATGATGGATGAACCTGATGCCGATGCCTAGTCCCAGCAAGTAGGCGAACAGCGCCGGCAGCCTGCGCCATGTCTGGGCGCTGGCCTTGCCGGTCATCCATGCCGCCCACCCGCCGAGCAGACAGGTGACGAAGAAGAACTGCCAGATGGAAGGTTCCTCGTAAAGAATGCCTTGCATGGTGAAGACTCCCTAGCATGACCCCGAAAAGTTGCAGACTTTTCGGACAAAGGTCATGCGACAAACAAACAACTTGGAGCGGAATACCGTATGCAAACATTCCGCTCCAAACTCAGTGATGGCCGCCTTCGAGATAGGCCGCGCGCACTTCCGGATTGGCGAGCAATTCCTTGCCGGTGCCGCTCATGGTCACGTTGCCGTTGACCATGACATAGCCGCGCGTGGCAAGCTTGAGCGCGCCGAAGGCGTTCTGCTCGACCAGGAACACGGTCAGCCCTTGCGTGCGGTTCAGCTCGCGGATGGCGTCGAAGATTTGCTTGACGATCAGCGGCGCCAGGCCCAGCGACGGCTCGTCGAGCAGGAGCAGCTTCGGCCGCGCCATCAGCGCGCGTCCGATCGACAGCATCTGCTGCTCCCCGCCCGACAGCGTGCCGCCGCGCTGGGCGATGCGCTCCTTGAGGCGCGGGAACAGCGTGAACACCTTCTCGGCATCCTCGTCATAGTGCTTGAGGTTGTCTAGACCGGCGCCCATCTGCAGGTTTTCCATCACCGTCATGCGCGGGAAAATGCGTCTGCCTTCGGGCGACTGCGCTATGCGCATGCGCGCGATCTCATGCGTCGGCATCTGGGTGATGTCGGTTCCGGCGAAAGTGATGGTGCCGGAACGGGCCCGCGGCGCACCGAAGATGGTCATCATCAGCGTCGACTTGCCGGCGCCGTTGGCGCCGATCAGCGCGACGATCTCGCCCTGGTTGACGTGGACATCGACGCCGTTCAGCGCCTTGATGTTGCCGTAGTAGGTCTCGACGCCCTTGATGTCGAGCAACGTTGTCTCGGCCATCACTTACGCCCTCCGCGCGGCTTGGATGTCGGGGATTTCCCGGGAGGCTTGGCCGTGGCCCGCTCGGTCGGTTTTCTCGGCGCGACGCTGGCCTTTGCATCGAATTGAGCTGCCTTCGAGGCGCCCTTCGATACCGTGACCCGCTCGCCCTCGCTATGGCCGATCGTGTCGCTCACCGGACCGGCGAGATAAGACGACGACGTGCCTGGTCCGTGTGCCGTATCAGGCCCTATGTCCAACTGCTCGATGACGTCTTCATCGCCGACCTCGGTCAGCACCGTCTCGACCTCCTCGTCGTCGACGCCGAGATAGGCGGCGATGACGCGCGGGTCGGTGCGCACCGATTGCGGGCTGCCGTCGGAAATCTTGCGGCCATATTCGAGCACAACGACATGGTCGGAAATCTGCATGACCACCGACATGTCATGCTCGATCAGCAGGATAGAGGTGCTGCTCTTGATGTCCATCAGCAGCGTATTGAGCGCGGCCGATTCCTTCGGATTGAGGCCGGCCGCCGGCTCGTCGAGGCACAGAAGCTCGGGCCCCGTGCACATGGCGCGCGCGATCTCGAGGCGCCGCTGCGCGCCATAGGGCAAATCGCCGGCCGGATCGTCGGCGCGATCGACGAGATCTGCCTTCTCCAGCCAGTGCTTGGCAAGCTCCACCGATTCGGCCGAGGCCCTGCGGTAGCCGCCGATCCCGAGCAGGCCAAGGATCGTATAGCCCGATGCCTTCATCAGTTTGTTGTGCTGGGCAACCAAGAGGTTCTCCAGCAGCGTCATGCCGGAGAACAGCCGGATGTTCTGGAAGGTGCGCGCCACCTTGGCGCGCGCCGGGATCTCGTGGTTAGGCAGCCGTTCGAGCAGGAAGCTCGAGCCGTCGGCACCGTTGAGCGTGATCATGCCTTCCGACGGCTTGTAGAAGCCGGTGATGCAGTTGAAGACGGTGGTCTTGCCGGCACCGTTGGGCCCGATCAGCGCGGTGATCTCGCCGCGCTTGGCCTGGAACGACAGGTCGCCGATGGCGACCAGGCCGCCGAACTTCATCGACAGATGCTCGACCTGGAGAATGGCGTCTTTCATCGAATTAGCACTCATCAGCCGTGCCCTTCCTTGGTGAAGGAACCGGAGACGGCTTTTCGTTCTCTGAGGAAGGCTGTCGGTTCACGACTGCCGACGAAGCCGCGCGGCTTCCACAGCATGACGATGACCATGGCCATGCCGAACAGAAGCATGCGGTAAAGCTCCGGCGTGAAGTCCTTTCCGAAGAAACTTTTCAGGAAGTCGAGCTCACGCAACGCCTCCGTACCGCCGATCATCACCATTGCGGCGACCGCGATGCCGACCAGCGAACCCATGCCGCCGAGCACGACGATAGCAAGGATGATCGCCGATTCGAGGAAGACGAAGGATTCAGGGCTGACGAAGCCCTGCCTTGCGGAGAAGAAGGCGCCGGCAAAACCGCCGAACATGGCACCGGTGGCAAAGGCGGTGAGCTTGGTGGTGGTGGTATTGATGCCAAGCGAGCGGCAGGCGATCTCGTCCTCGCGCAGCGCCTCCCAGGCTCGGCCGACAGGCATGCGCCGCAATCGGGTGGTGACGAAGGCCGTCAGCAGCGCCAGCGCCAGGATCAGATAGTAGAGGAAGATCTTGTAGTAGGCGCTCGACTGGGCGATATCCAGCACCTTGCCGATATAGTTCGGGTCCGTCGAATTGAACGTCATCAGGCCGAAGAAGGTGACCTTCGGGATGCCGGAGACGCCGGCAGAGCCGTTGGTCACGTCGCGCCAGTTGATCAATACCAGGCGGATGATCTCGCCGAAGGCCAGTGTGACGATTGCCAGATAATCGCCGCGCAGCCTGAGCACCGGAAACCCGAGCATCACGCCCCAGAAAGCGGCCATGGCGCCGGCAACCGGCAGCAGGATCCAGAAGGACAGGCCGTAGTGCGAACCGAGCAACGCATAGGCGTAGGCGCCGACCGCGTAGAAGGCGACATAGCCAAGGTCGAGCAGGCCGGCGAGGCCGACGACGATGTTCAGCCCCCAGGCCAGCATCACATAGATCAGGATCTGGATGCCGTAATTGTCGACCCATTTCAACGACCCTTGCAGGCCGCCCATGATCGACCACGCATAGATCGACAGCACTACGACGACAAGGATCGGATAGAGCACCAGCGCCGCTATGCCGAGCTTGGTGAAATTGGCGTGGATGAAGGCGCGGAAGTAAAAGATCACGCAGGCCAGCGCATAGATGACGGCCAGCGCGCGCAGGAATTGCAAACCACCGGCCAGCTTGTCACCCACCAGCCCCGGCAAGGCGCTGTTGAACGCAAACAGGACCACCGCCAGCACGATGGCGACGATGAAGGCCGGAAGCTGGAAGAAGCGCGACGCCAAGCTCGCCGGCAACAGGCCGGTGGCGACATCGGCGATCTTCTGATTGGTCATGAACGGCTGGCCGTAGGCGATATAGAAGAAGCGGCCAAGCATGGTCAGCACGACCACGGTTATGAGCAGCCCCCAGCGCTGCGCCAGGATCAGCTGGTTGCTGATGTTCTGGTCGGTCTTCAGGCCGATGAACAGAATGAACAGGCCCAGCGCGATGGCGCCGGCATAGAGCGCTTCACGAAATGCGCGCTGCACGGGGGAGGCGACGGTGTCGCGCTCCGAGGATACGGAAACCGCCATTGTCTCAGACCTTTTCGACTTCTGGCCGGCCCAAAATGCCGGAAGGCAGGAAGATCAGCACGATCGCCAGGATGGAGAACGCCGCGACGTCCTTGTAGTCGATCGAGAAATACGCCGACCACATGCTCTCGATGAAGCCGATCATCAGCCCGCCAAGCACGGCGCCCGGCAGAGACCCGATGCCGCCGAGAACGGCCGCGGTGAAGGCCTTGACCCCCGGCACGAAGCCGTCGGAGAAGGCGATGACGCCGTAATACATCAGGAACAGCGTGCCGGCGACGGCCGCAAGCGCTGCGCCCATGATGAAGGTGATCGAGATCGTACGATCGACATCGACGCCGAGAAGTGCGGCCATCTTGCGGTCCTGCTCACACGCCCGTTGCGCCCGGCCCAGTGAGGTCCTGTTGACCAGGTACCAGAACAAAGCGAGCAGCAGCGCCGTGACGATGACGATGATGATCTGCTTCAGCGACACGCTGATGCCGTTGATGTTGTAGACCTGGCTAACCATCGGCGGGATCGGCTTGTTGCGCGGACCCTGCGTCACCTGGATGAAGTTCGACAGCGCGATCGACATGCCGATGGCGGTGATCAGCGGCGCCAGCCGAAACGAACCGCGCAGCGGCCGGTAGGCCACCTTCTCGATCGTCCAGTTGTAGAGGCTGGTGAGCAGCATCGCCACGATCATCATGATCAGCAGCGCCAGGACGACCGGCACCGAATAGAACAAGGAGCCGAGGATGAGGAAGACAACGAGGGCGGCGAAGGCCCCGACCATGAAAATGTCGCCGTGGGCGAAGTTGATCATGCCGATGATGCCGTAGACCATCGTGTAGCCGATTGCGATCAGCCCATAGATCGATCCCAGCGTCAGCCCATTGATAAGCTGCTGGACAAAGTACTGCATGTGTACATGGCTCCCCTGGAATGTCGCCCATGCAGACGCATTCCTTTTCGTATTTCCCCTAGTCGTAAAGTTTCGAGCCCGGATTGCAACGTGATTTTTCAAACGTCGTGCGTGTTTTGCCGGCACGCCTTCCGATTGCCCGTTTTTTTGCTCCCGACCCCTGGACTATCGCGGACCCTATCATTGGCATAACGCAATGTCTTTGACGATTCAGCCGGACAACGCACCCCCTTTCGAAGAAATCGCCGTCAAAATTGCGTGATGAGACGAATCGTTGCGTTACTGACAGGCTGCGTTTTTTAGCCACATTCCTTTCCTCGGGGGCAAGATTCTTGCTACTTGGCCACAAAGCTTGATCGAGTGGGCCGCGATGGCCGATAAAAGACCGAGTTGAACTCGAGCGTCCAGGCTCGACCGCCGGGCAAGGAAGCGGCTGCCTGTCTTTGATCAGTAGGCGGATCCACCGTCATCGCTCAGCGCATGCCGCTCCGTGCCCTTCAAGGGCGGATTGAAGACGCTGACCAGGATCATGTCGCCTGCGGGGTCGGCCCGCAGATAATGCTCGTCATGCTCATTGAGCACATAGATCGTACCCGGCTCGATGCGGTGCACCGCACCGGACATGTCCTCGACCTCACCGGCGCCGGCGATGCAATAGCAGGCCTCGAAATGCCGCCGATACTGCAGGCGTGATTCGCTGCCGGCACGCACCACGGTATGGCAGACCGTGAAGCCCATGCCGTCCTGCTGGGTCAGCAGCCGATGGCTGGTGCCATTGCCCCAATTCACGAAGAAGTCAGATTTTTCTACATCAGCCAATTGTCTGGTGAACATGACGATTTCCCTGCGGATGCCGGCCAAGGGCCGGGAAATTTGTGTATGGATTGGTGATCCACAGCAGAGATGCCGCATGCCGGGCAGGCTTTCAAATGATTGCTTCTCACCGATCATGTTAGTAAATCTTACAGATGGACTACGTTCCGCTGAATGCCATCCGTGCCTTCGAGGCTGCTTCGCGCCGCTTGAGCTTTTCCGCTGCCGCCGAAGAGCTGCATGTCACCCATCCGGCGATCAGCCATCAGATCAGGCGCCTGGAGGAATGGCTGGGCGTGCCTCTGTTCCACCGCGATGCGCGCAAGGTAAGGCTGACCGATGCCGGCGTGATCCTGCAGGCGTCAGCGAGCGCTGCCCTTGCCGAACTCGGCGCCACCTGCCGGCGCATCCGGCGCAATGCCGCGGCGGCGACGATTTCTGTCGGCTGCATCCCGTCCATCGCCAGCCGCTGGCTGGTGCCCCGCCTGCCAGCCTTCACCGCCAGCCATCCCGACATCGGCATGCGCGTCGCCTATGCCAAGGCTGAGGACAGGCTTGGCGACGGCGACAATGACGTGCTGATCACGCTCGGCGCCGATCCGACGCCCGGCGTCACCAGCCTGAAACTGTTTTCGCGCCTCAACCGCCCGGTGTGCAGCCCCTACTATCTGGCCGGCAGGGAGCATCTCAAGACACCTGCCGGGATCGCCGGCGCCGACCTGCTGCACGACGAGAACCGCCAAGGCTGGAGCGAGTGGTTTGCCGAGGCCGGACTGGCCAAGGTCGATGTCGGCAACGGGCCGGTCTTCGCCGACTTCAATATTCTTGCCACCGCCGTCATCGCCGGCCACGGCGTGGCGCTGTGTCCGGTCGATGTTTTCCGTGACGAGCTGAAACGCGGCGACCTGGTGGTCCTGTCCAACATATCGACGAACCGCGACAAGGCTTACTTCCTGACCATGGCGGCGAATGCCTCCCCCGCCGCACTCACCTTCGCCGACTGGTTCCGTCGGGAAGTCTCGGTCGATGCCGAGGGCAACCAGCGCGCTACTTGACGACGAACCCATGCGCGAACGGATCGCGGTCGTCGATGAAGATAGTGTTCAGGCCGGTCATCCGCGCCCAGCCGCCGATCGAAGGGATGATGGCCGGCTTGCCGGCGACGGTGACGTCCTTCTCGACCTTGCCCTTGAACAGCGAGCCGATGATCGATTCATGGACAAAGCCGTCGCCTGCCTTGAGCTTGCCCTTGGCACGAAGCTGCGCCATGCGCGCAGAGGTGCCCGTACCGCAAGGTGAGCGGTCGATCGCCTTGTCGCCATAGAAGACGGCATTGCGCGCATCCGCGCCCGCCACCGTCGGCTTGCCCGTCCACAGCATATGCGACAGCCGGTTGATCTCAGGATTTTCCGGATGCACGAACGAGTACTTTTCGTTGAGCCGCTGCCGCACCACCGGGCTCCAGGCGATGAAGTCACTGGCGGAGTAGTCAGCCATATCGCGGTAATTCGCCTGCGGTTCGACAATGGCGTAGAAATTGCCGCCATAAGCGACATCGACGGTAATCTCGCCAAGCTGCGGACACTCCACCGTCAGCCCTTCCGCATAAAGGAAGGACGGCACATTGGTGATGCGCACCTCTTCGACATAATCGCCCACCTGTTTGTACTCGGCAATGACCAGGCCAGCCGGCGTGTCGAGCCTGAGTACACCCGGCGTTTTCGGCTTGATCAACCCATATTCAATGGCCATCGTCACCGTGCCGATGGTGCCGTGGCCGCACATTGGCAGGCAGCCCGATGTCTCGATGAACAGGATGGCGATGTCGCAATCCTCGCGCGTCGGCGGATAAAGGATCGAGCCCGACATCACGTCATGGCCGCGCGGCTCGAACATCAGCCCGGTGCGGATCCAGTCATACTCCGCCAGGAAATGCGCCCGCCGTTCCATCATCGTCGACCCTTCGAGCAAGGGACCGCCGCCAGCGACCAGCCGCACCGGATTGCCGCACGTATGGCCGTCGATGCAAAAGAAGGATTTTTTGGCCATGATTTCCTCGAACTCAAAACCGTTGCGGGCTGAAGGGGGTAAGATCGATCGGCGAAGTCTGCCCGAGAACGAGATCGCGGATCAAGCGGCCGCTGGCCGCCGCCTGGGTCAGGCCGAGATGGCCATGACCAAAGGCGTAGACGACGTTGGGCGCGGCGCGCGCCGTGCCGATGACCGGCAGCGAATCCGGCAACGACGGACGATAGCCCATCCATTCGCGGCCGCCTGACGCGTCCAGTCCCGGTAGGAATTGTTTGGCTTTTTCCAGCATCGCCTTGGAGCGTGCAAAATTCGGCGGCCGGTCGAGTCCGCCCAGTTCGACGGCGCCGCCGACGCGCAAGCCGGTGTCGAGCGGCGTGATGACAAAGCCGTGGCCGGAAAAGATCAGCATCCGCTGCACGGCAAAGGCGGTCTTCGGCAAGGTCGTGTTGTAGCCCCGCTCGGTCTCGAGCGGGATAATGTCGCCGAGGTTCTTGGCCAGCAGATGCGACCATGCCCCGGCAGCGACGACGAGGTGTCTCGCCTGTCTGGTCGTGCCGTCGGCCAGCGTCAGCGCCGCGCCGCCATCATTGGCCGCGACGCGCTCGACGCGTGCTTTCTCGAAACGCGCGCCCAACCCTTCGGCATAGGCCCACACTGCCTTGCCGAGCAGTTTCGGGTCGGCAACCGTCTTCCATCCCGGCACGAACGTGCCCTTGATGAAGCGCGGCGACAGCCCAGGCTGCAGCCGCGCCAGTTCGTCGCCTTCGACATGGCGAAAGCCGATGCCGAAGCGCTCGCGCGCCGCCCAGCCGGGGAGCCCGGCCTGGAATTCCGCCTCGCTTTCGTAAAGTTCCACCGAACCATTCTCGTGCAGCATCGGCCGCGTGCCGGACCGGTCGAGCAGTCCCATCCATTCGGCCTCGGCGAGCTTCATCATGCCGGCCTGAGCAGCAAGGCTCGCCTCATAATGCCTCGGCGCGCCAGCGCGCCAGAAGCGGATCAGCCATGGCAACAGCTTCGGCAGGTAGGCTGGCGGGATGCTGAGCGGTCCGAGCGGATCGGCTAGCCATCTCGGCAATTGCCGCATCATGCCCTTATGCGCCATGGGCAGCACGTCGGAGAAGGCGAAGGCGGCGGCATTGCCGGAGCTCGTCTCCTCGCAGATGCCGGTGCGATCGAAGATCGTAACACTGCGCCCGGCCTCGGCCAGCATGGCTGCGGCGCAGATGCCGACAATGCCGCCACCGACAATGGCGATGTCTTCCCCTTCTCCCCGTTGACGGGGGTGAGGAGTGGTCCGCGTAGCGGGCGGAAAGCCAACTGCTTGGCTTTCCGAATGAGGAACGCCCGCAGCAGTAGCGAAGGGCTGCGGTGCCCGAAGGGCGGATGGCGGGCGGCGCCCCGCCTCTGCCGATTTGGAATTTCCTTGCACGCTGGCGCTGCCCCTCATCTGGCTGCCGCCATCTTCTCCCCGTGAACGGGGAGAAGAAAGCTCTCAGAACGTCGGCAGCTTCGGCCGTACCGCCAGCGCGTCCTTGACGATCTTCTCGACCGCCTTGCGGCGCTCGCCCGACAGCGGCTGGCGCGGCATGCGCACCCGGTCATTGGTGTTGATCGCGAACACTTCGGCAAGCTTGATGTTCTGCACCAGATAGGTCGATACGTCGAGATCGAGTAGCGGCCGGAACCAGCGGTAGATCGAAAGCGCCTCCTCGCGGCGGCCCTGCTTCATCAGCTGGAAGATGGCGACGGTCTCGCGCGGGAAGGCCGTGACCAGACCCGCTACCCAGCCGATGGCGCCGACCGACAGCGCCTCGAAAGCGAGGTTGTCGACGCCGGTGAAGAGGTCGTAACGGTCGCCGAAGCGGTTGATGATCTCGGTCGAACGGCGGATGTCATCGGACGATTCCTTGATGGCGACGAAGCGCTTGTCGGCCGCCAGCTCCTCCATCTGGTCGACGGTGACGTCGACGCGGTAGGCGAGCCGGTTGGAGTAGATCATCACCGGCAGGTCGCCGGCCTGAGCGACGGCGCGCAAGGCGGCGACGGTCTCTTCCGGGTTGGTGTGATAGATCGGGCTCGGCACCACCATCAGCCCGTTGGCGCCTTCCTTGGCGGCGCGCTTGGCGATGCTTGCCGCCTCGCGGGTGCCGGCCTCGTTGACCGTCAGCAGCACCGGCTTCTTCCCGGCAACCTTTTGCGCGGTCTTCAGCACCTCGATCTTTTCGTCATGCGACAGCATCGGCCCTTCGCCGAGCGAGCCGCAGACGATGATACCGTCGCAGCCGGCCTCCATCTGCAAGGCAAAGCAGCGCTCCATCTCGGCATGGTCGAGACGGTCGTCAGCAGTGAATTTGGTCGTGACGGCGGGGAAAACTCCAGTCCACATGGCTATGTCTCCATCTGATATATCAGTCATATATCTGCTAGGAAATCTACTGTCAATGCGGAATCTGCTATGATATATCTAAAATATATCAGGAGCGGACCTTTGATATCCACCGACACTGCATCCCCAGAGCCGGCTGCCACCAGGGCCTATCGCGCGCTCGAGCATTTGATCGTGACGCTGGAACTGGCGCCGGCGAGCTTTGTCACCGAGGGCGCCCTGATCGAGAGGCTCGGCCTCGGCCGCACGCCGGTGCGCGAGGCGATCCAGCGCCTGGCCTGGGAAGGCTTGCTCGACATAAGGCCACGCGCCGGCATCGCCATTGCGCCGCTGCATCCCGGCGATTGGCTGCGCGTGCTTGACGCGCGCCGCGGCGTCGAGGTGGTGCTGGCACGCTCAGCCGCGCGTTTCGTCACCCGCGAGGCCGCAGACCTGTTTCACGACGCAGCACTTGCCATGCAGAAGGCGGTGATCTCCGGCAACGTGCTGGCCTTCATCCAGGCCGACAAGGCGCTCGACGAGGCGCTGGCGCAGGCTGCCGACAACCCGTTCGCGGCGCGGCTGGCCGCGCCCTTGCAGACCCACAGCCGCCGCTTCTGGTTCCGCTACAAGGCCGATACGGGGCTCGCCGAATCCGCCGAGCACCATGTCGCGCTAATCCGCTCGATCCTGGCCGGCGACGAGGAAGCCGCCGCCAAGGACGCCAAGCGGCTGATGGCGCTACTGCGTGGCCGTGCCGAGGTCGCCGCGACGCGCTGAACGGGCGATCAGATCCCTTGCGTGGTGGCGATGGCAGTATTCTCCCATCCGTCACCGGTCGCGAAGATGCAGCTTCGACCCTGCACGTCGGTTACCAGCATCGACCAGGTCCCATTTACCGAAACATAGATCTCGACAATGGCGGCCTCGCCGACCACACCGTAGCCGATCTGCTTTTGTTGAAAGGCCTTCGCCAGCCCCGCGACGAGGTCGCTGTGACCACCGCAGATAAATTGCGCCTGCGCCGATAGCGTCGACAGCGCCAGCGCGGTGCCGATCGCGGCTATCCTGATCCATCGAAACGAAAATTTGTGTGCCATGGGGCACCTCCTTCGCCTTGGCGTTCCGGCAAAGGAGGCACATGAGGCAGCCTCAATATACCGAAACGCTCCAGGCCGGGTTCGACGTCTTCATCACGTCACTCCTTCTGGTTTCCGGTCTGTCGTCGGGAGCAACTATAACGCTCCCTGGATTCGATATGGTGGCCCTGCTTCTCGAAAACAAGCGTCGTTTCCAGCGCCGCCAGGATTGGCATCACCGGACTCAAAACGGGCGCCCCGCAGAGACGAGGCGCCCGCAAAAGCCCAGCATGGGCGATATTCAGTTCATCGTCGGGATGATGAATTCGGCGCCGTCCTTGATGCCGGACGGCCAGCGCGACGTCACCGTCTTGGTCTTGGTGTAGAAGCGGAACGCATCCGGACCATGCTGATTGAGGTCGCCGAAGGACGACGCCTTCCAGCCGCCGAACGTGTAGTAGGCGATCGGAACCGGGATCGGCACGTTGACACCGACCATGCCGACCTGGACACGGGAAGCGAAGTCGCGCGCGGCATCGCCGTCGCGGGTGAAGATGGCGACGCCATTGCCCATTTCGTGGTCATTGGCGAACTTGATGGCGTTCTCATAGGTCGGCGCGCGCACCACCGAAAGCACCGGACCAAAGATCTCTTCCTTGTAGATGCGCATGTCGGCGGTGACGTTGTCGAACAGGCAGCCGCCCATATAGTAGCCGTCCTCGTAGCCCTGCATCTTGAAGCCGCGGCCGTCGACGACCAGCTTGGCGCCTTCCTTGACGCCAATATCGACATAGCCCTTGACCCGCTCCAGAGCTTGGCGCGTCACCAGCGGGCCGAAATCGGCGGAGGAGTCCGTCGACGGGCCGACCTTGAGGCTTTCGACACGCGGGACCAGCTTTTCCATCAGTCGGTTGGCGGTGTCATTGCCGACAGGCACCGCCACCGAGATCGCCATGCAGCGCTCGCCGGCCGAGCCGTAGCCGGCGCCGATCAGCGCATCGACGGTCTGGTCCATGTCGGCGTCGGGCATGATGATCATGTGGTTCTTGGCGCCGCCGAAGCACTGCACGCGTTTTCCCGCCGCCGTGCCGCGCGAATAGATGTAATGCGCGATCGGCGTCGAGCCGACAAAGCCGATGGCCTTGATATCGGCATCGTCGAGGATGGCGTCGACGACATCCTTGTCGCCATTGACGACGTTGAGGATGCCTGCAGGCAGGCCGGCCTCGATGAACAGTTCGGCTATGCGCATCGGCACGCCCGGGTCACGCTCCGAAGGCTTCAGGATGAACGCGTTGCCGCAAGCGATTGCCGGCGCGATCTTCCACAGCGGAATCATCGCCGGGAAATTGAACGGCGTGATGCCGGCGACGACGCCGAGCGGCTGGCGCATCGAATAGACATCGATGCCGGGGCCGGCCCCGTCGGTGAATTCGCCTTTCATCATGTGCGGCGCGCCGATGCAGACTTCGACCACTTCGAGGCCGCGCTGGATGTCGCCCTTGGCGTCGGCGATGGTCTTGCCATGCTCGCGCGCCAGTATGTCGGCCAGTTCGTCATAGTCGCGGGCGACCAGTTCGAGGAATTTCATCAAGACGCGCACGCGGCGCTGCGGGTTGGTGGCGGCCCATTTCGGCTGCGCTTCCTTGGCATTCTCGACAGCCGTGCGCAGTTCCGCTGGCGAAGCCAGCGCCACCGTGCCGCGCACCGTGCCGTCCATCGGCTGCATGACATCCTGCTTGCGCCCGCTGGTCCCGGCGACATGCTTGCCGCCGATGAAATGACCGTATTCGATCATGGTTTCTCTCCCTGAGTTTGTGATGATGCATTCAACGCCTTTGCCGGCGCGAAGGCAACGCGAGGGAGAACGCAACCGTTGTGCAAGAAATAGACAACGGCAGCCGGGTGTGCATTAATTGCCGCAAATGACGTTGTCACCAAGTATCTGCTTAAAGGACAACCGGTTGAGTCCCTTCGCGCCCCCCTCTGCCCTGCCGGCCATCTCCCCCACAAGGGGGGAGATTGCTTGGTCATCCCCGATTTCGCTAATCCCCACCGCTGTTACAGGAGACCGGTCGGCCGGGCTGCTGATCTCCCCCCAAGTGGGGGAGATGTCCGGCAGGACAGAGGGGGGCGCCACAGAACGCGACGTTGACCATCATCATCCGGACCACTTCCATGAACTGGGATGACGTCCGTATCTTCCTCGCTGTCGCTCGCGCCGGGCAGATCCTGGGCGCCGCCAAGCGGCTGGAGCTCAACCACGCCACCGTCTCGCGCCGCATCGCGGCGCTCGAGGACGCATTGCGGACAAAACTCTTTCGCCGGCTTACCACCGGCAGCGAACTGACGCCGGCCGGCGAGCGCTTTCTCGACATTGCCGAGCGCATGGAGGGCGACATGATCGCCGCGCGCTCGACCGTGTCGGGCGAAGGCGACGATATTTCCGGCACGGTACGCATCGGCGCGCCCGACGGGTTCGGCGTCGCTTTCCTCGCCACGCGTCTCGGCGCGCTGACGGCGCTGCACCGCGAACTGACCATCCAGCTGGTGCCGGTGCCGCGTTCCTTCTCGCTGTCGCGGCGCGAGGCCGACATCGCCATCACCGTCGAGCGACCGAGCGAAGGCCGGCTGGTGGCGGGAAAGCTGGTCGACTACACGCTGGGGCTGTTTGCCTCACGTGGCTATGTCGAGGCGCATGGCTTGCCGAGGACTTCAGCGGAACTTAGCCAGCACACGCTGATCGGCTATGTTCCGGATCTCATCGTCAGCCCGTCGCTCGACTATGCGGCCGAGTTCAGCCCGGACTGGCGCACCAGCTTTGCCATTTCCTCGGCCCTCGGCCAGGCTGAGGCGGTGCGCTCGGGCGCCGGCATTGGCATCCTGCATACCTTCGTCGCCCGCTCGATGCCGGAGCTGATCCCCGTCGACATCGTAGCGCCGATCCGCCGCGCCTACTGGCTGGTCTATCATGAATCGGTTCGCCCGCTGCGCCGCGTGCAGATTGTCGCCAACTTCATCACCAGGGCGGTCGAGCGCGAACGTGGGTTGTTCGTGTAGCTGCCGCCTTTCCCTCGCCATAAAATCCCCTTCCCTTGCCACGGAATCAATGAGTGTGGCATCAGGCGCAGGATTCTGCCGCAAATACGGTGGAGCGCCGGGTGGCACATTTTTTCGGAAAGCTGGCGCGGATAACAATGCGAGCCGTTCTTGCCATCCTCCTGCTGGCCTGGCTTTCGGCCTGCGCCAACCCATGGACCAAGGTTCCGGAAGCCGAGTTACCAAAGCCGGTCCGCACTGCAATGGCCCGCCCCTCGCCCTTCGTCTTCGGCAATTATTGCGGCCCGGGCACCCGCACCGGCGACCTCTCGGCCCGGCCGGTCGACCGGCTCGACAGCGCCTGCCAGGTCCATGACGCCTGCTACATAGCGCGGCGCAACCATTGCGCCTGCGACGGCGCGCTCGTCGCCTCGGCAAAGGCAATCCGCGACGACAGGACGGCACCGAGAAAGATGCGCGGCGAGGCCGAGCTTTTGATCGCCACCTTTGCGCTTCCCGTCTGCAAGGTGTTTCCGCAAGGCTTCCTGCCACCCCGAGACCCGGCCGAGCTGAAAACCATGAACGGGGCGGCGGGATGAACCGCGCCACTTGCCTGGTCCTTGCCGGGCTGGCGCTTATAGCGCTGGCCGCATGCGCCGGTCCGCTTAAACACAGCTGCGATTTCTTCCCTGTTAACGAGGACTGCGCGCGGCCCTCGCTGTCGGCCGACGCGCCAGGACCGCAAGTCGCTGCCACGCAGTTTTTCGGCGATGCCGGCACCGGCGACTACGAAAGACAGTTCCTGGCGCTGCTCGCCCACAACCAGATCGGTGCCATCGACAGGGCGAACGGCACCGGTCCGTTTGGCCATGACCGCCATGCCATTGCCAACAGTGATTTCCAGGCCACCTACCGGACATTGGAACAGCTGGCAAAGTCCGTTACCGCGGAGCAGATGCCAGCGGCGAGCGGCACGGCTGGCGAAGGCCATTTCGACGGCCGCTGGCGGGTGTCGCGGCAGACGCTCTATATCGACGCCGGTGCCCGGCCCTCCGCGCCCAAGACGTTCAGCTTCTCCGGCCTGCAGGCGCGCTCGGTCGAGATCGTGTTGCGCCAGTCGGGAAAGCTGCCTGTCAACCTGTCGGGCATCTGCGACGGCGCGCTGGCGATCCGTGCCGGCCGTGGTTCACGCAGCGTGGCGAGCGGCGCTGCCTTCCGGCTCCGCCTGTCGGCCGAGCAAACCGCAAGCCTGTTCCCGAGCGATGGTCTGAACCGCTGCAGTCTCAAGGTCAGTTCCGCCATCGCACCAGCCGGCGCCCCACTCACCATCCTGCGCGAAGAGGTTGCGTATCCGGCGCTTGCGGAGCTCGACAGCCGCTACGAACGCTGTCCCGTGCCCGATCCATCCGGACTGGAGGAGCTCGACCGTGTCTTCTATGCCGGCCGCTGGCTGTCGCAGACCTGCTCGCTACCGCTCGGGCAGCCGAGCCTGTTGCGCAAGTCGCGAGACGGCTTCAACGCCAAGGTCGTGGCGCTGCTCGGCATGCCACTGCCCGACAGCGCCTTCGACAACGTCGATCCGGAACTGCCGCTCGATTTCTCGCGCGCGCCGAAACTCAAGCTGATCTATCTGTCGTCGCTGGAGTTCAAGGCCGACTTTTCCGGCCGCATCCTCGAGCGGCTGATCCGCCACCACGCCGCCCTCGGCACCAAGGTGCGCATCATGGTCACCGACGTGCTGGAACGCGACAAGGACGACGCGCTGCTGCACCGGCTGGCGGCCGACTACCCCAATGTCGAGTTGCAGGAGTATCGCTGGCGGGCCGACCAAGGCGCGCCGATCGACGAGCAGCTGTCCCAGTTACACAAGACCCACCACGTCAAGATGCTGGCGACGCTGGCCGAAAATCCCGCCCGCTCGCGCGTCATCATCGGCGGCCGCAACATCCATGACGGCTTCCTGTTCCACAAGCCGATCAACCTGTCGCGCTATCCGGATCTTGAGCAATACGGCAAGACCGACGGCTTCTCGCTGAACTACTATTCGAACTGGAGCGATTTCGACATCGAGTTCGCCGACCCGGCAACGGTCGAGATATTGGCTGCGCACCTCTCGACCTTGTGGCTGCGCGACGCCGACACCAACATTATCAGGCCTTTCTCCATTCCGGTGCGCACCGACGGCCGGCGCCCCCTAGGCACGGTGCGCCATTTCATCTCCGTGCCTTATGAGGACAACCACGCGCTGGAGACCTATTTCGTCGACCTGATCGACACCGCAGAACACCATATCGAGATCGTCAATCCCTACCTCAATCTGACGCCGAAGCTCAGCCTGGCCATCGAGCGGGCACTGGCGCGCGGTGTCAGGATCGACATTGTCGGCCGCATCGACCTCAAGGGCGACATTGGCGGCAAGTTGCTGACCGCGCTCAACAAGCTGTTCGTCGAGAAATATGGCGACCGCATCAACATCCGCGAATTCAAGGCGCCCGATGTCGTGCTGCATTCCAAGATCATGATGATCGACGAAAGGCTGGTGACGATCTCGTCGGTCAACCTCAACAACCGCAGCTTCTTCCACGACCTGGAGAACGGCATGATGGTGCTTGACCCCGCCTTCTACGCCAGGATGCAGCCGGTCTACGACGACTATGTCGCCCATTCGAACCCGGTCTCGACCAAGGTGAGGATACCCTGGGCCTACCGGTGGTTGTTCTCGAAAGGCTGGGTGAAGGAAGCGTTCTAGACCTGGGAAACGTCCGGCCTCTACGTCGAAGCTTTCAGTGAAAGAACGAGCGTCATCGGATTGTTGGGGGAGGCAGCAAACCCGTAATGTTCATAGAAGCCCTTCGCTTCTTCGGATATGGCGTGAACCAGAAGTCCCCGAACCCCGAGAATGGCCGCCGCCTGGGCCGCACGCAAGGCGGCATCTTGCAGGAGCGCGGCGCCAAGACCCTTGCCTTGCCAGCGCTGATCGACGGCGAGACGACCAAGCACCACAACCGGCATTGGATCGGGCATATTGCGGCGGATGGATCCCGGCGCGTCGGCGAGATCTAGTCCGCCGGAGGAAAGGCAATAATATCCGACGACACGCCCCTCCACCGCCACAACATAGGTTCGGGACGCCCCACTGACCTGATTGGCGCGCGCCCGTCGGCGAAGCCATTGATCAAGGCCGTCAGTACCACTTTGAAAGAGTTCGAGATCGTGCGCATCAGTCAGCAATGTTGGCGCCGACAGCGTCATTTCTGCCAAGGCTTCGGAGCGTTCATCAGCCGGTCAAAGCCTTCCCCGCTCGGCGGTCGGTCCAGAATGGCCAAATAGTGACGATAGCTGGCGGCGTCGACCTTGACGAGCGCCTGATCAAGCAAAGTGTCCTCTGCGGCGCGGTATGCCGCCTCGATCATGAAGTCCGAACGGGTCTTGCCGCGCAGCTTCGCAGCCCGGTCAATCAGATTGCGGACGTCTTCACGGATGCGCAGATTAATGGGCTTGGCGTGGGTCTTGGGGGTCTTTGTGGCCATGATGGGTTCCCTTGTCTCGCCATCATAACACAAGCGCATACACAATGTGTATCTTTTCGCCCCATCCCTACCTCAAATATCTTTCCGGCCCCAGCTCCCGCACATCGATATCAGGCACTTTGCTGGAGATGATGTCGGACAGCACCTTGGCCGAGCCGCAGGCCATGGTCCAGCCGAGCGTGCCGTGGCCGGTGTTGAGATACAGATTGGAGAACTCGGTGCGGCCGATCAGCGGCGGCCCATCCGGCGTCATCGGCCGCAGTCCGCACCAGAACGACGCGGCCTTGATGTCGCCGCCGTCCGGGAACAGATCGCCGACCGAATGTTCGAGCGTGCGCCGGCGCGATTCATGCAGCCTGAGGTCGAAGCCCGAAATCTCCGCCGTGCCGCCGACGCGGATGCGGTCGCCGAGCCTGGTGATCGCCACCTTGTAGGTTTCGTCCATCACCGTCGACACGGGTGCTGCGGCGGCATCCTTGATCGGTACAGTGATCGAGTAACCCTTAACCGGATAGACCGGGATCGGACGCCTGAGCAGTCGCATGAAGCGTGCCGAATAGCTGCCCAAGGCCAGCACATAGGCGTCGGCCGCGCGCGAGCGCTGGTCCGTGCCGAAGCTGACGATGCGATTGCGGTTCTTGGTGAAGCGCCTGATCTGCGTGCCGTATTCGAAGGTGACGCCACGCGCCACGCAGAGCTCGGCCAGCCGGTCGGTGAACATCTTGCAGTCGCCGGTTTCGTCGCCGGGCAGCCTGAGCCCACCTACAAATTTTTCCTTGACGCCGGCCAGTGCCGGCTCGGCGGCGATACAGCCATCGGGATCGAGCAACTCATAGGGTACGCCATATTTCTTCAGGACCTCGACATCGCCGCCGGTGCCGTCGAGCTGCTTTTGCGTGCGAAACAGCTGCAGCGTGCCTTTGGTGCGCTCGTCATAGGCGATGCCGGTCGCCTGGCGCAGCGCCTTCAGCGTGTCGCGGCTGTATTCGGCGAGCGGCACCATGCGCGCCTTGTTGATGGCGTAGCGATCGGCCGTGCAGTTGCGCAGCATCTTGAGCAGCCACGTCCACATATGCGGATCGAAGGCCGGCCGCACCACCAGCGGACCATGCTTCATCAACAGCCATTTGATCGCTTTCACCGGAATGCCGGGACCGGCCCAGGGCGAGGCGTAGCCGGGCGAAACCTCGCCGGCATTGGCGAAGCTGGTTTCCAGCGCCGGCCCTTTCTGGCGGTCGAACACCGTGACCTCGTGGCCGGCCTCGGCGAGATAGTAGGCTGTGGTGACCCCGATAACGCCGCCGCCCAACACGAAGATCTTCATCGCATCACTCTCCACGACGACATCTTATCCGTGCCTGAAGCCGTCGCCTCCTGTCTGCCGGATTTTGCCGCGTCCGCCAAGGGGTGGCGTGTCGCGCCTCTATTCGTTGATGTAGCGGCGATGAAAGCGGGGGCCGAGGCTGGTCAGGATTTCATAGCCGATGGTGCCGGCATGACCGGCCGCATCGTCGACGCTCTGCGACGGACCCAGCAGTTCGACAAGGTCGCCCTCGCGCAAGCGGCCGGCCGGCAGCGCCGAGATGTCGAGGATGATCGAATCCATCGACACGCGTCCGACAAAGGGCAGCCTGACACCTTCGAACCAGGCGGCCGACGCGGCGCGCCGGTGCCAGCCATCGGCATAACCGAGCGAGATCGTCGCCGCGCGCAAGGGACCGCTGGCCAGAAAGGCATGGCCGTAGCCGACGCCCACACCCTTTTCAATGCTGCGCGTCTGGATGATCTTTGCCTCGAGCCCTACCACCGGCAGCATCGGGTTCGCCTCGCTTGGCGTCGGGTTGATGCCGTAGAGCGCAGCACCTGGGCGGGCGAGGTCGTACCGATAGCGTGGCCCGAGAAAGATGCCGGAGGAATTGTCGAGCGACGCCGGCGCCTTGGGCAGCATTTTGCGCAACCGTTCGAATTCCATGAGTTGCGCATCATTGGCCGCATTGGTGGGTTCGTCGGCACGGGCCAGATGGCTCATGACCAGGACAACGTCGACGCCGGCGAAGGCATCGGCCGCAAGCGCCTCGACCTCCGCAGGCGCCATCCCCAGCCGTGACATGCCACTATCGACCTGGATGGCCGCCTTGAACTTGCGGCCAGCCTTTTGGCCGGCCTCGCTCCATGCCTTCAGCTGTCCGGCACTGTTGATGACGGGCACAAGATCCGCCGCAACCGCCTCCGGCTCGGAGCCCGGCGGCAAGCCGTTCAGCACATGGATCTGCGGCCGCGGCCCGAGTGCGTCGCGCAGCGCCACACCCTCAGTGGGATGCGCGACAAAGAAGATGTCGCAGCCTTCGGCAACCAGTGCCGTCGCCACCTGCCGCGCGCCGAGCCCGTAACCGTCGGCCTTGACCACGCCGGCGCAGCGCGCGCCGCCGAGCCTCGCCTTCAGCCGCCGGTAATTCTCCCTGACCGCGCCGAGATCGATGGTCAGGATCGCGCCGGCCGCCGCTTCGCTGATCGCGTCTTCGGCTTTAAGCATGCCAAGCTCGCAGAGGTTGGTGCCGCCCCTCATTGTCCTGCCGGACATTTCTCCCCGTATAGTGACGGGGAGAAAGGGCTGGCTTCACCCTTGCCGCTTTTTTTGCAACGTCGGCGATTGCCGAAATCGGCGATGAAAGCGCCCCTCTCCCCGTCACTATACGGGGAGAGGATGCCGGCAGGCAGGTGAGGGGCAGCGCAAACGTTACGTCATGATGCCATTGCATAAGCGGCTCGCGGCTGGGCATTTCCGGACCAATAAAGCACGAATCCCGCACCGCGCGAACGGTCATATCGGCCTATGCCAGGTGACGGAACGCCGCCACCACGTCCTCATAGACCTTGCGCTTGAACGGCACGATCAGGTCGGGCAGGTCCCGCATCGGCCGCCAAGCCCATTCGTCGAATTCGGCCGTATGGCCGCCGGGCGGCGGATTGATCTGGATTTCGCTGGTCTCGCCATGAAAGCGGTAGGCGAACCATTTCTGCGTCTGGCCACGATAGCGGCCCTTGAAGGCGATGCCGACCAGATTGGCCGGCAGATCGTAGTTGATCCAGTGCGGCGCCTCGGCCAGCAGCGTCACCGAGCGCATGCCGGTCTCTTCGTAGAGCTCGCGCCCCGCCGCCTGCAGCGGTTCCTCGCCCTTGTCGATGCCGCCTTGCGGCATCTGCCAGAGCTGCTTCGTGCCGGCAAATTCGCTGTCCGGCTCGGCGATGCGATGGCCGACCCAGACCATCCCGTCGCCATTGAGGATCATCAGTCCGACGCAGGGGCGGTAGGGCAGCGTCTCGGGATCGATCTTTTTAGCCATCAGTCAGGTCCAGCCGTTTCGGGAGTTCGCGCTAATTTTTTTCCGGGTCTATGGCCACCGCCGAGATCGGCACGATCTCGATGCCGCGCTTTTTCGCCTCGAGCACCCAGGCCGCAACCGTGTCGACGGTGAGATCGAAGGCCGAGCCGATACCGACGGCGGAGCCTTTGGCGCGCGCTGTGGCTTCCAGCGCGTCGAGCTTTTTCAGGATGGCGCCGCGATCCTGCACGGCATCGATCGCCATATCGCCGGCGACAAACGGCACGCCGTCCTTCAAGGCGAGATCGGGCGCCAGGCTCCGCGCGGACGAGCCGTCGTCGACATAGGCAAGGCCGCGTTTGCCTAGCTCGGCCATGAACGGTCCCATCGCCGTCGCGTCGGCGGAAAAGCGCGCGCCCATATAGTTCATGACGCCGGTATAATTGGTGGTCCGCGACAGCGCCCAGCGCAGGCTCTTCAGGTTGTCATCCGGGCTCGCCGCCACCGTCAGCGTGTTGCGGCCGGGATTGACGTTGGGATAGTCGAACGGTTCGAGCGGCACCTGCATGACGACCTCATGCCCGCTCTGCCGTGCCGCCTGCATCCAGCGGCCGATGCTGTTGCCTTGCGGCGCAATGGCCAGCGTCACTTCCGCCGGCAGCTTGGCGATCGCCGCCTGCGTGCCGGTCTGCGACACGGCAAGCCCACCGATGACAATCGCCACGCGGGCGCCTCGCGACCCGGACCACGGCCGCGCATAGACGTCGAACGGCCGCCTGCCGTCGGCGGCACGGACCGGCAGCGGGCCGGTGTCGCTGGCCTCGATCAGCGCCTTGTCAGGAATATGTGCGATCTTCAGATTCTGACCGATCGTCGACGGGTCATGGATGACGATGGCTGCATTCGGCGGACCGTCGCCCTCTTGGGTCTGCACATGGATGATCTGCGGCCCGGCTGCCTTGGGCGGCGTTTCCGCCTTCGGCGCTGCGGGCTCGGCAGTCGGTGCCGCCGCGGCAGGCTCCGCCGCCGCCGTCACCTTCGGCGTCGAGACCGCCGCCTGTTCGGGCTTGCGGAACGGCTTTTCGCGAAGCGCGATCGCGCCGGAGATGCCGAGCGCGGCCAGGACGACCAGCGTCGTCGCGACAGCACGGGCGCTCAACCCGCGCGACACAGCGCGCGGCCGGACGGTCTGTCCGAGCGGGCGTTCTATGTCCTTGCCGATGTCAGCCAAGCCGTATCCCCGTGCGCATGATCCACGAAATCTTTTCGCCATGCGCAGATCCAAAACTGACGGCGCGTCCTCGGCGCCTTTTGAGGCACCGCTCTCCAGCCACTGCCTCCGAATCAAACTGCCGGAACCTTGCGGTCCCGGCAGCATTGCATTGCTTCGATCAGGCAGCCAGATGCATGTCGCTCAAAAGTGGTCCCGGTTTTGGGACAACGACATGCATCAAACAAAGAGTCTCGCCGGTCGACTTACTGGTTGAGCACGGCCTTCTCCGGATTCGGCGGGAACGCCGGATCGGTCTTCTGGCCGCGCAGCAGCTGTTCGGCGTAGATCAGTTGCAGATCGTCCTTAGGATCCGGCGGCACATAGGCAGCCGAGCCCGAACCGGTATCGCTCTCGTCGGCGCCCTTGATGTGGCCCTTGAGGTCCGATTCGCCGCGCGTCAGGTCCCTGCCCTGCAGTTCGGGCGGCAGCGGCTGGTCGACCTTGATGTCGGGCGTGATGCCCTTGCCCTGGATCGACTTGCCGGACGGCGTGTAATAAAGCGCCGTCGTCAGACGCAGCGCGCCGTTCTCGCCAAGCGGGATGATGGTCTGCACCGAGCCCTTGCCGAAGGACTGCGTGCCGACCACGGTGGCGCGACGCAGGTCCTGCAGCGCGCCGGCAACGATTTCCGAAGCACTGGCCGAACCGCCATTGACCAGCACGACCAGCGGCTTGGCGCCGATGTCGTCGCCTGTCTTGGCGTCGAAGCGGGTGACATCCTTCGGGTCGCGGCCGCGGGTCGAGACAATCTCGCCACGGTCGAGGAAGGCGTCGGACACGCTCACCGCCTGGTCGAGCAGGCCGCCCGGGTTGAGGCGCAGATCGAGCACATAGCCCTTGAGCTTGTCGTTCGGCACCTGCTTCTTGATGGTGTCGATGGCGTTCTCAAGGTCGTCGTAGGTCTTTTCGGTGAAGGAGGTGATCTTCATGTAGCCGATGTCGTTCTCGACCCGGAACTTGACCGCCTTGACCTTGATGATGTCGCGCACGACGGTCAGCTCGATCGGCTTGTCGGCGCCCTGGCGCAGGATGGTGAGCTTGATCGGCGTGTTGACCAGGCCGCGCATCTTCTCGACCGCGTCGTTCAGCGTCAGGCCGCGAACCTCTTGGCCATCGATCTTGGCGATATAGTCGCCGGCCAGCACGCCTGCCTTGGCGGCCGGGGTGTCGTCAATCGGCGTGATCACCTTGACCAGGTCATTCTCCATGGTGACCTCGATGCCGAGGCCGCCGAACTCACCCTTGGTCTGCACGCGCATGTCCTGCGCCTGCTCGGCATTCATGTAGGAGGAATGCGGATCGAGCGAGGCCAGCATGCCGTTGATGGCGTTTTCGACCAGCGACTTGTCGTCCGGCGGCGTCACATACTGCGCCCGCACGCGCTCGAAGATGTCGCCGAAGATCGCCAGTTGCTTGTAGGTTTCGGAGCCTGCGGCGTTCGCCGTCGAGCCGGGCGCGCCATAGACCAGGCTCATCGCTGACGCGCCCATCAGCGCACCGGCAATAAGAAGCGACAGTTTCCGCATCATTTCACGTCCTTCCAGAGAAGCGGTCCGCCCACCATGGGGTCGGATCGACGGGTTTTCCATCCTTGCGGAACTCGACGTAGAGTTCCGGCGTGGCATTTCCATTCTTCGAGGCCGAGGTGCTTGCCACCCGGGCCTCTCCCATCGCGCCGACCGGCTCTCCTGCGAGCACCGACTGGCCAGACGCGACGCTGATTCTGCTCATCCCCGCCAGAACGACATGATAGCCGTCTCCCGCATTGAGGATCAAGAGTTGACCATAGGAGCGAAAAGGCCCCGCATAAAGCACATTTCCGTCCGCCGGTGCCGTAACGATGGCTCCCGATTGTGTCGCAACCATGTCGCCAAGCATCACCGCGCCGTTACCGTCATCGGCCCCGAAACGGCGCTTGATCTTGCCGGTGACAGGCAGTGCGACCTGGCCCTGAAGCGCCGAGAACGGCGCCGAGGCGGTGAGGCGATTGCCTTCCGGCACCGGCAGAGAGGCGAGCTCCGTCGACGCGGTCGTATCGGCGTCGGTCTTGTCTGCGTCGGCAGCCTTCTGCTCGCCAGCTTTCGCAGCATCCGCCGCCTTGCGGCTCTTGTCGGCCTCGAGCGAGGCGATCAGTTCCTTCAGGCTGCCGGCCTTGGCCGCAAGGGCTTGGGAGCGCTGCTTTTCCGCCACGATCGCGGTCCAGGTGTCCGCTTCGAGCTTCTGCTTGGCCTCAAGCAGCATGGAGAGCCGCTTCTTTTCCGCTGTCTGCTCGCCGACCGCCACCGTCAGCCGAGTCCGCTCGGCCTCGATCGAGGCCGTTACCCGTGTCTGTTCCTTGAGATCGGCCAGCAATTTGTCGGTCTGCTGGCGCAGTTCCGGCACCACCGCGCCGAGCAGGATGGCGCTGCGCACCGACGACAGCGCGTCTTCCGGCTTGACCAGGATCGCCGGCGGCGGGTTGAGCCCCATGCGCTGCAGCGCGCCCAGCACCTCGGCCAGCACGTCGCGCCGCGCCGCCAGCGAGACGCGGATTTTCTGTTCCTCGCCCTTCAGGCCTTCGAGCCTGGCGCCGATATCCTCGATGTCCTGGCCGAGCTTCTGTTCGGTCATCGCCGACTGGATCAGGGCCGCGGTGATCGAGGCATGGTCCTTCTTGACCGCCGCAATGTCGGCGGCAAGCTTGGCCAGCCGTTCGGACGACAAGGTGATCTCGGCCGAAACCTTCTCATATTCGGCGCGGCTTTGGTCGGGGTCGGGCGCGATATCGAGTGTGCTCTGCGCCCGCGCAAGCCCAAGCGATAGCAACAGCGCCGCGACAGCGATGCCATAGCGCGCGCGCCCGTAGCCCGTTCCTGATTTCCCGTTGTCAGCCATTGAAGCCCGACTCTATGCGTGGCTTCGTTAACGAACCATCAACCATGATCGAAACCGAAGCCGAATGCATGTCGCCCAAAAGTGACCTCGGTTTTAGGAAAACGACATGCATAAACCAAAGACCTAAAGCGCGCCGCCTGACGCGCTTTAGCATAAGACAGCGGTGCATTGGGGCGGAAATCGGTATGACGGTGATTGCGTCCACTGGTTTACGACCGATGGTACGGATGGCCGGAGAGAATCGTCGCCGCCCGGTAAAGCTGCTCGCCCAGCATGATACGCACCATTTGGTGCGGCCAGGTCGCGGCGCCGAACGACAGCACCAGATCGGCCTGGTCGCGCAGCGGCTGGTCGTGACCGTCGGCGCCGCCTATGGCGATGACCAGCGCCTTGCGGCCGCCGTCGCGCAACTGGCTGATTCGGGTGGCGAAATCATCCGAGGAGAGGTTCTTGCCGCGTTCGTCGAGCAGGAACAGCGCCGTTCCCGGCTGCAGCTGCGCCTGCAGCTTCTGCCCTTCCTCGCGGCGGCGCTCATTGGCGTTCTGCGCGCGTCCCTCGGCAATCTCGGTGACACCGGAGAATTCGAGCCCGATCGCCGGGCCGCTCTTGGCGAAACGCTCGAAATAGCGGTCGGCGAGTTCTCTCTCGGGGCCGGTCTTCATCCGGCCCACGGCATGAACGAATACTTTCATCCCGCCTCTATAAGCCGCGCGTGCGGCTTAGTGGAGGGTCTCTTCCTCGAGATCCGGCGCCTGCCACATCTTTTCAAGATTGTAGAATTCGCGGACTTCGGGGCGGAAGACATGGACGATGATATCGCCCGAATCGATCAGGACCCAGTCGGCGCCGGACAACCCCTCGACGCGCGCCATGCCGAGGCCGGCATCCTTCAGCGCCTTGAGGAGATGGTCGGCGACAGCCGAGACATGACGGTGCGATCGACCCGACGCGACGACCATATAGTCGCCGAGGCTCGATTTCCCCTGAATGTCGATTGAGACAATATTTTCGGCCTTGGAGTCTTCCAGACTGGCAAGGACTGTCTTGATGGCACGGGATACGGCGTCGTCTACGCTGATCCTGGCCGGCGAAGGCACGATGTCGGCCTTCTTCCGCAGTGCTGTTCTCAGTGTATTTCCTTTCGCAGCAAGAACAACCAAATCACCCATGAAATCAGGTGACACCCCATAGATAGGCAGAGTTCCGTTGCAGTTTCAAGACGCAGGCCGCGCCAGCGCGAACGTGGCGCCCACCTTGCGGTTCCGCCGGGCTTCAAAAAAAATCGGAACCCATGGCGACCGCCAGGGTTATCGACACGTTATCGACCCATCGCCCAACCGGATTTTCCTGATGCCCATCGACCCCCAAAACACGCTTCTCACCGTGCAGGCCGGCCTTGCGCAACTGAGCACCCTGATCGTTTCCTATTCTTTCTCTGCCATCGGCGCCATCATCCTGCTGGTTGTCGGCTACCTCGTGGCCGGTCTTGCCGAACGCTCGATCTTTGCCGGACTCGGCCATATCCATGGCTTCGACGCGACGCTGCGGCATTTCTTCTCGAAGATCGTGCGCTACGCCATCCTGATTCTCGTGGTCATCATGGTGCTGGGACAGTTCGGCGTACAGACGGCTTCGATCATCGCCGCGATCGGCGCCATAGGCCTTGCCATCGGCCTGGCGCTGCAAGGCACGCTGCAGAACATCGCCGCCGGCATCATGCTTCTGGCGCTCAGGCCATTCCGCATCGGCGAATATGTCGAGGTCGGCGCCATTGCCGGCACCATCGAGGAAATCGGCCTGTTCGCCACCAAGCTTCGCACAACGGACGGCGTCTATGTGCTGGCGCCCAATTCGACGCTGTGGAACCAGCCGGTTCGCAATTTTACCCGCAACGGCGTGCGCCGCACCGACATCACGCTGAGCATAGGCTCCTGGAACGACATCGACCTCGCGCAAAAGACCATGCTTGGTGTCGCCGCTGGCGAGCGCCGCATCAAGCGCGAGCCGGCGCCGATCGCCTTCGTTGCGACCGTTGGCGACGCCAGTGTCGCCATCACCTTGCGCTACTGGACGTCAGCGGCGGATTTCTTCGCCACCCAGATCGATCTCACCAAACGCGTCAAGCAGGCCTTCGACGCCGAGGCCATCTCGGTTCCTGCGCCGCCGCCGGAGGCGCGGCAGGAGGCTGCCGCTACCCGACAGTAGGTTCTGTGGAATTGCTCCTTTGTTTTTCGCAATTCCCAAGGGAAAGCGCTACGCGCTTTTCCTTGGGATTGCTCTAGCGCTGCTCTTCCGGCGCGTAGGCGAGTTCCACAGGCAACGGCGCTTGCGCCGACATCGGCGCGAAACTGCCGGTCTCCGTGGCGGGCACGGCGCGCGTCGTCGTCACCCGCCACAGCACGAACAGGCAGAAGCCGGTGGCGATGACGATCGCCACATAGATGAAGGCCTGCGTTCCATAGACAGCCGACAGGGCCGTCACGATGCCCGGCACGATGAAGCCCGCCAGCGACCAGGCAAACAGCAGCGAACTCGACAGTGCCACCATGTCGTCCTTGCCGGCGCGGTCAGCGGCATGCGCACTGGCCAGCGAATAGATCGATTCCGAGGCGCCGTCCCAGATCACGTAGATCACCACCAGCACCGCCAGCACGCCGCCGTCGAAGCCGATGGCCAGCAGGCCGGCAACAATCGCGAGCGCCGCAGCACCCGCCAGCACGTAGCGGCGGTCTGTGCGGTCGGAGATCCAGCCGAGCGGGATCTGCAGGATCAGCGTGCCGACCGGCATGGCCGAGAGCAGCAGCGCCACATCGGCCTGGCTGTAGCCCTTGGCGGTCGCATGGATCGGCGCAAAGCCCGAGATCGCCATCGATAGGCCGCCGACGGCCAACATGCCGGCCACGCCGACCGGTGAGATTCGCCAGGCGCGGCCGAGCGCCACCGAGGCCGCGCAAGGTGGTGGCGGTTGAGCTAGACGGGTCATCCCCACCGGCAGGATCGACACCGCGGTGAACGCAATGCCGATCAGCGGCGCCTGCGCCGACGCGATGTCGACCGCCGCAAGCAGGGCATAGCCAACGCCGAGCCCGGCGACATAGGCGACGTAAAACACCGCCATCACCCGGCCGCGAATGGCGTTGGCGACGGCATCGTTGAGCCAGCTCTGGGCAACGATGAACAGACCGCATATGGCAAAGCCGTAAAGCGCGCGCGCCGCGATCCACAGCAGCGGATACGTGCCGGCGCCGATGGCGGCGTTGGACAGCGCAATCAGCGCCGACAGCACCATGAACGCGCGGGCATGCCCCACCCTTCTGACGAGAGGCCCGGTCAGGATGCAGCCGGCAAGGCCGCCGGCCGACAGGCCGGTGATGATCAGCCCTGCCCATGTCGGATCGAAATGCTCCACACCGAGCCGGACCGGGATATAGGCAAACATCAACCCATTGCCGACCGCAATCAGCGCCATCGATACGACGACGCTGGCAATGGCGATCACCGGCGCCGGCGGGGCGCCGTGATCGTCACGGTCGGTCTTGGCATTAGCGAGAGTGGCCATATCCGGAGAACATCGCCTACCCGCCAGCGAAACGCCGCTGCAAAAGCGACATTGCCGGGTCTTCCCTTCCCCCTGTGGGAGAAGGGAAGGTCAGCCCTCCTTCGCAGCCCCGCGAATAGCGCTCGACGACAGCGAGGAGCGCGGGCCATGAATAAAAGTCCAGGCCGGCGCCTTCATCCGCGCAAGCCTGGGTGCGTCGCCCTCGTCGACGCGGGCGTAGTCGAAGGTCTTGGCCACCACCGACGACAGGAAGGACAGCGTCGCCCCCGGGCGGTCGATGACGGCGATCGGGAAGGTCATGACGATCTGGCGCCAGCGTTGCCAGCGGTGGAAATCGCGAAGTGAGTCGGCGCCCATGATCCAGACGAAGTCGACGCCGGGATTGCGCGCCTTGACCAGCTCCAGCGTGTCGGCGGTGAAGCGGATATGATGCGCCGCCTCGAAGGAGGTCACTTTGATCTTCGGGTTCTTGGCGATCTGTTCCGACTGCAGCAGCCGGTCGCTGAGAGGCGCCAGTTCGCGCGTGCTCTTCAACGGATTGCCTGGGGTCACCATCCACCACAGCTGGTCAAGCGCCAGCCGCCGCAGCGCAATTTCCGCCACCAGCGCATGGCCGGCATGCGGCGGGTTGAACGAGCCGCCGAACAGGCCGACGGCAAGGCCTTTCTCGGCGTGCGGCATGCGGAGGTAGTGGGAAGAAAAAGGCGCCCCACCCTCCCCCTTGTGGGGGTCCGCAGGACGGGCAAGACCCGTGGCTTGCCCAGGTCGGTCGATCCGCGAAGCGGAGCGGGGTGGGGGTGTTGCAGAATTCAGCGTCGTACCCCCACCCGGCTCGCTATGCTCGCCACCCTCCCCACAAGGGGGAGGGTAAGGTCAGCGCTCAAGGCCTCACCTGTCCCGATCCGCGCACGCGGTATTTGAACGAGGTCAGCTGTTCGACGCCGACCGGCCCGCGCGCATGCATCTTGCCGGTGGCGATGCCGATCTCGGCGCCCATGCCGAACTCGCCGCCATCGGCGAACTGGGTCGAGGCATTGTGCAAGAGAATCGCCGAATCGATCTCGTTGAAGAAGCGCTCCACCGCCTTTGCATCCTCGGCGATGATTGCCTCGGTATGATGCGAGGAGAAGGTTTCGATATGGTCGATGGCGCCGGCAATGCCGTCGACCAGCTTCACCGCGATGATGGCGTCGAGATATTCGGTGACCCAGTCGGCATCGGTCGCCGGCTTGGCGTCGAAGAACAGCTTCATCACCTCTTGATCGGCGTGGATCTCGCAGCCGGCCGCACGCAGCGCGTCGAGGATGGGGACCAGATGGGTGGAGGCTACAGCACGGTCGACCAGCAGCGTCTCGGCGGCGCCGCAGACGCCGGTGCGGCGCATCTTGGCGTTGACCGCGATCTTCACCGCCATGTCGAGATCGGCCGAACGGTCGACGTAGAGATGGCAGATGCCTTCGAGATGGGCAAAGACCGGCACCCGCGCCTCGCTCTGCACGCGCCCGACCAGGCTTTTGCCGCCACGTGGAATGATGACGTCGAGATTGCCGGACAGCCCTTTCAGCATCTCGCCGACAGCGGCGCGGTCGGTGGTCGGCACCAGCTGGATGGCATCCTGCGGCAGACCGGCTGCCTTCAGCCCTTCGACCAGGCAGGCATGGATGGCGGCGGACGAATTGAGCGAGTCCGAGCCGCCACGCAGGATCACCGGATTGCCAGCCTTGAGGCAGAGCGCGCCGGCATCCGCCGTCACGTTCGGCCGGCTTTCATAGATGACGCCGATGACGCCGAGCGGCGTGCGCACGCGCTCTATATGCAGGCCATTGGGGCGATCCCATGCGGCGATGACATCGCCAACCGGATCGCGCAAGGCGGCGATTTCGCGAATACCGTCGGCCATGGCGCGGATGCGCGCCGGATCGAGCTTCAGCCGGTCCATGAACGAGCCGGAAACCCCGGATTCGTGGCCGTTCGAGACGTCGATGGCGTTGGCATCGAGAATAGCCTGCTCACGGGCGATGATCGCATCCGCCATGGCCAGCAGCGCGGCATTCTTTGCAGCGATGGAAGCGATGGCCAACGGTCGGGCGGCAGCGCGAGCGCGACGGCCGATATCGGCCATCAAACTGGCTATATCTTCGCCTTGGTGTTTTTTCAGCATCTGACCGCTCCGGTGAAGCCTGGTGGATTTACACGCGGCTGGCCTTCGCGGCAATGGCTGCGAAGCTGAGGAGGCCCAATGAGAAGTGCCCTAATCCTCGTTGTTCTGGCCTCAATGCTCATGCCTAAAGCCCTACACGCCGCTGATTACTGCGACGACAAGATCGAGCCTGGCGAAAGCCCTGACGGCAAGGCCATGGTTATGCTCGGTTCGATGCTGTCCGTCGCGCTTGCCGAGCGCTATTGCGGCGCGCCACCAACACCACCCTCTCAGATCTTCGTCGTTGTTGAGGAGGGCCACGGATGTGGGCCGCGAGCGCGGCTCGAGGCGGAATACAAGAAAAGGATGGAAGGGGCAGAGGTAATGACGACCGACGACCTCATCCGCAATCTGGCCTTCGATGACGAGAAGGATATTCCCCAAGCTGAAATGGATCGACGCGCCAAGGCCGCCATCGAAGGAGAGTTGGGAGGTTGCAGCGAGCTTCTGAAAATGCAGCAGCAGTTTCTGGAGAGTTATCGCAACCCACCGAAATGGCCTCATGAACCAGAGAAGTAGCGCGACCTTGATCGCCGGGCCGAGACTCAGTCGGCCGTGCCGCTCACCACCAGA
Organism: Mesorhizobium sp. WSM4306; assembly: GCF_007003975.1. Taxonomy (GTDB): domain Bacteria; phylum Pseudomonadota; class Alphaproteobacteria; order Rhizobiales; family Rhizobiaceae; genus Mesorhizobium. The sequence continues at coordinate 32,823 of NZ_VFTC01000037.1, forward strand.
TCGTCGCGGTGGATCATCGCCGAGCGTGCCTCATAGCCGAGCACGGTTTCGATCTCGGCCGTCTTCAGGCCTGCGATCCTTACGGCATCGGCGGCATCGTAGGCAACTAGGCCGCGCGCGATCTCACGACCCTCCGGCGACAGGATGGCCACCGTGTCGCCGCGCGAGAAATTGCCGCTGACCAGTCTGACGCCGGCCGGCAGCAGCGACTTGCCCGACAGCAGCGCGCCGATGGCGCCGGCATCGACGGTGAGCCGTCCGGCCGGCTCAAGCTGGCCGGCGATCCAGGTCTTGTAGCCCTTCACCGGATTGGCGCTCGGTCTGAAGAAGGTGGCCCGCTCGCCGCGTTCGATCGCCATCAACGGCGACAGCCTGGTGCCCGAGGTGATGATCATGGCGGTGCCGGCGGCAGTGGCGATCTTGCCGGCGTCGAGTTTGGTGCGCATGCCGCCACGCGACAGCTCGGACGCCGCCGCGCCCGCCATCGCCTCGATATCGGGCGTGATCCGGTCGACCACGGGGATGAATTTGGCTTGCGGATCGCGCGCCGGGGGTGCGGTGTAGAGCCCGTCAATGTCGGAGAGCAGGACCAGCAGATCCGCGCCCATCATCGTCGCCACCCGTGCCGCCAGCCGGTCATTGTCGCCATAGCGGATTTCAGAGGTCGCCACCGTGTCGTTCTCGTTGATGACCGGCACCGCCTTCATCTTGAGCAGCGTCGAGATGGTGGCGCGGGCATTGAGGTAGCGGCGTCGCTCTTCGGTGTCGCCGAGCGTCAGCAGGATCTGGCCCGATTTCAGCGCGCCCTTGCCCAGCGCATCCGACCACGCGCCGGCCAGCGCAATCTGGCCGACGGCGGCCGCCGCCTGGCTTTCCTCAAGCTTCAACGCCCGTTTGCCGAGCCCCAAAATGGTGCGGCCGAGCGCAATCGCGCCGGACGACACAACCAGGATCTCTGCGCCGCCATTGGCGAGTTCCGCAATGTCGTCTGCCAGGGAGGCCAGCCAGTCGCGCTTCAAGCCGCTAGTGCGGTCGACAAGCAGCGCCGAGCCGATCTTGACCGTGATGCGCCGGTATTTCTTCAGGGAATGCGCAGCCATGATCAGCTGTTCCAGCGCGTCTCGACGGGAGTGGCGGTCCTTGCTCGCGCTTCCCCCACTATTGCCATCAGTGCGCGCAGCACCGCCTCGACGCCTTCGCCGGTGACGGCAGACAACAGCATCGGCGCGCGACCGGCAGCGCGTTTCAGCGACGCGGCCTTCTTCTTGCGCTCGTCGGCATCGAGGATGTCGACCTGGCTGAGCGCCACGATCTCGACCTTGTCGGTCAAGCCATTGCCATAGGCGTCGAGTTCGGCGCGCACGGTCTTGTAGGCCTTGCCCGGGTTCTCCTCCTGCGCCGAGACCAGATGCAAAAGCACCCGTGTGCGCTCGACATGGCCGAGGAACCGGTCGCCGATGCCGACGCCTTCATGCGCGCCTTCGATCAGGCCCGGAATGTCGGCAATGACGAATTCGCGCGCATCGATGCGAGCGACGCCGAGGCCCGGATGCAGCGTGGTGAAGGGATAGTCGGCGATCTTCGGCTTGGCCGCGGTCACCGCCGCAAGAAAAGTCGACTTGCCGGCATTGGGCAGCCCGACCAGGCCGGCATCGGCAATCAGCTTCAGCCGCAGCCAGACATTCATCTCCTCGCCGGGCAGGCCGGGATTGGCGCGCCGCGGCGCCTGGTTGGTGGAGGTCTTGAAATGCTGGTTGCCGAAGCCGCCATTGCCGCCCTTGGCCAGCAGGAAGCGCTGGCCGACCACGGTCAGGTCGCAGATCAGCGTCTCATTGTCCTCGGCAAACACCTGGGTTCCGGCCGGCACTTTCAGCGTCACGTCGGCGCCCTTGGCGCCGGTCATGTTGCGGCCCATGCCGTGGACACCGGTCTTGGCCTTGAAATGCTGCTGGTAGCGATAGTCGATCAGCGTGTTCAGCCCGTTGACGGCCTCCAGCCAGACATCGCCGCCGCGGCCGCCGTCGCCGCCATCCGGACCGCCGAACTCGATGAATTTTTCGCGCCGGAACGACACCGAACCGGCGCCGCCGTCGCCGGAGCGGATATAGACCTTGGCTTGATCGAGAAATTTCATTGGACTACGCAGTTTCTGCCGTTCGCCTTGCGGCTTTGCTCTAACCTTGCGCCTTGCTCTAAACCAAGGCGGACCGAAGGGCGAGGCCGATTTGTGACTAAAGCGCCGGATGCCCTTTTGCCGGGGAAGCGGTAGCAGTGTACCCGGGACGGAGCGAGGGGGGCGCGGAAATGAAGGTTGTCACCTATAACATCCAGTACGGCATCGGTCTCGATGGCCGCTACGATCTCGGCCGCATCACCGATGCGGTGCGCGGCGCCGACGTCATCGCGCTGCAGGAAGTGACCCGCAACAACCCGCGGAACGGCAACCGTGACATGGTGGCCGAGATCGGCGAGGCGCTGCCTGAGTACTTTGCCGCCTATGGCAGCAATTTCGAGGTCAATGTCGGTTCGCGCCTGGAAGCCGGCCGCGCCATCACCACCACCTTCCAGCTCGGCAACATGGTGCTGTCGAAGACACCCATCCAACTGTCGCGCAATCTGCTTTTGCCACGCAGCCGCAGCCTGGAGGCGATGAACTTCCAGCGCGGCGCGCTCGAGGCGCTGATCGAGACTCCGCTCGGCTTTGTCCGCTTCTATTCCACCCATCTCGACCATCGCAGTCCGGTTGAGCGCGCCAGCCAGATCCGTTTTCTGCGCCAGCGCCTGTTGAACTATGCTCTCGAAGGCGGCGGTCTCTCCGGCATTCCCGAGATCGGCCTGCCTGACCTGCCCTATCCCGAAGCCTTCATCGTCATGGGCGACTTCAACATGCTTCCCGGCTCCTCGGAATATGTCGAACTCGTCGGCCGCCCGGACCATGAGTTCGGCATGCCGCTGACCGCCGATCTCGCCGTCGATGTCGCCCAGCGTCTCAATGCATCGGACATCGTCACCTGGGTCGACCCCAACCGGCCACAAGACACAAGCCGCCACAAACGCATCGACTACATCTTCACCTCGGCCTCGCTCGCCGGATCGCTGAAGCGCCTGTGGGTCGATCAAAAAGCCGTCGGTTCCGATCACCTGCCGGTGTGGGTCGAGATGAGCTGAGCGACGACTCCACGGACCTTCTGGCCTCACGCGACGCGCTTAGGTGTGTTGAGATTCAGGTCAGGCCGAGTCGAAAACGCTGGTTTTCGAGAACCGGCCTACGCCGGCCGTAGCCTTCATAGAGCGGAGACACTTATGAGGGCTTCGGCCGGCGAAGGCCGGAGCGGAGCGTACTTTTCGTACGTGAGCATCGGAAGCGCAGGAAGCCGCCATTCGCAGGCCGGCCTCACCTGAATATCGGCACACCTAGAAGTGCACCCAGTTGCGCAGACTAATCCACGTCTTGCGATCCAGCCGATACCGCTCGACCGGCACCTGGCCGGCGACGATGGAGTTCAGCATGCCCTGGCCGGCATACTGGAAGCCGCACTTGTGGATGACCCGGCGCGAGGCCGGATTGATCACCCGCGTCGAAGCCTGCAGCACCTGCGTCGAGGTCCGCTGGAAGGCGAGGTCGACCAGCGCATGCGCCGCCTCCGTCGCATAGCCGCGCTTCCAGTAGGGCTCGCCAATCCAGTAGCCAAGTTCCAGCCCGCGATCGGTCATGTTGAGCCCGGCGCAGCCGACGAAGGTGTCGGTGCCGGCCAGCGTCAGGGCATAGGCAATGCCGGCGCGGCGCGATCTTGTCATGGCCAGGAAGGCGCGTGCCTCGGCCTCGCCATAGGGGTGTGGCATGCGGGCCAGCATTTCAGCGACATGACGGTTGTCGGCAAGCTCGACCAGTTGCGCGATATCGGCTTCGCAAGGCGCCCGCATCACCAGCCGCTCCGTGGCCAGCACCGGGCAGTCTATCGCGTAACTTTCGTCTTCGGTGTCTTCCGCTTCGGCAACCATTTTCAGTCCTCCAGGCAAGAAAAAAGGGGAGATGGAAAACCCATCTCCCCTGATCCTTTTCCTGGATTTGCCAAACCCTTTTGGCTTCCAGACACCGGTTCCCGAGATGGGCGCCGGTTTTATAGTGCGGAACCGGCTACTCCGCGGCTTTGGTAATCGGATTGACCGATACGTAGGTTCGGCCGTTGGCTTTTTTGTTGAAGGTGACTGCGCCGGTCTCGAGCGCAAAAAGGGTGTGGTCCGTGCCCATGCCGACGTTGACGCCGGGATGCCAGGTGGTGCCGCGTTGACGGATGATGATGTTGCCCGGGATAACGGCTTCGCCACCGAACTTCTTCACGCCCAGGCGCTTGGAATGCGAGTCGCGACCGTTGCGCGACGAGCCGCCAGCTTTCTTGTGTGCCATCTAACTAACTCCGATGCGCCTCAAGAGGCGCTTGAATGGTCTTATGAACGCGTTCGCGTTCCGTTTCAAGTCCGATCCGGCGACCCTGTCGCCGGAAAATTACTTCTTCGCCAGCTCCTTGGCCTGCTCGCGCCAGTCCTTGATCTGGTCGGCGCTGAAGGGCATGTGCTCGTCGATCTTGGCGACATCCTTGTCGGTCAGCTTGGCCAGCTGCGCGAAGGTGATGATGCCCTGCTCTGCCAGATCCTTGGCTGCGACCGGGCCGATGCCCTTGATCACGGTCAAATCGTCCGGCTCGCCCTTCGGCGCCTTGAACAGCGGCGCGGCGACGGCGGTCTCGGCCTTGGCTTCTGCCTTCGGGGCAGCCTCTGCCTTGGCTTCCTTCTTGGCCTTGGCTTCCTTCGGCGCGGCCTCGGCCTTCGCCTCGGGTGCGACCTCTGCCTTGGCTTCCGGCGCCTTGGCTTCGACCTTGGCTGCGGCCTTCTTGGAAGGCTTGGCGCCACCCAGCAGGATCTCGGCGATCCTGACCGTGGTCAGAAGCTGGCGGTGGCCGATCTTGCGGCGCGAATTCTGCCGGCGGCGCTTCTTGAAAGCGATGACGGTGCGGTTCTTGCCCTGCTCGACGACTTCCGCCGTGACCAGAGCGCCATCGACGAACGGTGCGCCGAAGGTGACATTTTCGCCCTCGCCATGCGCGAGAACGCTGCCGATTTCGACGATATCGCCGACATTGGCTTCGAGCTTTTCGATCTTCAGGAGATCGTTGGCGGCAACGCGATACTGCTTACCGCCCGTTTTAATGACTGCGAACATTTTTTGCCTTTCGCTGTTCGGTCGGCCTTGATGAACCGCCTCTGGCGGTTCGGCCGTCTTTTTGTCAGTCTGCGGGTTCAAAAAACAAGCGGCGCGGAAGAACCCTCCACGCCGATTGCGCGCTTTCCCTAACCGAAGGTTTGGCTGAAGTCAAGGCAAACGGCCCGATTCCTTGGCCATGCCGGATCCTCGCCGCGCCCGATCCCTGCGGTCGAAGGCTGGTCGGCCTCGCCTGTCGACGCGGCCGCAACGCAGCTCTCCCGACAAAGCCCACACAGGAACCTGAATTTCCCCGCGGATTTGGCCTTGTAACCTGTCCGCCCAGCCGTTATCTAGTGCGCCGCGCCGGCAACGGCCGACCATGACCGCGGAGAGGTGGCAGAGTGGTCGAATGCACCGCACTCGAAATGCGGCATGGGTGCAAGCCCATCGGGGGTTCGAATCCCTCCCTCTCCGCCATTTAGCTTCCATAAAAATCCTTTCCTTTCAAAAGCTTCCTTGTTGCGCTTGACCAGCACGAAGCGAAACATATCTTAGACTGTGTAACAAACTGTGTAACATTAGAGAAAGATAATGCGACGTTCCGCAGCGCCAAAGCCGCATAAACGTGAAGGCATCTGGTATCTCGTCCGCAGGGTGCCGAAGGAATTCGCGGCGTTTGATCGCCGCTGCCTAGTACGCATTTCCACGGGCGTCGCCGTGGCTGACGATCCCCGCGGTGTACGGGCGCGAGATGCAGTGCAAAGCCTCGGCGCGGGGCTGGAGGCGTATTGGCGTAGACTGCGGGAAGGCCAATCCGCCGAGGCGGGGCTGCGTTTCGAAGCCGCGAGGAAGCGCGCGCGGTCATTTGGATTGGCCTATCGCACTAACGAGGAACTAGCAGCGGGGCCGCTCGACGAACTCATGGCCCGTATCAAGCTGCTCCTCGACAAAAAATCGATCGAGGACGCGCAGGACGTCTCGGCCGTCATGGGTGGGGAGAAGCGGCCAGCGGTCCGCCTGAGCGGTCTTATCAAGGAATTCGAGACGATCGAGCAACAGAACTTGCTGACCATGTCGCCCAACCAAATCAAGAAATGGCGTAACCCCAAAAAGCGCGCAGTTGCCAATCTGGTTGGAGTCATTGGCGACAAGGAGATCGCAAGCCTCACTCGGGACGACGCAATCGCGTTCCGCGAGTGGTGGCAAAAGCGGATCGTTGAGGATGGACTTGATATCGGTACGGCCAACAAGGACATCGGCCATGTTTCGAAAATGCTGCGCGTCGTCGATCTGACTCACCAGCTCAAGCTGGAGCCGGTTTTTCGAAACCTGCGTCTTTCCGGCGCCGTCCCCGGGCAACGCGCTGCGTTCACAGCGGAGTTCATTCAGGAGAAGATACTCGCTGAAGGCGCGCTCGACGGACTCAATGACGAAGCCCGCCATCTAATCTATGTGATTGCCGATACCGGACTCAGGCTTTCTGAAGCGGCAAACCTCACCACCGAAACAATCCACCTCGATCGAGAAATCCCGCATGTGCGGGTGCGCCCCAATGGCCGTCGCTTGAAGACCGGTCATTCAGCCCGTGACATTCCCTTGGTTGGCGGCGCACTTGCAGCCATCAAGCTCCATCCGGACGGCTTTCCTCGTTATCGCGACAAGGCCGCGTCACTTTCAGCGCTCGTCAACAAGGTGCTCGCCAGCAAGGAACTTCTGCCGACTTCCGAGCATAGTCTTTATAGCCTGCGACACACTTTCGAGGACCGGCTGACGGCAGTTGAGGCGCCGGAGAAGGTAATTGCTTCTCTGATGGGCCACAAATGGATCCGGCCCAAATACGGCGCGGGACCTTCGTTAGCGCAAAAGCGCGAGTGGCTCCAAAAAATCGCTTTTACCCCGCCCGGGCGAATGTGATTGCGGCGCCATCCAGGCCTTGAGAACCAACCTCACGGCTCCAGCTGTCCGAGCCATTTAGGTTGAGCGTGGCCAGCACGCGCTGCGCTCGCTCGCGATTTCCGAGCTTCCGCCGCATTTGTTCGACCTCGTATTCCAGCCTTTCGAAGGTCGGTATATAGGCATCTCCATGCCGGATGACCAAGTAGGCGGCAACAGCTAGACACCATTCTAGCTCCGTGGCCGATGGATCGGAAAAAGGGGCGACGCCATACCAAGACGAGCAACGCCTCTCGAGGGCTTCCGAACTAGGCAAACGGCCAGCATGTGGCATGGGAAAGAAACCTATGCCTGATCGACGAACCTAAAGTGCTCACGAAGCTTGACCGGTACGCGGGCCATCGGAGGGTTCTGCCTAAAACCGCCAAAAATTTTGAAACACCCATTCATCCGGCTCGAATTCAAAGGGATCGGCGATTTTTGGGTTATGGCTTGCAAGCATAGTTCAGCCCAGACAAGAACGCCTGATATCTTGTCGTGCACTGTCACCCTGCCAAATATGGTGCCGGCGACAACGGCAGTTTGGCGAGCAGAAGAATTCCCGAGACTGAGACGTTCTACGGCTTGGCCCATGTTCGCGCTCCTCCTCGATTGGAGACAGGATGGGCCATATGGAAGCGAATAAAAGGAGGTTGGTGACGAGTCTCGGTAGTGGAGTAGAAACGGGTGGAAAAGCTTGCGCTATTCGCCATCGGCGCCGCTAAGCGCATTTGAGAGAAGGGGCAGCGATCGCCAAGAGATGACGTCCGATCGCAAGCCGGCTAGAAATGCGACAGTGACGCGCCTTTTTTGGCACGACCTTAGCACCCGATCGGGCCTCAGCTGGTCGTCGTTGCGCAGCCGATCGGGTGCGATTTTTATAAAGCTCTCTTGGCTTTAGCTTTGAGAGCCCGTCATCGAGACAAATGCAAGGGAACGGTCCGCCCCCTGGGGACATTCGACATGCCGTGGCAGCTTCCTATGGTGAGCCAGCGCATTCCGATACACGTTTTCCGCGCTCTACCGTTGCTCCAGCACCTGTGCTGAGGCTGAGCGCTTGATCAGGACCCGACCGCTGCTGTTGCGGGATGGTGACTGGGTTGAGGTCGCGAAGACCTTGACCGCGGGTACGTTGTTCATCCCGATGAGCGCTGAGCCGAGAAGCAGCCAAGAACGCTTCCCGTAATCGAATCCTACGGGAACCGCGAAACCAGCGTCCAAAGGACGCAATTCTCCGACGTCGTTCACTCAAGCTCATCTCGCAACTTGAACGCTTGTATGAAGCCGCTGCATGTGCGCCGGTGGACCGGATTGCTGCTATCCAAACCACGTGCTCAGTTTCGCCCCCGTAATAACTCTACCGTCCGAAACGGCTTTCGCGCGTCAGGTCCACCCCACATGAAAGTTCCGCGAGCAGCACGGACGGAGAGGCCGGTCACAACTCCTTCGCGTGCTCTTTTACTACCGAATCAAGTGCCAAATGGAGAGGCACTGCCTTAGAGAACAGGAAGCCCTGCGCGGTTCTGCAGCCAAGCTTGTACAGAGTTTGCCGATCTGCCTCTGTTTCAACGCCCTCGGCCATGACCTCGATCCCGAGCGTCCTACCAAGATCAATCACCGCTTTGACAAGCAGCCGATTCTCCCGGGACTTGGCTAAGCCGCGAACGAAGCCCTGATCTATTTTCACCTTCCTGATCCGACTGTCCTTGAGCGATGCCAACGTCGAAAAACCGGTGCCGAAGTCATCGAGCGCGATAGAAATGCCAGCATGTGAAAGCCGGGCGAGCTTTTCATCCACTCTGTCCGGATCCACTGGGGCTTCTTCGGTAATCTCGATGTCGAACATCGTTGCAGGGAGGTCTTTTGCCGCCAGACCATTAAGAATCATCTCGTCAATATCGCCAGCTTCCAACTCGCACGGTGAAACATTCATCGCCACACGAACATCACGACGGTCAGCTTTGACCAAGCCCTCGATAAGAGCGCAACAGTCGGCGAATACCGTTTGAGTTAGCAGCTGAAGCATTCCAGTTTCGCGTGCCGCTGTCATGATCTCGGGCGGAGAAATGGGACCGTGAAGCGGGTGAGACCATCTTAGCAAGGCTTCAAAACTGACGACGGCTTCAGTTTCGAGTCTTACGATTGGCTGAAACCAAGCGACCAAGCTTCTCATCGTTATCGCCGAATGAAGATCGCGTTCGATTGACTGGCGGCGTTGCAACTCCCGGGCTAGCTCGGCATCGAACAGACAAAATTCATTCCTGCCGCGGCGCTTAGCTGTGTAAAGGGCGATGTCGGCCCGCAACAACATTTCCGTTAGTCCGGGGTTTTCAGCCAAGTAGATTCCTATAGACGCTCCAATGCGGACTGATGCGATCCCAGGATAGGGGCGAGCAAGCTTGGCTATGAGATTGGACGCGAGATTGGTGGGAGAAGGAGAATTCTTTCGCGAAGAAAAAACCAGCACGAATTCATCCCCACCGATGCGGGCGAGCGTTGAGCCCTCCGGTGCTTCTTCCTCTATTCGGCGGGCGATCCTGGCAAGCAGCTCGTCACCCGTTCTGTGACCGTAGGTATCGTTGACAGATTTGAACCCGTCCAGATCAATCAGCATGGCCACAAAGGGTCCATCGGTGTTCTCAAACTGATCGATTGCATGTTCGAGGCCCCGCCTGTTGAGGAGCGCGGTAAGATGGTCCTCCCTGGAATTGCGCTCCATTTCCGCGGCAAGCCGCTCGGCTTGATGTCTCAGGCGGCTCGCGTCACGGAAGCGCGCTTGTCCAACGAACGAGGATCGAACCAGGCCGCCCTCGAAAAGCAGGACGGCAAAAGCCAGAATGTAGTTTTCCGGGGCTCCCTTCGTCAGCAAACATGCGGCGGCAATGAGGAGTGGCGGTGTGATGAAGCATATCGCTGCCGCAGCATATGAGCTGCCGTACGTGACCGCGCCAGCTGAAATGCCCGCCAGAATTATTAGATGCAGCGATGCTTGAGACGTCGTGTATCCAGCCGTTAGGACGGCAAGGAATGACCAGGTGAATCCCGCCAGAAGAGCAAGCCTGCCAAACCAGCGAAGCCGCAGCCAAACCCGTGTCAGATCATCCTGGACTCCGGGTTCCTTCAGCTGATGACGGGCGAGTGCAAGGCGGGCGGCATTTATCGCATTAACGACCGAAAACCAGGCCGCGCCAGCAAGACCGTTCCCGGAAAGGGCCTGCACGGTCAAAATCAGCCCGGACAGCACAATGCTTATCGGCATTGAGACGAAAAGGCCTGCCCTCAGATCAGCGAGCTGGTCCTGAAGGATTCTCGCCTCCAGCGGATCTTCTTTTTCCAAGGCTGGACGGGTCAGCTTGCTTACTCCTGCTTGTCCGCAGCCTATGCAGCCCCCCTGAAGGACGGGTTAATTCTTCAATCGGAGATCAGCGTCGGGGAGCAGGATTACTCCGGTGCATCATGCACTCTCTCATCGCTCGCCCAGCACGCGCAAAAATGCGACTGCTGGTGCAGTATCACCGCTGGAGCTCCGCCGAAATCCCATGCCGGACAAGGGGAACATGTTGGGCAAAGCGAAGCCCCAGATGCCTTGCAAGCCGTGCCGCCAGGTGGTCTCTGGAGTAGAGTCCAACCAATATGTTCGTTGCATGGTAGAGCGGCGCCGCCGACAGGCGCAGCCGCCTTTCGTATATATGCAGCATGTCGGGGTCGCCAACATTGCGGCCGTCGCGGCACGCAGTCATGATTCCACGGGCGAGTTGCTTCTGGCTGCTGAGACCGATGTTGAATCCGTGAGCGGTCACCGGGTGCATGCCGATGGCAGCGTCGCCGATGAGTGCGGCGCTCGGCGCCCGGAATTTGTGCGCCCAGGTCGTGACCAGCGGATAGGTGTGGCGCTTGCTTGCCAAGGTCATTTTTCCAAGGCGCCCTCGACACCGTTTCGTCAACTCCGACAGGAACAAATCATCATCGAAGGCAAGCAGTCTATAGGCCTCGTTTGAGCGCAATGTGAGCAGCAGCGACGACATGCCCTCCGCGAGGGGCAATATCGCTATCGTCTGATGGTGATCGAACCATTCGATGGCGATCTGGTGGTGGGCGCGCTCGTGCCTCACTCGGCAAATCAGCATCGAGTGGCCAAGCCGGTTGATATCGGCGCCGATGCCTAGCAGATCACGCGTGGCGGACAAACGCGAATCCGCGGCAACAACCAGCCGAGCAGTTAAACGCGCGCCATTAGAGAGCGTTACGACTGCTCCTTCTTGGCTGTTTGTTGCATCGACGACCGAGTGGCCGCACAACAGCCGGGCGCGATCCTGCAAGCGGACGATTTTGAACAGCGCCTCGCGGATCCGGCAATTTGGAACCAAAACCCCCAGCGGTTCTCCAGAGTTGCTGGGAGGATCGAAACGAAGAGCGAATGCGCTCGAGCCGTTGAGCACGCGCGCGCCTTGAAGTGCTGATTTGTCCGAAGCCGGGATGACATCCCAGGCGCCGAGCTCGCGAAGGGTTCTGATCGAAGCGTTGGTCAGCGCGATTTCGCGACCATCGAAAGCCGGATTCGCCAGACTATCGAATGTGTTCTGTTCAACAACTGCCACCTTGAGTTCGCTTTGGGCAAGCGACGCAGCGAACGAAAGGCCGACCGGGCCGGCTCCAACGACAACGATGTCAAAATTATCGTCAGAGCCCATCAGCGTGCCGCCATCCGGTCGCCTATCCTCGTGTAACGGTGGAACTGAGCCGAGTGACATGAGCTCCGTGCCCGCCGCATTGCCTAAAGGCGCTGGGCCGGGAGATTCGCATCGATCGGCAACGAAGCACTCAAAGCGCTCAGAGGTGGATGCGGCTAACCGATCCCGCCCTTTCGCCGCGCAGCCGCGCAGATCGCCGCCAGCAAGCGAGACACTCGCGACGCTGGTCAGCGACGGCCGCGCCGCATCGATCGCCACATTCCACCTGGAACCCTTGCGCATACTACTCACGCTCCACGACGTCGAAGCGGGCTCTCTTGCGAGGGTGAGGGTATCGAACGTAGCGCTCTCTCTCGTCATCCCAGCCAAGGTAGCGGAAACTTTTATCCACGACCGCGCATATCTCATCAAGAACCTGCTGCATGGCTTCGATGTCGATGTCCTTGCAATTCAGTCGCCGATAGAGCAAAGCCCACGCGGCGACATAGTCGTCGAAATAGCGCGCGTCACTCGAACCAATGATCAACTTCGGACGGTTGATCGATTTCGAAAACGCACGTCCCAACCCCGATGATGCTCCGCAGCACGTTGACATCACGAGGATCTTCGGCGCTGGATGCGAGCCCTGGAACATTTTTACGAAGTCAGCCCAAAGAAGGCCACTTCGCCCACTGGACGAAGCGATCCCGTCACCATTGCCGTGCCCGGCGATGTGAAGCACGTCGCACTCCGCCTCCATCGCTCGTACTACAGCCTCACCAAATTTCGTTCGGTTCAACGCCATTTGGAGCTCCGCGCGGATGTTGACAGCCTTTAACAAGTGCTGCACGATCGGTCCCTCTTGCCTGTCGGCGAAGTAGTCATTTGCATTGTGGCAGTCGATGATGTGTACGGTGTTCATGGTACTCCAGCCGCTTGTTCGTTCATCGTCGTGACGAGCGGACACCACGCGCGCGGAACCGCGTGACGTGCGCTGGGTTCCGGTACCGTCGCATAGCCTCAAGGCGCGGGCCGGGAATCGGGATGGATCGGCAACGACGCACACAACCCATCAAAGGCGAAAGCTGTTGATCGGCCCCCTGTCCGCGCAAGCCACGCGGATGGTCAGCCAGCAAGCGAGATACACACGACGCCGGTCAGCTAATGGCTGCGCCGTAAGCACAAGGCATGGCCGACCACACGACAGAAAACCCAGAACCGTGAAGGTGCTGATAATGACGACCAATCTTTCCGTAAGTCATGCATTTCTCCGTCGAAGACTGGTCAATAGACCACGCCGATGAGTATGACCCTGATCTGGATCAGCCAGACATGACCAATCGGCACTGGCGGTTCACGGTCAGGTGATCGACCGTGACGTTCCACTTTGGAACCCGTGCGCACATTGCCAAGCTCTCGTCCGGCCACGCGAGGTACTCTCGTGGCATCACACGCCTCATACTGGGTGCAATGGGAGGCAGTCCTTCGCACGACAGAGGCTTTTCACAAATGTAGTGTGCAGCTTAGGTCAAGATGGTCATGGAGCATGGAGCATGGAGCATGGAGCATGGAGCATGGACAGCTTGTTCCCGACCGAGCCGGCTCGACTGACGAGCGCGATCCGCGCATCTTATGCACAGCGGATTGAAATCAGCGTTCCGGTTTGTCGTCCCGATCAATTAGTATCCGCTCGGCGGCTCCGTCGAGATCTTCGTATTGACCGCTTCGCAATGCCCAGACGAAGCCGGACACACCCAGTGCACCCAGAAAAAGGGCCACTGGTATGAGATAGAGCAACGTCGTCACGAGGATTATGCCGAATAGCTGACTGCGGAGCGTCCGACTTTTTGAATAACTTGCAGCGTCGCATTCGCCCCGAAGCCGTGCAAGCGCAATGCGTTTCCAATAACAAGCACCGATGAGGCAGACATGGCAATCGCCGCTAACAAAGGCGTGGCGTGGCCCAGGATGGCGATCGGCACGGCGACGGCATTGTAGACGATCGCAATCGCGATGTTCTGGCGGATCAGGTGTCCCGCCTTGCGCGAGACGTCCAGCGCGAGAGGCACTGCCAGAAGGCTTTCGCGCAGGAATACGAAGTCGGCGGCATTGCGGCCAATGTCGGCGGCGGTGGCCGGAGCGATCGAGACATGCGCCGCGCTCAGCGCCGGCGTGTCGTTGAGGCCGTCGCCAACCATCAGAACCTTGTGTCCGTCTTTCGCCAGGGTCTCGATGCGCTCGACCTTGCCCGACGGCAGCAGGCACGGAACGAAGTCCTCGACACCCAGCATTCTTGCAACTTCACCGCAGGCACCTGCGGTATCGCCCGACAGCATTTGCATCGACACCCCAGTATCGTTCAATCGCTTGATCGCCGCCGCCGCGTCGGCGCGCAGCGCATCCTCGAAATCGAAGGTCGCGACAATGAACCCGTCTTTTGTCAGCACCGTTCCGCCATAGCCATGGTTGCCTTCACCACCGGTCCGGGCCTTCCATCCAGCCCATCCGCGTCGACCCAGCCGCCAGATGCTTCCGGCGACAGTGGCTTCGATCCCGAACCCCGGATGCTCTGTGACGGCATCGAATTTGTGTTGCCCGCCAGGAGCGGCAAAGCCGGTTATGGCCTTTGAAAACGGGTGACGCGAGTGCGCGGCCATGTCTGCCGCGATTGCCAGCATGGCCGGATCGATCGACGATGCATTGAGGAGCCGGGGTTGTCCGAGCGTGAGCGTTCCGGTCTTGTCGAACACTGCGTTATCAATCGTCGCCAGGCGCTCCATGGCCGAACCGTCCTTGACCATGATGCCGTTCTCGAACAGACGCCGCGCGGCGACCACCTGAACGATCGGTACGGCGAGGCCGAGCGCGCACGGGCAGGTGATGATCAGAACGGCAATGGCGATCGTCATCGCCCGGTGCCAGTCGCCCGTCGCCGCCATCCAACCCAGGAATGTCACGAAGGCGGTGAGATGAACCACGGGCGCGTAGAGTGCCGACACGCGATCAGCGATGCGGCGATAGTGCGCGCGACCGCCCTCTGCGGCTTCCATCAGCCGAACCATTTCGGCGAGGAACGAATCCTTCGCGGCGGCGGTCGCCTCGATCGTCAGCGGGCCGGTAAGATTGAGCACGCCGGCCTGCACGGCTTCGCCCGGCGCCACGTTTTTCGGCGCGCTTTCGCCTGAGGCCAGCGAGCAGTCGAGATCAGACGCTCCGTGGATGATCTTGCCGTCGACGGGGATCCTTTCACCGGCCGCGATCAGCAGCTGCATCCCCGGTTCGATCTCGCCAACCGGCAGATAGTCGCGCGCGCCATCGCCGCGCAGCACCATGGCGCCGCGTGCGGCCAGCTGCGACAGGCCTTTCACCGCGGTGCGGGCACGTTCGCGCATCACGTGATCCAGCGTCCTGCCGATCAAAAGGAAAAAAAGCAGCGAAACCGACGCGTCGAAATAGGCGTGGTCGCCATGGTTGATCGTCTCATAGAGGCTCATGGCGTAAGCGAGCGACACTCCGACCGCGATCGGCACGTCCATGTTCATGCGGCCGTGGCGCAGTGCATTCCAGGCCGAGCGGAAGAAGATGCCGCCGGCGAAGGCGAGCGCTGGGATGGCGATCAATGCGGAGACCCAGTGAAACAGGTCGCGGGTAGCCCCTTCGGCCCCGGACCAGACAGAGACCGAAAGCAGCATGATATTGCCCGCCGCGAACCCGGCAACCGCGACGGCGCGGATCAACTCCGAAAGCGTCCTGTCCTTTTCATCAATCTCGGGGGCGAAGAGATGCGCCTGGTAGCCGAGCCGTCCAAGCGCGGCGACGAACGGTGGAACCTCGTCGCCACGCCAGCGGACCGAGACCCGTTTCGTCGACAGGTTGACGCGGGCGCTCTCGACGCGATCGAGCGTTCCCAACGCCGTCTCGATCGTCTGGATACAAGCTGCGCAATGAACGCTCGGCACCGAAAGATCGGTTTGGCGGAGATCATCTCCAAGCGATCGGCTCGCCAGCCTGATCTCTTGACTAGACGGCAGGACCGACGTGGTGCTGCCCAGATCAAGCGCCATTTCGGCGCCCGGTGCACAACAACTCATTTCAGCGCTCCATGGGAAATCATGATCCTGCGGACTTCGCGGTAGGGCTCGGCCAGACCGGCGTCAGCGTCGACTTCGACGATCCAGACGCCATCCTTCGGCATGTGCTGGGCTGCGAATTCCTGGCCGGAGGCGAGGGCGAGGTTGACCGCCTTGTCCTCTTTCTCGTAGGCGGGATGGCGAAACAGCACCTTGACGCCATGCAAGGCAATCGGCTTGCCGACGGCGTCGGTAAGGCTATAGCGGACCTCGCCCCATGCGATGGTCAGCTTGCCGGTCCAGCCGAGCGCTGCCTGCGCCCGCCCCTCCTCGGCCTTCTTGTTGAACTGCTGGCTCGCCACATAGGTGTTTTCGACGACAAGGCCGGTCCAGCTCGTGTTGGCGAGCGTTGCCATCGTCAGATTGACCGCGATGACCACCCCGAAAAAGGCTAGGATGATGGCCAGCATGTGCCTGCCGGTGAATACGCGGGGTTTTTCAGCGTTAGCGGTCATCTGGCAGTCTCCGGCGCGTTGAAGGTGGCGGTGTATTCGTCCGCCTCGAAGCTCGCCTTGTCCTCGACACGGAACTTGAAGGTCTGCGCTGTGCCCTGGATTTGATCCGCCGGCTGGCGCACGAAGACCTTCAGCATTTTCAGGCGGTCGGGTTCGACCGGAATGGCAAAAGAACGGCCTTCCGGGATGTCGTCGCCGACCACGCTCATCTCGGCGCCCTGCAAGCCTTGAATCGCGACAACGATCGTCCTTGGCTCGGGGATCATGTTGAGCAGCTTGACGGTGTAGCCGTTGCGGATCGAGCCGTCGGACAGCGTGACAAATTGCGGATTGCGATCATGCAGCACGTTGACTTCGAGCCGATCGCGCGTCAGCAGCGAATAGAGCAGACCCAGGCCGATCAGCGACCAGATACCCATGTAGACGTAGGTGCGTGGCCGAAAGATCTTGCGGATATGGAAATGCGCCACCTTGTCGGAGAACAGGCCATCAGCGGTCCTGACCTGCGACGGGTTGACTGAACTGGAGCCGCCCGCGGTCGCCAGCATCATGTTGGCGTTGTAGTCGGACAGTGTCGCATAGGAGATCAGCCCGCGCTCCTTGCCGAGCTTGTCCATGACCCCGTCGCAGGCGTCTATGCACAGCGCGCAGGTGATGCATTCCATCTGCTGGCCATCGCGGATGTCGATCCCCATCGGGCAGACCGCGACGCAGGCATTGCAGTCGACGCAGTCACCGACCGGCAGCCCTGCGGCAAGGACCTTCTTGGCGTGGCGAGAACGCGGTTCGCCGCGCCAGTCATTGTAGGTGACGGTGAGAGAACTTTCGTCGAGCATCGCTGCCTGGATGCGCGGCCATGGGCACATGTAGGTGCAGACCTGCTCGCGCATCAGACCGCCGAACGTGTAGGTGGTAGCCGTCAGCACGGCGACAGTGATGTAGGCGACGGGTGGCGCGGTGCCGGTGAAGAGTTCGCCAACCAGCGTCGGCGCATCGGCAAAATAGAAAATCCAGGCGCCGCCGGTCGCCGCACCGATGACCAGCCAGACGGCGTGCTTCGATAAGCGCAGCATCAGCTTGCGGGCGGTCCAGGGGCCTGCATCGAGTTTCATGCGAGCGTTACGGTCGCCCTCTATCGCACGTTCGACGACGAGGAACAGATCGACCCACACCGTCTGAGGGCATGCATAGCCGCACCAGGCACGGCCGACAGTCGAGGTGATCAGGAAAAGACCGACGCCCGCCATGACCAGGAGGCCGGCCACATAGAAGAATTCCTGGGGCCATATCTCGATGAAGAAGAAGTAGAAGCGCCGGTTCGCGAGATCGAGCAGGACTGCCTGGTCCGGGGCAAATGGACCGCGAGCCCAAGGCAGCCACGCAGCCAGGTAATAGATGCCAAGTGTGATCGTCATCACCAGCCATTTGAAGCGACGAAAGTTGCCCGAGGCGCGCTTCGGAAAGATCTTTTGACGCGCGGCATAAAGCGGCTTGCGGGTTTTGGCGGAATTGACAGTTTCTGTTTCGAGCCCTGTCAACTGCGTCTTGTCACGCATGTGCAACTCCACTTTCCCAGCCAATGTCAGGGGCACCTGTCGTAAAGCCTCGCCGTAGGATAGCCTTGCCGGGTTGTGCAGATCGCATTAGGGATGGTGTCGAGGGGCGGCTCACGCCGGGCCTCGTCCGCTTGGCAGGGGGGACCGAAGAATAGGACCTTCCATTCCTATTCTCCGCCGCCAAGCGAATGGACATAAACTGCAAGTTCCTTGACCTTGATCTCGCCGAGACGGCCAACCCAGGCCGGCATGACGCCCTGTTTTGGCGCACGGACCTGTGCGGCGATGGCTGTCTCACCGGATCCATAGAGCCAGATCGCATCGGTCAGGTCGGGGGCGCCGAATTCCCTGTTGCCTTTTGCATTGTCGCCGTGACAGGCCACGCAATTCTCGGCAAAGACCTTGGCGCCGGGTTGGATCAGACTTGCATCGCGGACCTTGCCGGAAAGGCTGGCCACGTAGGCGCTGACTTGTGCGATCTGGTCGGCGGTAATGATGTCGCCGAAGGCCGGCATTTCCGACAGGCGCGTGTCCGGATCGGATGCGAAGCGGATGCCGTGCGTAATCGTCTGCTGGATCTGCTCGGCCTTGCCGCCCCACAGCCAGTCGTCGTCGTTGAGATTGGGAAAGCCCTTGGAACCCTGGGCGCCGGAGCCATGACATTGTACGCAATTGACCTTGAAAGCGGCGCCACCGGCGGCGATTGCGAATTCGCGCAGGCCGTCGTCCGCGGCGATTTCCGAGACGCTCTTGGACTCCACCGCCGAGATATATTTGCCCTTGGCGGCCTCAGCCGCGGTCAGCTCGTTCCTGACCTCGTTGCGGCTGGAATAGCCGAGCACACCCGTTGTCGCCGAGTGCAACAGAGGCCATGCTGGATAGGCAATGGTGTAGCCTATCGCCCAGACAATGGTGACGTAAAAAGTGATAACCCACCATCTGGGAAGCGGGTTGTTCAGCTCCCGGATACCATCCCATTCGTGGCCGGTGGTCGAGACGCCAGAGATTTCATCGATATGCTCGTCGCTCATGATCACTCGTCCTCGAGCGGAATGCGGGCCGCTTCGTCGGCCAGCCTTCGGCTGCCGGGGCGTAGGGCAAAGGCGATGCACCCCACGAAGAACAGCGCCATCGCAACCAGGCCCCAGCTGTCGGCAAACGCCCGCATCAAATTGTAGGTCATCAGCGTTCTCCTCAGCGGTAGCCGGCGGCTTCGTCGTAATTTTTGAAGTCGACCAGTGTGCCAAGCATCTGCAGGTAGGCGAGCAGGGCATCCATTTCGGTGACCTGTTGCGGGTTGCCGTCGAAGTCGCCGATCTTGGCTTTTGGGTAACGCGCCTCAAGGCCTGATGTGTCGGCATTGGGATCGGCCTGCGCCGCCAGATCCGCATTGGCGTGGGCGATCATGTCATCGGTGTAAGGGACGGCTACAAGCCTGTTGGCGACCAGATGCGTCGAGAAATCCTTCACGTCGATCGGCGTGTCTTTCAGGAACCCATAGCTCGGCATGATCGATTCCGGCACCACCGAGCGCGGGTCGGTAAGATGCGCGACATGCCATGCATTCGAGTAGCGGTCGCCAACTCTGGCGAGATCCGGCCCGGTGCGCTTCGATCCCCACTGGAAGGGGTGATCGTACATGGACTCGGCAGCCAGGCTGTAGTGGCCATAGCGCTCAACTTCGTCGCGGAACGGCCTGATCATCTGGCTATGACAGAGGTAGCAGCCCTCGCGCATATAGATGTTGCGCCCGACAAGTTCGAGCGGCGAATAGGGGCGCATGCCTTCCACCTTCTCGATCGTGTTGTCGAGATAGAAGAGAGGCGCGATCTCGACGATGCCGCCGACCGTCACCACGAGCAGCGAGCCAACGAGAAGAAGCGTGGCGTTCTTCTCGATGATTGCGTGTTTGTCCATCAAGCCCATTACCTGGCTCCTGATCGCGCAGGTCGGATGGCGACGGGGCTCGGCATCGGCTCCTCCTCGCGCTGGTGGCCGAGGATGGTCCTGGTGATGTTCCAGGCCATGATCAGGGCGCCGGAGAGGTACATGGCGCCGCCGATGGCGCGCAGGACATAGTAGGGGTGCATGGCGGCGACGGTTTCGGCGAAGGAGTAGACCAGGAAGCCCTGCTCGCCATATTCGCGCCACATCAGGCCCTGCATGATGCCGGACACCCACATCACCGCGGCGTAGACGACGATCCCGAGTGTCGCCAGCCAGAAGTGCCAGGTGACGAGCCTCAGCGAGTAGAGCCGTTGACGGTTCCAGAGCTTCGGGACCATGTAGTAGATCGCGCCGAACGAGATCATGCCGACCCAGCCGAGCGCACCCGAATGGACGTGCCCGATGGTCCAGTCGGTATAATGCGACAGCGAATTGACCGCCCGGATCGCCATGATGGGGCCTTCGAAGGTCGACATGCCATAGAAGGCGACGGCCATCACCATCATGCGGATGATCGGATCGGTGCGCAGCTTGTCCCAGGCGCCGGACAGCGTCATCAGGCCGTTGATCATGCCGCCCCAGGACGGCATCCACAGCATGATCGAGAACACCATGCCGAGCGTCTGCGCCCAATCGGGCAAGGCGGTGTAGTGCAGGTGATGCGGCCCGGCCCAGATGTAGAGAAAGATGATAGCCCAGAAATGGACGATCGACAGCCGGTACGAATAGACTGGCCGGTTCGCCTGCTTGGGCACGAAATAATACATCATGCCGAGGAAGCCGGCGGTGAGAAAGAAGCCGACCGCGTTGTGGCCGTACCACCATTGCGTCAAGGCGTCCTGGACCCCTGAAAAGGCGGAGTAGCTCTTGGAGCCCGGGAACGAGACTGGTATGGACAGGTTGTTGACCACATGCAGCATCGCGATGGTCACGATGAACGACAGGTAGAACCAGTTGGCCACGTAGATATGCGGTTCCTTGCGCTTCAGGATCGTGCCAAGGAACAGAATGAGGTAGGCGACCCAGACGATGGTCAGCCAGACATCCACATACCATTCGGGTTCGGCGTACTCGCGGCCCTCGGTGATGCCGAGCAGGTAGCCGGTCGCGGCCATGACGATGAACAGCTGGTAGCCCCAGAAGACGAACCAGGCGAGATCACGGCCGAAGAGGCGCGCGCGGCAGGTGCGCTGCACGACATACAGAGACGTGCAAAGCAGCGCGTTGCCGCCGAAGGCGAAAACGACACCGGATGTGTGCAACGGCCGCAAACGACCGAAATTGAACCAGGGCTGGATGTTGAGATCGGGGTAGGCGAGCTGCAGCGCGATCACCACGCCGACCAGCATGCCGACGACACCCCAGAACACGGTGGCGATCGCGCCGTAGCGGATCGGACCATCCATGTAAGCGGATGGGTCAATCGGAGCTGCTGGCCTGAACTCCGTGTTGCGCAACAGGATCGCAGTGAAACCAGCCACTGCGAAGAACAACACCCACATGTGTCGGCGGAAAGGTTCATCCACGCCGAAGCCGGCGGCCACCAGGGCCGCAAAAGCGAACACGCTTAGAAGGACGATCTCTGTGCCGAATTTCATTGCAGATCCCGATCTCGAATCTGGTGGATGCCAAATCCGCAGCGCACTAATCGCGCAGCCGCCGCCCCCTCGCCCTGATCTATGTCAGGCCGCACGATTTTGTGCGGCGCAATCAGCAGGTGGCGAATGAACGAGGAACGCAGCGCGGGCTCACTCCCTCATGGAAGGCGTTCCCTGGGTTGGGCGGGCGCAGACGCGATCGCTGAGGCGAAAGCTGAGGCTCTGCGCGCGTTGGATGCTATTGCCGATGCCCTGCCAAACGTTGTTCGGATCCCATTGGAAACGAACGCGATCGTTCCGCCGAGCCGTGGCAGATTAAGGACCATGCTTCGCCGGTATGTGCCGAAACACACCTGGCGATTGGTCACGTTCCTATCAAAGCCCGAAAGCTGTTTGTCTCGACAACCGTGACGCCGCTTCGTCGAAGGCGCGGCGACATCGCATTAAAAGGCAAACACGGCCCGCCCCGGAGTCATGCGACATGGCCTCGCCGCTTAGGGCCGCTCGCGTCCGCCGCCACAGCGCTTCTCCAGACGGCTTATGCTGTCCACCGTCACATGGCGTGCGTTCTCAATCCGAATCACCCCGTCAGCCCGCAATCGCGTCAGTTGGCGGCTCACGGTCTCGCTGGTGATTCCAAGGAAATCAGACATTTCGGCACGCGTCAGCGGCAGATCGAAGGAGGCCGACCCGGAAGCCGCATCGAGACTGGAATCGATATTCCGGGCCATCATGAGGAGAAAAGTCGCCACCTTTTCCGGAGCTGTCTTGCGCCCCAGCGTCACCATCCACTCGCGCGCCTCATCGAGTTCATTCAGCGTCTGTTTGAGCAGGCGATGCTCGAATTCCCGTGACGCCTTCATCATCCGTTCGACGGCCGCTCGCGGAAACGAACACAGCGTGACTGCTGTTGCCGCTTCCGCATTGATCGAGCTTTCCTCCTTGAAAGGACGTCCCAGAAAATCCGGTGCAAACTGGAGACCGACGATCTGCTGGCGCCCATCCGACAGGCTCTTTGATAGCTTTACCACGCCTGAAAGCACGTTGGAGTAGCTGTCGACGTTCTGTGCCTCGCCGGTCAACTCCATTCCTGACTCGATCCGGCGACGCGAGCAAGTCTTGGCGAGCCCAACCAAATTGTCTGGATCGAGCGCACCGCAGACACCGCGACGCCGTGCCTCGCAAGGGAAGCAAAGAACAGGAATGCCGGAACTATGAATGTCTTGCCGAAAGGTCATGCGTTCGCCTTACCCGATCCTAACTGCCGGCAGGATACCCATCCAGGGTAGAGAAATCCTGCGGCGGTTTGTCCATGAGCGCGGCTGATCGAGATCAGGGTCTGCTTCAGCGATGCGTGCAGTGTTCCGGCGGGCAACACGGTGAACGCGAGATGCAATCGGAAATAGCTGTCAAACTCAGCGAGAACGTCCCACGCTACACCAGCTATCCGACGGCGCCGCATTTCCATTCGGGGATCGATGCTGCCATTTACCGTGGCTGGTTGGAGACGCTGGAAAGCGGCGACGAAATCTCGCTGTACCTGCACATTCCTTACTGCGACAAGCTCTGCTGGTTCTGCGCCTGCCACACCAAGCAGACGCACCAATATGAGCCGGTGGCCGCTTATCTGCGCTCGCTGAATGCCGAAATCGTCACGATTGCCGGTCTGGTGAGCGGCAAGGCACATGTCCGTGCAATCCACTTCGGTGGCGGTTCGCCAACTATTCTGAGGCCCGATGATATGGTTGCTCTTGGAGCGGCCTTGCGGGACAGCTTCGACCTTCTCCCGGATGCTACGGTCAGCATCGAAATCGAAACCAACGACATGGACAAGGCGCGCCTTGATGCACTTGCTCAAATCGGCGTAACGCGGGCGAGCCTCGGCGTGCAGGATTTCGATCCGCAAGTGCAAAAAGCAATTAATCGTGAGCAGAGTTTTTTGCAGACCAAGGCAGTCGTCGACGGGGTTCGTTCGCGGGGCGTCGAATCGGTCAATCTGGACCTGCTCTACGGGCTCCCGAATCAGACACGCGAGACGATCTGTTCCACGGTGGCGCAGGCACTGACCTTGGAGCCAGACCGGATGGCCCTGTTCGGCTACGCACATGTGCCCTGGTTCAAGAAGCATCAGACGATGATCGACGAGGCATGGCTGCCGAGTCCCACTGAGCGTTTCGCCCAATCTCAACTCGCGGCGCGGGCAATTGTCGCCAAGGGATATGAGGCAATAGGACTCGATCATTTCGCGAAGCCCGACGATGCGCTGGCCATAGCGGCCCGCGCAGGGGTTTTGCATCGCAATTTTCAGGGCTACACTGAGGATCGCTGCCCGACACTGATCGGACTTGGCCCTTCGTCCATCGGTCGTTTTCGCCAAGGCTACGTGCAGAACATGGCTTCGACTGCCGGGTACGGGCGCATGGTTGCGGATGGCGGGTTGGCTGCCGTCCGCGGCGTTGCCCTTTCCGACGACGATCGCGTCCGTGGCTGGATCATCGAGCGGCTGATGTGTGATTTTGCCTTCTCGGCAGTCGACCTGGTGGAGCGGTTCGGCAAAGCCGGCGAGCAGCTCCTTCATCGCTCGAGGTCCATCGCACTCCACGATCCTGCCCGAGCGCTTGAATTCGATGGTGACAGTTTCCTCGTACGGACTGAAAGTCGCCCCTTCATTCGAACCATCGCGGCCAAGTTCGATACATATTTCAAAGGGGGAACGGCGAGGCACTCGGTGGCGGTCTGAGCAAAGCACAGTGCGCTCGCCGTTTGGTCGATCGGCGAACCAGCTGCGTTCGTTTTGACCGCTCATAGGCGACTACCGCATCAAATCGTCGACCGTGAACAATCCGAGCCCTAAGCGGCGACCGGCTTCGGCCGGATTTGAAGCAGGGCAATCAAGAGCGACAA
>NZ_VFTC01000038.1 GCF_007003975.1 Mesorhizobium sp. WSM4306
ACGGAAAACCGCCGTCTTACGGGGCATGCGCATGTGGCATTTCGATTCACCCCTCACTTTCCCCGGACAGCCCTGCCTCGTGGGGGAGATGTCCGGCAGGACAGAGGGGGGCGCTAAGGATCGCGGCGCTTCAAGGCATCTACTCGTCTGTCAGGAGACTCCTTTGCCCCGAATTCCGATTTTCTCCGCCCTTTGCTAGGCTGGCGCCATCCGCAACAGGATCGCGAGAACCATGATCGTCCAGGCCTGCATCAACGGCGCGCGCTCCGCCGATTTCCACCCTGCCCTCCCACTCGACGCCGAAGCCATGGCGCGCGATGGCGCGGCTTCGATTGCCGCCGGTGCGGCCGAACTGCATGTCCATGCGCGCGGTGCCGACCGGCGCGAGAGCCTTTCACCGGCGGCGATGGATCCGACGATCGCGGCGCTGCGCCGCGCCTGCCCCGGCACGCTGATCGGCGTCTCCACCGGCGCCTGGATCGAGAACGACGATATCGGCACGCTGGTCGCCATCGCCGGCTGGCGCGAATTGCCCGACTATGCGTCGGTCAATCTCAGCGAGACGGCGGCACCCATTGTCATGGAGAGCCTGCGCCAGCGTGGCATCGGCATCGAGGCGGGCCTTGCTTCGGTCGCCGACGCCGAGCGGCTGATCAGTCTCGACCATGGTGGTCGCGTGCTGCGCGTGCTGATCGAGATTTCCGAGCAGACGCTGGATGAAGCCTTCGCCGTCGCCGACGGCATCGAGCAGGTGCTGCAGCGCGCCGGCATCAGGCGCTCGGTCCTGCTGCATGGCGAGAACGCCACCGTCTGGCCCTTCGTCGAACGGGCGGCGGCGCGAAAGCTGTCGACCCGCGTCGGGCTGGAAGACGGCAAGGAATTGCCGGACGGAACGGTGGCGACCGGCAACGCGGCGCTGGTGGCGGCTGCGGTGGCGATCTTCCGGACAAAAAGCTGACGAACACGCTTGATGGCCGCTCTCCGGTCCGTGCGGAGGAATTGGCTGCACCCGGAAACCGGCACAACCGCAAGCGACAACTCCGCTCTTGCTGTTGTTAAAAATTTCCCATAGTCTGTTTTTCATATCTGGAAGAAATTTTCTCTTATTTTTCTCCTTTATGAAAGCCTTGCCCTTTGCGTGAGCATCTCGATCAAACCGATCGACGGCTGGTCAAGCTGTTGTCGCAGGATGCCCAGCCGGGCATCAACCGGCTCGCCGAGACGATGGCGATCTCGGTGCCGACGGTGCGCTCAAGGCTGCGAAACCTGCTCGACCGCAACCTTTTGAAGATCGTCGGGCTGCTCAATCTGACCGAGCGCCCGGAGCTGATCTCGGCTATTGTCGGCATCAACGCGCAGGGACGAGGCCGCGCTCGCGAACTGGCGCAACGCATTGCCGAACTGCCCTTCGTCAACTCGGCCTCGGTGGTCACCGGACGCTTCGACATCATTGTGGACGTCACCGTCGCCGGCGATGTCGCCGACCTCTACCGCATCACCAGCGAACTGATCCCGGGCGCCGGCATTCCGGGCGAAGTGGTGCGCAGCGAGACCTTCGTCGTCATGGCGTCGTGCAACAAATGGGTCAGCCTTCCCGAAGGCTGCTGGTCGGAAGAAACACCGGCGCGCAAGGAGCCGGCATGAAGATCGCTGTTCTCGGCGGCCTCGGCCTGCAGGGCCGCGCGGCCATCGCCGATCTCGTCGCCAGCGCCGGTGTCGAGGAAATCGTCTGTGTCGATACAGCCGCCAACGGCCCTGCCCGGCTTGCCGGCCTGACAGATATTTCCCGCGTGCGTTTCGTCGTGCCCGAGGGCGCCATCGGTCCAGCACTGGCGACCGTGCTAGCCGATGTCGACGCCGTCATCGATCTGTTGCCACAGCCATTGATGCGCGAGGCGGTGCAGGCCGCGATCGCAACGCGCACGCCGCTGGTTACCACCAACTACAGCAAGGCGATTGCCGATCTAGGCCCCGCTGCTGAACAGGCCGGCGTTTCTGTCATGACCGAATGCGGGCTCGACCCCGGCATCGATCTCGTCCTCTACGCCCGCGCCGCAAAGCAGTTCTCTTCGATCTCCTCGATCGATTCCTATTGTGGCGGCATCCCCGAACCGAAGGCGATGGCGAAGCCCCTCTGCTACAAGGTAAGCTGGAATTTCGACATGGTTCTGGTCAGCCAGAACCGCGACAGCGTGATGATCGAGGACGGCAAGCGCGTCGAAGTGTCGGCGGGCCGGCAGCATGACAACCGCTTCATCCACGAGATCGAGGTCGCGGGCCTCGGTCGGCTGGAAGCCTTTCCCAATGGCGACGCGCTGCACTATGTCAAGATGCTCGACGGCGCCAAGGGGCTGCAACGCTCGGGCCGCTACACGCTGCGCTGGCCGGGCTGGTCGGCATTCTGGGCGCCGCTGAAGGAACTCGGCTTCCTTTCCGAAGACAAGGTGCCGGGCACCGGCGCCAGCCCACGCGAATTTCTCGGCCGGCTGCTTGGCCCGCAATTGCAGTATGGCGCCGACGAGAAGGATCTTTGCGTGATGCGCAACGTCTTTTCCGGTCTCGAAGGCGGTCGCCGCAAGACGGTGACATCGGACCTGATCATCGAACGTGACCTGGCCTCCGGCCTGTTCGGCATGAGCCTCGGCGTCGGCTATCCCGCCAGCATCGTGGCGCAGATGCTGGCGGGGCGCGAGATTACCAAACCAGGGCTTTTGAACCCGCTGCAGCATGTGCCCGACGGACCGTTTTTCGAGGAGCTGGCCGGGCGCGGCATCAGGGTAACCGAGACGGTAACCTGGGACTGAGGATTTTCGAACGGTGGCTGCCGTTGGCAACGGCGCTGCCGCTCAAAAAAGCCCACGGGAATCCGCGGGCAAAAATGACAACCAAACAGGGAGGAATGCCACATGAAGATTGCCAGACTTTTCATCGCCGGACTTGCGCTTGCGGGCCTCGCCACGGCGGCCAGTGCCGGAACGCTCGACGAGATCACCAAGCGCGGCGAACTGCGTGTCGCGGTGCAGACGCAAGGACCGCCCTTCTCGCTGGTCGGCGCCAATGGCGAACGCACCGGCAGTTCGGTCGAACTCGCCGAGCTGATGGCCAAGGAAATGGGCGTCAAGGTCACCTTCCTCGACTATGACTGGGACGGGCTGATCCCGGCGCTGCTGTCGGGCAAGGCCGACCTGCTGGTCGCCGACATGACGCCGACGCTGGCGCGCGGCATGAAGGTCGCCTTCACCACGCCCTACATGTATACAGGCAGCACCGTCTTCACCAAGGCCGACAGCAAGTTCAAGACCACCGAGGACTGCAAGGCCAAGGGCACCAAGATCGCCGTGCTGTTGGGCGCCACCGGCGAAAAGGAAGCCAAGAACGCTTTCCCGGATGCCGACATCAAGAGCTACAAGGGCGGCGGTCCGTTGCTGCTCGACGCGGTCAACAACGGCCAGGCCGATTGCGGCGTCAACGACGTCTCCGCGGTCAAGGGTCAGTCGACCGCCTATCCCGCCGGCACCTTCACCATCATGCCGGACCTGTTGTCGAAGGAGCCGCTTGCCTTCGCCACCCGCTATGACGAGCCGGACCTGTTGATCTGGATGAACCTGTTCCTCAACCAGGTCACGATCGACGGCCGCCTGCAGAAAAACCTCGACTACTGGGTCAATTCCGACGCCTGGAAGAAGGACCACTGAGGAATTAGGGGGGGGTAGTGAGTAGGGAGTAGTCAGTAGGAAGAAGTGAATGGTGAATAGTGAATGGTGAATGGCCATTTCGGACACCACTCCCTACTGACTACTGACTACTGACTATTCACTATTCACTACTCACTATTCACCGGCCCTGCGATGCTCGAAAACTTCAGCTTCCGCACCATCATCGAATATCTGCCACTGTTCGGGCAGGGCCTGATCACGACCGTGTGGCTGTCGGCGCTGTCTTTTGCCGGCGCGCTGGCGGTCGGCATCGTGCTCGCCGCCATGAACCTGCAGCGCAGCCAGCTGTTTCGCATCCCGGCCAAGGCCTATATCGATGCCGTGCGCGCCACGCCGTTGCTGGCGCAGCTCTATTTCCTCTATTTCGGCCTGCCGCGGCTCGGCTTTGTGCTGCCCGAGCTCGTCGTCGGCATTCTCGCTCTGTCACTAAACAGCGGCGCCTATATCGCTGAAATCATTCGTGCCGGCATCCTGTCGATCCCGCGCGGCCAGGTCGAAGCCGGCGTCGCTTCGGGGATGACCTATGTCCAGCGCATGCGCCTGGTCATCCTGCCGCAAGCCTTCAAGGTGACGATCCCGCCGCTGCTCGGCCAGGCGATCGTGCTGGTCAAGGATTCGGCGCTGTTGTCGTTGATCTCGGTGTCCGAACTGACGCGCGCCGGACAGTTGCTGGCGTCCGACCGCTTCATGCCGGCGGAAGGTTTCATCACCATCGCCGCCTTCTACCTCCTGCTCTACTATTGCCTCAAAGGACTGGCGGGGTTGTCCAGTCGCTGGCTCGGCCTGCAGCCGGCAAGGAGCAGCACATGATCTGGCAGCAGCTGCAAAGCCTCGCCGGCAGCTATCCCCTCGCCTTGCGCGGCCTCGGAATGACGGTGATGCTGTCGCTGATCAGCCTGGTGCTCGGCACGGCGCTCGGCTTCGGCCTCGGCATCTTGCGCACCGGCGGCAACCGGCTGATCTCGAGTGTGATCGGCGCCTGGGTCGACCTGATCCGCGGCACGCCGTTCCTGGTGCAGATCTTCCTGATCTTCTTCATCCTGCCGGAGTTCGGCATCGAGCTCGACGCCTTCACCGCCGGCATCATCGCGCTGACCAACCTCGCCGCGTGCTTTATCTGCGAGATCGTCGCGGCCGGCATCCGTTCGGTGCCGACCGGCCAGGTCGAGGCAGCCCTTGCATCCGGCCTGTCGCGCTGGCAGCGCATGCGCCAGGTGGTGCTGCCGCAGGCGATGCGCATCGTGCTGCCGCCGCTGGTCGGGCAATATGTGCTTTTGATCAAGGATTCTTCGGTCGTCTCGGCCATCGGGCTGACCGACCTCACCCGGGTCGGCTGGCTGGTGGTACAGCGTGTGCCCAACGGCCTGTTGGTCTTCTTCCTCGTCGGCGTCGGCTATTTCATCGTCTGCTATCCGCTGATCATGCTGGCCCGCCGGCTGGAGCGCCGCATGGGTGCGGCGCACGGCGAGGTGCAGCTGTGACATCGAACCCAAAGGGCCGACCGCCATGACCAACCCAAGCCCGACCAAAACCGGCATGATCGACTTTCGCGGCGTCAACAAATGGTTCGGCGCGCTGAATGTGCTGAAAGACATCACACTCAGCGTCGAGCCGCGCGAAGTCGTCGTCGTCTGCGGCCCGAGCGGCTCGGGCAAGAGCACGCTGATCCGCTGCATCAACGGCCTGGAGACGATCAAGGACGGCGACCTCATCGTCGACGGCCAGCGCCTCGGCGACCCCGCCACCAACATGGCGCAGCTGCGCACCGAGATCGGCTTCGTCTTCCAGTCGTTCAACCTCTACCCGCACAAGACAGCGCTGGAGAACGTCACGCTGGCGCCGATCCATGTCCGCAAGATCCCGCGCGCCGAGGCCGAGCAGGCCGGTCGCGACTTGCTGGCCAAGGTCGGTCTCGCCGACAAGGTCAATGCCTATCCCTCACAGCTCTCGGGCGGCCAGCAGCAGCGCGTGGCGATCGCCCGCTGCCTCGGCATGCGGCCGAAGATCATGTTGTTCGACGAGCCGACCTCCGCACTCGACCCCGAGATGATTTCCGAAGTGCTCGATGTCATGGTGGCCGTCGCCGAGGAAGGCATGACCATGATGGTGGTGACGCACGAAATGGGCTTCGCCCGCAAGGTTGCTCAGCGCGTCGTCTTCATGGACGCCGGCGCCATCGTCGAAAGCGGCACGCCGGAGGAGTTCTTCTCCGCCCCGAAAACTGACCGCAGCCGCGCTTTTCTGAGCAAGATTCTGCGGCATTAGGGTCAAAGGTCAATCAGCTGGCTGCCGGCGGCGGAGATGACGCGTGGGGTGAGGTAGAGATCACGAGCCGGAGGTCGCGCTCGCATTGAAGGTGGTTCGACAGCGGCAGAGCATCACGGGCTTCTTCAACAAGGAGCCTGACCATGCCTTATCCTGTTCTTGATGCACCTATCAGTCCGCTGCGTCAGCGGCTGATCGACGACATGAACATGCGGCGTTTCTCACGGGAGACGCAGCGCAACTATCTCCGCGACATCGGACGCCTGGCGACGTTCCTCGGCCGGTCGCCGGACACCGCGACCACGAGAGCGGCGTCACCTTCCGCCACAAGAGCTATCGTCGCGGCTGGGTAGCCCTGCAATCGGTCATTCGGCTCCGCCCGCTTGGCGGACGATGATCGGCTGGCCCAATTTTCTTTAGTCATCATCCGACCGGCGCTTATGTGCGTATCAAGTCCACATCTGGCCATGCCGTTAATCGGGCGAGCGGGATAGCAATGCCATGACGAGCGAAAATTGCTCAGAGCGAGAACTTCTCACCCGCCCTCAAGCCAGGCATGAACCTTGCTGAAGTCGTTGCGACGCAAGGCCCGTTCTTCAATCGTAACGTAAAGCGCCCCAAGATCTGCCCAGACCCAATCCAGCGCATCGTCGGAAGTGATCTGGAACAGCAGCAGGTCGTCATCGAAAAGGTTCTCGGTCTGGACCGGATTGCGATGCCCGCCCATGCGGTGCGCGCGCCCGTCGATGAAGTGGCGTAGTCTGCGCGTCAGGTCGTCGATCTGTTCCGGAGATAATCCTGACTGCTCGATTTCGCCGCGCGCATAGACGTCGAGCACTTCTCCGCGGGTTACCGTGTCGAGATGCCGCCTGTAGTCCAGCGTCACTGCTCGTTTGCGCAGCACGTCGGTTTGGGGAGACCACGCCCAATACTCGCTGCGGCTTGCACCCAGAGCAGCGGCAAGGTCGTTCCATCCCGATTCAGGCAATCGCTCACCGGGAACCTTGGCCAGGAGATACTTGTGCCAGTGAAGGAGCGCTTCGCCTTGCCGCGCGCCCCAGGCAAGGTGGGCTGCAGCGCTCGCCTCGATCTGCGCGGTGAAAGCGGCCTCGCCATCTGGCCCTTGGTAGGGGGCAAACAGTTCGGTCAGATAGGTGCGGTGCTCTTCGAGTTCCCGTACCGTGACGTCGTAGTACTCGATCCAACCTTCACATCGCCTGACCGTCTCCGCATCGCCCGCAGCCCTTGCGGCTTGCAGTTCCGCCAGGTTGTTGGCGCGTTTCGCGCCCCATTCCCGCTCCTTTGCTTCGAGCACACGGAAGCTCCGCTCGATCCATCCAGTGCGGCGCTCGGATTTCAGCTGCTCGATTACTTCCATGCGTATGGCGCCGAGGCGGAAGCCGTAGCCAGGCGAGTAGTCGAACGACTCCAGTCGCTTGTCCAAACGGCGGCGCAATTCGTCGTTGAACCGGTCCTGATCGGGTTCGGGAGGTCCGTCGAGACCGCAACTGCCGGTGAACCTCTCGGCAAATGTCGCCGGATTGAGATCGCTAATCAACGCTTCGATCACATCGAGCGCGCCGCCCCAGGTCAGTGGACGATCGAGCCCAATGGCTCCAGGACTGGCGAGGCTGCGATCGCAGTCCGGCGCGCCGTAAAGCTCCGCCGCCGTAGCGATCGGGCCCTCGTGCTCCCAGTCGATGGCGCTCCGGCCGTATCGCTGGACAACCACTTCCACCGGCCATTTGCGCCACGCCTTGGTCTCGCGCGGGTGGGCTTGGTGCTTGCGGCCGGTCCTCCGCTCGCGAAATTCGTTGCGGAGGGTGTCGATATTTCTCGGCGGAAGCATCTCCGGGCCGAGTTCATCGACGTGGAGCACTTTAACTGTGCCACCCCGCGCTTCGTCCTCCAGCTTTTCTGCGTGAACGAACAGCAGCAGCCAGCCGGTTCTTGGACCGTTGCCACCCCACAGATCAGCCGGAAGATCGGTGCAATGGATTTGCGCGATAAAATGAAGCGGGGACTTGTCCTTGTCGCGGGGCCATTTCACCGACGCAGGCATTCGCGGTAGCCCACCCAGCCAAGACAGGGACGTATCGTTCGAGGCAACCGGGACCTTTCGCCTGAGCACGACTGAGACATGTGCATCGTGCGGCTGGACCGGTTCGCGCTTTCCAAACTCAAGGAACATGACGACGATTGCCCCTCTGCGAAGTGCTGCAATCGTCCCGATCTATGCAAGCACCGCAAGTTTACATGCAAAGGGCATACTTTGCGTCCGTTAATTCATTGCAAACCGCGTGATCTGACGTTTGAATTAGAAGCGAGGGTCCTTACAAGATCCGTTAGTCAGCCCCATTGGAGGCAGCCACGCGGACCGCCGGACGCAACGGCGACGAACCGAGAGAACTCTCCATGACCCGGCATGGAATGATCCAGCCTTTAGCCGCAGGCGCTCAACCTGCGGCAACGGACCTATGCGCGCCCCAGGTGATCATCGATGTCGATGGGGCCACGCCCACCCCTCACCCGACCGACAACACCGCGCGGAGGTCCAACGAAGCGGCCTGTCCGAACCCATTCCCGCCCTCCCGGGCGACGCCCCAGCCATCGCCGACATCAGCCGCAGATCGAAATCTCCATAGCAGTCGCCTGTGGCCCCGCGGGTTCCTTCCTCGGCGACTTTCGCACGACTGCCGGCGCCCGAAACTCTTCACGATAGCGGAATGGCGGCTTTTGGCGTCCGAACAACGATAGCGGACAGTCAGCCGGTGGACCAAGCTCGGAAGCTGACCCTGTGCAGACCTTTGCGTCGATGCTCGGCCCGGCCGCAGTAAACTCGAAGTGGCCATTCGCAACCGCGCGAACAGTCTCCCTGACAGCGAGATGCTGGCGGGACGTTTTGCGTAGTAAGTTTTGCGCTCGCTACCTACGCAAATTGCGCGTATCGTGGCATATCGTCGGTTGCTAATAAATGCGCCGACGACTGAGAGCGCAAGACTCCCGCAGCAGACTGGGTGCGCTAGAACCCACAACTACTCGTCGCGCCCACGAGACCATCTGCCTCTGCCGAAACCTCTTTTGCTTGGTTCCGGCCAGCATTCTCGTTTGCGATTCGGAAGAGGAGCGTTCGGATGCAGATCATGCAAACCCGCCGCCGATTCCTGGCCGGCGCTGCAATGGCAAGCGCTGCCGGTATCGTCGGTCTTCCGAAGTCACTCCACGCGGAACCGCCGCTGGAAACGACCACGGTTCGTCTGCCGCGCTTCCTCGACGAGTTGAAGCGTGAGCTGAAAACCTGATCCCATTTGTCTCAAGGGAAGACGTGGACATGGAAATCATCCAAAGCCGCCGGCGCTTCCTGGCCGGCATTTCGGCAGCCGGCGCCACGAGCCTAGTTGGGGTCCGCCAATCGCTCGCCTCAGAGCCACCACCTGAGACGACGCGGATCCGGCTCATCCGGATTCCCAGCATCTGTCAGGCCCCCCAATATGTAGCCGAAGAACTGCTGCGCAGCGAAGGGTTCACCGAAGTGCACTACCTCCAAAGGAGGGGGACCGCAGACATCGCGCCGGCTCTCGCCTCCGGTGAAGCCGACCTCAGTGCGCATTTCGCCGCCCCACTCCTTCTCCACCTGGAGGCTGGGGATCCGATCGTCATCCTGGCTGGACTCCACGTCGGCTGCTTTGAGCTGTTCGGGACCGATCGCGTCCAATCGATCCGCGACCTCAAGGGGAAGACCGTGGCCGTGCCGTCGCTGGATTCCAGCCGATATGTCTTTCTCGCCAGTATGACGGCGTATGTGGGCCTGGACCTCCATAAGGACATACACTTCGTCACGCATCCGGGCCCCGAGTCCATCCGGCTCCTAAGTGAGGGAAAGATCGACGCCTACCTGGGCTTTCCCCCCGAACCGCAGGAGATGCGGGAGCAGCAGATCGGCCATGTAGTGATTAGCAGCACCGTGGACCGGCCCTGGTCGCAATACTTCTGCTGCATGCTGGCTGGGAGCCGGGAGTTCGTCCGCACGAATCCGGTGGCCACCAAACGCGCCCTCCGCGCCATCTTGAAAGCGGCGGATTTCTGCACCAGCGCGCCCGAGCAGTCCGCCCAGTTCTTGGTGGAGCAGGGCTATACTAAGCGCTATGACCATGCCCTCCAGGTCTTGAAGGCGATCCCCTACGGTTGGCGTGAGTATAGCGCTGAGGACACCCTGCGCTTCTACGCCTTGCGCCTCCACGAGGTCGGGATGCTCGAGAGCACCCCCCAGAAGCTCTTGGCCCAAGGCACCGACTGGCGTTTCTTCAACGAACTGAAGCACGAGCTGAAGACCTGACTAGGCAGCCAGCCCCGTGCCATTTTCAACGCGAGGGAGAACCCCATGCAAATCATCCAGAACCGTCGCCACTTCATGGCCGGTGCTGCGGCAGCAGGCGCTGCAGGTCTCATCGGCGCAACGACAGACGCTTGGGCCGAAGGACCTCCTGAAACGACGTCCGTTCGCTTGCCGCGATGGATTGATGGCGCCTACTGCTGGGCGGGAATGTACCTGGCCGGAGAGCTGCTCAAAGCGGAGGGCTTCACCGACGTCCAGTACGTGCAGGGCGACGAGAAAGTCGACCAGGCGGTGTGGATTGCACGCGGCGACACGGATTTCAGCATGAACTACGCGCCAGTCCATGTCGCATCGATCGACGCGGGCGTACCAATCAAGGTGCTTGGCGGTCTGCACTCCGGGTGCCTCGAGCTGATCGCCAACGACAGCGTCGAAGGCATCTCGGACCTCAAGGGCAAGCGGGTGGGCATGCACGACATCTATGCGCCGTCGCGCGTGCTGGTCGCCCTGATGGCCTCCTATATCGGACTGGATCCCGTCAACGACTTCGAATGGGTCCAGGAAAGTAAACCGGTAGAAGCCTTCGCCAATGGACAGTTCGATGCATATCTCTTCACGCCGCCGGAGACGCAGCAACTGCGCGCCAAGAGAATCGGCCACACGATCCTCAATACGGCCGTCGACCGCCCCTGGTCGCAGCACTTCTGCTGCATGACCTCGGTCGCTGTGGATTATGTGAACAAGTACCCGGTTGCGACCAAGCGCGTGCTCAGGGCTATCGTTAAGGGCGCCGACCTTTGCGCGTCGGATCCCGCATGGAGTGCCGGGCAGATGGTCGAGCGAGGTTTCGTGCACAGCTACGAATACGCGCTGCAAACGCTGAGCGACACGCGGTACGACGTCTGGCGGGATTACGAAGCCGAAGCCTCAATGCGCTTCTACGCATTGCGGATGCAGGAGACGGGCATGATCAAGTCGAGCCCGCAACAGATCATCGCCAAGGGCACGGACTGGCGATTCCTCAACGAACTGAAGCGCGAATTGAAGATGTGAGCGGACGGCGGGCACGCTGTGCCTTTCCAGTGGAGAACCCCCATGCAGACTATCCAGAACCGTCGCCGTTTCCTCACAGGCCTGTCTGCGCTGGCAGCAGCGGGCCTTGCCAACGGCCGCAATGCGGCAGCAGCCGAGGCGCCCCCTGAAACCATCACCGCTCGCATGGCGGCGGGACCAGGTATCTGCATCGCTCCGCAATATGTCGCCGAGGAGTTGATCCGGGCGGAAGGCCTATCGGATTTTCGCTATGTCGCAATGGAGCCCGGCATCGCACAGACCGAGATGCTAGCGCGCGGCGATATCGACTTCGCCATCAACTTTGCAACCGCGCTCGTCATTCCGATCGACACCGGCGTCCCGATCAAGGTGATCTCCGGCGTGCACGTCGGCTGCTACGAATTGTTTGGGCGCGAGGACATCAAAAGCATTACGGATCTCAAAGGCCGCAAGGTTGGCGTCGGCTATAACCTGACATCGGATCCGCACATCTTCGTCAGCGCCATGGCGACTTACGTCGGGCTCGATCCGCAACGCGACATCGAATGGATCGTCGGCGAGACAAAGCCGGCGGAGCTTTTCGCCGATGGCAAGGTCGATGCGTTCCTGGCTTTCCCGCCGGAGGCTCAGGATCTCCGCGCCCGCAATGTCGGGCACGTCATCCTCGACAGTTCCAAGGACCGCCCGTGGTCGCAGTATTACTGCTGCATGCTGGCGGTCAACACTGGCTATGCGGAGAAGAATCCAGCTGCCACCAAGCGCGTCGTCCGTGCCATCCTCAAATCGGCCGATATCTGCGCGGCCGAACCGGAACGGGTGGCACGCCTCCTCGTGGATAGCGGGCGCACCAAACAATACGACTACGCCGTGCAGGCGTTCCGCGAACTCCCGTACTCGAGTTGGCGCGACTTCGACCCCGAGGATACGATGAGGTTCTTCTCGTTGCGGCTGCATGAAGCCGGGATGGTCAAGTCGAACCCGAACGACATCATCACCAAGGGCACTGATTGGCAGTTCTTCAACGAGGTCAAGCGCGAGTTGAAGACGTGAGTTGCTGGCCGGCAAGCGCATTGGCACTGGCGCTGCTAGCTCCTTGGCCAGCGCAGGCGCATGACGCGCCGCACGATCAGCGATTGCCGGCAATCGGACCGGCTCCAGACTTTACGCTGACATCGCAGGACCGCGCGCGCGTCTCGCTGTCCGACTTTCGCGGCAAGGTGATCGCCATTGCATTCATCTACACTTACTGTACCGACGTCTGCCCGATGCTGACCGCCAATATGGCCAGCGTGCAGGAGAAGCTGGGTTTTGCGTTCGGGTCGAAGATCGACTTCGTTTCGATCACCGTCGACCCGGAGCGCGATACGCCCGATGTCTTGAAGGAATATGCGCAGAATTTTGGCGCCGACCTGAAGGGCTGGTCGTTTCTTACCGGTGATCCGGCGGTCGTCCATGAGGTGGGACGGAAATACGGGGTCATCGCGAATAAGGCGGCGAACGGAGATGTCGACCACACCCTGTTGACGTCGCTCGTGGACCGCAATGGCATCTTGCGAGTACAGTATCTTGGCGTGCGGTTCGACTTGGAGGAGTTCCGGGATGACCTTGTCAGCCTCTTGGACGAATCCAAATAGCATAACGAACCGGCTCGTTGGCTGGGTTGCCCGGCTGCCGGCGCGCGTCCAGACCAAGCTCTTGATCGCGTTCCTGTCGATTGTCGGCCTGTTGATCGTACTCGGGGGCGTCGGGTTGCAGGTGCTGAGTGGGGTCAATGATCAAACAAACGAGCTGATCAAGCTGCAGCGCCGGATCGCAGCCTATCGCCAGGTCCAGCACGACACCACGAACCAGCTCTAC
This sequence comes from Mesorhizobium sp. WSM4306, assembly GCF_007003975.1. Lineage (GTDB taxonomy): Bacteria > Pseudomonadota > Alphaproteobacteria > Rhizobiales > Rhizobiaceae > Mesorhizobium. Next base: position 13,228 of record NZ_VFTC01000038.1, read on the forward strand.
AGCATCTCGACCGCACTTCTGCTTCAGGACGAGCGGATGCTGGATGCAGCGCTGCGCCAGCTCAACCAGTTTGGCTACGACCTCGATCGCATGGAGTTCGTCGCCGAAACCGAAGCGGAGGTGCTGGGCCAAGTCCGGCAGGAGTACGATCGGCTCGCAGCCGGCGTGACGCACGTTGTGGAGCTTTTCCGCGCCGGTCGCACGGAAGAGGCGCGCAAGATCCAGCTGGATGAGATCATTCCGTCGGCCGACCGCCTTGAGCGGCTGACGAACCAGCTGGTCAACATATCCGAAGCCGACATGGTGGCGGCGATCGAAACGACCGAGGGGGCGTACGGCACCTCTCAACTGATTGTGGTCTCCTTTGCAGTGGGCAGCATCCTGCTGGCGCTAGGGCTTGGCTACATCATTTCCTGGTCGTTGATCGAACCCGTGAAGAAGATCGAGACGCGTCTCAGCCAGATAGCGGCCGGTGACTTCGCCCAACAGGTTGTCGTCGCCAACCGCGACGAACTGGGAGCGCTTGCGGACAACGTCAACCAGACATCCGAGCGGCTGGGGCGACTGTATCAAGAGGTGCAGGCGCGCACGGCCGAGCTTGCACGCTCGGTCGGCGAACTGGAGGCGCTCGGGGACGTCAGCAAGGCGGTAAATTCGACGCTGGATCTCGACACGGTGCTGAAAACGATCGTCGCCAAAGCGGTCCAGTTGTCGGAGACGGATGCTGGCACCATTTACGTGTTCAGCAGCACGCGGCAGCAATTCCGTCCGCGCGCAAACTTCGGTATGAGCGATGAGCTTATCGCCGCAGTCTCACACCAGACGATCGGGCTGGCCGACATGGGGATCGGCGACTCAGCCGGGCGCTGCATGCCGGTGCAGTTTCCCGACCTCAGCGAGGAGACCTCATCCTTCCTTGTAAGAAAGACGATCGTCGAAGCCGGATATCGCGGTATCCTGATCGTTCCGCTGCTGAGGCCCAACAAGATCGTCGGTGCACTGGTCGTCAGGCGCCACAAGCCAGGTGCCTTCCATGAGCAAGTTGTTCACCTGCTGGAGACCTTCGCGGCCCAATCGGTGCTCGCGATCCAGAATGCCAAGCTGTTCCGCGAGATCGAGGAGAAAGGCCGGGAGCTGGAGACAGCTAGCCGCCACAAGTCGCAGTTCCTCGCGAATATGAGCCACGAGCTCAGGACGCCGCTCAATTCGGTTCTGGGCTTTACAGAACTGCTGGTCGACGGCATCTACGGGGAACTCCCGGACAAGGCAAAGACGACCGTCGCGCGCGTGCAGGCAAACGGCCGTCACCTCCTCGGGCTCATCAACGACGTACTCGACCTTTCCAAGATCGAAGCCGGCCAGCTCACGCTGGCGATCGAAGACTACTCCGTCGCGCAGATTGTTCGATCGACCGTTACCGCTGTCGAGCCGCTGGCACGAGCGAAGGGCCTTGAGCTTTCAACGACTGTTGCCGAGAACCTTCCAATCGGCCACGGGGACGAACGCCGTTTGACGCAGGTCCTGCTCAATCTTGCAGGCAACGCCGTCAAGTTCACCGAAACGGGTGCGGTCGACATTCTTGCCGATGCGGTCGACGGGCACTTCGAGATCACCGTCCGAGACACCGGTCCTGGCATCGCGTCCAAGGACCAGGCTCTCATCTTCGAAGAATTCCAGCAGGTCGATAACAGCAGCACCAGGCAAAAGGGTGGCACAGGTCTTGGCCTGGCGATCTCGAAGCGCATCGCAGAAATGCATGGCGGAACCATAGATGTCGAGTCCGTGGTCGGGTCAGGGTCGACATTCCGTCTGAAGGTACCAATCCGGGTGAATGAGGACGTGAGGGCCGCATGAGCAAACGAATCCTGATGGTGGAGGATACCGAGGACAACCGCCAGATCATCCGCGATCTCATCGCTACCACCGAATACGAACTGATCGAGGCGCCGGACGGCGCCGCCGGCATCGCTGCAGCCCGAGCGCACAGGCCAGACCTGATCCTTATGGACATTCAGCTCCCGGTAATCGACGGGTATGAAGCGGCACGCCGCATCAAGGCCGACCCAGCGCTCCGGCACATTCCGATTATCGCCGTCACCTCCTACGCGTTGTCGGGCGACGAGGCGAAAGCCCTTGCTGCTGGGTGCGATGGTTACATTGCCAAGCCATTCAGTCCGCGCCAACTGCTTTCCGAGATTCGCGGGTTCCTTTCTTGAGGGAGGTATGTCTTGCACAATCCGCCCCGCATACTCGCGGTCGACGATACTCCGGAAAACCTCGAGATCCTGCAAATGCGCCTCGAGGCGAATGGCTATGAAGTGGCAACCGCCGCCGATGGTGAAGAGGGGCTTGCGAAAGCCCGCGAACTCACGCCGGATCTGATCCTGCTCGACATCATGATGCCGAAGCTCGACGGCATCGCGGTAGTGCGCCTGCTCAAGCAAGACGAATCGCTGCGATCGATCCCCGTTATTCTTGTTACAGCCAAAGCCGACACGCGCGACGTGGTCGAGGGATTGGATGCCGGCGGCGACGACTACCTGACAAAGCCCTTCGAGCACCAGGCGCTGCTGGCGCGCGTGCGATCGATGCTACGCCAGAAGGCGCTTCGCGACACTGTCGCGAGCCAAGCCAAACGCCTTGAGGACCAAGCGGCGCAACTTTCCGACTGGAATCGCTCGCTCGAGCAAACCGTGGCTGAGCAGGTGACGGAGCTCGAGCGAATGGCGCGGCTTAGGCGATTCCTGCCCGAACAGGTCGCCGACCTCATCGTTGCGGCGGGCAATGGAGAGGCGCTCTTGCAGAGCCACCGTCGCGAGGTGACCGTTGTCTTTTGCGATTTGCGCGGCTTTACAGCCTTCGCGGAGACCGCCGAACCCGAAGAAGTCATGACAGTTCTTGCCGAGTATCATTCCTGTCTTGGTGAACAAATCGTCCGCCACGAGGGGACACTCGAGCGGTTCGTGGGCGACGGTATCGTCGTGGTTTTCAATGATCCACTGCCATGCGCCGACCACAGCGAGAGAGCTGTCTCAATGGCTGCTGCGATGCGCGACGCGATTGACGGGCACTCAGAGCGATGGCGCAAGCGGGACTATCTGCTTGGCTTTGGGATCGGCATTGCCAGGGGCCACGCAACCATCGGGCGCATCGGTTTTGATCGGCGCTCGGATTATGCCGTCATTGGCACCGTGTCGAACCATGCCGCCCGATTGTGCGAGGCCGCCCAGTCCCGCCAGATTCTCGTTAGCCAACGGGTCGTCGGCGCTGTCGAGTCGCTGGTCGAATCCGTTCTTGTTGGCGATCTGACGCTGAAGGGTTTTCGCCGCCCGATGCCTGCCTATGAAATCGTGCGGTGGTTCGGTCGGCCAGGCTAGCGTTGGACGCACTCGGTCTCGTTCGGACGATACGACCCGTCGAACCGCCGTCACAAAGCAGCCCAGCCATCAACCGATCTCGAAATCGCCGCTACGGGGAGAAATTGAGCGTTCTGCCAGTAGCAACCCGTATCGCGCAAAGCTGCCCGCGCCCTCTGCAAAAGCAAAGTCCGCTTTTGGTGAATGGACGGGGCCGTGGGCATGACTTTCATAAGGCGCAAAGCAGTTACGCACGACTTCCCCTGCGGATGTCTGCTTCGGGGCAGACGCGCCATGCCTCCATTCCTCACAGCGTCGCGAGCCGCGAATTTGTCATGGCCTTGCCATAGGCTTGCCGCAGCGTCCGCTTCTCTTCCAAGGCAGCGATGACGCTTGCGGCAAAGTCCGTCGCGTACATGTCGGCCAGCCGGGTCAGCCCGCCCGGTGTGAAGACGTTGATCTCCAGAAGTTTGTTGCCGACGATGTCGAGCCCGACCAGGAACATGCCGTCGCCGATCAATTTGGGGCGCACCATTTCGGCAATGCCCAGCATGGTGGCCGTTACCTTGACCTTGCGAGCGGTTCCGGCGGCATGGATGTTGGAGCGGACGTCGCCCTTGGCCGGAACGCGGCGAAAGGCTGCGTACTTGCCGTCGCGCACCAGCGGCAGTCCGTTCATCAGGAACAGACGCACGTCACCGGCCTTGGCTTCCGGAAGGTAGACCTGCGCGATGAGATAGCCGTCACCGCTGGCCGCCTCGAAAATCTGGTTGAGGTTGGAATCGGTGGGCTTGGCAATATGGAAGACGTTCTTGCCGCCCGAGCCTTGCAGCGGTTTGACGATGCAGCCCTTCGGGTGTTTGTCGATGAAGGCGCGGATCTCGGCGATGCTGCGCGATATCAGGCTCGCCGGCCTGACCGCTTCGGGAAAGGACTGCAAATAGAGCTTGCTCTGTGCCTGCGCCAGGCCGTCCGGATCGTTGACGACGATCGTGCCGCGTTCGGCTGCGAGCCGACCGAACATGATGCCCGCATTGGCCGCCCATGGCCGGCCGGTGCCATCCAGCGACGGGTCGTTGCGCAGAAACAAAATGTCGATGTCGCTCGTGGAGACAGTCTTCTTCTGCCTCGCGGCGTCCTGCAGGGCTGCATGAAGCTTGCCAGATGTCTTGTAGGCAGCATCGGGCAGAACCGCGACGCTGACAGCCAGACTCTCGTCGGGACGCAGGATGAAGTCACCCGGCTCGACATAGACGACGGAATGGCCGCGCTGGACGGCAGCCAGCGCCAACGCCGTCGTCGTATAGCCGGGCGTCTCGGTTCCAATGGAATTGACGAAGAACGCAATGCGCATTGTAGAACCCCCTCAGGTTTCAACCATATCGATCGGATCAATTCCCGCCATCGCTTTCCTGAGGCGCGGACGCGCCGCGTCGGAAGAGAGGAACGCAGGTTCAAGGCGCGGCGCCCGCAGCAGGCCGCGTGCGTTGAGTTCCTGGATCGCGCCGAAATGCGTGGCGGCGATCTTGCCGATCCAGAACGGCGTGAGGCTGCCGCCATTCCTCAAGTGATCAAGGATCTGCAACAGGCCACGCAGATAGATGGCGTCCTTGGCAAGGCCACCGCCTCGATAGACGCGCAGAACGACGTTGAAGGCCTCGCGATCGTCGAGATCCTTGCGAAGACTGCCGAAGGCTTCCTCGAACGTTGCGCCGTCGAGCATCGCCTGACAGGCGATGACTCGGGCCGCGATCAGCCGCAAACGCGCTGCGGTCATGCCGCCGACCAGATACTCCGCCAGTACGGCCAGTCCCTCCTGCATGCCTTCATAGCCGGCGAGCCCGCTACAGAAGATGGCGAGCCCCTGCGCGGCACCATTGAAATAGGTCAGCAGATGAACACCTATCTCGTGGCTCAGCAGCGCCGTCAGACGTTCCGGTGGAACATTGGTATCGCGCGACACCAGCAATCGGTTTCGCGACACCAGCAGGCCGGCCGGCAGGTCGCCACGGATCTCCACGGAAGCGTCGAAATCGGGATAGGCGGCGCGGTATCCGGCGATCAGTTCGCGCGCGGCGGCGGCAACGGCGTCGGCATCGAGGCCCTTCTGCCGGGCGGCCGAGGCAACGCGCGGGAACCTTTCGAGAATGGCGCGCGCCCTCGCCGCCAGGCTCGGTTCGACACTGCCATAAAGGGCTCGTCCGAGTTCGACGAAGCGCGGCGTCTCGCGTGCCGCGAGCATCGACAGCTGGAGATCGAGCTCCTGCTGCTTTTCGGAAAGCAGCCTAGTCAGAAGCGTATCTTCCAGATGATCGAGCGAGATCGAATAGAGCTTCCGCTTCTGGTCGGCGACCTCGAGCTCGAGCGGCCGGTAAAGCAGTGCGGGCACACGCTCGAAATCGCCTGCCTGGAATTCCCGCCAGGCGGGTTCAGCATTGATCGGCGTGACGGCCAGCAGAAAATCGAAGGTCGAAGCGACATTGTCGATCGCATGGTCGGCGCGCGCGACAGCGTCGATATAGGCGCGGCGGCCGAGGGAACGATGGGTCGCCGGTTGTTCCAGGCTCGATGCCTTCAGGAAGGCGCTGACGGCCTGAAGCGCGGAATCGACCATGTTGGCGACGACGAGGTCGTGGAGTTCGGGGTAGACGCGCTTGGTGCCCGGTACCCTGTAGATTGGGGCGAAGCGCACCGTCAGGCACGCCACATCACCGGAATCGTCCCAGAGCCGCGCTTCGGCACGTGTGGTGGGACTGAGTTCGTCGACGCGGGGCGTGCGGTATTTGGCTTCGCGCGCGGATGCAGCATCAGCGAAGCGCTTGCGTGCCGCCTTCTCCGCCGCCGTGTTGCCGCTAGCCAGCGCAATCTCGAAAGGCGGCAGGAACGGAACATCGTCGGTCAGGAACCGGTCTTCGGCCAACTCCCCGATGTCCAGAAGGAGGAAGGCGCCGCAGTGATCGTGTAGCCGGCCCGCCACCAGCCGCGCGACTTCGCCGGCAAGATCGATGTCGGCGGCGATCAGATAGGAGGCGTTGGCGGAGACGGCATGGAAGGCCGCATCCTGATGCGACCCGACATGGACACACAGAAAGGGCAGCGGCCGATCGATGTGCAAACGGTTGCCGTTGCCGAACTCGCGGCGGATCGGCTTGCCGTCGCGGAAAAGCGCGTCCAGATCCGCTTCGATCTGCGCCAATGGGGAGATCGGCTCGACAAGCTTCGGCTTCATCGCATGGCTCGCAGCGCCTTAACCAGGACGGGCACAGTCGACGCCAGCATGGCGCGCAGCTGCTCGATTGCTGCCCAGTCGGGTTCGCCGCTCCATTCGTCCATGAAAATCTTCTTGAACTCCACCGCGATGGCACAGCCGGTCTCTGGGAAATTGGTGTGGACGAAACGCGTCTGTTCGCCCTTGCCCTGGAAGGACACGTTTTCGCGCACATCGATCGGTTCGCCGTTGAGATGGTGACCGCGAAGCGCCTCGACGAACGCGTCGACGATAGGCGCCCAGCGATCGCGGTCCATGGAAGACGTCCCGATGTTGATGTCGGGCGCGAGGTCGCGAGACGTCGGCTGGGCCTGCGGTCCATCGCGGCGGTGATTGTAGCTGTGAACGTCGACGAGAACGAACCGGCCGTAGCGCTTCTCGATATCGGCGAGGACGCGCTTCAGCTCGCTGTAGAAGGCATCATGAAAGGACAAAGACTCCCCTATGACGTCCTCGGCCGGCGGCTCCCGCCAGACTTTCACTCCCCAGGACTGGTCCGGCGACAGGTAGACGGCAGCGTCGCGCGCGCGGTTCAGATCGACCTGGAAGCGCGACCGATGCACGATGATCCGGGTCGGAAAATCGGCGATGAAGCGCTCGGTGAACGGGTCCTCTTCTCGAAGCCGGTCTGGATCAGGAAGACACATGAGCGACCGACAAGCGCTGCCGACTTCGGTGCCGCTGTGGATGGCTGTACCGATGACAGGACCGTCTCCGCGCTTGATCGTCCAGCCTGACCCGCCCTGATCGGTGTTGGAACTCGTCTTGTCCATGCTCCGAAATGCGCGGAGCGTGCGGACGGTTCCGCTTCATGTCGAAAGCGGCTTTCAGTCGAACGTCGCCAGCGGCTTGGCTTTGATCTCGACCCACTCGCAGCGCCGGGTGTCGTGGTAGAAGGACTCGAACGGCGGCGGCAAGGCCAGGTCGGCGAAGGCGCCGACGGGAATGGCGATGACACCGGGCTGCGTGTCGATGCGGTAGTGGACACTGGTGCCGCATTCTGGGCAGAAGTTATAAATGACGCGGCCGCCCTCGTCGCCGATGCGGGTGAACTGCTTCGCCCGTCCAGCGATCGACACGTCGCCTTCCGCGAACCGGACGTTGTAGCTGAAGGCGCTGCCGGTGCGGCGCTTGCAGTCCAGGCAATGGCAGACCGAGATACGCACCGGCTCGCCCGTACAGACGGCTGACAGTTGGCCGCAGAGACATTGCGCGCGGCGCGTGACCATAACGGGCTCCTCCCCTTCGAGACAAGGTTACTGCGTGTCGGCGCTAGCCCTCAACTCCGTACGCTTCTCGTCCGACACGACAGCCAGATCCAGCACCTTTTGCAGTTCGGCAGCGTGGTGGAAAGACGGTTCGGCCTGCACGCCGCTTGCGACCGCATCGACGAAGCGCTGGTAGTTGGTCGGCACCGTGCCGGCGTCGATCACCTGCCATTTGGCGGTTTCGATGTCGTCGCCGATGCACGCTTTCAACTCCGAGCCCTCGAGATTGTGCACGACCTCGATGCCGCCCTTATCGCCATAGATGCGCAAGCGCAGTTCGTTCATGTGGCCGGTCGCCCAGCGGCTGGCATGCACCACGCCAAAGGCGCCGTTGGAAAAATCCAGCGTCATGGCAAAACTGTCATTGGCGTCGAGGTCGTATTCGCCGATGCGGTTGCCCGGCGCCTTGCCGAAGGCGCGCAGCCGGCAGAAGACATGGTCGATGTCGAGCGCCGCGCCATAGCTGGCGAAATCGAGGATATGGATGCCGACATCGCCGAGCACACCATTGGAACCATGGCCGCGCGACAGCCGCCACAGCCATTTAGGATCGGTGCGCCAGTCGCCCCAGAATTTCGACACGAGCCAGCTCTGCAGATAGGAGGCCTCGACGTGGCGGACGGTGCCGATGTCGCCGGCCAGCACCATCTGCCGCGCCTTTTGCAAGGGAGCGACGTTGCGATAGGTGAGGTTGACCATGTTGACGATGCCAGCGGCTTGCGCCGCGTCAGCCATCTCGCTCGCCTTGCCGAAATTTTCCGCCAGCGGTTTTTCGCAGAGCACCGGCTTGCCGGCCGCAATCAGCGCCATGGTCGTCGGGTGGTGAATACGGTCGGGTGTTACATTGGCCACGGCATCGAAGCCGCCCCAATCGAGCGCGGCCTCCAGTGACGTAAAGCGCTTCGGGATCTTGAAGCCGTCGGCGAATTCGCCGACGCGCTTTTCATCGACATCGACAGCGCCAACGATCTCGACGCCGTCGATGGCGCTAAAGCGGCGGGCATGCTCCTGCGCCATCCAGCCGGTACCCAATATCAAAAGCCGCATCATTTGCACTCCGAGCGAAATTGGTTCGATTCAATCATATGGGACGAATGCGGTCTAGGCGACTCGGTACGGAAGCCGCCCACGCCTTTTTCTTGGATTTTGTTTTTAGCGGAAACCCGCTTCGCCCGAGGCGTGCAGCTTGCCGCCGCGCTCGACGATCGGCTCCAGCGCCTTGTCGACCGGCACATTCGGTGCATCCAGAATCGCCGATTTGGTGCCTTGCGGGTTGTGCGCCCACTTCACCGCGTTGCGCAGCACCTTCTGCACAGTGGCGTCGTGATAGGTCGGATAGGTCTCATGGCCCGGGCGGAAGTAGAAGACGTTGCCGCCACCGCGCCGGTAGGTCAGCCCTGAGCGGAACACCTCGCCGCCCTGGAACCAGGAGATGAAGACCGTCTCCAGCGGCTCCGGCACGGCAAACTGTTCGCCATACATTTCTTCGTTCTCGAGCTCGAAATATTCGCCGACGCCTTCGGCGATCGGATGGCTGGGGTTGGTCACCCAGAGCCGCTCGCGCTCGCCCGCCTCGCGCCATTTCAGCGTGCACGGGGTGCCCATCAGCCGCTTGAAGATTTTCGAGAAATGGCCGGAGTGGAGAACAATCAGCCCCATGCCTTCCCAGACGCGGCGAGCGACGCGCTCGACGACGTCGTCGGCAACCGCGCCATGGTCCTTGTGGCCCCACCAGACCAGCACGTCGGTTTCGGCCAGACGATCGGCCGGCAGGCCATGTTCGGGCTGTTCCAGTGTGGCGGTCGAGGCGGAGATCGCCTTGTCGGTGTTCAGCGCCTTGGCGATGGTCGTGTGCATACCCTCGGGATAGAGGGCGGCGACCACTTCACTGGTCCGCTCGTGGATATTCTCGCCCCAAACGACAGCGCGTATTGTCATGATGTCCTCGTGATTGTTTGAAGCTGGAGCCGCCGCGGTCCACTCATAGTATCCCCAGCCGGAATTGAAAACGCTTTCAATGCCGGCTGCTGACAATTGCGGGGAACGTCGAGATCATCGATCTCGGAGTAGCCGTGCGGAAAATACCATTTTAAACAGGATGATAGAGGCTCATCCTGCTAAAACGATTCAGGCGCGGCTGCCATCCGAGGCGACTTGCTTCAGCGTTTTCGACATGCGCGGCACCACGACGAGGCGCTTGATCTTGCCCTTCTTGTAGGCGGCGAGGAAGCGCGCATAGTCCTTGAAGGCCACGCAGCCATGGGATTCCGCACGGCCGCCGCGCAGCAGGTAGGAGTGGGCGAGCAGGCCGTCGCGGTCATATTTGTTGTTGCCGCTGGTTGGGGTGAGACGTATCGCCTCGACACCGTAGAAGCGCGATTCGCGCAGCTTCAAGTCATAGGTGCCGGGCGGTGTCGGGCCGACATTCTTGCGGTTGGCGTAGCGCGGCTGGTCGGCCATCGAGCCAATTCCCGAATGCGCCTCGAGCCGGGAGCCGTCCGGCATGTAGACGGTCTTGGCCGAGATGTCGTAGATGGCAACGCCGCCACCCATTCCGGGCGTGGCGAACAGATCCTTGAAGGCCCGGCCGACACCGCCAGCCGGGACATCCGGTTTGGCATAGGCCAGCATCTCGCCGGACTGCGCCTTCACCCGCTTGCCCGGCTTGGTGCGGATGGTCTCGCTGCCTGGCACGCCCGGCAATGCGGCGACGTCCTGGGAATTGCGCGGCGAGCGCGGCGACACAATGCCCGGCGACTGGGGTGCCACGGTCTCGGCCGACCTGGCGGTCTGTGGCTTGGCTGGTTGCGCCTTGGGCTTGCTGGGCGCCTCGGCAGGCTGAGGGGTTTCGGCGCGCGGACGCCGACCCGGCAGTGCAATGCTGCCCGGCAGATCGTCCTGCGGCGGCAGCGAAGCGACCTGAACCTCGGCCCGCTCAGGATGTTGCGCTCCGACGATTGCGGCCACGGCCAGCGGCGGCGCCAGCATGTCAGCGCCCTGATCCGGCAATGTGTTGGCCAGCGCCAGCGCCAAGCGGGAAGAGCGTTCGATCTCAGCCACTTCCGGCCCAAAGCGCTCCGAGGCCGGGCCATGTTGGTCGGGCATGCGGACTTCGGCGAAACGGGCAGCGGCCGGAAGGCTGGCAAGCATAAAGGGCGCATTCGAGGCCTTGGCGAAGGCGGCAGCCAGCTTTTGCGACGACAGCTTTGCCTTGGCCACCACGCCGTCGAAGCGCGCATCGCGCGGGGTGACACGTGCGATGCTGGTGTTTTGCGCCGTACCGATGTTTTGCGCGACATCGCCATTCGAGACATGCGCGGCCGGCTTCAACCGAGCCATCTTGCCGTCATGCCCGAAGCTCGCGGCGGCGCGCCTGCAGCCGGCGTCGCATTGGCTGAGCAGCGTTGCCTGTAATTTTTGTGCCGAAAGCCGCGGCGCCCACGAATTGGCAAGGCTGCGACGCGAATCGGCCAGCGTGGCGTTTGGCAGAAGCAGGCTTTGCGGCAAGGTGTTGGAAGCGGCGGTGAGCGAGGTTCCCAGCGAATAGAGGCCGGCCATGGTCGCCACCGACCACAGCGCAAGGGCCGCGCCGATAACCGGCACCACCACCCAGCGCTGGCCGGATCTCTTCGAAGTCAAACCCCGTTCAGGATTGTCGCCCCGGTCTTTCAAACGCAAAAACGCCATACAACCACTCTCAATCGGCATGCAGGCTTGCGACCCTCGCATCCGTGACATCCACAGTTCGCTGGTGCCCCCTGCACCTTTCGCGTCTGTTGCCGATTGAATCAAAAGATGGACAAAGTTGGTTAACCAATCCCTCCACCGGTCGCACATTGTGCGGCGGTCGATACGAAAAAAGAGCCCTCCATGGTCTGCGCCACGGTAGAAATGCTCTCCCTCACCCGCCTTGCTGCCCGTTTTTGGCTGCCAAGTCAAGGAAACGCAGCGTCAGCTTGCTGCAAGCCTGGGCTGATTGCCCGCTGATCGGCCGCTTCAATCAGTTGACCTTCCAGTGGCTGGAAGGTCTATCCGCCTTAGAGACAATGACCTCCGACGACGGATATTTACCGATGAGCATCGATATCACGACCGAAGAATCCGACCTCAAGTCGAACCCCTGCTGCGGATGGCTGATGACGGATGGATGGAGCGACGAGGACATGGCGCCGTGAGATGGACTGGGAAAGCGGCGCTGCTATTACTGGTCTGTGCCTTTGCGGTGGCCGCCTCTGCCGGCGACGGACCGATCGTGACGGCACGGCAGGCATCGATGAAGAAGATGGCGGTGGCCGCGAAAACCATCGCCGGCATGTTCGACGGCAGACAAGCCTATGACGCCGCGACCTTCAAGGCAGCGGCGCAATCCCTTCGCGCGCGCACCGGCCCTGCCCTGATTGCCGAATTTCCGAGCGCCTCGCTGGGGCCACCTTCGCAGGCCAGACTTGAGATCGATCAGTCGCCGGCGGAATTCGAGGCGCTGGCAAATCACATCGGGACGCTGGCCGACGCGCTGGCCGCCAAGGCCGAGAACGCGCCTGACCGCATTTCCGACGACATGCGCATGGGGGCCGGTCTGGCAATGGGCGGCGGCAGCCTGCTCGGCAAGCGCGCGATCCCGGCGGAAGCCGACCCGGCCAAACTGCCGGCGGAACATATCCTGCACCTCATCCTGCAGGATTGCTCAAACTGTCATTCGAAGTTCCGGCAAAGGACCGAGTGAAGCTGCCGATCACGCCAGCCACGCCTTGATCGCCGGGCGGGCGAGAACGGCGCGCATACGATCCTCGGCGTCCGGGACGGCTGGCGCCATCGGCGCGCGGGTCGGGCCGCAGTCGACGCCGATGACACGGAAGGCCGCCTTCATACCCGGCAGCACCCCGGTTTCGAGCAGCACTTCGACGAAGTCCTGCGACACCATCTGCAGCGCTTTCGCCCGCGCCAGGTCATCCACACGCACGGCCTGGTCGATCGCCACGTAGAGCCGTCCGAGCAGATTGTAGGTGGTGCCGATGCCGCCTTCGGTGCCGAGCATGCCGGCGGCGGCGTAGATCTCATCGAAGCCGTAGAAGAACAGCTTTTGCGGCTGCCGCTTGCGCAGTTGCGAATATTTGAACAGGTCGGTGGAGGTGTATTTGATGCCGACGACATTGCCGAGATCGAGCAGCCTGACCAGCAGCGCCAGCGGCAAGGGACGGCCGGTGCGCAACGGGATCTCGTAGACGATCAGCGGCAGGTCCGTCGCCGCTGCCAGCGCCTGGTAGTAGCCGTACACCTCCTCGTCGGAGAAGGGATAGGAATGCGGCGGCAGCGCCGACAGCGCATGATAGCCGAGCTTTTTCGCGTGCCGCGCCAGGCGGATGGAATCGCGCAAATTCGGCATGCCGACATGGGCGATCAGATTTATGTCCGCCCCCGCGGCACCGGCGAACACCACCTCCTGCTGGGCCAACAATTCATCCACCGTCAGCAGTCCGGACTCGCCGCTTGAACCGCCGACATAGAGGCCGGCCAGTCCCTGGCGCAGCACATAGTCGTTGATGCTGCGCTGGCGCTCGGGGTCGAACTCGCCGGTGTCGCTGAGGCCGGTCATCAAGGCGGCGTACATGCCGGCCAATTCTCTGGTCATTGCTAAGTCCTCGGTGCTGTCAGGATTGTCGCTGGGAAATCGGCGCCTGAACCACTGATTCCGGCTTCGGCGCTATGGCGTTGTTTCGGCGTGATCTTTTTCGACAGCCGGCTTGGGTTTCGCTGCATCAGTCAGGCCTCTCCGGCGTGGTGGCAGGCAACGAGGTGCCGGCCTGACGCGGGCGATCCGAAGTCGCGCGGTTGCGGATCCACCTTGCTGCAAATGTCGGTCGCTTTCGGACAGCGCGGATGGAAATGACAGCCGGACGGTGGCTTCGACGGATCGGGCACGCCTCCGCCAAGCACGATGCGCCGGCGCGTGCCGCCGGCCTTCGGATCGGGCACCGGGATCGCCGACAGCAGCGCGCGCGTGTAGGGGTGCAGCGGGCTGCCGAACACCGCCGCAGTCGTGCCGATCTCGACGATGCGGCCGAGATACATCACCGCGACGCGGTCGCTGAGATAGCGGATCATCGACAGATCGTGGCCGACGAACAGATAGGTCAGGCCGAGGCGCGCCTTGAGGTCGTCGAGCAGGTTGACGATCTGCGCCTGGATGGAGACATCGAGCGCCGAGATCGGCTCGTCGGCGATGATGAATTTCGGATTGGTGGCAATCGCGCGGGCAATGCCCACGCGCTGGCGCTGGCCGCCGGAGAGTTCGAAGGGATAGCGGTTGCGCAGCGCTTCCCTCAAGCCGACCAGCGACAGCAACTCGCTGACCCTGATATCGCGCGAGGCGCGGGTGCCGATCTTCTGGGCACGCAGGCCTTCACCGATGATGCGGCCAACGGTCATGCGCGGGTTGAGCGAACCGAACGGGTTCTGGAACACCATCTGCATGTCGCGGCGGCGCTGTTTCAGCTCGTCGCCGGTTGCGCCGGCATAGTCCCTGCCCTCGAAGACGATGCGGCCGGCGCTTGGCCGCTCGAGGCCAAGAACGGCGCGGCCGGTCGTCGACTTGCCGCAACCGCTCTCGCCGACCAGCGCCAGTGTTTCGCCGCGCAGCACTTCGAAGCTGACGCCGTCGACGGCATGCACCGCGCCGACCTGCCGCCTGAGCACGCCGCGCCGGATCGGAAAATGCACTTTGAGATCGGTGACGGTGAGCAGCGCCTCCTGCCCGGCCGCACCAACCGGCCTCAAAGCTGATGCGGCGGCGGGCGAGCGTGGCAAATGATCGACCTCGCGCCAGCGCCAGCAGGCAGTGGTGTGGCCGGCTTCGACCGTTTCCAGCGGCGGCTTTCGATCGCGGCAGCGCGGCTCGGCATAGTCGCAGCGCGGCGCGAAGGCGCAGAAGGTCGGCGGCAGCGTGACGTTAGGCGGCGCGCCCTTGATCGGCACCAGCCTGGCGTTGTCAGCCGTCAGCGACGGGATCGAGTTCAACAGGCCGATCGTGTAGGGGTGCGTCGTTGCCGAAAACAACGCGTCGACCGGCGCGCATTCGACGATCGAGCCGGCATACATCACGGCAACACGATCGACGAAGCCGGCGACGAGGCTGAGATCATGGCTGATCCAGATGATCGCCATGCCGAGCTGTTTTTGCAGGCGGGCGACCAGTTCAACGATCTGCGCCTGGATAGTGACGTCGAGCGCAGTCGTCGGCTCGTCGGCGATCAGGATCGACGGCTTGCAGACCAGCGCCATGGCGATGCCGATGCGCTGCAGCTGGCCGCCGGAGAACTGGTGCGGAAAGGCGCGCATGCGCTGCGGCCCGTTGGCGATGCCGACGAGATCCAGCATGTCGAGCGCCTGGCGTTCGGCCTCGGCCTCGCTCAATCCCTGATGCTCGCGCAACGCCTCGGTGAGCTGCAGGCCGATGGTCAGCACCGGGTTCAGCGACGACATCGGGTCCTGGAAGATCATGGCGATGTCGCGGCCGCGGATCTGGCGTAACTCACTGTCGGGCATGGCCAGCAGATCGCGGCCACGAAACAGCGCGCATCCCGCGGTGACACGTCCCGGCGGCTTGCGGATCAGGCCCATCAGCGTCTGCACGGTGACGGATTTTCCCGAACCGCTCTCACCGACAATGGCCAGCGACTCGCCTTCGGCAAGTTCGAAGGAGACGTCGTTGACGGCGTAGACGGCGCTGCCTTGCGGACCGAACTCGACGCTCAACCCTTGCACGGAAAGCACCGACTGCTGTCCGATCCCCTTGGTGGCCCTTTCAACGGCAAGTTCGTCGGCGCCCATCATTTGCCGCCCCCGCCCATGATGTGCTGCGGGTCGAGCACGTCGCGCAGGCCGTCGCCGACGAAGTTGATGCTGAGGACGGCCATGGCGATCATGGCGCCGGGCGGGATCCACATCCACGGCTGGCTCTCCAGGATCGACAGCGTGCGCGCATCGCGCAGCATGTTGCCCCAGCTCGCCGCCGGCGCCTGCGCACCGAGGCCGAGGAAAGACAGAGACGCCTCGAGCAGGATGACGGTCGCCACGTCGAGCGTGATCGCCACCAGGATCGGGCTCAGCACATTGGGCAATATGTGTTCGAGAATGATGACCGATGGCGATGTGCCGAGCGAGCGCGCGGCGAGGATGAATTCCTGGTTGCGCAAGGCAAGAATCTCGCCGCGCGTCAGCCGCGCGATGGACGGCCAGCTGAGCAGCCCGATGACCACCATGGTGTTGAAGATGCTGGGGCCAACGACGGCGACGAAAGCGATGATGATGACCAGGCGCGGAAAGGTCAGCACCATGTCGATCAGGCCCATCAGCAAGAGGTCGACCTTGCCGCCGAAATAGCCGGCGACGCAGCCGATGAAGATGCCGATCGCCGCCGAGATCGCCACGGCGACGAAGCCGACCGTCAGCGAGATGCGGCCGCCATAGAGGATGCGGGCAAAGATGTCGCGGCCGGTGCCGTCCGTTCCCAGCCAATGCATGCCGCCGGGCGGCTGGTTGCGGCCCCTGAGGTCGATGTCGTTTGGCCCGTAATGCGCGATCAGCGGCGCCAGCACGCAGGCGAGCACGATGATGGCGAGCATGATCAGGCCGAGCGTCGCCAGCCGGTGCTGCAGGAAGCGGCGCGCCGCCTCACCCCACAGGCCGCGCGAGGCGCCGGCGGCAGTGACCGAGATGTCGGCGGCGGTGGCGTCAGTCATAGCTCACCCTGGGGTCGAGCACGCTGTAGGCCAGGTCGGTGGCGAGGTTGGCCAGCATGACGATGATGGCGGTGATCAGCACGTAGCCCATGATGACGGGGCTATCCCGGTTGACCACGGAATCGATGAACATCAGGCCGATGCCCGGCCACTGGAAAATGGTCTCGATCACCACCGAGCCGCCGAACAAGGTTGGCAGAGCGAGGCCGAAGACGGTGACCAGCGGGATCAGCGCATTGCGCAGGCCATGGCGCAGCGTGATGGTGCTGGGACGCAGGCCCTTGGCCTTGGCGGTTCGCATATAGCTCTGGTTCAGCACTTCGAGCATGCCGGCGCGGGCATAGCGCATGAAGATGGCGGCGCGGAACAGAGCGAGTGCTGCCGCCGGCAGGATCAGATGCCTGAGATTGTCGATGAGCGAAAAACTGTCGCCAGCGGTCGAGATGCCGGACGACGGCAGCCAGCGCAGCTCGAGCGCAAAGACATAGACGAGCAGCAATCCCATGAAGAAATCCGGGATGGAGACGCCGACAAAACCGGAGAGCGTCAGCGAATAGTCGGTGAGTTTGTATTGCCGCAGTGCCGAGATCACGCCGAGCGTGGTGCCGATGACAAAGGCGACGAGCAACGCCACGCCCATCAGTTCCAGCGTCATCGGCAGCCGCTCGCCGATGATGTCGCCGACGCCGCGGCCATTGACGAAGGAGCGGCCGAGATTGCCGTGCAGGATCTGGCCGATCCAGTTGAGGTACTGGACGTAGAGCGGCTGGTCGAGGCCGAGCTCGCCGCGCCGCATGGCGATCAGCTCTTCGCTCGACGGTGCCTCCGCCGTGATCATCGCCAGCACGGCGTCACCCGGCATGGCATGCGCGATGGCGAAGACAATCACGGTGACGCCGAACAGCACTGGAATGCTGAACAGCAGTTTTCGCAGGAGATAGCTTAGCACCGGCCTCTCCTATGGTTGTTGAAGGCGGTTCTGAGACATCGGATCGTGAGGTTCCGGCGGAGTCCCACGATCTGCAAGGGTTTACGCGGTGGCTATTTCGCCACTTCCCACTTCTCGACTTCGTTGTAGACAGGGTGGTTGAAGATCACGAGCGGCTGCTGCTTGAAGTGCTGAGCAAGGCCGACGATGCGGTTGTTGAAGGCGAGCGGCCGCACCTCGTTCCACAGCCAGGCTTTTGGCAGCTCCTGATTGAGGATGCGCGAGGCCTCCTGATAGCTCACGGCCCGTACCGCGCGGTCGTTGGATTCCAACCCCTTGTTGAAGAGTTCGTCGACCTTGAGGTTGCAATAGCCCATGGCGAGAGGCTTGGCGCCACAGACGATCAGCGGCGAGCCGAGCGAGGGATCGAGCCCCATGCCTTGCGCGAAGAAGCCCATCTGGAAGCTGCCGTCGGCATAGACCTGGTTGATCGCCGCCGGGTCGAGCAGGCGCGGCTGGATGTTGACGCCGACGGCGGCCAGATAACTCTGGATTGCGGTGACGGTGTCGACGTTCATCTGGTCGGAATAGTAGTAGATGAAGTCGACCGGCTGGCTGGCATCCCAACCGGCATCGGTCAGCAGCTGCTTGGCCTTGTCGGGATTGTAGTCGTAGGGCTCGAGGTCCTTTGCGCGCGCCCAATCCTGCGGGAACAGCGTGTTCAAGAGCTCGCCGGCGCCTTGCTTGACCGTCTCGATGATGGCCTTGCGGTCGATGGCATAGAGAATCGCCTGGCGCACGCGCACATCGGCGAAGCGCTTGTTCTCCAGGTTGAACTGCAGGTAGGTCGGCAGGCCGGCGGAGAATTTCGGCAGTACGGTTAGATAGTCGAGCTTCTGCAGACGGGCGAGTTCGGAGACCGGCACGCCGCCGCCCTCATAGGACATGGCGTCGACCTCCTGCGTCTCGAGTGCTGCGATGATCGGCGGCACGTCCTTGTAGATCTGGTAGATGATGCGATCGAGCTTGGGCGCGCCGAGGAAATAGTCGGGATTGCGGTCGACCTCGACATACTGGTCGCTCTCGTATTTCTTCCAGATGAACGGGCCGGTGCCGACGCGGTTGACCCAGAAGGCGTTGCCCTTGACGTCGCCGGGTGCGACCTTGCCCAGAATGTGTTCGGGAAAGATGCTGATGGCGATAAGCTGCAGTTCGACCCAGAGCGGCTTGGCGCTGTCGAGCTCGATCTGGACAGTCATCTCATCGAGTGCTTTCACTCCGGCAAGCGAGGAGGCCGAGCCATCCTGGAAAGCCTTGTATCCGGCGACCGCGCCAAGCTTCTGCGCCCAGGGCGAGCCGACCTTGGGGTTGGCGTAGAGGTTGAGGCTGAATACCACGTCCTTGGCGGTGAACGGCGTGCCGTCATGCCATTTGACGCCGTGGCGCAAGCTGAAGATGTAGGTCTTGCCGCCGTCGGGCGTCTTCCAGCTCTCGGCCAGCATCGGTTGCACGCCGTCGCCCGTCCATTTGATGTGAACAAGGCCTTGCAGCACAGTCTCATCGAGCCGGTGGCCGCAGGTGGTGTGCAGCGTGCCCATCTCGATGCAACCGGTGCGCATCGCCGAGCGCAACGTACCGCCATCCGCGGCCTTCGCGGCGCCGGCCGCAAAGGTCAGCGCCAGCGCCGACAGAAAGCTCATCAACAGTCTTCTCATGGAATTTTCCTCCCGTTGCTTTCGCCTGCCGAAATCGAGGCCATGCCCCTGCTTCAGGTCGATTTCGCGCCAGGTCCTCGCCTGTCGCGCGACCGACGCCCATCGGCAAACGGCGACCTCCATCCCTTCGGTTGCGCAAGATCCTCGCTTGCGGCGACTGGTCTAATAGCTTAAAAGGTAGACCATGCACAATATGCCAGTACGAAAAAAACTGTCGGATGAAGTTCGCCTTCGCCTGGAGGCGATGATCCGCGACGAGGTCTATCCGGTCGGCGCCTCGCTGCCGTCCGAGCGCGACCTGATGTCGATGTTCGATGTCGGCCGTCCCTCGGTGCGCGAGGCGCTGTTTGCGCTGGAGAAGATGGGACTGGTGCGCATCAACAGCGGCGAGCGGCCGAAGGTGACCCGGCCGACGCCGAAGAACATGCTGGAGCAACTGACCGGCACGGCGCATCTGTTGATGGACCAGCCCGACGGCATCGGCCATTTCGAGCAATTGCGGCTGTTTCTCGAGGTCTCGATCGCGCGCCACGCCGCCGAGATGGCGACACGCGAACAGATCGACGCGCTGGCCGCCGCTCTGGCCGAAAACGAGCGTGCCATCGCCCGGGCGCGCGCCTTCGCTGTCACCGACGTCGCGTTTCACCGTGCCCTGACCGTCATCCCCGGCAATCCGATCTTCCTCGCCGCGCATGAAGCGCTGGTCGAATGGCTGATCAATCAGCGCATCCACATGGCTAATACGGAGATCGAAAACCGCAGGAGTTTCGCCGGCCACCAGGCGGTGTTCGAGGCGATCGAGCGCCACGAGCCGGAAGCAGCCGGCCAGGCGATGCGTGCGCATCTGGAAAACGCCCGGCGCAAGTTCAATTCAGGCTCAGGCAGATCGGACTAGCCCGGCTGACGCGCGGCGAGTGGCTTTACGCGACAGCGCACTGGCGCATAGCAAAAAGCCCGCCGTTCAAAGCCGGCGGGCTGGCATCAATCATGCAGTTCGATCCGATTGTCGCTAGCCACGACAACCGAATGTCGGCCTGCGGCGGCCGCGGGCGCTCAGACGGCGGGCTTCGACGAGATTGCAGCGACCGATCCGAGCTTGCCTGCTTTGGCCAGGCTCGGCTTTTCATAGGCTTTTTTCACAGATTCTCTCCTCGGATGACGGCATATGTTTCCCTTGCCGGGCCCGTCTTGTCAAATGCGACAGCAGGACATCGCAGGCCTCGGCAGCAACGCGTGCCCTTCACGCCGGCTCACGCTTGAGCGCCTGCGCCATGCAGTGGATGCCGCCGCCGGTCTTGGAGATCTCGCTCATGTCTATCGCCGCGACCTCGAATCCTCGCGCCTTGAGCTGGCCGATCAGCGACTGGCTCGAGGTCGGCGCGATGACCCTGTCCTTGCCGAGCGACATGAAGTTGCAGCCGAGCGCCATCGTGTCCTGGAACGGCACGTCGATGATCTCGTGGCCCTTGCCCTTCAGCCAGTCGACGATGCCCGGCTCTGTGCAGGCGAGACAGACGGCGGTGAGCTTTTCGGCGATCGGCACCACCATCAGGTCGATATGGACGTAGTACTCGTCGATGAAGGCTAGCCGTGTCTCCCAGCCCTCCTTGTCGAACCAGGCCTGCACCTGGCGGGCGCCCTCTTCCTGCGTGCGGGCGCCGCCGCAGCCGATCAGCACCACGCCCTCCTCGATGACGTTGAAGTCACCGCCCTCGAAGGTACCGGCGGTGACCATGTCGTAGATCGGGATGCCGAGTTTTTCGTAGGTGCGGATGGCAGCATAGTTCTCGCCGCGACGCCACCAATTGGCCATGGCGGTGATGAAAGCACCATAGGGCGTCATGACGCTGGAATCACGGGAATAGACCTGCATCGGCAGTTCCGGCGTCGGTTCGTGCCAGTGGATGTTGACGCCGAAATGCTCGTAGGCGGCGACAAGGTCCTTGTGCTGCGCCTGCGCGATCTGGACGTTGCACGGCGCCTCGCGCAGATGTTTGCGCGACAGCGAGCTGGTCGAGAGATGGCGCAGGAAATTGGGCGAGCCGAGCAGCACATCGGTCAAGATATCTGTTTCGTTGGCGAAGCCCCAGGCGGTGAGCGGCTTGGTGCCCCCGGCCGGGTTACGGCGCTGCAGCGAGAACGGTTCGGCGACGATGCGGTCATGGACGGTCATGGGGTTCTCCTCGTGTTGATGGTCATGCGGTGCCGGCAGACGGAATCCACCAGTCGCGCCCGCGCGCGGTGGTGACATATTCCGGCCAGCGGAAATTGATCGGCGGGTCATAGTCGCAAAGCGGCGCGATCCAGTTCGGGCCGCCGATGCCGCCGCCGGTGCGGGTGGTAAATTCATCCATCGCCGCATCGCGCGCGGTCTTGTCTTCGAGCAGGCGAAGGGCGGCAAGCGCAACCGTCTTGGCGGCACAAATGACCATCGGATCGATGGTGGCGGCAATGCCGCCCAGCGCATTCATCGCCCAGGACGGATAAGCATGGCCATCCGCCGAGCGCAACGCCGGGCGGGCGACATAGAAGCGGGCCGTCGGGGCGTGCCACGACATGTCAGTGTAATCGTCGGAGGTCGAGTTGATCTGCGAGGGCGGCAAATCGCGGCGCAGGATGGCCTCGGCGTCTTGCGGCGTGATCAGCCGCTCCATCTCGTCGATGAACGGGTTTTCGGTCGCGGTGCCGCCAGCATTGACCTGCACCTCGCGGGCAATCGCCTTCGCCGCCTCATCCCAGTGTGGCGCACCGACCGTGGACAGCGCTCCATAGGCGATCTCAGCCATCGCGTGATTGGCGAGCCCCGGCCGCGACTTCGACACCCAATGGCGCTCGTAGCGGCAGCCGCTGATCGCAGCGGCGGCTTGCGCGTTGCGGTCGAGCACGGCGGTAACCTGTTCGGCCATGGCAATGGTCGGCACGCGGATCATGTACTGGATCTCTGAGAGCCCCGCCGGCAGATTGTCGGCCGTAGCTTGTCCTGCGGTGAGGATCGCCTCGCTGATCGACCAGCCGCCCTGATGCGGCAGCATGGAATCGCGCAGCGCCTTGGAGGCCATGTACATGGTCATCAGCGCGTCGTTGGCGCCGGGCGCCCGCACCGCCGAATGCGCCTGCGGGATCGGCGCGCCATCACCCGCGCGGACCCAGTTTTCGGGTTCGTCGCAGACGAAGCGGTAGATCATCGCATAGGCAGCGCCGCAATGCGTGTCCCAGCGCGCCGTGTTGCAGAGCGGCAGCATGTAGAAAGGGTGGAACGAGATCATCCCGGCAAGGCCATCATAATAACCTTTGGCCGCATGGATCGGCTTCGAGCCCCTCACCTTTTCGGCCGGCTCACCGGTAAAGCGCAGCGTGCCTTCGATGCCGTGGCGCTGCATTGCCGCCTTGGTGGCGAGAAGCCCGCCGAGGCTGGCAATGCCAAGCCCGGAATGCGGATCGGTATGGCCGCCGGCCTCGCTGCCGAGGCCCGGGCGCGGCCGCTTCACCGTCGCCGCGTCCTGGCAATTGCCGGGCACGGCGTCGTATTCAGCGTACATGCCGATGGTCGGCCCCGGGCCATTCGTCCAATGAGCGCAAAAGGCGGTCGGCATGCCGGCCGAGCCTTCCTCGACCGAAAAGCCCTCATGCCTCAGACGCGCGACATACCAGGCGGCCGACTGGTATTCTCGCCAGGCCGTCTCGCCGAAATCGAAAATGGTGCGCGTCCACGCCGACAGCGATGGCTGGATGCCATCGAGACAGGCAAGCGCAGTGGCTTGCGCCGAGGTCGTCACCGGTTTCTCCATGCGGCCCAAGAAAGCAGTGAAGTGGCTTTCCAAAAAGTGATATGTTTTCCCGGTTCGTGCAAATTCGGTTCACCTGAGGCTTCTTGCGAATACCCTCCACACAGGCGCTGCGCGCCCTTGACAGCTTTGCCCGCCACGGCAGCGTCTGGCGCGCCGCCGACGAACTGCATCTCACCCGCAGCGCGGTCAGCCATCAGTTGCGGCTGCTCGAACGCGACCTCGGCTTCGACCTGCTCGAGCGCATCGGCAAGGGTGTCGCGCTGACCCCGCGCGGCCAGCGCTATGCCGCTGACGTGCGCAAGGCGCTGACCGTGCTTGGCGACGCGGTGACACGCCAGGCCGGCACCGGCGTCGGCGGCTCGTTCGCCGTCTCCTGCACGCCGGGCTTCGCCTCGCTGTTTTTATGCACCCATATCGGCGAGTTCCGGCAGATGTATCCGGATGTGGCGCTATCGATCCTGACACCAAGGCGGCTGGACGATGTCAGCAATCCCGACGCCGACGCCTTCATCGCCTTCGGCGTCGGCAACTGGCCGAACCGGGCGGTGGAGCTGCTCTGCGAAATCTCGTTCACGCCACTCTGCAGCCCGACCTTGCTCAACAAGGTCGGCGGCTTTTCCAAACCGGCCGACGTGCTGCGTGCCAACCTCCTGCATCTCGGCGACACCGAGGATTGGGCGCGTTGGCTGGCGCTGTCCAAGGTGGAAAACCCCGACACCGAAGGCGGTATTTTCTTTTCGGATATGAACCTCGTTTTTTCCGCGGCGATCGCCGGCCAGGGCATCGCCATGGGCGACGAGCTGACCAGCCGCCGGGCGCTCAGCGAAGGCCGGCTGGTGAAGCCGTTCGACATCGCGATCCCCTCGCCGCGCTCGTATTTTCTGGTGTCAGAGCACGCCAAGGCGAGCCACCCGGTGCTGGAGGCGTTCAGTGGGTGGTTGAGGTCGAAGCTGTCGGAGATTAGCTGATCTCCCCCCTTGAGGGGGAGATGTCGCCGAAGGCGACAGAGGGGGTCGCCGCGCATGAAGCGCCAACCTCCATCTGCGGCAGGATGTAGAGCCCAGTCGAACCGACCCCCCTCTGGCTGCTTCGCAGCCATCTCCCCCTCAAGGGGGAGATTTGGCGCCATCCGTGAATCAAATTTGCCGATCAGGCGAAAACTATTCGGTTGCGGTGAGCCGCCGCCCTGCCCTACGCTCAAGCCACGACTAAGGAAGAGGCAGGATGCAGCAACCCGGCCGGGCCGCAGAGATCAAGGCAATCGGGATCGGCAAGAGCTTCGGCTCGTTCCGTGCACTGGACAATCTGTCGCTCAACATCGGCCCCGGTGAGTTCCTGACTCTGCTCGGCCCCTCCGGCTCGGGCAAGACCACCTTCCTGATGATCCTGGCCGGCTTCGTGCAGCCGACCGAGGGCAAGCTTTTCAGCGACGGCGTCGACATCACCGAACGGCCGGCGGAGCAACGGGCCGCCGGCATGGTGTTCCAGGGCTATGCGCTGTTTCCGCACATGTCGGTCGAGGCCAACATTGCCTTCCCGCTCAAGGTGCGCAAGAAATCCGCAGCCGAGATCAAGCGCCGCGTCGCCGAAATGATCGAGCGCGTCGGGCTGAAGGGCCATGAGACGAAACTGCCGGCGCAGCTTTCCGGCGGCCAGCAGCAGCGTGTGGCGCTGGCGCGCGCTTTGGTGTTCGAACCGGGTGTGTTGCTCCTCGACGAGCCGTTCTCGGCGCTGGACAAGAGCCTGCGCGGCCAGATGCAGGCCGAGATGAAGCGGCTGCACCAGGAGACCGGCACCACTTTCGTCTTCGTCACCCACGATCAGAGCGAAGCACTGGCGTTGTCGTCGCGCGTCGCCATCTTCAACCACGGCAAATTGTTGCAGGTCGGCGCGCCGGACGAGGTCTATGACCGTCCCGCCAACCGCTTTGTCGCCGAGTTTTTGGGCGAGATCAACATGCTGCCGCTGAAGGGCGTGAAGCGCGCCGACGATGGCGCGACCGCACTCTGCGAGGACCGCGCGATCACGCTGCGCGGCAATGCCGACGCGGTGAACGGCAACGCCATTCTGGCGATCCGCCCCGAGCACATGTCGATCGCGCGCGAAGCAGCCGCCGGCGAGAACGGCATTGCCGCCACCGCCGTCGGCTCGACCTATCTCGGTGCGGCGACCAAGCTCGACCTGACAACGCGCCAGGGCGCCAAGGTGACCGTGTCGGTGCCGAACGAGGTCGCGGCCGCGGCGCTGAGCAAAGGCAATTCCGTCTGGCTGACTTGGCCGGCGGAAAAAGGTTTCCTCCTTCCGGACGGAGGATGACGACCAAACCGGCGAAGTCTTCCAGCAAAGAATCTGGAGCGCGCCATAACCACCGGACTGCCAACGAAAAAAGGGGAACTGACATGACAAACGAAACCAAAAAACAAGCGATCGACGGCCTGTCCGCCAGGGCAGCGCGCGGCGAGATTTCGCGCCGGCAATTCACGCAGCTTGCCGCTCTTGTGTTGGCCGGCACGCCGATGCTGTTGCGCTCGACCGGCGCCTTCGCGCAGGCCAAGGAACTGGTGCTGGTCAACTGGGGTGGCGATGCGCTCACCGCTTATGACGCCGCCTACGGCCAGGCCTTCACCAAGGACACCGGCATCACCGTCAAGATGGACGGCTCGGGCCCGACCGAAGGCGCGATTGCCGCACAGTTCAAGAGCGGTGCGCCGACCTGGGATCTGGTCGACGTCGACCCGTTCTCGGCCATCACGCTCGGCGCTCAGGGCGCACTCGAGCCGATCGACTACACCATCGTCGACAAGAAGAAGATGCGTGAGGGCTTCGGCTGGGAATACGCCGCCTCGACCTATTTCTTCTCCTAT
Source organism: Mesorhizobium sp. WSM4306 (assembly GCF_007003975.1). Taxonomy (GTDB): domain Bacteria; phylum Pseudomonadota; class Alphaproteobacteria; order Rhizobiales; family Rhizobiaceae; genus Mesorhizobium. Next base: position 39,153 of record NZ_VFTC01000038.1, read on the forward strand.
GTCATCGCCTATGACTCGGAGAAATACGGCAAGGACGCGCCGACCGGCATGGCCGATTTCTTCGACGTGAAGAAATTCCCGGGCAAGCGCTCGCTCTACAAATGGGGCGTGTCGAGCTGGGAAGCCGCTCTGCTCGCCGACGGCATCGCGCCGGTCTCGCTCTATCCGCTCGATTTGAAGCGCGCGCATGACAAGATCGCCGCCTTCAAGGAAAACGTCGTGGCCTATTGGGGCGGCGGCGCCGAGAGCCAGAGCGTGCTGCTCAACGGCGAGGCTTCGATGGCCATCGTCTGGTCGACCCGCGCCTCGCTGATCGAGCAGGACTCGGGCGGCAAGATCAAGTTCATCTGGGACCAGGGCCTGATCTCGCCCGGCGCACTCGCCGTGCTCAAGGGCAATCCTGGCGGCAAGGACGCGGCGATGAAGTTCATCGCCAGCACCCAAGATCCGCAAAAGCAGCTGGTGATGTTCGACAAGCTGGGACAAGGTCCGGCCAATCCGGCCACCGACGCGTTGATCCCGGCCGACAAGAAGCGCATCAACCCGGTCGACCCCGAAAACATGAAGAAGCAGATCGCGCTCGACATGGATTGGTACGCCAAGAATTACGGGGCAGCGCTCGACGAATATACCAAGATCATCTCGGCCTGATCAGGCCGGGACGATCGGGCCGAGATGAGAGGCACCCTCTCCGACAGGATGGGCGCGGCGCTGTTGATGGCGCCGCTGCTCCTGTTCCTTTTGCTGGCGTACGCCTGGCCGTTCCTCGGCGTCGTCAAATGGAGCGTCACGCTGCCGACGCCTGGCCTCGGCCAGTATGGCGCGCTCGCCACCGACGCGCTGGTGCAGTCGGTGTTCATCCGCACACTGCGCATTGCGCTGATCGTCACCGTCGTGTCTGTCGCGGCGGCCTATGCAATCACCATGGTGTGGGTGCGCGGCAGCCCGGCGCAGCGCATAGTCGCTGAATTCTGCATTCTCGTCCCGTTCTGGATCTCGGTGCTGACGCGCGCCTTCGGCTGGGTAGCGCTGCTCTCCAACCGCGGCCTGATCAACACCTGGCTGCAATCGATCGGCTTCATCTCCGAGCCGCTGGCGCTGGTACGCAACGAGTTCGGCGTCATCGTCGGCATGACGCATTTCCTCATTCCCTTCGCGGTGTTTCCGTTGGCGTCGGCCATGCGCAGCCTCGACGAGCGCGTGCTGCTGGCGGCGCGCGGGCTCGGCTCCAGCCGCATGCGCACCTTCTGGACCGTGTTCGTGCCGATGACGCGCTCAGGCATCATCGGCTCGGCGATGATCGTCTTCGTCTTCTCGCTCGGCTTCTTCGTCACGCCGGCGGTCCTCGGCGGCGGCCGCAGCGTGATGATCGCCGAGTTGATCTATCTCAGGATCTTCCAGAGCCCCGATTGGGGGCTGGGCGCGGCGATCAGCGTGGTGCTGGTGCTGTTTGTCGGCGCGCTGATGGCGGTGTTGTTCCGCTATGTCAGACCGAAGCAGCTGATCTGATGCCGACCTATCGCCCCGGCCCCGTCTCGCTGATCCTCGCCGTGCTGGTGGCGCTGTTCCTGCTGCTGCCGCTGCTGGCGGTCATTCCGGTGTCGCTGACGCCGAGCCGCATGCTGGCGATGCCGACAGGCGAACTGTCGCTGCGCCACTACCGCTCGCTGATCGAGGATCCGCGCTGGCTCGACGCCATCCTGCTGTCGATCCGCATCGGCATCGTCAGCAGCGTCATTTCCACCGTGCTGGCGCTCTGCTTCAGCCTTGGCGTCTGGATGTTCCAGCCGCGCTTTACCGCAGCGCTCGTTGGCTTTGTCCTGTTACCGATGGTGGTGCCGCCGGTGGTGTCGGCGATCACGCTCTACTTCCTGCTCACCTCGATCTCGGGCATGAGCTCCTTCTTCGGTTACGACACATGGCTCGGCGTCGCCATGGCGCATTCGGTGATGACAGTGCCCTTCGCCACGGTGCTGATTCTGGTCTCGCTCAGCCAGCTCGACCGCCGCATCGACCTCGCCGCACGCGGCCTCGGCGCCAGCGTGTGGGAGCGCGCGACGCGCATCATCATGCCCAACATCAAGTTCGGCATCGTCACCGCTGCCCTGCTCTCCTTCGTGCTGTCCTGGGAAGAAATCGGCGTCACTTTGTTCATCACCTCGGTCAACGCCATCACGCTGCCCAGGCTGATGTGGATGGGCTTGCGCGACAACATCGACCCGGCGATCGCAGCCCTCTCGGTGATCCTGATCATCATCACTGTGCTGATGCTGGCGGCGAGGAGCGTGGTGGTGAAGGCGCGCGGGAGCTGACGGTTCAATCGGGCGCCTGATTGTCAGCCAGAGTTCACGCCGCAAAGAATTTCGAGAGCGCGGCCGCCGTCTCGCCAGGATGCTCCTCCGGGAAGAAATGCCCGCCCTTGACCGGGCCGCCCTCGACGCTGTCGGCCCATTGCCGCCAGATCGCCAGCGGGCCGCCCTCGTCCGCATACCAGTTTTCCAAACCGCCCTCGCCGCTCCACAACGCAAGCAGCGGGCATTTGATGCGACGGCCGTCAGCCTGGTCCTGCGCGTCGTGCTCGCGGTCTATGCCGGCGGCGGCGCGGTATTCCTCGCAAATGGCGTGCACATGGGCGGGATCGCGCAACGCCTCGATGTAAGCCTCTCTCACTTCGGCGGAGAAAGCATCGGGAGCCGAGCCCCAGCCGGCGATCGCATTGTCGACGACAGCATCCGGGGCTGCGGCCAGCAGACGCTCCGGCAGCGGCTCGGGCTGGGCAAGCAGGCTCCATGGCCAGAAACCGAGCGCCAGCCTGGCATCGGCGCGATCCCACGCGACGGCCGTCGGGATGATGTCGAGGACCGCGAGTTTCGACACGGCCCCGGGATGGTCGAGCGCCATCCGGTAAGCAACGCGGCCGCCGCGGTCATGGCCGGCAACCATGAAGCGGTCGAAGCCGAACGCGTTCATGACCTGCACCATGTCGTGCGCCATCGCGCGCTTGGAGTAGGAAGTGTGATCAGCATCGGAACCCGGACAACCGCTTTGGCTATAGCCCCTGAGATCGGCGACGACCACGCTGAAGTGCCGCGCCAAAGCCACGGCAATGTCGCGCCACATCACATGCGTTTCGGGAAAGCCGTGCAGAAGCAGCAAAGGCGGCCCCAAGCCAGCGACCCTGACGAAGATCGCTGTCTCCTCCACTTGAACGGTTCTGGCCCCAAAGCCCGAAAACATCAGTCGCCGCCGACCATGCCGTGACTGGAGCGGATGCGGAGCACCTGGACGCCCTTCGGCAATTCGATCAGGAACTCCTTGTCGCGGTCGAGATGGTGGATGGAATTCGGATCGCCGCCGGTAAAGGCCGCCATCGCCTCGACGCTTCCCCAATAGGAGATGGTGACGAATTCCGAATGGGTCGGCGTGTCCTCGCGAAAGGTCTGCACGCCGAGCGCTTTCTCGATCAGCGGCTTGATACCCACCTCGTAGTTGTAGCGCTCGTAGGCGTCTGCCTTGTCCGGCAAAGTCCTGCCGCGCCAGATACGGGCGATGGTCGGATTTTTCGGTGTCATCTCCCATAAACAGCTAAGCGCGAGCCGCGTTCCAGCGGTCAGCTGAAGCTCCTGACAAAAGGGCAGCAGGAAAATAGGTGATCCCGACAGGACTCGAACCTGTGACCATCGGCTCGGAAGGCCGGTGCTCTAGTCTGCTGCGGTACCGTTGGCCTGTGGCTGAACAGGTCGACAATTTATCGCAGCGCTTTAGGCAGCGTGCGGCGTCGATGACACTGAGGTCGACTTTGCGCTTCAGGGGTATTGAGACCCGGGCCTTGAGGCAGGCCGGCCAGGCCGGCGCCATAGGCGACAACCAGGCCTCAACCCGCTCCGCACCGAAGGTCGATGCAGCAAAATCGATTCCGATATTCGCACGCACGGATCTCCGGTTCCGGATCACGCGCTGCCGCCTCAAGCAGCGCGCTGGCTTTCTTTCGGCCGCAGATTCTGGTTCATGCGGAACAGGTTCAGCGGGTCGTAGCGCTGCTTGATTTCCAGAAGCCGGCGATAGTTGCCGCCATAGGCCGCTTCGACCCGGTCGGACTCGTCCTCCGGCATGAAGTTCACGTAAGCCGTGCCGGCGGCATAGGGCTTGGTCGCCTCGTAGATACCACGAGCCCAATCGATGCAGGCCTTGTCCATTGCCGGTTCGCGCCAGCGGGCGTGGACATTCATGACGAAATGCGAGTTGCGCTGCGGAAACGCCGTTTCATCTGCCGCCACACGGCCCGCCACGCCGCCGACATGAGCGAAGAAAATTTCACATTCTGGGCCTGGAAGCCTGGCAATCGCCGCAGTGGCGGCACCAATCGCGCCGTCCGAAAGCCCGGTCAGGTCATGGCTTTTCCAATAGTTGCGGGCGCCGGCCGCCAGCAGCGGGTCGAAGGCCTGCTGCCACCCGGTGAACGGGCTGGGGCCGACGACATCGGCAATCGGTGTGCCGATGGCGCGAAGCTTCTGCGTCGCCTTTTCGCCCGCCTGGATGTCGCCGCAATAGCACATGGCCAAAATCAGCACCTCCTTGCCATGCCATTCGGTCGGCAGGAACGGTAGCGGCGGTGCCTGCCGCATGACCACCCAGCAGGTCAGTTCGTCGGGCGCGGTTTCGAGCGCCTTGCGATAGTCCCGCAGCACCTTTTCGGCATCGGCGAAGGGATGGACGACGAGCCCCGACAGAACCTGCGGACCCATCTGGTGGAGTTGGAACTCGAACGCCGTGACGACGCCGAAATTGCCGCCGCCGCCACGCACCGCCCAGAACAGGTCCGGATTGTCCTTCTGGCTGACGCGCAGCAACTTGCCATCGGCGGTGACCACATCGGCTGAAACAAGATTGTCGATGGTCAGGCCGAATTTGCGGGTAATCCAGCCGAAGCCGCCGCCCAGCGTCAAGCCTGATATGCCGGTGGTCGAGTTGATACCCGTCGGCACCACCAGGCCAAAGGCCTGTGTTTCCCGGTCGATATCGACGAGCGTGGCACCGGGCCCGACCCATGCCCGCCGCGCCGCGACATCGACCCGCACCGACTTCATCGCCGATAGATCGATCATCAGGCCGCCATCGCAGACGGCACTGCCAGCAATGTTGTGGCCGCCGCCACGCACGGAGACGAGAAGCCTGTTTTCCCGGGCGAAATTCACGGCACTGATCACGTCGGAGGCGCCGACGCAACACACAATGACACCGGGGCGCCGGTCGACCGTGGCATTCCAGACGGTGCGCGCTTCGTCGTAGGCGGCGTCGCCCGCCTGAAGCAGTGTGCCGCGCAAGTGTGCCGAAAGCGCTTCAAGGACCGCAGCGTCGACGGTCGTCTTGCCACGTTCAAGCGTGGTGAGGCTCATGCTGTTCATGGTTTCCTCCCGATTTTTTGTTTGTGAGCCGTTCTCCTCCCAACGCTTCGAACTGTGCTCTTATATTAGAAATCGCGCAAGTTTGGCACAGACCGGCGCTGCGCCCATGTTGACGCCCAACGACGTGCGCTCGGGCCAGCATGGACGACCCAACGCTGGAGGGCGCAATATCTTCGAAAATACTAGCGATCAGCGCCGGGATGGCGCCGCCATCGACTTCGCGCGTTAGCGACAATTAAGCCTGGCCTAAGGGTCAACCAATCCAGACCGATGCCTGCCCTCAGGCTGCTCGCGCCCGGCGCAGCCTTTCGGCGACGTAACGCGGCCCCGGCCCCGTGAGCGGTCTTTCGGTCGCCAGGAAGCCATCCAGCATGGAAAGCAGTTCGCGCGCCGCGCCGGACGAGCAGAAATAGTAGACCATCTGGCCGTGGCGACGGGTGTCGACAACGCCGAAGGCGCGGAGCTTGGCAAGATGCTGCGACAGGGCCGACTGGCTGAGCAGAACTTTCTCGGCAAGAACACCGACCGAAAGTTCGCCGCCGACCAGGTGGTTCATGATCAAAAGCCGCTTCTCATTTCCCATCAAGTTGAGAAAGGCGGCGACAGTTTCTGCATTGGCGGCAAGTGTTCTCGAAATCATCGATTCCAGATCTTTCACTTTCGCGCTCATCCGGCGCCGTGCCAAACGCGACCTTTGGATATACCGTTGCGATGATTTCGTCGCATCTCGCCCACTCAATCGAGGCGACCTATGCGGCGAAAACCAGCGCCAAGTTCAATAAGCCAAGACACCAATCAGAATATCAGACCAAAGTCCTAGCCAATGTCAGACCAAAGACTATCAGTGCTGCGTTCTTTCTACAAGACCATAACGATATCTGCCGGCGACCTGCTTTCAGGCAGCACGCAGGGACGGCGCTGACGTCCACTTCGCACCCCGCGGAAACAGGGTGAGATGTTGGAACTTTGGAGCGGCGCCTGAACTAAACCGTTGAATTATTGGCGATCCCGACAGGATTCGAACCTGTGACCATCGGCTTAGAAGGCCGGTGCTCTATCCAGCTGAGCTACGGGACCGCTGGCCGGACAAGCCATCTGATATCCTGGCCGGCTGATATCTATGTGCCGGACGCTGCCCGGCGATGCCGGTCAATGCGTCCAGGGTATCCTGCGGTCATAGCGGAAATTTTCCGCATAGGAAATCTGCCGGCGCTTGGTCTCCTTCGGCTCCTCGACGCGGAAGGCCAGTCCCTGCTTTTCGGCATAAGCCACCGCCTCTTCCCTGGTGTCGAAGGTGAGCCGGATCTGGCTCAGCATGTCGCCCGATGTGGTGTAGCCCATCAGCGGGTCGATCTTCTTACGCTGGGCGGGATCGAATTCCAGCACCCAATGGCCGGTCTTGGCCTTGCCGGACTGCATCGCGGTTTTGGCTGGGCTGAAAATACGCGCGGACATGGGCACCTCGTGGCTGCGTTGGCGGAAGCGCCGCCTTATTTCAGTCAATACTGTGCAACACTGCCGACGGCAAGGCCGAAGCGGCTTGCAACCGCGCCGCTTCGGAAGCGGCATAGGCCCGATACACTGGCGTGGCATCAAAAGTCATGGTCATGATAGCAACATATAGAGGCATGGACGCAGGGATTTTGCACGCCGAGACCGGCCAGCCAGCGATTTTCAACGGCGCGATCGTCATCGGCGCTGGCGGGGCCGGGCTGACCGCAGCCCATGCGCTGCTCAAGGCCGGCATACAAGTGATGGTGTTGGAAAAGGAAGCCCGGCTGGCCGAGCCATGGCACCGACGCCACCCACAGCTTCATCTCAACACGCATCGCGATCTCTCGGCCCTTCCGGGCGTCTCCTTTCCCGCCGGCACCCCTGCCTTTCCGCACCGAAGCGCCGTCATCCGCCATCTCAACGAATTCCGCGCCGTACACCGGCTGCCGGTCGAATTTGGCGTCTCAGTCGACGAGATTGTCTTCAACGGTGACCACTGGCTTGTGCGGACCGGCGCCGGTCCGCGACTGGCGCGCTATGTCATCATCGCCACAGGGCGCGACCGGCAGCCCTTCATTCCGGCCTGGAAAGGCATGAAGGCCTTTGCCGGGCGCATCATCCATTCGGCAGAGTTCGGCGAGGCCAATGACTATGCCGGCCGAAAGATATTGGTCGTCGGCGCCGGCAATTCCGGCTTCGACTCGCTCAACCATCTGGCGCGGGTGAATACGGGGCAGATCTGGCTGTCAGCGCGCCATGGTCCGGCGCTGTTGCCCAAGCGCATCGGCCAGATCGCCGTCCACCGCTTTTCGCCGATTCTGGCGCGGCTGCCGTTCAAGCTTGCCGATGCGGTGATGGCAGCAACGCAGCGGTTGGTGTTCGGTGACCTCGCCGCCTTCGGCCTGCCGCCGACGCCCTCGGGCGGGGCAAGCCGGCTGGCGTCGGATTATACCGCCATCGCCGCGGATGACGGCGCCGTCGACGCCATCAAGGACGGCAGGATCATCGTCGTGCCGACGGTGCGGGAATTCACCCGCGACACGGTCATTTTCGACAATGGCGTGACGATCCGGCCCGATATCGTTATCGCGGCGACCGGCTACCGCACCGGGCTCGAGGCCATGTTGGGCAAGCTCGGCGTACTCGACGAAAAGGACGTGCCGCTGTTCAACGGCGCCGACAGCGACCCGAAACTGCCGGGCCTGTGGTTCACCGGCATGCGGCCGAGCATCCGCGGCTGCTTCGCCAACGCCCGCATCCAGGCCAAGGCGATCGCTGCCAGAATTGCGCGGGAGCGCAAACCGCCGAGTCCGGTTTGACGTTTTAGGGGTTGCGCGGCAGGGCCCGGAACCTTATACGCCGCAGGGCCTCGGAGTGTAGCGCAGCCTGGTAGCGCATCTGGTTTGGGACCAGAGGGTCGGGAGTTCGAATCTCTCCACTCCGACCATTTCTCTCCCCTTACAAAGTTTGTCTGTGGCTAAGGCTGCCGGCGCATGGCGGTGCGCGTTCGCACCCAGCAGGCCTGCGAACGTTGCAGACATGCTGCAGCCGAATCTGTCGGCTGTCGGCCGGAGCAGTATCAGCCTAAAGCGTGTCGCTATTAATTGGCCTCATATCCGGCAGCCTTGAAGAAGTTTCTGCATTCGGCTGGCTCGAACA
>NZ_VFTC01000039.1 GCF_007003975.1 Mesorhizobium sp. WSM4306
TCAGGTGACGTGAACAATCACCAGCCTGCCATGACCGCCCTCTCTCAGCGAATTTGCAGAACTCTCAGTACACTACCAGGCAGCTTCTAATCCGGCCCGAACCCCGAACTCGTCACGCTGCCATCATCGAGCTTGGACAACCACTCGACCAGCGTCGGCCGATACCGCGTCAGACCTTTGTAAGTCGCCAACTCCTCCGGCAGATCGCGGATCACGCGATGCAAACGCCTTGCCCATTTCGGCTGCGTCACCAACTCGTCCATCTTGATGAGATAACAGCGAATCGGGAAGACGATGCCGTTCGAGCGCGGCAGGCGCCAGAAGCTCTGCAGTTCGACGCGCAGATGCACCTTGTCGCCGACATTCTCCGGCGTCACGGTGGCGCGGTCCGGTCCCCATTTGTGATAATTTTCGGGGCTGGTGTCGAGGCGTGGATTGATGGTCATCGTCCAGTTCAGGCGCCGTGCCGGCTTGCCTTGCTGGATGTTGGTGAGGAACTTCAGCGCCCGGACGAAAATGCCCTTCTCATGCGCCAGCGGCACCGGCGCGTGCCACTCGAAGAAGTTCATGCCGATGTCGAAATCGAGCGACCAGTCGGCCTGGGTGGTGACCATGCCGGCATCCATCCACAGATTGCCGTCGCGCTGGTCGAGGATGCAGAAATCTCCCTGGCTCTGGCGGGTAATGTACTCCATCGGCCCATAGGGCAGCGTCGAGGTGTCGCCGAAGGTGAAGGTGTCGTCGATGCCGAGCGGCCGGTTGATCCAGCGCCAGCGGTCGCCGTCACGCTCAAGCGTGAAATGCTCGGGATAGCCGAGCGCCTGCTGCTCCATCAAAAGCTCGAGCAAATCCCAGCCGGCCAGCGTCATGTGCGGCAGCGATTGGCAGCGCAGCGGATCCTCCGCCAGCACCAGCGCGCGGTCCTGCATCTCGGCGACATAGTGCTCGTCGACGTCGATCAGGTTTTCCAGCACTGAGCCCTTCGGGCCAACGACATGCGGCTCGATGTTCACCGCATACATGTAGCTGTCCTCATGGAACGGGAACGGGAAGCGCCTGATGTGCTCAGGGCTGTTCTTGAAGGTGAAATCGTCGCGGAACGTTTCCTTGCGAAAGGTGATGCCCATGATTTCCTCCTACCGCTCCAAGACCAGCGACTTGCCTTCGAAGCGCGACACGCACGGCATGATCTTGCAGCCGGAACGGTGGTCTTCCTCGCTCAGCCAGTGGTCGTTGTGGATGAACTCGCCGTCATACGAAATGACGTTGGTCTCGCACTGGCCGCAGACACCGCCGCGGCAGAGATAGGGCGGATCGACGCCGGCGGCTTCGATCGCTTCGAGCAGGCTCTGCTGCTCGCCGACGCGGATCGTCTTGCCGCTGACGGCCAACGTCACGTCGAAAGGCAGGCCGGGCTGGGGCGCCGCGAAATGCTCGTAGTGCACGGTCTCCGGCGGCCAGCCCAGTTCTGCCGCGCGGGCTCGTACCCAGTTGATCATGCCGGCCGGGCCGCAGACATAGAGATGCGTTCCAAGCGGCTGGGAGGTCAACAGCCGGTCGAGCTCGATGCGCTCTTCCAGATCGTCGTGATAGAGCCTGATGCGGCGGCCATAGCGTTCCTGCAGGACGTCGGCATAGGTGCCGAGCGAAGCAGTGCGGCAGGTGTAGTGCAACTCGAAATTGCCGCCGGCTCCGGCAAGCTGCGCGGTCTGCGCCATGAACGGCGTGATGCCGATGCCGCCGGCCAGCATCAGATGTTTCTTCGCCCTGAGATCAAGCGAGAACAGGTTTACGGGATAGCTGACCACCATCTCCAGGCCCGGCTTGACCGACCGGTGCATGAACAGCGAGCCGCCGCGGCCGACATCGTCGCGGCGCACCGAGATGGTGTATTCACGGGTGTCGAGCGGCGAGCCCATCAGCGAATAGGGGTTGAGCCTTGTGAGGTCGCCATCGCGCATCTCGACCACGACATGGGCGCCGCCGGAAAAGGTCGGCAGCAGCTCGCCGTCGCGGCGGCGGAAATGAAAGCGGGTGACGAGGTCGTTGACCGGGACGACATCGCTGACAACGACATCGAGCTTGGTGGTGCCGGTGCTCATGGGAAGGCCTCCTCGACAGGAGGAATTTCACTGCGGTCTTCCGCATTGATGCAGACGCCCTGGAAGGCCGCGAGCCGCCTGGAATAATGATCGCGCACCAGAAGCAGCAGGCCGCAATGCGCACAGGTGGCCGGCTGCGTCGTCACATTCTCGGTGATGCCCTTGCAGTGCACACACTGCATGCGCCGCGCCAGCGAGCCGCGATGCTCGGTCTGCATCGACGTGTGGTCAATGCCGGCTTCGAGCGCCACCTGCATCGCCTGGCCAATGAGCCCTTCGGTGCCTGCGAGATAGAGGCGCAGGCCCATATGGGCGTTGGTCAGCGTCTGCTTCAGCCGCGGCAAGAGGCTGGCGAAGGACGGCGCGACGTGAAATTGCGCCGGCTTCAATGCTTCGAGGACGGCGACATGTTTGCCGTCAGTGCCGGGAATGAAGACGATCTCTGCGCCGTCGAAGAAGCCGGGCGGCGCCGTCTTTGCCATATCAACGATCGCCAGCGCGCCTTCCGCATCCGCCAGAAAAAGATGATGCTTGCCGGGCTGCGGAGACAGGGTTCCGTAAATGGGCCGGCTGATGATCGTCTTGGCTGCCATTCTCTCTTTGTGCCCTAAAATCCCTCGCTGTCGATTATGCCTCAGCCTTTTGCCGTGCGCTTGGTCTTCTTGGGATCGTCGAAGGGCAGCGGCTGCGCCGTCGCCTTGATCGATCCGCTCTTGTTGCGGATCTCGAGCTTGGTGTCCTTGACCGCGCAGTCGACGTCGAGGCGAGCGATGCCCATCGATTTCTTGACCAGCGGCGAATACATGGCGCAGGTCACCACGCCGACCTTTTTGCCGTCGCGATAGACCGGCGCGCCCTCGTCGGCCGGCTCCTTGCCGTCGAGCAGAACGCCATAGATCTTGAAGCGTTCCTTGCCTTTCAGCCGATAATGCTCCTCCGCACCGCGGAAGCCGGTTTTCCCTGGACTGACGGTGAAGTCGAGGCCGAGTTCCCACAGCGTGTCGCCGGGGCCTTCATTCTCGAACGGATACTTTTGCGAATTATCGTAGGGATAGAACAAAAGGTAGCTTTCGACGCGCAACATATCCAGCGTGGTGAAGCGGCAGGGAATGATGCCGGCGCTCTTGCCCTCGTCGAGAATCCTGTCCCAGATCGGGCCGGCATCCTGGCCGCGGCAGAAGATTTCGTAGCCGCGCTCGCCGGTGTAGCCGGTGCGCGAGATCATGACGGGAAAACCGAACAGCTGCGTCTGCATGTGATGGAAGTAGTTGAGATCGCGGATGCCCGGCACATGCTTGGAGAGATAGTCGACAGCGGTCGGCCCCTGCAGCGACAGGTCGTGCAGATTGTCATCGAAGCGCAGCGAGACGTCGCGGCCGACGGAAGCGCGCTGCAGTTCCTCATGGCCGGTGCCGGAGCCATGCACCACCATCCAGCTGTTCGGGCCGGTGCGGTAGAGGATGCAGTCGTCGGTGAATTTTCCCGCTTCGTTCAGCATGCAGGCATAGGCCGACTTGCCGGGATAGATCCTTTCGACGTCGCGCGTCGTGGCGAGATCGATGAGATGCGACGCGTGCGGCCCGGTGATGTGAACCTTCTTCAGGCCCGACACATCCATCAGCCCGGCTTTGGTGCGGATGGCGGTGTATTCCTCGTCGGCATCCTTGTCATAGGTCCAGGCGGTGCCCATGCCGCTCCAGTCTTCGAGCTTCGAGCCGAGTGCGCGATGGCGATCCGCCAGGGTCGAAAATCTCCAGGATGCCGTCATCCGCTAATCCTCCGTTCGAAAATTCAATTGTGTTCCCTGCCCCTCGCGCTGCGGCGGGAGCTTTGAGCGAATATTGATCGCAAACGTTCGGGCGCCGCAATACCCGTAAGCAAATAATTTCATTGTCAGGCAAAATTTGCCACGCCAAATGACCGGTTAACCAAACGTAAATTCGTCTTGACAATTCCGCAAATAGGCCTGAATTTATGAAAAAAATTTCACTCTCTTGAAAGAGGGCAGCGATCGGCCGATCTCGGAAGCCGGCGTTGGAAAAAGGGGAAAACCGATGTCAGACCTGCAGCAGCGCATCGAAGCGCTGTACCGTTCCGACGTGCGCGGATCCGCGCTCCTGATCGTCTGCCTGTGGGCGACGATCCTCTTCGTCCTCATCATGACATGGCCCTACATCCCGGACACCGGGATCAAGATCGTCGTCGCCATCGCGGCCGCCGCCGTGCTGATCTTCAACACGGCCGCCATCCTGGCGATGGTCAATCACTACAAGGAAGACAAGGACTTCATCTACGGTCTCGACATCAAGAATGCCGACGCGGCCCGCAACCGCAAATCCTGAAATCCTGAGGGGTAGAAGACATGTCGCGCTACACGCCGCCGGAACAAGGCAAGGCCGGGCAGATTTTCGATATCGTCGTTGTCGTCGTCGCCATTTTCGTGGCGCTGTGGCTGCCGCTGAAACTGGGCCTCGCCGGTGCTGCAAAATCCATCGACGCGCTCGACGCCAAGACCTGGGAGGCGCTCGGGCAGAACCCGACCATGGCCTCGATCTGGGAAAAGCTTGGCTACACGCCCGAGACCGCGCACGACATCATCCAGAACCGCTTCCACTACATCATTGACTGGCCGACGCTGATCATCATGGCGGCGGTGCTGATCGGCTATTTCGTCTTCCTGTTCCGCGCCTCCGACCGCGAATATCGCGACGTCATCAACGAAAAATTCGACGACAAGTAACGCCAGAGATTTTGGGGACGCACCATGTGGATGGCTCTGTCTTATGCATGCTGGGGTATCTCGGTCGTGCTTGCGCTGTGGATGCTCTACGACTGGTTCAAGATCGACACGACCTACTCCGAGGAGATGCTGACCTCCTCGCGCGAAGGCGAGCTTGAAGCCGTTTCCGAAAAGCACCGGGTCTAGGGCAAAACAATGGCGGTCGCGGCTGAAACGATAATTACGGCAATCCACGGCGACAGGGTTTCGCTGCTCAGGGTGCTCGGCCCGGCCCATGTCTGGGCGCTCGGCGTCGGCATCGTGCTGGTCGGCGAATTCACCGGCTGGAATTTCTCGGCCGACAAGGGCGGCGCGCTGGCAGCACTCATCGTCTGCTGGGTGGTCGGGCTGCTCTACACCTCGGTCGCTATGATCGATTCCGAAGTGACATCGACGGTGGCTGCCGCCGGCGGCCAGTACGCGCAGGCCAAGCACATTGTCGGTCCGCTGATGGCCTTCAACGTCGCGCTGTTCCTGGTCTTTGCCTACACGATGCTTGAGGTCTCGGACGCCATCCTGCTCGGCGATACCATCGTCGCCAAGGCCGGCGTCGAGGGGCTCACCCACAATTCCTTCATTGCCGCCACCATCGTCGTGTTGGCGTGGCTGAACTATCGCGGCGTCTTGATGACGCTCAACGTCAACTTCGTCATCACCGCGATCGCCTATGTCTCGATCGTCATCCTGTTCTTCTCGGTCAGCCCGTGGACGCAAGGCGCGGTGCTCAAGCTCAACGAGCTGGTCACCCCAGGCAATGCGCTGCCCTATGGCTGGATCGGCGTCATCGCCGCCTTCCAGTTCGGCATCTGGTATTATCTCGGCATCGAAGGCACCACGCAGGCAGCCGAAGAAGTCCGCTCGCCGGCTCGCTCCCTGCCCTATGGCACCATGGCCGGCATGATCACGCTTCTGATCGCCGCCGCCATGACCTGGTATGTCTGCGCCTCGCTGATGCCCTGGGAATATCTCGGCATCACCTATTATCCGCTGTGGGATGCCGGCAAGCTGACCGGGAGCCCGCTGCTCGAAAACCTGCTTTTCATCGCCACGCTGCTGGCCGCGCTCGCCTCGGCCAATGGCTGCATCAACGACGCGGCCCGCGCCTGGTTCTCGCTCGGACGCGACCGCTATCTGCCGACCTGGTTCTCGGCGGTGCATCCGAAATACCGCACGCCTTACCGCTCGATCCTGTTCCTGCTGCCTATCGCCCTCGCCTTTGCCTTCATCGCCGACCTCAACCAGGCGATCACCTTCTCGATCCTGTCGGGCGTGCTGCAATACACCTTCATGAGCATCAACATCATGATGTTCCGGAAGAAGTGGCCTCTGGGCACCATCCGCCGCGGCTACACACACCCATTCCACCCGTTGCCCGCGATCGTGCTGTTTTGCCTGTGTGTGGTGACCTTCTTTGCGATCTTCCTCGGCTTCGGCTCGCAGCTGATCGCGATGACCATCTTCTATTTCCTGATCTCGCTGTGGTTCCACTTCTACCGCTACCGCTATGTGCGCCGCGGCGACCAGTTCACCATGCCGTGGCCGAAGCCGCAGGGTTATTGATCGAGACTGGAAAGAGGCTCGCCCCAAGCAGGGCGAGCCCTGCATGATGGGATGTCTGAAGTGATGTCAGCATGGTTCGCCGGGGCGCTCGCCCTGGCCCTCGTTGTTCACATCGCCTGGCTTGCGCGTGCCAGCCGCAACAGGGCCACAGCCGCCCATGCCGCCGAAGAGGCCAGCATCCGCATTCTCATTCCGGATGCCGCCGGCGTTTCGGATGGTACAGTGGGAGTGGTCACCTGGGTGGGTTCGTGGAACGAAAGGCGCGTGCAAGTGCGCACCATCGTCGACACGCTGGCGACGCGAAAGCTGCCGGCGCGTTGGCTCAGCGTCTCGATCACCGAATCGGTCGCGGTGCCGGCAGCTTTCGACATGATGATGCGGCCGGGCTCGCCGACGACCTTTTCCAAATTCGACCACCTCCAGCACACGCTGCCGAAGGCGCCGGGATTTCCAATTGAAGCTGTGCTGCGAACTGACCTCAGGGCGGCGCGCTTTCCGCAAAACCTGATCGCCGGCCATCTGGAGATCTTTGCCGAAGGTCACGCCAAGGAATTGTTGATTACGCCGAATGGTGTGCGCATCGTCTGGCTGCTGGCCGAGGCCGAACGCGCGCGTTACGGCGTGTTCCGGCAGGCTGCGTTCGGCGGCACAAGGCTCGATCCGGCGCTGGTCGAGAGGCTGCTTACCTCGGCATCGGCGCTGCGCGATGCCATCAACCGACAGGAAAGGCAGGTGGCATGAGCGCACCCGCACCGACAAATCCGTATCTCGTGCTTGGCGCCGCGATCGTCTTGCCAGCAAGCGGCCATGTCATTCTGGGCGTGCCGGTGCGCGGCCTGCAGTTCCTGTTCTTCATGGTCATCCTCGCCTGGGTGACGGCGAAGATCGCGCCGGCCGACGCCAGTTTCGTCGGCCGCCATGCCGGCGGCTTCCTGATCTATGCGCTGTCGATCCTCGACGCCTACAGAACAGCCCGCATCCGCGCCGCCATATGGGCTCACAGCGCCCACGCGGCTGGAGATGGCGCACAAAGCGGCATTGAGCCGCATACGTAACTACAGGAATATTTTTTTCATATGATTGAATTCAGGCATCGCATTCGCTAATCATCTCTTAGCTGCAAACGCCGGGAGGCTGACATGTGTGGAATCGTCGGACTTTTTTTGAAGGACAAGTCGCTTGAGCCTAAGCTCGGCTCGATGCTGTCGCAGATGCTGATCTCGCTCAGCGATCGCGGTCCCGACAGTGCCGGCATCGCGATCTATGGCGCACCTTCCAAAAATGAGGCCAAGATCACCATCCAGTCGGCGAAGCCCGATCGCGATTTCCGCGGCCTCGACGCCGAGCTTGCCAAGGCCATCGGCGCGCCGGTGAGCATTGCGGTGAAATCGACGCATGCCGTTGTCAGGACCGCACCCAACAAGGTCGACGCCGCACGCGAAGCACTGCAATCGATCCGGCCCGACGTGCGCATCATGGGCGCCGGCGAAGCGGTGGAGATCTACAAGGAAGTCGGCCTGCCGGAAGCGGTCGTCGACCGTTTCGACGTCCGCTCGATGACCGGCACACACGGTATCGGCCACACCCGCATGGCGACGGAATCGGCCGTCACCACGATGGGTGCGCATCCGTTTTCGACCGGCGCCGACCAGTGCCTGGTGCACAATGGCTCGCTGTCCAACCACAACAACGTGCGGCGCGAACTGCGGCGAGAAGGCATGACCTTCGAGACCGAGAACGACACCGAGGTCGCGGCCGCCTACCTCTCCTCACAGATGGCGCATGGCAAGAATCTCGGCGAGGCGCTGGAAGGCACGCTTTCCGACCTCGATGGCTTCTTCACCTTCGTCGTCGGCACCAAGAACGGCTTTGGCGTGGTGCGCGACCCGATTGCCTGCAAGCCGGCCGTCATGGCCGAGACCGACCAGTATGTCGCCTTCGGCTCGGAATATCGCGCGCTGACCAAACTGCCCGGCATAGACAATGCGAGGGTCTGGGAACCGGAACCCGCAACCGTCTATTTCTGGGAGCATTGAGCCCATGCCGGCAACCAAACTTTCGAAGGCGGCGCAAGACCACGCCTCCAGGGTCTTCGATCTCGATGTGTCGTCGCTGCGAGAGCTGAACCAGGCGCTGCACAATCTGACGCCCGGCTCCAACGAGACGGCATGGGAAGTGCTGCACCCCAAGGGCAATCATTCGGTCGCCGTCGGCGTCGACCAGCCCGTTACAATCGATGTACGCGGCAGCGTCGGCTACTACTGCGCCGGCATGAATGATGGCGCCGCGATCACCGTGCACGGTTCGGCCGGCCCCGGCGTCGGCGAGAACATGATGTCCGGCTCGATCGTCATCAAGGGCGACGCCAGCCAATATGCCGGCGCCACCGGCAAGGGCGGGCTGCTGGTCATCGAAGGCAATGCCTCGTCGCGTTGCGGCATCTCGATGAAAGGCATCGACATCGTCGTGCACGGCAATATCGGCCACATGTCGGCCTTCATGGCGCAGTCCGGCAATCTGGTGGTGCTGGGCGATGCCGGCGATGCGCTGGGCGATTCCATCTACGAGGCGCGGCTGTTCGTGCGCGGCAAGGTCGAGAGCCTCGGCGCGGACTGCATCGCCAAGGAAATGCGGCCCGAGCATATCGAATTGCTGCAGGGCCTGCTCGACCGCGCCGGTGTGACCGGGGTGAAGCCATCTGAATTCAAGCGCTATGGCTCGGCGCGCACGCTCTACAATTTCAATATCGACAACGCCGACGCGTATTGAGGCATCATGACCTACAAGAACCCGCCGACGACGCCGCGCAAATCCGCGACCTTCGACGACTACACGCTCTCCGAAATCCGCCGCGCGGCGGCGACCGGCATCTATGACATCCGCGGCGCCGGCGCCAAGCGCAAGCTGCCGCATTTCGACGATCTCCTGTTCCTCGGCGCCTCGATCTCACGCTATCCGCTGGAAGGCTATCGCGAGCGCTGCGACACCTCAGTGGTGCTGGGCTCACGCTATGCCAAGAAGCCGATCGAACTGAAAATCCCGATCACCGTCGCCGGCATGAGCTTCGGCTCGCTGTCCGGCCCCGCCAAGGAAGCCCTGGGACGCGGCGCGACGCTATCAGGCACCTCGACCACCACCGGCGACGGCGGCATGACCGAGGAAGAGCGCGGACATTCCAAGCAACTGGTCTATCAATACCTGCCGTCGCGCTACGGCATGAACCCCAGGGATTTGCGCCGCGCCGACGCCATCGAAGTGGTCGTCGGCCAAGGCGCCAAGCCGGGCGGCGGCGGCATGCTCCTCGGCCAGAAAATTTCCGACCGCGTCGCCGAAATGCGCACGCTGCCGAAAGGCATCGACCAGCGTTCGGCCTCGCGCCATCCCGATTGGACCGGGCCGGACGATCTCGAGATCAAGATCCTCGAACTGCGCGAAATCACCGACTGGGAAAAGCCGATCTACGTCAAGGTCGGCGGCGCTCGCCCCTATTACGACACAGCCCTTGCGGTGAAAGCCGGCGCCGATGTCGTCGTCGTCGATGGCATGCAGGGCGGCACCGCCGCGACGCAGGAAGTGTTCATCGAAAATGTCGGCCAACCGACGCTTGCCTGCATCAGGCCGGCGGTGCAGGCGCTGCAGGATCTCGGCATGCACCGCAAGGTGCAGCTGATCGTGTCGGGCGGCATACGCAACGGCGCCGATGTCGCCAAGGCGCTGGCGCTCGGCGTCGACGCGGTGTCGATCGGCACGGCGGCGCTTGTCGCGCTCGGCGACAACGACCCGCGCTGGGAGGCGGAGTACAATGCGCTCGGCACCACCGCCGGCGCCTATGACGACTGGCACGAGGGCCGCGACCCCGCAGGGATCACCACGCAGGATCCCGAACTGATGAAGCGGGTCGACCCGATCGCCGCCGGACGGCGGTTGGCGAACTATCTGAAGGTGATGACACTCGAAGCGCAGACCATTGCGCGTGCGTGCGGCAAGAACAGCCTGCACAATCTCGAGCCCGAGGATCTTGTCGCGCTCACCATCGAAGCCGCCGCCATGGCCGGTGTGCCGCTTGCCGGCACCAACTGGATACCGGGGAAGAACGGCTTCTAGAACAGCATCCAACGACATAAGCGAGGAACTATAATGGGGAACGATCTCGCCGCATTCGCCAAAGAGAACGGCGTCAAATATTTCATGATTTCCTACACCGACCTGTTCGGTGGCCAGCGCGCCAAGCTGGTGCCGGCACAGGCAATATCAGACATGCAGAAGGACGGCGCCGGCTTTGCCGGTTTCGCCACCTGGCTTGACCTGACGCCGGCGCATCCCGACATGCTGGCGGTGCCGGATCCGGATTCAGTGATCCAGCTGCCGTGGAAGCCCGATGTCGCCTGGGTCGCCGCCAACTGCATCATGGATGACAAGGAAGTCGAGCAGGCCCCGCGTAACACGCTGAGGCGGCTGGTCGCGGAAGCCGCCGTTGACGGCATGCATGTCAAGACCGGTGTCGAGCCCGAGTTCTTCCTGATCTCGCCGGACGGCAGCGTGATCTCCGACAAATACGATACGGCCTCGAAACCCTGCTACGACCAGCAGGCGGTGATGCGCCGCTACGATGTCATCGCCGAGATCTGCGACCACATGCTGGCGCTGGGCTGGAGCCCCTACCAGAACGACCACGAGGACGCCAACGGCCAGTTCGAGATGAACTGGGCCTTCGACGACGTGCTCGCGACCGCCGACAAGCATTCCTTCTTCAAATTCATGGTCAAGTCTGTCGCCGAAAAGCACGGGCTGCGCGCCACTTTCATGCCAAAACCTTTCCAGGGCCTGACCGGCAATGGCTGCCACGCCCACATCTCGGTGTGGGATAAGGCCGGGAAAACCAATGTCTTTGCCGACAATGCGATGGAGCTCGGCCTGTCGGCCAAGGGCAAGAATTTCCTCGGCGGCATCATGAAACATGCCTCCGCACTCGCCGCGATCACCAACCCGACGGTGAACTCCTACAAGCGCATCAACGCGCCGCGCACCATTTCTGGCGCCACCTGGGCGCCGAACACGGTGACCTGGACCGGCAACAACCGCACCCATATGGTGCGCGTGCCCGGCCCCGGCCGCTTCGAGCTGCGGCTGCCGGACGGCGCCGCCAACCCGTATTTGCTGCAGGCCGTCATCATCGCAGCCGGCCTTGACGGCATCCGCTCCAAGGCCGATCCCGGCAAGCGCTACGACATCGACATGTACCAGCATGGCCATACGGTGAAGGGCGCGCCGAAGCTACCGCTCAACCTGCTCGACGCGTTGCGCGAATACGACAAGGACAAATCGCTCAAGGCGGCGCTGGGTGAGGAATTCTCGTCGGCTTACCTAAAGCTGAAGCACCAGGAATGGAATTCCTATGCTTCGCACTTCACGCAATGGGAGCGCGACCACACGCTGGACATCTAATCGTCCTAGCGGTGCGAGCGACCTCGGAATGAACGTATGAAATATTCAATCTTCTCGCTCGCCCGCGCTGCCCTTTCCGGCCACAAGAACTGGCAGCGCACCTGGCGCGACGCCACGCCGAAGGACCGCTACGATGTGGTGATCATCGGCGGCGGCGGCCATGGCCTCGCCACCGCCTGGTTCCTGGCCAGCGAATTCGGCATCAAAAATGTCGCCGTGCTGGAAAAAGGCTGGATCGGTTCCGGCAATGCGGGCCGCAACACCACCATCATCCGCTCCAACTACGGTCTGCCCGGCAATACCGGCTTCTACGAATTGTCGATGAAGCTGTGGGAGCGGATGGAGCAAGACCTCAACTACAATGCCATGGTCAGCCAGCGCGGCATCGTCAATCTCTACCACTCCGACGCGCAGCGCGACGCGTATGCCCGGCGCGGCAACACCATGCGCATCAACGGCATCGACGCCGAACTGCTCGACCAGACGGCGCTGCGAAAAACGATGCCGTTCCTGAACTTCGACAATGCACGCTTTCCCGTGCAAGGCGGGCTGTTGCAACGGCGGGCCGGCACGGCGCGGCATGACGCGGTGGTGTGGGGCTATGCCCATGCGGCGAGCGAACTCGGCGTCGACATCATCCAGAATTGCGAGGTCACCGGTTTTGTCCGGGACGGCAACGGCAAGGTCACCGGCGTCGAGACGTCGCGCGGCAAGATCGGCGCCGGCAAGGTCGGCATGGCTGTTGCCGGTTCCTCCTCGCGCGTCGCGGCGATGGCGGGCCTGCGCCTGCCTATCGAAAGCCATGTGCTGCAAGCCTTCGTCTCGGAAGCGATCAAGCCACTCATTCCCGGCGTCATGACCTTCGGCGCCGGACATTTCTATGTCAGCCAGTCGGACAAGGGCGGCCTCGTCTTCGGCGGCGACATCGATGGCTACAATTCCTACGCCCAGCGCGGCAACATGCCGGTGATGGAAGACGTCTGCGAAGGCGGCATGGCGCTGATCCCGATGATCGGCCGCGTGCGGCTTTTGCGTCAGTGGGGCGGCATCATGGACATGTCGATGGACGGCTCGCCGATCATCGACAAGACGCCGGTCGACGGGCTCTATCTCAATGCCGGCTGGTGCTATGGCGGCTTCAAGGCGACGCCGGGCTCCGGCTTCGTCTTTGCCCATCTGTTGGCGCGCGACGAGTCGCACAAGGAGGCGGCGCTGTTTCGCCTCGACCGCTTCCAGCGCGGCGCCATGATCGACGAAAAGGGCCAGGGCGCCCAACCGAACCTGCATTAGAGATAGAGCATGATGTTATCCGAAAACCGCTCCACACTTTTTGGCATCATGCTCTGAGGACGGCCACAAACCGATGCGTATTACCTGTCCTTTCTGCGGCGAACGTGAACTCGGCGAGTTCACCTATCTCGGCGACGCCAAGCCGCAACGCCCCGTCGCGGATGCCGGCGAAGAGGCCGTCTACGACTATGTCTATCTGCGCGACAACGTCGCCGGCGTGATGGCCGAGAACTGGTATCACGGCGGCGGCTGCCGGGCCTGGCTGAAGGTCACCCGCAACACGCTGACGCACGAGATTTCTTCCGTTGAGCCAGCGGCGGGCGCCGGTGCTGCGAAGGTTGGCGCGTAATGGCTACCAACCAGACAAACCGACTCTCATCCGGCGGTGTCATCGACCGGTCCACGCCGCTCAACTTCCGCTTCGACGGCAAGAGCTTTTCCGGCTTCCAGGGCGACACGCTGGCGTCGGCGCTGGTCGCCAATGGCGTCAAGCTGGTCGGCCGCTCGTTCAAATACCATCGCCCGCGCGGCATTCTGACCGCCGGTTCGGAGGAGCCGAACGCGCTGGTGGAGTTGCGCACCGGCGCACGGCGCGAGGCTAACACCAAGGCGACGACCGCCGAGCTCTATGATGGGCTCGAAGCGGCCAGCCAGAACCGCTGGCCGTCGCTGCGCCACGACTTCATGTCGGTGAACCAGTTGTTCGCGCCGATCTTCGTCGCCGGCTTCTACTACAAGACCTTCATGTGGCCGGCGAAATTCTGGGAGATGATCTACGAGCCGGCGATCCGCCGTGCCGCGGGTCTCGGCCGCGCGGCGGTCGCCCCCGATCCCGACCACTACGACAAGGCCTGGGCGCATTGCGATGTGGTGATCGCCGGCTCCGGCCCGGCGGGGTTGGCGGCCGCACTTGCAGCCGGCCGCAGCGGCGCCCGCGTCATCCTGTGCGAAGAGGATTTTGTCCCCGGCGGCTGCCTGCTGTCGGATGACGGCACGATCGACGGGCTGCCGGCGGCGGAATGGCTGGCGCGCACATTGGCCGAGCTCAGCTCGATGCCGGATGTCCGCATCATGACGCGCACGACCTTGTTCGGCGTCTATGATGGCGGCACCTATGGCGCGATCGAACGCGTCAACGATCACCTGCCGACACCGCCAGAACACCAGGTGCGCCAGCGGCTGTGGCGGATCGTGGCCAAGCGCTGCGTCGTCGCAGCCGGCGCGATCGAACGGCCGATCGTCTTTGCCGGCAACGACACGCCCGGCGTGATGATGGCCTCGGCGATGCGGACCTATGTCTCGCGCTATGCCGCCACGCCGGCAAAACGGATCGCGCTGTTCACCAACAATGAGGATGGCTGGCGCACGGTCGAGACCGCGCTCGCAGCCGGATTGCAGATCGCAGCCGTGATCGACGCACGGCCGGATGTATCGCCGGCACATCGCTCGCTCGCCTCCAAGAACGGCTTCGCCGTGCTGCATGGCTCCGTCAGCGGCGTCGACGGCGGCAAGGACGGCGTGCGCAAGATTTCGGTGTCGCTGACCGGCGGTGCACGCGCCGAAGTCGAAGCCGACGGGCTCGCCGTTTCCGGCGGCTGGAACCCGGCGGTCGGGCTCACCTCCTATCATCGCGGCCGGCCGAAATGGCGCGACGAAATCTCAGCCTTCGTACCCGATGGCGCGCCTCCCGGCATGGTGGCGGCAGGGGCTGCCAATGGCGATTTCGGTCTTGGCGCCTGCCTCAGCCAAGGCTTTGCCGCTGGCGCTGCAGCGGCGCGTGACGCGGGACGCAATGGCAATGCGGGCACGGCACCGGTCGCCGACGACGAGACGTTTTCGCTGACGCCGCTCTGGCATGTTGCCGGCAAGGGCAAGGCCTTCGTCGACCAGCAGCATGACGTCACGGCGTCCGACATCGAACTGGCGCAGCGCGAGGGCTTTGAATCGGTCGAGCATCTGAAGCGCTACACCACGCTCGGCATGGCGACCGACCAGGGCAAGACCTCCAATGTCGGCGGCCTCGCAATCATGGCGGCGGTGACCGGAAAATCCATTCCCGAGACTGGTACGACCATCTACCGGCCGCCCTACGTGCCCGTCGCCATCGGCGCCTTCGCCGGCCATCACCGCGACGAGACGTTTCATGCCACGCGGCTGACCCCGTCGCATCACTGGGCCGCCGAGCAAGGTGCCATCTTCGTCGACACCGGCCTGTGGAAGCGCGCGCAATGGTTTCCGCGCGCCGGCGAGAAGGACTGGCTGGAATCCGTGACGCGCGAGGTCAAGGCTGTGCGCGGCGGTGTCGGCTTCTGCGACGTCTCGACGCTCGGCAAGATCGACGTGCATGGCCCGGATGCCGGCGCCTTTCTCGACCGCGTCTACATCAACACCTTTTCCAACCTCGCCGTCGGCAAGGCGCGCTACGGGCTGATGCTGCGCGAGGATGGCCTGGTCTATGATGACGGCACGACCTCGCGTCTCGCAGAAGATCACTATTTCCTCACCACCACCACGGCGAAAGCCGGGCTGGTAATGCAGCACCTCGAATTCTGCCGGCAGGTGCTGTTTCCCGAACTCGACGTGCAGCTGACCTCGGTCTCCGACCAGTGGGCACAATTCTCCATCGCGGGGCCGAAGACACGCGATCTGCTGAAGGAGATCGTCGACCCTGTCGAAGACCTCTCCAACGAAGGTTTCCCGTTCATGGGCGCGCGCGAAGTCGCGCTGCGTGGCGGCATCACGGCGCGGCTGTTCCGCATTTCCTTCTCCGGCGAAATGGCGTTCGAGATTTCAGTTCCGGCGCGCTACGGCGAGGCGATGGCGCGCAATCTGATGCAGGCCGGTAAGCAATTCGGTGTCACGCCTTACGGCACCGAAGCGCTCGGCGTCATGCGCATCGAAAAAGGCCACGTCGCCGGACCGGAGCTGAGCGGCACGACGACCGCCACCGATCTCGGCCTCGGCAAGATGATGTCGACCAAGAAGGATTTCATCGGCCGCGTCATGGCCGGACGCGAGGCGCTGGTGGCGCCGGACCGGCAGGTCGTCGTCGGCATCAAGCCGGTCGACAAGGCAAGGCGCCTACGCTCCGGCGCGCATATCATCCCGAAGGGACAGACACCCGGACCTGACAACGACCAGGGTTACGTCACCTCGGTCTGTTTCTCGCCAACGCTCGACCAGTGGATCGGCTTGGGCCTGGTCGAACGCGGCCGCGAGCGCATCGGCGAAATCGTCCACGCGCACGATCCACTGCGCGGCGAGGACTATGATGTCGAGCTCTGCAATCCCGTCTTCTACGATCCGGATGGAGGGCGCCAGCGTGGCTGAGTTTTCCTGGGATGTTCGCAGTCCAATCGACCGGGCGCTTGTTGCCGGCGCTTATGGTGCACGGGGCGATGCCGGCGTGTCACTGACCGAGATCCGCAACTTCGACCTCGTCCAGGTGATGGCGCGGCGCGGCAAGGCGGCTGATGTGGCCAAGGCCGCGAAGGCGCGCTTCGGTATCGCGGCTCCGGAAACGCCCAAGGCGGTCGGCACGGCCGACGCAACGCTGATCTGGTCGGGGCCCGACCAGTTCCTGGTGCTGTCCAAGGACGGCAGACACACGATGGATACCCTAGCGCCCGTCTTTGCCGGCTCGGCCTCGCTTTCCGATCAGTCGCATGCCCGGGCGCTGATCAGCATCTCCGGCGACAAGGCGCGCGCGATGCTTGCGAAGCTGTCTTCGATCGACCTGCATCCCGATGTGTTTGCTGTGGGTGCCGCGGCGGCTACGTCGATGGATCACACCAGCGTCACGCTGTGGCGCGGCCCGGATCGGGCCGACGGGCAGGCTGTGTTCAATCTTCTTGCATTTGCTACCTTCGCCGAGAGCCTGTGGCACACGGTTCTGGACTCGGCTGCGGAATATGGCGTGACGATCGGCTATTCCGAGGATCTTTAGCGGCTAACCGGCAAAAGCTCGGCGCTGCCCCTCATCTGCCTGCCGGCATCTTCTCCCCGTATAGTGACGGGGAGAAGGGGGCTGTCCGCAACGGCGGCACTCCGATCTGCATCGTTGGCGATTGGCGAAATCGACCGCGGCAGTATCCTTCGCCCCGTTTACGGGGAGAAGGTGCCCGAAGGGCGGATGAGGGGCAGCGCCGACATTCGGAGACCAGGCTGGTCAGCCACTTCAATCCGAAGCGACGCGCCCGAAAAGCTACCTTCGCCTTGCCAAACGCAACCGCGCTGCTATTCTTGCTGCTAAAATAATTTCACACACAGGCAAACTTGTTTCTCGAAACCCGAGTTGAGATGAGCCAGTCGCCCTACCCTGCCGTGACAGCCGGACCGCCCCGGCCAAGCCTTATCCTCAGGCCGGGCCAGGTCGCGTTGCCGCCGGGCATGGAGCGCTACACGATCCAGGGCAATGGCGCGGTGCTGATCGACGTCGAGGCCGGTGACACCATCACCGTGCGCAATGTCGAGGGCGGCCAGGCCTGCGAGTTGCTGGCGTGGGACAAGAGCGGTGTAAGCGATCCCGGCATTCTCGGTGAGAAATCCAACAGCAATGCCGCGGGCATCAAGGCTCTGCTTGTGGATGGCGATGATAGCCTCGCTTCCGTGCGCCGCGGCCTCGAGCGCCGGCAGGTGCAGATCGACCAACCCAAGGCGGTGCGCGTCTTCAGCGGTTCGACGCCGGCGGGTACGGAACAAGCCTTTGCAGCCCAGCGCGATGGTGCGTTGCTGATTGCAGCGCCCGGCGGGCCGATGCTGGTTGACGGCCATGACACGGCAACGCCGCTCACCGTCCTTGTGCGCCGCGCCACGGTGCGCCTGAAATCGAAGTCGCAGCTGGCCGATCCGCTCGCCGATCCCGTGCTCGACCTGCGCGTCCATTCGGCAACCGCCGAATCCTATTTCGTCAAGGCCGGCGACTATCTGCAGATCATCGATGTCGACGGCCGCCAGTGCACCGACTTCCAGTGCTTTTCGGCGCGCAAGCTGGACAAGGGCCGCGACCATCCGCTCGACGTGACGACGACGCGCACGCTGATGGGATCGAGCTATCCGATGCCCGGCCTGCACTCGAAATATTATGACCAGGACATGGAGCCGCTGGTCGAGGTGGTGCAGGATACGTGCGGCCGGCACGACGCCTTCGCGCTGGCGTGCGCGGCCAAATATTACGACGACATTGGCTATCCCGGCCACACCAACTGCTCGGAGAACTTTAATCGTGCGCTGGCCGATAAAGGTGTCAATCCTCGCGCGGGCTGGATGGCGATCAACTTCTTCTTCAACACGGCGATCGACGCACATGGCGTCATGGTGTCGGACGAGCCATGGTCGCGGGCTGGCGACTATGTGCTGCTGCGAGCGCTCACCGACATCGTCTGTGTCTCCTCCGCCTGCCCAGACGACACGACGCCGGCTAATGGCTGGGATCTCACCGACATACATGTGCGGACCTATTCCGGCCAGCACAAATTCTCGCGAGCGATCGCCAGACGCATGACGCCCGATTCGGAACCCAAGATGACCCGCGAGACCGCCTTCCACTCATCCTTCGCCAAGCACACCCGCAACTTCGCCGAATACAGGGGCTATTGGCTGGCCAATTCCTTCGCCAAGGAAGGACCGATCGCCGAATACTGGGCCTGCCGGCAGGATGCGGTCATCATGGACCTGTCGCCGCTGCGCAAGTTCGAGGTCACCGGCCCGGATTCCGAAGCGCTGCTGCAATACGCGCTGACCCGTGACGTCAAGAAACTCGGTGTCGGCCAGGTCGTCTATTCCGCCATGTGCTACGAGCATGGCGGCATGATCGACGACGGCACGCTGCTGCGGCTCGGCAAGGACAATTTCCGCTGGGTCGGCGGCGACGACCTGTCCGGCGAATGGCTGCGCGAGACGGCGAAGAAACTTGGCCTCAACGTGCTGGTGCGCTCGTCCACCGACCAGATGCACAATGTCGCCGTGCAAGGACCGAAGAGCCGTGACATCCTCCGCGATGTGATCTGGACCTCGCCGCTGCAGCCCTCCATCGACGAGCTCGAATGGTTCCGTTTCGCGGTCGCGCGCATCGGCGGCGGCAACGGCATCCCGGTCGTCGTCTCGCGCACCGGCTATACCGGCGAGCTTGGCTATGAGATCTGGTGCCATCCGCGCGATGCCGAGAAAGTTTTCGACGCCATCTGGGAGGCCGGCCAGCCGCACGGGCTGAAACCGATGGGCCTGCAGGCGCTCGACATGGTGCGCATCGAGGCCGGGCTGATCTTCGCCGGCTATGAATTCTCCGACCAGACCGACCCGTTCGAAGCCGGCATCGGCTTCACCGTGCCGTTGAAGACCAAGACCGACGACTTCATCGGCCGCGAGGCTCTGATCCGGCGCAAGGAACATCCGCAGCACAAGCTCGTAGGCCTCGACATCGACAGCAATGTCGCCGTCGGCCATGGCGATTGCGTCCATGTCGGCCGCGCCCAGATCGGCGTCGTCACCTCGGGCATGCGCTCGCCGGTGCTGAACAAGAACATCGCGCTGGCGAGGCTCGACGTCACCCATGCGGCCATCGGCACCGAGGTCGAGATCGGCAAGCTCGACGGCCATGCCAAGCGATTGCCCGCGAAGGTGGTGGCCTTCGCCCATTACGATCCGCAGAAGACCAAGCCGCGCTCCTGACGATTGCTCCCAAAGCCTGACCGAACTGCTTCGCCGGCTGCTGCCGACGTCGTTTGGGTCCTGTTTCGCAAGCGTGATGTGCACGACATCACAAATCGCTTGACGCGAAAGCGCGTCGGATCAATGTTCACTGTTAAGAAAAAAATACGACTGAGTGGAAACACTCAACGTCGTCGAAATTTTGCCGGGGAACAAGCTTCGCAAAGCCGAGGCATCGCCGGCCGGGAACAGCAAAAAGGGGAATTCACTGACATGAGCACCATAAGCACGGCCCTCGAGCAGCCTGCCGAAAGCAAGCTGCTCAGGCATATCGACTGGCGCGGCGCCTTCTGGGTGGCGAGCGGCGTTCCGGCCCTCGTCCTGTTTTCGATCGGCGGCATCGCCGGCACCACAGGAAAACTGGCCTTCCTGATCTGGACGGTGTCCATGATCATGGGCTTCCTGCAATCCTTCACCTATGCCGAGATCGCCGGCCTGTTCCCGAACAAGTCGGGCGGCGCCTCGATCTACGGCGCGACCGCCTGGCTGCGTTATTCAAAGTTCATCGCGCCGCTGTCGGTGTGGTGCAACTGGTTCGCCTGGTCGCCGGTGCTGTCGCTCGGCTGTTCGATCGCCGCCGCCTATATCCTCAACGCGCTGGCGCCATTGCCGATCTTCAGCGAGACCTCGCCGGAAGTGGTCGCCTACATCGCCGCGCATGTCGGCACGGCGCCCGCCGACGCCATTGCCGCGGTGACCGCGGCGGCCACGCCGGCGATCCGCACCTGGACGCTGTGGAGCCACACGCTCGGCCCGGTGTCCTTCACCCTCAACGCCACCTTCTTCATCGGCGCTGTGCTGATGCTGATCATCTTCTCGATCCAGCATCGCGGCATTCTCGGCACCGCCAGCGTGCAAAAATATATCGGCTTGCTCGTCATCATCCCGATGCTGATCGTCGGCGTCGTGCCGATCTTCACCGGGCAGATCGACTGGGCGAACTTTTCGCCGCTGGTGCCGCTGGCCGCCGCCTACGCGCCGGAGCCCGGCTCGTGGAACGTTGCAGGCTGGACGCTGGCGCTAGGAGGCATGTTCATCGCGGCATGGTCGACCTACGGCTTCGAAACGGCTGTCTGCTACACCTCGGAGTTCAAGAACCCGGGCACCGACACGTTCAAGGCGATCTTCTATTCCGGCCTGCTCTGCATGCTCTTGTTCATCCTGGTGCCCTTTACCTTCCAGGGCGTGCTTGGCCTCAACGGCATGCTGGCGACACCGATCGTCGACGGCTCGGGCGTCGCCGATGCACTTGCCGGCATGGTCGGCGGGGGCGCGCTGATCCACAGCCTCCTGGTGATGCTGATGATCCTGGCGCTGGTGCTGTGCATCATGACGGCGATGGCCGGCTCCTCGCGCACGCTCTACCAGGGCTCGGTTGACGGCTGGCTGCCGCGCTACCTCAGCCACGTCAACGAGCATGGCGCGCCGACGCGGGCGATGTGGACCGACCTCGTCTTCAACCTGATCGTGCTGGCCATCGCCTCGGCCGACGCGACGAGCTTCTTCTTCATCCTTGCCGTGTCGAATTGCGGCTACATAATCTTCAACTTCCTCAACCTCAACGCCGGCTGGATCCACCGCATCGACAACGGCCACATCAACCGGCCTTGGAAGGCCCCGAGTTGGCTGCTCGGCGTCGGCGCCATCTTCGCCTATGTCAACGCCATCTTCATGGGCGCCGGCGCCAAGGTGTGGAACCCGATGGCGCTATGGGCGGGCCTGATCACCGCAGCGCTGATCATCCCGGTGTTCTGCTACCGGCATTACGTCCAGGACAAGGGCAAGTTCCCCGACCACATGCTGGCCGACCTCGGCATGGCGGGAGCCGACCTCTCGGTCAAAAAGGCCGGCATGCTGCCCTATCTGACACTGGTCGCCGGCGTGGTGGTGATGCTGCTGGCCAACTGGTATTTCGTCATCTGACGACGACGGTTTGAAAAGGAATGGGCGCGCTTCGGCGCGCCCATTTCTTTTTTGCACAAACGCATCCGAGTGTCTCAGCCAGCCTTGTCAACCGGCCTTGCGGATGGCCGCTTCGGAGCCTTCGAAGAAGCGGTTCGGCGGCCGCTTCAGGCCGAGATTCTCGCGCAAGGTCGTGCCCTCATATTCGCGCCGGAAGAGGCCTCTCCGCTGCAATTCGGGCACCACCTTCTCGGCGAAGTCGTCGAGACCGGCCGGCAGGTAGGGAAACATGACGTTGAAGCCATCGGATCCCTCGGCAAGCAGCCATTCCTCCATCGCGTCGGCGATGGTCTTCGGCGTGCCGACAAAGGCAAGACCGGAGTAACCGCCGAGCCGCTGCGCCAGCTGGCGGACGGTCAAATTCTCCCGGCGCGCCAGTTCTATGACGCGCTCGCGGCCGCTCTTCGAGGCGTTGGTCTCGGGGATTTCCGGCAAGGGCGCATCGGGATCGAAGCCGGAGGCATCATGCCCCAACGCGATCGACAGCGAGGCGATGCCGCTCTCGTAGTAGACCAGACTGTCGAGCTTCGCCCGCTTGGCCTGCGCTTCCTCGACATTGTCGCCGACGATAACGAAAGCGCCGGGCAGGATCTTGATGTCGTCACGCGAGCGGCCGAGTTTTTGCGCCCTGCCTTTGACATCGGCAAAGAAACGCTGCCCTGCGGCCAGATCGGAATGAGCGGCGAAGATGACCTCAGCCGTTTCGGCCGCCAATTGCCGCCCCGCCTCCGATGCACCGGCCTGGACGATAACCGGCCAGCCCTGCACAGGGCGGGCAATGTTGAGCGGGCCGCGCACCGAGAGATGCTCACCCTTATGGTTGAGCACATGCAGTTTGGCGGGATCGAAATAGAGCCCGCTTTCGGCGTCACGGATGAAGGCGTCGTCGGCAAAGCTGTCCCACAGGCCGGTCACGACATCGTAGAATTCCCGCGCATTGTGATAGCGCTCGTCGTGTTCAACATGTTCGTCGAGGCCGAAGTTCAGCGCCGCGTCGGGATTGGATGTGGTGACGATGTTCCAGCCGGCGCGACCGCCGCTGATATGGTCGAGCGAGGCGAAGCGGCGAGCGATGTGATAGGGCGCGTCGAAGGTCGTCGATGCCGTAGCGACCAGGCCGATATGGTCGGTGACGGCAGCCAGCGCCGACAGCAGCGTGAACGGCTCGAACGAGGTCACCGTGTGGCTGCGCCGCAGCGCCTCGATCGGCATGTTGAGCACTGCCAGATGGTCGGCCATGAAGAAGGCGTCGAACTTCGCCGCTTCCAGCGTCTGCGCGAAACGCTTCAGATGGGCGAAGTTGAAATTGGCGTCGGGATAGGCGCCAGGATAGCGCCAGGCGCCGGTGTGAAGACTGACCGGGCGCATGAAAGCGCCGAGCCGCAATTGCTTGTTGTCTGCCATGGGATGATCACCTGACGTGGACGAGCGCGATCCTTTGTTGGAGCATGATCTCTGGGCAAAACGGTTCCCGTTTGTCCGGCAAAAACCGGTACCCACCTTTTGGGATCATGCCCGCGCTCCGATATGCGACCCAAGATCGGACGGCTTTGCCGTCCTGGAAAGGAATTCTGTTTTGCGAAACCCTTGTTGCGGAGCATTTTCTGACCGGGGCCATTCAATCTATTTTGATGAACACGCCCTTGGTGTTGAGATACTCGCCGAGGTGCTCGGCGCCGCCCTCGCGGCCATAACCGCTCATCTTGTAGCCGCCGAAGGGCACTGCCGGGTCGATGGCGTGATAGGTGTTGACCCAGACCGAACCGGCGCGGATCTTTCGCGAAAGCTGGTGCGCTGTGGCGACGTTTTGGGTGAACACCCCGGCGGCAAGGCCGTAGGGCGTGTTGTTGGCGCGCTCGACGGCTTCGTCCAGCGTGTCGAAGGGCAGCGCCGAAATGACAGGACCGAAGATTTCCTCACGCGCAATCTTCATGTCGTCGGAGACACCGGCAAAGACGGTGGGCGCGACGAAGTTGCCGGCGGCGAGCGCGCCCTCCGTGAGGCGGGTACCGCCAGTGACCAGCCTTGCGCCCTCGGCCGCGCCGGCTTCCAGGTAACCGGTCACGCGTTCGAGCTGCCGCAGCGAAACCAGCGGGCCGATCTCGGTTGCCGGGTCGATGCCGTCACCGATCCTCAGACCCTGGGCGTAAGCGGCGAGCCGCGCGACGAACTCGTCATGGATGGAGCGCTCGACGAACAGGCGCGAGCCGGCGATGCAGATCTGGCCGGAATTGGCGAATACCGACATCGCCGCCACCGGGACGGCCTTGTCGAGATCGGCATCGGCGCAGACGATGACCGGGGACTTCCCGCCCAACTCCAGCGAGACGCGCTTCAGATTGCCGGCTGACGCCCGCACGATCGACTGGCCGGTCGCGGTCGAACCGGTGAAGACGACCTTGTCGACACCCAGATGCTCGGCAAGTGGCGCACCCGCCTCGGCGCCGATGCCGGTGACGATGTTGACGACGCCCGCGGGAACGCCGGCCTCGTTCATGATGTCGGCGATCAACAATGGCGTCAGCGGCGCCTCTTCCGACGGTTTCAAAACGATGGTGCAGCCGGTGGCGAGCGCCGGGCCGATCTTCCAGATCGAGGCCGCAGTCGGCGCGTTCCACGGGATGATGGCGCCGACGACGCCGACCGGCTCCTTAAGGGTGAAGGAGACGATTTCGCCGGCCAGCGAATTGTCGATGGTCTCGCCATGCAGCACTGTGGCCATGCCGGCGTAATAGCGCAGCATGCCGATGACGCGGTTGCGATTGGCGCGGGTGCGCACGATCGGCATGCCCATGTCCGTCGTGTCGGAGCGGCTGATCTCTTCCCAATGCTTTTCGAAGAGGTCTGCGATCTTCAGCAGCAACACCTGCCGTTCATAGGGTTTGAACCGGCTCCACGGCCCGTCGAAGGCTTTTCGGGCCGCAGCGACGGCGAGCTCGATGTCCTGCCGCTCGCCGCGCGGCACGGTGGCTAGAACCGCGCCGGTTGCCGGATTGCGGGTTTCCATGGTCTGGCCCGAGCGGGCATCGACCCAGGCGCCGTCGATGAACATCTGCCGATGGCGTCCGTCGATCGGCAGGCGCAGGGCGATCGAGGTCTGGGCCAGGGTCATGATCATCCTCCACGCAACATACGGGGCATCATGGCCATCAGGACGCCACAACGCCGCACGTCAAACGTACGGCGTTGTAGCATTTTTCCAAGGGCGCATCCTATGCGCCAGCAACGGTTACTCGGCGGCCAGGGCCAGTTGCGGCCTCTCATTGTCCTGCACCGCCTCGCCCGCCGGCTCCTTTGCCTTCTTCGGTTCACGGCCGAAGAACAGCGCATAGCCGGCCGGCAGCACCAGGATGGTGAGCACGGTGGCGACCAGGATGCCTCCCATCATGGCATAGGCAAGCGGGCCCCAGAACACGGCGCGCGAGATCGGGATCAGCGCCAGCACCGCCGTCATCGCGGTGAGCACGATCGGCCGGAAACGGCGCACGGCCGAGCCGATGATCGCCTCCGATCGGTCCATGCCTCTGGCGATGTCCTGGTCGATCTGGTCGACCAGGATGATCGAGTTGCGCATGATGATGCCGAGCAACGCGATGACGCCGAGAATGGCGACGAAGCCGAACGGCGCGCCGCTGATCAAAAGCGCCGCCGCCGCACCGATGATGCCGAGCGGGCCGGTGGCCAGCACCAGCATCGCTTTGCCGAAATGCTGCAGCTGGATCATCAAAAGCACGACGATGATGGCCAACATAACCGGCGCCTTGGCGGCGATCGAGGCCTGGCTTTCGGCGGAATCCTCCGCACCGCCCTGGATCTCGATCTTGTAGCCGGGGGCGAGGCCGGCGCGCATGCCCTGCATATCGTTGTAGAGCTTGGTGACGACGTCGTTCGACTGCACGCCGTCCGGCAGCGTGGCGCGCACCGAGATGGTCGGCAGGCGGTCGCGCCGCCATTCGACGCCCTGCTCGAGCACCGGCACCACCTTGGCGACCTGCGACAGCGGCACGAAGCCACCGAAATCGGTCGGGATATAGACCGAGTCGACCGACGACAGCAGGTTGCGGCTGGCATCCGGTTCGCGGGCGACGATGGACACCGTCTCCTCGCCGTCGCGGAAGTCATCCAATGACGCGCCGGACATCGACGCCTGCAGCATCTGGCGGATGCGCTGCGAGGTGACGCCGAGCGCCCGGGCGCGATCCTGATCGATGACCAGCTTCATCGCCGGCACCGGCTCCAGCCAGTCGTCATGGACTGCGGCGAGCAGCGGATTTTCGGCGAACTTGGCCTTCACCTGATCGGCGAGGCGGCGCACTTCCTGGCGGTCAGGACCCATGACGCGCATCTGCACCGGCCAGCCGGTTGGCGGACCGAGGAACAGGCGGTCGACCTTGGAACGGATCGAGGGGAAATCCTGCGCGAGGATTGAGCGCAGCTTGAGGATCAGCCGCTCGCGCGCCGGCTCGTCATTGGCCATCACCAGGAGCTGGGCATAGTTCGGATTGCGCAATTGCTGGTCGAGCGGCAGGAAGAAGCGCGGCGCGCCCTCGCCAATATAGGTGGCGATGAAGCGCTTGTCCTTGTCATCCATCATCCTCGATTCAAGCGCCTTGGCCTGCGTCTCGACCTCCTTGATCGAGGTTCCCTCTGGCAGCCAGAGATCGACCAGGATTTCGGGACGCGACGACTGCGGGAAGAAGTTCTGCGGGATGAACTGGAACGCCCACAGGCTGGTGGCGAAGGTGACCAGCGTCATCACCAGAACGATGATGCGATGGCGCACCGCCCAGCCGACCGTGGCGCGCAGCCGCCGGTAGAAGCTGGTGTCGAAGGCATCGTGATGATTGCCGGCATGCTTCCTCTGCTTGAGGATCATGTAGCCGAGCCACGGCGTGAAATAGACAGCGACGAACCAGGACACGACCAGCGCGATGCCGACGACATAGAACAGCGTGCGCACATATTCGCCGGCGGTCGAGGCGGCGAAGCCGACCGGGATGAAGCCGGCGGTGGTGATCAGCGTGCCGGTCAGCATCGGGAAGGCGGTCGAGGAATAGGCGAAGCTCGCCGCCTCGATCTTGACCAGCCCCTCCTCCAGCTTGCGCTCCATCATCTCGACGACGATCATGGCGTCGTCGACGAGGAGACCCAGCGCAATGATCAGCGCGCCGAGCGAAATGCGCTGCAGATCGATGCCGAGCTCGTACATGATGGCGAAGGTCGCTGCCAGCACCAGCGGAATGGCGATGGCGATGACCAGGCCGGAGCGCCAGCCGATCGACAGCAGCGAGACCGCAAGCACGATCAGCAGCGCTTCGCCGAGCGCCTCCATGAACTCCTTCACCGCATCGCGCACGACTTCCGGCTGGTCGGAGATCTGGTCGACCGAAACGCCGTAAGGCAGCGCCTCTTCGAAGCGCTTGTATGTCGCCTCCACGTCCTTGCCGACATCGGTGACGTTGAAGCCCTTGGCCATGACGACGCCGACCTGGACGCTTTCGTGGCCGTTGAAGCGGTATTTGCGCTGATAGGGATCCTCGAGGCCGGAGGACACGGTGGCGATGTCGCCGAGACGCGTCACCTGACCGCCGGCGCGCAGCCGCAGTTCCCTGATGTCTGCTGCCTTGGTGACGTCGCCTTCGACCGAGATGCGCACCGAGCGCAGGCCGGTGTCGACGGAACCCGCCGGATCGACATTGTTCTGACCCTTGATGGCGCTCTGCAGGTCGGTCAGCGTCAGCCCGCGTTCGGCCAGCGCCTTGGACGAAATGTCGATATAGATCTTCTCCGGCTGGTCGCCGATGATGACGGCCTTCTCGACGCCCGGCGTCGTCAGCAGCATGTCGCGCGCCTGGATGGCGAACTTCTTCAGCTCGGGATAGGAGTAGCCGTCGCCGCTGATCGAATGCAGCGTGATGAAAGTGTCGCCGAACTCGTCGTTGAAATAGGGCCCGAGCAGGCCTTGCGGCAGGTCGCCTGAGATGTCGCCGACCTTCTTGCGCACCTGGTAGAAGGCGTCCTTCACCTCCTCGGCATTGGTGTCGCCCTTGATCTGGACGGTGATGATGGCGCTGCCGGCGCGGGTGTAGGAGCGGACGAAATCGAGATGCGGCGTTTCCTGCAGCTTGCGCTCGATCTTGTTGACGACCTGATCCTCCATCTCCTGGATCGAGGAGCCCGGCCAGATCGCCTGGACGACCATGACGCGGAAGGTGAAATCGGGGTCTTCCTTCTGGCCCATGCGCATCAGGCCGAGCCCGCCGGCAATGATGATCAGGCCGAACAGGAAGCGCGCGATGGAGGGATGGCCGATGGCCCAGCGCGAAAGATTGAAAGGCCGCTTTTCACTGCTGTCGTTGGTGGTGGTCATCGGCGTCAGTCCAATTCGTTGATCGTGAGCGCATACCGTTGGCATGCGGCTTCAGGGAATTCCGATGCTGGCTTCCGGGCGGCGAGGCTTTCCGAGCGGGAGAGACTCTCATCGCGGTGGGACGCGTGGATCGATGCGGGGGAACTCGACCTTGGCGTCTCGACCATCGGGCACTCGCCGCCCGGAAACCTTGAATGCTTCACCAGCCTTTTCGCCGAAGCGACGATCAAGCCGGCTTCATGCGCCTGCCTTCAGCGCAGGGCCTTTGCGGCGTCGCCTTCCGCGGATGCGGCCTGCACCGCATCGCCGGTCAGCTTGACCTTGAGATTCTCGGTCATGAATTGAGTGCCGGCGGCAACGACGACATCACCCGGCTTGAGCCCGTCGGCGACACTGACGCCGTCGGCGGTAAACTCCGCTACCTTGACCGAGCGCTCGTGCACCGTTTCGCCGGCGCGATCGACGGTCCAGACAATCTTGCGACCATCCTTTTCCGCCAGCGCGCTGAGCGGGATCGACACCATCTCCTGCTTCTTGGCCACCGAAGCCTCGATGTTGGCGGTCATGCCGAGCAGCACGCGCGGATCGTCGGGCAGCGAGACACGAACGGCAAAGGTGCGCGACTGCTGGTCGGCGCTGCCGGCCACTTCGCGAACCTTGCCGGAGAGCTTCAGCGCATCGTCGGACCAGAAGCTGGCCGTGACATCCTTGCCTGGCTTGAAGGCGGCGATGTCCATTTCGGGAACCGCGATCAAGACTTCCTTTTCGCCGTCGACAGCAACTGTCATGACCGGCGTTCCGGCGCCGACCACCTGGCCGACATCGGCAGA
The DNA here is from genome assembly GCF_007003975.1 of Mesorhizobium sp. WSM4306. GTDB lineage: Bacteria > Pseudomonadota > Alphaproteobacteria > Rhizobiales > Rhizobiaceae > Mesorhizobium. The sequence goes on from NZ_VFTC01000039.1 coordinate 29,047, forward strand.
GACTGCAGTCACGATGCCATTCTCGCTCGCCTTGAGATCGGTATACACGACCTGGTTCTGCGCTTGTGAAAGGGTCGAACGGGCGGCATCGCGCGTCGCCATGGCCTGGTTGTAGCTCAGCGTCGCCTGCTCGAGCTGCGACTTCGAGGTGAAGTTCTTGGCAAAAAGCTGCTCGGCGCGCTTGCGGGACAGATCGACCGTCTCGACCTGGCGCTCGGCGGCATCGAGGCTAGCCTTGGCGCTCTTGACCGAAAGCTCGTAGTCGGTGGAATCGATACGGGCGAGCACATCGCCCGATGTCACATGCTGGCCGATATCGACAAGGCGCTGGGTCACCTTGCCCGAGATGCGAAAGCCGAGATTCATTTCGGTACGGGCGCGCACCGAACCGGAATAGGCGAGTTCGCGGCTGTTTTGCGCCTGGCCGATCTCGACCACCTTGACCGGACGAATGATGTCCTGGACTTCGGCCTTTTCCTGGCTGCAGGCGGCGAGCCCGAGCGTGGCGACGATCAGGCCGGCGGCCGGCAGCTTGCGTAGGATGGAACTGGACAAAGACACTTTTGTACTCCCGACTGGAGATGAATGGTCGACACCGGCGCCCGGCAGGCGGCGGTTATTTCAGGGCTTTGATGGCGTAATCGATGAGGTCGTCGGGCATCGCCCGATTGGTCTTGGCAAGGCACTGCGCCACCATTTGCGGGTGGCACAGAATGACGGTGGCGGCGCCGAAGCAGCGCGATGCGATGACCGGATCCTGTTCCCGGAACTCGCCGGCCTCGATGCCTTGACGGATCACCTCGGCAAACAGGTCGTGAATGCTGTCGACATGCTTGTCGATGACGCCCCAGTCGCGCTCGAGCGCGACGATGACCATCTCGTGGACCTTCTGGTCGTCGAGCATGACTTCCAGTGTCATCTTGTACTGCGCATGCACATAGCGACGCAGCCGTTCCTCGGCGCTGATCGGCAGGTGGCAGATCGCGTAGGCCATATTGTAGCTGGCGAGGAGCATCCGGCCGCAGACAGCCTGGTGGATTTCGACCTTGGAGGCGAAAAAACGGTAGATGTTGGCCGGCGACATGCCGAGTTCGCGGGCGATATCGGCAACATTGGTCTTGCCGTACCCATAGTGGCGGAACAAGCGCTCGGCGCAGTCGAGAATGCGCGTGACATTCTCCTGGCGGGCGGCGTCGACCATAATGCTGGCGGCTTCGGACATTAGCTCTCTGTCAATTAACGAGTGACGAATTTCAATTTTCGTCAGTCGTAAATTGAAAAGAGGGAGGTGTCAATGCGGATTCGACGTACGCGTATAATTGGTGACAGATGGTGACAGTGGGCGGAGCGTGCTGCCTCGGGCGATGATTGGCGGCCGCCTTATGAATTCGTCATCTTAGGGCGAAGCAAGGAGCGTAGCGACGCAGCGCAGACCCTAGGATCCATGCCGGGACGTCGGTCAAAAAGTGCTACGGATCAATAGCTTACGCTGGCCACACCAAGTCGCCATCCGCAGCAGCCATTCTCGCCCGCCGGAACACGGCCGCAAGGTCACGGCATGGATCCTAGGGTTTCCGCGACGTCGCTTCGCGACTGCTCCACCCAGGATGACGAAGTCGCGGAGGCCCGCGGCAAATTGTCGAAGCTGTGGCGAAGTGCCTCGCGACCTAAGCCCCCTTCGCCATCTCGCGCAGCCGGAACTTCTGGATCTTCCCCGTCGATGTCTTCGGGATCTCCGCAAACACCACCGCCTTCGGCACCTTGAAACGGGCAAGCAAAGCGCGGCAGTGCTCGATGATCTCGGCCTCGCTCGCCGCCTTGCCAGGCTTCAGTTCGACATAGGCGACTGGCACCTCGCCCCATTTGTCGTCGGCCCTGGCGACGACACCGCAGGACGCTACAGACGGGTGCTTGTAGAGCGCGTCCTCGACCTCGATCGACGATATGTTCTCGCCACCGGAGATGATGATGTCCTTGGAGCGGTCCTTGAGCTGGATGTAGCCGTCGGGATGCATGACGCCGAGGTCGCCGGAATGGAACCAGCCGCCGGCGAAAGCCTCGTCGGTCGCCTTCCTGTTCTTGAGATAGCCCTTCATGACGATGTTGCCGCGGAACATGACCTCGCCGATGGTCTCGCCGTCGGCCGGCGTCTCTTGCATCGTTTCCGGATCCATCACCGTCAGGCCTTCAAGTGCGGCATAGCGCACGCCTTGCCTGGCTTTCTTCTGCGCCTTCGATCCCTTGTCGAGGTCGTCCCACGCGCCATGCCATTCGTTGACGACCGCCGGGCCATAGGTCTCGGTCAGGCCATAGAGATGGGTGACGGCAAAGCCGGCATCGGCCATGCCCGACAGCACGGCTTCCGGCGGCGGCGCGGCCGCCGTGTTGAAGGTGACGGTCTGCGGGAAGTGGCGCTTGTCCTCATCCCTGGCGTTGATCAACACCGACATGACGACCGGCGCGCCGCAGAGATGAGTGACGCCGTGATCGGCGATGGCATCGTAGATCGGCTTCGGCCGCACCCAGCGCAGGCAGACATGGGTGCCGGCCTGGACGGCGAGCGTCCACGGAAAACACCAGCCATTGCAGTGGAACATCGGCAGCGTCCAGAGATAGACGGCGTGCTTGGCCATGCCGGCATGGATGGTGTTGGTGTAGGCCATCAGGGCAGCGCCGCGATGGTGGTAGACAACGCCCTTCGGATTGCCTGTCGTGCCTGACGTGTAGTTGAGCGAGATCGCGTCCCATTCGTCGTCAGGCATCGACCAGGCATAGTTCTCGTCGCCGCCGGCGACGAAATCCTCATAGTCGATCGAGCCGATGCGCTCGCCCTTTGGATAGGATGCGTCGGCGGCATAGTCGGGATCGTCATAGTCGATGGCCAGCGGCTTGACCTTTGCCAGCGCCAGCGCCTGTTTGACGACGGCGGCAAATTCGCGGTCGACGATCAGCACTTTGGTCTCGGCATGGTCGAGTTGGAAGGCGATGACGGCGGCGTCGAGGCGGGTGTTGAGCGAATGCAGCACCGCCTTGGTCATCGGCACGCCGAAATGCGCCTCCAGCATCGGCGGCGTGTTGGACAGCATGACGGTTACTGTATCGCCCTTGCCGATGCCGTGCTTCGACAGCGCCGAGGCGAGCTTCAGCGAGCGCCGCCAGAAGTCGCGATAGGTGATGCGCTGGCCGCCATGGATGATGGCGACATGGTCGGGATAGGTCCTTGCCGCGCGCTCCAGATAGGTGAGCGGCGTCAGCGGCTGGTGGTTGGCGGCGCTCTTGCCGAGATCCTGATCGTAGGGATTGCCCATCCCGTTCTCCCCGAATTTTCTTTTGTTGAGAACTTCTAACCACACGTTCCGGCCACGTCACCATCAGCGATTCCCGACTGGGCACATTTGGCGCAATGATTATCCAGATTCGACGGGCAAGAAGGCATCGTGTACCCATGCCAGTTTGACTTTTGTCGAGAGCCGTGAATAATGTCAGCCGAGGAGACGGCATGGCGATCCGACCGGCAGAACAGCTTATCCACAAGGCCGCATGGCTCTATTATGCCCATGGCCTGCGCCAGGACCAGGTCGCAAGCCAGCTTAACATTTCCCGCGCCTCGGTCGCCATGTATCTGCGCAAGGCGCGCGAGACCGGCATCGTCAACATTTCGACCTCGACGCAGCTGTTCACCGACGACGTACTCGCCCGCCAGCTTGAGGACGCACTCGAACTCGACGCCGTCTGGATCGCGCCAGAGAACGACTATGTCCTCGATCCATCGACAGACATTGCGGTGCTGGCGGCGAGCGTCTTTCTCGAACTGGTCAAGAAGGGCGACCGCATCGGCGTCGCCTGGGGCCGCACCGTCTACACCATCGCCGACATCATGTCCTATGCCGACCTGCAGGATGTCACTGTGGTGCAGCTCTGCGGCAATCTCGGCGCGCCCTATTCCTACCGGCCAGACCAGTGCACGATGGAGATCGCCCGCCGACTCAACGCCAAGGGCCTGAATTTCTACGCGCCGCTGGTGCTGACGACGGAATTGCTGGCGCATGGGCTGCGGGCCGAGCCGGTGATCCGCGAGCAATTGGCCGATATCGGCAATTGCGATCTGGCGCTCTATTCGGTCGGCACCGTCGACGCCGACAGCCACGTCGTCAAATGCGGCGCGCTGAGCCCCGGCGAGATGGGGGTGTTGCGTGAGGCGGGTGCGGCCGGCGTCATCGCCGGCCAGATCATCGACGCCGCCGGCAAGGCGCTCGACTGCAGCTACAACCGCCGCGTCATCTCGGCCTCGCTCGCGTCGCTACGCCAGATCGAAAAACGCCTTATGGTGGTGCAGGAAGACAGCAAGTTCCAGCCGCTGCTGGCGGCACTCGCAGGCGGTCTGTGCACGCATCTGGTCGTGGGCGCCAGCATGGCGCGCCGGCTGCTCGACCATGCCGGAGCCAGTGCGGGGGCAAAAAAGGCTTCCTGACAAACGAAATCCCTGCAGCCGGCGCATTGTCATTAAGGCGTCGCGGCATTCCTGTTCACAGCAACATCAAAGACAGCAAAGCGGACATAGCGACATGAAGAACCTTTGGAATGATGGCGAGGCGGAAAAGCTCGTTGCCGACTATGCGAAAAAGGGCGTTGCCCGCGACCTCGCGCTGCGCGTCTACACGACCCGGCTGCTCGGCGGCGAGCCGCGGCTGGTGCTGCATGGCGGCGGTAACACCTCCTGCAAGACCAAGGCGACCGACCTCGTCGGCGACGAGTGGGATGTGCTGTGCGTCAAGGGCAGCGGCTGGGACATGGGCGTCATCGAGCCGCAAGGCCTGCCGGCGGTGAAGATGGGCGCGCTCTTGAAGGCGCGCGCGCTGGACAGCCTCGCCGACGAGGACATGGTGGCGCTGCAGCGGGCTAACCTGATCGATCCCGCCTCGCCCAACCCTTCGGTCGAGACGCTGCTGCACGCCTTCCTGCCACACAAATTCGTCGACCACACCCATTCGACCGCGATCCTCGCCATCGTCGACCAGGAAGACAGCAAGGCGCTGATCAAGACGGTGTTCGGCGACAGAATGGGTTACGTGCCCTACATCAAGCCAGGCTTTGACCTGGCCAAGGTGGCGGCCGACGTTTACGACGCCGACCCCGGTGTCGAAGGCCTGATCCTCGACAAGCACGGCATCTTCACCTTCGGCGACGATGCCAGGCAGGCCTACGACCGGATGATCCATTATGTGAACGTCGCCGTGGATTATGTGGCGAAGAACGGCAAGCCGCAGCCTGCCAAGGCAGCGCTGCCGGCAAAGCTCGCAACGCCGGCTGCCATCGCACCGACGCTGCGCGGCGCGGTGGCGGTGTCGCGTGGCGAAGGCCGCTTCGATCGCATGATCAGCGATTTCCGCACCTCGGACGCGATCGTCGATTTCATCAACTCGGCCGGCATTGCAGACTATGCCGCGCGCGGTGTGTCGACCCCCGATCTGTCGATCCGCATCAAGACCGGGCCGATGGCGGTGCCGGCGCCGGACGCCGACAAGGCCGGCGACTACAAGGCCGTCATCAAAAGCCATGTCGACGCCTTCGCCAGTGACTATCGCGCCTATTTCGAAACCAACGATGCGCTGGACGACGTCAAGCGCACCATGCTCGACCCGATGCCGCGGCTGACCCTGGTGCCGGGCCTCGGCATGTTCGGCCATGGCCGCACGCTGAAGGATGCGAAGATCGCGTCCGATGTCGGCGAGATGTGGATCGAGGCGGTGCGCGGCGCCGAGACCGTAGGCAGCTTCCATCCGCTGTCCAAGGCCGACCTCTTCCCGCTCGAATACTGGTCGCTGGAACAAGCCAAGCTTGCCTCGAACAAGCCGAAGCCGCTGACCGGCCAGGTGGTGCTGATCACCGGCGGCGCCGGCGCGATTGGCGCAGCGACGGCCAAGCTTTTTGCCGCCAACGGCGCGCATGCGGTCGTCGTCGATCTCGACGCGGCAAAGGCAGCAGAAGCTGCCAAGGCGGCCGGCAACAATTCGATCGGCGTCGGCGCCGACATCACCGACCCCGCGCAGATGCGTGCGGCCTTCGACAAGGCGGTCGCCGTCTATGGCGGCGTCGATGTCCTGGTCTCCAATGCGGGCGCAGCCTGGGAAGGCCGCATCGGCGAACTCGACGATGCACTGCTGCGCAAGAGTTTCGAGCTCAACTTCTTCGCCCACCAGTCGGCGGCGCAGAATGCGGTGCGCATCATGCTGGAACAAGGCACGGGCGGCGTGCTTTTGTTCAACACCTCCAAGCAGGCGATCAATCCAGGCCCGAAATTCGGCGCCTACGGCATCCCGAAAGCGGCGACGCTGTTCCTGTCGCGGCAATATGCGCTGGACTACGGCGCCTATGGCATCCGTTCGAATGCGGTGAACGCCGACCGCATCCGCTCCGGCCTGCTGACCGACGCCATGATCGCCAACCGCTCCGGCGCGCGCGGCGTGTCGGAGAAGGAATACATGTCCGGCAATCTGCTCGGACAGGAAGTGACGGCCGATGATGTGGCGCAGGCCTTCCTGCACCAGGCGCTGGCCGAGCGCACCACCGCCGATGTGACCACCGTCGACGGCGGCAACATCGCGGCGGCGCTGCGCTGAACATAGTCCTGGAGCGGTTCATCGTTTCACCAACGGCGAGCCGCTCCGGTCTTGACGGACTCCAGGCGGAAAACCGCTTTCGCACGTCGTGCTGAAAAACTGCTCGAACCGGTCAAAATCCCACTCCAATCCTTCGCTTATTGCTCGACCAGTTCTGGGGGCGCCTGGTGTTTCGCATGCAAGCCCCCCAACTAATCCTTGGTGGAGTAATCGATGGCAGCGAAAAGACTACGTATCGGCGTGCTGTTTGGCGGGCGCTCCGCCGAGCATGAGGTTTCGCTGCTTTCGGCAACCAATGTCATGGCCGCGCTGGATCCGGCGAAATACGACGCCGTTCCGATCTTCGTCACGCGCGAAGGACAATGGCTGCTGAGCCGCTTCAAGGACGGCGTGCTGGCGACGCCGTCTGACGGCACGCAGGTCTGCCTGGTGCCGGGCGGACATGGACAGATGCTGGCGATTCCCGCCAAGGGCGCGCCTCACGACCTGCCCGCCATCGATATATTGTTTCCAGTGCTGCACGGCCTGCATGGCGAGGACGGCGCTGCGCAAGGGCTGGCCGAGGTGGCGCGCGTGCCGCTCGCCGGCTGCGGCATCCTTGGTTCCGCCACGGCGCTCGACAAGGACATCGCCAAACGGCTGCTGAAGGCGGCCGGCGTGCCCGTCGCGCGCTCGGTGACGATCGAGGAGGGTGCAGCGCCTTCGCTCGCCATACTGGAGGACCAGCTTGGCCTGCCGCTGTTCATCAAGCCGGCGCGGCAGGGCTCGTCGGTCGGCGTCGCAAAGGTCAATGGCAGCCAGGAATTCGAGCGGGCGTTGGCGGAAGCCTTCCAGCACGATCGCAAGCTTCTGGCCGAGGAATTCATTCGCGGCCGCGAGATCGAATACAGCGTGCTGGAGAACCCGGTGGGCGAACTCTTCGTCTCGCGGCCGGGCGAGATCGTGCCGGCGGAAAGCCACGGCTTCTACAACTACAATGCCAAGTACATCGACGAGAATGGCGCGGCATTGATGGTGCCAGCCGAGCTGCCGCCGGAGGTCGAGGCAGCCATGCGCGCCATGGCGGCAAAGGCTTTCCGAGCCGTCGGTTGCGACGCGATGGCGCGCGTCGACTTTTTCCTGATGCCGGACATGACGTTCGTCATCAATGAGCTCAACACCATCCCCGGCTTCACCGACATCAGCATGTACGCCAAGGCGATGGCGGCAAGTGGCGTCAGCTACCCGGAGGTCATCGACCGGCTGGTGGCGCACGGGCTGGCGCGCGCCGGGCGGACATGATGAAGGCCAGCTTTAACTGCAGTCCCGCTTGAAATTGCCAAACTTTGTAGCTACATTGTGGCTCCATAAAAGGAGTCACGACATGGCTACTGATACAGTAGTTCGCGCTCGGATAGATGCCGCGACAAAAGATCAGGCGACTGAGGCGTTGGCGGCGATGGGATTGTCCGTCTCCGATGCCATTCGCCTGCTTCTGGTGCGCGTAGCCGCTGACAAGGAATTTCCCTTTCCCGTGAAAGTGCCCAATGCAACCACGCGAAAGGCCATGGCCGAGTTGGAAAAAGGCAAAGGCAAGCGCTTCTCCTCAGCTGACGAGTTGTTCAAGGATCTTGGACTTTAGGTATGCCAGTTCCCATTCACTCCGGGCAATTTCGCCGGGACGTGAAGCGCATGGAAAAGCGCGGCAAGAACCTTGGCAAGTTGCGCGATCTGTTAGGGCTGCTCATCGCCGGGCATGACCTGCCGTCGGCGTATAAGGACCATCCTCTGAAAGCGACTGGAAAGGCTTTCGGGACGCCCATATCGAACCGGACTGGCTGCTGATCTACCGCGTTGTCGGCGACGAACTGCAGCTTGCCCGCACAGGTTCGCATTCCGACCTGTTCAACGAGTGAACTCTATGGAAAAGCCGCCCGCAGCGTTCTGCTGCAAGCGGCTTCGTATCAATTCCACCAGACATAGAATGCCGAACGCTACTTCGCGTTCGGGTTGGGCATCCAGGCCGGCATGGCGACATCGGCATGGGCGAATTGCGGCAGCTTGGCCGACAGGTCTTCCATGTTCTTGATGTCCTTGTCGATCAGGTCCTTCTGGGTGATCAGCGTCGGCGGCACGATGACGCTATGGCCGGGATCTTCACCGGCGAGCAGCTGTGCCAGCGCGCGCACCGAGACCTGGCCGACGACGGCCGGATTGGTAGCGGCGGTCGCTGCCCAAGCACTGTCGGTTTCGCGCATGGCGGCGATATCCGAGGTCGAAATGTCGGCCGAGTAGATCTTGATCTTCTTGTTCAGCCCCGCCTCGTCGACGGCGATCTTCACACCCTTGGCGAATTCGTCATAGGGGGCGAACATCACGTTGATGTCGGGATGCGCCTGCAGCACCGAGCGCGCCTGGTTGGCGACGGAGTTGGCGATCGGGTTGTCGAGCGTGCCGAACATCGCGACTTCCTTGATCCCGGCGTATTTCTTCTTCACGTCGACCCAGGTCTCGTTGCGGCGGTCGAGCGGCGCGATGCCGGCGACATAGACATAGCCGGCGTTCCAGCTCTCGCCATCGTCCTTGACCGCCTGTTCGAGCGCGAGGCGGGCGAGATCCTTGTCCGACTGTTCGACCTGCGGGATCTTGGGGTTTTCGACATTCACGTCGAAGGCCACGACCTTGATGCCGGCGTCGACCGCGCGCTGGGCGGCGTCCTTCATCGATTCCGTCAGGCCGTGCTGGATGATGATGCCCTGCACGCCAAGAGCGATGGCCTGGTCGACCATGTCGGACTGCAGCGCCGCATCCTGACGGCTGTCGAGCACGCGCAGGTCGATGCCGAGCGCCTTGGACTGCGACTCAACGCCCGAGAGATAGGCCTGGAAGAAATCGCCGGTCGAGAGATAGCGCACCAGCGCGATCTTGACGCCGGGCTTGTCGAACGGCGCCGGCTTGTCGGCGGCAAATGCCCCCGGCATCAGCATCGTTGCGCCGGCCAGTCCGAGCGCGACTTTCCCCAGAAGTCTTCTTGTGATGTTCACGTTGTTTCCTCCACTTTGTTGAACCCAAAAACCTTTTCCGGCCGAGACTATCTTCTGCCCCTGCCCGAGAGGGCGAAGGTGAAGACAAGGGCGACGACCAGGACCACGCCCTTCACAAAATCCTGCGTGTAGTAAGGCGCGTTCATCATCGTCAGGCCTTGCAGCAGGATGCCAACGAACAGCGCGCCGACGGCGGTGCCGAAGGCATTCGGCTTGGCGGCGCCGAGCACCGCGTAGCCGATCAGCGCCGCGGCAACCGCATCGAGCAGCAGATTATTACCCGAGGCGATGTCGCCGCGTCCAAGCCGTGCGGCGAGCAAAATACCGCCGATCGAGGCAAAAACTCCTGAAATGACGTAGGCCCAGATTTTGTATGCCTTGACAGGCGCACCGGCGAGTTCGGCGGCACGTTCATTGGAGCCGACGGCATACATCATGCGGCCGAAACGCGTGTATTCGAGGAAGAACCAGATCAGCACGGCAAGCACGATGAGCACGACCACCGAGACCGGGATGAGGTTCGGAATGAAGAAGTCGAAGCGGTGGCGGCCAAGCGCCAGGAAGGCGTCGGCAAATTTGCCGTTGGCGACCGAACCATCGGGCATGGTCATGCCGGTGGCAATGGAGCGGCCTTCGGTCGGGATGCGCTGCAGGCCGACGAGCAGGAACATCATGCCGAGCGTCGCCAGGAGATCGGGCACGCGCATATAGACGATCAGCCAGCCATTGATCAGGCCGACAATGGCGCCAATGAGCAGGCAGACGACGACGGCGACGACGACGTTCTGCTCCAGCACGACCATGACATAGGCCGCCGCCATCATGGCCGATGTAGCGACCGACCCGATCGACAGGTCGAAGCCGCCGACGACAAGCGTGGCGGTAACGCCGAGCGCCAGCACGCCGGTGATGGCGACCGACTGGAAGATGAAGACAGCACTTTGCGGCGAGACGAACCCGTCGGCGGCGATGGCGAAATACGCTATCAGGCCGAACAAAAGCACGATGAACCCATAGCGGATGGCGTAGTCGCGCAACGTCATTCAGCGCCCGCCGTCTTTACCCAACTCAAACCCATGCGCTCCATTCCAATTCCTATAGTTCTTTGCTCAGGCCGCGCTGTGCAGCTGCCCGCCCGCGACCTCGGCCAGCAGGCGATCGAGATCGACATCGGCGTTGCGGTGTTCACCAACGATGGTCTGCTCCGACATCACCAGGATACGGTCGGCGGTCTCCAACGCCTCGTCGAGCTCGGTGACAAACAACAGCGTGGCGCGGCCATTGGCGCTTGCCCGCAGCTTGGCGGCGATGTCGCGCCTGGCCGAGATATCGACACCCTGGAACGGCTCGTCGAGGATGAACAGTCTCGCGTCCTGCGCCATCCAGCGCGCCACCATCACCTTCTGCTGGTTGCCGCCCGACAGCGTGGTCATTTCGTCCTTCTCGGAACGGCAGACGATGCCGAGGTCCTCGATCTGGCGGCGGGCCGTGGCACGCTCGAGGCCGCGCTTGAGAACGGCAAAGCGCGACATGCGCTTGTGAAAGGGCAGGCTGATGTTTTCCTGGATGTTGAAGCCACCGACAATGCCGTTTTCGCCACGGTCCTTGGCGACGAGGAACACGCCGGCGGCGATGGCTTCGCCGGTCGACGCGGGCGCATAGGGCTTGCCGTTCAAAGCCATCGTGCCGGCGAGCGGCTTGCGCAGGCCAAACAGCGTCTCGGCCAGTGCGGTCTTGCCGACGCCGACGAGGCCGGTGACGGCAACGACCTCGCCATCGCCAAGCGTCAGCGAGATCGGCCGGGCGCTCGGCGCGATGCGCAGGCCCTCGATGGTCAGGATCGGTTTGGCCGAATTCCTCGCTTCGATCCGGTCGAGATGGATCTTGCGGCCGAGCATGGCGTTGACCGCGCCTTCATAGTCGAGCGGCTTGGTATCGAAGACGCCGGAGATGACGCCATCGCGCATCGAGACGATGCGGTCGGCCAGCCGCCTGATATCCGACATGCGGTGCGAGATGTAGAGGATGGCGACGCCCTGCTCGCGCAGCCGATCGAGCAGCGAAAACAGCCTGTCTGCCTCGGCGCTGGAGAGCGACGAGGTAGGTTCGTCGAGGATCAGCACTTTCGGCTGGTGCGCCATGGCGCGCGCGATCGCCACCATTTGGCGGTCGGCCAGCGACAGATCGCTGACGCGGGCCCTGAGGTCGATGGCGAGCCCCATGCGGTCGGCGACCGCCCTCGCCTCGCGGCGCACGCGGCCGGGTTTGAACAGCAGCGACGCGCCTTTGCCGCTCAGCCGGTCGAGCGTCAGATTGGTGGCGACATCGAGATCGGCGACAACGCCGTCATTGATATTCTGGTGCACGGTGACGACGCCGGCGCGGATCGCTTCGGCCGGCGTGTTCGGCGCGAAGTCATGACCGGCGAGGCTCATGGTGCCGCCGGCATGGTCGTAGACGCCGCTGATGATTTTCACGAGGGTGGATTTGCCGGCGCCATTGGCGCCCATCAGCACGGTGATCTCACCGGCATGCAATTCGAGCGAGACGCCGCCAAGCACCTCGATATGGCCGAAGGACTTCCTCAGCCCGTCCACGCGGAACACGGCATCATTGCCCATTCGTTCCTCCCTGACGATGACGCTATGGGCTACGTCATCAATTGTCAACTCGATTGACAATTGCCAGACAGCTTCCTAGCTTGGCCCGGCCGCCATCGCTCCACTATGATCGGAGCGAGCAAGCGGGAGGATGAGAAATGACTGGGAAATTGCCGTTCGAAGCACTGTCGGTCGAGACGCTTGCGGCGCGGCTCGGCGCCAACGAAGCGCTGTGCGCCAAGATCGGCAAGGACACCAGCGCCTGGAAGGTGCGCGAGGTCGGCGATGGCAACCTCAACCTCGTCTTCATCGTCGAGGGCCCCTCGGGTGGAGCAATCGTCAAGCAGGCCCTGCCCTATGTCCGCCTGGTCGGCGACAGCTGGCCGCTGCCGCTGAAACGCTCCTTTTTCGAATATCACGCGCTGACAAGGCAGGAGGCGCGCGCGCCGGGCTCGGTGCCGGCGATCTACCATTTCGATGAGGCCCAGGCGCTGATCATCATGGAGTATCTGGCGCCGCCGCACATCATCCTGCGCCGCGCCCTGATCGACGGCCGCCAGCTGCCGAACATCGCCAGGGATATCGGCCTGTTCATGGCCCGCACCTTGTTCCGCGGCTCGGATCTCTCAATGCCGACCAAGGACCGGAAGGCCGATCTGGCGCTGTTCGCCGACAATGTCGAACTCTGCGGCATCACCGAGGACCTGGTGTTTTCCGACCCCTATTTCGACGCCAAGTTGAACCGGCACACCTCGCCGCAACTTGACGGCCTGGTCGCCGAGCTGCGCGCCGACCGCGACCTCAAGGTCGAGGCGCAGCGGCTGAAGCATTTGTTCGCGGCCAATGCCGAAACGCTGCTGCATGGCGACCTGCATTCGGGCTCGATCATGGTCACCGACACCGACACAAGGATGATCGATCCGGAATTCGCCTTCTACGGTCCGATGGCTTTTGACGTCGGCATGCTGCTCGCCAACTTCTGGATGTCCTTCTTCTCGCAGCGCGGCCACGAACAGAACGGCAAGCGCGACGCCATGCGCTCCTATCTGCTCGAGGTGGCGGCAGAGACATGGGCGGTGTTCCGCGCCGAGTTCTCGCATCTATGGCGCCGCGAGCGCACCGGCATGCTCTACCAGAAGAGCCTGTTCGAGGATCAGGGCGACATTCTTGCCTCCGAGCAGGCGCTCGACCATGTGCTGCACCAGATCTGGACCGACCTGCTCGGCTTTGCCGGCATCGAGGTGCATCGGCGCATTCTCGGACTCGCCCACAATGCCGATTTCGAGACCATCGAGGACGAGGATCTGCGCGCCTCTTGCGAGGCCAAAGCGCTGAAGTTCGGCCGCCATATCGCCGTCAACCGGCGCCAGATCCACAGCATCGACGAGGTCAACAATCTCGCCATGCTGATCGAACGGGAGAGCAGGATTTGAACGTCGGCGAGCGCCATTACCGCACCATCTGGCTGAGCGACGACAAGCGCTCGGTCGAGATCATCGACCAGCGCTGGCTGCCGCATGAGTTCCGTGTCGAAAAGATCGGCACCGTTGCCGGCATCGCCACCGCCATCCGCGACATGTGGGTGCGCGGCGCGCCGCTGATCGGCGTCACCGCCGCCTATGGCGTTGCCATCCAGATGGCGGACGACCCGTCGGACGCAGCGCTCGACGCGGTGTGGGAGACGCTGCACAAGACGCGGCCGACGGCGATCAATCTGCGCTGGGCGCTGGACGAAATGCGCCGCTTTCTCAAGCCGATCGCACCAGCGCAACGCGCTGAGGCCGCCTACAAGCGCGCCGCGGAGATCGCCGACGAGGATGTCGGGCTAAACCGCGCAATCGGCGAGAACGGCCTGAAAGTCATAAAGGAGATCGCTGCGCGCAAGAGGCCGGGCGAGCCGGTGAACATCCTCACCCATTGCAATGCCGGCTGGCTGGCGACCGTCGACTATGGCACCGCGACCTCGCCGATCTATCTGGCTGCCGAGGCCGGCATTCCGATCCACGTCTATGTCGACGAGACGCGGCCGCGCAACCAGGGCGCCCAACTGACCGCCTGGGAGATGGCCGGCCACGGCGTGCCGCACACGCTGATCGTCGACAATGCCGGTGGCCACCTGATGCAGCATGGCGCGGTCGACATGGTGATCGTCGGCACAGACCGCACCACGGCCAATGGCGATGTCTGCAACAAGATCGGCACCTATCTCAAGGCGCTCGCCGCCGCCGACAACGGCATTCCCTTCTACGTCGCCCTGCCCTCGCCCACCATCGACTGGACGGTGGGTGACGGGTTGGCTGAGATTCCGATCGAGGAACGTTCGGGCGACGAGGTCTCGCTTGTCTGGGGCAAGACGGCGGACGGAAAAATAGCGCAGGTGCGCGTGTCGCCGGAAGCGACGCCGGCGGCAAATCCGGCGTTTGATGTAACGCCGGCGCGGCTGGTGACGGGGCTGATCACCGAGCGCGGCGTGGCCAAGGCCTCGCGCGTGGGGTTGAAGGCGATGTTTCCGGAACGTGGGTAATCTCCCCCCTTGAGGGGGAGATGTCGCCGAAGGCGACAGAGGGGGTCGGTTCGACCGGGCTCGACCTTACAGCGACGATAGGAGGTTAGCGCTTCACGCGAGACCACCCCCTCTCGCCTGCCGGCCATCTCCCCCTCAAGGGGGGAGATTAGCTAGTCGCCAATTGACAGCCCCTTCCCGCCCCTCCATATCCCTTCCGTTAATGTTCTCAGGGCGGGGTGAAAGTCCCCACCGGCGGTAAGGGTTTCGGCCCGAGCCCGCGAGCGCTTTCCGGCATCGGAAAGGTCAGCAGATCCGGTGTGATTCCGGAGCCGACGGTTACAGTCCGGATGGAAGAGAACGATCGTAAAGGACGGCTCGCTCGCGGGCCGGTTTTTGCGTCGTGCGTCCTGATTCTGGTTCGAAACGGAAGGATGGACCCATGAATCAGCATACCCCCACTGACTATGGAACAACCCGCATCGCCGTCATTCGTGCGCGCTGGCATGCCGATATCGTCGACCAATGCGTGCAGGCCTTCGAGGCGGAACTCAGCATGCTCGGCGGCGGGCGCTTTGCCGTCGATGTCTTCGACGTTCCGGGCGCCTACGAAATCCCGCTGCATGCCAAGACGCTTGCCGAAACGGGGCGCTACGCCGCGATCCTCGGTACCGCCTTTGTCGTCAATGGCGGCATCTATCGCCATGATTTCGTGGCCGGCGCGGTGCTCGACGGCATGATGAATGTGCAGCTGGCGACCGGCGTCCCGGTGCTGTCGGCGGTGCTGACGCCGCACAATTATCATGACAGCGCCGAGCATCACCGCTTCTTCTTCGAGCATTTCACCGTCAAGGGCAAGGAAGCGGCCAACGCCTGCGTGCAGATCCTGGCGGCGCGGGAGCTGATCGCGGTGTGATCCAATGAAAATGGCCGGATTTCAGCCCTGCAACAAGAATTGCGGCCTCGATGGCCGCTGACGGTTGCGGTTCTGGCGAAATCCGGCCAGAAGCATCGGGCCGGCAACCGGCCGGCCGCGACGTTGCGCTTGAAACCAGATACGGGAGACTATTGGGTGGCTCGCATAACACTGAGACAATTGCTCGACCACGCCGCCGAATATGGCTACGGCGTGCCCGCCTTCAACATGAACAATATGGAACAGGGCCTTGCCATCATGGAGGCGGCCGAGGAGACCAAGTCGCCGGTCATCCTGCAGGCAAGCCGCGGCGCGCGCGCCTACGCCAATGACGTGGTGCTGGCCAAGCTGATCGACGCGCTGGTCGAAATCCACCCCGACATCCCGGTCTGCATGCATCTCGACCACGGCAACAACGAAGCCACCTGCGTCACCGCGATCCAGTACGGCTTCACCTCGGTGATGATGGACGGCTCGCTGAAGGAAGACGGCAAGACGCCGGCCGACTACGCCTACAACTCCGGCATCACCAAGCGCGTCGTCGACATGGCGCATTGGGGCGGTGTCTCGGTCGAAGGCGAGATCGGCGTGCTCGGCTCGCTGGAAAGCGGCGGCGGCGAGCAGGAAGACGGCCACGGCGTCGAAGGCGCGATCAGCCACGACCAGCTGCTGACCGATCCGGAGCAGGCGGTCGAGTTCGTCAAGGACACCCATGTCGATGCGCTGGCGGTGGCCATGGGCACCAGCCACGGCGCCTACAAATTCTCGCGCAAGCCGGACGGCGCCGTGCTGGCGATGAACGTCATCGAGGAAATCCACCGCCGCCTGCCCAACATGCATCTGGTGATGCACGGCTCGTCCTCGGTGCCGGAGGACCTGCAGGAGATCATCAACAAATATGGCGGCCAGATGAAGCCGACCTGGGGCGTGCCGGTGGAGGAGATCCAGCGCGGCATCAAGCACGGCGTGCGCAAGATCAACATCGACACCGACAACCGCATGGCGCTGACCGGCGCCATCCGCAAGGTGCTGACCGAGAATCCCTCAGAGTTCGATCCGCGCAAATATCTGACGCCGGCCATGGCCGCGATGCGCAAGCTCTGCAAGGAGCGTTTCGAGCAGTTCGGCACGGCCGGCAATGCGCAGAAGATCAAGCCGCTGCCGGTGGCTGAGATGGCCAAGCGGTACAAGTCGGGGAGCCTTGATCCGAAGTTCGGGTGAAGTGCTAATCTCCCCCCTTGTGGGGGAGATGTCCGGCAGGGCAGAGGGGGGCGTGACAGAACGCCACCTTGTTCGCTCTGCACCAGGCGGGAACAAGCCTGAGGGCGCCATTTGCTCCATTGAGAGGCCGGCGGGACAGCGCCCCCCCTCTGTCCTGCCGGACATCTCCCCCACAAGGGGGAGATCAAGCTCACCCCCCGCGCAAAAACTCGATCACCATTGCCGCTGTCCAGGTGAAGCGGCCGCCACCTAG
>NZ_VFTC01000003.1 GCF_007003975.1 Mesorhizobium sp. WSM4306
GATGGAGGCCAACCGCTACATCAACATGGACGACCTGCGCGAGCACAAGAAGCTCGCTCTGCGCCAAGCCGCATGACCAGCGACATGGCCGCCCCTTTTTGCAGAACTTGACGCACACAACCCGACAGCGGACTGGCAGGTTCAGGCGGCGGTTGTTCAAATGCGGACGTTCGGTTGAACGGGAACATAGTCGTGACCTGACCCTTTGCAGTCAGTCGCTCTCTGTCGGGCCTAGGTCCGCAGAGGATGGTTTGCAGGCCTTCGACTGAATGGCCACTATGCCTGGCGCCTCTCGAGGCTGACGTCATCAGGCCAAGAGCGCCCAGTGAGAACGAACGCATGCCGATACGGCGTGCGTTGGCCGATCGCGACTTGCGGGTGAGTCCTCCTCTCGATGGTTGTCGGCGGCTTAGGATGGCTTACGTGTGTCGCGCCGGATGACTGGCACGAAGAGGTACTTCACGATGCGTTCGTGCATCAGCAAAAGCGCCTTTGTGGAGCTCATATCGGGGGTCGCGGCCGGTCGGGTGCAGAGATAGAAATTTTCGTTCGTGGTCAGGAAGATGCGAGGATCGCCTTCATAGACCTGCTCCCGGAGGCTGATGACGTAATAACCGCGGGGGTTGGGACGGACGTCGTCGCTTGAGGCAACCTCATTGACATGGCCGGGGCCACAGAGTCTCGGGATGTCGGGATCCGCCGCTGCAGCCGCTTGCGCTGTCACAAGAAGGGCAAGAGAGATGATGAGCCTGATGGGTTTCATGTCGTCCTCCTTCCAATCCGGTGCTGCTGGAATCGCTTGGATGCGACGGCCGAATTGGCTAGACTGACAAAGCGCGTCAGGGGCGTGAAATGTCCCGAAAGTCTCCTGAAATTGACCCGAAATCTGCTGAAACGATCACGTTCGGCGGTTTTATCTTCCTGACGAAAAGGAGAGAGCTCCGGACCGCTGAAGGCAAAGCGATCGATCTTCGCAGCCAGTCCGCAGAGGTGCTCTCAACACTCGCGGCGCAAGCGGGCGAGATCGTGTCCAAGGACGCGCTGATGCGGGCAGTCTGGCCCGATACCTTCGTTACCGAAGACAGCCTTACGCAATGCATTGCCGACATTCGCCGCGCGTTGGGCGACGACGCGCACGCGATCGTGGAAACTTTCCCCAAGAGGGGCTACCGGCTGAATGCCGATCGGTCGGAGGCGACGAACCCAAACGCCGCAGCCGGTACGGAACGAGCCAAGTCACGCTTCCCTCGACGCGGCTTCATTCTCGCAGCGATCGTTTTCGTCGTCGCGGCGATCGGCGCGTACTACCGCATGGACATGTGGCAATCCGCTCCGGTTCCTTCGAGCGACATGCCGAGGATTGCCGTCCTTCCCTTCGAGGACTTCAGTACTGGTGCGGACAAGGGATATCTCAGCGATGCCGTTGCCGAAGGGATCATCACCGAGTTGGCGAGGAGCAAGACTTATGCCGTCATCGCCCGAAACTCGAGCTTCAGGTACCGCGACAACCCGGCCGACGCCAGGCAGATTGGCGATGAACTCGGCGTCGACTACCTGCTCGAAGGCAGCCAGCAGAAGATCGGAGATCGGCTGAAAGTGACGGCCCAACTGCTGAATGCGCATGACGGATCGCATCTCTGGGCCAACACCTACAACCGGGAGATCGGCGATCTTTTCGTCGTCCAGGAGGAAATCATCCGCACCGTTGCGGAACGGGTCTGGCACAAGATCGAGCGACCCTGGCCACAGAGCGATGCTGCCCGGGTCAGCGCGCTCCACTATTACCTGATGGGGTTTGCCGAGATCGACAAGGATTTCTCTGCCGCGGGGACCGCGTTGCTGCGGCAGTATAGCCTCAAGGCGATCGAAGCGGATCCGAACTCGCAGTTCGGCTATATCGGGCTGGCCCACTCCTATCGCATCGACGCGGATTACGGGTGGCACGAGGAGGACGGTGACGAGGGGTTGAAGCGTGCCGCCGAATACGCCGACAAGGCCATCCTGCTCGCTCCGGACGATCCCGAGTCACAGTGGGCCCGCGCCCGCGTGCATGCTGATGCCGGCGAGGTCGAGCAGGCTCTTGCGCGGTTCGATCAGGCGATCGCCCTGAATCCCAGCAACTCGATGATCCTCGTTAGCAGTACGGATCCGCTGGTCTGGGTTGGCCGTACAGACGAAGCGATCGATCGGATCAAGCAGGCTATGGGCATCGATCCTTTCTACCCTGAGTGGTTCAACTGGCAGATGGGCTGGGCGCTCTACGCAAAGAACGATTGCGGGGCTGCGCTGGCGTGGATGCTGAAAATGTCCAGAATCCCGAACGGAGCATACCGAACGCTTGCGGAGATCCACGCTTGTCTGGGAAACGAGCGGGAGGCAAAGGAAGCGCTTGCGGTTTCCCTCAAAGACTCGCCGGGCGAATCCATCCACAAATTACGCAAGCAATGGGAGAAGGTATATACCGCCCCCGGAGGCCTCGAACGCTGGCTCAATCACATGCGGATTGCGGGCATGCCGGAGTGAGACCTATTCGTGTGCAGCCCTACCGTGCGACACGAGTAATGTCCCGGAAGCTCTGAAAACGACCTTCGCTGCACCAACGCAAATGTCAGGAGTTGGCGCAACCGCGACCACCAGCCTGGCCCTGGGAACGTCAGCTTTCAGGAAACGGCATGCGCGCCCTCAATGACCTAGATCGGCGCAAAGCTGCCGTTCGCGTCGTGGATAGCTTTCGGATCAGACTCTCCCGCTCCCTACCGGTCTTTGCAGCACCGAGACAGGCCCATCACGCCCGACACTGTAGAAAATATCGCATGCTCTCCGAGTGGGGGGAAAGGCGGTAGCGCTCTCCCGCTACCAACCTACCTATAAGCTGTTGAAATCACAACAAAAACATGAACCTTTGGTAGCGCCCAGTCCAAAAAATCTTCAATGATTTCAGGGCCGAGCCTGCAACCCTGTGGTGCCAACGAACGTCGCAGAGGGCGCCAGAAGCGGTCTTTGCAGAGCAGATGTTCTGATGTCGCCTTTGGGCCGGAAGCGGACTGTCTGCAGTTAGAAGGAAGAGTCGCTAATTGCGATCGACTTTTTGTATAAGCAGCGCAAACTCGTCCGGATCCATGTGCACGATATGCCTGTCCTCCGGATAGGCGCCGCTGTTGACGTCGGCGACATATTCGGAAAACGCCGCGATGCGCTCCTGCTGCAGCCGGTCATATTCGGCGGCAAAGTTGCGGTAGACTTTCGAATGGCGCGGCATGTGACCGCGATTGGTGCCGAGTATATCCTCGGCGAACAGATATTGCGCATCGCAGCCGGCACCAGCACCCATCGACAGCATGATCAGCGGCGTGCGCTCCGAGATCGCCTTCGCCACTTCCACCGGTACCACCTCGATCTCGGCCCCGATCGCGCCGGCGGCTTCCAACTGCTTGACCGCCTCGAACACCTGCATGGCGGTGTCCGCGGTCTTGCCGACCGCCTTGAAGCCGCCGGTCCAGGTGGCGCGCGAGGGGATCAACCCGACATGGCCAATGACCGGAATGGCGTCGTCGGCCATGCGCTTGATCGTGGCGTAGCCGGCGCTGCAATAGACGGCATCGGCGCCGGCCTTGTAGAGCCGGAACGACCAGCGCACAAAATCATCCGCCGTGCCGATCTCGAAAAAATTGTCGCCCGGCATGGTGAAGAGGCTGGGCGCGGCATCGCGATATTGCGGATTGAGCACCAGCTCTGGCGGCACCGAGACGATGTCAATGCCGGCCTGCTCGGCGGCCTCCGCCTCGTCCAGCGTCAGCACGCGCAGCATGGTCAATTGCCGTTTGCCCTTCATGGCGCGCAGATCGGCAACGGTCGGTCTCTTTCGGCTCATCTTGAATCCTTGTCTGGTTAGCTGCGGCTCTCAGCCGATCTCGATCATCACCTTGCCGGCGTCAACCTTGACCGGATAGGTCTTCAGGTTCACGCAGACCGGCGCCCCCTTGGCCTGGCCGGTCTTGTAGTTGAAGCGGCCATTGTGCTTCGGGCATTCGATGATGTCGTCCATCACCAGCCCATCGGCCAAATGCGTTTTCTCATGCGTGCAGAATCCGTCGGTGGCGAAGAACTCGTCGTCCGGCGAGCGGTAGATCGCGAAGCTGCAGTCGCCATGGTCGAAGCGGATCACATCCTCCTCGTCCACGTCGTCGACCGCGCACGCTTCGACCCACTCCGCCATCGTCTGTCTCCAGCTTGCACCGCACCGCCTATTCGGCGGCCGCGGCCGTGATTTCGAGATCGTGGAACTCGCCGCGATAGGGCTTGGCCGTCGGCGGCAATTCGCGCTTGAGGTAAAAATCCTCATATTTGAGCTGCCTGATGAGCACCGGCCAAACTTCGCGATAGGCATGCCACATTGACGGGTTCGGCACCGGCAAATCGTGCTTGATCAACTCATGCAGCTTCGGCAGCGCGTGATAAGGAACCATCGGGAACATGTGGTGCTCGACATGGTAGTTCATGTTCCAGTAGATGAACCGGCTGATCGGGTTCATGTAGACGGTGCGCGTGTTCAGCCGATGGTCGATGACGTTGTCGGCGAGCCCGATATGCTGCAAGAGGCCCGTCGTCACCATGTGCCAGGTGCCGTAGAGCCGCGGCAGGCCGATCAGCACCAGCGGTATCCACGATTTGAGCGCGATCGCGGCAGCGATGGTCGCGACGTACACGATCATATGCCAGCGCGCCGAGGCCACGGCTTTGCGCTGCTCCATCTCCGGAATATAGCTCTTCTCGTCGTCCGACAATCTGCCGAACGCCTGCCGCACCAGCGTCGGCAGCGAATAGCGGAAGTCGAGAATGCCGGTGAAGGCCAGAGCTGCCTTTAGGAGATCCGGTGGCCGCATCACCGCGATCTCGGCGTCGCGACCCACAATGATGGTGTCGGTATGGTGGCGGGCGTGGCTCCAGCGCCACTGCACCGGATTGCGCATCAGCATGAAGGAAGCGATGTGGTAGACGACGTCGTTCATCCAGCGCGTGCGGAAAGCAGTGCCGTGGCCGCATTCGTGCCAGCGCGAGTCGCTCGACGAGCCGTAAAGCACGCCATAGACCAACAGGAACGGCACCACCCACCACGTACCCCAGAACCAGACGATGCCGGCGGCCGAGCCCAGGATTGCCGCGATCCAGATGATGGTGTCGCGGATAGCCGGCCCATCCGAGCGCTGCATCAACTCCTTCATCGTCTTGCGCACCACGTCGGTGTGGTACCACTCGGCCGAGGCGAGCCCGATCTCGATTGCCCGGCGCGTGCTTTCGCCGACAAGGCTGTAGTCGCGCTTGTTTGCCATCGTCGTCACTTTGATCTCCAATCCTCGTGCACCGCTGGCAATCCGGTCCGCCGGCCGGAGGGCTCGCTTTGGATAGATGTCGCGCTCACGCCCTGCCCGCCAATCTTGGAAAATTGCCGGAGGCTTGAGGATAATCCTGCTCGGGCTGGCGGGCGATGGCCGCGATCCTGTCTTCGGCCGCGGCAATCTCACCTGCACCGTCGAGCACCCGGAACACCGCATCGTAGGCACGCGCCTCGCCATGCTCCAGCCAGATCATCTCGCCGCGCTCGCGCGCCGCGAGATTGCCAAGCACATGGTGCGTCGAAGGCTCGATGCCGAGCGCATACTGGCCGGCCTGGAAATTCTGCCACTCGTAACAACAGGGCAGCTGGTCCTTGCGGGTGACGACCTCGAAGCCGATGCCAAGGCGGTCGTTGACGACCGCCACCGGCACCTCGCCCCTGGCGTCGGCACCAAGCTCGTGCTGCCAGACCTGTTCGCTGAAGCCGAGCTGTGGCTCAGGCACGCTGCGGTAGCCGACCTTCTGCGCTTCGTAGCGCTCGCCTTCATGCGCGGCCCAGACCACGTCGCGGATCGGCGCCAGGTAGCGCGAACCTTCGTCGAGCAGCGGATGCCCGACATTGACATGGTAGAAATACATATGCGGCGTGCGATGAAAACCGTGATTGATCACGCGGTCCGAGAGCCGGATCTCGCTGCCGCCGACATCGGCCTCGATGCGGCGGATGAGATGCAGGTCCTCGCCGAACACGCTGGCCTGCTGGACGATCCCTTCCGCCCACAAAACGCAACGGTCGCCGTCCCAGCTTTCGCCATAACCCGCGAGCCGCGCCGGGATGGTGCCGACCCGCCCATGCAGCGAATGCGTCACCGTCTTGCGTCCGGGATAATTGTAGTTCTCGGCCGGCACCTCGTTGCGGCCGAGGATATGATCGAGGCCGCAGGTGACCAGCAGGCCGGAAAAGGACCGCCCCCAGGCAAACCCGTTCTCGCCCTCATAGTCATGCAGGCCCGGGTTGCGAAAACCGCTCGGCGAATGCCAGCCGATCGCCTGGCCCTTATACTCGAAATCGGCGATGTCGAGCGCCCGGTCGACCAGCGCGGTGAAGCGCAGGCCCGAGCCGGTGCGGAATTCGAGCATGCGGATGCCGCGCTCGACGCCGTCGCCGAGCGTCATCAGCCGCACGCCGGCGAATTGCGACAGCATGCCGGAGCGTTCGGCGACCTGCCGGCGCGAAAGCGTCTGTCCATAGAGCTTCACCATGCCGTCACTGCGCCCTTTTCATCAGGGCCGACAGGTCGGCGCCGGTTATCAGGCTTTCCACCGTCAGGAGGTCTGTGTCGGCTACCGTCTGCTCGGCGACGATCTCGCCGCGGCGCATGACGATGATGCGGTCGGCGACCTCGAAGACGTGGTGGATGTTGTGGGTGATCAAGAGCACCGAATGTCCGGCTTCCCGCATCTCCTTGACGAAACGAAGCACGCCATGCGTCTCCTCGACGCCGAGATTGTTGGTCGGCTCGTCGAGGATGATCACCTTGGCGGCGAACTGCATGGCGCGCGAGATCGCGATCGACTGACGCTCGCCGCCGGAAAGTGTCGAGACCAGCGCATCGGCGTCGAGCTTCTTCGAGATGCCGACACGTTTCAGCAGTTCGGAAGCGGCATTGCGCAGCTTGGCGCGATCGAGCGGCGCGAAGACCCCGAGCCATTTCAGATTGACCGGCTCGCGGCCGAGGAACAGGTTGCGCGCGATGCTGAGGTCGGGCGCCAGCGATGTATCCTGGTGGATGGTCTCGATGCCGAGATCCATCGCCTCGCGCGTCGTGCGGATCGAGACCTTCTCGCCGCGCACATAGATGTCGCCGCGATCGATCGGGAAGACTCCCGAAATCGCCTTGATCAGCGTCGACTTGCCGGCGCCGTTGTCGCCGAGCAGCGCAACCACCTCGCCCTCCTTGAGCGTCAGCGAGGCCTTCTTCAGCGCGCGCACGCTACCGAAGGATTTTTGCAGATTCTGCAGACGGAGCACTTCCTGCATCGTCAGCTCCTTGCGGCGTTTTTCTGCAGCAGAGCGTGCAGGATGAGCATGGCGAGGATGATGACGCCGACGAAGATGTTGTAGGCGAGGCCAGGAACGCCGACCAGCACGATGCCGTTGCGGATCGCCCGCAGCATCAGCGCGCCGACGACGGTGCCGAGGATTGTGCCGCGCCCGCCGGTCAGCGCCGTGCCGCCAACCACGACCATGGCGATCACTTCGAGCTCGTAGCCGGTTCCCGCTACCGGCGAGGCCGCCGAGATGCGAAAGGCGCTGATCATGCCGGCGAGCCCAGCCAGCACCGAGGTCAGGATGAATAGCCAGATCTTGACCGCGTCGGCCGGCACGCCGCGCGCCACCGCGGCGTTGCGGTTGGAACCGATGGCGCTGATCCAGTTGCCGAGCTTGGCGTAGCGAAGGATGTAGACCGCGAGCAGCGACAGCCCGATGAACCACCAGAGCGAGGTGTAGAAGCGGAACGCACCGATGTTGAAGCTGCCGGCGAGCAGCGTGACGAAGAAGCCCGGCTGGTCCCACGACTTCAACGGAAAGCCCTGTGTGATGTAGAGCGCGGCGCCGCGCACGATTAACAGCATCGACAGCGTGACCAGGAAGGACGAGATGCCGATCTTGGTGACGATAACGCCATTGATCGCGCCGATCGCGATGCAAAGCAGCAATCCTGCGAGCAGCGCCACGCCGATATCGAGCCCGGCATTCTGCACCAGCAGCATGGCGACCACAGGCGCCAGCCCGAACACCGCGCCGACCGACAGGTCGAATTCGCCCGCAGTCAGAAGCAGCGTCATGCCGAGCGCGATGATGCCGAGTTCCGGCAGGAACGCCATCATGTTGGAGATGTTGAGCGGCGACAGGAAATTGCTGTCGGCGATACCGAACACCACGAGAAGCACGACGAGGATGACGAAGGACGAGAATTGCGGCGAGCGCATCAGGCTCGACCTGCTTTTCGCCCTTCCTGCGCCGTCTTCCGCGGTGACTGCCATAACGGTCTGAACCATGCTGCTTTACACAGCGCCCGCCACTGACGCGGCGGCCGCCGATTTCCTCACTTCTTGTCGTAGACTTTCAGGATCGGTTCGACGCTGGAGGCGTCGTAGAGGCCTAATGTGTGGATGTCGTAGCCGATCGGCTCACCCGAGGCCGCGAGACCGAGCAGCGCGACGGGCATGAAGCCTTGCGCCGACGGATACTGCCAGGCCGCCGCGTTGACGAAGCCGTCCTTGACCGCTTGCGCCGTCTCTTTCGAATTGCCCCAGCCGACGACCGGGATTTTTCCCGCCGGAATGCCGGCGCCGTCGAACACCCGCTTGACGCTGGCCGCCACGGAATCGCCGAGTGCGATGATCGCCGGCGGATTGTTGGCGACCATATAGTCGGTCATCTTGGCGATAATGCCGGCCGGATCGGTGCCGCAATCGACCACGTCATATTTGATGCCGAGCGGATCGAAGACGCCGGCGATGCCTTCCGTCTCGAGTTGCTGGTAGCTGGCGCCGGGGACCTCGACCGGCAGGAACACCTTGTCGCCCTGCTTCACCATCTTGTGGTCGACGAGATACTTCGCCCATATCGCGCCCGCTTCCTTGAGGTCGGCGCCGACATAGGCCTGGCGTCCCGTCGCCGGATCGTCGGTGTTGAAGAACACGATCGGGATGCCGGCGGCCTTGGCCGCCTTCACTTCCTCGGTCCACAGGCCGGGCTGCGCCGAGGTGGTGGCGATGCCGTCGGGCTTGGCGGCGAGCGCCGAGTTGAAGGCCTCCTTCTGCGCCGCCATGTCACCTCCGCTGAAGGAGATCTTGCAGGTCACCTTGAGCTGGTCGCAGGCCTTGGTCGCGCCGGCGTTCCAGTCGATCCAGAAGGCATCGGAAGGTCCGCCATGCGACAGGAGATAAAAGGTCTTCTGGCCGTCCTGCGCCTGCGCGGCCGAACCAAACGCAACGCCGGCAAGCACGGTCGCCGCGGCCGCCAGCTTCAATCCAAACTTCAACATCTCGTTTCCTCCACTCTGTTCATGTCGGATGGCGCCGCCGGGAACCGCCGGCGCCTCGCGATCTCACAGCCCGTTGGCGCGAAACTTCCCGTCGAGGAACTTCTTGGCGCGCGGCACGTCGTCTTCCGACAGATGCTCGATGATCACCGGGATGTTCGGGTGCTTCTCGGCGAGCCGCTTGAGATAGAGGTCGTAGTTCAGCGAGCCGAGACCCGGCGCCGGCAACTCGATCTCGCCCACACCGCGGAAGGTGTGGCTTTCCATCGCATCGGCGTCGCCGATATCGGCGTGCTTCTCCGACTTGTCGTCGCCCGAACGCTTGACGTCCTTAGCGTGCGCAATCCGGATCTTGTCGGTCAGCGTGTCGAAGACCTGGTTGAGGATCTGGTCCATCCGGTCGATGTTGTGGGTCTCGAAATAGTTGGTCGGATCCATCAGCAGGCCGAGACCGGGATGGTCGACCTGCGCGAACATCTTGACCGTCTCCTCGACCGAGCCGACAACATTGTTGACGTAGGTTTCGAGCAGGAAGACCGCGCCATGGTCGTAAGCCGTCTGGGCAAGGTCGGCGATCACTTTGCGGCACTCCTCGAACCCCTCCTCGGTCTTGTTCTTCGGGTGATGCACCCAGTCGGACTCGGTGTTGTAGGTGCCGGTTTCCGAGATAACGTAAGGCGAGCCGAAATGGCGGGCGTTGCGGATGATCTCCTTGAGATAGCCGACGCGCTTGTCCCGCTCCGCCTTATCGGGGTGGATGATGTTGGTGTAGCCCGACACGCAGCAGACCGGCAGATTGTGGTCGCGGAACGTGTCGCGCACCGTCCTCGCCTTATCCCTCGTGATCTGCCCGGCCGACAGGTCGACATCCTTGAAATGCAGGTCGAGCTGCACCGTGTTGAAACCGAGCCCGCGGATTTTTTGGGCCGTCTCTTCGAGGCCATACGGGAAATAGCCCGTGAAAATGCCTGCCTGCATCATAGTGTTAATTCCTCCCTGTAAGCGATTCAATTGGTTGAGATTTCGGAAAGCTTGACCGTGCGGCCCGCGGCCATCGAGCGGTAGCCGGCTTCCACCAGCGCCATCGTCTTGACGTTGTCGGCGACCGACAGCGCGGGCGGCGTGCCGGTCTTCACCGCATGCTGCAATTGTTCCATCACGCCGATGAAAGCATGCGGGAACCACATCGTCTCCCAGCTCGGGCTGACCCACTTGCCGCCGGTCGTCTCGGTCGAGGCATAGGTCAGGGTCGAGGCAACGCCCTTCGGCCAGCCGATCGTTCCTTTGGCGACACCCTTGGTGCCGTCGACGCGCCAGTTGATGTGCTGATCGTCCTCGTAGCCTTCCTGGCGCGGACCGGACCAAACATCCTCCAGCGACACGGCGAGCACGCCGGAGGGAAAGCGCAGTGTTGACACGGTAATCCCGTCGGAATGGTCGAATGTCGTGCGCGGATCCTTGCGCGTCAGCGTGGTGATCTCCGAGGGATCGCCGAACAGGAAGCGCAGCACATCGAGATGGTGCACGCTCATATTGGCAAGCGTCAGTCGGTCGTAGTCCGCGAGGAAAGTCTGCCAGTGCGGGATCGCATGCATGTCGATCTGAGCAAAGACGATCTCGCCCAGCGCGCCGCTGTCGATGATCTGCTTCAAGACACGCATCGACTGGTCGTAGCGCATGTTCTGGTTGACCGAGAGGATCTTGCCGGCCTTCGCCGCCTCATCGCGCAGCTTAACGGCTTCCTCAACCGACAGCGCCAGGGGCTTCTGCGCCAGGATCGCCTTGATGTGCTTCTGCTTCAGCGCATGGCGGATCAGCGCCGGCTGTTGATCCGGCGGGAACGCAAGATCGATGATCTCGACTTGTTGGTCCTCGATCAGCTGTTCCGGCGTGTCGTGCACAGTCGGGATGCCCCAGCGTGTGGCAACTTTTTGCGCATTCGCAGGTGTGCGCGAGGCGATTGCCACCACCGGAAAGCCAGCCTCCTTGTAGGCGGCGAGATGGCACTCGGCCATGATCATGCCGGCGCCGACGCAGCCAATCCGGTATTCCTTGGTGCGAACCTTGACGTCCGGCTCGAAGCCTTTGCCTGCCATGTTTTCCTCCCGAAATTCTTTCTTCGCGGCCGCTGTCACAACGCGCCTCCGTCCTGACCGAAATAATGCACGCGGGCCGGCTCGCAGGATATCGCCACCATGGCGTCCGGCCTGATGTCAGGCTGGCCGCGCAGCAGTGCCCTCAGCCGCGCCTGCCCGGCAGCGAGTGTCACCACAGTGTAGCCCCCGAGCGGCTCGACCTCGAACACCCGCGCCGGGCGGCCCGAGCCCCCTTCCGCCTTCTCACTTTCCGTCCAGGGCCGGACCTTGATGTCTTCGGGCCTGAGCCCGATCTCGATCGCCTCGGCCGGCGCCTTGGCATCGGCGATGCGGATTACGCCTTCGGCGGCCTCGACACCGCCGGCGCCGCGCACCGACGGCAGGATGTTCATGATCGGCGATCCCAGCATGCGCGCCACATAGGCGCTGGCCGGACGGTCATAGATCTCGGCTGGCGCGCCGACCTGCCGGATCCGCCCGCTCTCCAGTATGGCGATGCGGTCGGCGACTGACATCGCCTCTTCCTGGTCATGTGTGACATAGATCAGCGTCTTGCCGAGGTCGCGCTGGATGCGCTTCAGCTCGACGCGCGTCTCCTCGCGCAGCCGCGCATCGAGCGCCGAGATCGGATCGTCCATCAGATAGGCGGCCGGGTCGCGCACCAAAGCGCGCGCGATCGCCACACGCTGCCGCTCGCCGCCGGAAAGCTGCGCCGGCGGCTTGTGCAGGATGTGGCCGATATGCAGCTTGGCCGCGACGTCCGCGACACGTTTCTTGATATCGAGCTCGGCGATCCGGCGCTCGACCAGCGGGAAGCGGACATTGTCGAGCGCGCTCATATGCGGGAACAGCGCCAGGTTCTGGAACACCATGGCGACGTTTCGGTCGGCCGGCGAGATATTGTTGACCGGCTTGCCACCGATCAGTATCTCGCCTTGATCCGGCGCTTCCAGCCCGAGCACCAGGCGCAGGATCGTCGACTTGCCTGATAACGGCGGGCCGAAGAAGCAGAAAAACTCGTTGTCGTTGACGGTGAAAGAGGCATCGTCGACAGCGAGCGTTTTGCCGTAGCGCTTGGTGACATTGCGGAAAACGATATCGGCCATGGCTCAGCCCGCCTTCACTGCATGGCCGGAGGCGGCGTCGAAGACGCGCACTGACGAGGCCGGCGGCGCCACGATTGCCGTCTGCCCGACCGACAGCCCGACATCGTTCTCGAACACCGCCTTCACCGCGCTCTCGCCGTCGCCGAGATGGACAATGGTGCGCGCGCCGATCCGCTCGACGAAGCTCACCGGCACCGCCAGCCCGCGTTTGGCCAGGGCCACCTGCTCCGGCCGGAAGCCGTAGAGCACGTCACCGCGCACCGCTCTCACAGCCGAAGCCAGTTCACCCGGCAAAGGCGGCGTGACGCCAAGCGGTCCGAGATCCACGACCAGTCCGCGATCGCTCTCCGATGGCCTGCCCTTCAGCAGGTTCATGCCTGGCGCGCCGATGAAGCGGGCGACGAAGACATTGGCGGGGTTGTTGTAGACTTCGAGCGGCGTGCCGACCTGCTGCAGCACGCCATGGTCCATCACCGCGATGCGGTCGGCCATGGTCATCGCTTCGAGCTGGTCATGCGTGACATAGACCATGGTCTGCCTGAACTGGCGTTGCAGCTGTTTCAGCTCGGTGCGCATCACCGCCCGGAACGCCGCATCGACATTGGACAGCGGCTCATCGAGCAGGAAGATCGCCGGCTCCATGATCGCCGAGCGGCCGATCGCCACGCGCTGCAGGATGTTGACCGACAGCCGGTCCGCCTTGCGGTCGAGCAGCGGCGAAAGCTGCAGCATCTCGGCGATCGCGCCGACGCGGCGGTCGATCTCGGCCTTGGCCGCGCCGCGCATCCTTGGCCCGTAGGCCAGGTTCTGCCGCACACTCATATGGGTGAAGATCGCATAGTTCTGGAAGACGAAGCCGACGCCGCGCCGGCCCATAGGCACGCCCGCCATGTTGCGCTCGCCGAACAGGATTTTTCCGCTGGTCGGCTCTTCCATGCCGGCGATCATGTTCATCGTCGTCGACTTGCCGCAGCCCGACGGCCCGAGCAGCGCCATGAACTCGCCATCGGCGATCTCGAGGTCCATCGTCTTCAGCGCCGCGAAGTCGCCGAAGGACTTGGTGAGGTTCTGGAGATGGATCGCGCTCATGCCGCCACCTCCCTCGCCCGCGCCATGCGCTTCATGGCGAAGACGGCGACGATGGAGAGCACGATCAGGATGGCCAGCGCGATCGCCGCGACATAGCCCCAGATCAGGTCCTGCGTGGTGACCTTGTAGATGTAGACGGAGATCGTTTCGGTGGCGACGCCGGGGCCGCCGCCGGTCATGATGTAGAGCGTGTCGAAGATCTTGAAGTTCTCGATCACCCGGATCGCCAGCGCGATGATGATGATCGTCTTCATCTTCGGCAGCACGATGGTGACGAAGCGCTGCCAGGGATTGGCGCCAAGCAGCGTCGCGGCCTTGATCTGGTCCTCCGGCACGCCGACCAGGCCGGCCAGCAGGATCAGGAACATCAGCGGCGTCCACTGCCAGATATCGGCGACCATCACCGCGATCAGCGCCAGGGTCGGGTCCGACAGCCAGGCGATAGTAACGGGCGAACCGGTAAGCGAAGACAGGATGTCGTTCACCGGCCCGCCCGACTGGAACAGCATGAAGAACATGTAGCCGGCCACCGCCGGCACCACCATCATCGGCATCAGCAGGATCGAATAGAAGATGCGCTTGCCGGGAAAATCATCGGCGAACAGCGTCGCCAGTGCCAGGCCGAGCAGGAACTCCGCCGGTACGCAGACCAGCATGACGATCGCCGTGCGCTGTAGGGCGCTCCAGAAGCGGGTGTCGGCCGCGAGGTCGGTGTAGTTGGCAAAACTGTTCCACATCTCCCAGGCGTTCCACCAACCGACGCCCGAGAGTGGCGACCAGTCGGTGACGCTGATGTAGAGCTGCATCAGCAGCGGGAAGGCCGAGATGAACAGCACCAGGATCTGCGCCGGCAGGGTCAGCCGGAAGCCAAGCCGCGCGCCTTCGTCCCGCGTGGCGGGCTTTGTCCGCGCGTCCATCTCGCCCTCCGCAATCGTCGCCATCGCCGCGCTCATTGCTTGAGCGCCCCGAACGTCAGCCCGCGCACCAGATGGCGCTGGATGGCGATGCCCATGATTACCGGCGGCATCGCCGCGATCAGGCCGAGCGCCGCCTTGGCGCCGTAGAGCTGGCCGGTCATCGAGGAGGACAGCGAGGCCATGTAAACCGGGATCGTCACCCATTCACGCGTGGTGAGCAGCAGCGCGATGAGATAATCCGACCAGTTGAGGATGAAGACGAAGAGCGCTGCACTCGCCAACGGCGCCCGCATCATCGGCAGCGTGATGCGGGTGAAGACGCGCAGCCGCGAGCAGCCCTCGACGAGGGCCGCCTCTTCGATCTCGCGTGGCATATCGTCGAAAAAAGTCTTCATCAGCCAGAAGGCGAAGGGCAGCGTGACGATGCCGTAGATCAGCGCCAGCCCCCACCATGTGTCGTTGAGGTTGAGGAAGGCCCACATGATCATCACTGGGATCATCACCGCCATCGGCGGAAACAGCCTGAGCTGGATCAGCGCCAGCGGCAGGTTCTGGCCGGAGCCGAAGCGCGACAGGCCGTAGGCCGCGGCGGTGCCCGCCGACATGGCGATTGCCGTCCCGAACACCGCCGAAAGTAGTGACGACAGGATCGGCTTCAGCGCCGTGTGGTCGAGCGCGACGATCAGGTCGTTGGTGGAATGGCCGAAGACGAACTCGAAATTGGCGAGCGTCGGCTGCTTCGGCCACCATGTCAGCTCGGCGCCGGTCGCCGACCATTCGCCGATCGGCTTGAACGCCATCGACACCATCCACAGGATCGGCACCACCGTCACCGCCATCGCCGCGAGGATCGCGGCGTAACGAAAAATCTCGAAGGGAACGGAACGCTTCATCTGGCTGCTTTGCTTGTGGCGTTAGGGCGGAGGGGAAGAGCTGGCGCCCCTCCCCTCCGGGTCCTGATCCAGGGAGGTGGATCAGCTGATCGGGTCTAGAACCGTCGGCCAGGCCTCCTTGTTGGTCTTGATGGCTTCGAGCAATTTCTCCTCGCCGGTGCGGCGCGCGATCTTCTTCCACTCGCGCTCGGTGTCGGCCATCGCCTGCTCCGGCGTCTTGGCTTTGGTCAACGAGGCCATCAGGTTCTCGTCGAGCGCGTTGTGGAAGGCCGTTGCGCCGGGATAGTTGATGGTCGGCACCGTGCGCGCCACCGTCTCGCGCACCACGTCCATATGGTAGGCATGGTAGGTCTGGCGGACCAGCGGATCGGAGAAGTCCGAGAGCCGGAACGGATCGAGATAGCCGCCGGGATTGGCGCTCATCCACGCATAGATGCGCGCCGAGCCCAGCCACTGCAGCAGGAGATAGGCAGCTTCCGGATTCTTCGACTGCGACGATACCATGCCGGTCAGCGAGAACCACAGAACCGAGCGGCTAATCAGCTTGCCGTCGATCTCGCGCCCTGGAGGCAGCATCGAGCCGATCTTGCCGGTGACGGCGGAATCCTTGTTGCCGGCATTGTCGAGGAATTTCGGCAGGTTGGAGAAGGCGCAGGTCATCGCCGCTCCGCCCTTAGCGAAATTGCCGTATTGCTCCGGCCAACCCCACGAGATCGCATCCGGCGAGTGATGGGCTAGCGACTCCACGTATTCCTTGGTGGCCGCGACGCCCTGCTCGGAATTGATCAGCGGCTTGCCGTCGTCGCCGAAAAGGAACTGGTTGGGCGACGCCATCGAGACATAGCGCTGATACCAGTTGGTGTAGCCCCAGCCCTGGTTGCGCAGGTCGGTCGAGCCGAACAGGCCCTTGTCCGGCCGCTGGAAGAAGGCCGCTACGTCGCCGTGCTGCTTCCAGGTCTTCGGCGGGGCCAGATCGTAGCCGTATTTGTCCTTGAACGCCTTCTGCTCGGCGGCGTCGCCGAACAGATCGGTACGGTAGACCCAGGTCTGGAAGTCGCCGTCCAGCGACACGCCATAGGTCGAGCCGCGATACTGGTTGAGCAGCGACACGCCCTTGGCGCCGTTGACGTAACCGGTCTTGGGATCGTCCCATTCCGGCTTGTGCTGCGCGACGAAGTCGTCGAGCTTGGCGATGCCGCCGGTTTCGGCGAGATCGCCAAGGCGGTTCCATTCGGTCGAATAGATGTCGTAGGCCCCACCCTTGGTGGAGATGTCCTGCATTGTCTTGGTGAATTCCTGGCCATTGGGCAGGCCGACAATCTCGATCGTGATGCCGGTTTCCTTTTCCCAAAGGTCCTTGATCGACGGCGCGCCGGCTGGGAATGGTTTCGTCAGCTGGCCGATCGAGCCGTCGGACAGTCCGAGCACGATCTTAGCCGGCGCCTTGCCAGACGCCTTGAGCGCCTTGGCCGCCTCGACGGCGCGCCCTTCCGGCGTATCGGGACCATACTGATAGCGCTCGGCACCGTCGAAGCCGGTCGGTCCGCCGATCATGCCGGGCGCCAGCGCGTCCGCGGCGAAGGCGCGGCCGGGGCGAATGAACTGCGGTGCAATGCCAGTCGCGGCGACGAACACCGCCGCCTTTCCTCCAGACGCCAGCAGGCGGCGCCGCGAGATGCGGATCAATTGAGACATCGAATTCCTCCCTCGGGGCCTGTTCCTCCATGGCCCACGTGAGGGATATTGACGACAGTGCGTGAAGCCTGTCAACATCATAAATACTCAAAACACGTCATAAGATCGCAAATGAGGGAGAGAATGCAGTCCACCGAACCCGCCACTTCACACCCATTGCTTGGATTTGAGGGGTTTTCACCTCGATCCAGCTGGCTTGGCCGGACCTTCGCAGCCTTGTGTAACGCCTCGGCTTGCGCAGAGGGCAAGGCCGGTTACATCATTTCACATCAGAATCACTGCAGCGGCTGAGTGGTTTTCTGGAACGGCTTGGCGGCTGAAATGATTTTGATGCTTGCGATGAGGTGGTCAACTTGCGGTCAACCCTGACAGACATAGCCCGGGAAGCCGGCGTTTCACCGGCCACGGTCGACCGTGTGCTGAACAACCGCCCGGGCGTGCGCGCCCGCACGCGCGAGATCGTCATCGAGATGGCGCAGCGCCTGGGCTACATCGCGGAAAGCCCTAACGCCACTCCGCAAAGATCCTTGACGGGCCAGACGATCCGGCTCGACTTCGCGCTGCCGGCCGGCACCAACTCCTTCATCAAGCTGCTGCACCGGCACATCGAGGCGCAGGCATCGGCGCGTCCCGATCTCGACGTCCGCGTGACCACGATCGAAGGCTTCAACCCCGACCGGCTCGCCCGCCTGCTGCACGACCTGCATGGCCAGACGCAAGGCGTCGGCGTCATCGCGCTCGACCACCCGACGGTGCGCGAGGCGATCCGCTCGCTGTCGGCGAGCGACATCAAGGTCGTCACCATCGCCTCGGACATCCTGCATGTGCCGCGCGTCGCCTATATCGGCATCGACAACCGCGCCGCGGGGCGGCTCGCCGGCTATCTGCTCAATCGCTTCATGGGCGCCGGACATCCGGGCAAGGTCGCGCTGTTCGCCGGCTCGCTCGCCTATCGCGGCCATGAGGAGCGCGAGATGGGGTTCCGCCATATCCTCGCGGAGGAATCCCCCAATCTCGAGATCGTCGAGATGCGTGAAATGCTGGACGACCGCGAGAAGGCCTATTCGGAGGCCTGCGCTTTGCTCGAGCGCCATCCCGACCTCGCCGCGATCTACAATGTCGGCGCCGGCAACACCGGCATCGCTCGCGCGCTCAAGGAGCGCGGCCGCGCGAAAAACACCCTGTTCCTAGGCCATGAGGTGACGGACGGCACCAAGGAACTGCTGCTCGACGGCACGCTGGATGCGGTGATCGATCAGAACCCGCGGGTCGAAGCCAGAGAGGCGCTCAACATTCTGTCCCACTCAGTCCGGGGATTGTCCTACGAACTCCACCAGCCGCGGCTGCAGGTGATTTTTAGGGAGAGCATCCCAGAGATTTGAAGTTCCTCAATGTCAGCAAGTTGCTATTTGCTTTCGAAGGATCACTCGTGGACCTTCTCAAAACAGATTTGAAGCGCCCTAAACTTCACACACT
Organism: Mesorhizobium sp. WSM4306; assembly: GCF_007003975.1. GTDB lineage: Bacteria > Pseudomonadota > Alphaproteobacteria > Rhizobiales > Rhizobiaceae > Mesorhizobium. The sequence goes on from NZ_VFTC01000003.1 coordinate 18,659, forward strand.
TCACTTGAATCAGTAGTTGAGGATCGCCTGATTCACATTCTCAGCAGCCCCAACTGCCTGATTGGATTGTCCAATTCAAACCGCGGAAGTACCCCGGCTTTAGCGCAGTGTAGCGGGCGAAACACCAATCACTGCTTGGTCAAAACAGGGGGTTCGAGTCCACGCCTTGGGCCAAATTTGAAAAACACATAAAAATCAGGTGCTTAGGCAGTCGTTTGGTAGGCCCGGAGGGTGTGAGGTTCCTGAAGAAAACCAATGGTTTAGCGGACGGTTAGCCAACCCATATCCTTCCTATCGTCTCGTATGGTCTGGCGAACCTAAAGACAATGAACGCGAATGATCCGTCGGCTCGGAAATATAGACGATGTAGGCGCTGGTCGCCCGGAAATCCCTCTTAGTGAATGACCGAAATGGGGCCGGAACCGGACGGTCATCCTTACGGACGGATGGCTAGAAAGCGGCCATCGTCAGCGGGCGGAGTTTTGCGATCGACCTTCACGTTGATCATCCGATGTTACTGCAGGGCCGACAGCTCGCATTTCGCCGTGGAGTGATGAGAAACTCTCACCAACTTCGCCTAGCTCACCTCCTACTGAACCGCTTGGCCAATCCGCAACAGCATCTCCCGCGGCAGCGAAAGATCAGCAGCGGCCAGGTTCTCCCGCAAGTGCGCCTCGCTCGATGTGCCCGGTATCAGCAAAGATGTTCGGCGCCATGGGGATCACCACCAGCATGGCCTTCCGCTGGCGGGAGGAGTTTTTTCTGATGGGAACCTCGATGGCGGAGAGGAAGGTTCCGACGTCGGTGGCAACGCGATCGATAGCTTTGCCGGGCTGTTTATCAGCGCGCGAGACTCCAGCGCCAATAGGATGAAAAGGCACGCTGACGCCAACTGTGAGTTCACCGTGCTCGCCCCGCTGCAGAGCTCCGGCACGTTGCATGGCACGTTCGATGTGATCGAACCCGAGGATGGCATCTTGAAGAAACCGATCACCCGCAGGTAGCGGGTATCGGCGGCCGGGTTGGATGAGGATGAGAATAGGACGTTGTGTGCCGGCGGGGAAATCCGCTTCCCTACGCCTTTTTCAGAAACTCTGTCCGCAGAACCAGGTTCTTGACCTTCTCGGCTCGACCCTCGACCTCATCTTCATTGCCCGTGAGGTGGATGTTTTTGATCAGCGTTCCGCGTTTCAGGGTGACGGACGTCCCCTTGACTTTGAGATCCTTAATGAGCGTGACGGAATCTCCTTCGCTCAGCGGAGTGCCGTTGCTGTCTTTGACCTTCATGATTTCGCTTCCTGCCTTTGTGCATTCAATCCGTTGAGGAGATCGGCGAGTTCCTCGGCATCGTGCTGGTTCATTCCAACGATGGTTCGGCTGCCCATCTCGGCGGGCCGTCCGGTCCAAGCATCGTTGACGGTCCAGGTGCCGGTCGGCTCCTGGAAAGGTTCGTAGCGTTGAGTCATGCGGAGACGATAATTGCCGAGCCCCGTCGTGCCAAGGGCCGACCAATATTTCTTCGCTTTGTATTGATGTTTCATACGTCAATGATACCATGATGAATATCATTTCTCATATTCAGACGCTGATACCCAATGATCACTGCTTCCCAGCTTCGTGCTGCCCGCGCCCTTCTCAACATCGACCAGAAAACCCTGGCGGAAATGGCGAGCATCTCGCTGCCGACGATCCAACGAATGGAAGCCAGCCAGGGCAATGTGCGAGGCGTTGTCGATAGCTTGATGAAAGTGATCAACGCGCTGAACCGCGCCGGCGTCGAGCTTCTCAGCGAACATGTGCGCAGCGACGATGGCGGCCGTGGTGTCAGGTTCCGCCATCCAGACACGCTGCCGGGCAAGCCAAACTAGGCCCTGCAAAGCACAGCGTCGACGCCACGCATTCACCGCCCCCTTTGTCTTCCCTTCTCCAGAAACACTCAATGAGCCTTTCCCGGCACATCAGCTTGCGGTCCTGCTTTTCCGCATGGAAAGACAAGGTTCGCTCATGATCCTGTATCTGCGTCGGTTGACCGGAAAGGAACGAAGCGAAAGAACCGACCGGCATCTCGCCCGTTTCCTGACGTTCATCGCAGGAGCCGCCAACGCTGGCGGCTTCCTGGCTGTTCAGCAGTACACGTCCCACATGTCCGGCATCGTTTCGTCGATGGCGGACCATTTGGCACTCGGCGATGTCGGACTGGCGCTTTCCGGGTTGGGGGCGTTGTTGTCGTTTGTCACAGGCGCGGCCTGTTCGGCAGTCCTGGTCAACTGGGGAAGGCGGCAGGGCCTACAGGGCGAGTACGCATTCCCGCTTGTCCTGGAAGCGATCCTGCTGATCTGTTTCGGTCTGCTCGGCGGCCATCTTGCGCGTCATGAAGCGCTGTTTGTGCCAATAACGGTGATGCTGCTTTGTTTCATCATGGGGTTGCAGAACGCCATCATCACCAAGCTATCGGAAGCCAGAATCCGGACGACGCATGTCACCGGCCTGGTGACGGATATGGGCATCGAACTCGGCAAGCTGCTTTACTGGAACATCTCAGGCAATGACTCGGACAGACTGTTCGTGAAAGCAGACCGGAGAAAGCTGAGACTGCTTGCGTCGCTCGTAGCATTGTTCTTTATCGGCGGCGTCATCGGCGCTGTGGGTTTCAAACACATCGGCTTTGCGGCGACATTGTTTCTCGCCGCCATTCTCCTTGTGCTGGCCTCCATGCCAGTCCTGGAAGATGTGTCTATCCGCATGAAGCGGCTCTGGTAGTAGCGCGACAGGGCTTTGCCACATGCCGGATTTGGCGGCACATTCGCGATGGCTGGCGACAAGATTGATGGCCAACACGGTTCGCCTATTATGCCGTTGCCACCTCCGAAGCGTTGCAGCGGCCCGCAGTGCGCCACCTTCGCAACTGGCTGGCGAGAGAAGCAATCGAGAACCCCGTATGACTTGGCGTTCGGCTCATGCTTTGTCAGTGGCGCCGCACCTTAGGCAGCTCGTAGTACATGCCAAGGCCTGAACGCCAGGAGGCCAAGCTCCTGTTCGATCTCCTCGGCTCCGACTGACGGCGGTATCAGCAGCACTGGCTGGACGAGATTCCGTACCTTGCCTGCCATGACGAGTGCGTTGCGATCCGGAGCGCCGCGGATATCGAGCAGTCTCACATCCGCCCAGATATTGGCGAGCTTTACAGCAACGCGATCCGGCATGATGTCGAGGTCGTGACGAGCATGAACGTTACCGATCAGAATACCGGAAGAATTCTTGAGACGCGTCTGCGCCAAGCCGAAGAATGTCTCGGCGCACAAGTGATCTGGGATGCGCCGCCCGGAATATGCGTCCAGAACGATAGCGTCGTAGCGGTGACGGCCGGCGCGCAAAAAATCCCGCCCGTCGGAGATGCGGCAGTGAACTCCAAGAGGTAACCCAAAGTACTTCCGGGCGATCTGGAAAGCCTTTGGATTGATGTCGACGATCGTAACACGCACACCAACCCTATCCAGCATCGTGCCCAGGCTGCCACCGCCACAACCGATGATCAGGACATCGGACACTCGCGCTTGTGCGAGGAGACCAAAGATGGCGTGTATATAGGGCACGACGCTGACGCCATTCGGATCGCACTCGCTTTGATAGCAGCCACCTTGGCGATAAATGAACGAACCGGAGTCCTTGGCCCGCAGAACTTCGATGTTGCCGAAATCGGTATGATATTTCGCAACCCGGATCATGACCTTGTCATCACAGCCAATTCCTAAATCCGCCGCTCGGCTGGTTTTCCGTTCGCTGGCCCCTTCATGCGGAGCCGAGGGGTTCGCCCGTCATTTTGCAGCGGGCTCAGCTTCGCAGTTGCAGGGCAACCATTCGGCGAGGCTCAGCGCCTCCCAACTCGTATCTCCCAGTTTTCTACAACTTCGAGACAGATGCGTCACGCATCATTATTTGAATGCACCGCATTTTAATATATGCTGCAGCGCTTAGAGATAATATGTCAAAGCTGATCGAAAAGGGGATGCGACCGTGATAACTGCTCCACAGTTGCGTGCCGCGAGGGCGCTCCTTGGCATCGACCAGCGCAGGCTTGCCGAATTGTCCGGCCTTTCGGTGCCGACAATTCAACGTATGGAAGCCAGTGAGTCGATTATCCGGGGCAACGTCGATTCCCTAGTGAAGCTGATCGGGGCGCTTGACCTCGCCGGCGTCGAATTGATTGCTGAAGGCGCCTCCAGCCAAATCGGCGGGCGCGGCGTGCGGCTGAAAGCAGATTTTGATCCCGCCAAAATTCTGGGCGGGGTCGATGCGGACGCCAAATTCCCTGTGAGGAGCGTGGCGTGATTTCGGGGGCCGCGGTCCTCCTGTGGGGCGTTGCTGCGCTCCTGGGAACTGCGGTGCTTGCGATTGCGTCAAGCCACGGATCGGGCTCGGGAACACGCCTGATCTACAGCCTGACGCTAGGCATATCGGCGGCCGTGCTCCTGGTTCTCGCGAGCCGTATCGCCGATGATCCCGTAACCCCGTCGACTGTCGCGCTGCCGCTTGGGCTACCATGGATTGGCGCCCATTTCCGTCTGGACGCGCTCTCGACCTTTTTCCTCGTCGTCGTCGATTTCGGCGGCGCCATGGCCAGTCTTTACGGCCTCGGCTACGGCAGGCACGAGTCTGCGCCGCATCGGGTGCTGCCGTTCTTCCCTACCTTCCTCGCCGGGATGAATCTGGTCGTGCTGGCGGACGACGCCTTCACTTTCCTGCTTTCCTGGGAATTCATGTCGCTCGCTTCCTGGGCGCTCGTCATGGCGCACCATCGCGAGCAGGACAATGCGAGAGCGGGCTACATCTATCTCGTGATGGCGAGCTTCGGCACGCTCGCGCTGCTGCTTGCGTTCGGACTGCTGGCTGGCCCGAGCGGAAACTACACGTTCGAAGCGATGCGTGCCGCCGCTTCCACCCCGCTCGTCGCTGCTTTCGTCCTGGCTCTGATGCTGCTGGGCGCCGGCTCAAAGGCTGGCCTGATACCGCTGCACATATGGCTGCCACTCGCTCACCCGGCCGCGCCAAGCCACGTCTCGGCTCTGATGAGCGGCGTCATGACCAAGGTCGCCATCTACGGCTTCATACGCGTCATTTTCGACCTGCTCGGTGAGCCGGCATGGTGGTCGGGCGTTGTGGTGCTTTTCCTGGGCGGCCTGACGGCGGTTCTCGGCATTCTTTACGCCTTGATGGAAAAGGACCTGAAGCGGCTTCTTGCCTATAGCACCATCGAAAACGTCGGCGTCATCTTCGTCAGCCTTGGCCTTGCTCTGGCCTTCAAGGCGAACGCCATGCCATCGGCCGCGGCGCTGGCGCTCACCGCCGCGCTGTTTCACGTCCTCAACCATTCCTTTTTCAAGAGCCTGCTGTTTTTCGGCGCGGGCGCCGTACTGACGGCAACCGGAGAGCGGGACATGGAGAAACTGGGCGGTCTCATCCACCGTATGCCGTTGACCAGTTTTGCCTTTCTCGTCGGCTGCGTGGCGATCTCGGCGCTTCCGCCCTTCAACGGCTTCGTCTCCGAATGGCTGGCCTTTCAGGCCGTCCTGCAGAGCCCAGATCTGCCGCAATGGGGCTTGAAGGTGATGGTGCCCGCCGTTGGCGGCCTGCTGGCGTTGTCGGCGGCGCTGGCAGCGGCCTGCTTCGTAAAGGCCTTCGGAATCACGTTTCTGGGCCGACCACGGACCTCGGCAGTGGAACGTGCGCATGAAGTTGATCGCTATTCGTTGGCGGCAATGTTCACCCTCGCCGGATTTTGTCTGCTTGCCGGCATTCTCCCCGGCTTAGTCATAGATGGCCTTTCACCTGTGACGCTTTCGCTCGTCGGCAGCCGCATGCCGGTGCAGATGGCGCAGCCTTGGCTTTCGATCGTACCGATTGCCGAAAGCCGTAGCTCCTACAACGGCCTGCTGGTGTTCCTGTTCATTGCAGTCTCCGCATCGTTCGCGGCATTCGTCATTCACCGCTTCGCCTCACATGCGCTCCGCCGCGGCCCGGCCTGGGGTTGCGGCTTCCCGGACGTAACACCTGCCGCGCAGTATACATCGGTAAGCTTTGCACAGCCCATTCGACGCGTCTTCGGCACGTTCGCATTCCGCGCGCGGGAAAAAGTCGAACTGCCGGCGCCTGGCGAAACTGGCCCGGCTCGTTTGACTGTCGAAATCCACGATGTGATCTGGGAAACGTTTTACCTGCCTATCGGCAGGGCGATCGACTTTGCGACCGACCACCTGAACCATCTGCAGTTCCTGACGATCAGACGCTACCTAACCCTTGTATTTCTCTTTCTCATTGTCCTGCTTTTGGTACTCGCACTATGGCCCTGATCCTTGAGTTGGCCGTTCAGGGCGCACAGATGATGCTGGTGCTTTTGCTGGCGCCACTCCTGACCGGGTTTGTGCGCAAGGTGAAGGCACGACTCTTGCGCCGCCAGGGTCCATCCCTGATCCAACCCTACCGAGATCTCCTGCGGCTGATGCGAAAGGAAGTCGTTCTGGCGGACAACGCATCCTGGCTGTTTCGCGTGACACCTTATCTGATCTTTGCCGCCACCTGGGTCGCGGCTGCGCTTATCCCGACATTCGCAACCGGGCTCACTTTCAGTTGGACCGCGGATCTCATAGCTATTGTCGCGCTGCTGGGAAGCGCCCGATTCTGCCTGGCGCTGGCAGGGATGGATGTCGGCACGAGCTTCGGCGGCATAGGCTCGAGCCGCGAAGTGATGATCGCTTCGTTGGCCGAGCCCGCCATGCTGCTCATTGTGTTCAGCCTGGCGCTGGTCGCCGGAGCGACACAGTTGTCCACGGTCGCCGCCTTCATGGGCTCGCCGCAGGTCGGCCTGCGGGTATCGCTCGGAATGTCGCTCATCGCTCTCGTGATGGTGGCGGTCGCAGAAAACGCCCGCATACCAGTGGACAATCCATCGACCCATCTGGAGCTCACCATGGTCCACGAGGCGATGGTCTTGGAATATTCCGGTCGTCATCTGGCGATGATCGAGTTCGCAGCCTTCCTCAAACTCCTGCTTTATGTGTCGCTGATTTCCTGCGTCTTCCTCCCCTGGGGGCTAGCAGGTGTCGGGGCTGGGCCGAAATCACTTGCTTTGGGTGCCGTGGCCTATCTTGGCAAGCTTGCCTTGTGCGGCATTCTCCTCGCCTTGTTTGAGACTGCGATCGCCAAGATGCGCGTTTTCCGCGTCCCGGATTTTTTGGGCGCAGCCCTCATGCTGGCGTTGCTCGGCACGCTCTTGCTGTTCGTCTCGCGGAGCCTCTGATGAACGGCCTCACCTTCGACATCGCTCATCTGCTTGCCGGCGGCCTAGTGCTGGTCAGCTTCATGATGCTGTACCAGGATCGCCTCTTCGCCCTGATCAACGTTTTTGCACTTCACGCAATCGTGCTTGCCCTGTCCGTGGCCTGGCAGGCCTACATCCAGGACGCCCATCACCTCTATGTCACGGCAGCGATCGCCCTCATCTTCAAGGCGATCATCATTCCTGTTGGCCTGCACCGCATCATCCAGCGGCTCGGCATCCATCGCGACATCGAGACCGCCGTCGGGATCGGTCCAACCATGCTTGCCGGAATAGGTCTGGTGACCCTGTCCATGGTGCTGATGCTGCGGGTCACTCCCGACGCCGACCCCCTCGCCCGCGAGGATCTTGCCTTTGCGCTGTCCATCATACTGCTTGGACTCCTGGTGATGGTCACCCGCCGGAACGCCGTCAGCCAGGTTGTCGGATTCATGTCGCTCGAGAATGGCCTGGTGCTGGCCGCCACGGGCGCCAAGGGTATGCCGCTGGTTGTCGAGATCAGTGTCGCCTTCTCGATTCTGATCGCCTTCATTGTCATCGGCGTCTTCCTGTTTCGCATACGCGAGAGATTCGACACGGTCGATGTCGGCGCGCTCGACGACTACAGGGGGGAACACCGTTGACCGCGTTTTCCCTCGATGCAGTGGCCGCCGTCTTGCTGATACCGGTCGGCGCGGCCGCACTCCTGGCGACCCTGCCCAACTATCGGATAACGGCTGGCCTCAATGTCGCCGCGAGCTTGCTGACCTTGCTCGCTGCGGTGTCGCTTCTCGTCACGGATCGGCCACAGCCCGGTCAGTATTTGCTTGTCGACGATCTCAATATCGTTTTCATCGTGCTCAACACGTTCGTCGGCTTCACGACCAGTGTGTTCAGCGCCTCCTACATTGCGCACGAACTGGATACCGGACGGCTGACGGCGGCGAATTTGCGATTTTATCATGCAATGTACCAGATCATGATGTTCGGCATGAACCTGGCGTTCGTGTCGAACAATATCGGCTTGATGTGGGTGGCGGTGGAACTTGCCACGCTGACTACGGTGCTCATGGTCGGCATCTACCGCACGCACGAGGCGCTGGAGGCGGCTTGGAAGTATTTCATACTCGGCAGTGTCGGCATTGCGCTTGCCCTCTTCGGCACCATCCTCGTCTACATGGCCGCGCAGCCTATTGTTGGCGAAGGCACGAATGCCATGGTCTGGACAGTGCTTATCGAGCACGCAGCGCGCTTCGACCCGGCGTTGCTGAACGTCGCCTTCGTCTTCCTGCTGCTCGGCTATGGGACGAAGGTTGGTCTTGCGCCTTTGCATGCCTGGCTGCCCGACGCGCACGCGGAAGGCCCGACGCCGATTTCAGCGGTGTTGTCAGGACTGCTCCTCAACGTCGCGCTCTATGCGGTACTGCGCTTCAAGCTGCTGCTCGCGGCTAGCCCGGACGCGATCGCGCCTGGGCCGCTGATGATCACGATGGGGCTCACCTCCCTCATCTTCGCGGCCTTCATGCTCTACCGCCGCCGCGACATCAAACGTCTGTTCGCGTACTCCTCCATCGAGCACATGGGCATCATCGTGTTCGCTTTCGGCATGGGTGGCCCGCTCGCCAATTTTGCCGGACTGCTGCACATGGTCATGCACAGCCTGACCAAGTCAGCGATCTTTTTCACGGTCGGCCACATCGCCCAGATCAAGAGAACACAGAACATCGCCGATATCCGGGGGCTGACGGAAACGCATCCGGGGCTTGGCTGGGCGCTCGTCATCGGCGTCGTTGCCATTGCCGGCCTCCCTCCGCTCGGCATCTTCATGAGCGAATTCCTGGTCGTGAGTTCGACATTTGCAAGGCAGCCCCTTTTGGCGATGCCGTTGGTATTCGGGATTCTGCTCGCTTTCGGCGCCCTGCTGCTTCGGTTGACCGGCGTCGCTTTCGGCGAACCGCGAGGCAGCACCGCGCCGGCCGAGGCGTCCTACGTTCCGATGTATTCCCACCTAGCGCTTGTGTTTGCCGCCGGCATCTATCTGCCACCACCGCTGGTCATATGGTTCCAGCATGTCGCCAACCTTCTAGGATGAAGCGGATGGGAGAAAAAACATGCCCGCACTGACCGACCTCATCCTTGCTGGCAAGGGTGTCGACAACCATTTCCCGTGGTCGCGCGCAGTGGTGACTTCGAAAAAATGGAGCTTTGCCGTCGAGCAACTGGCTGAGGGTCACTGGAGCTTGCTCGGTCTTTGGGGCGAACCAGGCACCGTCCACATGGCACTACTCGACGAGGCCGTCGGGAACATCGGCATTGTCAGCCTGCTATGTCCGGATGGCCGCTACCCATCGGTCGGCTTGCTGCATCCGCCCGCATTGCGCCTTGAACGTGCGGCCGCGGACCTGTTCGGGCTCTTGCCGCAAGGCGCGCCCGATACGCGACGGTGGCTTGATCATGGCTACTGGGGCATCAGCTTTCCGTTGAGTGCCCGCGCGCGGACCTCTGTTGCGACGGCGCCCCCCTACCATTTCCTGCCTGCCGAGGGGGAAAGCCTGCATCAGATCCCAGTCGGGCCCGTGCATGCCGGCATCATCGAGCCAGGGCATTTTCGATTTACAGCGAGCGGCGAAACGGTCGTCCGGCTGGAGGAACGCCTAGGGTACACGCACAAGGGCATAGAAGGCTTGATGGCGGGATCCGATATCGACCATGCCGCCAAGCTGGCGGGCAGAACCTCTGGCGACAGTACCGTGGCATACTCCCTTGCTTTTTCCCGCGCGGTCGAAGCGGCCCTGGGTATCGAGGTTCCTCCGCGCGCGGTCTGGCTGCGAGCGCTCATGGCCGAGTTGGAGCGTCTTGCCAACCATCTGGGCGACATCGGCGCCATCTGCAACGACGCCGCCTTCGCACTCATGCATGCCCATTGCGGCGTGCTGCGCGAGCGCGTATTGCGGGCAAGCGATGCTGCCTTCGGCCATCGTTTGATGCGCGACCGCGTCGTGCCTGGAGGAGTGGCGACCTACCTAAACGACGAGGGGACAACAGCGATCTGGGCTCTGATCGCAGAGATCAGACAGCGGTTTCCGGCGCTTGTAGAACTCTACGACAACACCGCGTCGCTGCAGGATCGGACAGTCGCAACGGGGCGGCTGAAGGTGGAACTCGCTCGACAATATCGCGCCGGAGGGTATGTCGGCCGGGCCTCCGGTCGGGACTTTGATGCGCGACGCAGTCTGGCCTATCCTCCCTATGACGCGCTCAACTTCAATGTGCCTCTCCTCCAGGAAGGCGACGTGAACGCCCGTGTCTGGATTCGCATTCACGAGGTCGAGCAGAGCTTGTCCCTGGTCGAGCAAATCCTGCGCCAGCTGCCGGGTGGACCGATCTGTGTCGACTTTGCACAGACAGGCGGCCCGCATGAAGGCATGGCGCTCGTCGAGGGTTTCCGGGGCGACATTCTGGCCTGGCTGCGCATTGGTAAAAGCGGCCTGGTCGAGCGCTGTCACCTGCGTGATCCGTCATGGTTTCAATGGCCGCTGCTGGAAGCGGCCATCGAAGGCAACATCGTCGCCGACTTCCCACTATGCAACAAATCGTTCAACTGCTCGTATTCAGGACACGACCTCTAAGGGTCCAAGGCAAGCCATCATGCGCAAGCTCCTCTTCGAAAGCCTGATACGCCCGCCGCTGACCGAACGTCCGCCGCGAGCGAGCGACGCGGCGGTTGACGAGCTCGCACGCGCCCTCAATGGGGTTGCTCATAGAAGATTGGGGCGAAGCCTGTCGATCCGGGCAGTCGATGCCGGTTCCTGCAACGGTTGCGAACTCGAGATGCACGCGCTCAACAACGCTTTCTACGATATCGAGCGTTTTGGAATCCGGTTCGTCGCATCGCCGCGCCATGCCGATGTCCTGCTTGTCACTGGGCCGGTGACCAAAAACATGCGCGAGGCATTGAAGCGGACCTACGACGCAACTCCCAACCCCAAATGGGTGGTCGCGCTCGGCGATTGCGCCCAGAACGGCGGCTGTTTCGCCGGCAGCTACGCCGTGGTGCGCGGAGTGTCGGAGGCGTTGCCTGTCGATCTGCACATTCCAGGCTGCCCGCCACCGCCCATCGAAATTCTGAAAGGCCTGCTCGCCTTGCTTGAGGGAGTGAATTCAAAGGCCGGCGTTGCCCGAAATTGACTATCGATGTGGAGGGCTTTTCCGCCACTAGTGGGATGATGGAAGAATCCACGACGCGCAGGCCTTCGACGCCGATGACCTTGAGGTCCGGCGCCACGACCGCCATGGGATCGATGCCCATCTTGCATGTGCCGCACGGATGGTAGCTGCCGCTGGCGTTCTCACGCATGTAGGCGATCCATTCGTCGTCCGTCTGCACGTCCTTTCCAGGTTTGAGTTCGCCCGTGACGAAAGGCGCGAACACCGTCGAATTCAGCGCGGCCCGGGCGATCCGGCCGCCCGCCATCAACGTCTCGATGTCGTAGGGATCGTCAGCAGGTTGAGCTGAATTTTGGGCTGCTCGTAGGGATCGGCCGAGCGAAGCTCGAGATAGCCCCGGCTGCGCGAGCTGCGGCTCCATCGTCGCGAGCCTGAACAACCCCCTCATTGACACGAGCTACCGGCGGATCAGGAATTATCTGAGGCTGCTGCGCGTGGATCAAAAGATGCTCCAGCATCGCTTCAAACGCCCGCAGCCCATCGCCGATGAATTTCTGCATCCAATCACTTCGCGCGGCGTCTCCTCCACTTGTGAGCTCCATCACATCCGCACTGACGCCTAGGTTACAGATCGAGTGGATCTCCATGGCAATGGCATCAGCAAGAGCGCGAACACGTTGCCTTTCTCTGGGATCGTCAGGCAAGAACAACGCCGGCTTTCTGGTTCAGCTAGATTCTCGATGAATGCCAACGACTGTGCCATCATAAAACCATCGATCAGCAACGCCGGAACCAAGCAAAGCCGTCCCTCTTGCGCCGCGCCTGAAAGCCATATCAAGCCAGAAGCTCGCGCTTACAGAATATCCCCTGCAAGGATTTGAGACCGACCATTTTCGGGTGAAGAGAATATCCCGAATATCTTCAAACGCTCTCTGGACTGTGCATATCGAATCCGAAGGTTACCCGAAATACGCCAGCGTCGCGACCGGCGCTTTTCGCCTTTATCAGAGTTGCGATTGTTTCGAACGCGAAGCGCTCGATGGGATGCGATATGATCAGGGAGATCGTGCCATCGATTAATGCGGCACGCGTATCTTCAAAAAGTTCATAACCCACAACGACAAAGTCGTCTCGCTTGGGGGTGGCACGAAGTGCAGCGATGGCGCCGGTAACACCTCCGCCGGAAATAAACAGTCCACACATGTCCGGATGGTCTGTCAGTAGCTTTTCCACGTGCTCCCTCGCGACCACTGCGGATTCATAAGTCGGCAGCGGTTCAAGCAACGTGAAGCCAGAATTGTGTTCGCGGAAGTAGGAGCGGAACCCGCTTTCGTTCATCTCTTGATTGCGCAGCCGATGGCTTCCGACGAGGATGCCGATCTTTCCGGGAAACCGCACCATCCGGTCGAAAGCCCACGCCGCAGCACGTCCCACCTTCCAGTTATCGAGGCCAACAAAACTGATATTCCCTTTTGCTGTCAGTGGACCGATGAGGGAAACAACCGGAACTCCTTTCTCCAGAACGCTGTCGATGGCATCAGCGACAACCGGGTGCTGTGGCGCAACGATTGCAAGGGTTTCGCACCGTTCACCCAAAGATATGATATGCGATGCGACCTTTTCAGGAGTTAAGTCTTCAAGAAACTCCAGCGTCAAGTCGATACGGCCCCCCGAGTAGGCCTCGGCGGCTAGGGTGATCGCATCGCCCAAGATTCGATAGAAAGTACGTTCCTTGCGCTGCAGGAGAACGCCGAATCGGTGCGTAATTTGCGGCGCTTTAACGGCATGTTTGATCGTACCCAGACCGTAAAACCCGATCTCTTCGGCAGCTGCCGACACGCGCTCCCGAGTGTGGGTCCGGACTGACCCAGGCTGATAGAGAACGCGGTTTACCGTTGACACCGACACGCTTGCAGCCTTCGCAAGGTCTGGGATGGTCGGCCTCTTCATATCAATTAATTCCATTTTCGGGCGGAGGTGCCATCAAATCATTTCATGATCTGAATATTGCGAAGTGATTTGAGACGAATTTTTGAAGTTATTATGATCTGCGTTGACCTGAAAGATGTCAACAATGCATGCAAGTGTGGTTGACAGCGCTCGACGATCTCAAGCCGTCAACGCTTTGGGGGAGGCCCATCGCAAAAACTGAAGGATGTAATCCAGCGCCTCTGCGCCGGGATTGCGGAAGTGTGAGTGCCTGCACGCCTAAACGGCTGATCGGCAAAAACCATATCTCGAGCCGCAATGATGTGGCTTTGACCTGAGGGAGGATTTCGACATGAATTTCACCAAAGAGATCGCGGCAGCGGTTATGGCAGCAATGCTCGCTTCCAGCGCCTATGCCGGAGACAAGGATATCGCTGTCATCGTGGGCTCGGCCCAGGACGGCTTCTGGAACATGGTCAAGAAGGGGGTCGATGACGCGAAGCTTATGGTTGAAGCGAACGGTGGCACCGTCAACTTCATGCAGACACAGAATTACGACAACTTTGGCCCGGACCTGGCCTCGCTGATCGAGCAGGCCGTGGCCCAGGGCGCGAAGGGAATTGCTATCCCGAACTGGCTGCCGGAATCGGAAACTCCGGCTCTTAAGGCTGCCCGAGACAAAGGCGTCGTCATCGTGCCCTTTAACGCTGGTCAAAGCGAAATGGGCAACTACGGCGCACTGAACTATTTCGGCTCGGACGAGTATCTCGCCGGTGTCGAAGGCGGCAAGTACCTTGCCTCACACGGTGCCAAGAAGATCCTTTGCCATATTCAGAACCCAGGCGCCGTGAATTTGGAAACCCGCTGCAAGGGCGTTCAGGACGGTGCCAAGGCAGCTGGGGCCGACACCTTCATCCTGCGAGTCCCTGCAAACCTCGATCAGGACATGAACGGCACCTCGGAAGCCATCAAGTCCGAGTTGATCGCGGATACCTCGATCGACGCTGTCATTACCCTGGCTGCATGGGCGGCCGACGCTGCGGCCAATTCCATCGAACAGCAGGGCCAGGGCCGCAAGATCCAGCTCGGAACTTTCGACATGTCGGCCTCGGTTCTGGACCGCATCTCGAAGGGTACCCAGACCTTCGCGATCGACCAGCAGCCCTACCTGCAAGGGTTCCTTGCAACCTCCATGCTGTTCGCCAACCTCAAGTTTGGTACGGCGATTGCAACGAAGCCGGTTCTGACCGGTCCCGCTATCGTCGATGCTTCCAATGTCGCTTCGGCCATCGAGGGCGTGAAGCTCGGCGCACGCTGAGCCTGCTTGTAAGGACCCGGCCGCGCGGTTGGTCGGGTCTACTCAAAGCAACATGAGGATTGAGGCCCGATGACCGAACCAAACTCAACCAATGATCCCGTCAACACCACAAGCGCTGCAGGCTCATCAGCCGGTTCTTCATTCAAGGCCTTTTTCCGCAGTCCTGCTGCCGGTGCTCTCATGGGATTTGTGGCTGTTTTCATCCTCTTTTCGATCTTCGGGTACAGCCGTAATTTCCTATCCGTCGCAGGGATCACGACCTGGGTGAACTTTGCGTCTCTTATCGGCATGATCGCAATCCCCGTCGGATTTCTGATGATCGCCGGCGAGCTGGATATCTCGACCGGCGCGGTCCTGCCTGCCGCGACGATGACGGTAGCCATCATTTGTGAACACTATCAGATGCCGGAGGTAATCGGTGTGGCGGCGGCCTTGGCCATTGGGGCGCTCATAGGCTTCATTAACGGCTTTATCGTCACGCGTACCCGGGTACCGTCGTTCATCGTGACGTTGGCTACGCTCTTTGCCGTCGCCGGTTTGACTCTTTTTCTGTCTATTTTCTTTATCAACAACACGAATTCTTTCCACCATCCTCCGGAGTGGGCGAAATCGCTCTTTGGCGGCAAGGTCTATGGCTTCAATTCCTCAGTCTTTTGGTGGGCAGGCCTCATCGCCGCCTTCGCATTCTTCCTGCATTATTCGCCCAAGGGCAGCTGGGTTTTCGCCTTGGGCGGTGATCAGGAAAGTGCACGGAATGCTGGCATTCCGGTCGCGCGGCTGAAGATTGCGCTCTTCATGCTGTGCTCGACCTCGGCCGCCTTTGCTGGCGTCTTGCAGGTCATGACCTTCAGTTCGGCCACGTCACAGGCAAACTTCGGGCTGATCTTCAACACAATCATCTCTGTCGTCGTGGGCGGCGTTTTGCTGACTGGAGGCTTCGGAACGGTGATGGGCATCGTCTTCGGCGTGCTGACCCTGTCAATCGTGACTCAAGCAATCGGCTTTACCGAGATCGACCGGAACCTGTCCTTCCTCATTATCGGCGTCATGCTTCTGATAGCGGTTCTGCTAAACGACACTTTCCGTCATCTGGCGACCAGCTGGTCCGGGACCAAGAAGAAGTGAGAACGACAATGTCCGATAAGAAACCCGTTCTCGAACTGCGCAATGTCGACAAGTCCTTCGGTCCGATTGACGTTCTCAGCGGTATTAGTCTGAAAGTGGGTGAAGGCGAAGTGCTGTGCCTTCTCGGCGATAACGGCGCCGGTAAGTCGACCCTGATCAAGACGCTGTCTGGTGTCTGTCAGCCCACGCGCGGCGAAATCCTGATGGATGGCGAGACAACAGTCTTCTCCCGCCCGCGCGAGGCGCAAGAGCGCGGCATCGCGACGGTTCACCAGTTTGGCGGCACGTACCCCCTGATGTCCATCGGGCGGAACTTCTTCATGGGCTCCGAGCCGACGAAGGGTTTCGGCCCATTCAGGGTGTTCGACCGCAAAAGAGCCAACCGCGTCGCCGTTGAGGAAGTCCAGAAGATGGGCATTACACGGATCACCGACGGTGATCGCCTGGTCGGCGGGCTTTCCGGTGGTGAACGGCAGTCGCTGGCCATAGCAAGGGCAGTCTATTTCGGGGCTCGCGTGCTGATCCTTGACGAGCCAACGGCAGCCCTCGGTGTCAAGCAGGCGGCGCATGTGCTTCGCATAGTCAACGAGGCCAAGCGCCGTGGCCTGGCCGTTGTCTTCATTACCCATCAGGTCATGCATGCCATGGCTGTCGGGGACCATTTCGCTGTCCTTATCCGTGGCGCCATCGCCGCCGACTTCCGCAAGGGCGAGAAGACGCGGGAGCATATTGCCGACCTCATGGCGGGTGGCGAATCCATGGCGGATCTTGAGGCAAGCATCGAAGGAAATATGGAAACCCAAGGTGGTTAACCGCCGCCGCCAACTCATGGGCCGGCGGGAACACTCCGCCAGTTGCCGGGCCTGAGCTCCCGCAGGGGGTATTTTGCAAAGCCCACCTGCAACGCAGGACGGGAGTGCTCCACACTCCCCCGCAGCAAAGCGACCGGGTCGCAAGCAACGGTCCGTTCGCAAATTCTCTCAAACCCGGTTTCAGGGCGAATAGCATGACAACGAGAATAGCCGTCATCGGCGCAGGATTGATGGGAGCCGATCACGCGAAGATCGTCACCGAGGAACTTCCCGGCGCCAGCCTACAGGTCGTCTGCGACATGGATGGGGCCCGTGCCCGGAAGGTTGCTGATGCCTATGGCGCGGAGGATGTTGCCAGCGATCCGGAAGGCGTGATTGCCCGCAGCGATGTGGATGCCGTCATCGTGGCAAGCCCCGATTTTACCCATGCGCCGCTGTCGCTCGCCTGCATCCGGGTCGGCAAGAAGGTGCTCTGCGAAAAGCCCCTTGCGCAATCGTCCGCCGAATGCCTCGCGGTCATGCAGGCCGAGCAGAAAGCCGGCCAGCGCTTCGTGCAGGTTGGTTTCATGCGGCGCTTCGACCAGTCCTATGTCGAGATGCGGCGCGCCATTGCCGATGGCACGCTGGGCCGCCCGCTGATGATGCATAATTTCCACCGCAATGTGGAAACGCCTGCCGCCGATTTCACCGGCGCCATGGCGATTTCCAATTCCGCTCCCCACGAATTCGATGTGGTGCGACACGTGCTGGGCACAGAATATGTCGCAATCTCGGCCTTCCAGGCGAAGCGCTCTGATGGGCTGGTCGCCCCGGTCGTCATGGTTCTGGAAACGACCGATGGCCAGATCGTCAATATCGAGATCAACAATAACGCCGCTTATGGCTATGACGTGCGCGCCGAACTTGTCGGTGAGAAGGCCAGCATCGCGACGAACCATGTGGCCTATAGCCGGCTGGACCGAGCGCTCGGCACCCATGCGGCTTACGAGGCAGACTGGCGCGGCCGCTATTTTGAAGCCTATCGCCGCCAGAACCGCGCCTTCCTGCGCTTTGTCGAGACGGGCGAATTCCCCGCCATCGCGTCGAGCAGCTGGGAAGGCTATGCCGCCGCCGTGGTGGCCGAAGCGGGCGTCAGAGCCCTCATCGAAGGGCGCAGGCAGCTCGTTTCCATGATTGAAAAACCGGAGTTCTACGCATGAAACTGGGTTTCGTATCCGACAGCCTCGGCGAACTCCCTTTCCACGAACTACTCGACCATGCGGTGCGCTTGGGCGTCTCCGGCGTCGAGGTCAATACCTGTGGCTGGTCGACCGCTCCACATTTCGATCTCAAGTCCATGCTTGGCAACAAGGCCGCCCAGCGCGATTTTCTGAAGGCCTTTTCGGATCGCGGGTTGCAGGTGATCAGCCTCAACGCCAATGGCAATACGCTGCACCCGACCGATCCGGCACAGGGCGAGGGTTTGAAGGATACCATTCGCGTGGCGGGTGAGATGGGCATCGGGACCGTCTGTACCATGTCGGGTCTTCCCGCTGGAAACGCAACCGATACCATGCCGAACTGGGTCGTCTCCTCCTGGCCGCCGGAAACGCAAGCCATCCTGAAATACCAGTGGGAAGAGAAGCTCTTTCCCTTCTGGAGAGAGATTGTCGCGCTGGCCAGGGAAAACGGCGTCGAGAAGATCGCGCTGGAGCTGCATGGCAACCAGTGCGTCTACAATGTCCCATCGCTCTTCAAGCTACGGAGCGAAGTGGGCACGATCATCGGTGCAAACCTCGATCCCTCGCATCTCTTCTGGATGGGCGCCGATCCGCTGATTGCGGCGGACGCACTAGGGAATGCCATCTATCACGTCCACGCCAAGGATACGTTCCTCAACGCTCCCAAGCAGGCGGTTGCCAGCCTGCTCGAAAACGGCAGCCTGATGGATATTCCCGCCCGCTCCTGGTCCTACATCACGCTCGGCTTCGGCCATGGCGAGGAATGGTGGCGGCAGTTCTGCTACCGGCTGAGAATGGCCGGTTACGACGGCTGGCTCTCCATCGAGCACGAGGACGTGGTCCTCAACTCGCTGGAAGGGCTCGAAAAATCCGTCGCGCTGCTCAAGGGTGTCATGCCTGCCGCTCCGGCCGACTACAAACCACAAGATATTTGAGGCCAACAATCTAACCTCGAAACAGGATATTGATGATGACAACGGCCCCAGCAACCTCGGGACCCTTTACCTTGGCGGTTTGCGCGGAAATGGTGTTCCGCTCGCTGCCCGTGCTCGACCGCCTCAAGCGGATCACCGAACTCGGCTTCGTCGCCGAAATCTGGGACTGGACGAAGCACGACATCGCCGCGTTGGCCAAGTCCGGCGCCTCGTTTTCCTCGATGACCGGCTATGTCACGGGGACGCTTGCCGATGACGCGGGCGCGGACGAGTTGATCAGGACGGCGAAACTCTCGATCCCAGTCGCCAAGCAACTGAACTGCCCGCGGCTCAACCTGCACGGCACCGGGCTCGACAGCCAAGGTCTTCCGGTCGTCAAGTCGGAGGTGGTGACCGGCGCCATGTGGCTCAAGGCCCGCGACACCCTCGAGCGCATCGCCGACCTCGGCGAGCGGGAAGGCGTGACCTTCGTTCTCGAAAACCTCAACGAGGCCGTCGACCACCCGAAAACGCCGTTCGCCAGGGCCGCCGACACGATCGCGTTGGTGTCGTCCATCAACCGGCCGTCGCTCAAGCTCAACCTCGATCTTTACCATGCGCAGATCGGCGAAGGGAATCTGATCGGGCTCTGCCGCCTGGCGCTTCCCCACATTGGCGAGATCCAGGTGGCCGACGTTCCTGGGCGCACAGAGCCCGGTACCGGAGAGATCAACTATCCGGCCATCGCCCGCGCCCTTGACGCGATGGGCTATCGCGGCGTTGTCGGCATGGAAGCCTGGCCGTCGGGCGACGACGAACTCGCGCTCAGCCGCTTCCGCCAGGCCTTCACCGTCTAAAGTCAGCCACTTTCCCAACGTTCGAATTTCGGAGCATCAAATGCCTGCCCAACGCCCTGTGAACGTCGCCCTGATCGGGGCAGGTCGCATCGGTTCCTTTCATGCCGAATCCGTCGCGCGCCGGCTTGTCGACGCAAATCTGGTCGCGATCGCCGATCCCGCCGAGAGCGCGGCGGAAGCGCTCGCCGGAAAGCTGGACGTACCAACCGCCGTGACCGACATCTCGGCGGTGCTCTCCGACCCGGCGGTCGAAGCGGTCATCATCGCATCGCCGGCACGCTTCCACGCCAGTCTCGCCGTACAGGCGGCCGAGGCCGGCAAGGCCGTGTTCTGCGAAAAGCCTATGGCGCTAACCCTCGAAGAGGCCGATCGCGTGATCGCCGCCGCGTCTAGCGCCGGAGTGCCCTTGCAGGTCGGCTTCAACCGGCGCTGGGACCAGGCTTTCGCCGAAGGGCGCGCCGCGATCGATGCGGGCAAGGTGGGAACACCGCAGTTGATCCGGTCGCTGACCCGCGACCCCGGCCCCTATAGCGGCAGTCCGGAAAGAACGCCGCGCTGGACGATCTTCTACGAAACGTTGATCCACGACTTCGACACGCTTGTCTGGCTCAATCCCGACGCCCGACCCGTCGAGGTGACGGCAATCGCCGATGCGCTGGTGCGCCCCGACTCCAAGGACAAGGGTTTCCACGACACCGCTGTCGTCACCATCCGCTTCGACAATGGCTCGATTGCTGTCGCCGAAGCCAATTTCTCCGCCATGTACGGCTATGACATTCGCGGCGAAGTCTTCGGCTCTGGCGGCATGATCACCATGGGCGACGTGCGCCGTTCGAGCCTGACCCTCTTCGATAGCAACGGCGTCTCCAGCGATACCTGGCGGCGCGACACCGATCATTTCGTGCACGGCTACACCGCGCAACTCGCCGCCTTTGTCGGCGCGGTTCGCAGCGGCGTGGTCACGGGACCGACCGGTCAGGATGCGCGCACCGCGCTTGCGATCGCTCTTGCCTGCATCAAGTCGGTGGAAGAGAGGCGCACAGTGTCGATGAACGAAATCTGAAGCAATAAGCGAAGGCAGGACATGGCGGCTTCGAACGATTGCGCAACTCGAATTGTGACCTTTGCAGATCTGCAGAGACGCGTCGCGGGTCGTCAGCTTGTTTTTCCGCCGCAAGTCGAAAAGGTAGCGGCTGCCGCCCTTGCGCGACCCGAACTTCTGGCATTTGAGAGCGCAGACAAGATTGCCGCGCGCGCAGGCGTATCAAAGGCAACCGTCGCCAGGTTTGCCAGACTTCTCGGCAATCGAAACCTGAAGGAGGCAAGACGTGTTTTTCGCGAGGAATTGCGAAGACGCCATGACATCAACGCCGGGCGACCAAATTGCTGAACATCGTCTCGAGGGACGGCTTTCTTTTTCTCGATTTCATCTTGCGGAACTTGAGCGTCACATCGGTGGGCGAAGCTTGTCCATCGCCGTCCGAGTGCGGCTGGCTCGAATCCCTTGGAACTGATCCAGATCGACCATACGAAGGCCGATATCTCTGTCGTCGACGAGGAAACCCGACGGCCTATCGGCCGCCCGTGGTTGCATATCTGCAGCCGGATCATGACCGGATTCTACCTCACGATGGAAGCGCCGTTCCGGCTGTCGACCAGCCTGTGTCTGCTGCACTCCGTCTTCGACAAATCGGCATGGCTGAGAGAACGTGAAATCGCGGAACCATGGCCTGTCACCAGCCTGCTCGATACATTGCACGTCGACAACCGCCTAGATTTCCGCAGCATAATGTTCAAGAGAGAATGCGAGGATGCGGGCATCGCGATCGTCGGGCGAACCCCACTTCGGCGGTCATATCGAGCGTCTGACCGGAACGCAGATGGGGAGATTGCAGGAGTTCGGCGAATTGATTCGAAGCGACATGCTGCGCAGACGGTCGGTTCTGGAATGAAGCAATGAGAAAGACGCCATTCGCTGGTACCTTCCGTCTTGACGCCGATCAGCCAGACATATTTTTGACTTCAGCATTATTAGCGAAGCAAAAAGTCTAGGATGGCATGTCGGACTTTCCCAGAGCTTTCAGGATAAAGCGAATCTGCTCGCGCAGGCCAGCTTCGTTATCTTCGCCGTGTCGAAGGCGGTGCTCGATCAGAATCGGGTGGAAAAACGGCGTGAAGGCGGTCTTGACCGCGCGCGCTGCTTCCACGGAATCTTCGACCTTGAATTCCCCTGCTTGGATGCCCTCGCGGATAATCGCTTCGAGGATCGTTACCACCCGCTCGGTATGCGCCTTGATGATCGCGCAGTTCTCTCGCATGGCGGCGACAATCATCTCGTGCATGCGCTTTTCCTTGACCAGTGTGGTCTTGCTGTGGTGGTGCATCGCGGTCAGGAGTTGGTCGAGTTTCTCCGGAGCCGGCGCGCTCGTGCATGCGATCGCAGAGGCGATCTCAGCGACCTCGTTCACGACCCGCCCACAGATGGACTCGATGATCGCACCCTTGGAGGGGAAGAAACGATAGACATTTGCCGTGCTCATGCCGAGTTCGGAGGCGATATCAGCCACCGATGTCTTATGGGTGCCGAGGCGGCGAAACTGCTCGTCCGCCACAGCCAGGATGCGCGCGCGCATCTCGTCGGGATCAGTTCGTGTTCGAACTGGACGATTCATGCATGTCTCCAGAATTGATGAAGCGAACCGGCCGGACTCGCGTGGACGATCGTCTGTAAGCGGCAAGTTCGTGCCGTTGGCCCTGCCTGTGTCCAGGCAGCGCCAACGGGCAAGAATTTGAACCGTCTCCTGCGATAACGGAGAGCTACTCGGCCGCCATTGCTGCTGGCACTTCCGGTCCCTCCGTTGAATTCTCCTGGACCTCATCCGCAGCCGGCTTGATCCGGAACCACGCGACATAGAGCGCTGGAAGGAACAGCAGTATTAGCACCGTGCCCGCCGCCGTGCCGCCGATCAGCGTATAGGCCATCGAACCCCAGAAGACGGAGTGCGTGAGGGGGATGAAGGCCAGCACGGCGGCAAGTGCGGTCAGGATCACGGGCCTTGTGCGTTGCACCGTGGCCTCGATGACGGCGTGATAGTCGTCAAGGCCGGCGGCACGGTTCTCCTTGATCTGTTCGGTCAGGATCAGCGTGTTGCGCATCAGGATGCCGGCCAATCCTATGAGGCCCAGAATAGCGTTGAATCCAAAGGGCTGGTTGAAGGCGAGCAGCATAGGCACGACGCCAACCAAGCCTAACGGTGCGGTCAGCACGACCATCGCCATCGTCGAGAAGGATCGCACCTGCAGTATGATGACGATCAACATGGCGGCGATCATGGCCGGGAAGACTTTGCCCAGCGCGGTGTTGGCCTTAGCCGCCTCCTCGATCGATCCTCCCATTTCGATGCGATAGCCGGCCGGAAGGGATTTGATCAGGGGCTCAAGGGCCGTCATGATCTGCTTGGAAACCTCTGGAGGCTGGGTCGCCTCATTGATGTCCGAGCGGATCGTGATGACCGGCGTGCGATCGCGTCGCTTCAGGATCGGCTCTTCCAGGCGGACTTCCGAGTGACCGATCTGGTCGAGTGGAATCTGGCGGCCATCCCGGCTCATCAGCGAGAAGTCCGCCAGACGCGTCGGATTCAGCCGCTCGCCGCCGGCGCTGCGTGCCACGATGGGGACATTGCGAATGTCCTCGCGGACCTGCGTGACGGGGATGCCGGTGAGAAGGAACTGGAGTTGCTGGGCCACCTCCGCCGGCGACAGGCCGATGAGGTTCAGTCGATCCTGATCCGGGATGAAGCGCAGTACCGGCGTGCGATTGCCCCACTCGCGATTGGCCTGCCGCACGTCCGGCACGCTGCGCATGATGTCGAGGGCTTTTTCGGAGATGGTGTACAGCTGCTGCGGGTTTGGCCCCATGACCCGGAACTCGACCGGGAACGGCGTGTAGGGTCCGAACACGAGTTGCGTGACACGGACGTTCGCTTCGGGGGCAAGCCCTGTCGCGACCGCTACACGGAGCCGGTGCTTCAAAGCCTCGCGCGCCTCCGCGTCAGGTGTCAGCACGACGATCTTGGCGAAGGCGGGATCAGGCAATTCGGGCGCCATGGCGAAGAAGAAGCGGGGAGCGCCCTGACCGACATAGCTCGTCACGATCTTGGCCTCGGGCTGGCTGCCAAGCCAGTGTTCCAGCTTCTCGACCGTGGCGGTCGTCGTCCCGATGCTGGTGCCTTCCGGCAGGCGAACCTCGACCAGCACTTCGGGGCGATCGGATGTCGGGAAGAACTGCTGCTTGAGGCCGCTCATGCCGACAACCGAAAGCGCGAACACGATGCCGACGGCAGCGCAGGTCACGAACTTGTGGCGCACGGCAAAGGTGATGAGCCGGCGAAGGCGCCGATAGTTCGGTGTGTCGTATATGGCGTGAACGCCGCCTTCGACTGGTTTGATCGCGGGCAGCATCTTGACGCCCATATAAGGGGTGAAAATCACAGCGACGATCCAGGAGACGATAAGGGCGAATCCCACGACCCAGAAGATGTTGCCGGCGTATTCGCCGGCCGTCGAGCGCGCGAAGCCCACCGGCAGGAACCCGGCGATCGTCACCAGCGTGCCTGAGAGCATCGGCGCCGCGGTGTGGCTCCATGCATAGGCCGCCGCCTTGATGCGGTCCATGCCCTCTTCCATTTTCACCACCATCACCTCGATGGCGATGATGGCGTCGTCAACGAGGAGGCCAAGCGCCAGGATGAGAGCACCGAGCGTGATGCGGTCGAAGAACCGGCCGGTTTCCAGCATGATGAGAAACACGACAGCGAGCGTCAGCGGGACGGCGGCCGCCACGACGATGCCGACGCGCCAACCGAGGCTGAGCAGACTCACCAAAAGCACCACGCCGAGCGCCATCGCGAATTTGAGCATGAACTCGTTCACCGACGAGCCGATGTTCACGGCCTGATCGCTGACCTTGGCCAGCGTCATCCCGAGAGGCAGCGTCTGTGCAATCGCCGCCGATCTCTCCTCCAGCGCCTTGCCGAGCTCGAGACCATTCCAGCCCTCCTGCATCACCGCCGCGAGCATGATGGTCGGCTCACCCTGATGCCTGATGATGTGGGTGGGAGGATCCTCGTAGCCGCGCCGAACCTGGGCGACGTCGGAGAGCTTCAATGTCCGTCCCGCGGCGACGATCGGCGTGTCGGCGATCGCCTGGACACTGTCATAGGCGCCGGCGACCCGGATGAAGACCTGTGGCCCCTCGGTGTCGATCGAGCCCGCCGGCGTGACGGTGTTCTGCCGCTGCAAGGCGGCAATGATGTCTTGTGCCGACACGCCGAGGGTTGCCAGCTTGGCATAGGAAAACTCGACGAATATCTGCTCGGGACGTTCGCCGAGGATGTTGATCTTCTTGACGCCGGGCACATGCAGAAGGTCTTGGCGAATGGTCTCGGCCTGCCTCGCGAGTTCCCGCATCGGCATGCCTTGGGCCTTCAATGCATAAAGCGCGAAGCTCACATCCGAATACTCGTCGTTGACGAAGGGACCGAGCACGCCGGGCGGCAGGTTGCGGGCTTCATCCCCGAGCTTCTTGCGGGCCTGGTAGAACTCCTCCTGCACGCTGGATGGCGGGGTGCTGTCCTTCAGCGTAACTGTCAAATAGGCATAGCCTGGCCGTGTCGTCGTCTCGACACGGTCGTACCAGGTCAATTCCTGAAGCCGCTTCTCCAGCGGTTCGGCGACGAGGTCCTGCATCTCGCGCGCCGTTGCGCCCGGCCATACCGTCGTGACTGTCAGGGTCTTGATGGTGAAGTTGGGGTCTTCGGCACGTCCAAGCATGAGGAAGGCGTAAGCACCGGCGGCGACCAGCAGAATGATGAAGAAGAGGGTTACGGCTCGCTCGCGAACGGCGATCGCGGAAAGATTGAGGTTCATCAGTTGCTCCCGCTTCCAGAAGCAGTCCTGACGCGGGTGCCCTCCTGCAGGAGATGAGCGCCGAGCGCAACAATCGAATCACCGGAACTCAGCCCAGAGATCACGGCGGTTTCGCTGGTCAAACGAACAAGCTTGACGGGCTGAAAATGTACGGTCGAGGTTGCGCCGTCCAGAATCCAAACGCCGGTCTTCTGGCCATCATCCAGCAGGGCTCCCAGCGGCACCTGGACTTCCGGTTCGCTCGCCTGGCTTGCAAGCCGAATGGTTACCGTCGCGCCAAGCGGTGCTGCCGCGGCCTCACCGTCGAGCACATAGCGGGCCTCATAGGTGCGGGTCTGGGGATCGGCAGCGTCCGACAACTGCCGCAGATGCGCCGTAAAATGCTGCCCATCGGCCCCATACAAGCCCGCATCGGCGACCGAGCCGATCGCCGGTCGGATCGTTTCGGGAAGCGCGACAACCGCTTCGCGGGGGCCAGCGTTCGCGATCCGAACCACGGTCTGTCCTGCGGTGACAACCTGTCCCGGCTCGCCAAGCGTTTCGACCACCGTTCCATTTGCGTTCGCGTCCAGAATGGAATAGGCCGCCTCGTTCTGCGCGACCTTCGCTTCCGCTTCCGCGGCCGCGAGCTGTGCGGTCGCGGTATCAAGTGCTGCCTTCGCCTGCTCGTAACGCTGCGGAGTTGCAGCCAATTCCTTCTGGACCAGGACGGCATAGCGCTTTTCGTCGGCGCTCGTCTGAACCAGGACAGCGCGTGCCGCGGCGACAGCGTTGCGCTTCGCGGTGAGCGCAAGAACGAGATCGGTATCATCGATCCGCAGCAGCGGTTGGCCTGCCTTGACCTGTTCGCCGACGTTCACAAGTCGCTCGATGATCTTGCCGGGGACGCGAAAACCAAGATTGCTCTGCACCCTCGCCGCAATTGTGCCCGTGAAGCCGCGTTCAGATCCGGCGACCCCCGCTGCCGTCACCAGTCTGACCATCGGAGGTTCCTGCCTCGGATCAGCCGCGGCAGCGGCCGTGTGCGTGCGAAGCGTAATGAATGCGGCCACCCCCAGCCCCACGACCAAGATGCTCCCCAGTCCAATAACAAGTCGCTTTTTCATGCCCATCGCCTCCTGTGAAAATAGATTGCATTCATACTCTATAACTGATATAGATTATGAACGCAATCAAAAAAGGAGACGAATGATGCGTGTGACTCGCAGCCAAGCTGAGCAGAACCGGCAAACCGTGATCGATGTAGCGAGCCGGCTTTTTCGGGAGCGCGGATTCGATGGCATCGGCGTCAAGGATTTGATGGAGGGCGCCGGGCTGACCCAAGGCGGGTTCTACAAGCAGTTCGCGTCCAAGGACGACTTGGTCGCGCAGGCGTCCAGACGGGCATTGGAGAGCGCTGCGAACCGATGGTTGACGGCGGCCGCGGCGAGCCCTGAGGATCCGCTTGGCGCCGTGATCGACTTCTATCTCAGCACGGGGCATCGCGAGGAAAAGATGGACGGCTGCCCGGTGGTTGCGCTTGGCTCGGATGCTGCCAGGCAAGGCGCCGAGGTGAAGGCATCATTTGAGGCCGGCATCCGAGAATACCTCGAGATGCTGGGCTCATGGGTTGGCAAAGCCGGCGGCGAGGAGGCCGGCGGTAAGGCCATGGCCGTTCTCTCGACAATGGTCGGTGCGGTCGTCCTCTCGCGCGCCGTCAATGATCCCGACCTCGCGAAGGCTTTTCTGGGTGCGGCGTCCGATCAAGTTCGCGAAGCAGTCGCGGCTTGAAAGCCTCACGCAGCGCTGGCGACGCACCCAAGCGATAGGAGAATAGATGCGACGAATCGTTGTTACGGGCATGGGAGCGGTCACGCCCCTTGCCGCACATGTGGAAGCATCCTGGTCGCGTCTGCTGGCCGGTCGCTCGGGCATCCGCAGTCTGCCGGACGATGTCGTGGGAGAGCTGCCGGCGAAGATCGGCGGCACGGTTCCTTCATTGGAAGTGGATCCCGAGGCCGGCTTCGATCCCAATACCGTCCTGGCGCTGAAGGACCAGCGCAAGGTGGATCGCTTCATTCTCTTCGCACTGGCGGCAGCGGAAGAGGCGATTGCCCAGGCGAACTGGAAGCCGGTCTCGGAAAATGACAGGGTCCGCACCGCAACAATCATCGCCTCGGGGATTGGGGGGTTCCCCGCCATAACCGAAGCGGTGCGAACGGTCGATCAGCGCGGTGTTCGACGTCTTTCACCGTTCACGGTGCCATCCTTCCTGGTCAACCTGGCGGCAGGACACATTTCGATCCGTCACGGCTTCAAAGGTCCGCTCGGCGCGCCGGTGACGGCGTGCGCGGCCGGCATTCAAGCGATCGGCGACGCGGCTCGTATTATCCGCGCCAATGAAGCTGACATCGCGGTGTGCGGCGGAACCGAAGCATGCATGAATATCGTCAGCCTCAGTGGGTTTGCCGCGGCACGCTCTCTTTCGACCTCCTTCAATCACCGTCCTGATGAGGCCTCCCGCCCGTTCGACATGTCGCGCGACGGCTTCGTCATGGGCGAAGGCGCCGGCATTCTGGTCATCGAAGAATTGAGCCACGCGCTTGCGCGCGGCGCCAAACCGCTCGCCGAACTGGTCGGCTACGGCACGACGGCGGACGCCCATCACGTCACTTCCGGTCCCGAAGACGGCGATGGCGCGCGTCGAGCCATGGAGATCGCGATTACCCAAGCCGGCATTTCGGCGCGCGAGATCAGCCACCTCAATGCGCATGCGACTTCCACGCCAGTCGGCGACCTGGGAGAAATCGCCGCGATCAAAAGCGTCTTCGGGGAAGATTACGGCATAGCGGTCAGCGGCACGAAGGCGGCCACCGGACACCTGCTTGGAGCCGCCGGCGGGCTTGGCGCGATCTTCGCGATCCTGGCGCTCAGGGATCAGGTGGCACCGCCTACCCTCAATTTGAACACCCCTGATCCAGCGGGTGAAGGGATAGACTTCGTCGCAAACCGGGCCCGGCCAATGGAGATGGAGTACGCAATCTCCAACGGCTTTGGCTTCGGAGGCGTCAACGCCAGCGCGCTGTTCCGACGGTGGGATTGGCGCGCCGGTTGATTGAGAGCGCTTGCCTCATTTGCCGTCACAAACAAAGAAGAGATATGAAATGCTAACGTCTACCAAATCCCAGCCAAGCCTCTTGCAAATATCGGACGCGCTCAGTCTGCGTTATGAAAAGAGCGGAAATGGGCCGCCATTGATCCTTGTGCATACGATCCGCACACAGCTTGAATATTTTCGCGGTTTGGCGCCGCTCCTCGCCAAGTCGTTTACGGTCTATGCCATCGATCTGCCTGGACACGGCCATTCGCCGATCGACCCGCTCGCGTCCTTCGATGAGCCGTATTTCAGGCAGAGCGTCATCGGCTTCATCGAGAAGCTCAACCTCACCGGCGTCACGCTTGTTGGCGAATCGATCGGGGGTGCGTTGGCTCTCACGGTCGCTGCCGCCATTCCGCGGCGGGTCGAGCGCGTCTTCGCCAGCAATCCTTACGACTACGAAACCCGTTATGGCGATGGCCTGCGACGTGGCAACTGGTTCGCGAACCTCATCATCGGAAGTTTGCAGATCCCAATTCTTGGTCCGTTCAATGCGTGGATGGAAAACCAGATGGTACTCGGCAAGATCATGGGTGGCGGATATCACGATCCGCGTAAACTGCCTTCCGAGCTTCTGGCCGAGTTCGGCCGGGTGGCGCAACGCCCTGGATATAAGCGCATCGCGCGCAAAGTGCTGGCAGGTTGGCGATCCTGGAGCGAGGCGCGGGACCAGTATCGGCACGTCTCAACGCCCGTAACGCTCATCTATGGCGACAGTGACTGGTCGCGCCCCAACGAAAGGGAGCGGACCAGGGCACTGCTCCCTGACGCGCGCATGTTCACTCTCAAGGATACCGGACACTTTTCAGCGGTGGAGAATCCATTGGGACTGGCACGCATCATACTCGGGAGCTAGCTGCAGAATCTCAACCGCCTTATGACGGGAGATGGCGACGCCTAGGCTGGCCCAGCAGGCGACGCGGCGCGTACATGAGCTTTGCTGCATCATGAGATGCAAGACAATTCGAGTCCTCCGTTGTCATGTCTGGACCGTCGCGGCGACCTTCGCTGCCACGCCGGCGGTCCAACCCATGGCCGGATCCTGCCCGGCACCAGTCAGGTCGTTCAGTCCGGCGCGATACCGGGCCGGCCATGCTGGCTTTCAGTCAAGTGCGAAGGTCCGCTCAACGTCCGATATAAGGCGCAAACCTTCCGTTCGCGTCGTGGATAGCTGTCGGGTCAGACTCTCCCGTTACCCACCGATGTTTGAGGCACCGAGACAAGCCGATCACGCCCGGCACTGTAGAAAATATCGCATGCTCTCCGAGCGGGGGGAAAGGCGGTAGCGTTCTCCCGCTACCAAAATCTTCCTAAGGTATTGAAATTACAAGGCAAAGGCAGCTAGATGGTAGCCCCCCGGCAGAAATTAATCAGTAATTTCAATGCCGAGCCATCGACTTACTTCTTCCACCAAGAGGATCGCCTGTGTGATATCGGGGGCTTCTGGCGGCCAGTCTCGCTTATCAGGCTTTCTGGAGTGGAGGCGGAGGGCGAACCGTGGTGTTCGTTGGCGAGAATTGGCGGCTTTTCGTCGGTCACGGCTGGTATTCCTTATTGCCTGAGCAGGTGAGGACGAAGGCGTTTTTTACGCGGTATCCCCTCTTGGCTCGGATACTGGAGGCCAGGACGCCGTTCCCGGCGGACGTTCTCGCATCAGCGCCGCCACCAGCGTGCCCGAGACAAAGGTCAGCGCCGCAATGCAGCCAATCGCCCATGCAAGACCGAACAGGTCGGAGATGATGCCCGCCGATAGCGCTCCGATGGCGTAGCCGAGATCGCGCCAGAAGCGATAGACGCTCAGCGAGCGGGCGCGCCAGGATGGGTGCGAAGCATCGGAGACTGCCGCGATCAGGCTCGGGTAGACCATGGCGGTGCCGAGCCCCAAAAGCAGGCTCGCCAGGAGCCACCAACCGAAATCGACGGTGAGAGCGGTGAGAAAGAGCGCAGCGGCCTGCACCCACATGCCCGCGACGATCAGCCCCTTGCGACCCCAGCGATCGCTGAGTGGCCCGGTAGCGATCTGCAGCACCCCCCAGACCGCCGGATAGACTGCTTTCAGTATACCAATGCGCTCGACGCCGAGACCGTGGGCCGCGAAGAAGAGCGGGAAAATTCCCCAGCTCATGCCGTCGTTGAGATTGTTGACCAACCCGGCCTGTGAGGCCGCGAACAGGTTCCGGTCACACCAGCTGGTCAGTGCAAACACCTCCCGAAAACCGAGCTTTGATGCCTCTTTCGGATGGTTAGCCAGTTCCATTTGCACATGCTCGCGCGTATCTCGCACCAGCAGCACCGAAAGGAGGGAGCCAAAGACGGCATAGCCGATCCCAAGATAGATAGGCACTGGACGCAGAGCATACTGGGCCGCGAGATAGCCGGTCAGGAAGGCGGTGACACCGACCGCGAGATATCCGGCGAATTCGTTGAGACCAACGGCGAGCCCACGCCCCTTTGGGCCGACGAGGTCGATCTTCATAAGGACGGTCATCGACCATGCAAAGCCTTGGCTGATGCCGAGCAAAGCATTTGCGGCGATGATCCAATTCCAGCTTGGTGCCCAAATGATCATGAACGGCACGGGTAGCCCGAACAGCCAGCCGAGCACCAGTACGCGTTTGCGGCCCCACTTGTCGGCGAGTTGGCCTGAGACGAGGTTGGCGAACGCCTTCACCACACCGAAGCTGACGATAAAAGACACCACCAGCGTAGTCGAAGTGATGCCGAACTCCTCCGAGCCGATCAGCGGCACGACGGTGCGCTCGATCCCGACCATGCCGCCGACAAAGGCATTTATCAGCACGAGCAGCGCGAACTGGCGCCAGTTTGCAGCGAGGCCAAGCGTGACGTTCGGGGCACCTGTCGCCGCTGTCACGCGGCGGTTCCTGCGTTGATGGCGCGAGTGCGTGCGGCTTCCGGCGGTGGAGGCGGAATGTCCGCAGTCATCGCAGCGACGAATGCCGCCTCGTCCTCAATCCGGAACGCTTTGTTGAACCGACGCTCGAAGCCGATCGTCGACGTTGCCTTCCCACTCAGCGAGCGCCCGCAGACCGAGCCGGAGAAAGCGCCGGGCAGCACTTCGATGTGATCGGGTAATTCCTTCAGTCGCTGCACGCTCGAAAACAGTGCACGGGCCCCGTCCTCGGCGCTGGAGGCGAGTTCGGTGCGGCCGAGATCGCCCACCATCAGGGTATGGCCTGTCAGCACGAACCATGGCTCTGCGGCACGGGTTCGGTCGGTGACCAGCAGCGACAGGTGTTCCGGCGTGTGGCCGGGTGTGTGAATAACCGTTGCCACCACATTGCCGAGTTCCAGTCCCTCGCCGTCTTTAACGGCGCGGAATGGAAAGTCGGCGCTCGCATTTTCGAAGAGCACATATTCGGCGCCGGCAGCCTCGGCAAGCGCCCGCCCCGTGGAGACGTGGTCGGCATGGATGTGCGTGTCGATCACGTAAAGGATTCGCATACCGGTTCTGTGGGCAGCCTCGAGATAGGGCGCGATGTCGCCGACCGGGTCGACCACTGCCGCGGAGGCCTTGCCGCCACAACCAAACAGGTAGGAAACGGCAACGGGGTCGGAGTGCAGGAATTGTCGAAGGATCATTTTGTCTTCTCCGATCGGCGCAGCAGCCTGTCCCGGCAGAGCGTGAGCCGACGCTTGACAGGGTAGCAGGAAGCTGTCATTCAATAATTCGATTGAATGATTTATCGTAAACGCGAAGCCGATGTCAATCCGCAAACCGAAGCAAGCGCTCTATGAACAGTTCGCGATCGTCGCGAAGGCGCTCGGCCATCCGCAGCGGCTGGAACTGATCGAGCATCTGGCGCAGGGTACGCGCAGCGTTGACCTTCTGGCGACGAAGCTCGGCCTGCCGATCGCCAACGTCTCCCAGCACCTGCAGACGCTTCGCCGAGCCGGACTGGTGCATGCCGAACGCGAAGGCAAGTTCGTGAATTATCGGCTTGCCGACAACACGGTGCTGTCGTTGTTCGCGTCGGTTCGATCTGTCGCTGAGCGCCACCTGGCCGAAGTCGACCGCATCGTGCGGGGCTATTTCGATGCTCGCGATGCCATGGAGCCGGTAACGCGGGAGGAACTGGCAACTCGGATGCGCGATGGGCTGGTGACCGTGATCGACGTCCGCCCGGCGGACGAGTTCGCGCTCGGTCATGTGCCAGGTGCGATCAACGTGCCGCTCGCCTGTCTTCAAGAACGTCCACCGGAAATCGACCCGGATCGCGAAGTCATTGCCTACTGCCGCGGACCTTGGTGCGTGATGTCTTTCGAAGCTGTCGCCGCGCTCCGAAAACGCGGGTTCCAGGCGCGGCGCTTGGAAGACGGGCTGCCGGAATGGAAAGCGGCGGGACTACCCGTGGAGGTCATGTTGTAGCAACGGTCGGGGCTGAGATGACGGTCGATGAAATGCTCAGTGAGGCTCGTGCGATGCTGACACCACGTCTGTCGCCTACCGACGCCTACGCAGAGATGCAACGAGGGGCCGTAATCGTCGACATCCGTTACCTTGAGCAACGAGCCCGCGATGGCGAGATTCCCGACGCGGCCATTATCAGCCGCAACGAATTTGAGTGGCGCTGCGACCCAAGTGCTCCGTGGCGCCACGAGATGATCAACAAGGATGATTACAAGCAGCGCATCATAGTGCTCTGCAACCAAGGCTATCAGTCGAGTTTTGCGGCAGCGAACCTCGTGCGCATTGGTCTAGGCAATGTCACTGACGTCGAGGGCGGGATGCAACGTTGGCTGTTGGAAGGCCTCCCGGTCGTGCCGTTCGAAATGCACAAGTAGCGTGCACTTTTGCCTGAAACCGATCAGTGAAAGGAACCGGCCTGATGGTTGGCCTATGGCTTTCGGGCAAGCAGCAAAGCGAGCTCCGGCTGCGGTCCATTGGGCGACCCGCTCAACTCTCCGACCAATCCGGCCTTTGCTAGAACAGAGAGTACGTCCGTCAGTGCCGGGAAGCGGTAAACGTCGCTCGGAAACGCCTGCTTTGCCTTTTCGTCGGCATTCGTGCGGAACACCAGCACCAGCCGCCCGCCGGGCCTCAACACCCGCGCGATCTCGCTAAAGGCACGCTGCAGTTCATCCCAGAAGTAGATGACGTGAACGCATAAAGCCTTGTCGAAGGTCGCGTCGGCAAACGGCAAGGCATCGACACCGCCGATGACCACCTCGACGCGCCGCGATCTTACGAGTTCCCGGTTCCGTTTGACGGCGATCTCGGCCATCAGCATAGATGGGTCAAGACCGACGACCCGCCCGCCTTGAGCCAATGAGGCAAGTGCCCCAAGACTGCGCCCATGGCCACAGCCGATATCGAGGACGCTTTCGCCGGATTCGATGGCTAAACTCGCAATCGCTCGCTGGTTTTCGCTCCATGTCTCATGCGCCATGATGAAGGCGATAAGACGTCCTATCGGCCCTTTGGCAAGGCGCGCCTGCTCAGCGATGAAATGTGGTCTACGCATTTTGCAAATGAGTCCTCAACGTGGTTCAATCCGAAGGAACCGAACGTTGCTCGTTGTCGACGGCGTCGGCTCGCCGATTTCAGAAATCGGCTAGCCGATTCCGGAAGCCGAGTGACTGGTCCCGCGGTGTAACGGCGGGATGCTCCCTGGAGAGGCAGCCGCTTTTGCGCGAAACGCCGTTGGTGTCAGTCCGGTTTCCTGCCTGAACGCGCGGTTGAATGGCCCGATGGACTGGAATCCTGCATCGAGCGCGATTGTCGATATCGGCACGCCGAACTGGTCGGGGTCCAGCAAGGCCTGTTTGGTATCTTGCAGACGCCACTGGTTCAGGAAGGCGCTGAAGTTCCGGTGACCCAATTGTCTGTTGATGACGCGCCGCAGCTTGTGATCGGGAATGCCTAACCGCACGGCCAGGACTGCGATCGACAGGCCTGGCTCACGATAGACGCGCTCTTCCCGCATCAACCTGTCGAGACGCTTAGCAATCCTTGCTTCCTCTCCTGCCGGTACGACCATCGACTCGATGCTGCCTCGCCGCGCCTCAGATATCGGAGCGAAAAGATCAGATTCGACCTGCAGCAAGGTTCCGATGCCGGCTAGTCCCAAAGCGAGAAGGGCAGCGGCGGCGACCGGCGACAGAGCCTCGACGCGATATCCTGCCAGCTCCAGAATCTGCATGCCAATGACGGCTACCGCGTACAGCGCTGCCATCGCGAGGATCGGACCTCGCAAACCGCGGCGCGTTTCGACGAGATCATTGCGCCAACCGCCCCCTATGACGAAGAGAGCGTGGCCTGCCAGCGAGCCTGCGATCAGATTTTGCAGCAACCACAGGGGCTTCGATGCGCCTGGCGGCATCAAAGCCGCCGCTAGGCTAACTATGAGCAAGCCAGCCGCAGGCATAAGGCGGAGAGTGAAGGCGCGCCCCCGATCCTCGAATAATTCCACTGCGAAGGCCCAGAGAAACCCCGCCCCCATCGCGGAGAATGCCCACACCGCCGGCCATAGCCAGGCCAGCGCCCCTGCCAGCAATGGCATTTGCGTCAAAGTGTGCGCTGCCGCGGCAAGACAAAACAGCAGGCCGGTGATCCGGACCGACGAAAGACGTCCACGACCGATGACGATAGCAAACCCCAGGAATACGCCGACGGCAGCACCCCTTGTCAGAACCTCGAGTAGTTTTGCATCGTCCATGCTGATGAAGTAGCACATCGCTGGCCACGCCGCCTCGACCAGGCATGTAGTTGGCCTAGGATCGGAACGGTGCGAGCACATACTGCCAGAAGCCGGCAATGAGTCAGTTTTGAAATTTCGTTGACAAAACTCGCGTTCGCTCGCTTTGCTACAGGGTTCTCTAATATACGGAGGCAGCGATGCCGCACACGTATCGATGTAGAGACTATCCGGGGATGGAGGCTTGCCCGGCGAGCTTCACGGCAGAGAGCGCATCAGAGGTGATGAAGCATATTGAACTTCATGCCGAGATCGCCCACGGGGAAGACCCGAAGCAGTGGTCACAAGATGACCGGGACCAACTCCAGAAGCTGATTGCCGCTAGTTAGGCACGCTTCTTGTAACTGCCGCGTACGGTCGGCTTCTCGGCTTCCTTCGCCTCGATAAGCGCAACGCCGTCGGTGCGACCGTCAGGCCTGGCGGGCCATCAGGTCGGCGAACCGCTGGAGGTAGAGCGGCCAGCCTTGATCACCGTCAACACCATCGCGCACGCTTTCCCAGCCCTCGCCATGGCGTCCAAGATTTCGGTGCTCGATCTCGACGCGGGTCCGGTCCGCCGTCTCGGCAATAAACCGCACTTCCCACTCGCTGGTCTTGTCGGGATCGGCCTCGATCTGCCATTGGGGGCTGATGTTCCAGCTCAGGACCAACCGATTGGGCGGCTCGTAGGCCAGAACTCGCGCCCAGCGGCACTCGCTGCCATCGATGCCACGGTCATATAGGTAGCCGCCGATGCGAGGCTCGAACACCGTCTCGGCGATCTGGACGGGGAGCATGTTGTGCTCGGCGGGTTTGAACTTGCCGAAGTCTTCGGTGAAAACCTTGAATGCGCGGTCCATCGGTGCTTCGACCACGATCGAGTGTCTCACGGACGTGTCTGCTGTCTGTGTGCTCATTGGGATTCCTCCGGCGGTTGCTCAACGGCCGCCTTGTAGGCCGCCAGCGTCTTTGTCCAGAACCGGTCGAGCTCCGCGCGAAGGCCAGCAAGCCCTTCGGGATCGACCCGGTATATGCGGTGTTTGCCGGCCCGTGTGTCTACGACGAGCCTTGCATCCTTGAGGACCTTCAGGTGTTGCGAGACCGCGCCTCGGGTGACCGGCATGGTACGAGCCAACTCACCAACGGAGCGCGGTGACTCGACCAGAAGCTCGAAGATCGTCCGTCTGGTCGAGTCACCGAGCGCGGTCCAGCCGTTGTTCAAGTTAGTCTCCACTAACGCGTCAGAATAGACTAACGCGTCGCGATGTCAACCATGTCGAATGCACGAATGGAGGATGGAGCGATCCGAGAATTCCGTTTTCGCCGTACGTTCCCACGGGGAACCCGACAACGCATTCCCGCACACGTCTCGCAGTAAATTTGGTATGTATATGCGAGGGAGAGGGGGAAACAGATGAAACACGATCCTGGCTTGCCATCCGGCGCGACGCGGACGCTCCTGTTTCCGAAGACCTGATGCAAAAGCAAAGTAAGATCTCATGTCTTCTTCAGATGTGACCGGCTCACCCAGCCCCGCGGGCTGGGGATTGGCTGCAAAGCTCTTTACAACCCTCGTCCTTCTTGGCGCGATCGCAGTCATGGTCACCGGGGCGCTGGGTTACTTCCGTGCCCGCGACGCTCTCGAAAAAGCAGTCTTCGACCAACTCACGGCCGCCCGTCAGACCAAGACGCGCCAGGTCGAAACCTACTTCCGCACAATCCAGGCGGAACTGCGCCTGCTTGCCACTTCCAAGATGGTGGTCGATGCGACACGCGAGTTCCGGACCGCGGCCGACCAACTCGACCGGGCAGGCGCGCCACCTGACCTGCGGCAGAAGGTCGGCGATTGGTACGCTGAGAACTTCATCCCCGGAATGACGCGCACCCTTGGCAGGGAACCGGCTCTGTCGGACTACCTGCCGGTCGATGGTGCCCCCTACTATCTGCAGTATCACTACATTGTGGACAATCCCAACCCCGCGGAGCGGCGCTACCTTCTCGACGACGCCGGCGACGCAAGCGAATACTCCAGGCTGCATGCCATATATCATCCATTGATGCGCGCTGCGGCTACCACGGTCGGCTTTTTCGATCTCATGATTGCCGATCCCAAATCAGGTCGCCTGATCTATACGGTCGAGAAGGAGGTGGATTTCACCACGTCTCTTCAGTTGGGTCCGTACCGCCGCACCAACGTCGCGGCCGCCGTCGCCCGCTGCTCGCAGATCGCAGACCCGTCGGCCATCTGCCTCGTAGATTTCGCCTCTTATGCGCCATCAGGCGGCGCGCCGATCGCCTTCATGGCAGCACCGGTGATTGCCCAGGGCGTCGTCATCGGCGTGCTGGTCGCGCAATTGTCGAATCATGAGATCGACAACGTCGTCACCGGTAACCGCCGCTGGCGGCAGGAAGGGTTCGGCGACACGGGTGA
Source organism: Mesorhizobium sp. WSM4306 (assembly GCF_007003975.1). GTDB lineage: Bacteria > Pseudomonadota > Alphaproteobacteria > Rhizobiales > Rhizobiaceae > Mesorhizobium. The sequence goes on from NZ_VFTC01000003.1 coordinate 56,503, forward strand.
GGCCTATCTCGTCGGACCCGATTATCTGGTGCGCTCTGGCCCGCGGGCGTTCTACGAGAACCGGGATAACTTCTTCGCCGACCTCAAATCCGTGGGTACTTCGGACCAGGAGATCGCCGCCATTCAGCGTTACGGGACACCAGTGCTGCATCAGCGCATCGACACCAAGGCCTCCCGTGCCGCGCTCGCCGGTGTCGAGGGCACGGGCGAGATCATCGGATACCGTGGCGTCCCGACGCTCGCTTCATGGGGACCGCTTGCGATTTCCGATGTAAAGTGGGCTCTCGTCGCCAAGATCGACAGCGCCGAGGCCTTCGCACCGATCGCCGAACTCCGCCAGGATCTGTTGCTCGTCGGAGGACTGGCGATGCTCGTGGTCGCCGCCACCGCCGCCTGGCTTTCGCGCGCGCTGCTCGGACCGCTCCGCGATCTGACTGCCGGGGTGAAACGCTTCTCTGCTGGCGACTATGCGACCAGCGTGCCCGTCCGCACGCGCGACGAGATTGGCGAACTCTGCTCGGCCTTCAATGGCATGGTTGAGGATCTGCACCAGAAGAATGTCGTGATCGAGAACAAGAACCGCGAGAACGAGCAGCTGCTGCTCAACGTCCTGCCGGCACCGATCGCCAATCGGCTGCGCGCTGGCGAGGAGAGGATCGCCGACGGCTTCGCCGACGTCACGGTCGCCTTCGCAGATCTGGTCGGCTTCACGGCACTGACATCGGAAATGCCGCCGCACGACGTCGTGATGTTTCTCAACGGACTCTTCACGCGCTTCGACGTTGCCGCCAACGATCTCGGCATCGAGAAGATCAAGACGGTGGGCGACTCCTATATGGCGGTGTGCGGCCTACTCGTGCCGGTGGCCAACCACGCCGAGCGCATGGTCCGCATGGCCATCCGCATGGTCCACATTACCCGCGAGCACGCGATGGAACACAACGTCTCGATGAAGCTCAGGGTTGGCGTCAATAGCGGGCCAGTGGTCGCCGGCGTCATTGGCAAGAGCAAGTACATCTATGATTTATGGGGTGACACAGTGAATTTGGCGAGCCGCATGGAGTCTGGTGGAGTTCCCGACTCTGTTCAGGTGACGCGCCCCGTCTACGAACAGCTCAAGGACCAATTCGTCTTCGAGCCGCGCGGCGCTATCGAAGTCAAAGGCAAGGGAAAAGTGGAAGCCTGGGTGTTGAGATTTTAGTTTGCGGGGGCAGCTCCGATGCCCTCTACCTGTTCGGCGTCAATGGCTTTCGCCGCAGGCGCGACTTGGGCGTCCTGAGGGGACCCGCTTAGCGCCTCAGCCCGCAATAACTTCGAGAACCACAAGGCGGACTGCCGGGGCCGCAAGAAGGTGTCGTATTCCGCACTGGTGCGATCCCGTACTTTACATACTATGTGACCTTCAATTGGGGGCTATAGCAAATGAAAGAAGAGACCGGCGTTCAGAAGTTGGTGCGCACGCTGCGTGCCCGAGCACCCGATGACGCAGCTGAGTTGCTCGCCAGAGAGTCTCCCGAGTTCATCCGCGACACACTAAAGCTGTTGCCGGACGGGCACGCCCGCAAGGTGGCCGAGCATTTGCCACTGCATATGCGGCCCATCGGATCTCATGGCGGCGGCGAGGTTGTCGCTATGCCCGAGTCGCTCATCGAGTTGATGGACCCGATTTCCGCCAGCGTTCCTGTCGGGACGACCGTTGCTGCCGCGGTTGAAGCTGTCAGACGCGCCCAAGTGCCGACCGAGCTCACTTATCTCTACGTCACGGACGAGGGCAATAAACTGGTTGGCCTGGTGGTCCTGCGCGATCTGATGCTGAGCGAACCAGCCGCCATTGTCGATCAGATCATGCTGCCCAGGCCGTTTGCTCTTAATGTCGATCTCCCTTTGAGCAACGCATGCGAGGCAGCGGTACGGCGTCACTACCCTGTCTACCCGGTGGTGGACGCCGAGAACCGGCTGCTCGGGCAGGTTCGCGGTTGGCGCTTGTTCGAGCAGCAAATCATTGAGATTTCCGCCCAGTCTGGCCAGATGGTAGGTGTCCAGAAGGAGGAGCGCTCTTTTACGCCGCTGTTTTCAGCCTTCTTGAAGCGTCATCCGTGGCTGCAGTTGAACCTCCTGACGGCCTTCCTGGCCGCATTCGTGGTCAGTTCGTTCACCGGCACGATCGAGAAGATCGTCGCCCTGGCGGCGTTCCTTCCGGTCTTGGCCGGGCAGAGCGGAAACACCGGCTGCCAGGCACTGGCTATGACGCTGCGTGGCCTTGCCCTGGGGGATGTGGACAAACGACCGAAGCTGCACTTGGTGATGAGAGAGGGCGCGCTCGGGATCGCTAACGGCTTGCTCGTCGGCCTTCTTGCGGCTGCGGCGATGTGGTTCTACGCCTCGAGGCAGCCGGAGTCGGCGGCCCAAGCGCCCATGCTGGCACTTGTGATCCTGCTTGCCATGTCCGGAGCGTGCCTCTTGTCCGGAATCTCTGGCGTGCTGATCCCGTTGGGCCTGCGCCGGGTCGGCGCCGATCCGGCGGTCGCTTCGGCGATCTTCCTCACCACCTTGACTGACATTGTAGGCATGGGCCTGATGCTGTGGCTGGCCACGATGCTCGTGCTGTAGCAAGGCGCGTCCAGTGACGCGTCCCTGGGAATTTGGGGGCAATGAGCTGACCTCGTCGCCTTCGGAGAAATTGCGAGAGCCCGGCTAGCGCACACATCGTGAGGAACACCTCAGCATTTCGACTCCTTGCGCAACGCGACGAAAGACCTTTGGATAATCAGTGAGTGACCTGAAGCCTCATTCGGTGACCGGATACGCGCAGAAATGTGCAAACAATATAGATCTTGTCCCATTTAGGGGTTTGAATTATTTGCCACTAGTGCCGGATACTCCAATTACGTTCAGCAACGCTGACAAGATGTTTTGGCAAACGGCGTAGCCGGAATAGGAATGAACCCAAAAATTTGTTGCGCAGCTGCAACAGCTGCTGAAGCTCGCATGGTCTGGTGACAGTCCCGTCGCCTTTTTTTCTTGTGATCGTGCTAAATCCTTCGCACTAGTCGGGTTCGGGTGGGTTCTCGGCATGCTATCTTCGGCTCGAACGATCTTCGGCTTGGCCGCAGCGCTGCTTTTTGGCGGCGTGTTGCCGGCCGGCGCACAAGGTCTTTTTACGGTCTATGACGATGCGTTTTCGGCCCGCATCGCCAGTCCGGCCGACAATGGAACGCTCGCCCAATTCGTCACGGTCGCGGTCAACGCGGGACAATACGATCAGGCGATCTCCTCAATCGAGCAGTATCTGATCAAATACCCCCGCGATGCGCGCGCCCGGCTTGCGGCCAGCCGGTTGTATTATCATGTCGGGTCCTATGAATTGGCCCGGCGGCAGGTGCAGTACGGCATCGAAGTCGGCGGTCTGACCGCAAGTGAGCAGCAGGAAGCTGTTCGCTTGCTGGCTCGCATCGAGCGCGCGTTGCGTGGCGTCACCTGGGAACTCGCCCTGACTGGAGGCGTATTCAGCGCATTCACCGATTTTGAGCCAGGCGGGACGCAGGACGACGACAGCTTCGTCTCGCCCTATGGGCGGGCCGACGGCTTTGTTCGGTGGGACCTCGGCACGCCAAGTGCTGACGCCCTCGTTCTTTCGGGCTCGTTGACGGCGACAGAGCGTTTTTTCACGGACGACCTGTCGGTTCCGGGTAGCGAGAAGACTTTTGTCCACGGCAACGCAGCGATTACCTGGGACAAGGGGCTGCCCAACAGTGGGATCGATTCGCTTCGCCTGCTGCTTTCCGCGTTTACCGTTACCGATCGTTTCGACAGCGAAATCCACGAAACCGGCGTCGGCGTCAGTGGACGATTCCTCGTTCGCCCGACGGTCGAGACGACCCTCTTCGCCGGTGGCGGCTACATCGATCTAAGCGCCTCGCAAGGCATTTTCGCGGATAGCAGGGTCTTCTATGAGGCAGGCGGCAGCTACCGCTTCCGCAATGGCCAGGCGCTCGGACTGCGCTTTGTCGGCTCGAATGACTTCGCTTCAGGATCTGGCGAAATCGGCCGCAGCTACACGGGCGAGGTCCGCTATGGCGGCCTGTTGATGACCGTACCGGATTTTTTCGCATGGTCGCACCAGATCGCCTTCTCGGCCGGCCACAGCGACACTCCCGATCTGTCTGTCGGCATCGGCACAAATATCAAGAGCGACTTCTGGCGCATTGCCTCGGAAAGCGATTTTCAGGTGACGGAAGCCCATAAGATCAGCGTTGATCTCGCCTATCGAGAAACCAACTTCGCCATCGCCAACCGCGACCGAAAATCGTTCGAAATGCTCATGAGCTATACGTTGACGCTCAATTGAAAGGGCCGCGATGAGGTACCGTCCGATCGCGATTTTTATCGCTTGCCTTGCCTTCGCGGCACCCTCCGCCGCTGAGACGGTCGGGTCGATGACAGCCTATCAGACCAACATCGTCCGCAATAACGGTGGGACAATGAACGTTGGTGCCGGCGTCGAACTGGGCGACCAGTTGCGCAGCGATCCCACCGGTCTTGGAATGCTGGTGTTCCGGGATGAATCGAGCGCCAAGATAGGTCCGAACACCAGCCTGACGATCGATGAATTCGTCTATAATCCGGGCTCCGGATCGGGAAAGATCGACATCGGCATGAACAGTGGCCTGGCCCGTTTTTATGGCGGCCAGGTTTCGAAACGGGGCGTCATGCAGGTTGCGACGCCGCATATGGTGCTCGGCGCGAGGGGCGGCATCATCGAAGTGCTGGTGGCAGCCGGCCAGACCGTCGGCATACTGCGCGCCGGCCGTATGACCTGCACGATCAATGGCAAACGGTTAGTCATCACAAACCCAGGCTACGCCTGCACATCGGAAGATGGCAAGCTGCTGGCCGGCTACGGCGGAATCGACACCTTCCCGATATTGGACAGTATCGACCGGATAGCCGGTACCGGCCTGCCAGGCGCACCAGGTCCTGGATTGGACGTAAGCGCAATTTGTGCGTCGGCGCTCGGCGGCTCGCTTAAAGTCTGCGACTCCACGGACGGCGCATTGCCAGGAGTGGTCATGGAATTCCCAGACAGCCCAACGCCGCCTGTGGGCAGCGGGGGGCGCAGGGACGATGGCGAGGGCGATGGCTGCTCCCGCTTCTGCAATTAAGCCCGGGCGCCTGGTATGAGCCCCTTTGCCGATTGGCGCTGGGCTGATCGGCTTTGGGCTGATTGGCGCTGGACCGTGAGGCGCAAGATATCCGGTTTCGTGCTCATTCTTTTGCTGCTCGCTTGCCATTTGGCTTTCGAGGGGCCGCTGTCGCGCCTGCGCGAACGCACGTACGACTTCTACCAGTTTCTCGCCCCGCGCCCGGCGACGAGCAATCCTGTCGTGATCGTCTCGATAGACGACGCCAGCCTCAACGCACATGGGCGATGGCCCTGGAACCGTGGCCTCCTGGCCGATCTGGTCGATGGCATCACCCAATCCGGCGCGTCGGTGGTCGGGCTTGCACTGGTACTCCCCGAAGCCGACACCTCGCCTGAGGGCATCGCCGGAGACAAGCGACTGGCTGCGGCGCTGGCCAAAAATCGGACGGCGCTTGCCGTCAGCCTGGGCAACGAGGCGACGGTTTCAGAAGCAGAACCCAAAGCCGGCTGGTCGATCGTCGGGCAAGTCCCGGATACACTTCCCGGCTTCACCGGCCTGACCGGCTCGCTTGCCGAATTCTCGAACGCGGCCGTGGGCCTCGGCGTGATTCGCACCTTGCCCGATCCCGACGGCGTACTGCGCCATGTGCCGCTGCTCTGGATTCGCAACACCGCTCAAGGCGTGCAATTGTGGCCGTCCTTCTCACTCGAGCTCCTTCGCCTTTACGCCGGACAGGAGGGTTACATAGCCCGGATGAATACAGCCGGGTTCGACGCGCTTAGGATGGCCGGCGCCATTGTGCCGCTCGAGCCGGAGGGCGGCATCCGCCTCTGGGAAACTGCCACCGATACGCCCCGCCTGTCTGCCAGCACCATCCTTTCGGGCCATGGCGATCCGCGGCTACAGAACGCTATCGCCATTGTCGAGTTGTCGGCTGTGGGACTGACGCAGTACCTGCCCACGCCGACGCATCCAACGCGACCAGGCGCGGATATCCACGCCGACGCGATCGCCCAGATGCTTGCGGGGCGCTACCTGGCAGAGCCAGCGCACGCACGAATGCTCGAGCGGCTCTGGTTTCTCCTCAGTGCCGTCGTTTTCATCGGGCTTTCCGGAGTGCTCGCCGGGCGTGTCGTGGTTGGCGCCCTCGCCCTGACGCTGCTCGCCGTCACCCCGTTCGTGTTCGGCGCTCTCGAGTACAGCCTGCAGGGTGCACTCTACGACCCGCTGCAGCCGGCGCTTGCAACGATCATGGTTGCGGGCTTCGAAGGCTATGTCCTATACAGGCGCAGCGAGCAGCGCCGGTCCACCCTGACGCGACAGTTCTCCCAATATCTGTCGCCCTCCGTGGTGCAGCGCCTCGCAAGCTCGGATACAGAGGCAATCCTGTCCGGCGAGAAGCGCGAGATCACAATCCTGCTCAGCGACATACGCGGTTTCACGACGATGAGCGAACAGCTCGACACCCAAGAAATCGCCAAGGTGGTCAACCATTTCCTTGGCATTGCCACCGATGAGATCCTCACGCGCGACGGCACCATCGACAAGTTCATGGGCGATGCGGTGCTGGCCTTCTGGAACGCACCGCTTGATCAACCCGATCATCGCGAGCGTGCGCTCGAGGCGGGCCTTGCCCTGATCGAGCGGGTGAAGCTCGAAAACGCCGCCTTCACCGCGGATGGCCATCGCTCCATCGAAATTGGCGTCGCCATCGAGACCGGCATCTGCTCGGTAGGCAATTTCGGGTCCGAACGGCGCTTCGATTACACCGCGATCGGCTCCCCGGTGAACCGCGCGGCACGGCTCGAATCGACGACCAAGAAGCTGGGCATCCCCCTGGTGCTTGGACCCGGCTTTGCGGCAGGAGCATCGATGCCGGTTGTCCAGGCGGGCGCCTTTGAGCTCCAGGGTTTCAAGGGCGAGGTACCGGTTTTCACCGTTTCGGAGATGCAAGCTGCCGAGCCGCGAAGTAGCGAACCAACGCGGTGAGCAATCTGGCGCCCCTGCCGGGGTGGTTCGTTCGCCGCCATCTGTGCAAATGGCACCGCCTAATCTTGCACCCCGAACCCCAAGCACACTCTGACCGGTCCGCTTCCGGCTAACTGCAGCATTTTCCGCTTTGAGGCGAAATAATTCCCAACTATGATCCGCCACGCTTAAGGCATGGGGGATTGCCGATGGTTTTATCACGTAGGGGTGTCGTGATCGGTGGCTTGGCGCTGGTCGCGGTCGGTGCAAGTGGCACTATTGTTCAAGCCGCGGCGGCAAAGTCTTTTTTCGCCGGTACCGCCAGCGACAACAGTTTTGTCTATCGCAAGACCAACTTCGCCAAGATCGACAAGAGATGGCATCGCCAGATCGTCAAGTATTTCAGCAGCGAGCCGGTCGGCACCGTCGTGGTCGATACCCGCCACCACTTCCTCTACCTCATCATGGAAAACAAGACCGCCATCCGCTACGGCGTCGGCGTAGGCAAGGAAGGCTTCAAATGGTACGGCCGCGCGACGATCGACCGCCGCGCGCTGTGGCCGCAATGGGTCCCGCCCCCCGAAATGCGTAAGCGCAGGCCGGAGCTGCCGCCCATGGTCGCAGGCGGCGCGCCCAACAATCCGCTCGGGCCGCGCGCGCTCTATCTGTACCGCGACGGCGCCGACATCGGCTACCGCCTGCATGGCACGCTGGAGCCATGGAGCATCGGCACCGACGCTTCCAGCGGCTGCATCCGCATGTTCCCGGAAGACATCATCGACCTCTACCAGCGGTGCCCGATCGGCACCGCGGTGGAGGTCCTGCCGCACATCGCCGACCAGGCGCCCCCTTCCACCACTGTCGAATGATTGGGCGGATCATGAACCGCATGATTGAAAACACGCGCCGGCTGCTCGCCGCCAGCCTGCTGGTGCTGACCGCATCCTGCTCGACGAGCAACACGCTGACCCCGCCCACGCCCGACGTCACCAACGCCGAGATTGCCGGCTTCCAGAACGTGCAGCCGGGCAGCGAGGAGGATTTTATCCTCAATGTCGGCCGCCGCACCTATTTCACGAAAGGTTCGGCCGCGCTCGATTCTGTCGCCAAGACCACCCTCGACACCCAGATCGCCTGGTTGTCAAAGTATCCGCGCTGGCTGCTCAAGCTGCAGGGTTTCGCCGACGATCCCGGCGCAAGCGAAACAGCGCTGTCGCAGCAGCGCGCCGATGCGGTGATGAACTACCTCGCCGCCGGCGGCATAGACCGCAACCGCATGTGGGCCAAGGGCTACGGCAAGGACAGGCTCGTCCGCGACTGCCCCGACAACGCCTGCAGGTCGCAGAACCGCCGCGTTGTGTCCAATCTGCGCGATGAGAGGGACGAGTCGTAGGGGCTGCTGTTTTGCTTGTCACCAAATCAGAGCCTCACAACGCGACGGCGGCATGGCTGCTTTACGCCTCATGTCGGGCGAAGAGATTGGCTTAACGCTGCCTGAAAGCAGACGTGGCCAGCGGCAGGGCCGGACGTCTTGATTGCACCAATTGCTGACATGGCATCAGCTTCCTCAGCGCCGCGAGGTCCGTGGAACGATTGACAGCTCTAGGCCTTTTGTCCGGGTTGGCATGGCTGGACACGGGCGGCTAAGGCTGGAAATGTGATTGCGTCTTCGCTGCCGGGGCTGGCCGGAGGACGAGGAGGATGGCGCTGAATTTCGAATATATTGCCGGCCATCCGGCGCTGCATCGTTATGTCCAGGCGCAGTCGAAGGCGCTGCTGCACATCTATGAAACGAGCCCGCGCCTGGCCGCCGTGTTCGCCACGCAACAGCGCTGGCTGCTGGCTCACACCGGCCTTGCCATGCATTTCGCCCGCGACCCGCGCGATCCCCGCACGGAACTTACTCTCGCCCGCTTCATCGATGCCGTGCTCCGCTATTCCGTCGCCAGCCGCAACACGGCCGAGGCCTTCATCAAGGAGATGCTGCACTATCACATCATCGAATACCTGCCGCACACCGGTGACGGACGCGCCCATCCCTTTCAGGTGACGACAGCGACGCTGAAGGAATTCGATGGCTGGGTGTTTGCGCATCTGCGCACACTCGACGGCCTCGACGGCGGGAATCGCCTCGCTTTGTTTCTCGAGCAGCCCGGCATGATTGCCAGGCTGCAGCCGCTGGTTGCGGAAGGCCTGCTCTCCTCCAACCCGGTGCGCGAACCCAAACAGACCTTTTCGCTGTTTATCTGGCTCAACAATGGCGGCATCGTCATGGATTGGCTGATGTCCGGCATCGATCCTGACAATGCCGGTCTCGACCAGATCCCGACCAGCGTGGTTTCGGTCGGAGAATTCGCCAGGTGGTTAAAACTCTCGCGCACCCATCTGGCGCGCAAGTTGCGCGACGCAGAAAAGCTCGGCAGCGTCGGCTGGATGGGCCGGCGCGGGCATTCGGTAATGTGGGTCTCGAACAGCTTCTATCAGGAATACATGACCGTTCAGGCCGCCAAACTTGCGGTCATCGATGCCGCTTTCGAGGCCTGTCGCCCGATGCAAAAGGCTGGCTGAACCTCCACGCTCACAACTCTTGGGAAAGGTAATCATACCAATTGCCAAGACCTGGCAGGCGGCAATGTGGTCTCGAACAGCTTCTACCAGGAATATATGAGCGCGCAGGCCTTCAAGCTCGCCATCATCGATGCTGCTTACGCGGCACCGTTTCCGACATCGACAAGCGGAACGATCCAGGCTGAACTATAGCGATCCATCCCGACTGAAACGGGATGGATCAACGGGTCAGGGAAGCCGGCGCACCGCATCAATCGATGTCGAACGACACGCCCTGTGCCAGCGGCAGCGCCTTGGAGTAGTTCACCGTGTTGGTGGCGCGGCGCATATAGGCCTTCCAGGCGTCCGAACCGCTCTCGCGTCCGCCGCCGGTCTCCTTCTCGCCACCGAAGGCGCCTCCGATCTCGGCACCCGATGTGCCGATGTTGACGTTGGCGATACCGCAATCCGAACCGTCGACGCCGAGGAAGCGCTCGGATTCCTGCAGGTCGCGGGTGAAGATCGACGACGACAGACCGGCGCCGACAGCATTGTGCTCGTCGAGCACGGCGTCGAAATCGGAGTATTTCATCACATAGAGGATCGGCGCGAAGGTCTCTTCGGTGACCGGAGACACCTGCTTCGGCATTTCGACCAGCGCCGGATGCACGTAGTAGGCGTCGGGATGGCCGTTCTCCACCCGCGTGCCGCCGGTCACCTTGCCGCCGTGAGCGGTGGCTTCTTTGAGCGCTTTCTGCATGGCGTCGAACGCCGCCTTGTCGATCAGCGGACCGACCAGCGAGGAGGTCTCCAGCGGGTTGCCGACCGAGACGCTCTCATAGGCCTTCTTCAGCCGCGGCAGCAGCGCGTCATAGACGCTGTCATGCACGAAGAGACGCCGCAGCGTCGTGCAGCGCTGGCCGGCGGTGCCCATGGCGCCGAAGGCGATGGCGCGCAGCGCCATATCGAGATCGGCGGTTGGGCAGACGATGCCGGCATTGTTGCCGCCGAGTTCCAGCACGGCGCGGGCAAAGCGCTTGGCCAGCCTTGGGCCGACATCTCGGCCCATGCGCGTCGAGCCTGTGGCCGAAACCAGCGGCACCCTGGGATGATCGACGAGGATCTCGCCGACAGCGCGGTCGCCGATCAGCACCTGCGCCAAGCCCTGCGGCGCGTCAGCGCCGAAGCGCTTGACCGCGCGCGCAAAAATCGCCTCGCAGGCGAGCGCCGTCAGCGGCGTCTTTTCCGACGGCTTCCACACCACGGCATCGCCGCAGACCAGCGCAAGTGCTGCATTCCACGACCACACCGCGACCGGGAAGTTGAAGGCCGAAATGACGCCGACGACGCCCAGCGGATGCCAGGTTTCCATCATGCGGTGTCCCGGACGCTCGGTGGCGATGGTCAGGCCGTAGAGCTGGCGGGACAGGCCGACGGCGAAATCGCAGATGTCGATCATTTCCTGGACTTCGCCGAGGCCTTCAGACGGGATCTTGCCGACCTCGATCGACACCAGCCGGCCAAGCTCGGCCTTGTGCGCGCGCAATTCCTCGCCGAGCAGCCGCACCAGTTCGCCGCGCCGGGGGCCCGGCACCATCCGCCAGGCCTGGAACGCCTTGTGCGCGGCATCGATGGCCTTGGCCGCCTCGGCCGGTGAAATCGTCTTAAGCGCCGCGATCTGCTCCCCCGTCACCGGGCTGCGCACGATGAGGTCGCCGCCGCTAAGCGCGTCCTTGGCCACGCCCAGTTTCGCCAGAAGTTCAGCCGTTTCCTTCGCTATCGTCATTTTTATCCCTTTCAGATCCGCTCGCCATAATATGGCGGCGGTCGAGCCTTCGCGCCACGTCGCCTGCGTGCCGCGGGCACGTCGGGCGCTGTCATGGCGTGGCATTACTCGTTTCAGGGGAAAATCGCCACCCCGGCATGGTCCAAGCCGGGACTGCACGATTGAGCCAGCAGTCTTCAGTGCGCTGTTTTCGCCGGCGCCTTCACGGCGCCGTCTCTCATCAACCGGTCGATATGCATGCGGATATGGGCGGCTTCCGCCGCCGTGTTGGCCAAGGCAATCGCACGGTCAAAGGCAACACGCGCCTCATCGCCACGGTCAAGTTGCATCAGCAACCCGCCCTTGAGGCCAAAGAAGTGGAAATAACCGGACAGCCTTTCGCCAAGCGGCTCGATCATGGCAAGGGCGGCTTCCGGACCACGCACCTTGGCGACCGCAACCGCCCGGTTCAGCGTCACCACCGGCGATGGCTGCATCCTTTCCAGCAGGCTGTAGAGCAGATCGATCTCGGTCCAGTCGGTTTCCTCGGGCGTTGCCGCCCGCGCATGCAGTGCCGCAATCGCCGCCTGCACCTGGTAGGGGCCGGGCTTCTGGTGGCGCAGCGCCTTGTCGACCAGCGCCAGCCCCTCGTCGATCATCTTCCGGCTCCACAGCGAGCGGTCCTGGTCGTCGAGCAGCACGATCTCGCCGTTCTCGTCGAAACGCGCCGGTGCACGCGCATGCTGCAGCAGCAGCAGCGCCGTCAGCCCCATGATCTCAGGCTCGGTCTGGAACAGCCTGAGCAGCAGGCGCGCCAGCCGGATCGCCTCTTCGCAGAGCGGCGCGCGCGCCGGCGCCTCGCCACTGTTGGTCGAATAGCCCTCGTTGAAGATCAGATAGACCATGGCCGCAACGGCTGCGAGCCGCTCTGAGCGCTCGACCGCGCCCGGCGTCTCGAACGGCACGCCGGCGTCGGCAATGCGCGCCTTGGCGCGGGTGATGCGCTGCTCCATGGCGCTTTCGCCAACCAGGAAGGCGCGCGCGATCTGCTTGACGGTGAGGCCGGAGACGATGCGCAGCGCCACCGCAATCTGCTGCGTTGCCGGCAGGTCGGGATGGCAGCAGATGAAAAGCAGCCGCAATATATCGTCGCGGTAATGCGCGCCGTCCAGCCGCTCGGCGATATCGCTCTCGGCATCCTCAAGGTCCGAGATCTGGTCCTCTTCCGGCATCGGCGCCTGCTTGGCGCGCTTGCGCACCGCGTCGATGCCGCTGTTGCGGCCGACAAAGATCAGCCAGGCCGCCGGATCGCGCGGCGGCCCGTTCTGCGGCCAGTTCTTGAGTGCCCTGAGACACGCGTCCTGGAAAGCCTCTTCCGCCGTATCGAGATCGCGGAAATAGCGCAGCAGCGCGCCCATCGCCTGTGGGCGGGCGGCTGAGATCGCAGAGCTGATCCAGGAAAGGTCGGTCATTTCAAAACTCTGGTTGGGTCGAAGATGGAAACCGGTCGGATCTCATAGGATCCACCGCTGGGATTGACCTCGGAAAGCTCGCGCGCGAAGTCGACGGCCTCATCGAGATCGGCGCATTCGAGCGTGTAGAAGCCGAGGAACTGTTCCTTGGTCTCGGCAAACGGGCCGTCGATGACCACCGATTCGCCCTTGACCTGGCGCAGCGTCGTCGCTGCGGTGGTGGGCAGAAGCCGTGCCACCGGGCCAAGCCGGCCGGCGTCAGCATATTTTTGCTGCACATTGAGCAGCTTCGCCATCACATCGTCATCCTGTGCCTTGCTCCAGGAGGAGACGACATCTTCGGAGGCATAGCAGAGGATAGCGTAGAGCATGGGACGTCCTTTTCTGTATCAAAGGACGAAACAGTAGGGCTTATGCCGACATGGCGTCGACAAAAAAGTTAGGGCTATTTCTCAGCCTTCGCCCGCCTTCAATCTTCGCTCGACTTCAGCCACCGCAGCACCAGCGCCTCCTCGTCGTCGAGGCCATCTATGGATCGCTTGCGTTTGTTGGCTTCAGTCATTTCGCTGAGCAGCCGCCCCTGCGCCCAGGATTCGAAGACCTGCGGATGGATGTAGCATTTGCGGCAGACGGCGCGCGTGTTGCCGAGCCGCTCGGCCACCTTGTCGATGACGGCATTCATCACCCGCTTCACCCCGGCCTGGCTTTCGGGAAGTTCCGTCTGTGCAAACAGCGACGCGGCGTGGATGGTGCCGCCCCAGGTGCGGAAATGCTTGGAGCTGAAGTCTTCTCCCACAGCATCGCGTATGTAGCGGTTGACGTCGTCGGAGCGCACCGGATGCCTCGCCCCGTCCTCGTCCAGATACTGGAACAGTTTTTGCCCCGGTATATCCTGCGCGCCGCGCACGACCCGAGCGATGCGGCGGTCGACCAGCTTGAGTTTCCATTCCTTGCCGGATTTGCCCTTGAAGGCAAAGCGCAGGCTCGATCCCTTGATATCGACATGGCGGTCGCGCAGGGTCGTCAGCCCAAAACTCTTGTTGTCGCGTGCATAGGCTGCATTGCCGACACGGATCATCGTGTTGTCGAGCAGCCACACGATTGCCGCCATGACGCGCTCGGCCGGCAGGCCGTGGCGGCGCAGATCGGCGTCGATGCGGCGGCGCAGCTCCGGCAGGCTTTCAGCAAAGGCGACGAGGCTCGAATATTTGGCACCGTCACGCTCCGCGGCCCACAGCGGATGGTAACGATACTGCTTGCGCCCGCGCTGGTCGCGGCCGGTCGCCTGGATATGGCCGGCGGGATCGGGCGAGATCCACACATCCGTCCACGCCGGCGGAATGGCCAGCGCCTTGATGCGGGCGATGGCCGATGCACCGACGGCCTGGCCTTTCGCGCCTTTGTAGGAAAATCCCTCGCCTGCCTTCAGACGGCGAATACCCGGCTCGCTGTCGCTGACATAGGTAAGCGAGGCCTGATCGGCGAAGACTTGGCCGCGCGCCTGCCCATTCCCGATGCCCTCGGCAGCATCAACCGAAATTGCACCCCGCCTGCCCAGCATGCCTGCTCCATCGATGATCCAGGTGATAAGCGTCAGGCGGCGAATGGGTTCCGGTCAAACGTCTGGAAGCCGGTTTTTGCCGTTGGCGGTCGGACTGGCCATCCAGATTCCGCCATCGTCGATATGGGGCGGATGGTAGTCGCGACCGGGTGCGATTGTCTCAAAACGGGCGCCAGTCTCATCGGCCAGATAGTCGTAGCCCGTGTCCTGCATGGCGTTTTTGGGATCGAGGTGCTGGTAGAGTGCCCTGCGGCCAGACCGACGACGCGGCTCGATCATTTTCAAATGATAGAGATTGAGACCGCTGTTCTTCTCCCGAAAGCCAAAGTCGGGAGGATACCATTGCCCATGCAAATCCTTTGAATGATACCGCGAGGGATCATAGGCCCGAAAAAGCCGATGTTGCATTTTCGAGCCCCAGACTCCGTCTATGCGGTAATCTTTTGGCGAGTACATCTCCCGGAGATGAAACCCCCAGGCTAGACGCCCTCGGCGACTTGTCAGCCTTCCAATCTGCCCTGCAGCGCCGTGTTCCAACCTTTCATCGGGATCTATTGCGAGGATCCAGTCCGCGCGCGCATCATAAGCTGCCTTCAGCAATAGCTGGCGACGTTGGATTTCACTGCTGAAAATGCCTTCGGCCTGTCGGTCATCGAAACCTATCCAGCCGTCGACGATCGGATCCAGATTGGCAAGCAGGGCGGGAACCAGATGCGCATCGTATCGATAGCTGAAGACCGCAATCGTCCTTTGACGGGTCCAGAATATTCGACTACGTCGCCAACGTGCTGGTTTCAGTTGACTAGTGATCATTGCAAGTCAGCCGAGCCTTCTTCAAGTGATGCCGGGCACCGAAATAGACGCCGATGGATTTGGCGAAAACGGCAAGGACCATTAGCGGCATGGAACGAATTACAAGGTCCAGTTCAGGTCCGAGGAGACCTGTCCGCGCCAATTTCCTGATTTGCCGTCGATCGCTGAAGGTGCCACGAGCCAATCGAAGCGGTGGAGTTGTCGTCGTTGCGGCGCGATACGCTCCGCCGCGATAACCTCGCTTGAACTGGTCGACAACCAGGCGGACCAATCGCGTTTCATTGCTATGGATGGTTTTGATCGCCGGGTCCCAGATGGGTGTAAGTTCTGAAGGCAGCCTGTCGAGAAAATCCGTATCCTCCGCCGACGCGATGTTTTCGTCGAAGAGACCGAACCTGTCGAACAGACTGCGGTCGAACGACACGCCGTATCGAAGCGCCAATTCGGCGGGAAGGCCGGGAAGCCGTCGTGCAAAAAGTGCTAGATACGCCGCACAAGCCACCAGGCTTTCAGGATGACTGTTCGAAATGGCGCTGGCAACGGTTGCGGCACCAGCGGTGTGATGACGAATTCGAGCATCGGCCCATCCGGGGCAAGCCAGACAATCGTCGGCAAGGAAAGCAACGAACGGTGCTTTCGTGGCCGCAATTCCGATGTTGCGCGCGGCTCCAACGAACACCTGATGAGAAACCTCGATGACCGGCACATCGACCCCAGCACCCGAAAGCAAGGCCTTGGCGTCACCGCCGCCGGAATTGACCACCACGATTTCCAAAGGCGTATCCTGCCTCGTCAGAGATCTGACAGCGTCCACCAGCTTTGCTGGTGCCCGCAACCCAATCACGATGACGGCCAGGCTCGGCGAGGCTGTCATGCGGTGCTCTGCATTCGCGACGTCGACGCCGAGATGCGCCTGGAAGCAATCTTGACCCTGTAGCGGACGACGCGCCAGGCGTCTGTCCACCGCTTCGGCGCTGCTGCGGCCACATCCAGAAAGCGCGACGCTTTGTCGAGGTCGCCGCGAGCATAATGAACACGGGCGATCTTGAGGCTTACAAGCCCCTCACGGGTCTTGAGCGCCGAGAGCGGGATGTGGCAATCGGCGAGCTTGCGCAGCTCCCTGCGCCAGTCCAGGAACCGCCGCACCGGATTGCTCACGAAGCGATTGTCGGACCGCTCGCTTGAAACTTTGTAGATCATAACAGGGTCGGGGATGATGGCCATTGCCGCTCGGCTCATCAGCCGCCCCCAGAAAAGCGTATCCTCGTCATAGGCAAGGCTGACCGCAAAACGCGTCTCCCCTATCAGATCGCGTGAAGCCAGCACGCTACCCACGGCCGCCGACCGCAGATCGCCTTTCAGATAGGCGGCAGCGTTGGCCAGACAGTCTGCCTTGTAGCCTTCAGGCACCTTGAACGATCGGTCCTGGCCGTCGACAAGACGTTTGTAGGCGCCCGCGACCATGTCCGCCTTTGGCTGGCGTGTCGCCCGACGGAGCAAAGCGCGCAAACCGCCTTCAAGATGCAGATCATCGGCGTCGATCAGATAAACCCAAGGGCATGCCACCTGCTGAAGGGCAACATTTCGGGCAGCCCCAGCATCGCGGCAATTAGCGGGCAACACGCGCAACGGGAGAGCAAATTTTGCCGCGATCCGCTGCGCCGCTCCCGCCGTATCGTCAGTCGATGCATCATCGACCATGAGTATTTCGCCGATGATCGCGGCTTCCGTGCTGAGCGAGGCCAGCGTCTCCAGAATTGTTTCCGCCGCATTGTGGGCGGGAATGACGACGCTCACCCGTGTCAACTGTAGACCCCGCAATTGCAAATCTCGCGATCAAGCGACAAAAAACGTCTTGAAAACAGAACCAAGCTAACCGCGGCAATGCGGTTTGAGAAGTGGCATTTACCAGCATCGCCGGCGGCGAAGCGGCTGGCAAATTAGGGCACTCAGGCCTTTTCCAGCGCAACCGGAATGACGTCGACGGCCTGGTCGCCGACCTGACCGCCGGTGGTCTTCAGCACGCCGACGATCGGCGCCACGTCGGAATAGTCGCGGCCGTAGCCGACGGTGATGTGGTCGTTGCTGGCCCGCATGCCGTTGGTCGGGTCGAATTCCTGCCAGCCGGCATCGCGCCCGCACCACACCTTGACCCAGGCATGCATGGCATCGGCGCCTTCGAGCCGCGGCTTGCCCTTCGGCGGAATGGTGCGCAGGAAGCCGCTGACATAGCCGGCGGGAATGCCCAACCCGCGCAAGCCGGCGATCATGATATGCGAAAAATCCTGGCACACGCCGCGCTTCAAACGGAAGGCGTCGCTGGCCCTGGTATGAACGGTGGTCGCCTCACCATCATAGGTGAAGTCACGGTGGATGCGGTTGCACAGATCGATGGCCGTGCCGACCGTCGAGCCGCTGGCGCTGCCGTGTGCATAGGCGGTGATCGCTGCATCGATGCCGGCATGGTCGCTGGCCGTGAGAAAGTGATGCGGTGCGTCAGGCGCCAGTGACCGCACCGCACCGAGTTCTTCCCTCAGCCGCTGCAAGTCGGGCGACACGTCGAGCCCAGGCTCCGGCCGCGACACCGACACGCGCGCGCTCATTCGGATGTCGAGCCCGTCATGGACATCGCGAAAGGCGATCGCGGTAACATTGTTACCGAAGAAATCGGCAAAATCCGTCCGCTCGGACGGGGTCGGCACAAACGACAGCGAGGCGGCGACCACACGCTGCACGCCAGCAATGGTCTGCGGCAAAACACGCACCTGATGCCGGCTGCCACCGGCCGCGGCGTCATAATCGTAGCTGAGATGAAGCCTGATATCGTACAGCATGTTAACCGAAGTACGCTTTGGCGAGGCTGCTGTAGAGGTTGCCGATCTCGGTGGCGAAATCGTCCAGCACCTCCGCCGACATCTCCGATGGCTCCATGACGGCAATTGCCGTGTTGAGCTGCAGGATTTCCTTGGCCGCCACCGACATGTGCCCCTCCGGACCAAGCGACGGCAGCAGGCCGATCTCCGCCTTCAGCCGCTCGAGCTGGAACAGGATCGAGCGCGGGTTGAGCGGGTCGAGCGCCAAAAGGTCGATCACCGTTCGGCGCCCGGCCCGCACCGGATACTGCCGGCGGTGGGTCATGACGCTGTCGCCGATCTCCAGCATCATGTCGAGCGAGCCGTCCGGCGCACTGGCTCGGGTGAGACGGGCAAGGGTGCGGGCGATCTGGATGCCGCGCTCGATCCGCCGGCCGATCTCGAGGAAACGCCAGCCGGTGAAACGGTACATGTTCTCATGCAGCAGGCCGGAAAAGCCGGCGAGCTTGCGCAACATGACCGTCATCGCACGTGTCGCATCGTCGCCGGGCGCCACTGTCGTTGCGAATTGGTGGATCGTCTTCGACAGATCCTTCAACGCCAGCCAGCCATCGGGCGAAAACCGGTCGCGAATCTGTCCGGCGCTGTAGACGGCGCTGTCCAGCGTGCCGATCAATCCGGGCGGAATGGCCGCTTCGAGGTCGATGCCGAACGGCTCGAGATAGTCCCTGACATCGGCGAGCAGCGGCATGTCCGGATCGGAGGTCTCGGCCAGCCGCACATGATAGGCGCGCAGGATGCGCACCGTGTCTTCCGAGCGCTCGATGTAGCGGCCGAGCCAGGTCAGGTTTTCGGCCGCACGGCTTGGCAGGCTGCCCGGCATGGTGCGGGCAAAGCTGTCATGCTCCTGCGGCAGCAGCGTCTCGCGCTCGACGGGCTTGTCGCTGACCACCCAGACGTCGGCGGCCTGGCCGCCGCGCTGCATGGCGATAGCCGTCGGGTCGAGCGAGAGGCCAACGCGGGCGAATCCACCCGGCATCACCGTCCAGCCCTCCGGCGTGCGCGCCAGATAGACGCGCAGGCTGGCCGGCC
Organism: Mesorhizobium sp. WSM4306; assembly: GCF_007003975.1. Taxonomy (GTDB): domain Bacteria; phylum Pseudomonadota; class Alphaproteobacteria; order Rhizobiales; family Rhizobiaceae; genus Mesorhizobium. The sequence continues at coordinate 75,678 of NZ_VFTC01000003.1, forward strand.
GTGGTTCCAGCCAGCCGCCGACATAGACCGGCGTCGTCGACAGCGTTACCGCTTCCTGGCCAACGAAACCGCCGCCGTCGATCTCGATGCGCGCAATCAACGCAGTGCGTTCCTCAGGCGTCAGCGCCGAACCGAGCCTGGTCTGATCATCGTCCTCGAAGGCAAGGCGCGTCGACAGCGCCGGACCGATCACCATGCGGTCGAGATTGGCAAGCACATGCCGGCGCTCGCTGTCCTGCCCGCACCACCAGGTGGCGACGCTCGGCAACAAAAGCTCTTCGCCGCGCAGTGCGCGCGAAATTTTCGGCAGGAAGGCGAGCAGCGCCCGCGTTTCCATCAGGCCCGAACCCAACGCATTGACCGTCGAAATAGCGCCGCGGCGGATCGCCTCGACCAGTCCCGGCGTGCCGATCTGCGAGTCTGGTCTGAGTTCCAGCGGATCGGCGAAGGCGGCATCGAGCCGTCGCCACAGCACGCTGATCGGCATCAGCCCGGAAACCGTGCGCACCATCAGTTTGCCGCCGGAAACGGTCAGGTCCTCCCCCTCGAGCAGCATGATGCCGAGATAGCGGGCGATATAGGCGTGCTCGTAATAGGTCTCGTTGAGCGGCCCCGGGGTCAGGATGGCGACGCGGCCGTCATTCTCCTTTGCCATGCCGATCAGCGCATCGCGGAAGCGGCGGAAGAAGCCGGCCAGGCGATGCACATGCATCTCGCCATAGATGTCGGACAGCGCGCGCGTCGTGGCGACGCGGTTTTCAAGCGCAAAACCGGCGCCCGACGGCGCCTGCGTTCGGTCGCCCAGCACCCACCAGCTTCCGTCCGGTCCGCGGCCGAGCTCGAAGGCGCAAAAATGCAGGAAATGGCCGCTGGCCGGCCTGGTGCCGGCGACGGGCCGCAAATATTCCGGGCTCGCCGCGATTAGGCCCGCCGGCAGGATGCCCTTGTCGATCAGCCGGTTCGGCCCATAGATATCGGCGACGATCTCCTCGAACAGATCGGCCCGCTGGACGAGGCCGGCGCTGATCTCGGCCCATTCCTTGTCCTCGATCAGCAGCGGGATGTGCGCCAGCGGCCATTCGCGCTCATTGGCGCCGGCCTTGTCATAGACGCGGTAATAGACGCCGGCATCGCGCAGATACTGGTCGGCGCGGGCGAAGCGCTGGCCGAGCTTTTCGGGGCCCAGTTCCTCCAGCGCCTCGATGAAAGGAGCCCAGGCCGGACGCGGATTGCCTGCTGCATCGACCATCTCGTCGACGACGCCGTCAATCGGCTGGTAGTGCTCCAGCAGACTGTGCCTCAGCGGCTTGCCGCGTATCTTTTTCTGATTCCCCTTTGCCATTGCTGATCAGAGTCTGGGTGGCCGCCTGAGGTCAAGGGTCATCGGGAAGTCTTCAGGGGGTTCTTCGTTGCGCAGCACATAGGCCGACGGCGTGTGGCCGCGCGGCTCGAAGCGGGCAAGCCGCCGCGCCTCGGCCTCATTGCCGTTGACCGGGAAGGTGTCGTAGCTGCGCCCGCCGGGATGCGCGACATGGTAGACGCAGCCGCCGACCGCCCTGCCCGACCAACGGTCGTAGATGTCGAAGACCAGCGGCGTGTTGACCGGCAGCGCCGGATGCAGGCCCGACGCCGGCTGCCAGGCCTTGAAGCGTACGCCTGCCACCGCGACCTCGCGGTTTTCGGTCACCTTCATCGGCACGACGCGGCCGTTGCAGACGATCGCGTGGCGTTCCGGGTTGAGGCCTTCGGTCCTGACCTGCAGCCGTTCGACCGAGGAATCGACGAAGCGCACGGTGCCGCCAATGACGCCCTGCTCGCCCATGACGTGCCACGGCTCCAGCGCTTGCCTGAGCTCCAGCTTGATGCCGGCATGCTGGACTTCGCCGCAGAAGGGAAAGCGGAATTCGAGCTGGGCGTCGAACCATTCGGGACGGAACTCGAAACCGTTGAGCTTTAGGTCGTCGAGCACATCGAGGAAGTCCGCCCAGACATAATGCGGCAGCATGAAACGGTCATGCAGCGATGTGCCCCAGCGCACGAAGCGACCGTCGAGCGGGTTCTTCCAGGCGCGGGCGATAATGGCGCGGACCAGAAGCTGCTGCGCCAGGCTCATGCGCGCATTGGGCGGCATCTCGAAGCCGCGGAACTCGACCAGGCCGAGCCGCCCGGTTGGACCATCGGGCGAGAACAGCTTGTCGATGCAGATTTCCGAACGGTGCGTGTTGCCGGTGACGTCGGTCAACAGATTGCGGAACAGCCGGTCGACCAGCCATGGCAAGGGTGCATTGCCCTGGTCCGGGTGCGGCACCTGCGCCATCGCAATCTCAAGCTCGTAGAGCGAGTCGTGGCGCGCCTCGTCGAAGCGCGGCGCCTGGCTGGTCGGGCCGATGAACAGGCCGGAAAACAGATAGGACAGCGACGGCCGCCGCTGCCATTGCAGCACCAGGCTCTTCAACAAATCAGGCCGGCGCAGGAACGGGCTGTCATTTGGCGTCGCACCGCCGACGACGACATGGTTGCCGCCGCCGGTACCGGTGTGGCGGCCATCGATCATGAACTTGTCGGCGCCAAGCCGCGTCTGCCGCGCCTCTTCGTAGATCGCCGTCGTCGTCGCCACACAGTCTTGCCAATTGGCGGCCGGATGGATGTTGACCTCAATGACACCGGGATCGGGCGCGACGCGAATGACGTTGAGGCGCGGATCGTGCGGCGGGCCATAGCCTTCGATATGCACGGGCAAGCCGATCGCCTTGGCCGCGTTTTCGGCGGCTGCCACCAGTTCGAGATAGTCTTCCAGCGCCTCGACCGGCGGCATGAATACGCAGAGCCGCCCGTCGCGCGGCTCGACCGAAAGTGCGGTGCGCACCGCGCCGCCGATCTCGGTGATCTCCTGCTCGACCCGGTCCTGCTGCCCGGTGGCGGCGGTGAAGGAGACTGCCTGCTGGCGCCGCGCCATTTCGTCGGCGCCTTCCAATTCTGCCGGAGCAGCAGCAGCAGGCAGGATCGCTTCCCGCGCCGGCAAGGCACCGCGCGGCAGCGATGGATCGACTGGCACGATATAGGGGAACTGTGCCGGCGGCACGTAAGGCAGCGTGCCCAGCGGCAGACGGTAGCCGACCGGTGAATCGCCCGGCACCAGGAACAGCCGGCCGCGCCGCGTCTTCCATTTCTCCGAACGCCAGCGCGGCTCCGAAGCCGAAGCCTGGCTGTTCCAGCGCTGCACCGGCAGCACATAGCCCGACGGTTTGGTCAACCCGCGCTCGAAGACTTTTGTCATGCGGCTGCGTTCTTCCGGGTCTTCCAGCTTGGAGTTGGACGGGTCGACATTGTCGGGCAGCTTGCCTTCCTTGAGCAGCCATTCGGCCGGGTCTTCATAGGCTTCGCTGACCATCGCCCTGTCGATGCCGAGTTCTCCGGCGATCGCCGTCAGCAGGCTTTCGGCCTGCTGCGGTCCGACCTTCGCATCGCTCTTTTCGCGTGCGATCAGCGACGGATCGCTCCACACCGGCTGGCCATCGGTGCGCCAGTAGAGCGAGAAGGTCCAGCGCGGCAGGCTTTCGCCCGGATACCATTTGCCCTGGCCGTAATGGAGGAAGCCGCCCGGGGCGAAACGTTCGCGCAGCTTTCTGATCAGCGCATCCGCCTTTTCGCGCTTGGTCGGGCCGACGGCGGCGGTGTTCCACTCGGCCGACTCGAAATCGTCGATGGAGACGAAGGTCGGCTCGCCGCCCATGGTCAGCCTGACATCGCCTGCCTGAAGCGCTGCATCGACCTTGTTGCCCAGCGCATCCAGCGCCTGCCAGCTTTCATCGGAGAATGGCTTGGTGATGCGCGGATGTTCGGCGATGCGGTCGACCCGCATGTCGAAGCCGAACTCGACATTGGCGAAGCTCGCCATGCCGGAAATGGGCGCCGCGTTGCGGAAATGCGGCGTCGCTGCCAGCGGCACATGGCTTTCGCCGGTGAGCAGGCCCGAGGTTGGGTCGAAGCCGATCCAGCCGGCGCCCGGCAGATAGACCTCGCACCAGGCATGCAGGTCGGTGAAGTCGACAGCAGTCCCGGCCGGGCCATCAAGGGACACCAGATCGGGCTTCAACTGGATCAGATAGCCGGAGACAAAGCGCGCGGCGATGCCGAGGTTGCGCAGGATTTGCACCAGCAGCCAGCTCGAATCCCGGCACGAGCCTTTTTTCGCGGCCAGCGTCTCCTCCGGCGAGAAGACACCGGTTTCCATTCGCACGATATAGGCGATCTCGCGCTGCAGCCGCGCATTGAGGTCCACGACGAAATTGACGGTGTTGGTTGAGTTGCGGTCGATCGTTGCGAGAAAAGCCGACAGCAGCGGTCCGGCCGGCTCCGGCGTGCGGTAGATGGCGAGATCGTCCCTGATCTCTTCCGGGTACTCGAACGGGAAGGTCTCGGCCGCAGGCTCGACGAAGAAATCGAACGGATTGTAGACCGTCATGTCGGCGACGAGGTCGACCTCGATCTTCAGCTCCGTGACCGGTTCGGGAAAGACGAACCGGGCAAGGAAATTGCCGTAAGGATCCTGCTGCAGATTGACGAAGTGGTTTGCCGGCCCGACCTTCAGCGAATGGCTGAGCACCTTGGTGCGGGAATGCGGCGCCGGCTGCAGCCTGATGACCTGGGGCCCGAGAACCACAGGCCGGTCATATTTGTAGTGGGTCAGGTGGTAGACGGCTGCCAGAATTGCCATGGGGCCCCGGAGATCGGCGTTTAACTCGCCGAACCCTGACACATCTGCTGGGCATTCTCCAAGCACAGATGTTGCGGTGCACCCAATTTAAGCAGCCGAAGCCGGCTCAGAAGAACGCTTGTATTCCCGTCTGCGCCCGGCCCAGGATCAGCGCGTGCACGTCATGCGTGCCTTCATAGGTGTTGACCGTCTCCAGATTCTGCGCGTGGCGCATGACGTGGTAGCCGATCTGGATGCCGTTGCCGCCATGCATGTCGCGGGCCTGGCGGGCGATGTCGAGCGCCTTGCCGCAATTGTTGCGCTTGACGATCGAGATCATTTCCGGGGCCATCTTGCCCTCGTCCATCAGCCGCCCGACGCGCAGCGAGCCTTGCAGACCCAAGGCGATCTCCGTCTGCATGTCGGCGAGCTTCTTCTGGAACAGCTGCGTACCGGCCAGCGGCTTGCCGAACTGCTTGCGGTCTAGTCCGTATTGCCGGGCACGGCGCCAGCAATCCTCGGCCGCACCCATGGCGCCCCAGGAAATGCCGTAACGCGCCCGGTTGAGGCAGCCGAACGGGCCGCCGAGGCCCTTGGCGTTGGGCAGCAGCGCATCTTCGCCCACTTCCACGCCTTCCATCACCACCTCACCGGTGATCGACGCGCGCAGCGACAGCTTGCCACCGATCTTCGGCGCCGACAGCCCCTTCATGCCCTTTTCCAGCACGAAGCCGCGGATTTCGTCCTTGCCGTTGTCGCCCTTGAGCTTCGCCCAGACGACGAACACATCGGCGATCGGCGCGTTGGAGATCCACATTTTCGAGCCCGACAGCTTGTAGCCGTTCGCGGTCTTCTCGGCCCGCGTCTTCATGCCACCGGGGTCGGAGCCGGCATCCGGTTCGGTCAGGCCAAAGCAGCCGATCGATTCACCCGAGGCCAGCTTCGGCAGATATTTCTTGCGCTGTTCTTCCGAGCCATAGGCATGGATCGGATACATCACCAGCGACGATTGCACCGACATCATCGAGCGATAACCGGAATCGACGCGCTCGACCTCCCGCGCGACCAGCCCGTAGGTCACGTAATTGGCGCCGAGCCCGCCATACTCCTCGGGAATGGTGATGCCGAGCAGGCCAGCCTCGCCCATCTCGCGAAAGATTCCGGCATCGGTCTTTTCCTCGAGATAGGCCTCCTCGATACGCGGCGCGAGCTTGTCGGCGGCGAACGCCGCCGCGCCATCGCGCACCATGCGCTCGTCCTCGGAAAGCTGGTTCTCGATCAGGAAAGGGTCTTCCCAGACGAACGCGTTCTTGTCGGCGGCCATGGCTCTCTGTCTCTCCCAGCAAAATATTAATTGCCGGGCTTATCCGCCTCCACCTTGAAAAAATCAAACGAAATTGCATCACCGATCAATGAGAGATAGTAATGAATCATGAACGTCCAGCGTCGCCTTTTACCGAGCACCAGCGCCCTTGCCGCCTTTGAGGCGGTGGCTCGCCTCGGCTCCTTCACCGCTGCTGCCCAGGAACTTGACCTGACCCAGGGCGCCGTCAGCCGGCAGATAGCACTTCTGGAAGAACAATTCGGCCGCAAGCTGTTCGAGCGCGACAGCCGCAATGTCCGGCTGTCAACGGCGGGAGAAATCTACGCCGAGGCGGTGCGTTCAGCGCTCGGCCAGTTGCGCGACGCAGCGCTCGGATTGATGAGCAATCGGCATAGTGGCATGCTGAACCTTGCTATATTGCCAACCTTCGGCACGCGCTGGCTGATGCCGCTGATCCCGGATTTCGTCACGAAGAACCCCGACATCACCATCAATTTCGTCACGCGCATCGGCCGTTTCGATTTCGCCCGTGAGCGGCTCGACGCCGCCATCCACCACGGCCAGCCGGACTGGCCAGACGCCGACTCCACATTGCTGATGCGCGAAACCGTGATGCCGGTGGTTTCCCCCGAATTCCTGGCCAGCCGCGCCATCACTACTGCGGCCGACATCAGCCGCCTGCCGCTGCTGCACATGGCGACGCGTCCGGGCGCCTGGAGCGAATGGTTCGAGGAACAGGGCCTAAGTGCGCCGACCGGGCCTGGCATGCAGTTCGAGCAATTCGGCACCGTCGCCCAGGCCTGCATGGCGGGACTTGGCGTCGCGCTGCTGCCGCAGGTTCTCATATCGGGCGAGTTGCAGCGCGGCCAGCTCGTGGCGACGCCCGGACAGCCGATGCAGAGCCGCAGCGCCTACTACCTCGTCGTGCCGCACGACAAACGCGGCCATCCGCCGGTCGCCAGCTTTCGCGACTGGCTGCTGGGCCAGGTTGAGAAGGAGCCGGCTGTTCTGGCCTGGTAGCTACTTCCGCTTCAGCGCCTCGGCCAACGCTGCGCCGAACGCGCCTTGTTGCGAAGGCCTCTCGGGCTGGCGCTGCGGCGCCGGCCCACGTGGCGCCGGCCTGCCGCCGCCATTGTCGCGCGGTCCTTTCGAGGCGCCGCCCTCGCCGCCATCCTTGCGCATCGACAGCGCGATGCGCTTGCGCTTGATGTCGACATCGACCACGCGCACCTTCACGACATCGCCGGCCTTCACCACCTCATGCGCGTCCTTGATGAACCGGTCGGCCAGTTGCGAGACATGCACCAGCCCGTCCTGGTGCACGCCGATATCGACGAAGGCGCCGAAGGCAGCGACATTGGTCACGGTGCCTTCCAGCAGCATGCCGGGTTTCAGATCCTTGATGTCGTCGACGCCGTCGGCAAAGGTCGCCGTCTTGAAACCAGGACGCGGATCGCGGCCGGGCTTCTCCAGTTCGGCAATGATGTCGCGCACGGTCGGCAGGCCGAAGCGCTCGTCGACGAAGACGCGTGGGTCGAGCGCCTTCAGCGCAGCGCTGTCGCCCATCAGCGAACGCACATCGCGGCCGCAGGCGGCGACGATCTTCTTCGCCACGCCATAGGCTTCCGGATGCACCGACGAGGCATCGAGCGGCTCGCTGCCATTGGCAATGCGCAGGAAGCCGGCGGATTGTTCGAACGCGCGCGGCCCAAGCCGCGCCACCTTCAGCAAATCCTTGCGGCTGGCAAACGGTCCGGTCGCATCGCGATGCGCGACGATGGCATCGGCGAGCGACGCTCCAAGCCCTGAAACGCGCGCCAAAAGCGGCGCCGAGGCGGTGTTGAGATCGACGCCGACGGCGTTGACCGCGTCCTCGACCACCGCTTCCAGCGACCGGCCGAGCCGGTACTGGTCGACATCGTGCTGGTATTGCCCGACGCCGATCGACTTCGGCTCGATCTTGACCAGTTCGGCGAGCGGATCCTGCAAGCGCCTTGCGATCGATACCGCACCGCGCAACGACACGTCGAGGCCTGGGAATTCGGCTGCCGCGGTGGCCGAAGCCGAATAGACCGAGGCGCCGGCCTCGCTGACGATCACCTTGAGCGGCTTGGGACCTGCACCGGCCGGCAGGTCGGACAGCATGTCGGCGACCAGCTTCTCCGTCTCGCGGCTGCCGGTGCCGTTGCCGATCGAGATCAGCTCGACCTTGTGCTGGCGGATGAGTGCCGCGAGTTCGGCCTGCGTGCCGCGCACATCGTTTCTTGGCGGGAACGGATAGACCGTCGTCGTCGCCACCAGCTTACCGGTGCCGTCGACCACCGCCACCTTGACGCCGGTGCGGATGCCGGGGTCGAGCCCCATGGTCGGCCGCGAGCCGGCGGGTGCTGCCAGCAGCAGATCTTTCAGATTGCGGGCAAAGACGTGGATTGCCTCTTCCTCCGCCCGCTCGCGCAGATCGCGCATCAGGTCGAGCGTCAGGTGCAGCGACAGTTTTATGCGCCAGGTCCAGCCGGCGACCTCCATCAGCCAGCGGTCACCCGGCAGACTGGAGCCGATGGCGTAGGCATTGGCGATCATCCGCTCGACCGGCTTCACCGGCGAGGTGTCATCGGCATCGACCTCGATGTCGAGCGACAGCACCTCTTCGTTGCGGCCGCGCAGCATCGCCAGCGCACGATGGCTCGGCACATTGGCCCAGCGCTCGACGTGGCCGAAATAGTCGGAAAACTTCGCCCCGGCCTCCTGCTTGCCGTCGACGACACGGGCACGCATGAAGGCGCGTTCCTTCATGTAGCTGCGCAATTTGCCGACCAGATCGGCATCTTCCGCGAATTGCTCCGACAGTATGTCGCGCGCACCTTCGAGTGCAGCCTTGGCGTCGGCTACCTCCTGGGTCACATAGGCCAGCGCCGCCTCGGCAGGCACAAGTGAACGGTTGGCCAGGATAGCTTCGGCCAGCGGCCCAAGCCCGCGCTCCCGCGCGATCTCCGCTTTGGTGCGGCGCTTGGGCTTGTAGGGCAGATAGATGTCTTCCAGCTCCGCCTTGGTGACGGCAGCTACGATCTTGGCTTCAAGCTCCTCGGTCAGCTTGCCCTGTTCGCGGATCGAACCGAGGATCGTATCGCGCCGCGCATCGAGCTCTCGCAGATAGGCCAGCCGCTCGGCAAGGTCGCGCAATTGCGTGTCGTCGAGCCCGCCGGTGACCTCCTTGCGGTAGCGGGCCACGAACGGCACGGTGGCCCCCTCGTCGAGCAGCCCGATGGCTGCGGCCGCCTGTTCGGGCCGCGCGCCGATCTCGGCCGCGATGATTGCTGCGATGCGCTTGCTGTCCGATGCCATGCTGGTCCTTGTCGCAAAAGAGCGGCGACCATAGGCGCAGATGGCAGCGCCGCCAACCGTCGCGTCTTCACCAGCGCGCGAGGTCCACAGGAAAGCGCACAGCAGTTCGGATGGCCGGGATGGGCTAAACCAGCCCGCTCAGCGCCTCGAAGAAGGCAACGATCTCGCGTTCGAGCGCAGGCTCCTCCGGCACTGGCTGCGACCCCATTTTTGCGATCACCACTTCGGTCTTGGGGTTCACGTACAGCCACTGGCCATGGATGCCTATGCCACAGAAGGCGCCGTTTTCGTGCCCCGTCTGGTACCATTTGTTGCGATACCGGCCCTTCGGGAACAGGTGCACCATGGTGCCGCGCTGCCAGGCCTCCGCGCTGCCGCCGGTAACGGTCGTATCGCGCACCCAGGTCTCCGGCACGATGCGCCGGCCATTGGCCGTTCCGCCTTGCCGCATCATTTCACCGATCCGCGCCAGATCGCGCGGCGTCACCGAAATACCGCCGGCGCTGCGCGCCGTGCCTTCCATGTCGACGCCGATCGAGGCTTCGCTGACGGCACCCAGAGGCAGCCACAGTTTCTCGCGCATCAGGTCGGGGAAACGCTGTCCCGAAGCGCGCTCCAGCAGGATGCCGAGCAGATCGGAATTGGGCGAGCGATAGCGGAAGGTTTCGCCATGCGGCTCCGCCAGCCGCTGCAAGGTCAGGATGAATTCACGCAGGCTTTCCGTGCCGCCGCCGGGATTCCACAGCGTCGCGCGGCGATAACGGGCAAAAGCGCTTTCGGGATCGAGATATGCCTCCTCGAAATCGAGGCTGACGCTCATGTCGAGCACATGCCGGCAACTCGCATCGGCATAGGCCGAACCGCTGGCCTCTGGAATGTAGGCCGTCACCGGCGCTTCCGGATCGAATACGCTCTCGCCTTCCAATATGCCGGCGATGATGGCGGTAACCGACTTGCTGATCGAAAAGATGATGTGGCGAGCGCTGAACTCCATATTGGGCGCGAACCAGTCGCCGATCACCTTGCCGCCCTTCATCACCGTGAGCGCGTCGCTGCTCGAGCGCGCCAGGAATTCAGCCACCGTCTCCGCCGCGCCGGCGACGGAGACCTTTTCGCCAAGCAGGCCGCTCATGTCCCGCACCGGCGCCTCGACGCTTCCAGGCGTCGCCGCCACGGGAGCGGTCGGCACCAGTTCGCCGAGATTCTGGAACGACCAGCGGTTGAACGGATTTTCCCGCCAGTTGGAAAGCAGCACCTCGTTGCGGGCAAAGCCGTAGCGGGTCTCGAACGCGGTCTTGCCGGTCATGAACGTTTCCTCGAAGGGATGGTTTGTGTGGTTTCAGCCAAGCGCCTTGGCTATGGCGTGCACGGCCTTCAGCGTCGCCACCGAATAGGCGACGTTGCTGAAATCCGGATAGGTCGAAAGCTTGACCACGACCATGCTGGTGTCCCAGTCGATATGGATCATTTGCCCGAACACGCCCCGGCACATCAGCGCGCGCGAGCGCGGATTCTCGATCCAGAACTGGTTGCGGTAGCTGCCTTCCGGCAGGCTCGGATTGAAGTCCGGCCCATGCCTGCCGTTGCGCGTCGCCTCGATCCAGTCGGCCGGCACGATGCCGCGGCCATTGTCGAGGATCAGCTGGCCGAAGCGGGCGTAGTCGCGCAGCGTCGCGTTGAAACCGCCATCGGCCAGCGCATAGCCGGCGCTGTCGACGGTGAAGCAGGCGCTCTCGTCGGCGCCAAGCTTTTGCCAGAGTTCCTCCGAGACCAGCTGCGCCAGCCGCTTGCCGGTCACCCGTTCCATGATGAAGGCCAGCACATCGGTTTCGATCGAGCGGTACTCGAACGCGGCGCCATGCGGCCGCACCTTGTCCTTCAGCCGCAGGATCAGTTCGAACAGATGCGACGGCCATTGGAAAGCGGGATCGCTGCCCGGCGGCACAGGCTTCCAGCCGGTGGCGACATCGACCTGGCCGATGTCGGAATACCGGTCGGTATATTCCTCGGAAAAGCGCACGCCGGTGGTCATGTCGAGCACATGCTGCACGCTGGCGCCGGCCCAGCCGGTCTCGCCGAGTTCCGGCAGATAGGCGGTCACCGGTTTGGCCGGATCGATCAGTCCACGCCCGACCAGTATGCCGAACACTGTGCCGGTTATCGACTTCGCCATCGACTGCGACAGGTGCAGCGTGCGCTCGTCCATGCCGTTGAAATAGCGCTCATAGGCGACCTTGCCGTTCTTCAGTACAAGAAAGCCGTCCGCATAGGTCTCGTCGAGCAGGCCGGCGAGCGTTGTCGGGCGACCCTCACTGTCCTCGACCGGCAGCGCAGCGAGATCGGTCTCTGCCCGTTCGAGACGATGGCGATGGCCATTGCCGCGCCAGACCTCGATGGTCGGCAGGAATTCACGGATGTGCTGGAAGGCCCAGCGGTTCCATGGCGGCCGGTCCCAATCGAGCTTCGGCAATACCATTTGCGGCGGCGAACCCTGCATGATCGGCGGCCGCGGATCGCTGTTGCGATAGGAGTCCATGAAAGCCATTCCGGAAAAGAAGAGATCCGGCGGGAAAAACCGCCGGATCTCTCAAGAAGCGGTTACTTCTGCAGTTCGGTCCAGATCTTGGTGTAGATGTCCTGGATCTCAGGCGCGCACATCTTCTGGAATTCGCCCTGTGCCTTCGCAGCCTCCGGAATGACGACTTCCGGCGCGTCCTTCATATCGGCCGGCATGTATTTGTCCGAGCCGGTGATGGCATTGGCGTAGCGGTGGAAGGCCGAGAGGCCGGCCGCGTTTTCCGGATCCATGATGAAGTTCTGGAACAGCTTGGCGTTCTCGACATTCTTGGCTTCCTTGAGAACGACAACGTTGTCGCTCCACAGGCCGTAGCCTTCCTTCGGATAATTGTAGTGGATGGCCGGATTGGCCAGCCGCTGGCGCAGCGCCGAACCGTTCCAGTCGCTGGTCGCCTTGAAGTCGCCGGCGCCCATCTTCTCGATGGTGTTGTATTCCATCGCGATCCAGTTCGGCTTGGCTGCGACAAGCGTATCGCGCACCTTCTTCAGCACCGTCTTGTCATCGGTGCATTGCTGGCCGCCGACATATTTGATCGCCGCGAAGATAACGTCATTCATCTCGGGAACGACATTGGTCTTGCCCTTCAACTCGTCCGGCGTGTTGAAGATGATGCCCCACGAGTCGGCTGGTCCCTTGTAGGCATCGGTGTTGACGACGACACCGACGGTGCCCAGCGCCCACGGCACCGAATATTTGCGGCCCGGGTCGAAGTCAGGATTGGCCCATTCGGGCGCGACATTCTTGAAGTTTTCCATCTTGCCCGGGTCGGTCTCCTGGACGAGGCCTTCCTTGATCCAGATCGGCACATAGGTCTGCGACGGAACCGCAATGTCGAAACCGGTGCCGCCCTGGCGCACCTTGGCGAGCGCCGTGTCGTTGGAATCGTAGTCGGTGATGGTCACCTTGACGTTGTATTTGGCCTCGAACTTCTTGATCACGTCGGGGCTGGTGTAGTTGCCCCAATTGTAGATGTTCAGCTCGCCATCGGCGCGGGCCAGGCCCGTCGTTGCGAGCAGCGCCAACCCCATGGCGGCTGTCATTGTCTTCCAGTTCATGGTTTTAACTCCCATTTGTCGGTTCAGTCTCGTTTCCTGCTGACGAAGAAAAACAACGTGACGATCGCGACCGAAAGCAGCAGGAAGGCGGTCGATATCGCGTTGATCTCAGGCGTGATGCCGCGGCGGATCTGGCCGAGCATGTAGGTGGGCAGCGTGTCCTGGCCGCCGGATTTGACGAACTCGGTGATGACGACGTCGTCGAGCGAGATGACGAAGGCCAGCATCAGCCCGGCCAGGATGCCTGGCCACAAAAGCGGCAGCGTGATGCGCCGAAAAGTCTTCCATGGCGTCGCGTAGAGATCGGCCGCGGCGCGCTCCAGCGTCAGGTCCATGTTTTCCAGCCGCGCCCGGATCGGCAAATAGGCGAACGGAATGCAGAACGCCGTGTGCGCGGCGATCAAATAGCCAAGGCCGGAATAGCCGGTGAAGATTTTGATGCGCGAGAAGAAGATCAGCAGCGCCACGCCGGTGACGATCTCGGGCACCATCAGCGGCTGGTTGATCGCCGCATATTTGAAGGTAAGGCCGGGATAGGGCGCCGTGCGCGTGGTGGCGAGCGCGGCCATGGTGGCAAAGATCGTCGACAGCACCGCCGCGACAGCGCCGATCTGGAACGAGCGCAGGGTCGCGTCGATGACCTGCACGTTCTGCCCCGCCGACTGGAACCATCGCATCGAAAAACCGCCCCATTCGGACGTCGAGTTCGCCGCATTGAAGGCGTAAGCGACCAGCACGATGATCGGCAGATAGAGCACGACGAAACAGGTCGCGGCGATCGCCGTGAAGCCCGGCTGGTGCTTGATCGAAAAGTTGCTAGCCATGCCGCACCCCCGACTTGCCGGCATTGCGCACATAGGCAAGCAGCGCCACCATGACGATGATCATCACCGTGATCGACAGCGCCGAGCCGAGCGGCCAGTTGCGGCCCTGCCCGAACTGCAATTCGATCAGGTTGGACAGCATCATGTTCTTGCCGCCGCCAAGCACGCTTGGGGTCACATAGGCGCCGAGGGCCGGGATGAAGACCAGGATGGAGCCGGCGATGACGCCGGGTTTGACCAGCGGAAAGATGATCTTGCGCAGCACCTTGAAGCGTGTCGCGTAGAGATCGTAGCCCGCCTCGACCAGCCGGAAATCGAGCTTCTCCATGCTGGCATAGATCGGCAGCACCATCAGCGGCAGGTAGACATAGGCCATGCCGATCAGGATCGCCGTGTCGGTGTAGAGGATCTGCACCGGCGTCGAGACGATGCCGAGCTTGATGAGGATGGTGTTGATGATGCCTTCGTTGCGGATGATCTGCAGCACGGCAAAGGTGCGGATCAGAAGGTTGGTCCAGAACGGGATGGTGATCAGGAACAGCCAGAGATCCCTGGTCTTCTCGCTGCGCGTCGCCATGAAATAGGCGGTTGGAAAACCGAGTGTCAAAGTGGCGATGGTCGTTACCACCGCAAGTTTGATCGAGCGCCAGAAGATGGTGACATGCGCCGCCGCGAGCGAGAGCGTATCGTCGAAAATGTCGCGTTCCATGAACACCGACAGCCAGGCATCGGGCGAAAACTGCCACTTCACGTCGCCATAGGGGCCGGGCGTCAGGAACGAGTAGATCAGCACGATCAGCAACGGGCCGGTCGCAGCGAGGAAAATCACCAGCAATGCTGGCGCTGACAGCAGCCAGCGGTCGCGCACATCGCGCCGCTCCGCTGCCTTGGCGACTTCTTCCGCGGTCGCCATGATCAGTCCTTCAGCACTTGCGCGGCGTCGCTGCCGATCATGATGCCGATCTGGCCGCCCTGCACGATGCCGTCGCCGGCGCCGCGGCTGTTCTGGCGCCGCACGATGAACGGTTCGCCACCGGCAAGGCGCAGATGGAAGTGCGTGTCGGTGCCGAGATAGACGATGTTCTCGACGGTGCCTGACAGCGAAGCGCTGGGACTCGCCCCGCCCAGCTGCGCATGCTCGGGACGCACGACAATGGTGACCTTCCCGCTGGGGCTGAAACCGTCCGGCAGCGAGGCCGGGATTTCCGTTCCCGACGACAGCTTCACCGTCGCACGACCACCGGACACGCCTACCACATCCGCCTTGAGGAAGTTCGATTCGCCGATGAAGTCGGCGACGAAGCGCTCGGCCGGCCGGTCGTAGATGTCGCGCGGCGAGCCGACCTGCAGGATCTTGCCCGACGACATCACCGCGATGCGGTCCGACATGGTCAGCGCTTCTTCCTGGTCGTGGGTGACGAAGATGAAGGTGATGCCGGTCTCGTGCTGCAGCCGCTTCAACTCGATCTGCATCTCCTTGCGCAGCTTGTAATCGAGCGCCGAGAGCGGCTCGTCGAGCAATAGCACCTTGGGCTGTGGCGCCAGCGCCCGGGCGAGTGCCACGCGCTGCTGCTGGCCGCCGGAGATCTGGCTGGTGCGGCGACCCGCCAGCGCCTCCATCTTGACCAGCTTGAGCATCTCGGCGACGCGCGCCTTGATCTCGGCCTTCGGCTTGCCCAGCATTTCGAGGCCAAAGCCGATATTGTCGGCGACCGTCATGTGCGGGAACAGCGCGTAGGACTGGAAGACGGTGTTGACCGGCCGCTTGAACGGCGGCAGCAGCGCAATGTCCTGGCCGTAAAGCAGGATTTCGCCGGCGGTTGGAAAGTCGAAGCCGGCAATCAGCCGCAGCAATGTGGTCTTGCCGCAGCCGGATGGTCCCAGCAGCGTGAAGAACTCGTTCTCGCGGATGGATACCGAGACCGTGTCGAGGGCAGCGACCTGCCCGTCTCCTGATCCGAAAATTTTGCTGACGTTTACGACTTCAATTGCATTCCGATCCGGTTTGTCCGGCACGATACGCCTCACTGTTGACCCCGCTCTTTTCGGCGGAGTTTTTCCCCTGTTCGATGTGACCACACGGCCGGTAGGTTGGCAAGTCCGCCATTGAATCACAGCTCAGTCAGTCATCGGCTCGCAAGCCGCATGCCATGTCATGCCTGGTAGGTGACCTTGCCACCGCAGACCGTCGTCACCGGGCGCACTTTGTGCAATTCGGCCGGAGCCGTCTTCTCGATATCAGCCGACAAAACCACCAGATCCGCCACATAGCCCGGCTTCAGCACGCCTTTGCGATGCTCGGCGAATTCGGCATAGGCGCCCTCGACCGTGTAGGCTGCAATCGCCTCCTGCAGCGAAAAGCTCTGGTCCGGGTCGCTTTCTGCCCATGGTTTGCGCAGCAATGCCGCCTGAATGCCCAGGATCGGATCGATCGCCGCCACCGGCCAATCCGAGGCGAACACAACATGCGCGCCCGCATCCTTCAGCGTGCGCCAGGCATAGCTCAGTGGCCAGCGGGCCCGCCCGATGCGCGATACGGTCGGCTCCAGCGGAAAATCCATGGCCCCGGGCGGATGCGGCGGCTGCATCGAGGCGATGACGCCGAGTTCGGCGAAACGCGGCACGTCGGCAGCGGTTGTGACCTCGATATGTTCGACCCGGTGCCGGCTGTCGCGCTTGCCATTGGCCTTCTGGGCCGCCTGGTAACCGTCGAGCACTGCGCGCACCGCGCCGTCGCCGATCGAATGCACGGCGATCTGCAGCCCCCGTTTGTCGATGGCCACGGCGAGATCGATGAACTGCTGCGGCGTGAACAGTGGCTCGCCGACCCAGTCCGGACGATCGGCATAAGGCTCGACCATCACCGCCGTCCAGGAATCAAGCACGCCGTCATAGAACACCTTGACCATGCCCGACGACAGCCATTCGCTGTGGTAGCGCTCGGCCATATCAGAGGCCTTCTCGAGCATGTCGAGGGTCATGAAATTCTTGTAGTGGAACGGGATCTTGACGCGGCAGGGCAAGCCTTCCTCGGCCTCGATCTCGGCCAGCAGTTCGAGCTGGTAGAGATTTCCGTCCATATTCTGGATCGAGGTGAAGCCGTGGCGGGCGCACCAGGCAAGCCCGCGCCGCATGATGTCACGGTCGGCGGCTCGTTCGGCGGCAGACGGCATCGGATCGGGCTCGCCGCCGGTCGACAGCCCCAGCCGCACCCGGCTTTCGCCAGCAAGATCGAGAACCGGGCCAAAGGCCTCGCCTTCGCGCAATTCGCCGGCGGCCAGCCCGTCCTCGCCCATGACGATCTCATTGCCCGGACCAAGCGTGCGTCCCTGCAGGATGCCGGCCATCTCCAGCGCTTTGGTGTTGGCCCACATCGTGTGATGGTCGGGCGCTGCCATGCAGAAAGGGCGATCCGGCAGGATGGCGTCGAGATGATGGCGCGTCACCCGTTCGGCGCCGAGCACGGTGTAGTCGACGCCCTGCGCGACCAGCATCTTCGCCTCGGGCCGTGTCGACGCATAATCGCGGATCGCTTTTTGCAGCGCCTCGAAGCCATGGATACCGCCAAGCTGAAGATGCGCGAGCTCGGCCCCTCCCGAAAACAGATGCATGTGGGCTTCGATGAAACCGGGCAGAACCGAACCGCCCTTGGCGTCGATAACTTTGGTGGCCGATCCCTTGAGCTGTTCGATGGTAGCGCGGCTGCCGAGGGCGATGATGGCGCCGTCCTTGACGGCAATGGCCTCGGCGGCAGGATTGTCATCGTCCATGGTCTGCACGCGACCATTGATGACGATCAGATCAGCACCCGTGGCAGACATCGCGACTCCGCGCTTTTGACGACTGACTGAGACCGACAACCCTCTTGTCCGACAAGCTTCCACTCCGCTGGAGCGGCGCTATCGGACGAAAACTGATGCCGGTGCGCTGTTTTGAAATTCCCCTTGTGATCTCCGAAAACAGCGTGGATAAAAGAATGCGACTAATTATTCGCGTTTGTCAACGTGCCGAATTTCGAATGTATTGTGGACAGCATCCGGCGCTTGGGACGGGCGAACGAGGGCATCGGGACGTGAAGCGCAATCTCAGCCGCGAAACCAGGATGGCGCTCGAACCGCGCAAGCAGCCGCGGCAGGAACGGTCGAGCAAGGTGGTCGACCGGATCCTCGACGCGGCGCTGACCTTGACGCGGGAGCAAGGAACCAAGACCCCTACGACGCTTGCCATTGCGCAGCGCGCCGGCCTGTCGGTCGGATCGCTCTACCAATACTTTCCCAACAAGGAAGCCATTCTTCTCGACCTCGCCCGCCGCTGGCTGTCATCCTTTCCCGAGGTGATCGCCAGGCGCATCGAGGTGACCCCGCCCACCAACCGCGACGAGTTTCGCCAGGAAGTGCGCAAGCTCTTCATCGATACCTCCAAAATATATCTCGAAAACGCCACCCTGATGCCGGTGATTGAAGCCATCTCCGGCAATGCCGATCTCAGACCGATCCAGGACGAATATGACGAGCAGATCATCGCCCTATATGCCGCGTGGCTGCAGCATGTGAACCCGGCCCTTGAAGACAAGATCGCCAGCCGGCTCGGCGTGCTGATGATGGATGTCGGGCACGCCTGCCGGCTTGTGGGGTTGAAGCGGGATCGCAAGACATACGACCTCATCGAGGACGATGTGGAAAGAATGTGGCTCGCTTTGGTGACCCCCTATCTCAACCTTGACTGATTTCGCTATTTCGAGAGGAATTTCATGAAGACTGTCTATTCGCCGCTTCACGCCGGCCATTCCGGCCAGATGGAACTGGTCACATCAGCCATCGTGCCCGGTTTCGAAAAGCCGTCGCGGGCCGAGTTCATCAAGGCGCGGGTGGAGAGCGAAAAGCTGGGGCCGATTATCGGACCGGTCGAGCACGATCTCACCGCCGCCAAACGCATCCACCGGTCGGACTATATCGACTTCCTGCCGACCGTCTGGCCGGCATGGAAGGCCGCCGGCTTCGAGGGTACGGCGATGCCCTTCACCTGGCCGACGCGCGGCCTGCGCGGCGACGTGCCGCCCAAGCGCGTCGACGCCTTGCTCGGCTATTATTCCTTCGACGCCGGCGCCACCTTCGTCGAAGGCACATGGACCGCGATCAAGTCGTCCTATGACGTGGCGCTGACAGCAGCCGCTTTGGTCAAGGGCGGCGAGCGCTCGGCCTTCGCGCTCTGCCGCCCGCCCGGCCATCACGCCGGCGCTGCCTTCATGGGCGGTTATTGCTTCATCAACAACGCTGCCGTCGCCGCCCAGTGGTTCCGCGACCAAGGCGCCAAACGCGTCTCGATCCTCGATGTCGATTATCATCATGGCAATGGCACGCAGGAAATCTTCTATGACCGCGCCGACGTCCAGGTTCTTAACCTGCATGGCGATCCGATGGTCGAATACCCGTTCTTCCTCGGCCATGCTGACGAGCGCGGCACGGGCGCCGGTGAAGGCTTCAACGTCAATTATCCCATGCCGTTCGGCACCAACTGGGACGCCTGGAACGCCTCGCTGGAAGATGCCTGCGCCAAGCTTGCCGCCTACGCGCCAGATATCGTCATCGTCTCGCTCGGCGTCGACACGTTCGAGAAGGACCCGATCAGCCAGTTCAAGCTGAAGAGCCCGGACTATCCGAAGATCGGCCGCCGCATCGCCAAGCTCGGCCTGCCGACGCTGTTCGTCATGGAAGGCGGTTACGCCGTCGAGGAGATCGGCATCAACGCCGTCGGCGTGCTGACCGGCTTCGAGGATCGGTAGCCCCTATGGAGCGGCCCCGGCCGCCCCATAGTTGCAACTATGCAGCAACGCCCGGGTTCGGCGCGACCACTGGAACGGCCGGCTTTCGCGACCGGCCGATCCTGTAGACAATCACCGCCGCGATCACGCCCGCCGCCAGGATGGCGACCGCCAGCAGGGGCCTGTACCAGAACCAGGCAATCGCGATCGTCGTCGTCCCGACCAGGATCGCCAGGACGAAGGCGATGATGCCGGTTCCCATCCGCGCCATGCTGCCGAGGAAGGGAATGACGTCGAGGATTACGCCGATCGGGCTGAGGAACAGCGCAAAGCCGATGGTCAGCAAAAGCAGGCCGGCACCGCGCAGAAGCCACGTAATCAGCGTGTTGGCGCTGACCGCGTCGGCGAACATCTTTTCGGCCGGCACGTTGCCGGTATCGACCATCAGCAGCGCATCGCCCGCTTGCGTCTGGTAGGGTTCGAAACGGCTGCCGGCCTGACGCGCGACGATGCTGACGACGCCGAGCGGCGCCAGTTCATAGCCGATGCGGTAGTCGCCCAACGCAGGTGCCGTGTTGTCATTGCCGAGATAGAGCTTGCCATCGACGATGCTCAGCGGTTTCGTTCCGGTATAGGCGCCCTTTATCGCCGCCGACTGATCGGTCGACAGCGAATAGTCCTTGTCGCCCTCGATGCGATCCAGCACCGGCGTATCCAGATCGAAGGCGATGAGCTTGCCCTGCGGGATCTGGAAAGTGCGGCTGTGGATCGCCATTGACGGATTCTGATGGCCGTCCGGCTTCTTGAAGTCAGACGAGTCGATCTGGCTGTCGTCCCACACCTTGGAATAACTGTACGTCGTCACCGTCTCTTCGCCGCCGCCGAGCTTCTTCGTCGTTTCCGACTTGGACTCTTCCTTCCACTGATACATCTCGACGCTGCGCGACAGCCGCAGCCCCTGCGCCGCAATGCCGAAATCCGGATCCGCCAGGCCGCTATCGGCTGTCACCGGTCCGCTGACATGCACCAGCTTGCCGTCATTGGCGGCATCGACGCTGTCGACGCCGACGGAAATGACCGCGCCCGACCCTTCGGCCAACGAGCGCGCCGTCTGCACGGCGCGGCCCTCGTTCCAGAACAGCCCGATCACCATCAGCACGATCAGGATGAGGCCGAAGATGACCCCACCGACCGCGCGCTTGATCCGCCCGAACCACGAGACGGACGTTACTTCCCGAAATGAATCGCTCATCGTTTCCCCCGAAACAAGGTTGCCCAAAATTTCAACGCGGCCGGCGGCCGCGCGTTAAACCCATTAATCGGCGTGGATCTGCGCGCCGCAATCCCTGTTACCGGCGCAGGCGTGCACCGCTCGTGTCGTACCGCCGTCACCAACACGCCATGGCGATGCCGACAGGGGCGCTTGCCTCTTGTTGCCGAGAAGGTCAAGCGCCCGCATCGCGGTCTGCTCCTTCGTCTCTTCCCGTTTGACGACCTGCACATCTTTAAGGCCGATCGCTGCAAGCTGCGGCATCACCACATCGGGGTCGCCCGCCACCACGATCAGCGACGGATCGAGCGACGACAACGCCAACGCCTGTTTCTGCACCGCATCCAGCGTCAGCCGGGTGCGCGCAGCCATGCGGCCTTGCTGGTCCTCCAGCGTCGAGCCGCTGCCAACCGCGCCAATCAGCGAGGAGAACAGGCCGGCCGAAGTTTCCGCCGATCCGGCCAGCGCCCGGCGATAGACGGTGACCGTGCGGTCGACCTCGTCCTGCGCCACCGGCAAGGTGGTCAGGCCGGCAAAGCCCTTGAGGATTTCGGTGATCGCCGGGCCGGTGTTGGCGCGCTCGACGGTGGTTGCCACGACCAGCCCCGAGCCGGCTTTCATCGGGCTCATGAGATAGCTCGACACGCCGTAGGAATAGCCCTTCTCCTCGCGGATCACCGAATTCAGCCGGCTGGAGAAATCGGCGCCGAGGAGGTTGGAGACCGCGGTCGATTCGGCGCGCTCGCTTTCATCGGTGCCGGGCGCCGGTCGTGCCACGAACAGCGCCGACTGGCTGGCGCCGGGTTCGGGCACCAGCAGCACCTTCTGGCCGCCGTTGAAATGCGCCGCCGGCGCTTGCTCGACGGCATATCCGGCGGCGTCGTTTGTCCAGCCGCCGAATGCTTTTTCAAGCCCGGCGGCGACGGTTGCGACCGGCATCGGGCCGACGCTGTAGAAGGTCACCGCCTTCGGCGTGAACTCGGCCTTGAAGGCTGCTTTCGCCTCGTCGAGCGAGATCGAGGCCAGCGCCTTTGCCGACCAGTCGACCGCGGCCTTGCCCGGCATTTGCGGGATAAGCGCTGCTTTCGCCACGCGGCCGGCAACGCCTGGCAGATCGGCCTCGCGGCCGTTCAGCCAGTCGACCCGCTGCGCCATCAGCACGGTCCATTCGGTCTTGTCGAAACGCGGTCTCAGCACCGCGTCGGCAAGCAGGCCGAGACCCTGGTCTAGCTTTTCCGGCGGCACGCCAAGCGTCATCGCCGTGGTCAGCGCGCCGGCCTGGTAGCCGACGCCCGCGCCGATGTCGCTCACCGCCTTGGCGAAGTCGGCAGAGCCGCGATCGGCCGCACCCCGCATCGCCATGCTTGCGGCAAGCTCGAACAGCCCTTCCTTGCCTTCCGGCACGCTGTTCCAGCCGCCTTGGGCACTGGCCGCGACATAGACCATCGGCGCTTCCGGCATCGTGTAGTGCACGAGCTTGATGCCGTTGGACAGCGTAGCCGTTTCCATGACGGGCAATGTCGCCGAAGGCGCTTCGCCGGCCGGATGTTTGGGGATGTCGATCGCTGCCCGCTCCGGCGCCGTGAACGGCTGCGGCGTGCCCGACGAGCCGATCAGCGCGTCGGGATAGCCGCCGCGCGGGCCGGGCTTCAGCACCAGCACGCTGGCGTCTTCCGGCTTCAACAGCCGCTTCATCGTCGCTTCGACGTCCGCCGTGCTGGCATCCTTGACCCGCGGATCGTCGACCAGCGCGCTCTGCGCATCGCCGAGCACGTCGGCATTGTAGGAGACGGTGCCGGCCCGATCCTTCAGCCCTTCATTGCCGAGCCGCGCGGCCTGCATCAGGCCCGTGCGCGCGCGCTCGACATCGGCCGGATCGAGCGGCGTCTTCAGAAAATCCGCGAACGCCGTTTTCATGGCGCTTTCCAGCGCTTCCGGCTTAACACCTTCCGCCGCGCCCGCCTCGAAGGTGAAGCGGCCGCCGAGCAGGCCGCCGGTCCAGTTCGCACTGGCATAGGTGGCGATAGCCAGTTGCGAAACCAGCCGGTTGCGCAGGAATCCATACTCCCTATTGCCGAGCAGTTCGGCGGCAATGCTGAGCGCGCCATTGTCGGGCGACTGCGCCACCGGGCCACTGAAGCCGACCACGACGATCGCGCTCGGCACGCGATCCTCGAGCACCAGCTTGAGCTTGGCCTGCGTCGGCTCCGGCACAACGGGCCGCGCCACATCGGCGCCGCGCGCCACCTTGCCGAACGTGTCGGCAATCAGCGCCTTGGTGTCGTCGATCTCCAAGTCGCCGACAAGCACCAGCACCGCATTGTTGGGCAGATAGTAGCTGTTGAAGAAACCTCGGACATCGTCGAGCGTCGCCGCATCGAGGTCGGCGACCGAGCCGATGACCATGCGGCTGTAGGGATGCGGCTTCGGGAACAGTCCGGACCAGAAGGCTTCCCAGCCGGAGGCACCGGCCTTGTCGAGCACGTTCTGGCGCATCTCGTTCTTGACCACCGAGGGCTGCAGGTCGAGCTTGGCCTGCGTTACCGAACGGCCGAGATTGGCCATGCGGTCGGCTTCCAGCGACAGGATCATCGGCAGCGACGACGACAGCCCGTCGACGTAATAAACCGTGCCATCCTCGGTGGTCCACGCATTGATCTCATTGCCGAGTGCGGCATGCGCACCGAACACGTTCGGCCAGGCCGGCGTGCCGGAAAACATCAGATGTTCGAACAGATGCGCAAAGCCCGAGCGTCCGGCGGGTTCATTCATCGATCCGACGCGGTAGCGCAGGTTCATCACCACCTTCGGCGCTCGATGGTCCGGTACCAGCACCACCTGCAGCCCGTTGTCGAGCGCATAGGTGACGATGGGCTCGGCCTTGGCGGACGCACCCGCAAAAACCGCAAGCACTACCGTGAATGCCAGGAAAACCTGCTTCATCATGACCCCCGATGCTGATGGCCGCGAAGCGCCGCCGATCCTGCTTTTTTATAAAACCAGACAAGGACGCCCATCCCCGCCGGCCGCCGCGAACCTATCGGAATCGATCGGCCCTCGATACGGCAGGATCGCAACACCGTCCGGCTTTTTCGTGTCGGGTTCATGTCGGCAGGCCTGATGCTCTGCAACAATAAAACAGGCCCGCCAGCCGCCCCTGAGTCGCCCGAGTCCAAAAAAAACGATTTTGTCAAATCGCGTTTGATGTCGGATTCATCTGCAGGTAGATTAGACCCGAATCAGCCGGTCCTTGGGGGGCGCGGCGACCACCCAAAGTCTCAAGTTCCGGGTCTTGCCCGGTGCCAGACGCGGACGGCTTCGCGTTCCCTGAATGGATTCCGTCCGATTAGCGCGACCGCCGCGCCGTGTGAGTGCTTCGTAAACGTGATGCGTATCCAAGTTCGGCCGCTGGGGAACCAGCTTCCGGGCTCAAGAAAAGATTCCGGTCATGACATACAACCGAAGCATGAAATGAGCAGTCCCGCCGCGCTTCTCCAATCCGATAGTTTAGGCTCGCGCCTGGCATCGCGCGGCGATCTCACCACCTTTTTCATGCAGCTTGCCGCCGAGATCGGCGCCGACAGCTACATGCTCGTCGCCATCGTTCACGACCAGGACCGCAACGACGCCCGCATCGTCTCATCCAACTGGATCTTCGACGCCATCGAACTCATCGGCAAGCGGCTGATCGCTGGCCTCGCCCAGGGACCGCTGACCGTAGCGCCCGGCATTCGCCCGAAGCCGCTGGTCGCCGCGGCCGCACCCGGCGCCCAGGGGTTGATCACCGGTGAAGAGGCGCGCCTGCTCGACGTGCTCGGCCACGCCGAAGTCTATTCGCTGCGGCTCAATGTCGGCCGCCAGCGGCTGTTCGCGCTGTTTTCGGCAGCCGAGGCCGGCAAGATCGACCAGCCGGCGCTGATGAAAGCGCAGCTGAAATGCTGCTATGCGCTGTCGACCATCCCGCAATTGATCGCCGCTGCCGCCATGCAGGACCCGCTGTCCGACCGCGAGCGCGAATGTCTGTTCTGGGTGTCGGAAGGCAAGACCACCGATGAGGTGGCGGTGATCCTCGGCGTCTCCTCCAACACCGTCAACAGCTACATCACCCACGCCATCCAGAAATTCGCGGCCTCGAACCGCGCGATGGCCATCGCCACGGCGATCAGGAGCGGCATCATTTGAAACACGCTGACATCAAGGCGGCCGCCGAAGCCCTTTTCAACGAGCAGCGCAATCCGTTCGGCGCCTTCTCCATCAGTTCCGAGACGCATCATGCCGTCACGATTCCCGACGCGGTGCGCCGCTGCCGCTGGATCGCCGTCGACATCAACGCGTCGGCCTTCGGCCTCTACTTCGTCAGCCCTTCGCCGGAGCGGGCGCGCCTGGTACCGAGCTTCGATTCCGACTATCCCGCTACCGCTGTGGCGACCAAGTTCATCGCCGGCGCCAATGGCGAGGAGATGGTGCGCCACAGCGGCACTTCCACGGCGCCGCGCTGGTGGGCCGATGACGGCATCGCCGACTCGGACGCCGTCTTCCAGAATCTCGCCTGGGCAGAACGCGCAGCCCCCCTGGCGCCGGGCACCAACGGCATTGCCTTTCCCGTCCATGCCGACCGCGGCCATTGCGGGCTGGTGGTGTTCCTCGGCTCGACGATCGCTCTGCCGGAGGACACGCTCTACGAAATCCACGCCCGTTGTTTCTCGCTGTTCGCCGCCGTCGCCCGCATTCGTCCCAACGATGCCGGCCGGATGCGATCGATTTCCAAGCGCGAGCTGGAGTGCCTGAAGCTGACCGCCAATGGCAACACCAGCGAAGAGATCGCAAGGCTGTTGAAGCTGTCGGTCCACACCGCCAACCAGTATCTCACCCAGTCGACGCAGAAGCTCAACGCGGTCAACCGCAACCAGGCGGTGGCCAAGGCGTTGCGGCTGGGACTGATCGAGTGATGAAGGCCTGCCTTCAGGCTGGCATGCTCAGACGATTGGGATAACGGACAAAATCAGCGATAGGCGAGCGGCTCGGTCCGGCGGATGCGTGCCTCTTCGATCACCGTCTCCAGCAAGACCGTGTTGTGCTCGGGATCCTCGCCGGGTTTCTCGAACGACACATAGTTTACGGCGACTGAAGATCTCTCCTCGCTCAGCGTCAGCTGGAAATAGACGGTGACGCCGGGCGGCCTGAGCTCGAGATCGAGCACGATGCGCGGGCTGCCGCTCCAGTCGACATGCGCTTCGCCGCCATGGCCGAGTCTGAGCGTACCCGGCAGGAAATAAAGCTCCACCGCCGAATCCACCAGGTCCGACAGGCAAGCGAAATGCTCGAGCCGGATGAAGGCGATGTAGTCGGCGACATCGATCAGCCGCAACTCGTCCACCACCTGCTCGATGGCCTTGGCGACGATGAGTTCGCGGGATTTTGCGTGCGGTTGGCGGTTCATGAAATTTGTCTCCGCTCAGCCTTTTTCGAGTAGACGATCCGCACCAGTTCGGCGACGGCCTGGTAGAATTGCGACGGGATCACGCTATCAACCGAAACTTGCTTGTACATGGAGCGGGCGAGCGCCACGTCCTCGAAGATCGGGATGTTGTGCTCCTTGGCGATCTCGCGAATCTTGAGCGCCACCAGGTCCTGGCCCTTGGCCAGCACCAGCGGTGCTGAATCCTCGTCGCGGACATATCGGAGCGCGATGGAGAAGTGCGTCGGATTGGCGATGATCAGCGTCGCGCGCGGCACCGCCGTCATCATCCGCTTGCGCGCCCGGTCGCGCGCCAGCGAGCGCAGCCGCGACTTGATGATCGGGTCGCCCTCGGACTGCTTGAACTCGTCCTTGACCTCCTGCTTGGTCATGCGCAGATCCTGCTTCCAGTGGAAGCGCGACCAGACCACGTCGACAGCCGCGATCAGCCCCATGACGAAGACGATCGCCACCAATATGTCGACGGTGATGCTTTTGATGACGAGGCCGAAAGCGACGGGGTTGGTGATCATGCCGGCCAGGAGTTGGCGGTAGTCCTGCGATAGCGTGAAGTAGAGCACGATACTGGCGAAGCCGAGCTTGCCCAGCGATTTCAGAAATTCGACCCAGCCCTGAATACCGAACGTCCTGGTCCAGCCCTTGGCTATCGAGATGCGTGATAACTGCGGCCGGATCCGCTCGCCGACGAATTGCGGCATGTTCTGCAGCACCGAGGCGCCGATGCCGGCCACCACCAGCAGCACCAGCAGGCTGACGACGGCACGGCCGATTTCCATCAACACGGTCTTATAAAGCGCGATGACGTCGGTCTCGGTGTCCATCGGCCACGCCTCGGGCTTTTCCAGGAACATGGACAGGAACATGCCGAGATCAACGACGGCGTCCTTGGCGTAGAAGACGGTGAACACCAATATGGCGACGAAGGACGCCAGAAGGGCAGCTTCCCGCGAATGCGGCAGCTTGCCCTGTTCGATGGTGTCGCGGATCTTCTTTTCCGTCGCGTCTTCGGTTTTGGAGTCTTTGTCCGCCGCTTCAGCCATTTGGTGTCAGCCGCCTTGAGCAATTCCAGGAAAAGTGTGAGCGGTTTTCCGTCCGGAATTGCGTGAAAAAAGAGATAGAGCTTTAAGCCGCTTCGCTCTGCTGCGACGAGGGGAGTTCGAAAGCCCCCTCTCGCGAAAGCCGGATTGTCGCCACTGCAATGTTCTTGCGCGCCGCCATGATGTCGGCAAGCTGGATGCCTTCCGAGCCCTGTCCGAGCTCGGACTCGATCATGCGCCGCGACCGGGCGCCGATCGCCGACAGCACCGATTCCGTCAATGCGGGCGGCGCACCACGCAGCGCCAGCGTGATCAGTTCGGTCGACAGGCCGTCGAACAGAAGCACCCTCGCCTTCTGCGTCAGCAGCGGCAGATCGTCGAAGGCAAACAGCCTGGAGCGGACGCCGCCGAGGTCCGGCGTGCCGGCCGCTTCCAGATCCTGCATGACCTCTTCCAGCTGCGGCTTGTCCATCTCGTTGAGCACGCTGGCAACGCGCGCCTGTCCCGCCGATATGTCTTTGGTCGCGGTCTGCGCCAGCACGCTGGCGCGCAGTTGGTTCTCGATAATCCTGGTGGCCGCGTCGGGAATGGTCGCCATCGTCACCATGCGCTTGATGATCTCGCTGCGCATCGGCTTTTCCATGGTCAGCAGGATGTTGGCGGCAGCCTGCGGCGCAAGCTTCGACAGCACCATCGCCGCGGTCTGCGGATGTTCGGCGGCGAGGAATGTGCCGAGCCGCGTCGGCTCGAGCTTTTCCAGCTCCGGCCAGATCGGAGGCGGCCCCTCCGGCGCAACCTCGAAGCGCTTGTCGCCCATGATGGCGCTCATCTCTTCAGGCGACAGCGATTCATTGAGGATGGTGTCCATCCGGTCGGCGGAATCGAGCAGGCCGGCACCCTCGGTGAATTCGGCCTCGAATTCGGCGACGATGCGTTCGAGATCGCTCTGCGGAATGGTGCGCAACAGACGCGCCCCTTCGATCAGCGCCTTCAGCTCTTCCTGCTTGAAGAATTTCAGCAGGCGGCTGGCCGATGGCTTGCCCATCGCCACCAGGATGGCGGCGGCCTTTTGCGGGCGCGTGAGCGTGACCGGCATCGTCATGGCATAAGCTCCGATCGCTGCTGAGACCGCATGTCGTCCATACCTCAGGCGCTCTTGGTGGCAGCGATGATTTCGGTCAGCCTGATGCCGAAGCGCGACGGATCGCTTTCCAGCACGGTGATCTCGCCGCGCGCGATCTTGCGGCCGTTGACCACGACGTCGACCGGTTCGCCGATGCGCCGGTTCAGCGCCACCGTCGAGCCCTTCTGCAGCGCCATCAGGTCCGACACCGGCATTTCCGTGCTGCCGAGGATGATCTGCACGTCGACCGGGATGCTCATGATGATGTTCGAATTGCTGCCGGACATGGCGGCCCGCAAGGCGGCGTCGGGGCGCTTTTCCTCCTCCTGGAGGACGCCGCGCAATTCCTCGATGGCGCGATCGAGCTGTTCGTCCGGCTGGTCGATATTGGCTTCCACCTTGGTCTTGGCCATGAGTCGTCTCCAATGCTTGGGCTTGCCCGGCGTCAGCCCGGCATGAGCCCATCGATAAAATCCAGACCGGCATCGTAAGGGTGCCTGATCCGGACGGTGTAATTCTGCCCGAGTTTGCCGAACTCGCACACAAACAGCGTCTTGTCGCGCGCGCTCAGCTTTGCGTGCGACTGCGCCGTTTCCTCGAATTCGATGACCTGGCCCGGCTCGAAGCCGGCGAGGTCGCCGAGCGTCAGGCGAGCGAGCGGCATGGTCGCTTCGAGCGTCACCGTCGAGCGCATCACCTCTTCCGAAAACCGTGCCCGCCAGTCGGAGGTTGTGCCTTCGCTGTCGTGGACATCGGCGATACCGCGGGTCGCGAGCAGGATGCGCTGCGGGATCATCACCGTGACCGTGCCGCTGTCGGTTGGCGTTGAGATGCCGAAGACGATGCGCACCGCAGCGCCATCGCGCAGCACGCGGCGCTTGGCTTCACTGCCCGAAAGCGCCCGCGGCACCGGCAGTCGCAGTTCGAGCGAACGCCGCCCGGAACCGTTCAGCGCCTGCGCAACCTCCTGGAACACCGTGGTCGCCACATCGGTTTCGATCTGCGACAGAGCGCGCTCGATCGGCGAAACCGGCTGATCCGGATCACCGCCAAACAGCGCGCAGACCATCACCGCGATGGCCGGCGCATCAGCCACCAGGGTCATCGCATCCGAGGATGTCGGTGATGCTATGATGGTCATGGCAAAGGCATCGCCGGCATGCGTGCGGGCATCGGGAACACGGCTGATCTCGACCGCGCGCAGGTCGACGGTCACCGGAGCGCCGAGCTCGCCAGCCAGGCTCTTCTGCAACAGCGGCAGCGCGCGCTCGCCCATCGAGCGCCCGGTGCCGATGACATGAGCGGCTTCGCCGCTGTCACCGACCAGACGCTCGATGATCAGCGAGCGGGCTTGCGAGGGGCTGCCAGGACTTGTCATGACGGCGTGCGGTCCTGTCTGTCGTCATGCATGGCTCAGGCCGCTTTCTTCTCGGCGGAGGCTGTGTTCATCGTGCTCTGCTCGACGGCGTCGATCGTCGGCCGCTCATAGGACGAGATGGTCTTGCGGCCGAACTCAATCGCCACCTGCGGCAGGGCGCCGTTCATGTAGGCGAGCAGCGTCTGCTTGACGATGATGTAGAGGCGGTTCTTCTTCTCGCGCACCGTCTTGATCTTGGTAGCGACCGGCCCGACCACGGCGTAGGACAGAAAGATGCCGAGAAAGGTCCCGACAAGGGCGGCGCCGATCAGACCGCCGAGGATTTCCGGCGACTGGTCGAGCGCGCCCATCGCCTTGACCACGCCGAGCACGGCGGCGACGATGCCGAGCGCCGGCAGACCGTCGCCCACCGCCACCAGCGCGTGATAGGCCTTCATCTTGTCGGACTTGATGGTCTGGATTTCCTCGTCCATCAGGGCCTCGATCTCGTGCGAGCGCGCATTGCCGATGATGATGATGCGGCAATAGTCGCAGATGAAGTGCGTCAGATCGTGATTCTTGAGCACGGTCGGGAACGCCTGGAAGATTGCTGATTCCTCGGGGTTGTCGATATGCGCCTCGACCTCGCTGCGGGATTTCGAGCGCAGTTCGCGCATCAGGCTGTGGAGGACGCCCAGCGTCTCCAGATAGTCGCGCTCCTTCGGCACCGCCTGCTTGAAGGCTTCGAGGATGCCCTTGCCGGTGTCCTTGACGGTCTTCATCGGGTTGGCGACGAGGAAGGTGCCAAGTGCGGCGCCGCAGATGACCACCGCTTCCCAGGGCTGCATCAGCACATGCAGATGGCCGCCCATGGCCATGAAGCCGCCGAGAACACAGCCGAGCGTCACCACCAGTCCGATCAGAATGCCCACGCCAGATCCTTCCACGTCACGTCAGACCTAACCGATAGCCCCCGTGCCTTGTGTGAGGCTTGAATCACGCATGGCGAACCGATTCAGCCTCGCGCAAGCAAGTCCGCATACTCTGTCACTGAAGCTGCGACCGGAGGCATGTCGTGTTGAGCACTTTTACCAGCTATCAGCTCATCGCCAGGGATATTCCCAAGGCGATCGACCGCATCGAGGCGGACCCGATCAACAAGCGCGACACCGACTACTATCTCGCCAACATCGGCAGCGTGAAATCGATAGACGATTTCGTCAAGAACACCCGTCTGTTCACCTATGCCATGAAGGCCTTTGGGCTTGGCGACATGGCTTATGCCAAGGCTTTCATGGTCAAAGCCCTGAAGGAAGGTGTCTCCGATCCCGACAGCTTCGCTAACAAATTGACCGACAAGCGCTATGCCGAGTTCGTCTCGGCCTTCAATTTCGCAGCGTTGGGCACGGATGCCACCAGCTACAATCCCGCGCAGCAAGGCGTGACGAAGAACTATACGGCCCAAATTGGGCTCGGCGCCTTGCAGAACGGGTTCGACTACTACAAGGGCGAGACCTCCTACTTCATTAGCAACATCTCCAACGTCAAATCGATCGACGACCTTATGGGCAACGACCGCCTGCTCACCTATGCGATGGCCGCCTTCGGCCTCGATGCAGACGCCGAAGCACCTGCGACCGTCCGCGCCATGCTGGAAGGCGGCGTCACCGACCCGAACAGCCCGGCGAACACGTCGACCAACAAGGGTTATGCGGCCTTCGTCGCCGCCTTCGACTTCGCACAATATGGCGACCAGGCAACGGCGCGCGACGCCGTCCAGCAGGCGGTTCCCAAAGCCGTCATGGCGGGAACCGGGCTGGTGCTGGTCAAGCCGACCGCGCAATACATCAAGGGCGAGGCCGACTACTACGCGGCCAACATCTCCAAGGTGAAGTCGATCGAAGACCTTTTGAAGGACAAGCGCCTGCTGACCTTCGCTATGGCTGCCTATGGGCTGGATGCATCGACCCAGACGGCGAAGCAGATCCGCACGATGGTCAACGGCGGCGTCACCGATCCGTTCAGCCCCGCCAACCTGTTGACCGACAAAAGCTACGCCAACTTCGTCAGCGCCTTCGACTTCGCCCAATATGGCGATCAGACGACCACGCGCGACGCCGTGCTGAAGACCACGCCGAAGCTTTACACGACCGAGTCCAGTCTTGGTCTCATCAAGCCGAATGCGGATGCTGTCCAGGCCGAGACCAGCTACTACCTCGCCAACATCACCAAGGTGAAGTCGATCGACGATCTGATGGCCGACAGCCGGCTGTACAATTATGCGCTGTCAGCCAGCGGTCTCGATCCGGCAACCACCAACAAGGATCTTGTCCGCGATGTTCTGGAGGGCGGCGTCAGCGACCCGAACAGCATCGCCAACAAGCTCTCCAACAAGGCTTATGCCAGGCTCGCTACTTCGTTGAATTTCGAGGCTTACGGCGAAGCGGCGACGACCCGCAACCCGTCGCAGCAGCCGGTCGTCGACAAATACATGCGCCAGACGCTGGAAGAGGATGCCGGCAAGACCAATGAGGGCGTGCGGCTGGCGCTCTATTTCGAGCGCAAGGCGCCGACGATCACCAACTGGTACGACGTGCTGGCCGACACAGCCCTGGCCAGCGCGGTACGCACCGCGATCGGCCTGCCCGATTCCTTCGCCACCGCCGACATCGACAAGCAGGCGCAGGCCTTCGAGGCAAAGCTCGACCTCACCGACTTCACCGACCCGGCCAAGCTCGACAAATTCCTGACCCGCTTCACCAGCCTCTGGGAAATAAATCATCCGACTTCGACCGCCCAGACATCGATCGGAGTGCTGTTTGCCCAACCGACCACCGTCGGCATCTCGACCGATCTGATGATGGCCATGCAGAAACTGAAATTCTGAGAGCACCATGCAGGACAGCCTTTACGTCGCCCTTTCCTCGCAGATCGCGCTCGAGCGCCGTCTCGATACCATCGCCGACAATGTCGCCAACGCCTCGACCATCGGCTTTCGCGCCACCGGCGTGAAGTTCGAGGATATCGTCTCCGGCAGCGGCCCCAAATCGGTGTCCTTCGCCTCCTCCGGCAAGACCTATCTGTCCGGCGCGCATGGCGCGATGACGCAAACCGGCAATCCGTTCGACTTCGCCGTCCAGGGCGATGCCTGGTTCGGCATCGACACCCCGGCCGGCACCGTGATGACGCGCGACGGACGTTTTTCGATGAACGAGAACGGCGAGCTGATGTCGCTCGAAGGCCATCCCGTGCTCGACGCCGGCGGTGCGCCGATCCAACTCGACCCGCGCGACGGCCCGCCCAAGGCGGGCGCCGACGGCTCGCTGCGCCAGGGCGACAAGCTTGTCGGCGCCATCGGCCTGTTCAATTTCGACCCCGGCACGAATTTCGTCCGCTACGGCAATTCGGGCATCGTTCCCTCGCGCACGCCGGAGCCGGTCACCGATCGCTCGGATCTCGGTGTCGCGCAAGGCTTCGTCGAGGAATCCAACGTCAATCCGGTACTGGAGATGACGCGCCTGATCATGGTCCAGCGCGCCTTCGAGAACACGGCAGCATTGATGCGCCAGACCGATGCCTCGACCGACGACGCCATCAAGACGCTCGGCTCCAAGTCGTAGCGCATGTCGAGCTCGCAATCATCGATACGTGCGCTTGAACGGCAGCCGGAAGCAGAAACGGAAAACCGGCTGGCTGCGCTGGAGCGTATCTGGCGCCGGTTCGATGACACCGAGACACTGCTGCGGCGCGGCGGTCGCGTCGCCGAGGTTTCGCCGACGCACTACAAGGTGCGCGGCCTTTCCGAAATCGCCAGGCTGGGCGACCTCGTCGAGCAACGAGGCCAAGCCGGCACGCGCCGCGGCGAGATCGTCAGGATCGGCCGCGACGAGGTCGTCATCGCGCCCTTCGAGCGCAGCGCCGATGCAGGCATCGGCGACGCTGTGTTTCGCCGAGGTCCGCTGGTGGTGACGCCACACGCTTCCTGGCGCGGACGCGCTATCGACGCGCTGACCCGCGCCATTGATGGCGGTCCGCCGCTGACCAGGAACGGCGAGGCGGCAAGCGGCGACGGCACCACGCCCGGCGCCATGGCGCGGCAGCGTGTCGGCACCGCCTTCACCACCGGGGTCAAGGTCATAGACATCTTCACGCCGCTCTGCTTCGGCCAGCGCCTTGGCGTCTTTGCCGGTTCCGGCGTCGGCAAGTCAACGCTGCTAGCCATGCTGGCCGGCGCCGATGCTTTCGATACGGTGGTGGTGGCGCTGATCGGCGAACGCGGCCGCGAGGTGCGCGAATTCCTCGAAGACACGATCGGCGCGCAAAGCATGGCCAAGACGGTCGCCGTCGTCGCCACCAGCGATGAGAGCGCCATGATGCGGCGGCGCGCGCCCGACACCGCCATGCGCGTCGCCGAACATTTTCGCGACCAGGGCCACCGCGTGCTTCTGGTGCTGGATTCGATCACCCGCTTTGCCCATGCGCTGCGCGAAGTGGCGACCGGCACCGGCGAACCGCCGGTCGCGCGCGGCTACCCCGCTTCGGTTTTCACCGACCTGCCGAAGCTGCTCGAGCGCGCCGGACCCGGCGCTGAAGGCCCAGGGGTTAAGGGACAAGGATCCATCACCGCCATCATCTCGGTGCTGGTCGACGGCGACGACCACAACGACCCCGTCGCCGATTCGGTGCGCGGCATTCTCGACGGCCACGTCGTGCTCGACCGCGCCATTGCCGAACAGGGCCGCTATCCGCCGGTCAATCCGCTGTCGTCGATCTCACGCCTTGCCGACAAGGCATGGAGCCCCGAACAGCGCATGCTGGTGACCAGGCTGAAGTCGATGATCTCGCGCTTCGAGGACACGCGCGATATTCGCCTGCTAGGCGCCTACCAAGGCGGCGCCGATGCCGAACTCGACATTGCGGTTCGCCAGGTGCCGCTGATCTATGAGGCGCTGACGCAGTCGCCGAAGGACCGTGCCTCGAGCGACGCGTTCTCCGACCTCGCCCGTCATCTGAAAGGCAAGCAAAGTGTCGATGCCGGAGACTGAGCGCCAATACACCGAGCGGCTTTTGCGCGAGATGCTGGCCGAGGCCACCGCCGCCGAGGAAGCCAGGGCTGACGAAGCAAGGGCAGCCAAGGCGAAAGCTGATCGCGCCAAGGCAGCCAAAACCGAGGCCGCATTGGCGAGGGCGGCCAAGCCACCCTTGCCGAGACTGGTCCAGCCTGCGTTGCGCAGCGTGCCCGAACCTGCCCTGTTCGGCTCGCCCGAAGCTGCCTTGCCGAGCGTAGCCAACCTTGCCCTGCCCGGCATGGGCGAGCCATCCACACCCAGCGCGCTCAGGCTTGCCTTGGTCGGTGCACCGAAGGCCGCGTTGCGCGGTGTGTCCAGGCTTGCATCGGGCAGCGCGAAACTTATATCGAGCAGCGCGTCCAAGGCGGCGTCGCGCAAAGCGGCCAAGTCCGCCTCGCGCAACATGGCCAAGCCTGCTCCAACCGGCGAGACCAAACCCGTATCGATCAGAACAGTCGAACCTGCATTGCGCGATGTCAGCAAGCCTGCCTTCCCCGAGGTGGCCAGACCTGCTCCGCCCGCTTTCGCCAAGCCCTCACTGCCGAAGGCTCCGCATGCCGAACTCAACGAGGCGATCGCGGCTAGCCGTGACTCGCTTCTCGACGGGCTCTTTCCCGACGTCGATTGGCCGCAGCCGCCAAGGGCGCAGTTTCCCAAGGTGAACAAGAAGGATGACCGACGCAGTGATATCGTCTTTGCTGCGCTCGGCATCACGCTCGGCCTGATCTGCGCGCTGTTTCCCTGGTATATCTTCTTCAATCAGGACCAGTTCGGCGTGCAGGCGATCAAGTTCGGCGGCAGCGGCACCAATGCCGGACGTGTCAGCGGCGGCTCGCAAATGGAAAATTCCGGCCAGCCGCTGACCGCAAACGATGTCCCCGATGTCGACCTGTTCGCTACCGGTACGCTGCAGGACCCCGACGACAAGACCCAGCCTGCCGGCGTCGACGAACAGCCCTTTCCGGCGGATCCCAAATTCCGCATGGTTCATGTCGCCAATGGCCGTGCCATGATCGAGGACGATGCCGGCCTGTGGATCGTCCAGCGCGGCTCGAAGCTGCCAGACTCAAGCGTGGTCTCGTCGATCGAGCAGCGCGGCGGCAAGTGGGTCATGGTCACCAGCACCGACCAGGTGATCGAACTCTCCAAATAATCGCGCTCTACAGCTACGGCACGGGCCGGGCCGCGCAAGGTCCGCGCAAGACTGGCGGCCTAGTCTGGTGCGTACCAGCCTGGAGATCCCCATGGAGCCCGTCAACCTTTTCGATCTTGCAGCCAAGCAGTCGCAATGGCTGTCCGTGCGCCAGTCCGCCATTGCCGGTAACATCGCCAACGTCAACACGCCGGGCTACACCGCCGGTGATGTCGAGCCGTTCGAGAAGGTGCTCGACCGCACCGCTGTGTCGCTGACCGCCACCCAGGCCGGGCATCTCGGCACCGCCGCCACCAATGCCGGCTTCACGGTCAAGCCCGAAGAGGCGACCGGCGCCATCATGCCGTCGAAGAACACCGTGGTGGTCGAGAACGAGCTGATGAAGGCCGGCGAGGTCCGCCGCTCCTTCGAGCTCAACACGGCGATCGTCAAGGCCTTCCATTCGATGATGATGATGGCGGTTAAAACCTGACCATGGACGCGCTCACCGCAGCCCTCAAGATCGCCGCATCCGGCCTCGGCGCCCAGTCGGATCGTTTGCGCGTGGTCTCGGAAAACCTTGCCAACGCGCAGTCGACCGGCAACACGCCGGGCGCTGACCCCTATCGCCGCAAGACCATCAGCTTCGTCTCCGAGCTCGACCGTGCCTCGGGCGGGACGATGGTGGAGGTCAACTCCATCGACCGCGATCCCAGCGACTTTCCCGTCGAATTCCAGCCCGGCAACGAGGCCGCCGACGACAAGGGTTACGTCAAGATGCCCAACGTCAACGTGCTGGTCGAGATGGCCGACATGAGCGAAGCCAACCGTTCCTACGAAGCCAACCTTCAGGTCATCAAGCAGGCGCGTGATCTGATCTCCATGACCATCGACCTGATGAGGAACCAGTAATGATCAGCGGCATTGGCGGTATCGGATCGCTTCCACTCAAGCCGGAGATCGGCGGCGCCGACGCCGCGACCGACCTGTTTCAGGGCACCACGGCGCCAATGGCCGGCGGCGAAATCGCCGGCACCTTCGCCGAGGCGCTGAGCCAGGCCGCTTCAAAGACCGTCAATACCTTGCAGAATGCCGAGCAGGTCTCGATCCAGGCGCTCAAGGGCGACGCCGATACCCGCCAGGTCGTCGACGCCGTCATGAGCGCCCAGCAGGCCCTGCAGACCACGATCGCCATCCGCGACAAGGTCGTCTCCGCCTATCTCGAAATCAGCCGTATGGGCATCTGAGGAGACTTGCCGTGAAAGCACTCGCCATTGCAGCGACCGGCATGAATGCCCAGCAGACCAATCTGGAAGTCATCGCCAACAACATCGCCAACATCAACACCACCGGCTACAAGCGCGCGCGCGCCGAATTCTCCGACCTGCTCTACCAGGTCGACCGCACGCAAGGCGTGCCCAACCGCTCCAATTCCTCGCTGGTTCCGGAAGGCGTCTCGATCGGCCTCGGCGTCAAGACGACCGCGGTGCGCAACGTCCATACACAGGGCGAGTTGACCTCGACCGGCAACAGTTTCGACATGGCGCTCACCGGCCGCGGCTGGTTCCAGATCGAGGGCGCCGACGGCGGCACGCTCTACAGCCGCGCCGGCGCTTTCAACACCAACGCCACCGGCCAGTTGGTGACCGTAGACGGCGCCAATGTCATCCCGGCGATCACCGTACCGGTCGATGCCATCGAGGTCGTCGTCAACAAGACCGGCCAGGTCTTTGCCCGAATCGACGGCCAGACCGATCTCCAGCTTCTCGGCCAGCTGCAGCTCGCCAACTTCGCCAACGAAGCGGGCCTCGCGCCGCTCGGCGACAATTTGTTCCAGGAAACACCGGCCTCCGGCCCGGCCAATGTCGGCGTGCCCGGCGATCCCGGCTTCGCCACGGTCGAGCAAGGCTATCTCGAGGCGTCCAACGTCGACCCGGTCAAGGAAATCACCGAGCTGATCTCGGCGCAGCGCGCCTATGAGATGAACTCCAAGGTCATCCAGGCCGCCGACGACATGGCCTCGGTCGTGTCCAAGAACATCAGGTAAGGTCTGATGGTCTCTCCGGCCTCCCGCTCCGCGCTTTGCCGCACCGCGCTGATCCTGGCGCTGGTGGCCGGCGGCGTGCCGGCTTTTGCGCAGGAGCAGACCACCACGCAGGTCGCCAGCAACCAGGCGGCCGGCGAAGTCGTGCTGATCCCCAATCGGGTCATCTATCCCGGCGAGATGATCGACACTGGCGCCTTGAAACCGGTGACGCTACTCCCCGGCAAGCATAGGCCGGATGCGGTCGCCACGCAGGCCGAGGAACTCCAGGGCAAGGTCGCCAAGCGCACGCTGCTGCCCGGCCGCTACATCCCGGTCGCCGCCATCCGCGATGCCTGGCTGGTCGAACAGGGCGCCGCCGTACAGGTCTATTTCATCGCCGGAGACCTCACCATTTCGGCCACGGCGGTGTCGCTGCAGCCGGGCGCCGCGGGCGACCTGATCAAGGTCCGCAACACCGACAGCGGCAAGATCTTTTCCGGGACGGTAATGGCCGACGGCACCATCCGGGTCAGCGCTTCATGAGACGCGGACCTGCCCTTCTGCTCGCGGCCATTCTCGGCCTGCAGCCGGCGCTGGCCGACGGTCTTACGCCCAAGCAAAAGCGCGATCTTGCCGGCCAGAATGGCGGCGCCTTTGTCGACCCCGAATACGACCCGGCCACCACCAGCCGCATGTTCAGGGTCTCCAACGGCCCTAGCTCGCTGCCGCCCGGCCAGGTCGCCTCGCGCATCAAGGACATCGCGCAACTGCAGGCCTCGCGCGACAACCAGCTCGTCGGCTACGGCCTCGTTATCGGTCTCGCCGGATCGGGCGACAGCCTGCGCAATTCGCCCTTCACCGAACAGTCGATCCGCGCAATGCTCGAAAATCTCGGCATCGCCACCGAAGGCGGCAGCGCGCGGGCAAAGAACGTCGCCGCCGTCATCGTCACCGCCAACATGCCGCCCTATGTGCAGTCGGGCGCGCGCATCGATATCGACGTCTCCTCGATGGGCGACGCCACCTCGCTTGCCGGCGGCACGCTGGTGATGACGCCCCTGAAGGCGGCCGACGGCGAAATCTACGCTGTCGGACAGGGCTCGGTGATCGTTTCCGGCTTCACCGCCCAGGGCGACGCAGAAAAGCTGACGCAGGGCGTGCCGACGGCCGGCCGCGTGCCCAACGGCGCCATTGTCGAGCGCACGGTTCGCGCCGAGTTCGAGGACCAGTCGCTGCTCACATTGCAACTGCGCAATCCCGATTTCTCGACCGCCGTCCGCATCGCCGACGCCATCAACGGCTACACCTCGCAGCGCTTCGGCATGCGCGTGGCGGCCGAACGCGATGCGCGCACCGTGCAGATCAGGCGGCCGAAGAATGTTTCGGCGGCGCGCTTCTATGCCGAGATCGAAAACCTGGTGGTCGAATCCGACACGCCGGCGCGGGTCGTCATCGACGAGCGCACCGGCACCATCGTCATCGGCAACGAGGTCAAGATCTCGCGCGTGGCGATCAGCCACGGCACGCTGACCGTCCGCATTACTGAGCAGCCGAAAATCGTCCAGCCCGAACCCTTCTCCAAGGGCGTGACCGCGGAGGAACCCTTCACCACCATCGAGGCCACCCGGCCCGACGCCCGTGTCGCTGTGCTCGATGGACCCAATCTCGAAACGCTGGTGTCCGGCCTCAATCGTCTCGGCGTCAAGCCGGACGGCATCATTGCCATCCTGCAAGGCATCAAGTCGGCCGGCGCTTTGCAGGCCGATCTGGTTCTCCAATAGGCCATGCCGATGATCGACTTCCTTTCCCGACAGCATCGCCGCAACGCAGCGCTAGCGGCCTGCGCCATCACCACGCTTCTCGCAGGCTTCCCGGTTCGCGCTGAAGAAGCGGTGCGGCAGGTTTTGCCCGGCGCACAGGCGCCGGCTGCACCTCAGCAACTGGTCCGCGAGAAGGCGCCCGACGAAAGCGAAATCCAGCGCTTCTGCTCCAACATCGCCGACGCCGCCCGCGACCGGCGCTACTCGCTGCAGGCCGAAGAGCTGAAGCAGCTGCAGGCCGGCATCGACCAGCGCATGAAGGCGCTGGATGACAAGCGCGCCGAATACGAGCAATGGCTGAAGCGGCGCGAAGTGTTCCTGGCCCGCGCCGAAGACGGCGTCGTCAAGATTTATGCCGGCATGAAACCGGACGCCGCGGCCGAGCGCCTGGCGATGGTCACCCCCGATCTCGCCGCCGCCATCCTGATGAAGCTCGATTCGCGCAAGGCCGGCGTCATTCTCAACGAAATGGACCAGAAGGCGGCGGCCACGCTCACCGGCATCATGGCCAGCGCGGCCCGAAGGGTAGATCCGTCATGAAGTTGCAGTTGCTTGTCCTGGTCGCCGCCGCAGCACTGTCTGGCTGCGCCGTCGACCCGAAGGAGATCGGCAGGGAGCCGGCGCTGTCGCCGGTCGGCACCGGTATCACCGGCAGCGTCAATGCACCCTATTCATACCCGGAAGAGCCGCGGGCGCCGGTGAAGAAATTCTCGCTGTGGGACGATCGCCAGAGCCGGTTGTTCACCGATCCCCGCGCGCTACGCGATGGCGACATCCTGACCGTCAGGATCAAGCTCAACGACAAGGCCAACTTCAAGAACCAGAACGACCGCAGCCGCACCGCCGCGCGTAAGCTCGGCTATGACGTCAAGCTCGGATGGGAAGATGCCAGCACCAGCGGCAAGGGCGACGCCGGCTTGAGCTCCAGCACCGAAACCAATGCCGACGGCGAGATCAAGCGTTCGGAAAACCTCGAGCTCAATGTCGCCGCCGTCGTCACCGAAGTGCTGCCCAACGGCAACCTCATGATCAGGGGCTCGCAGGAGGTGCGCGTCAACTACGAGCTCAGGGTGCTGACCATTGCCGGCATGGTGCGCCCCTCAGATATCGGCGCCGAAAACACAATCTCCTACGAACGCATCGCCGAGGCGCGCATCTCCTATGGCGGCCGCGGCCGCGTCAGCGAAGTCCAGCAGCCCGCTTATGGTCAGCAGATCCTCGACCAAGTCCTCCCCTTCTAGGTCCGGAGAACGGCGCCGTGGCAAATGTCGAACAGGTCCAGCCCAAAAAGGGCCCATCGCTTGTCATCCAGCTCGCGATGCTTTTGGCGGTGACGGGCGCTGCCGTCGGTATGGGCTGGGTCTCCGGCGGCTATCTGAAGGGCGTCGGCGGACCGGTACCGGTGCCGGCCGCACCCGAGAACCAGTCCAACGCCGAGCAGCCGAGCCCGGCCGCCGAACATGCGCCGGGCACCGGGCCGACGCTCGTGCAGCTGGCGCCGATCACCACCAATCTGGCCGCGCCGGCCGATATCTGGATAAGGCTGGAAGCCTCGGTGGTCTACGACGCGCCGCAACCGCCGGAGCTCACCGAGAGCATTCACCAGGACCTGCTGGCCATGGTCCGCACCCTGAAGATGCATCAGATCGAAGGCGCCAGCGGCTACCAGCATTTGAAAGCCGACCTCGAGGAGCGCGCCGCGATCCGCAGCGGTGGCCATGCCAAACAGGTTCTGATCAGGACATTGCTGCTCGAATGAGAAAACTCATCCTCGCCGCCGCGATCGTCGTCGCCGCCACTTCTGTCGCCGCTGCCCAGCAGCTGGATCTCGGCGGTATCGGCAAGGCCGACGGCGCCACCGTCGGTTATATCATCCAGATGTTCGGTCTGCTCACCGTGCTGTCGGTGGCGCCGGGCCTGTTGATCATGGTGACGAGCTTCACCCGCTTCGTCATCGCCTTCTCGATCCTGCGCGCCGGCATCGGCCTGCAGTCGACACCGGCCAATCTGATCCTGATCTCGCTGTCGCTGTTCATGACCTTCTATGTCATGGCGCCGACCTTCGACCAGGCCTGGAACACCGGCGTCAAGCCGCTGATGGACAACCAGATCAGCCAGACCGCGGCGTTCGAAAAGATTTCGGACCCGTTCCGCACCTTCATGCTGCACAATGTCCGCGACAAGGATTTCGACCTGTTCGCCGATCTCGCCCGCGAACGCGGCCAGGTGGTTGCCAAGGAAACCGTCGACCTGCGCATCCTGGTGCCGGCCTTCATGATCTCCGAAATCCGCCGCGGTTTCGAGATCGGTTTCCTGATCGTGCTGCCCTTCCTCGTCATCGACCTGATCGTCGCCACCATCACCATGGCCATGGGCATGATGATGCTGCCGCCGACCGTCGTGTCGCTGCCCTTCAAGATCCTGTTCTTCGTCCTCATCGACGGCTGGAACCTGCTGGTCGGCAGCCTGGTGCGCTCCTTCACCTGACCGCCCGCGATCCTGCGTGGCGCCCGGCTAGAACTTCACGCAATATATTTCCGGTTAACCGTCCCGTTTAGCCCTTTGGTAGGGACTTGCCCGCATATTGCTCGCAGATGGCGGGTGATCGGGTCTCACGATCATTGGCATGATGCCGCTCCGTCATACCGGAAAAGCCGGTATGCAAAAAAAACCCTGTAAAAATCAAGGTACGAGTAGCCATGTCCAGTATCATGACCAACGCCGCGGCGCTGACCGCGCTGCAGAGCCTCAACAGCACCAACAAGCAGCTCGAAATGACCCAGGCCCGTATTTCCACGGGCTACCGCGTCGCCACCGCCAGCGACAACGCCGCCTACTGGTCGATCGCGACCTCGATGAAGTCCGACAACAAGGCGCTTTCGTCGGTTCAGGATTCACTCGGCCTCGGCGCCGGCAAGGTCGACACCGCCTACACCGCCATCAACGACATCAAGGACCAGGTCGACCTGATCAAGTCCAAGCTCGTCACCGCTCGCGGCGCCTCGAAGGAAGACCAGCAGAAGATCGCGACCGAAATCAACGCCATCCAGGCGCAGATCAAGTCCTCGGTGACCAACGCCAACTTCGCCGGCTCGAACCTGCTGCAGACCGACGGCGCCGCCGCCTCCGACCTGAAGATCGTCGCTTCCTACAACCGTACCGGCGCGACCGTCACCATCGACACCATCGACGTCAAGGCTTCCGATACGCAGGTCCTTGATGTCGCCGGCACGGGTGGCATCGTTGGCGGCCTGCTCGCCACGGCCTTCTTCGATCCGAGCACCACGGCGGTTACCGCCACCGCGATCGACACGGCGCTCGGCACCGTTGAAACGGCGCTTGCCAAGCTGTCCACCGGCGCTGCCTCGCTTGGCGCCGCCAAGTCGCGCATCGACACCCAGAAGAGCTTCCTGTCGAACCTGTCGGACTCGATCGACAAGGGCGTCGGCGCTCTGGTCGACGCCGACATGAACAAGGAATCGACCCGTCTGCAGGCCCTCCAGGTCCAGCAGCAGCTCGGCATCCAGGCGCTGTCGATCGCCAACGGCAACTCGCAGTCGATCCTGTCGCTCTTCCGCGGCTGATCTCTCGACTTTACGACTGACAAGATCCGATCGGGCCGCGCCAAGAGCGCGGCCCGATTTCTTTTTGTGGCTGCTGATTTTCTCTTTGAATGGCGGCTGATTTTGCTTTTGGCCAGCGCCCGGATTGGCTTGTTTTAACAGGCCATTAACCATATCCCGGTAGTCATGGTTAACCATACCATGGCGGGCAGACCAGACGGTCGATGAGCTTATGCCTACCCCCTGATGAAGTTGATCCGGCGTGTGCATGACACGCCAGTTTTGAGAAGGGGTAAATATCTTGGCAAGCATCATGACGAACGCCTCGGCGCTGACCGCGCTGCAGAGCTTGAACAACACCAACAAGCAGCTCGAAATGACCCAGTCGCGCATTTCGACCGGCTACCGCGTCGCCACCGCCAGCGACAACGCCGCCTACTGGTCGATCGCCACCACGATGAAGTCCGACAACAAGGCGCTTTCGGCCGTTCAGGACGCGCTCGGCCTCGGCGCCGGCAAGGTCGACACCGCCTACACCGCCATCACCGACATCAAGGACCAGGTCGACCTGATCAAGGCCAAGCTGGTTACCGCGCGCAGCGCCTCGAAGGACGACCAGCAGAAGATCGCGACCGAAATCAAGGCCATCCAGGACCAGATCAAGTCGTCGGTCACCAACGCTTCCTATGCCGGCTCGAACTTGCTGCAGAACGATG
This sequence comes from Mesorhizobium sp. WSM4306, assembly GCF_007003975.1. Taxonomy (GTDB): domain Bacteria; phylum Pseudomonadota; class Alphaproteobacteria; order Rhizobiales; family Rhizobiaceae; genus Mesorhizobium. The sequence goes on from NZ_VFTC01000003.1 coordinate 119,850, forward strand.
CTACCGCAGCATCCGACCTCAAGATCGTCGCTTCCTACAACCGCACCGGCACGACTGTCGCCATTGACACCATCGACGTCAAGGCTTCCGATACGCAGGTTCTCGACCTCCCGGGCACCGGCGGCATCGTCGGCGGCTTGCTCGCCACGACCTTCTTCGATCCAAGCACCACCCAGGTCCTGCCGGCAGCGATCGACACGGCACTCGGCGCCGTTGAAACGGCGCTGGCCAAACTGTCCACGGGTGCCGCCTATCTCGGCGCCGCCAAGTCGCGCATCGACACCCAGAAGAGCTTCCTGTCGAACCTGTCGGACTCCATTGACAAGGGCGTCGGCGCTCTGGTCGACGCGGACATGAACAAGGAATCGACGCGGCTGCAGGCACTCCAGGTCCAGCAGCAGCTCGGTATCCAGTCGCTGTCGATCGCCAACGGCAACTCGCAGTCGATCCTTGCGCTGTTCAAGCAGTAAGCGGATTTAGCTTTCCCCTTGAATGAAGGGCCGCGCCACCAGCGCGGCCCTTTCGTTTGCGGCCGTGTTTTGATGCATGTCGTTGGCCCGGAACCGCTGCACACTTCCGGGCGACATGCTCTATCATCTTCGCACAAGCTTCGCGGTCTAGTGTTCCCACGGAATATCATGCTGGGAGCGCTTGAATCGTGCCGCAACAGATCCAGAGCATCATCTCGAATCTCAGGGCATTTGGCGTCCGGCGCCTTGCCATGCTGGCCGGCATTGCCGCGCTGGTCATGGCCGTTATCGGCATTGGCTCGGTCTATCTCAACCGCCCCGCCTATGAGACGCTCTATGTCGGGCTCGATCGTTCCGACGTGAACCAGATCGGCCTGGTGCTCGGCGAAGCCGGCATCGGCTTCGACGTCGGCTCCGACGGCACGTCCGTGCTGGTGCCGGCCGGCACCACCGCGCAGGCGCGCATGCTGCTTGCCGAAAAGGGCCTGCCGACCAGCGCCAATGCCGGCTACGAACTGTTCGACAATGTCGGCGCGATGGGCCTGACCTCGTTCATGCAGCAGATTACCCGCGTGCGTGCGCTGGAAGGCGAGATCGCCCGTACCATCCAGTCGATCGCCGGCATCAAGGCGGCACGCGTCCACATCGTCATGTCCGAGCGCGCCAATTTCCGCCGCGACGAGCAGCAGCCCTCGGCCTCGGTGGTCATCCGTTATTCCGGCATCGACGCCGAAAAGAGTGCCATGTCGATCCGCCATCTCGTTGCCGCCGCCGTCCCCGGCCTGTCGGCCGACAAGGTCACCGTGCTCGATTCCAACGGCAATCTGCTGGCCGCCGGCGACGACCCCTCCAACACCAGTGCTGCCCGCACGCTCGGCGTCGAGCAGACCGTCGAGGCGCAGATCGGCGACAACATCCGCCGCGCGCTGACACCCTATCTCGGACCAGACAATTTTCGCGCCAGCGTCAAGGCCGATGTCAACACCGACACCCGTCAGACCGAAGAGACGATCTTCGATCCGGAGTCGCGCGTCGAGCGCTCGGTGCAGTCAGTGCGCGCCAACGAAAACAGCAACCAGAGGCAGGCCTCGACCCCGGCCAGCGTCGAGCAGAACCTGCCCGAGACCCAGGCGACCAGCACCGACGGCCCGCAAACGACATCGGCGAACGACCGCAAGGAGGAGATCACCAATTACGAGATCAACTCCAAGAAGATCGCTACCGTCTCCAACGGCTATTCCGTCACCAAGATGTCGATCGCCGTCGTCGTCAACCAGCAGCGGCTGATGACCATCCTCGGCAAGGACGCCACCCCCGAGCAGATCGCCAAGCGCGTCGCCGACATCCAGAAGATGGTGGCCTCGGCCACCGGCTTCGACGACAAGCGTGGCGATATCATCGATGTCTCGGCGGTCGAGTTCATCGACGGGCTGGATGGCGAGGTGATCGAACAGCCGGGTATGCTGGCGTCGATCGGCACTTATACCGGCACGCTGATCAATGCCGGCGCCTTCATCGTCGTGGTGTTCCTGGTCGCCTTCTTCGGCCTGAGGCCGATGGCCACCGCGCTGACCGCGCGGCCGACGCCCGCACTTGCCGGTCCGAGCTTCGATGATGTCCAGCGGTCGCTGCCGACACCTGAGACCACCGCCGCAGTCGAGCCGCCGCCGGTGGCCTTGCCCAGTGGCCGGCCTGCCGCCACCCCACTCGACGACCTTCGCCAGAAGATCAGGCCCGCGCCGCAAGACCGGCTCGCCCGCATGGTCGATCTCAATGAGGAGCGCACCGCGCAGATCCTGCGCAAATGGGCGGCTCAGGAAGCAGCGGTGTAGACCATGGCCTCGGCAGCGCTTTTCGACCTTTTGCCGGATTTCGGCGCACGCACCCAGCGCGCCGGCCAGCCGCCGCTCACGACCAAGGCCGAGCCACGGCCGGAAACGCCGGTGCCGCAGGCCGACATCGGCGCGCTGATCGCCGAAGCGGTCATCGATGCCGAAGCCGCCCTTGAAGCTCGCCTTGCCATCGCCCACCAGGCAGCGCTCGAGGCGCAGAACCAGGCCAACGCCGATGAAGCAAAGGCTTTTCTGGAAAGCTTCGGCAGCGATGTCGGTCTAGCCGTCGCTGCCCGTATCGACGCCATGGAGGCGAAGGTCAGCGACCTCGTCGGCGCCACCGTTGCCCGCATCATCGGCGGCATTGTCAGCGACGAGCTGCAGAAGCGCTCGCTGGAAGCCCTCGCCGGCACGATCCGCGAAGCCGTCGGCGACAGCGAGGCGGTGCGCATCGCCGTGCGCGGGCCGCTGTCAGTGTTCGAGACGCTGAAGGCATCGCTTGGCCCACGCGCGGCCAATCTCGATTTCGTCGAGGCGCCCGGCTTCGACCTCACCGTCGCCATTGACGAGGCGGTGTTCGAAACCCGCATCGCCGAATGGTCTTCCGCCTTGTCCGAGGCTTTGTCATGAGCGCCGCCGACGCCGTTGACCGCCCGCATGAGATCATCATCGTCAAGCGCCACAATGACGATCACGATGACGCCCATCATGGCGGCGTCTGGAAGATCGCCTTTGCCGATTTCATGACCGCCATGATGTGCTTCTTCCTCGTCATGTGGCTGATCAATGCCGCCAACGAGCAGACCAAGGCCGCCGTCGCCAGCTATTTCAACCCGGTCAAGCTGGTCGACCGCAACGCCAGCCGCAAGGGCCTCGAAGACCTCGGCGATGGCCCGAGCAAGGTTGGGCTGACGGCTGACGACCCGAAGGACAAGACCAGCAAAGCCGGACAGGACGGCATCGGCGGCGCCGGCACCTCGGATAAGAAGCAGCCGAAGGAATCGGCGCCGAAGACCGATCTTTCCGACGAGAATCTGTTTGCCGACCCCTATGCGGTGCTGTCGGAAATCGCCACCGACACCGGCGTCATGCAGAATGTCAGCGAGAAGGGCGATGGCGGCGCGCAGGCGTCCGGCCCCGCCACCGGCGCATCGGGCGGCCAATCCTACCGCGACCCGTTCGCGCCGGATTTCTGGTCGCAGCAGGTGGCGGCACCCGGCGCCGAAGCCACCGCCGAACGCAGCAAGATCGAAGGCGATCCGCTAAAGCCCGGCGACAAGGCTGCACAGACGCAAGTGGCGGAAGTGAAGGCCGTGCCGCCGGCGCCGCCGGTGACGGCAGCGCCGCTCGAGCCGCTGGCAAAGCCGGCATCTGACAAGCCACTGACCAAAGCTGAAGCCAAGGCAGAGGCCAAGGCTGAAGCAGCAAAGGATGCAGCTGAAAAGGCAGGGATTGCAAAGGCCGAAACCGCCGAAGCACAAACCGCACCCAAGCCCGAAGCCGCGGAAAAGGCGCCGAGTGCCGCCGCCGTCAAGGCCGCGGCACAGGTCAAGCAGGAACTGGCCGAGGCCTTCAAGCCTGGCGACAAATTGCACGACGGCGTCTCCGTCGAGGCGACCGACAAGGGCGTCGTCATCTCGATCACCGACCAGTTCGATTTCGGCATGTTCGAGATCGGCTCGGCAGTGCCGCGCCGTGAACTGGTGCTGGCGATGGAAAAGATCGGCCGCATCGTCAACGAGCAGAAGGGCACGATCAGCATCAACGGCCACACCGATGCGCGGCCGTTCCGCAGCGACACTTACGACAACTGGCGGCTGTCCACGGCGCGCGCCCATTCCGCCTATTACATGCTGGTGCGCGGCGGCGTCGAGGAGCGCCGCATCACCGAGGTCGCCGGCTTCGCCGACCGCGAGCCGAAGGTTGCGGCCGACCCGATGGCTGCCGCCAACCGCCGCATCGAGATCCTGATGGCGACCGACGGATGAGGCGCTCAGCCATCATCGGCCGCGCCATCGGCCTGCTGCTGCTGAGCGCCGTCCATTCGCCCGCAGCTTTTGCCGAGGACGGCTTGCAGCCCTATCAGCTGGTGCGCTCGCTGCAGCTGGTGCAGGACCGCATCGCCGCGGGCGACCACGCCGCGCTGCCGATGCAGGCCAAGCTGCTCGAAATGACCGACAGGAGGCTTCGCGCGGCGGACGCGCAGGACTTCAGCGACCCGAAGAATTTTCGCGCTCTGCTGGTCTATGGCATGAGCGGCGGCAATCCCGTCACCGTCGAGGTGGCGGTGTCGCGCGCCAAGACCGACCCGCAAAGCCTGGCCATCGCCAAGGGCATTATCGACTATCTGAACGGCCGCCCGGCGGCCGCGATCGAAGCGCTGAAGCCGATCGATCCGATGATGCTGCCCGCCGATCTCGGTGCCTTCCTGGCACTGGTCAAGGGCTCGCTGCTCGCCACCGAGGAACCGGCCGCAGCACTTGCGCTGCTCGACGATGCTCGCCTGCTCAGCCCCGGCACGCTGGTCGAGGAAGCAGCGCTGCGCCGCTCTGTCGGTATCGCCGCCGCGCGAGGCGATGGCGCGCGCTTCGCGCTCGCCTCGACGCAGTATGTCGAGGACTATCTCTATTCGCCCTATGCCAGCCAGTTTGCCGATGCCTTCGTGTCCGGCGTCATCACGCTCCACATGGCAATCAGCCAGGACAAGCTCGCCGACATCACCGCAATGATGGATCCCGAACGCGAGAAGGTGATCTACCTGCGCATCGCCCGCCGCGCCGCGATCGACGGCCTCGCCGACCTTTCCGCCTTTGCCTCGGCCAGGGCCGAACAGGGCCGCGACGGCATCCATAGTCAGGACGACCCGCGCGCCCAGCTCTATTCCAGCCTGTCCACGGTGACGTCGGGCACCATCGACGAGGTCCGCGCCAAGCTTGACAAGATCGATCGCAGCCAGCTTTCGCAAAGCGACCGCGACCTGCTCGACGCCGCGCAGGCCGTGGCCGGCGAAGTGATCGCGCCGCCGACGCCGCTGCCTGCCGGCAAGCCTGCGCCTGCCGCGGTCAAACAGGAACCGGTCAAGACGGCGGCTGCGGCAAACCCCGATGAGCCCGAGCTGCCGCCGGTCGAAGGCGCAATGCCGGAGCAGCCAGCCGCAGCAGCATCGGGCGAACCGGCCGCAACCGACAAGCCGAAGGCGCCAGGCGAGCCAGCTGCGCAGGCACAGAGCACGCCTCGGACAAAGGCGCCGCAAGCACCTTCTGTCGCCACCGCTGGCGATGCGGCTCCTGTCTTGCCGGCATCTGCCCCTGCAGCCGGCGCCGAGCCCGCCGATCCCACCGACGCCGCCATGGCGAGGACGCGTCACCAGCTCGATTTGATCGACCAGATGCTTGGAGCAGCCCCGAAATGACCACCAATGTTGGCCAGGCCCTGCCGGGGTTTGCGGCCGTGCACGCTGGATCGAAGCAGACCGCGCCGAACGCCAAGGGCGACGACAAAAGCTTCGGTGAACTGGTGCGCGACGGGGACGATGCGCCGACGCAGAAAGGCCAGGGTGCAACTGAGGCCGCGCCGCACGAGCCACGCTGGACACGACGCAGCGCGGCCGGTCCCGTCAAGGGCGAGAGTGCACACGCGGAGACGGGCAAGATGGCTCCCGTCGGGAAAGTCGCAAAGGACCATGTCGACGGCGGCCCGGACAAGACATCCGCTGACGCCGAGGCGGATGGACAAGAGGCAGGCACGGTACCGCTGCAGGACCATCTGCCATTGCTGATAGCGTTGCATGATATCAGCCGTTTCTCGGCGGCCAGAGCGAGCGGGAACGGGCCTGCTACGAATGAACAGACTGAACAACCGGCGCTCGACGGCGAGACCGCTTCTGCGCAGACGCCGCCTCTGTCGTTGAAGAAATTCCGCACGGCATCCGGCCCCGACAACAGCCTCGACACGACGCCGCGGCCCGAACGGGCAAAGGCCGGCGCCGACATTTCCGAACAGGATCCGAGGCAAAAGCTGGATGCGATCGGACCCCAGTCCGGCAAGCTGCCGCACCAGGATAGCGCGACGCCAACTCTGCCGGCGGACGGGCCGGCAAGCGAGAGTTCCGCGACCGCCGCAAAGCGGTCGGCGATGTCGACAAAGGGCGTCGATGGAGCCCAGTCAACCGCGACGTCCACATCCGGAAAACAGGCGCCGTCCGCCGGGCGCGTCGACATTGTCGCCGAGCAGAGTTTCCCGGCACCGGCGCAAAGCCCGATGAACCAGACGACGTCGGCTCTGATCGACGCGCTCGCTTCGGACAACGGCCTGCGGCAAGCGGTTTCGACGCCGTCGACGACCGCCCAGACGGCCGGTTCTGTTGCCGTTCCGACACATATATTGAAGATCGAGCTTCACCCCGCCGAACTCGGCATGGTCACTGCCAGTCTCAGGCTCGCCGGGGAACAACTTTCGATAGAATTGAAGCCCGAAACCCACGAGGCTTACCGCCGCCTCGCCACCGACAGCGATGCCATCGTCAAGTCGTTGCGTGGGCTCGGCTTCGATGTCGACAAGGTCACCATTCTGCAACCCTCGGTCGCAGTCAACGCTCCGGCGCGCAGCGATGCAGCGAACTCCCAGCCGATGCCGCAAGGCCGCGATCAGTCTGCTTTTCAGCCTGGGAACTCGAGCGGCAACAATGCGGGTTCGGGCGGCCAACAGTCGGGAAGAAACCGCAATGACGATGCCCAGGAATTCGGCCGCCCTGGCGTGCCTGCTCGCGAGCGCGCTGGCGACGATATGTTCATCTAGCCTCATGATCGGCCCGGCCAACGCCGCCACCAACCCTTGCGAGCCCGAGATCCTGCGCGCCGCCGATCGCTATGGCGTGCCGGCCGGCATCCTCTATGCCGTAGGACTGACCGAGACCGGCAAGAAGGGCAGCCTTCAGCCTAATGCCTTGAATATAGAAGGAAAAGCGGTATTTCCGAGAAGCCGTAGCGAGGCTTTGGCGACCTTCGAAGCAGCCCGGGGCGAGGGCAAGACGCTCATCGACCTCGGCTGCATGCAAATCAACCATCACTATCACGCATCGCATTTTCGCAGCGTCGACGACATGCTCGACCCGCGCCAGAATGTCGACTACGCGGCGCGCTTCCTGGCCAGCCTGCATGCCCGTCATGTCAGTTGGTCGATGGCTGTCGCCCGCTATCACGCCGGCCCCGACAACGATCCCGCGCAGAAGTTCTATGTCTGCCGCGTCATCGCCAACATGGTCGCCACCGGCTTCGGCAAATGGACGCCGAACGCCCGCACCTTCTGCAACCCATAGACGCATCCGCCTTTCGGAAATATGTGCAAGCCGCGAGCCCGCGGATGGCCCGGCACGTCACGGTGTCGGCGGCCAACGATACGACTTCGTGGTTGCCGTTATTTCGAAACCCGAAATAACTCCCAAGAAAATAGCTACAAGAAATGATGGTTGTTCAGGATTCCCGGCACCGGCTACGCCTCTTCCCACGGGGCAGATGATCTGATTCGGAGGCGGGGCCGATGATTGTAATCGTTGACGAGCGTGAGCTCGTAACTGAGGGGTATAATTCACTTTTCGATCGCGAGGGGGTCGCCTGTGCGGGCTTCGCACCTGGCGAATTCGGCGAGTGGGTGACATCGGCTGCCGACACCGATTTGAAGTCGGTCCGCGCCTTCCTCATCGGCGACTGCCGCGAAGGCGCCATCTCGCCACGCCAGATCCGCGACCGCACCGGCGCTCCGGTCATCGCGCTCAGCGAACAGCACTCGCTCGAAAATACGCTGCGGCTGTTCGAAAGCGGCGTCGACGACGTCATCCGCAAGCCGGTCCACATCAGAGAGATCCTGGCCCGTATCACCGCCATCCGCCGCCGCGCCCATGAGGACGTCAGCTACACCGAGATCGGCGCCATGCGCATCTTCATGGACGGGCGCGATCCCGAGATCGATGGCCAGCCGCTGCCTCTGCCGCGCCGCGAACGCCGCATCCTCGAATATCTGGCGAGCAACCGCGGACGCCGTGTCACCAAGACCCAGGTCTTCAACGCCATCTACGGCATCTTCGACGAAGAGGTCGAGGAGAATGTGGTCGAGAGCCACATCAGCAAGTTGCGCAAGAAACTGCGCGAGAAGCTCGGCCAGGATCCGATCGATTCCAAGCGCTTCCTCGGCTACCGGCTGGTGTTCTGATGGCGGTCTGCGCCAGCCTCGCGCAAGACAGAAATCATACCCTCGCGACCACAGACATGGGCATTGAGGAGACGTTTCGATGAGCCTTTACGGAATGATGCGGACCGGCGTTTCCGGGATGAACGCACAGGCCAACCGCCTGTCGACGACAGCCGACAACATCGCCAATTCCGACACCACCGGCTACAAGCGATCCTCGGCCGAGTTTTCGACGCTGATCATGCCGCAGGTCGGCGGCGCCTATAATTCCGGCGGCGTCAACACCACGATCCGCTCGGCGGTCAGCGCCCAGGGCGTGCTGCAGTACACGACCTCGGTTTCCGACCTTGCGGTCAACGGCAATGGCTTCTTCGTCGTCCAGGACCCCAGCGGAACGCCTTTCCTCACCCGCGCCGGCGCTTTCGTTCCCGACGCCCAGGGCAGGCTGGTCAACGCCGCCGGCTACCAGTTGATGGCCTACAGCTACGCCAACGGCACACCTGCCGCCACCGCCAACGGTTTCGAAGGGCTGGTTCCTGTCGAGATTTCCGACCAGGAAATGACGGCGACGCCCAGCACCACGGGTAACTTCAACGCCAATCTGCCCGCGGGCGCCACCCCGCCCGCCGGTCCGCTGCCGTCCACCAACAGCGCGACGGCAGAGTACACGTCGAAATCCTCGATCGTCACCTATGACAATCTCGGCAACAAGAAGCTGCTCGACGTCTATTTCACCAACACCGGCACCGGCACCTGGTCGGTTTCGGTGTTCGACCAGTCCAAGGCGACGCCCGGCACGTCCTTCCCCTATACGGGCGGTGCGCTGGCCTCGGCCAACCTGACGTTCGACACCACCACCGGCAAACTCACCGGCGCCGTCGACTCAATTACGATACCCGTACCGGGCGGTGCGTCGCTCGATCTCGATCTGTCCAAGCTGACCCAGCTCGGCACTGGCTTCACTGTCTCCGAAGCGAAGGTCAACGGCAACGCTCCAAGCACGATCGAAAAGATCCAGATCGGCGAGGACGGCGTCATCTACGCCCAGTATCAGGACGGTTCGACCAAGCCGCTGTTCAAGATCCCGTTGGCCGACGTCCAGAGCGCCGACAACCTCACCGCACTGCCTGGCAACGTCTATGCGCAATCCACCGACTCCGGCACCGTGCGCATCGGCTTTGCCAATGAAGGCAAGCTCGGCAGCATCATCTCCGGCGCGCTGGAAAATTCCAACGTCGATATCGCCGAGGAACTGACCAACATGATCGCGGCGCAGCGCAGCTACACCGCAAACTCGAAAGTATTCCAGACCGGTTCCGACCTCATGGACGTCCTTGTCAACCTGAAGAGATAAACGACGGGCGCTAGTGGGATGAACCCAAACCGGAGCAGCGCGGTGCGCGGATTTCGAATTCAAGGCCACACCGGCAAACCGGCTGGTGTGGTTTGGAATTGGAGGTTTCCGAACGCTGACGCCGCCGACAGGGCAGAAACGTCATCCCCTCCCCACTGGCCTCGTGAAAGACCCGCATGTCGCTGACTTCCGCATTGACCATAGCCCAACAGTCGCTTCAGACCACGTCGAAGCAGACCAGCGTCCTTTCCCGTAACATTGCCGACGCTAGCAACCCCGACTACGCCCGCCGCACGGCGGTCGTCGTCAGCAGCGCGCCCGGCGCCCGTTCGGTGGAAATCCAGCGCGCCGCCAACGCCCTGCTGTTTCGCCAGAACCTCAGCGCGCAATCGGCCTGGAGCGGCCAGAGCACGCTTTACAGCGGCATTGACCGCCTCGCCGTTGCCGTCAACGGCGTCGACAACGCCTCCTCTGCCTCGACCGCGATCGGCAATCTGCAGAACGCGCTGCAGCTTTACGCCTCCACTCCATCCAATCAGAACCTCGGTTCCAGCGTCATCGACGCGGCCCAGCAGGTGGTGCGCGCGCTGAACGACGGCACCGACGCGATCCAGGATTTCCGCACCCAGGCCGATGGGGAGATATCAACGGCCGTCGACGATCTCAAATCGCTGCTCAGCCAATTCCAGGACGCCAACAAGGCGGTCATCTCCGCAACCCGTTCGGGCACTGACGCGTCCGACGCGCTCGACCAGCGCGACGCCCTGCTGAAGAAGATCGCTGACTATGTGCCGGTGTCGACGTTCACACGCGGCGACAACGACATGGTCATCACCACCAAGGACGGCACGACGCTGTTCGAGACCATTCCGCGCTCGGTCAGTTTCACGCCGTCGGCGGGCTACACCGCCGGCACGCCCGGCAACACCATCTATATCGACAATGTGCCTGTCAGCGCCGGCACCGGCGGCAACGCCAGCGCCGACGGCAAGCTCGCAGGCTTGATCACCTTGCGTGACGGCGTCGCCGCGACCATGCAGAGCCAGCTCGACGAGGTCGCGCGCGGGCTCATCACCGCCTTTGCCGAGACAGCTCCTTCGCAGCCCGACCGAACCGGCCTGTTCACCTGGTCCGGCGCGCCCGCCATCCCGGCAGCCGGCACGCTGATCGACGGCCTTGCCGGATCGATCAAAGTCAACGCCGCAATGGATCCGAGCGTCGGCGGCAATCCGGTTCTGCTGCGCGACGGTGGCGCCAATGGCGCCGCCTATGTCGCCAACACGGCCGGCAACGCCTCCTATTCGCAGCTTTTGATCGGCTATGGCGACAAGCTCGACAAGCCGATGCCTTTCGACCCTTCGGCCGGCATCACCGTCACCTCCAGCGTGTCCGACTACGCCGCCAATGCCATTGGCTGGTTCGAAGGCCAGCGCCAGCAGGCCTCGACCAACGCCGACGCCAAGGAAGCGCTGGCATCGCGCACCGCCGAGGCTTTGTCCAACGACACCGGCGTCAATGTCGACCAGGAAATGTCGCTGCTGCTCGACCTCGAACACACCTATCAGGCCTCGGCGCGCATGATGAAAACCGTCGACGACATGCTGTCGTCCCTGCTCGATGCCGTGGGATAAGCCATGAAAGCCACATCCGTCTCCTCAGCCGCCCTCTCCAACGCCGCGCGCTATCAGCAGATGCGCATGCAGGCCGAACTGGTCAAAGCCACCAAGGAATCGACGACCGGCACCGTCGCCGATGTCGGCCTGGCGCTCGGCGCGCGCACCTCGCAGGCGGTGACCTTCTCGCGCGATCTCGACCGGTTGAACGTCATCATCGATTCCAATTCGCTGGTCACCGCCCGGCTGTCCTCGACGCAGGATGCGCTTGGCCAGCTTTCCGACACGGCACAGAATTTGCTGACCGCGTTGACCGCCGCCGGCAATTCCTCGAGCACCATCACACAGCAAGCCGGCAAGGCCGCCGTGCAGCAGATGACCTCGATCCTCAACGCCAGCGTCAACGGCGAATATCTGTTTGCCGGCACCAATACCGACGTCAAGCCGATCGACGATTTCACCGCCACCGGCTCACCCGCCAAGGCGGCGTTCGACGCTTCCTTCTTGTCCTATTTCGGCTTTACCCAGAACGATCCGCTCGCCGCCAACATCACCGCCGCCCAGATGGACAGCTTCATCACCAGCAATGTCGTGCCGCAATTCATGGGTGCGGGCTGGCAGGCCAACTGGTCGAACGCCACCGACCAGCAGATCGTCAGCCGCATTTCGCTGGGCGAGACCACCCAGACCTCGGCCAGCGCCAATGACGACAGCATCCGCAAACTTGCCATGGCTTCCGCCATGGTCACAAGCCTGCTCTCCGGCAACATCAGCCAGGCCGCGAAGACCACCGTTGTCGGCCGCGCCCAGGCGATGGTCGGCGAGGCGCTGGGCGGGCTAGGCCAGCTGCAGGCCGAGACCGGCCTTGCCGAAAAACGTGTGTCCGACGCCAGCGATCGCATGAAGACGCAGGTCGATCTCTTCGAACGGCATATCCTCGATCTGGAAGGCGTCGATCCGGCCGAGGCCGCCACCCGCGTCGCGGATCTGACGCAGCATATCGAAACGTCCTTCGCGCTGACCGCGCGCCTGCAGCAGATGAGCCTGCTGAACTACCTGACCTGACAATCTCAACCGCAACGGTAGAGCCAAACGATGTACCAATTCTCCTACGCCGATATCCAGACCGACTCCGTCACCGACGCCAAGGATCGCGAGCGGCAGCTTTTGACCCGCTCGATCGAAATGCTGTCGGCGGCGGCGGCTGTCGGCCACACTTCGATGGAAGCGGTCGAGGCACTGCACTTCACCAACCGGGTCTGGACCACCTTCGTCGAGGATCTCGGCTCCAGCGACAATGTCCTGCCCAAGGAACTGCGCGCCAACCTCATCTCCATCGGCCTGTGGCTGCTGCGCGAAGCCGAGGACATCCGCCAGGGCCGCACCGAAAATTTCGAGGGCCTGATCGAAGTGTCCCAGATCATCCGGGACGGCATTCAATGACCAACACGCTGAAGATATCGCTGAAGCCGAACGAGAAGATCTACATCAACGGCGCCGTCATCCGCGTCGACCGCAAGGTCACCGTCGAGCTGATGAACGACGTGCAGTTTTTGCTCGAGAACCATGTCATCCAGGCCGAAGAGGCCTCGACACCGCTGAAGCAGCTCTACTTCATCCTGCAGGTCATGCTGATGAACCCGGCCGGCGCCGTCGAGGCGCGCGCCATGTTCCGTCGCTCGCTCCCTCTGCTTTTGGCAAGCTTCGAGGACGAGCAGATCGGCAGCGCGCTGAAGCAGATCGACCGCATGGTCGGCGAAGACCATATCTATGAAGCGCTGAAGGCGATCCGTGCGCTTTATCCGCTCGAGCGCCGCGCGCTTGGCGGCAATGACGATGTTCAGGGCGCGAAGCGCCCGCTGGCCGTGGGAGCACAATACTGATGAATGTGGACATGACGACGACAATCCCGACGGGCGCCAACCAGGGCACCCAGCAGACGTCGAAGACAGCGGTCGACTACCAGTCGTTCCTGAAGCTGCTGATCGCCGAGATGAAGAACCAGGATCCGACGAAACCGATGGATTCGACGCAGTATGTCGCCCAGCTCGCCACCTTCTCGCAGGTCGAGCAATCGGTGCAGACCAACACCAAGCTCGAACAGATCATGCAGTCCTCGGCGCTGTCGCAGGCGGACGCCCTGATCGGCCGTTCGATCACCTCCGCCGACGGCAAGACGACGGGCGTCGTGGCCTCCGTCAAGCTTGCCAGCAACGGCCTGATCGCGGTACTCCAGAACGGCACCGAAGTGCCGGTCGGGGCGGGCGTTTCGATAAAGCCGGCCAGCTAGACCGGTTTCGTAGAGGCGCACTCACATGAACGAGGCCGACGCGCTCGACATCGTCCAGTACGCGGTGTGGACAGTGCTCACTGCTTCCGCGCCGGTGGTGCTGGTCGCCATGGCGGTCGGCATCGGCATCGCGCTGATCCAGGCCCTGACCCAGATTCAGGAAATCACCCTCACCTTCGTGCCCAAGATCGTCGCCATCATGCTGGTCGTAGCGCTGACCGGCCCGTTCATCGGCAGCCAGATCTCGGCCTTCACCAACGTCATCTTCGAGCGCATCGAAAACGGATTTTGAAGAGAAAGCGTCAACAGTTCTCCCCGCTCCCAATTGGCGCTCGCAGCGTTTGAGATTGGCCTGAAGGCCCATCCCTTCGTCATCCTCGGGCCTGACCCGAGGATCCATGCCGTGACCTTCGACGTCGGGCGCGACAGCGCAGAATCTCTAGCCGCTGCAACGCCTTAGCCTCGCGGCATGGATCCTAGGGTCTGCGCCGCGTCGCTCCGCTCCTTGCTTCGCCCTAGGATGACGACCTGCGATAAGCCGTGGCCAAACAAATAGCGACAACCGCTTGTAGGCGTCTATGTTCCGGCTAGATTGGCAATCGACCCTACGGGCTCAGGCCTGCGGGAATCTTCGCCTTGATGAACCACGGAACCCCATGACCCAGGCAACAACGACCGGCAGGCCATGTGCGGAATAGCCGGCGTCTGGCGCAAGCGAAACCCGATCGACGCCAGTGACCTGTCGGATGTCATCCGCATGATGCAGGCGCTGGTGCATCGCGGCCCCGACGATCATGACAGCTGGAGCAACAACCGGCTGGCCCTCGGGCACCGCCGGCTGACAATCATCGACCCCTCGCCCGCCGCCCGCGAACCGATGCTGACCGCATCGGGCCAGGGCGTGCTCGTGTACAATGGCGAGGTCTACAATTACCGGTCGCTGCGCGAGACGCTTCAGGCGCAAGGCCTGGTCTTCCGAACCGTCAGCGATGCCGAAGTGGTGCTCGAAGCCCTGCATCACTGGGGTCCCGAAAAGGCCGTGCCGCTGTTCGACGGCATGTTTTCCTTCGCCTATTTCGACGCCCGCAACAGTGCGCTGTGGCTTGCTCGTGACCGTCTCGGCATCAAGCCGATGTCGGTGGCCGACATGCCGGATCGATTCCTGTTTGCCTCCGAGGACAAGGCAATCCTCGCTTGCGATGGTTTTCCGCGCGACATCGACAGCCGCGAGATGACCTTTGCGGCTGGCCTGGCAGAGCCGCGATTCCAGCTACAGCCTGTTCGACCGCATCGAGCGCTTGCCGCCCGCCGGCCTGTGGAAGATCACCGACAACGGTATCGAAAAGCGCCGCTTCTGGCATGTGCTGGACGTGCTGGAGACCGCGCGCATCACTGGCGACGTATCCTCCGACGCTGAGCACACGGCGACGCTCGAGGCGCTGCTCGAGGACAGCGTCGGGCTTCACTGCATCGCCGATACCGGCGTCGCCACGGCCTGCAGCAGCGGCGTCGATTCCGGCCTGATAACGGCGCTTGCAAAGCGGTTCAGGCCAGAGGTCCATGGTTATGTCGTCGACCCGCAGCTCGGCCGCAGCGAGGCCGAAGACGCCGGGCGCACCGGTCGCCATGTCGGTGTGCCCTTGCGCCGGGTGCCAGTCGACAGGGATCGTTTTTTCGACCTTTGGCCAAGGGTAATCTGGCATCTGGAAAGCGATGGCTGGCACGCCAGCCATGTCGGGCTGCTGGCGCTTGCCGAACAATGCCGGGTGGACGGCGTCAAGGTGTTGCTGACCGGTGAAGGCGCCGACGAATTGTTCGGCGGTTACCCACTACAGGCCTTGAGCCTGAAGATGTGGCGCTCCTGGTCGTGGCCCCGGCGTCTGTTGCATTCGAAGCGCTCGCTCGACCGAAGATTCGAGCATCAGCGCCGTGCGCCCTACAAGGTCTCGGCTGGAAACCACTCACAAATGGAGCGCAACATGGTCCTGCGCGCCCTGTCGCCGGAGCTGAACTTCCTGCAGACAGAGATTTTCGACCGCTTGCAGCCGGTAGCACCGCCCGCCGATCGCGCCTTCCTCGGACATTGCCTCTATGACCTCTATTCCCATCTGCAGGACATCCTGCACCGGCACGACCGGCTGAGCATGGCCGCGTCCGTGGAGCTGCGGGTCCCGTTCCTGGAGAACCGGCTGATCGACTTCGCGATCCATTTGCCGAGGCGGCAGAAATATCGCGACAAAACAGGAAAATGGCTTTTGCGGAAGGTCGCGCAAAAGCATATTCCGCGCCAGAACGTCCAGGCGCGCAAGATCGGCTTCGAGATATCGTCCGAATTTTCGGCCGGCACGGAGACTTTGCTGCGCGGGGGTTTCCTGCGCGATGCCATGAAGTGGCCCACAGCCAGCGTGGAGGACATGATCCAGTTCGCGCGGCGCGAGGAACCGTCCAGGCTGCGGCTTGTCGGCATGGAGCTTTTCCTGCGCCTTCACGCCGGCGGCGAGACGACGGGTACGCTGACCGAAGCTCTGCATGCCGCCGCCCGCGACAGAAGCTGACTTCGCCCCCGGTCGATACCCCCTGCCGATACTCGGCGCGGTGGACCAACGAGAACATCGCCCTGGGCAGCGAAGCCTTGCCGGCTGACGTATTTTCGCCTTGCTACCCTGTTGTTGGACCATGATCTTTTTCGAAGAGGCGTTCGCCCTTTTGAATGTCGTGCTCTATTTCAAACGCATGCCATGATTGTCGTCCCGGCGGACGAAACCAGCGCATGAAGGTGGGACAGTTCTGATGATCGATGACGAGCCGGACAGCGAACGCGTCTCGGCGCTGGCGCCGTTCCGGCATGGTATTTTTCGCGCCGTCTGGTCGGCCAGCCTGGTGTCGAATTTCGGTGGCCTGATCCAGGGCGTCGGCGCCGCCTGGATGATGACCACCATCGCTACCTCGCCCTATCAGGTGGCGCTGGTGCAAGCCTCGACCACACTGCCGATCATGCTGTTTGCGCTCGTCGCCGGCGCCATTGCCGACAGCTTCAACCGGCGCAAGGTGATGCTGATCGCCCAGGTCTTCATGCTGGTTGTTTCAGCGCTTCTGACGCTGTTCACCTGGAACGGCTGGATGACGCCGTGGACGCTGCTTGCCTTCACCTTCCTGATCGACAGCGGCACGGCGCTCAACAATCCGTCCTGGCAGGCATCGGTCGGCGACATGGTGCCGCGCAACAAGCTGCCGGCGGCTGTTGCGCTGAATTCCCTCGGCTTCAATCTGACGCGCAGCGTCGGTCCGGCGATCGGCGGCATCATCGTTGCCGCCGCAGGTGCGGCCGCTGCCTTTGCCGCCAATGCGCTGAGCTATATCGGCCTCATTGTCGTGCTCTTCCGCTGGAAGCCGGAACTGCCGGTCTCGACCCTGCCGCGCGAGACGCTGGGCGCTGCGATGGGCGCCGGCCTGCGCTATGTCGCCATGTCGCCCAATATCGGCAAGGTGCTGGTCCGGGGCTCGGCCTTCGGCTTCAGCGCCGGCGCTGTGCTGGCGCTGCTGCCGCTGGTGGCGCGTGACGTCGTCAAAGGCGATGCCTTGACCTACGGCATCATGCTCGGCGCCTTCGGCATCGGCGCTGTCGGCGGTGCGCTGATCAGCGTGCGTCTGCGGCAATTGCTGTCCAGCGAGACGATGGTGCGCATGGCCTTCGCCGGCTTCGCCGTCTGCGCCCTCAACGCCGCAATCAGCCACAATGCCTGGCAGACATCAGCGGGCCTCCTCATTGGCGGCGCCTGTTGGGTGATCGCGCTGTCGCATTTCAACGTCACGGTGCAGATGTCGACGCCGCGCTGGGTCGTCGGCCGGGTGCTGTCGGTCTACCAGACGGCGACCTTCGGCGGCATCGCGCTGGGCAGCTGGGTCTGGGGTGTCGTCGCCGATGCGCATGGCGCCGAAACCGCGCTGATTGCAGCCGCCATCGCGATGCTCATCGGCGGCGCCATCGGACTGCTCCTGCCCTTGCCGCAGCAGGCGGCGCTCAACCTCGATCCGCTCAACCGCTTCAAGGAGCCGCATCTCGGCCTCGACCTAAAGCCACGCAGCGGCCCGATCGCCATCATGATCGAGTATGTCATTCGCGACGAGGACGTGCCCGAATTCCTCGCCACCATGGCCGAGCGCGGGCGTATCCGCCGCCGCGACGGCGCCCGCAACTGGACGCTCGCGCGAGACCTGGAGAACCCGGCGATCTGGATCGAGCACTACCATACGCCGACATGGCTGGAGTATATCCGCCACAACAGGCGCGCCACCCATGCCGACGCCGTCGTCAGCGAGCGGGTGCGGGCGCTGCACAGCGGCGACGAACCGCCGCGCGTACGCCGCCTGATCGAGCGCCCGACAACCGCCGGCACCGCACTGGTGATGGCGAAGGGGCCGATCGAGCATTGATGTCGGCAGCCGGGTGAGCGCCGGTCAGCCGGCGCTCTGGATCATGTAGGGCTTGCGCGTGGTCTCGCGTACCCGCCACTCGCCTTCCAGCCCTGCGGCAGGACCAGCAGGTCGCCCGGACCGAGTTCGCGCACCTCGCCGTCGATGCGGCTGAGCTCGACGCGTCCCGAAATAATGTGGCAGATCTCCGACGAGTCCGAGCGATCGGCGGTGAAGCGGCCGGGCGTGCATTCCCAGATGCCGATATCGACGGTTCCGTACGGCGACTGGAAGAACGAGCGTGCGGCCTCGACCTGATCGCCCTCAATGGAGGTCGGCTTGGGCGAGAACGCGCCGATCTCGGCCTTGGCGAGATCGTGGAAGGTGGAAAGGTCGATCAAGTCGGGCTCCATCAATCAGAGCAATTCCAGGAAGCGGTTCCGCCTAGGAATTGCGTGAAAACAAATAGCTCTAGTGGCCTGTGATGCTGTCAGCGATCGCGGCCAGCTTCGAGGTGTGCGCAAGCCCTGCCGCTTCGCGGCCGTCGGCGATGCGGTAAAGCTGGTACATCGAGTGCACGCCGAGCCAGCGGAAGGGCTCCGGCTCCCATGGCCTGACCTTGCGATTGACCCATGGCAGCTGCGTCAGCTCGGTGTTTTGGCCGAGAACAAGATCGGCCAGCGTGCGCCCCGAAAGGTTGGAGCTTGACACGCCGAGCCCGACATAACCGCCGGCCCAGCCGATGCGGGTGGCGGGATCGAGGCCGACCGTGGTGCACCAGTCGCGCGGCACGCCGAGCACGCCGCACCAAGCGTGATCGATGCGGCAGCCCTTGGTCTGCGGCAAGAGCGTCGTCAGGATCGTGTGCAACTGGTCGATTGTCGCCTGCTGCGTCTGCCCGTTGAAGTCGGTGCGCGAACCGTAGCGGTAAGGCACGCCGCGCGCGCCCATGGTGATGCGGCCCTCGCGCGTGCGCTGCGCATAGCAATAAGCATGCGCCGCATTGCCGAGCAGTTCGTGCCCTTCCCAGCCGATGTCGCGCCACAGTTCCGGCGGCAGCGGCTCGGTCACGATCTGGGCGCTGTTGAGCGCCAGCCAGGTCCGCTCCTCGCCGGGGATGCCGGCGGTGAACCCTTCGGTCGCGCGGATGATCGTTTCGGCTCGCACCGTGCCGCGGTCCGTCATCACACTGCCCTTGGCGATGGTGGTCACCGTCGTCTTCTCATAGATCGGCACGCCCAGCCGCTCGACGGCATCGGCCAGGCCGCGCACCAGCTTGGCCGGCTGCACCCGCGCCTGGCCGTGAACGACAAAGCCGCCCATGACATTGCGGATGTTGATGCGCGCGTGCGTTTCGGCCGCATCCAGCATCTCGACGCGGTTCGGATCGACATCCCACGAGCGGATCGTCTCGCACTCCTCGCGCACGCGCTCGAGCTGTGCCGGATTGGTGGCCACCGTCAGATTGTCGACGCGGCGAATGTCGGCGTCGATGCCTTCCTCGGTCGCCACCCGGATCACCTCATCGACGCAGCCTGCCATCGCCGCCTGCATTGCCATCACGCCTTGCCGGCTCGATGTCTTGAGGTACTTTTCGCGCGACCAGCTGAAGCCGCCCGACAGCCAGCCGCCATTGCGGCCCGAAGCGCCGAAGCCGGCAAATTCACGCTCGCTCACCACGACGCGCAGCGAGGGCTTCGCCTTCTTCAGATAGTAGGCCGTCCACAGGCCGGTATAGCCGGCGCCGACGATGGCGACATCGGCCTCGGTGTCGCCGGGCATGGGCGACCGAGGGACGGGAACCGCCCCCAGATCCGCATACCAGAACGATATGTCGCCGTTGCGCTTGACTTGCATGGGATGACTCTCAGGTGAGCGTGGTGTCGGCGTGTGTTTAGTCCCGGCGTTTGATGGGTAGGGTCGCTACGCCCTAGGATGGCGAAGCGATTGGCGTTTTGCTAACATCCGGGCTTGCGAGCCGCCAGAATTCCCGTGCCGAGAACTAGCCTTCGCCCGACAGGTCGCGCCGCGCCTTGTCGAGTTCCTCAGCATAGCGTCGCATCAGATGGCTTTCGGTGAGCAGGCCGAGCACGACGCGGTTGTCGAAATCCTCGACCACGGCCAGTTCCTCGGCGCCGGCGCGCTGAAAGGTTTCGGCGGCGGACTGGACGTTCATGGCGGGCACCAGCACCGCATCCGTGAATTTGGCCAGCGCCAGCACCGGCGTCTCGCCGTCGGACGGGTCGCTGTGCAGTTCGGCGACGATCAGCACGCCGACATAGTGTTGGTCTTCATCGACGGCGATGACGCGCTGCGCCGACCCCAGCGGCACGTCCTTGCGAAACGCCGCAAGCGTCTTTGCGGCATCGACGGTGCGGACATCCTGGCGCATCATTTTCCCGACCGTCAGATTGCGCATCCAGCCGACATCATGAGCGCTGCGGATGGTCTCGCCGCGCAGGTGAAAACGCCAGGTCGAGAAGGAGTAGCCGAAGGTTTCGCGCACCAGGATCGCCGCCATCAGCGAGGCCGCCAGCACGACGCCGGTCAACGTCAGGTCGCGGGTCGATTCCAGCGCCAGGAAGGTCATCGTCAGTGGCCCGCCGACGACGCCGACGGCAAGCGATGTCATGCCCACGACGGCAGCGACGGAAGGATCGATGCCGGTTGCCGGCGAAATGATCGCCATAACGGCCGCGAAGGCCTTGCCGAGCAGCGCGCCGAGGAACAGCGAGGCAAAGAACAGGCCGCCGCGAAAGCCGGAGCCGAGCGAGATCGCCGACGCCGCGAGCTTGAGCACGAAGACGCTGGCGACGACGGCGAGGCCGTAATTCATCGCGAATTCGCGATGCAGCGCGCCATGCCCTGAGGACAGCACCTGCGGTGTGATCAGCCCGAGCATCCCGACGGCGACGCCGCCGATGACCGGGCGCAGCGAAGCGTCGATCGACAGACGCGCGAAGCCGCGCTCGACCAGGCTGACCAGATGCATGATGGCGATCGAGGCCGCACCGCCGAGCAGCCCGAGCAGCAGGAACGGCAGATACTGGCTGGCGGTCAGCTCCGGCAGGCCGGAGAGTTCCATCGGAAACGGCACGACGCCGAACATCTCGGCGGTCAGCGAGGCGCAGATCGCGGCAGTCATCACCGGCGCGACATTGGCGACCGAATAGATGCCGATGATCAGCTCGAAGCCATAAAAAGCGCCGGTCAGCGGCGCGTCGAAGGCAGCGGCGATGGCGCCGGCGGCGCCACAGCCGACCAGGATGCGGACATCGTTGCGGCGCAGCCGCAGCGCACGCGCCAGCCGCGACGCCAGGCCGGAGCCGACCTGCGTGTAGCCGGCCTCCAGGCCGACCGAAGCGCCGAAGCCGCTGGAGATCATCGTCTGCCCGGCGATGATGAACGTATCGGTGAGCGACATGCGTCCGCCGTAAAGCGCATTGGCCTCGATCGGATCGACCGGGGTGCGGAATTTCCGCTTCCGCAGCCAGGTCACCGTCAGGCCGAGCAGGATGCCGCCAATCGCCGGAATGAGCGCCTGGAACGGGCTTTGCAGCGAAAACATCCCCGACAGCCGACCGCCGGGCTGGACGCCGAACAGCAGGAAATGCAGGCCTTGCACCGCCTCGCTCATGCCGGTGACCAGCACCGCCGAGATCACGCCGACGATACCGGCCAGGCCAACGAGGACGATGCCGCGCGCTTCAAGCAGAGGGATCGATCGGATCAGCACCGCGCGCAGGCGACGGGCATAGACCTGGGGTTCGTTAGGCAACGGAGCGGCTCGCCGGGTGCGAGGGATGAAAGCTGCCGTGCCTGTTACGCCCGGCGGCATCGCGTGGCAATCGCAATGCCGACTGCTTGTGGCGCCAATTTGGTGCGGCGAGCCGCGAAAGACGGCAGGTCCTTCGCGCAGGGGGCAAGCGGAAATCCGCGTGCCCGCCGATCGTGATCATCCTGCCGATCAGCCAGGCTCGCCGCTCCATTCAATCCCTTGCGAGCCTTGTCCGACTATGTGAGCGGTCGCTTATGCAATCGACGCAACGTATGAAACATGGTATTTTTGCCAGTCTCTATTTCCCTCACGGAGGAAAAGATGAGTGCGCGGGGATTTTTTTCAGTAGCTGCTTGCGTGATTTTCTTAAGTTCGTCTGCAATGAGTAACTCAACCGTCGGTATCCCGATCAAGTCTGGTATTTCACATCCAGTGTCTCTTTTGCCGGGAGGCAATCCGGAAAAACAAAGCCGGCCAATAACAGAGTTTATTCAAACTGCACAGCAGGATGTCTGCTGTCCCGGCGGTTATCCTTGGTATCGCAATTCGACAAACACCTGCTACGGCAGCTATGAAGATTGCCACGACACAGATGGCGGGGGTTGGTCCTGCAGACAGGTCAACGCCTGCTAGACCTTCCTGGCTGTTGCCTGGTCCTCAGGTCGGCTTGGGCTCGCCGGCCTCATAAAGCATGAGGTTGCGCTCGCCGATGCCGAGCGCTGCCCAGCTCGCCCGCCAGTCGGCGATGTGTGGCGAGCGAAAATGCGCATCGAGTGCGGCCCTGTCACTCCACACCTCCGTGACATGGATGAGCCCGGCGTCGAGCACATCCTGCGCGTAAGAATAGTCGATGCAGCCGGGTTCAGTGCGGCTGCCCGAGATCATGCGCTGCATGGCCGGCCTTGCCTCGTCGAGCCGTTCCGCCGGCAGGCGGATGGTGCCGATGATCACCAGCATGATCTTTCTCCTCAAGGCTCGTGCCGCCTGCCTAGCCGCTCTCCCACCCTCGCGCAAGCTTGGCCGGTTAGGCTCGAAGGGCTGCCCTCATGTTCGGGCAGTCCATGGCTCGGGGACGATATGGCGATCAGCGAAAGCTTAGCGACGGGAACAGTGGCCAAGAACGGCCGCGATGTCTTCTTCGCCATCGGCATCGTCATCATCCTGGCCGTACTGTTCCTGCCGATCCCGGCCTTCCTCATCGACATCGGCCTCGCCTTCTCGATCGCGCTGTCGGTGCTGATCCTGATGGTGGCGCTGTGGATCCAGCGGCCACTCGACTTCTCGTCCTTCCCAACCGTGCTGCTCATCGCCACGATGCTCAGGCTATCGCTCAACATCGCCACCACGCGCATGATCCTGTCGCATGGCAATGAGGGTACGCATGCCGCCGGCTATGTCATCGCCGGCTTCTCCAGGCTGGTGATGGCCAGCGACTTCGTCATCGGCCTGATCGTCTTCATGATCCTGATCGTGGTCAACTTCATCGTCATCACCAAGGGCGCCACGCGTATCGCCGAAGTCGGCGCCCGCTTCACCCTCGACGCCATCCCCGGCAAGCAGATGTCGATCGACGCCGACCTGTCCGCCGGCATGATCGACGACAAGACGGCGCAGCTGCGCCGCCGCGAACTGGAGGAAGAATCGTCCTTCTTCGGCTCGATGGATGGCGCCTCGAAATTCGTGCGTGGCGACGCCATCGCCGGCCTCATCATCACCGCCATCAATATCGTCGGCGGCATCGCCATCGGCTATATCAGGCACGGCATGGGCATGGGCGAAGCCGCCGATGTCTTCATCAAACTGTCGGTCGGCGACGGCCTGGTCACCCAGATCCCGGCCCTCATCGTCTCGCTCGCCGCCGGCCTGCTTGTGTCCAAGGGCGGCACGCGCGGCTCGACCAACCAGGCGGTGTTCGGCCAGCTCGGTGCGCATCCGCGCGCGCTCTACGTCGCGGCCTCGCTGCTGGTCCTGCTTGGCCTGATGCCCGGCCTGCCATTCTTCCCGTTCTTCACGCTCGCCGCCGGCATGGCCGGCCTCGGCTACGTCATCCCGATGCGCGCCAACCGCGAGGCTGCCGCCGTCGAAGCGCTCAAGGACCAGGAAAAGGCCAACAAGGTCGAGGAGGAGAAGAACTCGGTCAAGGCTTCGCTCACCACCGCCGAGATCGAACTGCTGATCGGCAAGCAGCTGTCGACGCGGCTGCTGGTGTCGCACCAGGAACTGGTCTTCCGCATGGCCAAGATGCGCAAGAAATTCGCCACGCAATACGGTTTCGTCGTGCCGGAGGTGCGCGTCGCCGACGATTTCGGCATCCCGCCGAAGAGCTACCAGATCAAGGTCCATGGCACCGTCGTCGCCGAATACCAGATGCGCGTCGGCGAGATCATGGTGCTGCTCGGCACCCGCGACTTGCCCGACGTTCCCGGCGAGGAAATCCGCGAGCCGGCCTTCGGCATGCGCGCCTTCTCGGTGCTCGAAACCTTCGCCGAGGATCTGAAGCGCGAGAACTACACTTTTGCCGACAACATGTCGGTGCTGCTCACCCATCTCTCCGAGGTGATCCGCAACAACCTGCCGCAGCTTCTCTCCTACAAGGACATGAAGGCGCTGCTCGAACGCCAGGATCCGGAATACCGCAAGCTCGCCGACGAGATCTGCACCTCGCACATCTCCTATCCCGGCCTGCAGGCGGTGCTGAAACTGCTGCTCGCCGAGCGCGTCTCGATCCGCAATCTGCACCTGATCATCGAGGCCATCGCCGAGATCGCGCCGCATGTGCGCCGCACCGAGCAGATCGTCGAGCATGTCCGCATCCGCATGGCCCAGCAGATCTGTGGCGATCTCTCTGAAGGCGGCATGCTCAAGGTGCTGCGGCTCGGCAACCGCTGGGACCTCGCCTTCCACCAAAGCCTCAAGCGCGACGCCAAGGGCGAGGTGCGCGAATTCGACATCGACCCGCGCCAGCTCGAGGAATTCGGCCAGGACGCGACCAAGGCGATCCGCAAACATCTCGAGGCCGGCGAGCGTTTTGTCCTCGTCACCGCGCCCGATGCCCGGCCCTATGTGCGCATGATCATCGAGCGCCTGTTCACCACCCTGCCGGTGCTCTCCCATGTCGAAATCGCCAAGGGCGTCGAGATCAAGGTGCTCGGGACGATCTCGTGAACATACTGTCGCAAGGCGTCGTCATCGCCGCCTTCCTCGCCTTCTGCCGCATCGGCGCCTGCTTCATGCTGATGCCGGGCCTGTCCAGCGCGCGCGTACCGGTCCAGGTCCGGCTGTTCGTGTCGATCGCCGCCACCGGCGGCCTGCTCGCTTTCCTGTGGGACAAGATCTTTCCCTTCGTCGATGCGCGTCCGCAAGTGCTGGCGCCGATGATCATTTCGGAACTGCTCGTCGGCGGGCTGATCGGCGCCATGACCAGGCTCTACATGGAGGCGCTGCGCTTCATGGGCTCGGCCATCGCCATGCTGATCGGCTATGGTGGCACCGGCGGGCCGGCCATCGAAGAGCCGGAGCCGCAGGCGGCGCTCGCCGCCATCATCTCGTTTTCGGCGCTGCTGCTGCTCTTCGTCTTCGATTTCGACCACGAGATCATCCGCGCGCTGGTCGCCTCCTATACGGTGGCGCCGCTCAATGTCTTCTTCAACCCGCAGGCCGCACTCGTCGATCTCACCGACACCGTGTCGGACGCCTTCTTCCTGGTCATCCGGCTCGGTAGCCCGTTCATCGCCTATGCCATTCTGGTCAATCTGACGATCGGCTTCGTCAACAAGCTGACGCCGCAGATTCCGGTCTATTTCATCTCGCTGCCCTTCGTCATCGCCGGCGGCATGATCATCTTCTATTTCGCCGTCGGCACCATGCTGTCGCTGTTCGTCGACGGCTTCGTCGACCTGACGCTGGCAAGGTGAGATGACCACGCGCAAGGAACGGCTGAAGAAACTGGTCAAGGTGCAGGAGCAGCTGAAGGCCCTGCACGAGACCCGCCATGCGACCTTCCTGGCGGCGGCGGCAACGGCCGAGACCGAGGCCAAGGAACTTGTCCAGCACTTCGACACCGACCAGTCGATGGCGGTTCTGTTTCCCGACCTTTATCATCGCCGTATCGCCAATGCTCTGGTCCGGCAGGAAGCGAGCCTCGAGAGCGCCAGGCAAGAGGTCGGCCTGATCGCCACCGCGACGGCGCGCACCAACATGGTCGAGCGCGCCTACAAGGACGTGCGCAGCCGCGACGAGCGCGAACGCTCCGACCGCGACCGGCTCGATTTGATCGCGCAGAAGCGTGGACAGGAGTAGGCGGGGATTCTGCTTGTGACTCGAAGCCAAGGTACACTTTTTCGACGAGGCGACCGGCAGCTTTGCGCCTGATCTCGGCCGTATAAGTCAGCTTTGCGGCTTCCTGAAAGCTGACGTCGTAAGCGACCGCGCTGGAGGTCGTCGTGCGCCAGGAGCACACTATGCGAAAGCGAACCCCGCGATCTGCATTGGTCAGCGTTCGGGCAATCCCGCCAGCCTCAGAGCTTCGGCCACCTCATCTGCCCATTCCGGCATGTGTCTAAAGAAGGGCAGCGACCGATATTGGTCGATCGTGAAGCCCGGCTGGGCAGCCAGGAGCTTCCGAGCGGCCCAGCGGGCGGTCTCCAGGTCTCCGTCCATTGCCGACCAGGCGGCGAGGTATCGATAGGACATGATGATGTCTGGATGGGCGGTGATGACCTCACGGGCGATCGCGACAGCCTGGGAAAGAGAACCTGTCTTGGCCATGGCGGTGGCCATGCCCAGCCTCATGTTGAATGTGAGCGGATCCATTGGGCTCAGTGTCATCGCCTGCTGGAATCGTTCGAGAGAGCGAGCGACTTCGCCCTTGTAGATCGCGATCCAGCCATGGCGGGCCCATGCCCACGCATTGTTTGGATCAAGCTTGAGAGCCTTCTCGATAAAGGTGGTGGCACGCTCCTGGTCGCCGCACATGCTCAAGGCTGAGCCGGCGGCGGTCAACGCGGTTGGATCATCGCTGATCGAACCCGCAGCCTCAACCGCCGCGCGCGCCTTTTCCAGCTCCCTCTCCGGCTGGTCGGTCCAAAGATACGCGGCCTTCGAGGCGTGGCACCATGCCAAAAGCGCATGCGCGCGACCATAGGCCGGATCGATCGTTATCGCCTTTTGCAGCATCTCTATCGCCTGGTTGTTGGTGTCCTTGCGGCGGCCCCAAAGGTTCGGATAGGCGCGCATGACGAGATCATAGGCCCGCAGGCTGGTCGGCGGCTTGCGCTTGGCCAGCTCGATCTCGGCGCCACGGATGGCCGGATGGATGGCGCCGGCCACCTGCGCCGCGATCCTGTCCTGGAACTCGAAAACGTCCTCGGTCGCACCCTCGTAGCGCTCGGACCACAGTTGCGCCCGCGTCTCGGCATCGACCAGTTGCACGGAAATGCGCAGCCGGTCGCCGCCCCGCCGAACAGTGCCTTCGACCATGTAAGCGACGCCGAGTTCTCTGCCGACCTCGCGCACGTCGACGAAGCGTCCCTTGTAGGTGAAGGCGGATTGACGTGCGATTACGAAAAAGTCCCGGATGCGGGAAAGCGCAGCAGTGATCTCCTCGACAACGCCGTCGGCAAAATACTCGTCGTCCGCTCCACCGAGATTGTCGAAGGGCATCACCGCCACCGACGGCTGGTCATGCGATCTGGCAGACACAATCTGAGACGGCTCAGTGTCGTGCACCGCCGCGGTCTGGCGATTTCCAGTCCGCGATTGTAGCAACACCGCCAGTGACTGCGTCTGTGCCTCGGGTTCTACGCCCAGATGCTTCTTCAGCAGCGCACGGCAGGACGCGAACTGTCGCAAGGCCGCGTTCTCCTGGCCCCTCACAGCGTGGATGCGCATCAGCGCTCGATGCGCTGCCTCCGCGGTCGGATCCGAAGCGAGCAGCCTTTCCGCGAGCCGCTCACAAGCTGCTTCGTCCGCAGATCCGGCTTCGGACTGCGCCAAGCTCAGGTGTTCCACCAACTGCATCGCTTTCTGTCGGTATCTGATCTGATACGGGCTGAACCATTCATCTAGACCGTCCGGAATGGCCTCACCCGACAGGACATCACCACGGTAGAGGTCGGCGGCGACGGCGAGGTCCGCCGTACCGCTTTCGGCGAGCTTCCGCTCAAAGAGCCAAATATCCGCCTCGTCCGGACCGGCCGTCAGCGCCACCGTCTCCTGATCCCCCTCGATATAAATGGCCGCGTCGCCGCCGGCGGGAAACCATCGCCTGATGTCAGCCAGGGCCTGGCGCAGACTGTTGCGCGCCTGCGCGTCGCCTCTTCCTGGCCAAAGCCCTTCGGAAAGTTGCTCGCGATGGCGGCCGCGACGACCCGCCAGGACCAGAGCGGCAAAAAGAAGTGCGGATTTGCGCGTTGCGAAGCGGACGAGCTGGCCCCCTCCGGAAGTCACCTCAAGACCGCCAAGCAACCGGATCCGCACAAGCCCTCTTCAAATTTCGAACGCGCTAGCAGCAGAATAGCATCTTCGGCAGCCGATTTAACGCGGATTTAACGGCGGCCCGCCGGGCTTTCCTCCGTGGTTCACGCCCGGCTGAACAGCCGCAAAGCGCCAGTGTGACAAGCTTCGATCGCAATCTGAAACGGGAGAGCAAGATGACTCACACGCAAGCTCGCGCCGAGACCCGCACATCGAAACGTCAGCTGCCTGGCGTAACCTCGAAAAGCGTGGCAACGGCGGTCGCCGCCTTCATCGCGTGGCGGCGAACCATTGCAGCGCGCAGGGCGATAAAAGACCTGACCCCTGATCAGTTGAAGGACATCGGCTATTCGGAGTCCCCTGCGCCAAAGTTCTTCGTCAGGGTCGGCCTCATGACGGATCTGATGTCGATGAGATAAGGTCGGCGATGATCCAAGGGGCGCAACTGACGGCGACCACGCTGGAGGTCGCGGTTGCGCACTGTGCGTCACGACGATGTAAGAGATAGCCCGGCCTAACCCCGCGGTCGAGTGGTCGAGCCGCGGACCAAGAGCTCGACCGGTATGATCACCTGGTTCGGGGCGCCGTTTGCAAACACCATCGTGGCGGCAAGTCTCCCCTTCCCGACAATGTCTTGAGCCACTGTCGTGAGCGGAGGCGTGGTGCGCGAAGACTCCGCGGTGCCATCGAAGCCGACGACAGACATGTGTTCGGGTATCTTGATATTCCGCCGACGCGCTTCGTCCAGGACGGTGATCGCCTGCCAGTCCGACATAGTCAAGATCGCCGTTGCTTGCGGAGCCCGGTCGAATACGACCGCTCCTGCCGAAGGCTCACCTGGAGTCGTCTCGATGATCGGGACATTGTCGATTGACAGACCGAGCTCAGCCAAACCCTGGGCGAAGCCGAAGAGTCTCTCGTGATCAAGTTGAAAACCGGCAGAGATAGCGCGCGGGGCATTCCCCGGCAAATGGACGATGGGCGGCCCCGATGTGCGCCGAATGGACAAGATTGCAAAACGCTGATGTCCAAGAGCAGCCAGATGCCTGATGGCCGCCAGAGCCCCGCTCCTGCCGTCGATCCGGATCGAATTGACGTCAGGACCGGCATCGCTTTCGAGGATGACGAAGGGCAGCCGCCGGCGCCGTAAAGAAGCGATCAACTCGATGTCCGCGCTGTGGCCCAGGATGAAGCCGTCAACCAAGGCCTCGCGAATGGTGGAGATGCGCGTTTCGTCCGTACCGTTGACCAAACTCAGCGTCGCTCCAGCCTCGTCACAGGCAAGCGAAACGCCAAGCACCAGCTCCCGCAGATATGGGCTCCTGATCATGTCAGCAATGGCGTATGCACCCGGGGGGATAAGACCGATGGCGTGGAACTTGCCGTCGCGCAGCACGCGTCCTCTCGGGTCGGGGCCATCGTAACCAAGCTGGCGCGCCGCGGCCTCGACGCGCTGACGCAGATCGGACCGGACCAGGTCCGGATGGTTGAATACATTGGAGACAGTACCGCGGGAGACTCCCGCTACCCGGCCGACATCGGCGAGCGTAGGCATTTTGGAAACATTCATTTCCCTCAGTTAGACAATTTTTTGGAGCGCTCCAAGTTTTTTATTGACGCCAAGCCTTAAATGTTGGAATTTGCACTTGGAGCGCTCCAAAGATTGAAAACTTGCAAGGTTTCGGCATCTATGCCGAACATCGGCCCAGCGTGCCTCATTTCGCAAGATCATCAGGAGGATTAGGATGGCTACGACCAATGGTGCTCCGACCTCGCTCGTCGGAAAGACTTTTGATTGCTCATTCGGACAGTTCGTTCCGAGGCTGACGGTCCTGTCGCCGACCGAATTGCGGGTGCAGGCGACGATCGGCGCTACCGAGATCGATGAGGTGGTTCAGAGCAATCTGACCGGCGTTCGACCCGGACTTTTCATCATGAGTTGGACCGAGCAAGGCGGCAACTTCGTCGTGCAGATTCAAGATCACGAGAACCAGATCGTTCATAACTATGCGCGACTGGCGGACGGGCAGCAGTTCTGCGCGCAAGGCACAATTCAACCAGTGACGACGGCGTGAGGGCCGCCTGCGTATCTGAGAGGAGATTATGCCATGACCACCAACATGATCGACCAGACCGACCCTAGGCAGTGGGACCCAAAGCTTGACGCCGTGATCGCGGCGCCCGCAAACCACAAGGTATTGTTTGAGAATGACCGGCTACGCGTGCTTGAGGTGATCCTCAAGCCCGACGAGGAAGAGCCGACACATCACCACCGCTGGCCTTCAGTATTCGTGTTCGATCAGGTAGAAGGCCCTATCCACGACTTCGCACCGGATGGGACCATGATGCCGCCCAATCGAGATGTCATCCAGGCGGTTCAGGCATGGGACGGTCAAGGCTGTCTCGTGGTGCATATGGCCCCCCAACCAGCGGGCCGCGTGCTCAACGCTTCGAGCAAGACCCTGCATGGTATCCGTGTCGAGATGAAGTCATAAGCAGACGTGATCCTGGCCACCGGAACTCGCGCACGCTGAACGTCCACTTCTGACGATTCAAGCCTTAAAGCCGCCAGTCCGCTGTCGGCCCAACTGCTGTCATTCGAGAAACGACGGTAGATTTCGAGCGTGAAGCAGACAACCGATCCACACCGCCTGCATTCCGCCTCTCCTCTCTCTTGGCAAGCCTGCCACAAGCTTGTTGCGGCATGGTCGCTCAGGAAACCCGGCAAAGAGGCGGACTTCTTGGCGATTTCTCCACCCAGTGACATCGTTCTCGATGTTGCCCGAGCCGTCGACCCGACGGATATCGAGGCTGCCCGTGCCGCGCTCACCAAGCGGGCCAACGGCGTTGCCGGCGCCTTCTCTGTCGACATGGCGGCTTCCGTCGACGCCGGTTCGATCCTGTCGCGCGGCACGGCCGAGAAGGCCGCAGCAGGCGCCGATCCCGCCAACAAGTTCAAGAAGTTCGAGGCGATGGTCTTGCAGACCTTCATCCAGAACATGCTGCCCAAGGATACCGAGGGCGTTTACGGCAAGGGGCTGGCCGGCGACATGTGGAAATCGCAGCTGGCAGAGCGCGTCGCCGACGTCATGGCCGAACGCGGCGGCATCGGCATCGCCAAATCGCTGCTCGCCGACCATTACAAGGACGGCAAGCGCACCGTGCCGATCGGCCCAGTGTCAACCGGGCCGCAAAAGACCGAGATCGACCAGCAGACCCGGCTGTCCACCTCGCTGGTCGAGGAATTGCAGCGCAAGGCCGCACGGTCGATGACCGGCGACGAGACGACCATCAAAACCGACATCAAGATCTAGACCAGGATTTTCAATGGCCGATTTTTCAAAATTCTCTTCCAACCTGCCGGCACGTACTTCCGAGGCGCCGATCCCCTTTGCACGGCCGGGCAACCTTGCCGCCATCATCGGCCGCATCGAGGAGGCGGTCGAGGAAGAGACGGCGGGTCTGAAGAACGACACAAGCTATGACCTCAAGGCCTCGAACGCCCGCAAGAGCCGCTACCTCTATGAGCTGACCCGCGCCATGAAGGGCGCCAACGAGATCGAATTCCTGGAGCAGCATCGCGACAGCCTGGCGCGGCTGCGCCAGAAACTGGCGAAGAACGAGGCCGCGATCCTTGCGCACCTCAACGCGGTCAACGAGGTCGCTACGCTGTTGAAGAACGCCATCCAGCGCGCCGAAGCCGACGGCACCTACTCGGCCGGCGAATTCGGATGGGCGAGCTGATGATCTCGGCAACAGGCGGGAAAAGCCGGTGATCAAATTCATCGCCGCCGCGATCTGGATTTGCGCCGCCACGCTGGGCGCCGTGTTCTATTCGTTCCAGGCGGCCGGCGAGCGCGGTGTCGGCGAGACGCCGAAGCCGATGCTGGGCGGTCTCGACTACGTCAAGACCGACATCATCTCGGTGCCGCTGATCCGCAATTCCAAGATCGACGGCTATTTCCTCACCAAGCTCGTCTACACGGTCGAGCCGGCCGAGATAAAGAAGATGTCGATCCCGGCCGAAGCGCTGATGACCGATCAGGTCTATTCCTATCTCTACTCCAACCCGCAGATCGACTTCACCAAGAAGGAAACCATCGATCTCGACGCCTTCCGCAAGGCCATACGCGACACCGTCAATGTCCGTGTCGGCGCCGACCTGGTGCACGAAGTGCTGATCGACCAGGTCAACTTCCTGACCAAGGACGAGATCCGCGACAACGCCATGCGCCGCCGCAAGGACCCCGCCACGCCGACCGAACCGGCCCCGGCGGAAGCGGCCCACGGCGAGCCGGCCAAGCCGGCCACCGAACACTGACCCGCTGCCGGGCGTATCTCTCTCCTTCCGACTGAAACGAGATGACGCATCGCCACCGCGTTGACGTTTACGTCAACTCGAAGCTATATGCGCCCAGCGACCAGGATCGCGGCATGCGCGAGACAGCGATTTCGGCAAACGCCGGTCACTGACGCGCGGCAAAACGCAACGAGACGAGGAGAACAGTCATGAGCGTTCAGGAGATTGCCGAGAAGATGAAGTCGCGCGTGGCAAGCGCCGGCTTCGAACATTCGGTAAAGTTCGATACCGGCAGCGATGGCGTCATCGTCATCGACGGCGCCAGCGTTTCGACCACCGACGCGCCGACCGACTGCACCGTCAAGCTGTCGCTCGACGATCTGGAGTCGCTGATCGCCGGCGACCTCAACCCGACCATGGCGTTCATGTCCGGCAAGATAAAGGTCGAAGGCGACATGACAGTTGCCATGGCGCTCAGCCAGCTGCTTGGGTGAGAAGCGGTCCGCACGGCGGACGAAAAGCCAATTTCTTGGCTTTTCGAGCTTCGAACGCCCTGAGCCTGCGAAGGGCCGGCGTCACTATGCAAAAAACAAAACGCCGCCCATCGGGCGGCGTTTTGCATTCTATCGACCTGAACCCTTTCAGGCCGCGAAAGTCAGCGGCAGCGCCTTGAGCTTGCGCCCGGCCGCCTTCAGCGTGCCATGCGCGCCGTCGAGCGCGCCCTCGACCAGCTCCAGCGCCAGCAGACGGTGCCGCTCGTACGGACCAGGCATCGCCAGCGCGCCGGTTTTGTCAGCCGAAAAGCCGAAGCGGCCATAATAGGGCGCATCGCCGACCAGCAAGATCGCGGCATGGCCGAGACGCGCGGCTTCCGCCAGTGCATGGCGCATCAGCGCCGAGCCAATGCCGGCGTTCTTCAGTGCCGGGTCAACGGCAAGCGGGCCGAGCAGAAGTGCCGCCGGGCCGCCCTCGCCCAGCCTCACATCCCACAGCCGCACCGTGCCGGCAACGACGCCCGCCGCATCGCGCACGACAAAGGCGAGGCCTTCGGAAGGCCGGCGGCCACGCCGCAGCTTCTCCGACGATTTCTTGCGCCGCTTCGGGCCCATGGCGCGATCGAGCAACGCTTCACGCGCCGCGACATCGGCCGCGGTTTCAGCGACGACGCTAATCTCCCCCCTTGAGGGGGAGATGTCGCCGAAGGCGACAGAGGGGGTCGCCGCGCGTGAAGCGCCAACGCCCCTTATCGCAAAAGAAGTCGAGGCAGCCGAACCGACCCCCTCTGGTCTGCCGGCCATCTCCCCCTCAAGGGGGGAGATCCCCACGGCACCGTCAATGTAATTTGCAACGTCCATTTCCGCGATCCTTCACGAGCGGAGCTTGTTCCACAGGCGGGCCCAAGTGGGCGACTGACGCCCACCTGGGATGATCTGATCGGTTCTTTCGAACCGTCAGATCACGTAGGATCGGAGAGGCTCGAACCCGTTGAAGGCGACCGCCGAATAGGTGGTCGTGTAGGCGCCGGTGCCTTCGATCAGCACCTCGTCGCCGATGGTCAGCGACAGCGGCAGCGGATACGGCGTCTTTTCGTACATCACGTCGGCCGAATCGCAGGTCGGGCCGGCGAGCACGCAAGGTGCTGTCTCCGAACCGTCATGGCGGGTGACGAGGGGATAGCGGATCGCCTCGTCCATCGTCTCGGCCAGACCGCCGAACTTGCCGATGTCGAGGAACACCCAGCGCACATTGTCGTTGTCGGCCTTCTTGGAGATCAGCACGACTTCCGACTTGATGACGCCGGCATTGCCGACCATGCCGCGGCCCGGCTCGATGATGGTCTCCGGAATGGCATTGCCGAAATGCTTGCGCAGCGCCGAGAAGATCGCCTGGCCATAGGCCTGCGCCGCCGGCACGTCACGCAGATAGCGCGTCGGGAAACCGCCGCCCATATTGACCATCTTCAACACGATGCCTTCGTCGGCGAGCGTCGCGAACACCTTCTTGGCGTCGGCCAGCGCACGGTCCCAGGCCGTCAGGTCGGTCTGCTGCGAGCCGACATGGAACGACACGCCATGGGCGTCAAGGCCGAGCGTCTTGGCGTGGCGCAGCACGTCGACGGCCATCGCCGGCACGCAACCGAACTTGCGCGATAGCGGCCATTCGGCACCCTCGCCATCGGTCAGCACGCGGCAGAACACGCGGGCGCCGGGAGCGACGCGAGCGATCTTGTCGACTTCCTCGACGCAGTCGACTGCGAACAGCCGGATGCCGAGCTGGTAGGCGCGTGCAATGTCACGCTCCTTCTTGATGGTGTTGCCGAAGGAGATGCGGTCCGCCGGCGCACCGGCGTCCATCGCCATCTCGACTTCTGCAACGGAAGCGGTGTCGAAGGACGAGCCCATCGCAGCAAGGAGGCGCAGGATTTCCGGCGCCGGGTTTGCTTTCACCGCATAGTAGATCTTGGAATCGGGCAGCGCCTTCTCGAAGGTGCGGAAATTGTCGCGCACGACATCGAGGTCGACGACGAGGCAGGGGCCGGACGGACGTCGGGTGGCGAGGAAATCAAGGATGCGCTGGGTGGCCATCGGGGTCTCTCCATCACGCCTTGCGGCGCGCAATAAGGCTGCGAACGCGGGCTTTCGGCCTCGCGAACACGCGGTCAAACAAAGGCGGGACGTAAATTCATGGAACCAGCCGGTGGAGACCCCGGAACCATGAAACACCGTCTCGCGGCGATGAACCTTGGCCTTGCCCGGCCTCGGTTCGCTTTGTCTGCCTTGGCTTGGATGGGAGACCCGTCCGCACTGCCGGCAATGAAGGTGTGCCTCTTTAGTAACCCCGGTCTTTGGACAACCGGAAGAGAACCAGAAAGGCCCGCACCGTCGTTGCTTCAAGGTGTCCTCGGGCTGGCGGTTGGCCGCTAGACCGACTGGAGGGGTTGGCTCCAGTTACCTTACCGATTTCCCTCACCATTCGAGGATCGGCGGACACCCACAGGCACGTGCGACTTTGGGCAAGCGCGATATAAGATCGAAAGATTTCACAATCAATAAAAATCGTATCCCAGGTTGTAAAATTTCTGGCATCGAACAATGCTGCGCCAACTGTATCCGGATATCGAACGATGACAGGCACGCACGGCCCGCTCAACGCCTTTCTCGATCTGCGTCGAATGCCGGTCGCCCATGCGGAACTGGGTCCCCTGGCCGGGCTCAGGCTGGCCGTGAAGGACATCTACGACGTCGCCGGCTATCGCACCGGTTGCGGCAATCTCGTGAAGTTTAACGAGGCGCACGCAGCCTCCAGCACCGCGCCCGCCGTGCAGATGATTCTCGATGCCGGCGCGCGCTTCATCGGCAAGACGCAGACCGACGAGCTCGCCTTCTCGCTGATGGGCCAGAACGCGCATTTTCCC
The DNA here is from genome assembly GCF_007003975.1 of Mesorhizobium sp. WSM4306. Taxonomy (GTDB): domain Bacteria; phylum Pseudomonadota; class Alphaproteobacteria; order Rhizobiales; family Rhizobiaceae; genus Mesorhizobium. Next base: position 155,975 of record NZ_VFTC01000003.1, read on the forward strand.
TTTCCGGTGAACCCGGCAGCAGTCGACCGCGTCACCGGCGGATCGTCCTCCGGGTCGGCGGCGGCAGTGGCGGGCAAGCTTGCCGACATCGCCACCGGCTCCGACACCGGCGGCTCGATCCGCGCGCCGGCGAGCTTTTGCGGGCTGATCGGGCTGCGCACCACGCATGGCCGCATTTCGCTCGAAGGCACGATGAAGCTGGCGCCGAGCTTCGACACGTTCGGCTGGTTCGCCGACGACATCGAAACCTATGAGACGATCGGCAAATTGCTGCTCGGCCGCGATCCGCATCAGTACCCGCTCAACCGGCCGCTTTCGATCCGCTGGCTGGACGCCTTCGTGGCAGGCGCGGCTGAGGCAGCCGAATATGCCAGGATGAGAGCGCTGGCGGCCATTGTCGTCGGTGAACCAAAGCCGGTGGAATACGTCTTCGCTTCCTTCCCCGACGAGCTCTACTGGTGCTTTCGCCGGCTCCAAGCGGCCGAAGCCTGGAACCAGCACGGCGCCTGGATCGTGTCGGGCGAGCGCCGCCTCGGCCCGGGCGTCGAGGAACGCTTCGGCTTTGGCCGGACGATCGACGCCAAGACGGCGCAGGCCGAGGCGGTGCGCCGCCTGACCTTCCGCTCCGAGCTTGCCGCCCTGCTCGGCCAGGACGGATTTCTGGTCCTGCCGACGGTTCCAGGCCCCGCGCCTCTCGTCAAAAGCGAGCCGCAGCAGCTCCAGGCCTACCGCGAAAGGGCCTTGCATCTTTTGTGTCTTTCGGGTCTTTCAGGCTTTCCGCAAATCACCCTGCCGCTGGGCTCGGTCGACGGCGCCCCTTTCGGCCTCTCCCTTCTCGGCCCTCCCGGCAGCGACATTGCCCTGATACGGCTCGGCCGGCGGCTTCTCGATACGGCACGAAAGGCCTGATCCATGGACACACTGACCCGCATGCGCGCCTTCATCGACGTCGTCGAGGCCGAAGGCTTTTCTGCCGCTGCGCGCAAGATCGGCCGTTCCAAGGCGCTGCTGTCGAAATATGTGCGCGAACTCGAGGACGAACTCGGCGCGCTGCTGCTCAACCGCACCACACGCCAGTTCTCGATGACCGAGGCCGGACACACCTATTACAGCCGCGCTTCGGAAATCGTGCGTGAGGTCGACAGCCTGGCCGACGCCGTGCGCGAATCCTCCGGCGACGTGCGCGGCCGGATCAAGCTGTCGGCGGCACGCACCTTTGCCGATGCGCCGATCGGCCAGTCGCTGATCGACTTTGCCAAGCAGCATCCCGACATTGTGCTCGACATCCATCTCGACGACCGTTTTGTCGATCTGGTCGAGGAGGGTTTCGATCTTGCGGTACGCATCTCGCGGCTCGAAAACTCCTCGCTGATCGCTCGGCGCCTTGGACCATTTTCGGTCAGGCTGTGCGCATCGCCGGAACTGATCGCCAAGCACGGCAAGCCGACGCGCCCGCAGGATCTCGCCAACATGCCCTGCATCGTCGACACCAATGGTCGTTCGCTCGCCAACTGGCGCTTCAAGGGCGAGGGCGAGGAGTCGGTCAGCGTCAATGTGTCGGGGCCGATCGAGGTCAACAGTCCGATGGCCGCACGCGCTGCCGCCGTGTCAGGCCTGGGCTTCACCATCCTGCCCGATTTCATCGCCGCCCCTGACCTCGCCTCCGGCCGGCTGGTTTCTTTGCTCGACGACCGCATCCAGTCGGGCAGCGGCATTTTCGCCGTCTACCCCCACCGCCGCTATCTGCCGGCCAAGGTCCGCGTTTTCGTCGATTTCCTGGTGCAGTGGTTCAAGAACCGCGAGGGGGCCTGACCTGTCTTAGCCGTGTGGCGGTCCCAATTTCGCCCGCTTTCTGGTAACCTCTCGAAATCTCTCCGAGGCCGATGGAACAGCGACCGAGAATGCACTTGAAACGGCACGCAATCATGCTGGCTTCGGCCTTGGCGGCGCCTTTTGCCGCCGTCGGAGCGGCTGGCGCCCATCCTCATGTCTTCGCCGAGGCCCGCCTCGACGTGATCCTGTCGCCGGATCACCAAAGTGTGAAAGCGCTGCGCCATCTCTGGCGCTTCGACGATTTGTTTTCGAGTACGGTGATGATGGAGTTCGACAAGAACTCCGACCTGAAGCTTGACGACAAGGAGCTGAAGGATGTCGCCGACACCGTCCATGCTTCACTGGCCGAGTTCAATTATTTCCAGCTCGTCACGGTTGACGGCAAGGACGTGCCGATGACGCCGCCACCGCATCTGATGGCCAATTTCGACAACGACCAATTGATCATCCTGTTCGAATCCGAACCGAAACAGCCGATCAAGCTCGCTGGCAAGATCGATTTCGGCGTCTACGATCCGACCTTCTATACGGCCATCGATTTCACCGAGGATTCCAACATCACCGTCGAGGGCCTGCCCTCGAACTGCACCAGCAAGGTCATCCGGCCCGATCCGGATGAGGCGATCAAGGAAAACCAGAAGACTTTGACGGAAGCCTTCTTCAACGACCCCACAGGCACCGACATGAGCAAGATCTTCGCCACCAAGCTCGAACTGAACTGCCCGCCAGAAGGATAGATCCGGTGATGAAACCGTCCCTGCGTTTGGCATTCGGCCTCGTGGCCGCTGCCCTGGTGATGACGCACTTTCTCGGGCAGGCCCACGCCCAGAGCTCACTGGGTATCGGCGTCAATGACGGCATGGCGCCAACCACCGGACTGTTCGCCCACATCCTGATGTGGATCAATCTCAGGCAGCAGGAATTTTATCGCGCGCTGGCGACAGCGATGAAGGCGATGCGCGAGGACGGCAGCAAGATGTGGCTGCTGATCGGCCTGTCCTTCGCCTACGGCATTTTCCACGCCGCCGGCCCCGGCCACGGCAAGGCGGTGATCTCGTCCTACATGGTGGCCAACGAAGTGGCGCTCAGGCGCGGCATCCTGTTGTCCTTCGTCTCGGCGCTGCTGCAAGGCCTGACCGCGGTGGTGGTGATGCTGCTTGCCTATTTCGTCCTGCGCGGCACCGCCATTTCGATGACCGACGCGGCCTGGTTCATGGAGATCATGAGCTATGTCTTCGTCACTCTGTTCGGCGCCTGGCTGCTGTGGCGCAAGCTCGGGCCAACGGTCCTGGGCTGGTTCGGCAAGGCACCCGCCTACAGCCTGTCGGCGGCCCATGCCGGTCATTCTCTTGGCGGCCATGCCGGCCATTCTCACGCCGGTCACTCGCATGCTCCTCACAGCCATGCGGCGCATTCGCATGCCCTGCATGTGCATGACGACCATGACCACAATCATCACGATCACGCTGCGCACGATCACGCCACACACGATCATGCCCAACACAACCACGCTCATCATGATCACGCAGCGGGCGAGGTCTGTGACACGTGCGGCCATTCGCATGCGCCCGATCCGGCGCTGCTGTCTGGCGACCGCTTCGACTGGCGCACGGCGTGGTCGGCTGTGGCCGCGGTCGGCATTCGCCCCTGTTCCGGCGCGCTGATCGTGCTCAGCTTCGCGCTGCTCAACGGCCTTTGGCTCGGCGGCCTGCTGTCGGTGCTGGCGATGTCGCTCGGCACCGCGATCACCGTCTCGGCGCTGGCGACGATCGCGGTCACCGCCAAGAACTGGGCGGTCTATTTCGCCGGCGACGGCCGCATGGGCAATCGCATCCACACGTTCGTCGAAATCGGCGGCGCCGCCTTCGTCTTCCTGTTCGGACTATTGCTCCTGTCGGCGAGCCTGACTGGCAGCGTTTGACGCTAACGGGTCAGCCCTGACCCGCTATCTTGCCGCCCAATTCATCCTCGATATGGGCACGGATAATTTCATCAAAGCTCTTTTCGGCGCTGAAGCCGAGGTCTCTTGAGCGGCGCGCCTCGAAGCGCGTCGGCCAGCCCTTGACGATTGCCCAGATCGTCTCGTCGGGCTGTTCGCGGATCAGCTTCACGACTTCGGCGCCGGCAATACGTTCCAGCGCCTCGATCTGCTCGCCGACTGTCACGGCAACGCCGGGCATGGTGAGGTTGCGGCGCGGCCCGACGGCGGCGCTGTCGATCCCTGCCGCATGGATCAGGAAATTCACCGCCGAGCGCGGGCTGGCATGGGTGTGCAGCACCGAACGCGGTACCGGCAGGATCGCCTCCTGGCCGCTGAGCGGTTCGCGGATGATGCCGGAGAAGAAGCCCGAAGCCGCCTTGTTCGGCTTGCCGGGCCGGACGCAGATGGTCGGCAGCCGGATGCCGATGCCGTCGAAGAAGCCGCGCCTGGAATAGTCGGCCAGCAGCGCCTCGCTCATCTGCTTCTGGGTGCCGTAGGAGGTCAGCGGCGTCGGGTGGAAGTCATCAGGGATGACATCCGGGAACGGCGCGCCGAACACGGCGATCGATGAGGTGAAGACGAGGCGCGGTGCAAAGCCTGCCAGCCGCACGGCGTCGAACAGCGCCCTGGTGCCATCGAGGTTGACGCGATAGCCGAGATCGAAATTGGCTTCCGCCTCGCCCGACACGATGCCGGCGAGATGGAACATCACGTCGGGGCGTGAAGCGACCAGGCTCTCGGCGGCACCGGCGTCGGCAAGGTCGCCGGTATGCGTGGCGATGCCCACACCCTCCATCGCCGGCGCCTGCGGCGGCACGATATCGTGCAGGTCGAGCGCCGTGATCTTGCGGCCATTGAGCGTGCCGTCCTTGGCCAGCCGGGCGATGAGTTTGCGGCCGACCATGCCGGCCGCGCCAGTGATCAGGATGCGCATTTGTAAAAGCCTCTTATTTGCCTTTGTTCTGGCTGCGCCCGCGCAGCCAGAACACCAGAAAGAATGCCAGCACGAAGCCGATGCCGACGATGCCGGCAAGAACGGTCGAAACATTGCCGAGCGCCAGCATCACCGTCGGCAGGTAGAACGCCGCGATGCCGAACAGCAGCATGATCCAGGCTGCGGCAATCAGCGCGTTTCTGTTGTCGCGATCCATCATGCCGTCCCGCCGTCACGGGTGCTCGTCAACTTGGATGCCAATGCCATGAAGTTCCCTGTCAGTGATAATGGCCGTGATGCGGTGGCGCACCATGGCCGTGGTCATGATCGTGGTCGTGCTCGTCATGGCTGTCGGCGCACTGGCCGAATTCCGGCTCGACGGTGGCGTGGCTGATGCCGTGCTCTGCGGCGAGCCGCTTCTTGATGGCGCTGACCGCCTGATGCGGGTCGACGCCATCGTTGAGGCAGGCATGTAGCGTCGCCATGTTGCTCGAGCCATCCAGCGACCAGACATGCATGTGGTGCACCTCGCGCACGCCTTTGACCGTACCGGCAATATCCTTGGCGATGAGATCACGGTCGAGGCTGGCCGGCACGCCTTCGAGCAGGACGTGGGCGGCTTCGCGCATCAGCGACCAGGCGGTGGAGAGGATCAGCACAGAGACCAGCACCGACAGGATCGGATCGATCGGCGTCCAGCCTGTCGCCAGGATGACCAGCGCCGCCACGATCGCCGCCGCCGAGCCGAGCAGGTCGCCCAGCACATGCAGGATGGCGCCGCGCATATTGAGGCTGTCGCGGTCGCCGCCGTGCAGCACGAAGAACGACGCGATGTTGACCAGAAGGCCGGCGATCGCCACCACCAGCATCGGCCCGCCCAGCACCGGCGCCGGCGTCATCAGGCGGCCCCAAGCCTCGTAGACGATCCACAGCGCGATGGCGAAGATGGCGATGCCGTTGGTGTAGGCGACCAGCGTCTTGACCCGGCCGAAGCCATAGGTGAGGCGCACGGTCGCCGGCCGTCCGCCCAGATGGAAGGCATACCAGGCAAGACCGAGCGCGATGGCGTCGGCGAGCATGTGTCCGGCATCCGCCAGCAGCGCCAGCGATCCCGTCAGCAGGCCGCCCAGCGCTTCGGCAACCATGAAGCCGGCGGTCAGGCAGGCTGCGATCAGCACGCGCTTCTTGTCGGTCGAGCCATGCACGTGACCGGCGCCGTGGCTGTGGCCAGCGTGCGAACCGTGATCATGGCTGTGCGCCATATGTTTTCTCCTACGCGCCGAACTCGGCGCGGAAATCCTCAAGCCGCCGCTTCTGCCCGCCTTCGCCATCGAAATTGGCCGGATCGAGCCAGGCCTCATAGGCTTTGCGCAAGGACGGCCATTCCTTGTCGATGATCGAGTACCACGCGGTATCGCGGTTTTCACCCTTGACCACAAGATGCTGGCGGAAAATGCCCTCGAACTTGAAGCCGAACCGCTCCGCCGCGCGCTTCGAGGGTTCGTTGCGGTTGTTGCATTTCCATTCATAGCGGCGATAGCCGAGCTCGTCGAAAATGTATTTCATGAAGAGGAACTGCGCCTCGGTCGCCGCCGGCTTGCGCGAGACCAGCGGACCCCAATAGATGTTGCCGATCTCGATGACGCCATGGGCGGGATCGATGCGCATCAGCGTTTGCCGCCCGGCGATCTTGCCGCTGGCCTTGTCGATGACGGCGAAGAACAGCGGATCTTCGCTCGCAGCGGATTTTTCCAGCCATGGCTGCAAGGCGGCGCGGCTCTCGGGCACGGTGTCGAAGAGCCAGCGAAACCGCGTATCGCCATCGGCGACAGCCGACGCCTCGTACAGGCCGTCGCCATGCTTTTCAGCACTCAGCGGCTCAAGACGGACATAGCGTCCGTCCAGAACTTTTCGTTCCGGGCGCGGGCGGGGCTGCCAATTCGCAAGATTTTCCGACACCGAAGACTCCAATCCGTTTGACATTTGCGGTTGGACGCTCACAAAAACGCAACCCAACAGCAAGAACCACACGGACGGGAAAAATGCTCCACACGATTTCGGCCTTCGACCGCCTCGGCGAGGAAAACGCCTTTGCGGTGCTCGCGAGGGCGACGGCGCTGGTGCAACAAGGTCGCGACATCGTCAATCTCGGCATCGGCCAGCCCGACTTCAAAACCCCGCAACACATTGTCGAAGCAGCGATCAAGGCGCTGCGCGACGGCCACCACGGCTATACCCCGGCGAACGGCCTGCTCGCCACCCGTGAGGCGGTGGTCCGGCGCACGCTGACCACGACCGGCGTTGAGGTCTCGGCCGAGAATGTGATGATCCTGCCCGGCGGCAAGCCGACCATGTTCGCGGCCATCCTGATGTTCGGCGAACCGGGCGCCGAGATTCTCTATCCCGATCCCGGCTTCCCGATCTACCGCTCGATGATCGAATTCACCGGCGCCGCCCCGATCCCAGTGCCGATCCGCGAGGAGAACGGCTTTGCCTTCTCGGCTGAGGAGACGCTGGCGCTGCTCACCTCGAAGACCAGGCTCCTGATCCTCAACTCACCGGCCAACCCGACCGGCGGCGTGACCCCGCGCGCCGAGATCGAGAAGCTGGTCAAGGGATTGGAGAAGCACCCGCAGGTCGCCATCCTCTCCGACGAGATCTACGACGTCATGACCTACGACGGCGAGACGCATTTTTCGCTGCTCAATTTCCCCGAAATCCGCGACCGGTTGATCGTGCTCAATGGCTGGTCGAAGACCTGGGCGATGACCGGCTGGCGCATGGGCTGGTCGATCTGGCCGAACGGCGACAAGGGCGCCCACCTCTACGACAAGGTGCGCAAGCTGGCCGTCAATTGCTGGTCCTGCGTCAACGCCCCCAGCCAGTTCGCCGGGATCGCTGCCATCGATGGGCCGCAGGACGATGTCGACAAGATGATGCGCGCCTTCGACAACCGCAGGAAGATCGTGGTCGAGGGGCTGAACGCTTTGCCCGGCGTTTCCTGCATCACGCCGAAGGGCGCCTTCTATGCCTTCCCCAATGTCTCGAAGACCGGCTGGAAGGCAAAGAAGCTCGCTTCGGCGCTGCTTGAGGACGCCGGTGTCGCGCTGATCGGCGGCCCCGATTTCGGCATTCTCGGCGAAGGCTATATCAGGCTCTCCTATGCCAATTCCGAAGAGAACATCTTGCGCGCGCTGGAGCGGATCGAGGCGTTTTTGAAGAAGTGACCCCCCTCATCCGGCCGCTTCGCGGCCACCTTCTCCCTGCTTGGGAGAAGAGACGAGCACCGGCGCCGGCGCACTCCTCTCCCCTCGGGGAGAGGTCGGATTACCCGGAATTGCCCTTCGCAATTCGGCTGGCAATCCGGGTGAGGGCCTGCCCTTACCCTCTACCCACAAACGGCATCTTCGTCGCCATCACCGTCATGAACAGCACATTGGCGTCGAGCGGCAGGCTGGCCATGTGGACGACGGCGTCGGCGACGCGCTGGACGTCCATCACCGCTTCGGCGGCGATCGAGCCGTTGGCCTGCGGCACGCCGACGGTCATGGCCTGCGCCATGTCGGTCAGCGCGTTGCCGATGTCGATCTGGCCGCAGGCGATGTCATAGGGCCGGCCGTCGAGCGCCAGCGTCTTGGTCAGCCCTGTTATCGCGTGCTTGGTCGCAGTGTAGGGCACCGAGCCCGGCCGTGGCGCATAGGCCGAGACCGAACCGTTGTTGATGATGCGGCCGCCCATCGGCTTTTGTCTGCGCATGGCGCCGAAGGCGGCGCGGGCGCACAGGAACGATCCGGTGAGATTGACGCCGACAATGTCGTTCCAGACCTCGACCGGGATCTCGTCGATCGGTGTCGACTTGTAGCTCATGCCGGCATTGTTGAAGAGCAGGTCGACGCGCCCGAAAGCCGCCGCCACGGTCTCGAACAAATCATCGACCTGGCCGGCCTTGCTGATGTCGCAGGCGACTGCCAGCGCCTTGGCGTCCGTCTTGCCGGCTTCGGCGATCGCGGCGTCGAGCACCTGTTTGCGGCGGCCGCAGAACACGGTGTTCCAGCCCGCCTTGAGCAGCGCCGTGGCGACGCTCTTGCCGATGCCGGTGCCGGCGCCGGTGACGATGGCGGTTTTCTCTGTGAGGGCTGTCATGATTTTGCTCCTGCGCACCGCGCATCCCCGGCACAGATCGGGATGCATCCGAATGCACCGAGGCATCGCAAATGACGGGGATCATGGCAAGCCGAACACTCGGTGATCGGCCGAACAAAAAGGGCGGTCATTGGCGACCGCCCTGATCTGAACCGGACTTGGGAGGAGGAAAAGCCGATCCGACTGCTAGAATCATGCGCTTCCTCGGTAAACGAGACGTTAACGCATTTTCCGGCCTCGGGGCGCGCGGCTCTACCTACCAGCGCGGGTTCGGCGCGGTCCCCGCCGGGGCCGGCACCTTGGCCGCCGATACAGTCGCCTCGACATGGTCGACCAGCGCATCCGGCAGGCCAAGCCGGCCGGCGAGCAGGTCGAGATAGCCGCGTTCGGCGCGCGTATCGGGATCGATGGCTAGCCGCGACGCCGTATAGAGCTCGAGCCTCTGCTCATCGGTCTTGGCGCCGGCGACCAGCGTGTCGAGGTCGAGCGGGCTGTCCAGCTCGGCCAGCAGGAATTTTTCGGCATCGGAACCGATGCCGGCGAGCTTGAGCTTGCCGGCGATCTTTTCGCGCTCCTCGTCGTCGACATGGCCGTCGGCCTTCGCCGCCGAGATCATCGCCCGCACCAGCGTCAGCGTGAACTCGTCCTCGCCCTGGGGCGCCTGCGAAGGGTGGAAGGCGGTGTCGGCGGGCGGCGGCAGCAATTCCGGCCCGCCTGCCCCTGACGTCCCGGCGGCCGGCGCCTGCTCGGGCGCATTGCCGGCCTTGTAGTTCTGGTAGGCCTTGTAGGCGAGACCGCCGATCGCGGCCAGTCCGCCGAGCTTGATGGCGGTGCCGGTGACCTGGCGTCCGGTACCGGTCCCAAGCAGCACCGCGGCCAGCGCACCGGCGGCCAGCGGATTGTCCTTGGCCATCTGCACGGCCTGCCCGGCCTTGTCACGGACGGTGCCGGTGGTGCCGGGGACTTGCGAGCCGAGCAGGTCGTCGAGAAGCTTCTTGGGGTCGAACATGGTGCCTCCAGAAAAGGGCTCGTGCCTGATAGGAACGAGCAGGTTTTGGACGTTGCTGACGTAGGTCCCGCTTGTTGACATTACAATGACGGACGGCCGCTTTGCCAGCAACGCGGCTTTTCGAAAACTGGATTGCGATGTGTCGAAATGGGTAGCAGCTTGCGCTAGTGTCGCGCCCTTCATGACGAGGGAGGAGCTTCGCCGTGACCGACGAGACAGAACGCCAGCCGGCGCGCGATCCGCAGGATCTCGAGCGCCTGCTGATTGACCGGCAATGGGTAGGAGACATTGACGGCATGGTGGCGCTGTTCGAACCCGATGCGGTCATCGACAGCGGTGAGGCGGAACTGATCCGCGGCCAAGAGGCGATCCGTACTCTGTTCGAAGCCTTTGCCGCCAGCGGGCAAAAATTCCAGCGCGGCGAACAGCGCCCGGCGGCCATCAACGGCGACCTCGCATTGACCTCGACCCGGCTTGCCGATGGCTCGGTGACCTCAGAGGTCGCGCGCTGGCAGGCCGATGGCACGTGGCTATGGGTGATTGACCGCTATTCCGTCGCGTGGTGATGCAACCAGTAACAAACACCCGCTTGGCGCGGCGCTAGCTGCCGATATGTCCCCTGCCCTGCGCTTGCGCCAGTTCGACCTGGCGCTGGCGCTCGGCGTAGCGGGCGCGGTCCTCGTCCGAGCGGGCCTCATAGCAATGCGGGCATGACACGCCGGTGGTATGGTGCGGCGACAGCCGGTCCTCTGGCGTCAGCGGATGCCGGCAGGCGCGGCAGAGTTCGGCTTCGCCTTCACTGAGCCCATGCGACACCGAGACCCGCTCGTCGAAGACAAAGCATTCGCCTTGCCACAGGCTGTCTTCGGCCGGCACCTCTTCGAGATATCTCAGGATGCCGCCCTTGAGATGGAAGACATCTTCAAAGCCGAGCGACTTAACATAGGCCGTCGCCTTCTCGCAGCGTATGCCGCCAGTGCAGAACATCGCGACCTTGCGGCCATCGAGCGCGTCGCGATGCTTTTCCACCCAGGCCGGGAATTCGCGAAAGCTCGACGTGCGCGGATCGATGGCGCCCTCGAAGGTGCCGATCGAGACCTCGTAGGTGTTGCGGGTGTCGATGACGATGGTGTCGGCATCCGAGATCAGTGCGTTCCAGTCGGCCGGCGTGACATAGGTGCCGGCGCCTGTCGCCGGGTCGAGGTCTTCGACGCCCATGGTGACGATCTCGCGCTTCAGCCGCACCTTCATGCGATGGAACGGCATCTCGGCGGCATTGCTGTATTTGACCTCAAGATCGGCGAGGCCTTCGACGGACTCGAGATAAGCGATCAGGTCGGCGATATCGGCCTCCGAGCCGGCGACCGTGCCGTTGATGCCTTCCTGCGCCAGGAGCAGCGTGCCCTTGATGCCGCGGCCGCAGCAGAAAGCGGCGAGCGGCATCCGCAAGGCTCGCAGCGCCTCGAAGTCGCCCAGACGGGCAAATTTATAGAGCGCGGCGACGCGGACGGGTTCATGATTGGACGTTGTCATCGCCAAGCCACTAAACCGTGGTCAAAGCGGATTCAAGGCAGCGCTGAAGAAGCCGTCCTCCCTTCAGCCCGGCGGTCGACAGATGTGACATCGCGGCAGGCCAAGCTTCGTGGACTCGGAATCTGCCTTCTGCTAATCGGTTGAAATCACCTACGGAGAGACAAGCCAATGCCCAGCAAGACCGAAAAGCTCCTGTCGCTGCTCAACGGCCAGCCGGTCATCCCGGTGTTGAAGATCGCCAATGTCGCAGACGCAGTGCCGCTCGCCCGGGCGCTCGCCGCTGGCGGCCTGCCGGCAATCGAGATCACGCTGAGAACCGCTGATGCGCTGGAAGCGATCCGCCGCGTCGCCGGTGAGGTCGAGGGCGCCATTGTCGGCTCCGGCACCATTCTCGATGCCAGGCAGTTCGAGGCGGCGGCGGCGGCCGGCTCGAAATTCATCGTCAGCCCCGGCATCACCCGCGAACTGCTCGCCGCGGCCAAGGACAGCGACGTTCCGCTGCTGCCCGGCGCCATCACGCCCGGCGAGATCATGGCCGCGCGCGAAGCCGGCCTGCGCTTCCTGAAATTCTTCCCGGCCGAACAGTCCGGCGGCATCGCTTCGCTGAAGGCCTTCGCCTCGCCGCTGGCCGATGTGAAGTTCTGCCCGACCGGCGGCATCTCGGCCAAGAACGCCGCCGACTATCTCAGCCTGCCCAATGTCATCTGCGTCGGTGGCTCCTGGGTGGCGCCGGACGAGCTGGTCAAGGCCGGCAAGTGGGATGAGATCGAGGCGCTCGCCCGCGCGGCGAGCAAGCTCGGAAAGTAACCTCCCCAAGCACAAAAACCCGGCCGGCCTGAGCCGACCGGGTTTGCTGCTTGCAAAAATACGGTCAGTTGCAGGCCGTAACCTTCTTCACGATCTTCTGGTGATGCCGCCAGGTCGTGACCCACTTGGTCCGGCAGTGATTGTGATGCATACGCATATGGTCGTGGGTCTTGATGACAACGGTCGCGGCCTGTGTCGGAGCGATTGCTACCGAAGCCGTTGCCAATGCGATGGCCGACGCCAAAAGAATGTTTTTCATTGATACCCCCGGTTGGAACGAACCCAGCCTAACCCGCAAAAAGGTGAGTCGTTCCGGCCTCAAGAGAAGTTCAGCCGCGCGTGATCGCCTGGGCTTGCCCGGTGCCAATCGTCAGCGGTTGAAGTCCAGGGATTGGTTCCCGCTCATGGGCTCGAACCACGATTCACGCCTTCAAAGGGCGCTGTCCTACCATTAGACGAAGCGGGAATGCTGCCCGTGGTTAGCATTCCGGGCCGCGGGAAGCCAGTGCCGGAGATTCGCCAATCGCAAAAAGCCGCGCAGGTTGCCCAGCGCGGCTTTGATATCTGTTCGGGCGCGACCCTTACTTCGTCTGGAAGCGGGCCACCGACAGGAATTTCACGGCATTGCCGGTGAAGCGGTTGGCATCGGCCATCTGGTTGTCCGCCTGGAAGCCTGCGGTGTAGACCTCGCTCGGCGGCGTATGCACGATGTTGTAGGCATAGCGCGGCGCAGTCGTCGGGCTGGAAACGGTGGCGATGTTGTCGCCGCTGCTCAGCGCCCAGCGCGCCGCCTGCGGTTCGGCCGCCACCACCACGGCCTTCGGCCCTGGCTTCAGGTCGCGGGCCGAGGCTCTCGCTTCCTTGCGCGTCGTCTTCACACCGGCGCCGATCACGGAGGCCGGATCGGTACCGGCGGGACGGGCAGCAATCGCGCCGCGCGGTGTTGCGGCATCGACGCCTGACGGATCGTTGAACGCCGAGCGCGGCTCGAGCGAGGCAACATGATAGTCGTCGGTAACACCGGCGGTCTCGGCGGCATCGGCCTGTTCGAGAACTGCCTTGACCTCATCCGGACGCTGCGACGGCAGCACCGAGAAGGCATCCGTTGCGGTCTGCTTGTGGGCGGCCGTATCGGCCAGCGCCAGCAGCACGCCCTTATCCTGCGGCGAAAGCTCAGCCGGCGGCGAAGAGCGGTCGGGACGCCAGGTCGGCAACGGGACGTTGACGGCAACCTGCGCCGGAGCGGCAGCCCCTTGGTCGGGACTGCTCACATCGGCCATGCCGAACGGCACATTAGCAGGCGCCTGCGCCGTCGCCACTGTCTGTTCGGTGGTGGCGTCGGCCATGCCGAACGGTACCGTCTCAGGCTGCTGCGCGCCGACATCGGCTTTCGGCCGCGGCGCGAAATCTGGCAGCGGCACTTCCTTGGCCGGTAGCGCCGCGATGATCGTCTCTGGTGTATCCTGTTGCGGCTCGGAATCGTCCGCGCTGTCGTCGGCAAGCTGCGGGATATTGGCGCGCTTCGCATTCTGCGGCGACACGATCGCGATACCGGGCAGGTTGCTGTCGTTGTTGCTCCTGGCAGCCAGGACCGGCTTGACGCTTCTCGGCGACGGCGCAGCGGTCGCGACATCGGCGCTGTCATCGGCTTCGTCTTCGCCGCCACCGCCAAAGAAAGCGGAAAGGAAGCCACCGGATTTCTTGGTGCTGCCGCCAGCGCTGGCCATCATGATGGCCGGAGAACCGGCGCCCTTGCGCGCCTTGTAGGCGGCGAGTGCCTGGTCATAGCCCGGCAGCGGCTTGCCGTCGCTCGGCACATGCAGCGTCTTGCCGTTGGGGAACAGGCTGACCAGTTCCTGGCGGCTGATGCCGGGCCAATGGCGCACATTGCCGACGTCCATGTGGACGAAGGGCGAACCGGATGACGGATAATAGCCGACGCCGCCGCCCTGCATCTTGAGGCCGATATTGCGCAGCTTTTTCAGCGGCACGCCCGGAATGTAGAAGTCCATCGCCTTGCCCAGCATGTGCTGGCTTTCCTTGGCGACACCGCGGCTGCGGCTGCGCAGCATCGAGTTGGTCGCAGGCGAGCGATAGCCACAGACGACCTGGATGTAGTCGGTGGCGCCGGCCTGCCGGTAGGCTTCCCACACCAGGTCGAGCAGGCGCGGATCCATCTTGGTCGGTTCGTTGCGACGCCAGTCGCGCAGAATGATGTTGATCTTCCTGAGGCCTTCCGGATCGTAGCGGCCATTGCGCTTGTAGACGATCTCGGCCTTTTCATGCGTGTGGAGGTGATAGAGTTTCAGCGAGCGCGTTTCGGCGCTTGCGCCGGCAGCAGTTGCGGCAAGGAAACCAAACGCAACAATCACCGCTGCCAGCCATCTCGGCCAGACGCCAATGTGATAATGCCGCCCGTTGCTGTGTCGTTCGACTTTGTTCAAATCAAAAGGCCTTGCAGGCTGCCGTTTGTCCCCGGATTTGCCCAAACGGATGCGTGGTTCTCACATCCGAATATCGATCCTAATGGTTAATCATCGCTTATTGAAGCCGAAATGCGGTAACACCGTGGCGATATCCCGTCAAAAATAATACACAGGATTTCTTGGTAAACTGCTGGTTTAGATCAAGATTCAGCCTTTTGCCGCTACACGATCTGTTACCGTTAGCCTTAATGCGTGAACAGCGCCGTTCCGCATCGCCATATTCCCGCCCCAACCCCTTATGCAGCGCTGGATATCGCCTCGCAACCTAGTACCGGCCTTGCGCCAGCAAGCTGTGGAAATCGGGTTTCCAATGCATGTCGCACAAAAGTGGTCCCGGTTTTGAGAGAACGACATGCATAATGCAAAGACCTAAAGCGCGTCGCCTGATTCCGTTCAAGCGCGACGCGCTTTAGGAGGCAAGACGGTCGAGGCGGCCGGTTTCCGGGTCGATGCCGTATTCTTTAAGCTTGCGGTAGAGCGTCGAGCGGCCGATGCCGAGTCGGCGGGCGACTTCGCTCATCTGGCCGTTATAGTGGTCGATGGCGAGCTTGATCATTTCGAGCTCGACATCGGCCAGCGCGCGCACATTGCCGCGCTCGTCCAACGCCCTCAGCGTGCCGAAACGCTGAAGCAGCCTGGCCGGAGGTTCAATCTCCGCCGCGACGGGACCGACGCCATCAGTCTGGACGCTATCGCCTTGCGATTCGCTGCTCCAGACCATGACGGGGTCCGACAGGGACGCGTCGGTATCGAGATTGACGGTGCCCTCGACTTGTGCCCGGATCTGCGGGAATTCGTCTGCTGTCAGCACGTCGCCCTCGGCAAGCACCGAGGCCCGGAACACGGCGTTTTCCAGCTGCCTGATGTTTCCCGGCCAGTCATAGGCCTGCAGCATGACCAATGCGGCTTCCGAAATGCCGTGCAGGCGATGACCCGCCGGCGCCACCTTGTCCATGAAATGCTTGACCAGATAGGGGATGTCGTCGCGCCGGTCGCGCAGCGGCGGCACGAAGATCGGGTAGACGTTCAGCCGATAGAACAAATCCTCGCGGAACTTGCCGTCCTTGACCTGCTGCAGAAGGTTGCGGTGCGTCGCCGAGATCAACCTGATGTCGACCCTGACCGTGGCGCGACCGCCGACCGGATCGACCTCGCCATCCTGCACCGCGCGCAACAGCTTGACCTGCACGTCGAGCGGCAGGTCGCCGATTTCATCCAGGAACAACGTGCCTGAATGCGCCTCGACGAACTTGCCGGTGTGTTTGTCGGTGGCGCCGGTGAACGAGCCCTTCTCATGGCCGAACAGGATCGATTCGACCAGATTGTCGGGGATGGCGCCGCAATTGACGGTGACGAAGGGTTTTGAACGACGGTCCCCGGTGCCCTGGATGGCGCGCGCCACAAGTTCCTTGCCGACGCCCGATTCGCCCTCGATCAGGATCGGGATGTTGGATGCCGCCGCCTTCTGGCCGAGGCGGATCACCCGGTCCATCGCCGGGCTGTGCGTGATCATGTCCTTGAAGGTCAGGTGGCCGCCACGCCGCCGCGATGTGCGCTTGACCTCATCCTCGACCGCCTCGACCTTGAGCGCGTTGCCGATCGCGGTCTGCAGCCGGTCGGGAGACGCCGGCTTGACGACAAAATCGAAGGCGCCGTGGCGCATCGCCGAAACCACGGTCTCGATGCCGCCCTGCGCGGTCTGCACGATGACGGGAACCGTGATGCCGCGTTCGCGCATCGCCTTCAGCACGCCAATGCCGTCGAGGCCGGGCATGACAAGGTCAAGGATGACCGCCGACACATCGCGCGCGCCGGGTCCGTCGAGAGCTTCGAGGCCGGCCTCGCCGCCATCGGCAACGATGGCGCTGTGGCCGAATTTCGTCACCGCCGCCTCGAGCAGCCTGCGCTGCACGGGATCGTCATCGACTATGAGAATGGAACCTGTCATGACTTAATTTGAGTTGCCCGCCTGGGAAATCCCCATGGATCATCCTGGCACAGGGTTCTAAACAAGGTTTCAAAAAACCCGGTGAATGAATTCCTTAGGATTTGACCGGCTTGCCCTTTCCCCTTGATTCCAGAAGGTAATTGTTGATGCGCAGGATTCTCGGTCGGCAGCTTGCGGCGGCAGCGTCCGGTCAGGGCGCGGCGGAGCTCGGCGACCTGCCGGAATGGAACCTCGCCGACCTCTATTCCGGGATGGAGGCGCCCGAGCTGAAGCGCGACATCGCCAAGGCGACGGACGACGCCGTCGCCTTCGAGAACCGCTGGAAGGGCACGCTGGCCGCGGAGGCTGAGCGCGGCAGCGCCGGCAAGCTGGGTGAAGCGCTGGCAGCCTATGAGGCGCTGGAGGAGCTGATCGGCCGCATCGTCTCCTATGCCGGCCTGATCTATGCCGGCAACACCGCCGATCCGCAGCGCGCCAAGCTCTATGGCGACATCCAGGAGAAGATGACCGACGCCAGCGCGCATCTGTTGTTCTTTGCGCTGGAGCTGAACCTGATCGACGACAAAGCGCTCGAAGCGGCCCTCGCCGCCGATGCCGGCTTTGCCCACTACCGGCCCTGGGTGCTCGATCTCAGAATGGACAAGCCATACCAGCTCGAGGATCGGGTCGAGCAGCTTTTCCATGAAAAGTCGATCACCGGGCGCGGCGCCTGGAACCGCCTGTTCGACGAGACGATGACCGATCTGCGTTTCGACATAGACGGCGAGGAGCTGACGCTGGAGCCGGCGCTGAACCGCCTGCAGGACGCCGATGGCGAAGTCCGTCGCCGCGCCGCCGAGGCGCTGGCCACCACCTTCCGCAAGAGCCTGCGCACCTTCACGCTGATTACCAACACGCTGGCCAAGGACAAAGAGATTTCCGACCGTTGGCGCGGCTTCGAGGACATCGCCGATTCACGCCATCTCGCCAACCGTGTCGAGCGCAGTGTGGTCGATGCGCTGGCCTCCGCCGTGCGCGAGGCCTATCCGCGCCTGTCACACCGCTATTACGCGATGAAGGCGCGCTGGCTCGGCATGGAGGTGATGAACCACTGGGACCGCAACGCGCCATTACCCGAGACCCCGCAGGCGGTGATCCGCTGGGATGACGCCAGGAACACGGTGCTGTCGGCCTATCAGCGCTTTTCCCCCGACATGGCGGAGATCGCCCGCGTCTTCTTCGACCGCAACTGGATCGACGCGCCGGTGCGGCCCGGCAAGTCACCCGGCGCCTTTGCCCATCCGACCGTGCCTTCGGCGCACCCTTACGTGCTGCTCAACTACATGGGCAAGCCGCGCGATGTGATGACGCTGGCGCATGAACTCGGCCACGGCGTGCACCAGGTGCTGGCCGGCGGCCAGGGTGCGCTGATGGCCTCGACGCCGCTGACTTTGGCCGAGACGGCCTCGGTGTTCGGCGAGATGCTGACCTTCCGTTCGCTGCTCGACCAGACCAGCGACAAGCGCGAGCGCAAGGCCATGCTCGCCCAGAAGGTCGAGGACATGATCAACACGGTCGTGCGCCAGATCGCCTTCTATGAGTTCGAGCGCAAGGTGCATGCCGAGCGCAAGAACGGCGAACTGACTTCCGACAAGCTTGGCCAGTTCTGGCTCGAGGTACAGGCGGAGAGCCTGGGGCCGGCGATCAAGCTGCGCGAGGGCTATGAGGTCTTCTGGACCTACATCCCGCACTTCATCCATTCGCCCTTCTACGTCTACGCCTATGCCTTCGGCGACTGCCTGGTGAACTCGCTCTACGCGGTCTACCAGAATGCCGAGCACGGCTTCCAGGACAAGTATTTCGAGATGCTGCGTGCCGGTGGCACCAAGCATCACTCCGAGCTTCTCGCTCCCTTCGGCCTCGACGCCACCGACCCTGCCTTCTGGCAGATCGGCCTTGGCGTAATCGGCGGCCTGATCGACGAGTTGGAAGCTCTCGACAGTTGACGCCGCGCACCCCGTGAGCGAGCGGCGCAAAGCGACAGGTTCGGCGGCGGCCTCGACTTTACGAAATTGAAGAACAGTTTAGCCGGAATGCATGTGATGGTAGCTCTGTTCTTGTTCTAAATATCTGTTCTTGAAGAACTCTCGGGCGAAATTTTCCGTTAGCTTTCCAGAATCCGTATGATAGCCTTTCCGACTGAAGCTCAGCCGGGCGCGCGGCTCAGGCCGGACAGCATCCCGGCCCATGGCAGCGGTCCGGCGAATGCGACAGCGACGGTTGGCAATGGGCGGGAAAGCCGAACGCCGGCAGTCGACGACAGACCGGCTGTTCCATGAACCGCCGAACCACCAATGGATGATCCGATCTGCCAAGGTCATGACTTGAGACGGCGGCGGACGGATCCGACTGGAGAGAGACGATGACCTTCTTCTACATTGTCCTGGCGTTCCTTGTAGGTTTGTTGGTTGGTTGGTTTATCTGGGGCCGGCTGCGCGGTGAGCTTGACAGCCTGCGCGGCGACCTCGACCGCACCCGCAGCGAGCGCGACAGGCTGCGCGCCGATTCCGATCGCCTGACCGGCGAACTCGACGCCTGCGGCAAGACCCGCGCCGATCTCGAACGCCGGCTGCGTGAAACGTCTACTCCATCGGCCAAACCTTCCAGCTCGGCGCCGGCCGCATTGGTCTCGACACCCGCAACGACCAAGTCCGCTCCGGCGGCCAAGCCGGCCGCGCCCGCCAAACCCGCCGCGGCAAAGCCCGCCGCCAAGCCAGCTTCGGCCAAATCCGCCGCCGCCAAACCGGCTGCCAGCAAACCGGCGGCTGCCAAGGCGAGCGCCGCTCCGAAGCCCGCCGCTTCAAAGCCGGCTGCAGCCCCGAAGAAGGCCACCCCGGCAGCCGGGAAGGCCGACAATCTGCGTCGCCTGATCGGCATCGGACCGGTCAACGACAAACTGCTCAAGGGCCTTGGCGTCACGACCTACGCCCAGATCGCCGCCTGGACGGCGGCCGACGTCAAGCGCATTGAGGACACGCTGAATTTCGACGGCCGCATCGCGCGCGAAAAGTGGATCGAGCAGGCCAAGCTGCTTGCTGCCGGCGACGAGAAGGAATTCGCGCGCCAGTTCCCGACCGCCGGGACCGCCAACAACACCTGATCTGATCATCGGCAATAAGCCCGACAGAGCGGCGCCTCCGGGCGCCGCTTTTGTTTTCGCAAGCGCCACCGTCTTTGCGCCCTGCGACGCCGCTCCCTCGATTGCACGCCGCGCGCCCCCCATATAGAGCGGTTCTGGCGTCATCGACCGCAGCATCCGAGCCCCATGCCCCTGCCCTCCGCCATTTTCCGCAACGATGAAAGCGGCCGCCAGCTGGTCTTCGACCGCCCGGCCGACATCATCGTCGCCCATGAGGTCGAGGATTTTCTGCCGGCGCTCGCGGCCGCGCAGGCGGCATCGGACGCCGGCAAATGGCTGGCCGGCTATTTCTCCTATGAAGCGGGTTATTTGCTCGAGCCGAAGCTGGTGCCGTTGCTGCCCGAGGGCCGGCGCGCGCCGCTGGTCTGCCTCGGTGTCTTCGACGCCCCGGATGAACAGGCGGTACCGCAGGGTGGCGTGGCGACCAATGGTCCGATCTTCGATGCAAGAGCGTCATGGTCGCAGAAGGAATATGCTGACCGCTTCACGCGCCTTCACGACCACATCCGCAAGGGCGATTGCTACCAGGGCAATCTGACCTTTCCAGTCCATGCGCAGTGGTCCGGCGACCCGCTGGCCGCCTTCGACGCGCTGACCGGACGCCAGCCGGTAAAGTATGGCGCGCTTATTTCGCTCGGCGATCCAATCGTACTGTCGCGCTCGCCCGAACTGTTCTTCGAGATCGACACCGAAGGCATGATCGAAACCCATCCGATGAAGGGCACCGCGCCACGCGGCGCGACCAAGGCCGAGGACGCGCGGCTGAAATCCTTCCTGCGCAATGACGAAAAGAACCAGGCCGAAAACCGGATGATCGTCGATCTCCTGCGCAACGACATCTCGCTGATCAGCGAGGTCGGCACGCTGGAGGTGCCGGAACTGTTCCGCATCGAGAGCTACCCGTCCGTCCACCAAATGGTGAGCCGCGTCAGGGCAAAGCTGTTGCCCGATCTCGGCATCCGCCAGATCTTCGCCGCTCTGTTTCCCTGCGGCTCGATCACCGGCGCGCCAAAAATCCGCGCCATGGAAATCCTGCACGATCTGGAAGCCACGCCTCGTGACGTCTATTGTGGCGCCATCGGCTGGATCGCGCCCGGCGGCACGATGCGCTTTTCGGTGGCGATCCGCACCATCTCGCTCTTTTCCAGTGGCGAAGCCATCTACAATGTCGGCGGCGGCGTCGTCTTCGATTCGACGGCTGAGGAGGAGTATCAGGAGTGTCTGCTGAAGGCGCGCTTCGCGACGGGAACACCGCCGACTTCGAATTGATCGAGACCATGCGCTGGCAGCCCGGCCAGGGCTTCCTGCGTTTCGAGCGCCACCTCGCGCGCCTCTACGGCTCGGCGGAAGAACTGGGCTTTGCCTGCGATCCGCAGCGAGTCGGCCAGGTGTTGGCGAACACTGTCGGGGCGCAGCAGACGGCGCTGCGCACCCGTCTTGTCCTGCAGCGCAACGGCGAGGTGACCGCCTCGGGCCAGCCTTACGAGCCGCTCGCCGCCGACAAGGTCTGGCGGCTGCAGCTGGCGCGGGTGCGGCTCTCCTCCACCGACACGCTGCTGCGCCACAAGACCAGCCGGCGTCAGCGCTACACCCATGCTCGGTCTGAATATCTTGTCACCCAGGCCGACGAGGTGTTGCTCGCCAATGAGCGCGGCGAAATATGCGAAGGCACGATCACCAATGTCTTCGCCGATTTCGGTGACGGCGTGCTGATGACGCCCCGGCTCGATTGCGGCCTGCTGCCTGGCGTATTGCGCGCCGAGCTTCTGGATGAAGGCCGCGTCCAGGAAGCGATCTACAGCTATGACGAGTTAAAGTCGGCGAAGGCGATCTTCGTCGGCAATTCGCTGCGCGGATTGATCCCGGCAACATTGGCCTGATACGAAGTTGCTGCGAGAATGACCGCCACCGGACTGGACCCTCACCCAAGCATGAATTCTCGCCTGCCCACTCACACGCCCTATGATGGCTCCTCAAAGCTCTTCACCATCGGGCTGAAGCCGCTTGAGCTCGACAAATGGATCGAGGTCGACGGGCACCTCATCGACCATCTCGCCGAAAAGCGCCGGCTCTATGCCGAAATTCCCGGCAAGGTGTTCGTCGAGGAGAACGGCACGCGCGACGCCCAGCGCGAAGTGCGCGACCTCATAGAAGCCCATCTGCTGTCGACATTTCCTGGAACGTACCGGCAAACCAGTGCCGGCATCGAGGTTATCGGCGCCGAAGGCAACAGAGCCGATGTCTTCAGCGACGCCCCGTTGGTCGCAACCTCGCTGCTCGTCCAGGAAGACCTGATCCTGATGCGCCGCGATGACAGCGGCTGGCGGCTCGCCGCCGGCTCGTTGTGCTTCCCATCATCCTGGTCACTGCTCGAAAAATTCGGGCTGCCTCTTCAGCAGATCCACGCACCGGTGCCGGGCTTCGGTCCGGGCACCAGGCCGGCCGAGCTCATCAACCGCATGTTCGACGGCCTGCAGGGCCAGGCCGTCGAGCGCTTCAACTGGTCGATCCAGGCCGACGACGCGCTCTATCATCCGCTCTCCAATGTCGAGCGCATCGACCGAGCCACCAGCCGCTCGTCGCGCTTTCCGGATGGCGACGTCAACGCGCACGCCTTCATCCGCGTCGAGCGCCAAACGCTGCGCAAACTGCCCGTGTCGCGCGATATCCTGTTCACCATCCGCATCCATCTCGACCCGCTGAAGGTGCTGGCGCGGCATCCTGATCGGGCAACGCTTGCCGCATCTTTCGCGGCGCAATTGCTGGCCCTGGATGAGGCTCAACTCGACTACAAGGGCATGACATCGGACCGCGACCGGCTGGTCGTCCTCCTTAACCACATGGCCAATGCTGCCTAGCGGGCGGTTGGCGCTTTTCACTGGTTTGTGACAATGATCTGTGATGTAGCGCATATCCACCGGGCAAAAATGCCCGGTTTTTGCGCGTGTTTTGCCCCAGTTTCCCCGGTTTTTTGAAGGAGTGCTCGATAAAATGGCGAATGAAAACTGGCCCGTTTACGGTGAAATCACCGGCCCTGTCGTGATGATCGGCTTCGGTTCGATCGGACGGGGAACGCTGCCTCTGATCGAGCGCCATTTCAAGTTCGACAAGTCGCGCATGACGGTCGTCGACCCGCTCGACCCCGACCGCAAGCTGCTCGACGAGCGCGGCATCGCCTTCGTCCAGGAGCACGTGACCGAGAAGAACTACAAGAAGCTTTTGACCCCGCTTCTGACCAATGGCGGCGGCCAGGGCTTTTGCGTCAATCTGTCGGTCGATACCGGCTCGGTCGACCTGATGCGGCTCTGCCGCAAGCTCGGCGTGCTCTACATCGACACCGTCGTCGAGCCGTGGCTCGGTTTCTACTTCGACGCCAAGGCCGACAATGCCAGCCGCACCAACTACGCGCTGCGCGAAGCGATGATCAAGGAGAAGCATGACAAGCCAGGCGGCGCGACTGCGGTTTCGACCTGCGGCGCCAATCCGGGCATGGTCTCGTGGTTCGTCAAGCAGGCGCTCTTGAACCTCGCCGGCGACCTCGGCCTCGAATTTTCCGAACCGGCGCAGGACGACCGCGACTGCTGGGCGAGGCTGATGAAAAAGGCCGGGGTCAAGGGCATCCACATCGCTGAGCGCGACACCCAGCGCACCAAGAAGCCGAAGCCGATGAACGTGTTCTGGAACACCTGGTCGGTCGAGGGCTTCATTTCGGAAGGGCTGCAGCCGGCCGAGCTTGGCTGGGGCACGCATGAGAAATGGATGCCGAAGAACGGCAAGGAGCACAAGGATGGCTCCAAGGCTGCGATCTACCTGGAACAGCCTGGCGCCAACACCCGCGTGCGTTCATGGTGCCCGACGCCGGGCGCGCAATACGGCTTGCTGGTAACCCACAACGAGGCGATTTCGATCGCCGACTTCTTCACCGTGCGCGGCAAGAAGGGCAAGGTCCAATACCGCCCGACCTGCAACTATGCCTATCATCCCTGCAACGACGCGCTGCTGTCGCTGGACGAAATGTTCGGCGCCGCCGGCAAGCCGCAGCCGGTCCACCATGTGCTTGACGAAAACGAGCTGGTCGATGGTGTCGACGAACTCGGCGTGCTGCTCTACGGCCACGACAAGAACGCCTACTGGTACGGCTCGCAGCTGTCGCTGGCCGAAGCCCGCAAGCTGGCCCCCTACCAGAACGCCACCGGCATGCAGGTCACCTCGGCCGTTCTCGCCGGCATGGTCTGGGCGCTGGAAAACCCGGAGGCCGGTATCGTCGAGGCCGACGAGATGGACTACAAGCGGTGCCTGGAAGTGCAGTCCCAGTATCTCGGTCCGGTCAAAGGCTATTACACCGACTGGACGCCGCTCGATAACCGTCCGGGTCTCTTCCCAGAAGACCTCGACAAAAACGACCCGTGGCAATTCCGCAACATCCTCGTCCGATAGCGGTTCCATACCCCTGCCTCACTGCCTTGCAATCGCCCGGAAATCGGGTGATTGAAGGGATGCGGACGAGAGCAGCGTGCGCCCATTTGGGGCACGTGGGAACGCTCGGGAAACTTGAGGCCACGCACATCGTGCCTTCCACTGCGATTGGGGCCGATGCGCCAGGGAGAGGATTTCACATGACGATTGCGCGCAAAATTCTTTCAGCAGGCGCGGCGGGCGCTCTTGCGACGATGCTTGCCGCCTGCACCACCGGCGGTTCCGACGGGCCACCGATCTCATCGCAGGCGCGAGGCGTCGAAGGGTCCTGGCTGAACGCCGAAGGCAAGGCGGTCTCGACATTGAACGGCGGCGTCTTCACCACCGTTTCGGCAGAGACCGGCGAAAAATTCGCTGATGGCAGCTATACCAAGACTGGCGCCACCTCGGTTGAGATCAACGGCACTTCGCTGATCCGGCAGCAGCCGATCGCTTTCAACTGCCTGTTGGTGTCGATCAACCAGCTGAATTGCACAAGCTCCGCTGGCCAGAACTTCGTGCTGACCAGGCGCAGCTGAGCATATCTCATATGGCCTTGCGAGAAGGCGGCGGCGCGATGCCGCCGCCTTTCTTATGCCGGCAAACCGATGCCGATTTCGCCCGCCCTGATTCTTCTTGCATCGCCATAACCGCGATGGGAACATGACCGAAAGCTGGCTGTTATCCTGCAGTCAAGCAAGAGCGTTAAACGGCTTTGATCAGATCCATCCGGGAGACGAAGATGAAGAAGCTCGCCGCGATTGCCGCCCTTTCTGCCTCGACGCTCGGCCTGTCGGCCGTGCCATCCTTTGCCGACTACACGTTGAACATCCTGCATTTCAACGATTGGCACAGCCGCATCGAAGGCAACAACAAATATGAGTCGACGTGCTCGGCTGATGAGGAGACCAAGGGTGAGTGCATTGGCGGCGCTGGCCGGCTGGTCACCGCCATCGCGCAGGAGCGCAAGAAGCTCGAAGGCCAGAACGTGCTGCTGCTCAATGCCGGCGACAGCTTCCAGGGATCGCTGTTCTACATCACCTACAAGGGCGCCGCGGAGGAGGAATTTCTTAATCAGATCAAGCCCGACGCGGTGACGCTCGGCAATCATGAGTTTGACGATGGCGAGAGTGCGCTGGTGCCTTACCTCGACAAGGCGAAATTCCCGGTCGTCAGCGCCAATGTCCTGCCCAACGACAAGTCCGGCGCCGCTGGCAAGATCAAGCCGTCGATCGTGCTTGAGGTCGGCGGCCAGAAGATCGGCATCATCGGCGCGGTGACCAATGACACGCCGGAACTCGCCTCGCCAGGCCCCAACATCACCATCGCCGACGACGTCAAGTCGATCACGGCGGAGGTCGAGAAGCTGAAGGCGCAAGGCGTCAACAAGATCATCGCCGTCACCCATATCGGCTACAGGCGCGAGCGCGATGTTATCGCAAAAATCCCCGGCATCGACGTGGTGGTCGGCGGCCACAGCCACTCGCTTCTGTCCAACAGCGATCCGAAGGCGGAAGGCCCCTACCCGACCATGGTCGACAACCCCGACGGCTCAAAGGTGCCGGTGGTGCAGGCGGCCTCCTATTCGAAATATCTCGGCGAGTTCAAGGTCGTGTTCGACGCCAATGGCAACGTCAAGGAAGCCAGCGGCGACCCGATCTTCCTCGACAAGTCGATCACGCCTGATCCCGCCGTGCTTGCCCGTATCAAGGAACTCGGCGCGCCGATCGAGGCGCTGAAGAACAAGGAAGTCGCCGAGACCACCGAGGCCGTCGACGGCAGCCGTGAGAATTGCCGCACCAAGGAATGCGCGATGGGCAACCTCGTTTCCGACGCCATCCTCGACCGCGTCAAGGGACAGGGCGTCGAGATCGTTGTCTCCAATGGCGGCGGCCTGCGTGCCTCGATCGACAAGGGCACCGTGACCATGGGCGAGGTGCTGACCGTGCTGCCGTTCCAGAACACGCTGGCGACCTTCCAGATTTCCGGCAAGGATCTGGTTGCCGGGCTGGAAAACGGCGTCAGCCAGGTCGAGGACGGCGCCGGCCGCTTCCCGCAGGTGGCAGGTCTCAAATACGCCTTCGACAAGTCGGTCGCGCCCAATGCCGGCCGCGTCAAGTCGGTCGAGGTGATGGAAGGCGGCGCCTGGGCGCCGATCAATCCGGACAAGGACTATCTGGTCGCCACCAACAATTATGTCCGCCAGGGCGGCGACGGCTACAAGGTCTTCGCCGAGAAGGCCAAGAACGCCTATGACTACGGCCCTGGCCTCGAACAGGTGGTCGCTGACTATCTCGCCGCGCACCGGCCCTATACGCCGAAGCTCGACGGCCGCATCACCGAAATCGCCGCGACCGTAGCAGCGGCGCCCGCCGCAGAGGCGGCTAAGCCTGCCGAACCGGCACCTGCTCCGGCCGAGCCGGCAAAACCGGCCGAGGCGGAGCCGGCGATGCCAGCGTTGCCGGCAGGCTCCGGCGACATATCCGCCACCCCGCCGAGTGTGCCGGCGGAAACGGCCCCGGCAGCGCCTACCGAACCGGCCAAACCGGCTGAAGCAGCCTCTGCTCCCGCAACGCCTGCCCCCGCCGCGCCGGCAAAGCCGGCCGAGGCCAGCCACGTCATCGTCGCCGGCGATACCTATTGGGACCTGGCCAAGAAGGCCTATGGCGACGGCGCCAAATGGAAGGTGATCTCCGAGGCCAACAAGGGCTACGAGCCACGCCGGCTGCCGGTCGGCGCAACCCTGACCATACCGCCGGCTGCTAATTAGAGCCGGTAGAAATCCGCAACACCCGCCCGGTCCGCCGGGCGGGTGTTGCTTTTTCGGACAAGGTGCGGCCAGACGTGGCATTGAAAACCGGCGCGGCGCCGTTAGTTTCGCGCCGTGTCCGGAGAATTGCCATGACGATTGATCCCAAAGCAGCGAAAGCGCTCGGCCCGCTGCCGGCCGGACATCCGCCGGTAAAGGCAGGCAAGATCGGCGTCATGCTGGTCAATCTCGGCACGCCCGGCGGCACCGATTTCAAGCCGATGTGGCGCTATCTCCGGGAATTCCTGTCCGATCCGCGCGTCATCGAGCTCAACAAGGCGATCTGGTACCCGATCCTCTATGGCCTGGTGCTGACCACGCGACCGAAGAAGTCCGGCGCCAATTATGCCAGGATCTGGAACCGCGAGAAGAACGAGTCGCCGCTGCGCACCTACACGCGAGCCCAGAGCGAGAAGCTGGCGGCGGCGCTTCGCGACCTGCCCGATGTCGTCGTCGACTGGGCGATGCGCTACGGCAACCCGTCGACCGAGAGCGTCGCGCAAAGGCTGGTCGCGCAAGGCTGTGACCGCATCCTGTCCTTCCCGCTCTATCCGCAATATTCGGCGACCACCACCGCGACCGCCAACGACCAGCTGTTTCGCGCTCTGATGAAGATGCGGGCGGCACCGGCGGTCCGCAGCGTGCCGCCCTACTATGCTGAGCCGGTCTATATCGAGGCGCTTGCCCGTTCGATCGAGCGGCATCTGGCGACGCTCGACTTTCAGCCGGAGGTGGTCATCACCTCCTATCACGGCATCCCCAAACCCTATTCCGACAAGGGCGATCCCTATCAGGCGCATTGCCTGGAGACGACGCGACTGCTGCGCGAAAAGCTCGGCTGGAGCGAACAGAAGCTGATCATCACCTTCCAGTCGCGCTTTGGCGCACAGGAATGGCTGCAGCCCTATACCGACAAGACGGTCGAGAAACTGGCCAGGGACGGCGTGAAATCGATTGCCATCGTCAATCCCGGCTTTTCCGTCGACTGCATCGAGACGCTGGACGAAATCGGCCGCGAGGCGGCCGAGACCTTCCATCACGCCGGCGGCGAGAAATTCGCCCACATCCCATGCCTCAACGACAGCGCAGAAGGCATGGCGGTGATCGAGGCGATGGTGCGGCGCGAACTGTCGGGCTGGGCCTGAGCCCGCTGCGTTGTAGCGATCGATCGCCACTGTTGCGGTATTCTACGCACTAATAATCAGCGATCACCTAATTGTAACATTATTGAAACACAACTAAGTGTTTGGTGAAGTCGGTTGCATGGAATCAACGCCATGGCCGGCATCTGAGGGAGATTTAAATGGACTTCAGTGGTTTCGGTATTGCGATTGGTGCGCTTGCCTTTCTGGTGTTGGTGCTTCTTATCAAAGGCATCCGGACAATCCCGCAAGGTTACAATTATACGGTGGAGCGCTTTGGTCGTTACACCAAAACACTAAGCCCCGGCCTCAACCTCATCGTGCCGTTCGTCGACCGTATCGGCGCCAAGATGAACATGATGGAACAGGTGCTCGACGTTCCGAGCCAGGAAATCATCACCCGCGACAACGCCATAGTCGGTGTCGACGGCATCGCCTTCTACCAGATCCTCAATGCCGCGCAGGCCGCCTATCAGGTCGCCGGCCTGGAGAACGCCATCCTCAACCTGACGATGACCAACATCCGTACCGTGATGGGCTCTATGGACCTCGACGAACTCTTGTCCAACCGCGACGCCATCAACGAGCGGCTGCTGCGCGTCGTTGACGAGGCGGCGCATCCGTGGGGCATCAAGATCACCCGCGTCGAGATCAAGGACATCAATCCGCCGGCCAACCTCATCGAATCGATGGGCCGGCAGATGACGGCCGAACGTAACAAGCGTGCGCAGATCCTTGCCGCCGAAGGTCTCAAGCAGTCGCAGATCCTCGAGGCCGAAGGCCGCAAGGAAGCCGCCTTCCGCGACGCCGAGGCGCGCGAACGCTCAGCCGAGGCCGAAGCCCGCGCTACCCAGGTTGTGTCGGAGGCCATCTCCAAGGGTGACGTGCAGGCGCTCAACTACTTCGTGGCGCTGAAATACACCGAAGCGATGGGCAAGATCGGCACCGCCAACAACAGCAAGGTCGTGCTGATGCCGATGGAAGCCTCGGCGCTGATCGGCACGCTCGGCGGCATTAGCGAGATCGCCAAAGAGGTGTTCCGCAGCGAAGGCACCGCCGGCGCCGCGCGGCAGGCTGCCCGCCCTCCGGTGGTTCGCCCAAGCGAGAACTGAGACCTGGCGAGAATTGAGATCGAGCGAACTGAGATCATAGGAGCACACTCCCATGTTCGACCGCATTATTTCCGAACTTGGCCCTTGGAACTGGATGGTTCTGGGGTTCGTCCTCCTGGTGATGGAGGTCATAGCGCCAGGCATCTTCATGCTGTGGATCGGCATCGCCGCATTGGTGATCGGCTTGATTTGCCTGCTCATCTGGGACGCAAGCTTCTGGACTTGGGAAGTCCAGGTCCTCGCCTTCCTGGCGCTGTCGCTGGTCTCGGCCTTCGCCGGCAAGAAGCTGGTTGGCGGGCGTCATGACGCGACCGACCAGCCGCTGCTCAACCGCCGCGGCGCGCAGATGGTCGGCAAGATGGCTACCCTTGCCGAACCGATCAAGGATGGCCGAGGCCGCATAAAGCTCGGTGACACGCTGTGGCGCGTCTCCGGCCCTGACCTGCCGGCCGGCACGCAGGTGCGCGTCGTCAGTTCGGCCGACACCGATCTGGAACTGACGGTCGAGGCTGTCTGAACACCCAAAAGCGCGCTGCGCATTTTTGGCAAAAAATCGAAGCGCGTCGCGTAGGTCACCCCAATGCGACGCGCTTTGAGCTTCCTCAGGCCGCGCCGATGCGCAGCAAATCGTGGAAGTGAATCACCCCCACGGGCATCCTGTTTTCGGTCACCACCAGCGCACCGATATTGTATTCGTTGAGAAGCGCGATCGCCGTGCCGGCCAGAGTCTGAGGATCGACCGTCTTCGGTGTGCGGGTCATGATGTCGTCCACGGCGATATCGGCCAAGTTGCGATGCAAATTGCGCGCGACATCGCCGTCGGTGATGATCCCGACCAGTTCGCCCTTCGCGTCGACGACGCAGACACAGCCGACTTTCTTGTTCGACAGCGTCATGACCGCTTCAGGCATCTTGGTGCCAAGCACGGCTAGCGGAATCTGGTCGCCGACCCGCATGATCTCGGAGACGAGAGTCAGATTGGCGCCGAGCTGGCCGCCGGGGTGGAAAGTGCGGAAATGGTCGGGGGTGAAGCCGCGCGCTTCCAGCAGCGCGATGGCCAGCGCATCGCCGGCCACCAGTTGCAGCAGCGTCGATGTCGTCGGCGCCAGGCCGTGCGGGCAGGCTTCCGGCACCTGCGGCAGAAGCAGCACCACGTCAGCCGCGCGTGCCAGCGCCGAAGTCGCGCCGGAGGTAATGGCAATCAGGGGGATCGAGAAGCGCCTGGAATAGGCGACGATGCCCATCAATTCCTTGCTCTCGCCTGACCATGACATGGCGATGATGGCATCATCCCTGGCAATCATGCCGAGGTCGCCATGATTGGCTTCCGCCGGATGGACAAAGAAGGCGGGCGTGCCGGTCGAGGCCAGCGTAGCCGCGATCTTGGAGCCGATATGGCCGCTCTTGCCGACGCCGGTGACGATGACCCGGCCATCGATGCGCGAGATAATGTCGACGGCGTGGGCGAAGGGTTCGGCCAGTCCGTTTTCCAGCGCGGCAGCCAACGCCGCCACGCCGGCCTGTTCCGTGGCTACCGTTCTCAGCGCCGAGGCGATCGAAGCCTGGCTGTCCAAAGGCTTCTTTTCTGGAGATCCCGCATGCATGGCTGATGCGCTTAGCGCGTTGCCGTTCGCCTGTCCAACAGAATTGCCGTCCGGCCAGGTCTGACAGGCACCCCTTCAACCCTCCGTTAACCATCCCCGTTTACGGTTCGGTAAGTATGGCGCGCTTGCGCCGCGCAAGCAGTGGTGACGATGTCGCGGGCCCAGCCTCAAAAGAAAAAAGGTCGAACGGGCGGAGCCTTTTGCGCTCTGATTCTGGCAATAAGCGTGCTCGCTCTGCTGCGGCCAACCGCGCTTCATGCCCAGGAAACCGAGCTGCGCGGTGAAGTCTCGGAATCGGCGATTCTGTCCGACCAGCAGCGCCGGGCCAGGCAATTGAGCAAGGCCAACACGCAGGTCAAGCCGGCGCCTGCCGACACCACCCCCGCGGAAAACACGCCAACCGCCTATGTGCCGGCCAGCGATGGCGCCTTGCCTGATGAAACCGACCCGTCACAGGCCGGTGCAAACAGCATTTTCGATCCGCCGGCAGCCACCGACGACTCGTTCGCCGATCAGCCGCCAACCGTCCAGCCACGCCGGCCATCGACGGCAAAACAACGCGCCGCCGATGCGGACAAGACCAAGGACAAAACCAAGGCTGTCGACAAGAAGAAGCCCGGTCGAACCACGGACCCGACCACCACCGGAACGACTTCGGACGGTACGGCAGCAGACGAAACCGAGCAGGATACGGCCAACCGCCGTGCCCTCACCATTGACAGCGTCGACCGGCAGAAGCTCGACCCTGGCGCCGAGCGCACCGATGCCATCGAGGGTCAGAAGAAGAAGCCCGAGGACGACCCGTACGCGGCAACCGGCATCAAGGTCGGCTCCTTCCTGCTGCGGCCGACGCTGGAGCAGGGCGTTACCGTCACGTCGAACGCCGATTCCAGCTCCGGCGGCAAGTCGGCGGTGCTGTCCGAAACGGCGCTGCGTTTCTCCGCCGCCTCCGACTGGCGCGAGAATTCGGCCGTCATCGACGGTTACGGCAACTTCCGCAACAGCATTTCGGGCCAGAAGATCAATGAGGGGCGTGGCCGTATCGAAGGCACGCTCAATGTCGACCTCGACAATGAGCTGCGCGCCATCGCCAAACTCGGCTACGAGATTGCGCCGGAATCGGCCTCCTCGCCCGACGCCATTGCCGGCGTCACCTCACAGCCGATCCGCCAGACCGTCGACGGCAGCCTCGCCGTCAAGAAGGACGTCGGCAAGCTGCGCTTCGCGCTGACCGGCGCGGTCTCCCACGATATCTATGGCGACGCCAAGCTGACCAACGGCACCGTGTTGTCGCAGAAGGATCGCGATTCCACGCTTTACACCGCGACCTTGCGCACCGGCTACGAGATCTCGCCCGCCATCACGCCTTTCGCCGAAGTCGAAGTCGGCCGACGCGCCTATGATCTGCGCGTCGATTCAAGCGGCTTTGAACGGTCGTCGACACGGCTTGGCGCGCGCGCCGGTGTCGAAGTGGACATGGGCGAGAAATTGGCTGGCGAATTCTCGGCCGGCTGGCTCCGGGAAGCGATCGACGACAACCGGCTGGAGGCGAATTCGGGGGCGTCGGTGAATGCCGACCTCAAATGGTCGCCCGAACGCGGCACCATCATCGGCCTGACCGCGCAGACCATGATCGAAGGCACGACGACCGCCAATGAGAGCGGCGACCTCCTCTATTCAGGCCGCCTGACCGGCGAGCGGCAGATCCGCGCCGACCTGACCGGCAACGCCGCCCTTGGCCTCGACTGGCGCGACTACACCGGTTCCGACGGGCACGACCTGACATTGAGCGCCGAGGCCGGGCTGACATGGTGGCTGAACCGCTATGTCGGTCTCACCAGCCGCGCCCGCACCGAGAAGCTGACCAGCAATCTGCCCGGGCGCAACTACACCGCCAACAGCGTCTACCTCGGGCTGAAATTGCAGCGGTAGCTAGAAGGCAGCGCCGCGGCGCTCGGAGGGCTTCATCTCGTCGAGCAGCGTGCGGATGACGCCGGCCATGTTCTCGTTCATGTCGCTGCGCCACAGCGCGAAGGCGACATTGGCCTCGACGAATCCTTCCGGCGACCCGCAGTCGAAGGTACGGCCCTGATAGTGGTAGCCGAAGAAACGCTGCTGCTTTTCCAGCTTCAGCATCGCGTCGGTGAGCTGGATCTCGTTGCCGGCGCCCTTTTCCTGGCTTTCGAGGATCGTGAAGATCTCGGGCTGCAGGATGTAACGGCCGTTGATGTAGAGATTGGACGGCGCGGTGCCGGCATTCGGCTTCTCCACCATCTCGGTGATCCGGAAGCCGTGATGGGTGTCCTCGCCGCGCCCGACAATGCCATATTTGTGGGTTTCGGCCGGATCGCATTCCTGCACGGCGATGATGTTGTTGCCGGTCTCCTCATAGAGTTCGACCATGGCCTTCATGCAGCTCTTTTCCGACTGCATGATCATGTCGGGCAGCAAGAGCGCGAAGGGCTCATCCCCGACCAGTTCGCGCGCGCACCAGACGGCGTGGCCGAGCCCCATCGGCACCTGTTGGCGGGTGAACGAGGTCTGCCCCGGTGCCGGCTGCAGCCGTTGCAGGCGGGCCAGCTGCTCGTCCTTGCCACGCTGGGCGAGCGTGTCGTAGAGCTCGAACTGGATATCGAAATGGTCCTCGATGACCGCCTTGTTGCGGCCGGTGACGAAGATGAAATGTTCGATGCCGGCCTCGCGCGCCTCATCGACGACATACTGGATGACCGGCCGGTCGACGACGGTCAGCATTTCCTTCGGGATGGCCTTGGTGGCCGGGAGGAACCGCGTGCCGAGACCGGCGACCGGGAAAACTGCCTTGCGAACTCGCTTCATGCGTCAATTATCCGTTTGAGAGCCTGCTCCGCAATCCCCGGCCCGCGACATTTTCACGCCGGAATTGAGGATTATCGGGCGATTGAGGGAAACATCAACCGGTAAAGCATCCTGCTGTCTTTTCGTTCCAGGCGCCACCTATGGTAAACTAATTCCTAACCCGGTTCGGCGATGAATGGTCTTTCCTGAGATAGTGAAGGAGGAAAAGATGACCGTTCGCAGTGCCGCAAAACTCTTTACCAGCGTCCTGACGGCGGCCAGCCTCTCGCTCGCCTTGCTGATGCCGACCGGCCCTGCCTTTGCCGATGCCGGTTTCCGGCAATGGGTCGCCGGCTTCCGCGCCACCGCCGTGGCGGGCGGTGTTTCCGTCGCGGTCTACGACCAGGCGTTCCGCGGCATCAACGAACCCGACCCGGTGGTGCTGGAAAAGGCCCGCACGCAGCCTGAGTTCAGCGCGCCCGCCTGGGACTATTTCGACAACCGCGTCCATGACCAGTCCGTTGCCGTCGGCCAGCAGATGGCGAAGAAATGGAAGCCGTGGCTGGACCGGATCGAAGCGCGGTTCGGCGTCGACCGCTACATCCTGCTCGCCATCTGGTCGATGGAATCGAACTATGGCGAGATCCTCAAGCGCGACGACATTATGCGCAATGTCATCCGCTCGCTGGCGACGCTCGCCTATGGCGACCCGAAGCGGTCGAAATTCGCCCGCACCCAATTGGTTGCGGCGCTGAAGATCCTGCAGACCGGCGACATCGACGAAAGCCACTTGATGGGCTCCTGGGCCGGCGCCATGGGCCAGACCCAGTTCATCCCGACCAGCTACCAGCATTATGCCGTCGACATGGATGGCAACGGCAAGCGCGACATCTGGAATTCGATCCCCGATGCGCTGGCGACATCAGCCAATCTGCTGAAGAAGAATGGCTGGCAAGGTGGCAAGACCTGGGGCTATGAGGTCACCATTCCGGCCGGCAAACTACCCGCTGGCTCGAAGACGCTGGCGCAGTGGCAGACGCTCGGCGTCGCCAGGGCCAATGGCAAGCCGTTCAGGAACGCAACCGACAAGGCGACGCTGAAAGTGCCGGACGGCCGCGGCGGACCGGCCTTCCTGATGATCAAGAACTTCTCCGTTATCAAGGCCTACAACAACGCCGACAAATATGCCCTTGCCGTCGGCCTTCTTGCCGACGAAATCGCCGGCTCTAGTGGTCTGGTGCAGGACTGGCAGCGGCCTTTCACAAAACTGTCCTTCGAGGAAAGGCAGGAGTTGCAGAAGCGGCTCTCGCAGCACGGGCTTTACGACGGCAAGTTCGACGGCAAGATCGGTGACGGCACGAAAACCGCCATCATGACCTATCAGGCAAAGGTCGGCTTGACCCAGGACGGGTATCCGAGCATGGAAGTGCTCAAATGGCTCAGAAAGAAATAGGGCCAGCAGCAGTGCAGCGCATTTGCGACGCGCAAGGGACGCTGTAGCATCGATCTGTGCATGATCCCTGCGAGGGTCATGCACCAAGGGATGGAGAGGGTGCTTGGTTTCGGCAGCGCGTATCCGTGTGACCGTATTCCGCTTGCCGATCCTCATTCTGGCCATCGTTGTCCTGGCGATGGGAATAGCCGGCACTTTCCACACACCGGCTTTGGCGCAGGAACAGCCGCAGAACCGCGGCTGGTCGCTGCGCGACCTTCTGTTTCCGCGCCGCAGCGAGCGCATCGAGCCGCCGCTCGACATCCGCAAGGCAAAGCCGAAGGTCAAGAAAAAGCCCCGTGCGCCCGTTGAACCTGCCGTTCCGATTGTCGAGAAGGCGCCGGATTCCCGCATCATCCTGGTGATCGGCGATTTCATGGCGAGCGGCCTTGCCGAGGGCCTCGAAACCGCCTTTGCCGCCAACCCCGCTATCAGGATCGTCGAGCGCGCCAACGGCTCGTCAGGCTTCGTGCGCGATGACGTCTACAACTGGCCCGAACAGGTCAAATCGCTGATCGAGACGGAGAAACCGGCAGCGGTCGTCGTCATGCTCGGCTCCAACGACCGCCAGCAGATGCGCGTCAACGACGTGCGCGAGCAGCCGCGCTCCGAGAACTGGACCAAGGAATACGAACGCCGGACCGAGGCGTTTGGCAAGGCGCTGGCGTCGACCAAAGTGCCGTATCTGTGGGTCGGCATGCCGGCCTTCAAGACGTCGAAGATGACCTCCGACATGCTGGCCTTCAACGACATCTACCACTCGGCCGCCGAGAAGAATGGCGGCGAATTCGTCGATGTCTGGGACGGGTTCGTCGACGAGAACGGCGCCTTTGTCTCGACCGGCCCCGATATTAACGGCCAAGCCGTGCGGCTGCGCTCCGACGACGGTATCAACGTGTCGAAGGCCGGCAAGCGCAAGCTCGCCTTCTACACCGAAAAACCGCTGGCCAAGATACTCGGCCTGGCAGCGCCGGGAAGCGTGGTGACGGCTGCCGCACCCGCCGGTGCCCCGGTTGAGGCGCCGTCGCTGCCCGCCGCCCCCATCGTGGTCGACCGCACCGTTCCGATGCTGCTCAACGATCCGGCGCTCGACGGCGGTACCGAGCTTCTCGGTGCGGCGGCTGCGCCAAAGGCCAATCCGGATCTGCCGGGCGAAAAACTCATCCGCGAAGGCAAGGCCCCCGAGGCGTCGCCCGGCCGCGCCGACGATTTCTCCTGGCCGCCCAAGGCACCCGCCACGGCCGCTGCCACGACGGATACGACGACGGCGATCAACCGTTAACGCGGCAGCACGGTCGTCCCCATCAGCGCTTCGTCGATCGAGCGCGCCGCCTGGCGGCCCTCCCGGATCGCCCACACCACCAATGACTGGCCGCGGCGCACGTCGCCGGCGGCAAAAAGCTTGTCGACGCTGGTCCTGTAGTCGCGGTCATTGGCTTCGACATTCCTGGAACGCCGGCTGTCGGTCGTGATTTTCATCTGACCGTCCAGCTCCTTCGCCACGCCAGCGGCGGCCGGTCCAGCAAAGCCGATGGCGATAAAGGCGAGATCGGCGCGGATAACGAATTCGGTGCCGGCGATCGGCTTGCGCTTCTCGTCGACCTCGCAGCACTTCACCCCGGTCAGCTGGCCGTCTTCGCCGATGAATTCGAGCGTCGCCACCTGGAATTCGCGCTCGGCACCTTCGGCCTGCGACGACGATGTCCGCATCTTGGTCGCCCAGTAGGGCCAGACCGCAAGCTTGTCTTCCTTCTCCGGCGGCTGTGGGCGGATGTCGAGCTGGGTGACGCGCACCGCGCCCTGGCGAAAGGCCGTGCCAACGCAGTCGGAAGCAGTATCGCCGCCGCCGACGACGACGACATGCTGGCCGCCGGCGATGATCGGATGCGACGGCCACGCCACCGACTGGATGGGCTCGCCGCCGACGCGACGGTTCTGCTGCACCAGATACGGCATGGCATCATAGACGCCGCCGAGATCGTCGCCCGGAATGTTGGCTGGACGCGGCGATTCCGAACCGCCGCAATAGAGCACCGCATCGTATTCGGCGAGCAGCTCTGCCACGGGTTTGTCGACACCGACGTTGATGCCGCAATGGAAGGTCACGCCCTCGCCCTGCATCTGCTCGATGCGACGGTCGATATAGTGCTTCTCGATCTTGAAGTCGGGAATGCCGTAGCGCATCAGCCCGCCAGGCCGGCTTTCGCGCTCGTAGACACTGACCTCATGCCCGGCGCGGCCAAGCTGTTGGGCAGCCGCCATTCCTGCCGGGCCGGAGCCGATGACGGCGACCCGCTTGCCGGTCTTCTTCTCTGGCGGATAGGGCCGGATATGGCCGGTCTCATAAGCCTTGTCGGCGATCGCCTGTTCGACCGTCTTGATGGCGACCGGAATGTCCTCGAGGTTCAGCGTGCAGGCTTCCTCGCAAGGCGCGGGGCAGATGCGGCCGGTGAATTCGGGGAAATTGTTGGTCGAATGCAGGTTGCGGATCGCATTGTCCCAGTCGCCATTATAGACGAGGTCGTTCCAGTCGGGGATCTGGTTGTGGATCGGGCAACCCGTTGGCCCATGGCAGAACGGAATGCCGCAGTCCATGCAGCGCGCGGCCTGTTTCTCGACCTCCTTGTCCGACATCGGCAGCGTGAACTCGCGGAAATGCCGGATGCGGTCGGAGGCCGGCTGGTACTTGTGCACCTGCCGGTCGATTTCGAGAAAGCCTGTTACCTTGCCCATAGTCCAGTTCCTGCTGTCCAGATGGTGCGGGGTTCGCCGCACCCGTTAACCCCTTGAGGCAGCCATGGCAACCTTGCGTCAGAGGTCAAACTGTCGCTGAAAGTTCCGCCGGGAAGCCTGCGCTCCCCGGCAAGTCTCAAAAACCTATTCCGCCGCCACGCCCATGCGCATGCGCTCCATCTCGATCAGGGCGCGGCGGTATTCGACCGGCATGATCTTGCGGAATTTCGGCCGGAATGTCGTCCAATCGTCGAGGATCTCGCGGCCGCGCACCGAACCCGTGAAATGGACGTGGTTCGAGATCAGCTGGTAGAGCCGCTCCTCGTCATGGCTGGTCATGTCGCCGGAGACGTCGACGCGACCCTTGTGGTCGAGGTCGCCGCCATGATGCAGCAGCCTTTCCATCAGATCGTCTTCTTCCGGCACTGGCTCCAGCTCGACCATCGCCATGTTGCAGCGCGCGGCGAAATCGCCGGCCTCGTCCAGCACATAGGCGACCCCGCCCGACATGCCGGCGGCGAAGTTGCGGCCGGTCTGGCCGATGACGACGACGATGCCGCCGGTCATGTACTCGCAGCCATGATCGCCAACGCCTTCGACGACGGCGGCCACGCCCGAATTGCGCACCGCGAAGCGTTCGCCGGCGACACCGCCGAAATAGGCCTCACCCTCGGTAGCGCCGTAGAGCACCGTATTGCCGACGATGATCGATTCAGCCGCGACGATCTTGGATTCTTCAGGCGGCCGGATGACGATGCGTCCGCCCGACAGACCCTTGCCGACATAGTCGTTGGCGGCGCCGACGAGATCGAACGAGATGCCGCGCGCCAGGAAGGCGCCGAAGGATTGGCCGGCGGTGCCGGTCAGCTTCACCTGGATCGTGTCCTCGCGCAGGCCCTTGTGCCTGAAGCGCTTGGCGACTTCGCCCGACAGCATGGCGCCGGTCGAACGATCGACATTGCGGATGTCGACCTCGATCTTGACCGGCTGCTTGGTTTCGAGTGCGGGCTTCGCCAGTTCGATCAGCTTGCGGTCGAGCACGTCGTCGATCGGGTGCTTCTGCCGCTCGGTCCAGTGTATCGCGTCATGCGGCGCGTCCGGCTTGAAGAACATCTTGCCGAAATCGAGCCCGCGCGCCTTCCAGTGCTGGATCATCTCGCGCTTTTCGAGAAGGTCGCTGTCGCCGACGATCTGGTCGATATGGGTGTAGCCCATTTCGGCGAGCAGCCCCCTCACCTCTTCCGCCACATAGAAGAAGAAGTTGATGACATGCTCGGGCGTGCCCTTGAAGCGCTTGCGCAGCACCGGGTCCTGCGTCGCAACGCCGACCGGGCAAGTGTTGAGGTGGCACTTGCGCATCATGATGCATCCGGCCGCGATCAGAGGTGCGGTCGAGAAGCCGAACTCGTCGGCGCCGAGCAGCGCGCCGATGATGACGTCGCGCCCGGTGCGCAGGCCGCCATCGACCTGTAGCGCAACACGTGAACGCAAGCCGTTCAGCACCAGCGTCTGATGCGTTTCGGCAAGACCCATTTCCCACGGGCTGCCGGCATGCTTGAGCGAGGTCAGCGGTGACGCGCCGGTGCCGCCATCATAGCCCGAGATGGTGATGTGGTCGGCGCGCGCCTTGGCGACGCCTGCCGCAACCGTGCCGACACCGACTTCCGACACCAGCTTGACCGACACGTCGGCCGCCGGATTGACGTTCTTCAGATCGTAGATCAGCTGCGCCAGATCCTCGATCGAATAGATGTCGTGGTGCGGCGGCGGCGAGATCAGGCCGACGCCAGGCGTCGAGTGCCTGACCTTGGCGATGGTCGCGTCGACCTTGTGGCCGGGCAGCTGGCCGCCCTCGCCTGGCTTGGCGCCCTGCGCGACCTTGATCTGCATGACGTCGGAATTGACGAGATATTCGGCCGTCACGCCGAACCGCCCCGAAGCGACCTGCTTGATCGCCGAGCGTTCCGGGTTCTTGCCGCCGCCGGGCAGCGGCAGATAACGGTCGGCCTCTTCGCCGCCCTCGCCGGTGTTGGACTTGCCGCCGATCTGGTTCATGGCGCGCGCCAGCGTGGTGTGCGCCTCCCGCGAGATCGAGCCGAACGACATCGCCCCGGTCGAGAAGCGCTTGACGATGTCGGCCGCCGACATCACGTCCTCTATCGCGACCTTCTTGCGGCCGGTCTCTTCCGCCAGCTTGATCCTGAACAGGCCGCGAATGGTCTGCGCGCGGGCGGTCTCGCTGTCGATCTGCGCGGAATACTCCTTGAACGTCTCCCACGAGCCCTGGCGCACGGCGTGCTGCAAGGTGGCGACGGCGTCGGGCGACCACATATGGGCTTCGCCGCGCATGCGGTACATGTATTCGCCACCGACCTCGAGACTGTTGCGCAGCACCGGGTCGTTACCGAAGCCGTCGGTGTGGCGGCTGAGCGTCTCGGCCGCGACCTCGTCCAGGCCCACGCCTTCGATCAGCGTCGCGGTGCCGGTAAAGTACTTCTCGACGAAATCCGACTTCAGCCCGATGGCGTCGAAGATCTGCGCGCCGCAATAGGACTGGTAGGTCGAGATGCCCATCTTGGACATTACCTTGAGGATGCCCTTGCCGATCGACTTGATGTAGCGCGAGACGACCTCGTAGGCGTCGACCTCGGCCGGCAGCTCACCGCGCTTGTGCATGTCGAGCAGCGTGTCGAAGGCGAGGTAAGGGTTGATCGCCTCGGCGCCATAGCCGGCGAGGCAGCAGAAATGATGCACTTCGCGCGGCTCGCCGGATTCCACGACCAGGCCGACCGCGGTGCGCAGTCCCTTGCGGATCAGGTGGTGGTGCACGGCGGCTGTCGCCAGCAGCGCCGGAATGGCGATCCGGTCAGGACCGACCTGGCGGTCGGACAGGATGATGATGTTGTAGCCGCCGGCGACAGCTGCTTCCGCCCGCTCGCACAGACGTTCGACGGCGCCCTGCATGCCGGCAGCGCCCTCGCTCGACCCATAGGTGATGTCGATCGTCTTGGTGTCGAAACGGTCTTCCGTATGACCAATCGAGCGGATCTTTTCCAGATCGCCATTGGTCAAGATCGGCTGGCGCACTTCGAGCCGCTTGCGGCGGGAATTGCCGACCAGATCGAAGATGTTCGGCCGCGGCCCGATGAAGGACACCAGGCTCATCACCAGCTCCTCGCGGATCGGGTCGATCGGCGGGTTGGTGACCTGGGCGAAGTTCTGCTTGAAGTAGGTGTAAAGCAGCTTCGACTTGTCCGACATCGCCGAGATCGGCGTATCGGTGCCCATCGAGCCCACGGCCTCCTGGCCGGTGGTCGCCATCGGCGACATCAACAGCTTGGTGTCTTCCTGGCTGTAGCCGAATGCCTGCTGGCGATCGAGCAGGCTGACATCCTTGCGCAGCGCGCGCGGCTCGACAGGCTTCAGATCTTCGAGGATCAGCTGCGTGTTGTTGAGCCAGGTCTTGTAGGGATGCCGGGTTGCGATCTCCGACTTGATCTCTTCGTCGGAAATGATGCGGCCCTTGGCGAGGTCGATCAGAAGCATGCGGCCGGGCTGCAGCCGCCACTTCTTGACGATCCTTTCCTCCGGCACCGGCAGCACGCCGGCTTCCGAGGCCATGATGACGCGGTCATCATCGGTGACGATGTAACGCGCCGGGCGAAGCCCGTTGCGGTCGAGCGTGGCGCCGATCTGGCGGCCGTCGGTGAAGGCGACCGCAGCCGGCCCGTCCCACGGCTCCATCAGCGCTGCATGGTATTCGTAGAAAGCCTTGCGGTCGGCATCCATCAGCTTGTTGCCTGCCCAGGCTTCCGGGATAAGCATCATCATGGCGTGGCTGAGGCTGTAGCCACCCTGGAACAGGAATTCGAGCGCATTGTCGAAGCACGCGGTGTCGGACTGGCCGTCATAGGAGATCGGCCAGAGCTTCGAGATGTTGTTGCCGAACAGTTCGGAATCGACCGAGGCCTGGCGCGCCGCCATCCAGTTGTTGTTGCCGCGCACCGTGTTGATCTCGCCATTATGCGCGACCATGCGGTAGGGATGCGCCAGCTTCCAGGACGGGAAGGTGTTGGTAGAGAAACGCTGATGGACGAGGATCAGCGCGGTTTCGAAGCGCGGATCAGTGAGATCCTTGTAATAGGCACCGACCTGATAGGCCAGGAACATGCCCTTGTAGACGATGGTACGCGCCGACAGTGATACGCAATAGGCGCCGATGTCCTTGTTGTCGTTCTCGGCATAGATGCGGCCCGAAATCACCTTGCGCAGCAGATAGAGCCTGGCCTCATACTCTTCGTCGTCGGTAATGTCGGACGTGCGGCCGATGAAGACCTGCCGGTGGAACGGCTCGGATGCGACGATCTCCGGCGCCCTCGACAGCGACGAATTGTCGACGGGAACGTCGCGGAAGCCGAGCAGCGGCAGCCCCTCGGACTGCGCCGATTCGGCGATGATGTCTTCGACATGAGCGCGCAGTGCCGCGTCCTGCGGCATGAACCAGTGGCCGACGCCGTATTGGCCCACCGCCGGCAGTTCGACGCCCTGGGCCGCCATCTCCTCGCGGAAGAAACGGTCCGGAATCTGCACTAGCACGCCGGCGCCGTCGCCCATCAGCGGATCGGCGCCGACGGCGCCGCGATGCGTCAGGTTTTCGAGCACGAACAGCCCGTCCTTGACGATCTGGTGCGACTTGACATTCTTCATGTTGACGATGAAGCCGACGCCACAGGCGTCATGCTCATTGCGCGCATCATAGAGACCTTGCGCGGCCATACCATTGGTGGTTAGGCCGTTGGTGGTTCGGCCGCCATTGGTCAGAACGGTATTTTTAACGGCTGCCGCTTTCGTCTGCGCGGCCTGGCCGATAATCGCAGATGGCGTCAGTTCCGTCATCGTCCTGTCCTCCGTTCCGGCCCCTGGCACTTCTTGCGTTTGGGGCGCTGGTCTACCTTGGGAAGCGACTGGCTTCCGCTCTCATTCTTGCGGCACGTCTTGCGAAATCCTTGGCGAACCGAGCGATGCGCCGCCGGCTCGTATCCGGTATCGTACAGGCCACAGCCGAGCCGTCTACCCGTCGCTCGCGGCAACGGCCGGAGTGGCCCAAATGATACGCCAATCCAGCCTGACTTGTGCGACAAAATAAGACAGTACTACTGTCCTAAATTTTTATGGCAGAATTCCCCGGCACACACAAGACCGATTCACAAAAATCTTAGGCGTTTGGCGACAGAAAATTACGCCGCGTGCAGTCGAAACGAAAACTTCAGTCCGCAGCCCGCCTTCGTGATCAGCATCTGGCTTTACCGCTTTTTCAGCCCTTGGCCCTTGCGCGTCAAACCCCGAAGCAGCCATGGTCGCGCTCCTTTCGCAAACAGCCATGGACTTTCCGAATGTTCTTTGCATCCGACAACTGGGCGGGCGTCCATCCCGATATCTCTGCCAACCTGACCCGCCATGCCGCCGGCATCGCCACCGCCTATGGCGATAGCGACCTCGACCGCGCTCTCTACAAGCGTTTCAACGAGATTTTCGAGCGCGAGGTCGCGGTCTTCTTCGTCGCCACCGGCACGGCGGCCAACGCGCTGTCGATGGCGTCGTTGAACAGGATCGGCGGCGTCGCCTTCTGCCATGCAGAGGCGCATATGAACGTTGATGAATTCGGCGCCGCGGGTTTTTACACCGGCGGCGCGCGCATGTCGCCCGTCCCGGGACCTCTGGGGCGCATCAATCCGCAGGCGCTCGACCGGGCCATCAAGCGCTATTCGCGGGACCTCGTCCCCGCCGGCCAGCCGATGGCAGTGACGATCACCCAGGCGACCGAGGTCGGCACCGTTTACACCGTCGACGATATCAAGGCGATCGCCGAGGTGGCTCGCCGTCACAAGCTGCCGCTGCACATGGACGGCGCGCGCTTCGCCAACGCCGTTGCGGCGACAGAAGTCAGCCCAGCGGAAATGACCTGGAAGAGCGGTGTCGACATCATCTCCTTCGGCGGCACCAAGAATGGCTGCTGGATGGCCGACGCGGTCGTGGTTCTCAATCCCGACGTGGCGGGCGACCTGCGCCTGCTTCGCCAGCGCGCCGGGCAAACCTTCTCCAAGGCGCGCTTCATCTCGGCTCAGTTCGAGGCCTATTTTGCCGACGATCTGTGGCTGAGGATGGCGCGCCACGCCAATACGATGGCCGCAAGGCTGGCCGCGACGATCGAGGATGCGCCGTCGGGCCGGCTGGCCTGGCTGCCGCAGGCCAATGAAGTGTTCGCCATTCTCGACCGCAGCAAGGCGGAAAAAATGCAAGGCGACGGCGCTAAATTCGCTGAATGGGGCGTGCCGCAAAGCTTCGACGGCCACCTCGGCGACAATGAAGCGATCTACCGCTTCGTCGCCAGTTTCGCGACGACCACCGAAGAAGTCGATCACCTTGGCCACATGATCGACTGAGCTTTCCGATGACCAGACCTCCCCTCGGCTCGACCATGCGGCTGGTTCGCCCGGCGCCAAACGTGCTGGGCTTCTACGATGGCCGCATCGACGGCGTCCGCGCCTGGTCGGACGAGCCGAACTGGCTGGACGACGGCGCCTATGCGCTGGGCATCTGCACCTATGCCGTTGTCGACGGGCCGCAGGCGCTTGTCTACGACACGCATATTTCGCTGCCTCACGCGCGCTTCATCAGGCAGACGCTCGAAGACATGGGGGTAAGCTCGATCCGCGTCGTGCTCAGCCACTGGCATGACGATCATATTGCCGGCAACGAGGTGTTTCAGGATTGCGAGATCATCGCCAACAAACTTACGGCCGCAGCGCTGGCCCAGAACCGAGCCGCGATAGAAGGCGGCATTCCGCCGATCAAACCGCTCGTATTGCCGAACAAAACCTTC
Organism: Mesorhizobium sp. WSM4306; assembly: GCF_007003975.1. Lineage (GTDB taxonomy): Bacteria > Pseudomonadota > Alphaproteobacteria > Rhizobiales > Rhizobiaceae > Mesorhizobium. Next base: position 200,874 of record NZ_VFTC01000003.1, read on the forward strand.
GAAGGCAGTCTCGACCTCACCGTCGGAACGATTGCGGTCGAGCTGCGTCAGGTCGAAATCCATAGTCATGACGGCACAGTGCTGTTCATGCCCGGCACCGGCCTGCTGCTGGCGGGCGACACGCTGGAAGACCCGATCACTTATGTCAGCGAGGCCGATCGGCTGGCCGAGCATCTGGTCGATCTCGAACGCATGGCCGGCTGGCCGATAAACCGCATCCTGCCCAACCACGGCTCGCTGGCCGCAATAGAAGCAGGCGGCTATGGCAAAGGCTTCATCGCGGCGACGCAGGACTATGTTCGCGAACTGCTTCGCTGCCGGCAAGACGCTGATCTGGCAAAGCAGGATTTGAAGACGTTCGGCGCCGACATGTTTGCCGCGGGTGCGGTAGAATACTACGAGCCATACGAAGCCGTTCACCGGCAAAATGTCGAGGCTGTTCTCGGCACCGGCTTCGGCCAATAAAAGATGGCCGAATTCAGTGTACGTCAGGAAGCGGAAAGCCGACGGCGCACGGACCTCACAAGAAAAGAGAAACGACATGACGCCTCTTGAAGGGGAATACGCCGTCAAACTGCTGCTCTCTCGAAATGGAACCAAGTCGATTGTTACGCTAAGCAATGGTGCCGTACTTCGAGTGTTGAACATTGTTCCCAGTCGTGACGCCGGTGAGCAGTTCGACCACATATCGACGAACATCGCGATCCCGCATGAAGACCATGAAAGTGACTTTTTCCATGCGTCTGAGGTACGCGAGATCGCAACCGAAGAGGGAGCAGTGCTGTTTCGCTCGACAGCTGCTGAGATTTCAAATTGACCCATTACTCGAATTCTAAGCCAGGAACGGCCGCACCAGCAGCTCCAGGCCAAGCAGGATCAGGAAGATGAGGAACCAGCGCCGGAAAGTCTCCGGGCTGATCCGCTGCCGCAGCAACTGTCCCAGCCACATGCCGAGCAGCGCCGGCAGGACCGCCAGCGACGACATGGCGATGTGCTCGACCTGGAATGCGCCATGCGAGGCAAGGCCGGCGGCAAGCGCGATGGTCGAGACGGTGAAGGAAAGACCGAGGGCCTGGATCAGGTCGTCGCGGCTCAACCCCAATGCCTGGATGTAGGGCACGGCAGGGACGACGAAGACGCCGGTGCCGCCGGTAACGAGGCCGGTGAGCAAACCGATAACAGGTGACGACCAGCGTTCGGCCGACGCTGGAACCGTCAATTGCCGCGCCAGCAGCGTATAGGCGGCATAGACGACCAGCGCCGCGCCGAGGCCGGCAGTCGTCCATTTGACGTTGTCGCTGGCCAAGAGCCACGAGCCGGCCAGCGTGCCGGCGACGATGCCGACCATCATCAGCCACAGCCGTCTCAGGATCGACGCGAAGCTCGGTCCCGCGAACAGCTGCCAGAAGTTGGTAACGAAGGACGGCACGATCAGCAGCGAGGCCGCCGCGACCGGCGGCATGATGGTGCCGAGCAGCCCCATCGCCAGCGTCGGCAGGCCCATGCCGGTAACGCCCTTGACGAGGCCGGCGAGCAGGAAGGTGATGGCAATGGTGGCCGTCAGTGCCAAGGAGAAATCAACCGAGAAATCAGACATCGCCCTTCATGGGAAGGCGGCGCCTATTCCAAAAGAGCCAGAACTCCCGGTTCTGGGTGACACAGATTCCTCGCAACAAAAAAGCGGCGCCTCGCGGCGCCGCTTTCGTCTCGGGAGGAGACGCTTCTATTTCTGGGCGTTACTAGGTCCCTTGGGCGTGACGCCGCCGTCTTGATTACGCGGCGTTCTTGGCCTCGATCTGCTTGGCCTTCTCGGAGCTCGCGGTAATCGCGATCTTGCGCGGCTTCAGCTCCTCGGGGATGTTGCGCGTGAGATCGACGAAGAGCAGGCCGTTCTTCAGCGTGGCGCCCACGACCTCGACATGATCGGCGAGCTGGAAGCGGCGCTCGAACGAACGCGAGGCAATGCCGCGATAGAGCAGCTCGGAGCCTTCGCCGTTGCCCTCTTCCTTGCGCTCACCCTTGACGGTCAGCACGTTGCGGTGGGCTTCGATCGAGATCTCTTCATCGGAGAAGCCGGCAACAGCCATCGAGATGCGGTAGGCGTTCTCGCCGGTGCGCTCGATATTGTACGGCGGGTAGGTTTGCGCGCCATCGGGCTGGGCCAGCGAGTCAAGCATGGTGAACAGGCGGTCGAAGCCGACGGTCGAGCGATAGAGCGGGGAAAAATCAACGTGACGCATGAGGTGTTCTCCTGTTGAGCAACATGGTTTGCGTATGGCCGCTACGAAACCCTGAAAAAGGCGTTTCGGGTGGACCAGCAACCCCGACATCGGCGGCTGCATCCAACATTTGGGGAGCGCAAAAGCGCATTTCAAGGATTTTTGAAGAGCTGTGAATTGAGGCGTCGATGAACGGCAGATGAACCGTCGCTTCGGCGCCCGTTCAGCCGGCCGGCGCTAGAGTGCAGCCAGGATCAAGAACCAGGCGGCGCCGGATGAAGGTGCCGCGACGAGGCCGAACCGGGTGTAACGTCCCTTCCTCCCGGATCGACAGAGGCCGGAAGCACGCCGCCGCAGGCTGCTTCCGGCCTTACCCGCTGTTCGTCCACCCCTTGGCGCCCCTCCCTTTGCTTTTCATCCATTGGCGTCTATCACCATGCCGACGCCCTGCCGGGCGAGACACCACCAAACGCAAGCGCCGAATGACGGACCTCTTCCACCCCACGCCAGGCAACCCGCCGCCGCAAAATGTCGCCGGCGGCTTCTTCACCACGCGCGATCGTAAGCAGATCCGCTACGGCCTGTTTGCCGCGGTCACCCGACCGCTGAAGGGCACGGTCGTCCTGCTGCCCGGCCGCAACGAGTGCATCGAGAAATATTTCGAGACCATCCGCAACCTCGCCGATCGCGGCCTTGGCGTCGCCACGCTCGACTGGCGCGGCCAGGGCGGTTCGGACCGGCTGATCCGTGACCCGCAACGCGGCTATGTCCGCTCCTTCTACGACTACACCGGCGACCTCGAGCAGTTTTTCGAGGATATCGTGCTGCCCGACTGCCGCGGCCCCTACTACATCCTCGCCCATTCGGCCGGAGCTGTGATTGCGCTGCTCGCCGCGCCGTCGATGGTCAACCGGGTGCGCCGCATGGTGCTGATCGCGCCATTCCTGACGGTGCCCGATTTTCCGCTGTCTGTAAAAACGGTGCGCCGCGTCTGCTCGCTCTTCTGCTTTCTCGGCCTTGGCCGGCTCTATGCCGCCTGGGGGCCTAGACCCAGGCAGTCCCTGCCCTTTGCCGTCAACAAGGTGACATCGGACCCTGAGCGCTATCAGCGCAACACGAAAATCTACGAGGACTATCCGCAACTGGCACTCGGTGGTCCGACCATCCGCTGGCTGCGGGCCGCCATCAAGGCAAGCGAAGCCATCAGCGAGCCGGACTTCATGGCCAGGATCCAGGTGCCGTTGCTGGTGATCGCCGCCGGCGCCGATCAGGTTGTGTCGACCAAGGCCGTGGAAGCCTACACCAGGCGTCTGCGCGTCGGCTCGCTGCTGATGATCGATGGCGCCAAGCATGAGATCCTGCAGGAGGCCGATGTCTATCGCGAGCAGTTGCTCGCCGCCTTCGACGCCTTCATTCCAGGCCAGGACGACCCCACTGCCTGATGCCGCTAGCGCCGCAGGGTGCGGCGCCTTGAGTTCACGCCTGCTGACAGCCTTCTGTCAGCAGGACCGCCTGGTAGCGCCGGCCGCAAGCAAACAGCTAAAGATTCTGACAGCCGGTGCCGTGCAGGAATGATCATCTCTCCGCGTCGAACTGAACGCCAAGGAGATGACATCATGACCGAGAAAACCTGCGCTGCCTGCGACTGCCAGCTGGACGCCAATCCGATCCGAGTCAAGGTCGGCGGCAAGACCGTCGAGGTCTGCTGCGAGGAATGCGCGATAGCGCTGAACGAAGCCGGCGCCTCAGCGGCCGGCGCTTCAGTGGTCGGCCACGGGGAGGCCTGAGCGATGCGCCCCGATCATGCAGCGACGGCACCATGCCTGCAACATCAGCCGACAACTCACACCGCGACCTTCGGGCGCTCCTTACGAGCACAATGCATCGCGGCGGCCAACTGGATCGGCCGTCAGCTGGAAAGGCGCCGAAGCCGCCTTGCCTTGCTCGAAATGACCGACGAACAGCTCAAGGACATCGGCCTGTCGCGCGGTGAGGCCCACACGGAATATATGCGCCGCTCATGGGACTGAGCCAGGCTGTTTGCGAAAACTCTGACAGGCGAAGTGTCCTGACAGGTCTGGGCAGGCCGCTCGCCTAAAGTGCCGGAACGCTTTCGGCGCAAAGGGAAACGCGGCCATGTCGCAATTCACGGTACAGACGCTCCTGGACACCGCCACCGTCAGGGTAAGGGACGTCGTCTGCAGCGGCGAATGCCGGCACAAGAGCGAAGAGGAATGCACCGCCGCCACGCATCTGGTGTTTCCCTATCGCGGTGTCTTCGTGCGCCATGTCGGCCGCAACGATGCGGTCGCCGAAGCCAACCAGTTGCTGTTCTTCAATGAGGCCGAGCCCTACCGGATCAGCCATCCCGTCGAGGGTGGCGATTCCTGCCTCGATCTCGCCATCGAGGAGGCGCAACTGGAGGAACTGACGCCGAAGGAGCAGTTGCGCTCGGGCAGTGCGCTGTCGTTTCGCCGCCAGCGCCGCCGCATCGACCCGCGGACCCAGGCGCTGGGGGCAGTGCTGCGCCACAGCCTGAGCCGCAACATTGCCGAAACGCTGGAGGCCGAAACCTTGGCGCTGACGCTGGTGCGGCGCTCTCTCGGCGAGCGCACCTCGCATGCCGCCGGCGCCAGCGCCGGCCGGCAGAAGCTGGTCGACCGCGCCAAGCTCGTTCTGTCCTCGGATCTGTCGCGGCGCTGGACGCTGGCCGAGATTGCCGCCGAAGTCGGCGTATCACCGGTTTATCTGACGCAGGTTTTCCAGCAGGTCGAGGCGATGCCGCTCTACCGCTATCATCTGCGCCTGCGTCTGGCGCGTGCGCTCGACCTTTTGGGTCGCTGCGACAATCTGACGACGCTCGGCATGGACCTCGGCTTCTCCAGCCACAGCCATTTCAGCGCGGCGTTCAGGCAGGTCTATGGACGAACGCCGGCGGAATTCCAGCGCTCGATCAAGCCGCGCTGACAGATATCAGCCGCGCAGGGCCGCCATCGCCGCCGCGTGAAGTTCCGGCGTCGCCGCGGCCAGTATGTCGCCGCCCTTCTCCGCCGGGCCGCCGTCGAAGGTGGTGACGACGCCGCCGGCCTTTTCGATAATCGGGATCAGCGCCACGATGTCATAGGGCTTCAATCCGGGATCGGCGACGATGTCGACACTGCCTGACGCGATCATGGCGAAGGCATAGCAATCGGCGCCATAGCGGACGAGCTGGACCTCTTTTTCGAATTTGTCGAAGCGCGTGCGCGCCTCGCCCTTGAACAGCGCCGGCGTGGTGGTGAACAAGGTCGCCTCGTCTAGCTTCGTCGTCTTGCGGGCCGACAGTTTCCGCGGGCCGCCCGGGCCCTCATAATGGGAGCCGGAAGCGTTGGCGTAGAACAGCTCGCCGGTGAAGGGCTGCGCCATCATGCCGGCGACAGCGTCACCGTCGACCGTGAGACCGACCAGCGTCCCCCATACAGGCAGGCCGGAAATGAAGGCGCGGGTGCCGTCGATGGGATCGATCACCCAGACATGCCGGCTGGAGACGTTTTCGCTGCCGTGCTCTTCACCCAAAATGCCGTGATCGGGATACTCCGCCGATATCAGCGCCCGGATGGCGCGTTCGGTCTCGCGGTCGGCTTCCGTGACTGGATCGAAACTGCCTTTTTCCTTGTTGGCCACCGCGCCCTGGGCGCGGAATCGCGGCAAGGTTTCAGCCGCCGCCGCTTGCGCGATCCGGCGCATGAAATCGATGCTGATGTCCACCTGATTCTCCCGCATGCAGAGTGCCTGACCGGTCTGCCGGCACTTTCGCGCTAAAACAACCCGGTTTATCGATTTATCGTAGAGATAACCGTTGCCAAAATGTCACATCGGCGCTGTTCAAACGCAATTTCCACATCAGAGTGAATTAAATAAGCCTGAATTCGATTGACATTTGTGCATCGCACAATAAATTTGTTCTCGGACAGGTTTTCCTGTCCATGCCCTCCTTGGGCGTTTCCTCCCTAGACTTCGACCGTGTCGTGCAAACGATGCGGTCTTTTTTTACGCCGCCGCATGGCTGGCGCGGGATCTCATGGATAGCCGCCGCTCCGGCGTCATTCGGCAGCCAGCGGCAGGTCGATGAAATGGTGGTCGGGCATCGCCATCAGGTCGGCCGAAAAGCGCGCAATATCGTCGGCCAGCGTATCGAAACCAGCCGACTTCTGGAACGTCCGCTCGTTCATGTAGAGCCCGCGATTGACCTCGATCTGCAGCGCATGCAGATGGCGCGCCGGTCGGCCGTAATGCTCGGTGATGAAGCCGCCCGCATAGGGTTTGTTGTGGGCGACGGTGTAGCCCATGCCGATCAGCAGCCCGATCGCCGTCTCGGTCAGCGCCGCGGTGGCGGAGATGCCGAAACGATCGCCGACGATGAAGTCCGGCCGCAGGCCGCTGTCGCCCACCCTGATGCTCGCGGGCATCGAATGGCAGTCGATCAGCACGGCATGGCCGAACCTGGCATGGGTTCTGGTCAAGAGCCGCTTCAGCGTCTCGTGATAGGGTTTGTAGACGGCCTCGATGCGCTGCACGGCCTCCGCCAGCGGCAGCCGGCCGGAATAGATGTCGAGCCCCTCGCCCACCAGCTTGGGCACGGTGCCGAGCCCGCCGGCGACGCGGGCAGAACGGATGTTGCAGAAGGACGGCACCGGCTCGGCGAACATGCGCGGGTCGAGTTCCCAGGGTTCGCGATTGACGTCGAGATAGGCGCGCGGAAAATTCGCCGCCAGCATCGGCGCGCCGAGCGCCACCGCGCCGCCGAACAACTCGTCGACATAGCAATCCTCGGAACGGCGGATGGCGTTGCGGTCGAGCCTGGCCATGGCCAGGAAGCGGTCGGGATAATAGCGGCCGCTATGCGGTGAGTTGAAGACGAAGGGAACGCGCTGCTCGGCGCCCGATCGGATTTCGAAGGGTGGAACGACCGAAAAATCCTCGGCTGCCGTCGTCAATTTGAACGAACCCGGAAACAGCAATGCATCATGATGGGAAACTGCCACCTCATCGGTCGCATGTCCAGCATTTCGGCATGTCAGGACCCCGTCAAATCAGGATTAATGCCGCCAGCGTTCACTTGATGTTTACCGTCACCTCCTCATATACAGGATGGTTAACGGGTTTGCCGGACGGCAGGCTTGGGTGGGCGATTCGGACGGGATAAGATGGCACGCATTCTGCTGGCGGAAGACGACGACGACATGCGCCGGTTCCTGGTCAAGGCACTGGAGCGGGCCGGCTACCATGTCAGCGATTTCGACAACGGCGCCAGCGCCTATGAGCGGCTGCGAGAAGAACCGTTCTCCCTGCTGCTGACCGACATCGTCATGCCGGAGATGGACGGCATCGAGCTTGCCCGCCGCGCCACCGAGATCGATCCCGACCTCAAGGTGATGTTCATCACCGGTTTCGCGGCTGTCGCGCTCAACCCCGATTCCAAGGCGCCGAAAGACGCCAAGGTGCTGTCGAAGCCCTTCCATCTGCGCGATCTCGTCAACGAGGTCGAAAAAATGCTGCAGGCCGCCTGAAGCACTTCGGGCGAGATGCCGCCGCTCGCCTTGGCGGCGCGACAAAACGAGCCGTTCTTTCCCTTTTCCGGCTATTGACGCGCTGGATCAAAAATGGTGTATGCGCGGCTTCGGATGGGCGTGTAGCTCAGCGGGAGAGCACTGCATTGACATTGCAGGGGTCACAGGTTCAATCCCTGTCACGCCCACCATCCAGACCAATCCGGCTTTTGATTTGTTCCGCACGCCATCATGCGTTGATCGGAACTCGATGACACTGTTCCTGGCGCAGCCACGGCGCAAGACGGATGGCGTCGCTAGAGCAATTCCAGGAAAGTGTGAGCGGTTTCCGTCCGGAATTGCGTCAAAACAAGGAGATAGAGTGTTTCGCCGTTTAAACGGTGAAACGCTCTAGTCGCGGAACCATTTCCTCCAGAATATCCATTTGGACCTTCTGCGTTTGCGAAGCCGCACGATCGGCCTGTCGAAATCATCCGGGTTGCCGGACTCGGCAAGAAACCGCCGCCGCCATTCGTCGCTTTCCTCGTTTCGCTGCGGCCCGAGATTCACCTTGCCCTCGCGAGGCACGAGAGCATCCAACCCCGCCAGCAGGCCGATGCGCTGGCTGATGCTATCGAAATCGTCAAGCGTGTCTTCGTAGAAAAGGCGGAGCGGTTCGATCCCGGTCCTGGCAAAAAACGAATTCCAGCGACCGGTGCCGGTGGCAATCTGGGCGAGGGCGAAGTCGATGCCATATGCCGAGTACTCGGCTTTCTTCACGGCAGCAGTCTTGCTGGTCCAGGCGCCGTCCTGCCATGCTTTCGCCCAGGAAATTGCCTGGCCCAGCCGATCGCGTCTTTCAAGGTATATCCACACCGGCTCAGGAAACCACTCGGTAAGCCTGATATCCCTGCTTAGCTCATAGAAATGGGACGGAAACAGTTTGGTTGCGGCCACTCCGTTCGGCGTAGCGCTGGCGGCAATACGGGCGCAACGCTCGACGGTCGGGGTCTTCTCTTCCCGGTTGAAGTACTCTTCCGGATTTCCCAGCACGCCCGTGCTGCGCATCTTTTCGCAAAGAAGCGTGCTGCCGGATCGCTGCAAGGTCGCGATAATGAGCGTCTTGCCAGGAGGTTTCCAACTTGTGGGCGGGCTGATCGGCATGTCTGTCAAATACCAAGGGGACCACAGCCGAGTCCACCTTGCCAATTCAAGGAATGCAAAACCGCCCCGGCGCGAGCCGGGACGGCGCGGTCTCTCGGCCGGATCATTGCGGCCGCGGATCGGGCCTGTCGGGCTTGTCATGAGGGGTGTTGCTGCCTTCACGGCATGGGGTGCCGATGCCGCAGCATTTGCCGTTATAGGTGACACCAGGCTTGGTCTTCTCGCATTCCCTCGGCGGTGCCGTCTGACACCCGGCCAGCACCGAAACGGCGATGGCGGCGAGAAAGACGTTTCTTGAAGTGATAAACATGGACGTTCTCCTTGATGGACCGCGTTTGCTACACAGCGCTTGGTCGCATGCGGCAACGAAATGGTTCACGAGCAAAAACTGAAATTGCCGGCAAAGCCTTCCAGGCACTTGGCGGGCCAGGCGCGCAAAATTTTCAGTCGTGACGATCGGGCGCGATGGCTTTAAGGCTGGGGAGAGACGCGATGTTCGGGGGGAACAATGCGAATGACGACATCAGGATGGTCGATGATCTCCGACCATTGGCGCACTCGCTCCGGCGGGTGGCCATGACGTCAACTCCGGCGGAGCGGAAGGCCACCTGGCGACGCATCTACCTCGAACTCAAGCGGGCGAGGAAATATCTCCAATCGCCAGACGCGAGCCTTGGCGGCGTGCTGCTTGCGGCAAAGCGAACGCTCGAACACAGGCGCGATGTCAGGCTTCGCATCAGGGCGGCGCGTGACGCATACCCTGCCTTGCCGATTGCGGCGGCGAAGGACAGCTTCATGCTCGTCCGCATCATCGGCAACGATCTCGAGCCGCGGCACCGCAAAGGCCAGTCCTTCGACAATGCCAGCTTCATCCTGGACAATGAGCCTGCCTTTCCCGACTGCGACAAGTTCTGGATCGTCAATCGGATAGCCGATCCGGATGAGGAGGCCCGCATCATCGGGCTGCTGGAGGGGCGCGGCCAGAGCTTTGTGCGCATCCCTTTCGATCTCGAGGCCTACGGCAAGATTGCGTGGGACATTGACGGGCTGGCGGCAAAAGAGCTCCGGCTTTCCGGCAAAAGCAGCCAATCGGCTGAGCTCACAGCGCGCTACGAAACGCTCATCAGGCGCAGCAAAAACCGTTATCTGATGAACAACAACGGCGCCCGCAACAAGGCGCTCGAGATCGCGCGCACACGGGCGAAGTGGCTGATGCCGTGGGATGGAAACTGCTATCTGACCGAGCAGGCATTCCGGCAGATACGCGGGGCAATCGAGGCGAGGCCGTATTTACCCTATGTCATCGTGCCGATGGCGCGCATTGTCGAAAACTCGGGCCTGCTCGACGAGAATTTCGAGCCGCCGGCCAGGGAAGAGCCCCAAATCATCTTTCGCACCGACACGACCGAGCTGTTCGACGAAAACTATGCCTATGGCCGCCGGCCCAAGGTCGAAATGCTGTGGCGGCTCGGCGTTCCCGGACCATGGGACCGTTTCCGCGACGACCCGTGGGATTTCCCACGTCCGTCGCTGGCCCCCGACGCCGGGCTTTTCCAGAATGCCGGCTGGGTGGCGCGCCTGGATTCCGGGCGCGCGCATCTGGAAATCGGCAGGGTCGGTTTCGTAGCCCGCTGGAGCAGCCGCGACGAAGCGATCGTCGACATGATCGACCGCTGCGATGCCCTGGCGACCGCCGCCAGGCTCGACCCGTCGCGCCTGGTTTTTTACGACGACGCTGTTCTTGCAGCAGTATCCCAAGACAATGACGTCGAGGTTCGCCGCCATCTCGAAACTGCCGCCGAGCAGGCGCTCGCCCGCGCTCCTGCCGCCGATCTCCATCGAGCAGGCGATCCTGCCCGCCTGCGCCATGTCCTGCACGACGCCACCGTGCTGGCGCTGGCGGCGGCCGTGCTCGGTGAGCAGCGCTTTGCCGCCCATGCCGCGCAATGGATCCGCACATGCTTCATCGACCCTGACACAAGGATGAACCCGTCTCGCGCAAAGCAAGGTGTCTTCGAGCTCGGTGATCTCCACTTCTTCCTCGACGCCGTCCGCCTCGTCGAACGGGCTGGGATGCTGACCGGGCGGGAACGGGAGGACTTCCGGACCTGGCTTGGCACCTACGGCAAATGGCTGGCCACGACACCGGCGACAGAGTTTGGAAAGCACGGTGTCCTCAGCGATCTTCAGCGTACGTCGATCGCAATGTTTCTGAACGACGACGCAACGCTGGCCAGGGTCCGCCTCTACGCCCGCGAAAGGCTGGGAGACGAGATCGCACCCGACGGCTCGCTTTTGAACGAAACGTCCAACCTACGCGACGCCATGCTCGCCTTGCAGGGCTGGACAGCCCTGGCGCGGGTCTTGTCCGCGGTCGGCGACGATTTGTGGCGGCACCAGGCCGCCGAGGGACAGGGTCTGGTCACGGCGCTGCGCCGGTTTGCAGCCGATATCGGCAGGCAAGATATTGAGACCATCGATCGGGATCTGGCTCGGCCACTGCTGTTGGATCTCGCATGCCACGACCCCGCGACGCCAGCGCTTGATGTCAGCCCCGGGAGATCGCTTTTCCATCCCGACCGGGGCATCGCGCCGTTCTGGGTCTGGCGAAGGCAGTGACTAATGCATGTCGCCCAGAAGTGTGCTGCGGTTCTGGGACAACGACATGCATCAAAACAAAGACTTAAAGCGCGTCGCTTGAATCCGTTTCAGCGCGACGCGCTTTAGATCCTGATCCCGGCTTTCCAGAGCCGCAGCCGCGCTTTCAACAGCGGGCTGGATTCACGCGTCGCGATCGGCCGGATGTAACGCCTGATCGCCCTGAACAATGCATTGGCCGGTTCGGCAGCCTGCGATCTGGCGATCATCTCAAGCGCCGATTTCAGTTCGCCAAACCCGTCATGTAGAATATGGGCCGAACATGCCATGGCATAGGGATGACCGGCCTTCGCCGCGGCAAAATAGAACGCGAAATCCTTGCCCATGGCGTGGCCGTGCACTGTCTTGCGCGACAGAGCCAAAAGCATTGGCAGCGGCACCTTGGGACGCGCCTCGAACTGCGCCGTCATGCGCGACTTCAAAATGGCTTCCCCGGCTGCGTAGTCCTTCTCGCGAAAATAAGCCGCCGCGATCTTGAGGGGATAGGCGTCGCTTTCAGGGTCGAGCGCGTAGGCCTTGCCGAGAATGTCCCTTGCCCTGGCCGGGCTGATGTCGTCCTCAATGTTCAGGAACGCCGAGAGATAGCCGAACGCCGCTTCGAATGGATGATAGTCGGACTGATGCTGCTCCAGCTCTTCGAGCATGAGTTGCGCCGCCAGGGGCGGGCTGAACAGCGCCGTGGTCCTGGTGCGTGGAACGCCGCTCATCACCGACGACACGGATGCGAACACGCTGCTGCCGGCGTAAATCCGCTGACAACGCGCCAAAAGGCCCATCTCGAAAAATGCCCTCAGCGTCTCATCCTCGAATTCGTTGGCGCCGAAATCGTCGGTCAGCAACGCGCCGGTTTGCGACCTCAGATAGTCGAGCGTCGCACGGTCCTGTCCGACCAGCAGCGTCGCAATGCCCTTTGATGCCAGGTCCGACACGATGGCCCTGGCCAGCGTCGAGGGGATAACCTTGCCGTTAAAGTTCAGCATCGAACGGTATTTGCCGCGAACGATGTCGCCGCTGCGAAGATGCAGGCCCGCCATCTGCCCTGGAAATCGGCGGGATTCGGCGGTGCGCAGCGCATGGTTCACCGGCTCGGCAAAGCCGAGAGTCCTGATCGTTTCGGATGTCGCGATCAGCTTTCCCTTGTCGCGAAAAGACTCCAGAACGTTGAAATCGTTACAGAGCCAGCCGCGAAAAAAGCTTCGGCGGGCTGACGCATTCAGGCTTGCGCGGGTGAATTTCCCTTTCTTGAGAACCTCGAGATCCGTCTCTCTGATCTTTTCGCCCAGCCAGTGTTTCTCGATGAATTCGGGATTGAATATTTTGTCGACCGTATCGACAATGTGAAACGTCTTGTCCGAGACGGCTCTCTTCCAGGTGAATCCGAAGCGGTGGCCTGTCGCATCGGCAAGCGCCTTTGCATTGACCATGGCCAGAAGCCGGCCGCCCAGCCCGTCATCCCTGGTCGCGGCAATCAACTTTGCGTGCTGAGGATTGGGATCAGGCCGCGCCGAGGCGGACATCGCCCTTCTCAACATGGCTGAGAAACCACGCATATGTCTGTTCCAATCCACTGCGAAGCGCGTAGCGCGGGCGCCATCCCGTTGCAAACAGCCGCGACACATCCATCAGCTTGCGCGGCGTGCCATCCGGCTTGGTCGTATCGAAGGCGATCGTAGCCTCGACGCCGGCGACGGAGGCGACGGTTTGGGCGAGCTCGGCAATGGTGACATCCTCCCCCGAACCGACATTGACGTGGCTGTCGCCGGCATAATTCTTCAACAGCCAGACCAGAGCATCGGCCGCGTCGTCGACATGCAGGAATTCGCGCCGCGGCGTGCCCGACCCCCACACCTCGAGGCCGGTGCCCCCGCTCAGTGCGAGCGCATGCGCTTTTCGCATCAGCGCCGGCACCACATGGCTACTCTGCAGATCGAAATTGTCGCCAGGACCGTAAAGGTTGGTCGGCATCGCCGAGATGTAGTCGACCCCGTATTGGCGCTGATAGGCTTGGCAGAGTTTCAGCCCGGCGATCTTGGCGATCGCATACCATTCGTTGGTGGGCTCGAGCGGGCCGGTCAGCAAGGCGTCTTCGGGTATCGGCTGCGGCGCCAGCCTCGGATAAATACAGGACGAGCCGAGAAAGAGCAGTTTGCCGACCTCGCTGCGAAAAGCGCTGTCGATGACATTGCTCTGCACGACAAGATTTTCATGCAGGAAATCGACCGGGAACCTGTCATTGGCCAGGATGCCGCCGACCTTGGCGGCCGCCATCACCACCGCGTCCGGCCGGTGCTCGGCCATCCAGCGCCGCACGCCGGCCTGGTCGAGCAGGTCGAGCCTGTCGCGGGATACGGTGAGCACCTCGCAATCCTCGCTCGCCAGCCGTCGCACGACGGCCGAACCGACCATGCCGCGATGCCCGGCGACGAAGACACGCTTGCCTTTCAGCTCAAATGTCACGTCCATCGGCCTGCCTCACGCGGAGCGGCTGTTCTGCCGCATGCCGCCGGCAGCACGCGCCAGATCGGCCTGCACCATTTCCGCCACAAGATCCCTGAACCCGGTCGTGTGCGACCAGCCAAGTCTCGCCTTGGCCTTGGCGGGGTCGCCGAGCAAAAAGTCGACCTCGGTCGGCCGAAAATAGCGCGGATCGATACGCACCAGGACCGTGCCCGAGCCGGCATCGACACCAACCTCGTCGACACCCTCGCCCTGCCAGCGGATGCTGCGACCGGTCTCGGCAAATGCCAGTTCGACAAATTCGCGCACCGAATGCGCCTCGCCGGTCGCCAGCACGAAATCGTCGGCTTCGCTGTGCTGCAGAATGCGCCACATGCCTTCTACGTAGTCGCGCGCATGGCCCCAGTCACGCCTGGCGTCGAGATTGCCGAGATAGAGCGTGTCCTGCAGGCCGTGTTGAATCGAGGCGACGGCTCGCGTGATCTTGCGGGTGACGAAGGTTTCGCCGCGTGTCGGGCTTTCGTGGTTGAACAGGATGCCGTTGGCGGCGAACATGCCGTAGGCTTCCCGGTAATTGACCGTGATCCAGTAGGCGTAGAGCTTGGCCGCGGCATAGGGCGAGCGCGGATGGAACGGCGTCGTCTCGCTTTGCGGGACCTCGCGCGCCTTGCCGTAAAGCTCCGAGGTCGAGGCCTGGTAAAAACGCACCGATTTTTCCATGCCGAGGATGCGGATCGCCTCCAGCAGCCTGAGCGTGCCCAGCGCATCGGCATTGCCGGTGTATTCGGGCGTCTCGAAACTCACCTGGACATGGCTCTGGGCGCCGAGATTGTAGATCTCGCTCGGCCGCGTCTCCTGCACGAGACGAATAAGATTGGTTGCGTCGGTCAGGTCGCCATAATGCAGGAAAAAGCGCGCACCGCGCTCATGCGGATCGACATAGATGTCGTCGACGCGCTCGGTGTTGAACGAAGATGAGCGCCGTTTGACGCCATGGACAATATAGCCCTTCCGCAGAAGCAGCTCTGCAAGATAGGCCCCGTCCTGCCCGGTTACCCCGGTGATGAGCGCCACTTTTTCCGTCATTGCCGCGTTTGTCCGCATTAAATCCCGGCAACCGAATACAGATTTGGCGCAAGAACGCAAATCCCCCATACGGCGGATGCTTTTCAGCCAGCTATGCTGTTCTCAGGCACCCACGACCGCGCAGAAATGCTTCATCCTGGCCAGCGCAAGCGCGGGATCGGCGAGCAGCCCTGCCTGGTCGCCAAGGCGAAAGATGTCGGCATAGTGCAGGATGCCGCGCGCCGACTGCATGCCGCCGACCATTGTGAAATGATCCTGATGGCCGTTGAGCCAGGCCATGAAGACAATGCCCGCCTTGTAGTACTCGGTCGGCGCCTCGAAGATCTTGCGCGACAGCGGCACTGTCGGCGCCATCAGCGCGTCATAGCCGGCGCGGTCGCCGGCGGCCAACTTCGCCAGGGCCGCATTGGCGACCGGCGCGATGGCGTCGAAGATGCCGAGCAAGGCATGCGAGTGACGTTTCCCGTCGCCGGCAATCAGTTCGGGATAGTTGAAGTCGTCGCCGGTGAACATGACGACGCCGTCCGGCAACCGGTCGCGCAGGGCGACTTCCTTGCCGGCATCGAGCAGTGAAATCTTTATCCCCTCGACCTTGCCGGCATGGCGCTCGATGATGGCGACGACGGTGTCGAGCGCAGTCTCGAAACTCTCACTGCCCCAATAGCCCTTCAGTGCCGGATCGAACATGTCGCCCAGCCAGTGCAGGATGACCTTGCCGGAGGCCTGATTGAGGATGCGGTCGTAGACCCTGATATAATCATCCGGGCCTTTGGCGACCGCCGCCAACGCCCGGCTGGCCATCATGATTGCCTTGCCACCCTGCCCTTCGATGAAGGTGAACTGCTGCTCATAGGCGGCGATCACGTCATCGAGCGTCCTGGCAGCCGCCGGCATCAGATGATCGGTGCCGGCGCCCGATGCCAGATCGGCGCCTTCGACGCTGCGCGCCTCGGCGATCGAGCGCCGGATCAATTCCTTGGCATTTATCCAGTCGAAGCCCATGCCGCGCTGCGAGGTGTCCATCGCTTCGGCGATGCGGAAGCCGAGCCGCCACAGATGGTGGCGAAACGCCATGGTCTTGTCCCAGTCGACGACCGGTCGCGACCAGGGATTGGTCATCGCAAGCGGGTCGGCGACGACATGCGCCGCGGCATAGGCAATGCGCGGGAAAGCAGCACCTATTCTGGGCTCCACCGGGTCGCCCACGAGCTTGTAGCTGACGCGGCCGCCACTCTCCGCAGGCAGGGTGATGTCCATGGCAACCTCCGTTTCCGGCATCCTATAAATGGAACGTTCCAATAAATCAAGAACCTTTATGATTCCTGAGATTGAACCGGTCCAAATGCCGAAAGAGGCCAAGAGCCTTGCTGAACATCACATTCATCAATTTTTCGATCCTCTCCAGAATCCCGATTGACTCTCGTTTGACACAGTGATTAGAACGTTCCAATAGATTTTCCAATTCAGGCGGAGGAAGCCAACCGTATGGCCAGCCGGCCCAAGGCAACGATCCTGGACATCGCCCGCGAGGCCGGTGTGTCCAAATCGACCGTGTCGCTCGTGCTGCAAGGCTCAGGGCTGATCCGGCCTGAAACCGCGCTCAAAGTTCGCAAGGCGATCGAGGATGTCGGCTATGTCTACAACCGTGGCGCCGCCAACCTGCGCAAGGCCCATTCCAACGTCATCGGCATGGTCATTAACGATCTCACCAACCCTTTTTTCGCCGAGCTGGCGGTCGGCATGGAGCGTGTCTTCCAGTCGGCCGGCATCGTGCCGTTCATCGCCAACACGGCGGAGAATCCGGTGCGCCAGGAAGAAGTCTTGAAATCGCTGATGGAACAGGGCGTCGCCGGGCTGATCGTGTCGCCGGCGCGCGGCACCACGCCGGGCGCCTTCCGCCGTCTTGAGACGGCGGGCGTGCCGGTCGTCTTCGCCATGCGCCGGCTGCCGGACAGCCGGATCCCGGTGATCGCGCCCGACAATCATCGCGGCGCGTACCTCGCCGCCGCCCATCTGATCGGCAAGGGCCATCGCCGGCTTGCCTTCTTCGGCGGCACCTCCGATCTGGTCGTCTATCAGGAGCGCCTGGGCGGCTTTCGCGAGGCATGCGAAACGCTTGGCATTGCCAGGCGCGACGTGCTCGTCGTCGAAGGCGAGACCAGCCGCAGGGGCGGCATCGCCTGCCTGGAAACCGCCCTTGCCATGCCCGAGCCGCCGACGGCGGCGCTGTGTTTCAACGACGCCGTTGCCTTCGGCGTCATGCTGGCGCTGCGTAAGCGCGGGCTGGAGCCCGGCGCGGATTTCGCCGTTGTCGGTTTCGACGACGTGGTCGAGGCCGAGCACTACATGCCGGCGCTGACCAGTGTTTCGGTGGATACGGCAGGCCTTGGCGAGCGTGCCGCGCACGTCATGCTGAAGATGATCCAGTCGCGCACCACACGTGCCGAGGACCATATCGGCGCCGTCAATCTGGTCGTCAGGGAAAGCTGCGGTCCCGATCGCCGCACCCAAAACAGGCCTGCAGGAATGGGAGACGCCGCATGAGCGTCAGATGGGGACTGATTGGCGCCAGCACGATCGCCAAACAATTCATGATCAACGCCATCCGAGCGCAAGCAGATGGCGAGATATCAGCGGTGATGAGCTCCAGCCCGGAGCGGGCCAAGGCCTATGCCGCGGAAAACGACATTCCGCTCGCCGTCTCGACGCTCGACGACCTGCTCGGCGCCGGCATCGACGCCACCAATGAACTGCATCTTGAACAGGCGCTGGCTGCCATGAAGGCGGGAAAGCATGTTCTGTGCGAGAAGCCGCTGGCGCTGACCAGCGCCGATGCGCGCACAATGGTCGCAACGGCGGAGGCAGCAGGGGTCGTCCTCGGCACCAACCATCATCTGCGCAATGCCGGCGCCCACCGCGCCATGCGCGATGCCATATCAGCCGGCCGCATCGGCAAGCCGATCGCCGCGCGCGTCTTCCATTCCGTCTACCTGCCGGAGAACCTGCAGGGTTGGCGCATCACCAAACCTGAGGCCGGCGGCGGGGTGGTCCTCGACATCACCGTGCACGATGCCGACACGCTGCGTTTCGTGCTTGGCGACGATCCGATCGAGATAGCGGCCTTTACCCAGTCGGCCGGCATGGCCGGCAGCGGGCTGGAAGACGGCGCCATGTGCATCTGGCGCTTCAAGTCCGGCGTGATTGCCCAATCGCATGAAGGCTTCACCACAAAGTTCGCCGACACCGGCTTCGAGGTGCATGGTTCGGAAGGCTCGTTGATCGGCAAAAATGTGATGACGCAAAAGCCGGTCGGCACGGTGCTGCTGCGCACAGCCAAGGGCCAGGAGGAACTGAGTTTCGACCACGAAGACCTCTACGTCCGGTCGCTGCGTCAATTCCACGCCGCCATCAGCGGCAAAGGCCAACCCTCCGCCACCGGCGAGGACGGCGTCTGGTCGGTTGCGTCAGCCGAAGCGGCCTTGCTGTCGGAGAAATCCGGCAAGGCTGTCGCCATCGATCCCAAGCTTGGGGGTGCCGCGTGAACAAGCTTGTCTCCGCGGCGCAAGCTGCCGGCCTGATCAAGGACGGCATGACCGTATCCGTGTCCTCGTCGAGCGGCCTCGGTTGCCCGGATGCCGTGCTGGCCGCCATCGGCGAGCGCTTCGATGCGGAAGGTCATCCAAAAAATATCACCACGCTGCATCCGATCGCCGCCGGCGACATGTACGGCATCAAGGGCATCGACCATCTGGCCAAACCCGGCCTGTTGAAGCGCACGCTGTGCGGCTCCTATCCCTCAGGCCCCTCCTCGTCCGAGCCGCCGCAGATCTGGAAGATGATCGGCGACAATTCGGTTGCCGCCTACAACGTCCCCTCAGGCATCCTGTTCGACATGCATCGGGAGGCCGCCGCCAAGCGGCCGGGCGTGCTGACCAAGGTCGGCCTCGACACTTTCGCCGATCCGCGCCACCAGGGCTGCGCCATGAACGCGGCCGCCAGCGAGCCGATCGTCTCGGTGCAGCAGTTCGACGGCGAGGAATGGCTCTATTTCCGCTCGATCGTACCCAACATCTCGATCATCCGCGCCACCACCGCCGACGAGCGCGGCAACCTCACCTATGAGCATGAAGGCGCCTATCTCGGCGGTCTCGAACAGGCGCTCGCTGCCCGCAACAATGGCGGCATCGTCATCGCGCAGGTCAAGCGCGTGGTCGAGAACGGCACGCTGAAGCCGCATGATGTGCGCGTGCCCGGCGTTCTGGTCGACCATATCGTGGTCGCGCCGGATCAGTTGCAGACGACGCTGACGCCTTATGATCCGGCGATTTCAGGCGAGATCTTCCGGCCGCTGTCGAGCTTCCGCAACGCCGAGATGAACGTCCAGAAGGTGATCGCGCGCCGCGTTGCGATGGAACTCAGCGACGGCATGGCCGTCAACATCGGCTTCGGCATCTCGGCCAACGTGCCGCGCATCCTCCTCGAGGAAGGCCAGCACGGCAAGGTCACCTGGGTGATCGAACAGGGCGCTGTCGGCGGCGTGCCGCTGCTCGACTTCAAGTTCGGCTGTGCCTCCAACGCCGAGGCGATCATGCCCTCGCCCCACCAGTTTATCTACTTCCAGGCCGGCGGCTTCGACGCCTCGCTGCTGTCCTTCCTGCAGATCGACCGCCACGGCTCGGTCAATGTCTCCAAGCTGTCGGCACGGCCGCATGTCACCGCCGGCGCAGGTGGCTTCGTCGACATCACCGCGCGGGCAAAGAAGATCGTCTTCTCCGGCTTCTTCAATGCCGGCGCCAAACTGTCGCTGGCCGACGGCGGCATCCGCATCGACGCGGAAGGCAAGGTCAAGAAGGTGGTCAACGAGGTCGAGCATATCTCCTTCTCGGGAAAACGCGCCGTCGCGCAGGGGCAGGACATCACTTACGTCACCGAGCGTTGCGTGATGAAGCTGACGCCGGACGGTCTGATGGTGACGGAACTGGCGCCGGGCATCGACCTCGAGCGCGATGTGCTGGCGCAGTCCGAGACACCGCTCGGCGTCGCCAACGATCTCAAGGTGACGCCGGCGGCCCTCTACCACGATCGGCCGATCGGCCTGTCGCTCAATGGCAGCGCTTCGCTCGGAGGCGCACATGGCTGAGCGCCTCGTCAGCTTCGAGCAGGACGGCGCCATCGGCATCGTCACGCTGCACCGGCCGGAAAAATTCAACGCGCTGGACATCCCGATGCTGCGCGCGCTGGAAGCCGCGCTCGACGAGGCGGAACTCGCCGAAGGCGTGCGCGTCGTTCTGATCCGTGGCGAAGGCAAGGGCTTTTGCGCCGGCGGCGATGTCGAGGCCTGGGCGCAGATGAGCGCAGCCGATTTCCAGGTGCAATGGGTGCGCTACGGCCACCGCGTCTTCGACCGGCTGGCGCGGCTCCGGCAGCCGACCATCGCCGTTCTTTCCGGCCACGCGCTGGGCGGCGGGTTGGAACTGGCGGTCGCCTGCGACTTCCGTGTCGCCGAAACCCACATCAAGCTCGGCTTCCCCGAGACATCGATCGGCGTCGTGCCCGGCTGGTCCGGCACGCAACGCGCCGTACGCCGCTTCGGTGCTCAGATCGTGCGCCGCATGGCGCTCGGCGGCGAAGTCTTTGCTGCGCCCGACGCGCTCACCCTCGGCATCGTCGACCGTGTGGTCGAGACCGGCCAGGCCTTCGCCGAAGCCAAGGCGTGGGCGCAAAAAATCGCCGAGCGCGGGCCGCTAGCAACCGAAGCCGCCAAGTTGATGACTGCCGTCGCCGAAGGCGAGGAAAGCGCCGCCGCGACCGAGGCGCTGGCCAGCGGCTTCATTGCGCTGACCTGCGACCTCAAAGCCGGCGTCGGCGCCTTCAAGACGAAGCAAAAGCCGGCCTTTTCGAGATCCTAGAGAAAGCATGATGAACGCACCGCTCAACATTTCCATGCCGACTGAGGCGTCCAAGGCGCCAAAGGCTTACAAGCTCCTGATCGACGGCAAGCATGTCGATGCCCGCGACGGCCGTACGCTGGAGCGCAACAGCCCCGGCCACGGCTTCACCGTTTCGCGCTATGCACAGGCCGGCGCGGCCGAGGTGGAAGCGGCGATGCAGGCAGCGCACAAAGCTTTCGAGACCGGCCCCTGGCCGCGCATAAAGGCATCGGAGCGCGCCGCCATCCTGCTCAGGACGGCCGACCTGATCGAGACCCGGTTGGAAGACATCGCCCGGCTCGATGCGCTGGAATCCGGCAAGCCGATCGCTCAGGCGCGCGGCGAAATCGGCGGCGCCGTCGACATCTGGCGCTATGCTGCCTCGCTTGCCCGCACGCTGCATGGCGAGAGCTACGCCAATCTCGGCGACGCCATGCTGGGCGTCGTGCTGCGCGAACCGATCGGCGTCGTCTCCATCATCACGCCGTGGAATTTCCCTTTCCTCATCGTCAGCCAGAAACTGCCTTTCGCGCTCGCCGCCGGCTGCACGGCCGTGGTGAAGCCCTCAGAAATGACCTCGGCCTCGACCTTCCTGCTCGGCGATATCCTGATGCAGGCCGGCCTGCCCGCCGGTGTCGTCAACATTCTGGCCGGTCTCGGCGCCGATGTCGGTGCGCCGATGGTCAGCCATCCCTTGGTCGAGATGGTGTCGTTCACCGGTTCGACCCGCGTCGGCAAGATGACCATGGCTTCAGCCGCGCAATCGCTGAAGAAAGTCTCGATGGAACTCGGCGGCAAGAACGGCCAGATCGTTTTCCCCGATGCCGACCTCAAGGCGGCCGCCGACGCCGCTGTCTTCGGCGGCTTCTTCAACGCCGGCGAATGCTGCAATGCCGGCAGCCGGCTCATCGTGCACGAGGCGATTGCCGATGATTTCCTCGCCACTGTCAAGGCCCTGACCGCCAAGGTGAGGGTCGGTGACCCGCTCGACGACCAAACCAAGGTCGGCGCGATGATTTCCGCCGATCATCTGAATAAAGTCGCGAGCTACGTCACGGCAGCTGCGAGCGGGGGCAGCATCGTCTACAGCGGCGGCAAGCAGTTGACCTCCAATGCCGGCCAATACCTTGATCCCACCATTGTCCGCGATGTTACCGAGGACATGGCCATTGCGCGTGAGGAAGTGTTCGGGCCGGTGCTCTCGGTGCTGACTTTTGAAACGATTGAAAAGGCGTTGCACATCGCCAACAACACGCCTTATGGTCTGTCGGCAGGGGTGTGGAGCGCCAGCATCGACACCTGTATGTC
The DNA here is from genome assembly GCF_007003975.1 of Mesorhizobium sp. WSM4306. Taxonomy (GTDB): domain Bacteria; phylum Pseudomonadota; class Alphaproteobacteria; order Rhizobiales; family Rhizobiaceae; genus Mesorhizobium. The sequence continues at coordinate 223,224 of NZ_VFTC01000003.1, forward strand.
GGTGGCGCGTGGTGTGCGTTCGGGAACGGTTTGGGTGAACACATTCATGGAAGGCTACCCCGAGCTGCCATTCGGGGGCTACAAGCAGTCCGGCATCGGACGCGAACTCGGCAAACGCGCTGTCGAGGATTATACCGAGGAAAAGACAATCCAGTTTCATCGCGGCCAGCGCACCGGTTGGTGGGTCGGCTGAGTTTGGAAGAACCGGTGGGCTTCCACCGGTGGTGTAATGCAACAAGGGAGGTAGTACATGTTGCGCAAACTGCTTATCGGAACGGCTCTGGCGACGACCTTTGCTTTCTCGGCGCATGCCGAGGACGTCAAGGAAGTGCAGATGCTGCATTGGTGGACGTCGGGCGGCGAAGCGGCTGCTCTCAACGTCCTCAAGGGCGATCTGGCCAAGGAAGGCTATGCCTGGAAAGACGTGCCCGTGGCCGGCGGTGGCGGCGACGCCGCCATGACCGCGCTGAAGGCGATGGTCGCAGCCGGCAATTACCCGACCGCTTCGCAGATGCTCGGCTACACCGTGCTCGATTATGCGGCGGCCGGCGTCATGGGCGACCTGACCGAAACGGCGAAGAAGGAAGGCTGGGACAAGTCGGTTCCGGCAGCCCTGCAGAAGTTCTCCGTCTATGACGGCAAGTGGGTCGCGGCTCCGGTCAACGTCCACTCCGTCAACTGGCTGTGGATCAACAAGGCGGTGATGGACAAGATCGGCGGCACCGAGCCGAAGACCTTCGACGACTTCATCGCCCTGCTCGACAAGGCCAAGGCGGCTGGCGTCATCCCGCTCGCTCTCGGCGGCCAGAACTGGCAGGAAGCCACCATGTTCGACTCGGTCGTGCTGTCGACCGGTGGACCAGAGTTCTACAAGAAGGCCTTCAACGATCTCGACGACGCGTCCCTCAAGTCGGACACGATGAAGAAGTCGTTCGACAACCTCGCCAAGCTCGTCACCTATGTCGACCCGAACTTCTCGGGCCGCGACTGGAACCTTGCCACCGCCATGGTCATCAAGGGCGATGCCCTTGTCCAGGTGATGGGTGACTGGGCCAAGGGCGAGTTCAACGCCGCCAAGAAAACGCCGGGCACGGACTTCCTGTGCTATCGCTTCCCGGGCACGGAAGGCTCAGTGGTCTACAACTCCGACATGTTCGGCATGTTCAACGTCCCGGACGACCGCAAGGCCGCCCAGGTCGCGTTGGCCACCGCAACCCTGTCGAAGAGCTTTCAGTCGGCCTTCAACGTCGTCAAGGGTTCGGTTCCGGCGCGTACCGACGTTCCGGACACCGACTTCGACGCTTGCGGCAAGAAAGGCATCGCCGATCTGAAGGCTGCGAACGAGCGCGGCACGCTGTTCGGCTCGCTCGCCCAGGGTTATGGCGCGCCTCCGGCGGTCGCCAATGCCTACAAGGACGTCGTGTCGAAGTTCGTCCATGGTCAGATCAAGACCTCGGACGAAGCCGTGACCGAACTGGTCAAGGCGATTGACGACGCCAAGTAAGCACTAGCCTTAAAAACACCTTCCCCGCCTAGGCGGGGAAGGTTCCACCTCAGGATTGGCCGGCTCGTGCCGACCAAGGACCCGTATGAACGGGCCGCCTTGCCGCCTGACGGCAGAGCTGGGACGACCCGAAACGGGAGGAGCCTCATGAGCAGCGTAGCGACAACCCAGATCAAGCTGACGCCGGAGCGGTCACGCCCCTCGGTGCGCTCCCGCCTGCAGGACGCCCTGCCCAAGCTCGTGCTGGCGCCGAGCTTCGCCATCACCATCGTCTTCGTCTACGGCTTCATCCTGTGGACGATCTATCTGTCCTTCACCAATTCCAAGACCTTCCCGTCCTATGTCATCACCGGCTCGCGCGCCTATCAGCGCCTGTGGGGCTGGACCTTCGACACCGACCCGCCATCGAGCTGGTACACGTCGATCACCAATATGGGCATTTTCGGCTTTCTCTACATCGCCATCTGCCTGGCGCTCGGCCTGTTCCTGGCCATCCTGCTCGACCAGAAGATCCGCGGCGAAGGCGTGTTGCGGCCGATCTATCTCTACCCGATGGCGCTGTCCTTCATCGTCACCGGCGTCGCCTGGAAATGGTTCCTCGATCCGGGCCTTGGCCTCGAACAGACGCTGCATCAGTGGGGCTGGACGAGCTTCCATTTCGACTGGATCAAGAACAAGGATTTCGTCATCTACACGGTGGTCATTGCCGGCGTCTGGCAAGCCTCCGGCTTCATCATGGCGATGTTCCTTGCCGGGCTTCGCGGCATAGACGGCGAGATCATGAAGGCAGCGCAGATCGATGGCGCCACCACCTTTCAGCTCTACCGCCGCATCGTCATCCCGCTGCTGCGGCCGATCTTCCTGTCGGCCTTCATCGTGCTCGCCCACCTCGCCATCAAGTCGTACGACCTTGTCGTTGCGCTGACCAGCGGCGGCCCCGGCGGCTCGGCCTGGCTGCCGTCCAACTTCATGTATGAGTACACTTTCAAGCGCAACGAAATGGCCGTCGGTTCGGCCAGTGCCGTGATCATGCTGATGACCATCGTCGCCATCATCGTGCCCTATCTCTATTCGGAACTGCGGGAGAAGCCGCGATGAGCGCTGTCGCCACCCCTGCCCGCCAGGCCTCTAGCGGCATCAGCAGCAAGACCCTCAACCGCGTCGTCATCTACGGGCTGCTGGCGCTGTTTGCGCTGTTCTACCTGATGCCGCTGTTCGTCATGCTGGTCACGTCGTTCAAGACCATGGACGAGATCCAGAACGGCAACATGCTGTCGCTGCCCCATGCGCCGACTTTCGCGCCATGGATAAAGGCGTGGAGCGAAGTCTGCTCGGGCCTGACCTGCGTCGGCATGAAGGGCTACTTCTGGAACTCCATCAAGATGGTCGTGCCGGCTGTGCTGATCTCGACGCTGCTCGGCGCGCTCAACGGTTACGTGCTGACCAAATGGCGCTTCCGCGGCCACACGCTGGTCTTCGCCATGATGCTGTTTGCCTGCTTCATTCCGTTCCAGTCGGTGCTGTTGCCGATGGCGACGATCCTCGGCAGCCTCGGCCGCTTCGGCGTCACCCTGCAGAACGCCACCGGCTTTAATTTCGGCCTCGGCAATTCGACCGTCAATCTGGTCTTCGTCCACGTGGTCTACGGCCTTGGCTTCACCACGCTCTTCTTCCGCAATTATTACGAAGCCTTCCCCACCGAGTTGATCAAGGCGGCACAGGTCGACGGCGCCTCCTTCTTCCAGATATTTCGGCGCATCATGCTGCCCAATTCGCTGCCGATCATCGTCGTGACGGTGATCTACCAGTTCACCAACATCTGGAACGACTTCCTGTTCGCCTCCGCCTATGCCGGGTCCGGCGACGTGATGCCGATGACGGTGGCGCTGAACAACGTCGTCAACACTTCGACCGGCGTCGTCGAATACAACGTCAACATGGCGGCCGCGATGATCGCCGCGCTCCCCACCCTAATCGTCTACATCGTCGCCGGCCGCTATTTCGTGCGCGGGCTGATGGCCGGCGCGGTCAAAGGCTGAGCTAGGAAGGAATAACCCATGGCTTTTCTGGAAATTGATGGGCTGAAGAAGCGCTTCGGAAATGTTGAAATCCTGAAGGGCATCGATGTCGAGCTCGAAAAGGGTGGCTTCCTGGTGCTGGTCGGCCCGTCCGGCTGCGGCAAGTCCACCTTGCTCAACACCATCGCCGGCCTGGAGCAGATCACCGAGGGCGAGATCCGTGTCGACGGTCGCGCCATCAACGATCTGCACCCGTCCAAGCGTGACATCGCCATGGTGTTCCAGAGCTATGCGCTCTACCCGAACATGACGGTGGCCGGGAACATCTCCTTCGGCATGGAGATGCGCGGCGTGCCGGCCGACGAGCGCCAGAAGGCGATCGACAAGGTGGCCAAGGTCCTGCAGATCGGCCACCTCCTGCAGCGCAAGCCGAGCCAGCTTTCCGGCGGCCAGCGCCAGCGCGTCGCCATGGGCCGGGCGCTGGTGCGCGACCCCAAACTGTTCCTGTTCGACGAGCCTTTGTCCAACCTCGACGCCAAGCTGCGCGTCGACATGCGCATCGAGATCAAGCGACTGCATGCCACCACCGGCACCACGATCGTCTACGTCACCCACGACCAGATCGAGGCCATGACGCTGGCGACCAAGATCGCCGTCATGCGCGACGGCGAGGTGCAACAGTTCGGCACGCCGGCCGAGATCTACAACAACCCCACCAACCTGTTCGTCGCCGACTTCATGGGCTCGCCGGCGATGAACCTGATACCGGCGACCATCGCCACATCGGGCAATGCGCTGTCCGTCGTTTTGCAGCGCGAGCAGCGCGAGCCGATCACGTTGCCGATGGCCAATGCGCCGGCGGGCCTCTCGGAATTCCAGGGCAAGCCGATCATCTTCGGCGTCCGGCCGGAAGCGCTGACCGATCCGGAAGGTGCCGAGCGCAACGCCTCCAACATCGCCACCGCCGACCTGCACATCGAAGTGGTCGAGCCTGCGGGTTCCGACACGTTCGCGGTCACCAATCTCGGCGGCAAGCCCGTTGTGGCGCGGCTGCGCGCCGACGCCAACATCCAGCCGGGCACCAGAACGCCGCTGGCCTTCAACCTGACCAAGGCAGTGTTCTTCGATCCGACGACCGAGAACCGCATTCGCTGACGCTATGACAAATCCGGACATCGTCATCATCGGCTCCGGCATCGGCGGCGCCACGATCGCTTCCGGTCTGGCCGGCAGCGGTGCCTCGATCCTGATGCTGGAGCGCGGCGAACCCTTGCCGGCAACGTCGCATGCCCGCGACACACGCTCGATCTTCGTCGATGGCCACTACCGGCCCAAGGAGATGTGGCGCGAGGCCGGCGGTGCGGCCTTCAATCCCGGCAATTACTACTATGTCGGCGGCAATTCGAAATTCTACGGCGCGGTGCTGATTCGCTACCGCAAGGAAGATTTCTCCGAGATGGAGCACTTCGGCGGCATCTCGCCGGCCTGGCCGTTTTCCTATGACGAATTCGAGCCTTGGTATTCGAAAGCCGAGCAGCTGTTTCGCGTCCGCGGCTCACTCGGCGAAGACCCTACCGAGCCGTTCCACTCGGTCCCCTATGCCTACAAGCCAGTGCCCGACGAAGCGCCGATCGCCCGTGCCCGCGCTGAGCTGAAAAGCCTCGGCCTGCATCCGGCCTCGCTGCCGCTCGGCGTCGACATCGATACCTGGCTGAAGGAAGGCAAGACCGGCTGGGACGCTTTCCCCAACACCGGTCAGGGCAAGATGGACGCCCAGACGGCGCCGCTGGCGGCAGCGCTGAAGGACAGCAAGATTCGGCTCGAGACAGGCTGCTATGCCGAGTATCTCGAAGCGGCGCCCGACGGCAAAAGCATATCGGCCATCCACTACCGGCAGAATGGCGAGCTGAAGAAAGTGTCGCCGAAGCTGGTCATCCTGTCCGCCGGCGCCGTCAACTCCGCCGCCATCCTGCTGCGCTCACCCTCAGCCGATGGCAAGGGTCTCGCCAACCGCTCCGACCAGGTCGGCCGCAATTTCATGAACCACAATTCGAGCGCCATGCTGGCGATCGATCCGCGCCGCAGGAACGATTCCGTCTACCAGAAGACGCTGATGCTGAACGATTATTATCTCTCCGACGGCAAGGGTGGCAAGCCGCTCGGCAACGTCCAGCTGCTCGGCAAGATCGACGGCAACATGCTGAAGGCCAATGTGAAGTCCGTGCCGAAATTCGCACTGGATTATATGGCCGGTCACGCCGTCGATTGGTATTTGATGTGCGAGGACCTGCCCGATCCGGAAAGCCGTATCATGGTCGACGGCAAGGACATCGTCATGCAATGGCGGCGCTCCAACATGCAGTCGCTCGACGGGCTGACCAAGGTGATGCGCGAAAACTTCCGCGCCTGCGGCTATCCAATCGTGCTGTCGCGCCCCTTCGACAAGCGCACGCCGTCGCACCAGTGCGGCACGGTCAAGATGGGCGACGATCCGGCGACGTCGCCGCTTGACCCGTTCTGCCGCGCTTTCGACCACGGGAACCTGTTCGTGGTAGATGCGAGCTTCCTGCCGAATTCGGCGGCTGTGAACCCCGCGCTTTCGATTGCAGCGCAGGCGCTGCGAGTTGCCGACCATATCCGCAAGACGGAGTTGGCCGCATGACAGGTCAGCGCCGCCCCTCATCCGCCTGCCGGCACCTTCTCCCCGTAAACGGGGAGAAGACGGCTAGCGAAAGCGGCCGCGACAGCCTCCTTCTCCCCGTCCCTATACGGGGAGAAGTGCCCGGCAGGGCGATGAGGGGCAGCGCCGACCTTCGCAAGGCTAGCCTCCAATGACCCGCCCCTCCGCAATCATCACCGGGGGTGCGCGCGGCATTGGTCTTGCTTGCGCCGAGGCATTGGCCGATGCGGGCTTCGACATCCTCATCGCAGATCTTGCAGAACAAGCGCCACCCAGCTTGGCCGAAAACACCACCGCACGTGGCGCGAAGTTCGCCTATATCAGATGTGACATCGCCAACCTCGACGATCACGCTGTGTTGGTCGATGCCGCCACACGCGCCTTCGGCCGCATCGACTGTCTCGTCAACAATGCCGGCGTCGGCGCCGCGGTGCGCGGCGATCTGCTGGAGCTGAAGCCTGAGAATTTCGACCGTGCGCTGAACATCAACCTGCGCGGCACCGTCTTCCTCAGCCAGGCCGTCGCCAAGGCCATGCTCGCCACGCCAGGCGACTATCCAAAGTCGATCATCACCATCACCTCGGTCAGCGCCGAAATGGCCTCACCGGAACGATCGGATTACTGCATCTCGAAAGCTGGGCTGTCCATGTGGGTGAAGAACCTGGCGCTCAGGCTCGCGCCGGAAAACATCGGCGTGTTCGAGCTGCGCCCAGGCATCATCCGCACCGAAATGACGGCGGGCGTGACAGCCAAATACGACGCGCTGATCGATGGCGGCCTGGTGCCAGCAAAGCGCTGGGGCGAAGCGTCCGACATCGGCGCCGTGGTGGCAACGCTTGCCGCTGGCAAACTCGGCTTCTCGACCGGCTCTATCATCAACATCGACGGCGCACTCTCGGTGCCGCGATTGTAAGTGGACAGTGTCATGACCGACTATATCATCGTGGGCGCCGGCCCCGCCGGCTGTGTTCTGGCCAACCGGCTAAGTGAGGAATCCTCAAATTCGGTTCTGTTGCTGGAGGCCGGCGGCAAGGACTGGCACCCCTACATCCACATGCCGGCGGGCTTTGCCAAGATGACCAAGGGCATCGCTTCCTGGGGCTGGTCGACCGTGCCGCAAAAGCACATGCAGGACCGCGTCTTCTGGTACACGCAGGCCAAGGTGGTCGGTGGCGGCTCCTCCATCAACGCCCAGATATACACGCGCGGCAACGCTCGCGACTACGACGCATGGGAGAAGGAAGAGGGCCTGACCGGCTGGGGCTATCGCGAGGTGTTGCCCTATTTCAAGCGGGCTGAGAACAACCAGCGCTTCGCCAACGATTTTCATGGCGACCAGGGCCCGCTCGGCGTGTCGAACCCGATTTCGCCGCTGCCGATCTGCGAGGCCTATTTCCGTGCCGGCCAGGAGATGGGCATCCCCTTCAACCCGGATTTCAACGGCGCCAGCCAGGAAGGCGTCGGCTATTACCAGCTGACCCAGAAGGACGCCCGGCGTTCATCCGCTTCGGTCGCCTATCTGAAGCCGATCCGCGCCCGCAAGAACCTGACCGTCAGGACCGATGTGCTGGTGACCCGCATCATCGTCGAGAAAGGCCGCGCCATCGGCGTCGAGATCGTCGACAAACCCGGCGGCCAGAAGACCATCCTGCGCGCCGAACGCGAAGTGATCGTCTCGTCCGGCGCCATCGGTTCGCCGAAGCTATTGATGCAGTCGGGCATCGGCCCGGCCGATCACCTGAAATCGGTCGGCGTGACGCCGGTGCATGATCTGCCCGGCGTCGGCTCCAACATGCAGGACCATCTCGATTTGTTCGTCATCGCCGAATGCACCGGCGACCACACCTACGACAACTACGCCAAGCTGCACCGCACGGCATGGGCCGGCCTGCAGTATCTGCTACTGAAGAAAGGGCCGGTTGCCTCCAGCCTGTTCGAAACAGGTGGCTTCTGGTACGCCGACCCGACGGCTGCCTCGCCCGACATCCAGTTCCATCTCGGTCTCGGCTCCGGCATCGAGGCCGGCGTCGAGAAACTGAACAACCCGGGCGTCACGCTGAACTCGGCTTTCCTGCGTCCGCGCTCGCGCGGCACGGTGCGCCTGAAGAGCGGCGATCCGGCCGACGACCCGCTGATCGATCCGAACTACTGGTCCGATCCCTATGATCGCGCGATGTCGATCAAGGGGCTGAGACTGGCGCGCGAAATCATGCGGCAGAAGGCGCTTGCCCCTTACGTGCTGCGCGAAGTGCTGCCCAGCCCATCGCTCGCCAGCGATGAAGAGCTGATCGATTATGCCTGCCGCACCGCCAAGACCGACCATCATCCCGTGGGCACCTGTCGCATGGGTCATGACGATATGGCCGTGGTGACACCGGACCTGCGCCTGCGCGGCATCGAAGGCTTGCGCGTCTGCGACGCTTCGGTGATGCCGCGCATACCCTCCTCCAACACCAATGCGCCGACCATCATGGTTGGCGAAAAGGGCTCGGATATTATCCTTGGCCGCGAGCCGCTGCCGCCGGCCGTTTTCTCCGGCAATCGCGCCGCATAGCAGTTCATGAAGGGCTCTCAGATGATCAGGCACTGCGTCTTCGTTAAATTCCGCGGCGATGTTGCGGACGCCGAGCGCACCGCGATCCATGCCGACCTCGAAGCGCTGCGCCAAGTGATCGACGGCATGGACACGGTCCATTTCAGCGCCAATGTCAGCCCGGAGCCATTCGCGCGCGGTTTCAACCATGGCTTCACCATCGACTTCCGCGATGCCGCCGCCCGCGACGCCTATCTGGTGCATGAAGCGCATCAACGCGCCGGCGCCCGATTGGTCGCCGCACTCGAAGGCGGCACCGACGGGCTGATGGTCTTCGATCTGAAGGTTTGAGCTAGCCAAGCCTGAGCGCGACGACACCGGCGACAATGCTGAGCGCGGCAGCACCGCGCCAGCCCGTCATCTTTTCGCCCAGCGCGAAGACCGAGATCATCATGGCGAAAAGGATCGAGGTCTCGCGCAGCGACGCCACCGAGGCGATCGGCGCCTTGGTCATTGCCCACATGACGATCCAGTAGGCGGCGCCGCTGAGCACTCCGGTGAACAGCCCGGCCTTCCAGTCGCGCGCCAGCAAAGGCAGTGCCTTGGGTCCGCGAAACACGAGGCACAGCACCAGCGCGCCAAGGGCGTCGCAGATGAATAGCCACGCGGCATAGCTCTGCGCGGTCGCCGCCAGCCGCGCACCGCTGCCGTCGGAGAGCGTGTAGCTGGAGATAAAGATCGAGGTGCCGAGCGCAAAGCCGACCGCGCGCAGATTGATTCGCTCCAGATGCGCGCCGCCGCGGAACGACATCACCAGCGTGCCGGCCGACAGCAGCAGGATGCCGAGGATGGCGAACGGCGCCGGCATTTCCTGCACCACGACAACGCCGCCGAGCGCGGTCAGCAGCGGCGCCGTACCGCGCGCCAGCGGATAGGTCTGGGCGAAATCACCGGCCTTGTAGGCGCCGATCAGGAAGGTCCGGTAGCCCATATGGAAGATCACCGAGGCGATGATGTAGGGCCACACCTCGGCCTTCGGGAACTCGACGAAGGGCAGCACGAACAGCGCGGCAACCCCCATGCCCAGCGTCATCAGAGTGATCGACAGGAAACGGTCGAGATGCACCTTGACCAGCGCGTTCCAGATCGCGTGCATGGCGGCCGCTGCAAGCACCGCAAAGAAGACGAAAAGCGTCATGGAGGGCTCACCGACCTCCCGAGCCCAGGGGCGTTTCGAGATCGATGTCGACCCGGACCGGGAAGTGATCGGACGCCACCTCGCCAATATCGGCACCGACCGAGCGGACGCGATCGGCGAACATGCCACTGATGAAGCAATGGTCGAGCCGGCGCTTGGCCACCTTGCCGTCGATGGTCTTCGCATGGGTGTGGAAGTCATCTGTCGGCTCGCTGGCGACAACAGCCGCATCGACAAAACCGTCGAGATAAGCGGCACCGCGATGATAGGGCGTGCTGCCGACGATGCGGCTGTATTCAGCACTCCCCGGCTCCATGTTGAAATCGCCCATCCAGATCGCCGCCGTCGGACTTTCCGGCTCGGCTTCGCCGCTGGTCCAGTTGCGCGCAGGCTCGTCATCGATGCCGCTCCACGGTCCGCCCTCGGACGGCGCACGGCGATGTTCGGCAAGCAGATAGTCGATCTGCTCCAGCCGCTCCTCCACTGCTATATGGGCGAGATGCAGTGACAGAACCCTTACCGGGCCGGCAGGTGTGCGGATCATGCATTCGAGTGCGGCATTGCGGGTGTTGAGCGGCCTCAGCGTGCGGCGCATCGGCAGCGCGTGCAGCCGCGACCAGACGATCGGCAGCTTCGACAGCAGCATGGTGCCGAACTGCCGGCGGCGGTTGACGATGCGGCCATCGCGCCGCTCGCTGGCGTCCATATCGAAGGCCGGGCCGTAGACCCAGTGATAGTCCGGCAGCAGCCTAGACAGGATCTCCGGCTGGTCGTCCTCATTGGTCCTCTGCCAGTGCCGCTCGACCTCCTGCAGTGCGATGATGTCGGCGCCGTCGACAATGCGCGCGGCGCGCGTCAGATCGTAGCGGCCATCGCTGCCGAACCCGTACTGGATGTTGTAGCTGACCAGCTTCATTGCTTATCCGGCTCACTTTCGGTGATGGCAGTAGCGGTTCAGTGGATTGGTTGCAATGTGCACGACAATGGAAGCGGCTTGTGCCAGAAGCCTCCCCGCCCTTGCTGCGCGATCATGCACCGATTCCCGCTCGGCTCGGTATCCTCTGCAGGCCGGAACACGCCGCGAGGCGCGCCGTGGAAAGCGACGGCGCGAAATTGGCGCTAGTCGGTCGTCAGCGGCTGGAACCGGCCCGCCGGCGATGCGGCCAGTTCCGCCCAGTCGATCTCTTCCTCCAGCCGGTGATAGGCCTCGTCGCCGATCGTGCCGTTGCGGCGCAGCTCCTCGAGCGTGTCGCGCTGGCGGTTGATGGCATAGAGGCGCAACCGGTCGTATTCGGTGGCGGCCTGTGCATCGTCCGGGTTTTCCGCGATCACGCGCTGAGCTTCAAACTGTTCTCGCACGACGGCAGCCGCCGCCGAGGTCTTGCGGCTGAGCACATCGAGTGCGGCCTGCATGACGGCGACACGCGCCTGCGCCACCTCGTTGTCGACCGTTCTGTCCGGGGCGAAGTTGATCCAGCGCAGCAGCGGCTTCAGGGTCATCCCTTGCAGCACCAGCGTGCCCAGCACCACCGCAAAGGCGGCAAGCACAATCGGGTCGCGGTGGGGAAAATCGGCCGGCAGGGCAATGGCCACGACCAGTGTCACCAATCCGCGCATACCGCACCAGCCAACCAGCACGGCACCGCCAAATGTCGGCAGATCGCGCCTTGCCTCTTGGCTGCCGAGGCGGGCAAGCCATCGGATGATGGCGACGTAACTCCCCACCCAGAACAGGCGCGCCACGATGACGACGACAAGCACGGTTCCGGCAAAGAGAAAGGCTTCGCCCTGGCCGTCGCCGGCAAGCCTGCCGACGATCGAGCGCGCCTGCAGGCCCATCAGCACGAAGGCAAGCACATTGAGCACGAACACCGCCGACTCCCAGACCGAATAGGTGCTGACACGGCGCCGCGCCGACATGCGGCGGGGTGCCCTGCGCGCAATGGTGATGGCGTAGACGACGATGGTGATGATGGCGGAGAGGCCGAGTTTGTCGGCGATGATCCACACGGCAAAGGTTCCGGCGAACTGCACCACAGTGCTGCTCGCCGCGTCCTCGATGCGCGCCAGCGTCAGCAGCGAGACACGGCCGAACAGATAGCCGGCGACGACGCTGCCGATCGTTGCCAGCAGGATCACCGGAATGGCGTTGCTCAGCATGATCGTGCCGAGCGCCGCCGAAACCGCCAACCGGTAGATCAAGAGCGCGGTGGCATCGTTGAGCAGGCTCTCGCCCTGCAGGATGGCGGTGATGCGGTGCGGCACCTTGAACTGGCTGAGCACGGCAGACGCCGCCACTGCATCAGGCGGCGCGACGATGGCGCCGAGCGCGATGGCCGCCGCGATCGGCAGGCCGGCCATCTTCCAGCCGACGAAGGCAACCACCACGGTGGTAAAGACGACTGCGCCAAGCGCCAGCAGCGCCAGCGACAGCCGGTAGCGCTTGAGGTCGCGCAACGACGTGTCGTAGGCGGCATCGAGAAGCACTGGCGCGATGAACAGGGCAAGCGCCAGTTCCGGGTCGATCTCGATCGTCGGCGCGCCTGGCACGAAGGCAATCGCGACCCCGGCCAGAGCCAGCAGGGACGGATAGGGAATTTCCAGCCGTCGCGACAGCGCCGTCAGCGCGACGGCGGCCAGAAGCAGGACAAGGGTCAGTTCGAAAAGCGCCATGGCCCATCGTAGCGGCGAAGCGGCATTGTGGGCAGTGGCTGGATGGCAAGATGCTGTTGATTGTCCAACGGCAGGTGTTTATAGCGCCGGTTTGATTTTGAGCCGGCCAGGATGTGTCGAGATTCAGGTCAGGCCGAGTCGAAAATGCTGGGTTGCGAGAACCGGAGCGGAGCGTACTTAGGTACGTGAGCACCGGAAGCGCAGTAACCCGGCATTTGCAGGCCGGCCTCACCTGAATATCGGCACAGCCTAGTGCAGCACCAGCATATCGCTCGACGAGAACGATATCTCGGCCTTCTCGCCGACTGCCGGCGGCGGCGTTGCCGGGCTGTTGAATGTGTCGAGCGAGACCGTGTTACCGCCGATGCCGACGCGAACCCGGATGACCGAGCCGAGGAAGTGCACTTCGGAAATTTCGCCTGACAGGCTGGAGTCACGCCCAGGCTGGCGCCCCAGCGAAATCGCCTCCGGCCGCAGCGCCAGAGACAGCATGTCGCCGGACTTCGACCCGTTGAGCTTGCCCTTGAGCGAGACCTCCTGCGTGTTGACCTGCACCGTGCCGGCCGCGGCATCGGTGACCTTGCCTTCGAGCACGTTCAGCGTGCCGACGAAATTGGCGACGAACTTGGTTGCCGGGCGATTGTAGATCTCGAACGGCGTGCCGACCTGCTCGGCCTTGCCGCCATACATCACCGCGATACGGTCCGAGATCGACAGCGCCTCTTCCTGGTCATGGGTGACGAAGATGGTGGTGATGCCAAGTTTCTTCTGGATGGAACGGATTTCCTCGCGCAGCGACACGCGCACCTTGGCGTCGAGCGCCGACAGCGGCTCGTCAAGCAGCAAAAGCTTCGGCTTCGGCGCGATCGCTCGCGCCAGCGCAATGCGCTGCTGCTGGCCGCCGGAGAGCTGATAGGGATAGCGGTCGGCCATCTGCGGCAGCTTGATGATGTCGAGCATCTCGGCGACGCGGGCATCGATATTTGCCTTGGCCATCCCGGCGACCTTCAGCCCGAAGCCGATGTTCTGCGCCACCGTCAAATTCGGGAACAGCGCATAGGCCTGGAACACCATGCCGACATTGCGCTGGTTGGGCTTTAGCCTTGTGATGTCCTTGCCGCCAACCACGATCTTGCCGGCGCTCGGCTCTTCGAAACCGGCGACCATTCGCAGAACGGTGGTCTTGCCGCAGCCGGACGGCCCGAGGAAGGAAACGAACTCGCCCGGTTCGACATCGAGATTGAAATCCTCGACCACAGTGGTGGCGCCGAAGGATTTTCGCACATGCTGGATGGAGAGGAATGGTTCGGCCATGGCTTTTTCTTTCGATCAGCTTTGTCGATCAGTTCGGGCGGTTCGCCGATCTCGGCGCGAACCGGGACAGGATCTGGATCAGCGACATGCAGCCCCAGGTGATGGCGAAGGCGATGATGGCAAGCGCCGCCGGCTCATAAGCGCGGTTGGCGCCAACGTTTTGCAGATAGGGGCCGAAGGCGGGTCGGTTGAGCAGGCTGGCCATGGTGAATTCGCCAATGACGATGGCGAACGTGAGGAAGGCGCCCGACAACACCGCGATCAGCACATTGGGCAGGATCACCCGACCAATGATCGTGCCCCAACCGGCGCCCAGAATCTGCGCCGCTTCCGTCAGCGTCCTGACATCAATGGTGCGAAGGCCGGTATCGACGGCGCGGTACATGTAGGGCAGCGCCAGCATCGCATAACCGATGACCAGCAAGGCATTTGTACCCATGTCGGTCGCCAGGAACGGCAGCGGCGAATTCGAACCGTACATCCTGATATAGCCGAAGACGATGACGATGGCCGGAATGACCAGCGGCAGCAACGTGATAAACTCGACGATCGGCCGCAGTTGCGGCAGGCGCAGCCGAATCCAGTAGGCGGCGGGCACCACGATCAACACGCCGAGAATGATGGTGAAGACGGCGGCGAGCACCGAGTAGCCAAAGGTCGCCTGAAAACGAGGGTCGCCAAGCACGATCTGATAGGCATCGAAGGAATAGGCGCCGCGCCGCATGCGCATGGAAAATTCCACGGTTGCGATCAGCGGAATGAAGAAATAGGCCGCGCCCAGCGCGAAGACGACCCAGGCCCAGAATTTGCCAGACTTCATTTCAGCCACCTCTCCGAACGCGTCCGGAACCAGATGTAGAAGACATTAGCGAGCCCGGTGATGACGATCATGCCGAAGGCGATCGCATAGCCGAGATGAGCATTGTGCAGCACGTCGCCGCGGATCTGCGCATAGAGCAGGATCGGCACGATGTTGAGGGAGGAGCCGGTCAGCGCATAAGCGGTGGCGATGGCGCCGAAGGCATTGGCAAAGAGCAGGATGACCGTGCCGAGGAAGCTTGGCCAGATCACCGGGATCACCACCATGCGCCAGTATTGCGCCTGGGTGGCGCCGAGCGTCGCGGCGGCCTCGCCCCATTCCTTCTTCAAACCGTCGATCGCCGGCGTGATGATGACCACCATCAGCGGGATCTGGAAATAGACATAGGTCAGTGTCAGGCCCCAGAACGACAGGATGTTGAAGCCGTGTGCGTAGATGTTGAGGCCGAACACCGTGTTCAGAAGTACCGTCGCGAGACCGAGCCGTCCGAGTGTCGCGAGGAAGGCGAAGGCCAGTGGTACGCCGGCGAAATTGGAAGCAACGCCGGAAAAGGTTAGCGTTGCCGAACGTATCCACTCCGGCAGGCCGCCGCGCACGATCGCGATGGCGATGGCGAGACCTGCGAAGGCACCGATCAGCGCCGAGGAAAGGCTGACCTTGAGCGAGATCCAGTAGGCGGCGACAATCGATGGCTGCGCCAGCGCCGCTATGTTTTCGAACGTGAATTCGCCGGCATCGTTCTGGAATGCGCCCAGCATCAGATAGAGCGTGGGCAAGATCAGGAACATGATTGCGAAGATGAAAAATGGAGCGACACCGAGCCATTGCGTCGGCAGTCGCAATGCGCGCGCCTCGCTGGGCGGCGCGGTCTTCCCGGCGACTGCGTGATCGGAAAGCGAGAGATCTGTCATGCGCCGGCTACCGTCTCCGAGGAAAACCGGGCGGCCGCGAGGCCCCCCGGTTGGCTTCAAGCCTTACTTGACGTTGGCGCCGACGACGGCATCCCAGTTCTTGGTGACGGCTTCCTTTGCCTTGCCCTGCTCGTCCAGCGTCGGGAACACCGCCGCAGCGTAAGCCTCAGCCGGCGGCAGCTTGGCCATCACGTCCGCCGGGAGCTTGCCGTTCTTGGCAAGATCGTTGAAGCGGATCGGGTGGCAATAGCCCTTCAGCCAGCCGATCTGGCCTTCGTCGGAGTAGAGATACTCCAGCCAGAGCTTGGCAGCGTTCGGATGCGGTGCGAAAGCACTGATAGCCTGCACGTAGACGCCGGCGACGACGCCGGTCTTCGGCACGACGACGTCGACGGGCGGATTACCCTTCAGCGTGTCGCGACCGGCAAGTGCATTGTAGTCCCAGGTCACCAGGATCGGCGTCTGGCCTTGAGCCAGGGTCGCCGGCTTGCCGATGACCGGCACGAAATTGCCGGCGGCATTGAGCTTCTTGAAGAAGTCGAGGCCGGCGGTACCGGCAGCTTCGCCGGCAGCCGCGCCGCCGGAAAGGCCGGCCGCGTAGACGGCCTGGATGGCCTGGTTCGAGGCGCGCGGGTCGCCTGCAAGCGCCACGGTGTTGGCGAATTCCGGCTTCAGCAAGTCGGCCCAGTCGGCCGGAGCTTCCTTGACGAGATCCTTATTCACCAGGAAGGACAGCACGCCGTAGTAGTCGCCGGTCCAGAAACCATCGGCATCCTTGGCACTGTCGGGGATCGAGTCCCAGGTCGACACTTTGTAAGCCTGGATAAGGCCGTCGGCCTTGGCAGTCGGGCCGAAGGACAGGCCGACGTCGATGACGTCGGGAGCCTGCGGGCCTTTGTTGTCCTTGTTGGCCTTGATCGCCTCGACTTCGTCGCCGGATCCGGCGTCGGGGTTGAGCTCGTTGACGGTGATTTCCGGATACTTCGCCTTGAAGCCGTCGATCACGGCGCCATAGCCACACCAGTCATGCGGCAGCGCGATGGTGGTGAGCTGGCCTTCCTTCTTTGCCGCGGCAACCAGTTCATCCATGGACTGGGCCGACGAGATAGCAGAGGTCGCCATGAGGGCGACGGCCGATAGGGAAAGCACTTTCCCCGTGAACTTGAACATGTGTTCTCTCCGTTGAACTGGCGTCGCTGGACGCCTGCGATGCGGTATCTTTTTCATGTGACAGCCAGATGAAAGCTTTTTGAAACTGGCCCCCGGCGCACAAAAAGTTAACTCTTTTTAACAGGCTGTAGCAATTAGCCCGCACTTAATTTTCCGGCTAATGGTTATCGCCTTGTCCCTTGCTCCCTTGCCCTTTCCTTTCCCCTCGTTTTCCAGATTAACTTTCCGGCGTCGCAGTCCGCCTCAGACAGTGCCGGCAATGGCATTTTCGAGCAGCGTCAGCGCCGCCTTCTTGGTCAGCTTGACCGGATTGCCGCCGGCGGTCGGATCGACCACCGCCATATCGGCGATCAGCCCCTTGCGCTTCTTGTCCATGTCGAGCCCCTTGATCAGGCCGGGCAGCGCATGCGGCACCTTGAGCTCCTTGCGCAGTTTGATGATCGCCCTAGCGAAGCCGTCAAAGCCGCCCTTGATGCCGCAATAGGCGGCGAGCCGGGCGATGCGCTCCTCGATCGAGTCCCGGTTGAAGGCAAGCACGTAAGGCATGAACACCGCATTGGTCATGCCGTGATGGGTGTCGTAGAGCGCGCCGATCGGGTGCGACAGCGAATGGATTGCGCCAAGCCCCTTCTGGAAGGCGGCGGCGCCCATGGCGGCCGCGCTCATCATATGGGCACGGGCGACCAGGTCCTTGCCGTTGGCATAGGCCTTGGGCAGGTTCTCGAACACCAGGCGGATACCTTCGACGGCAATGCCGTCAGCCATCGGATGATAGCCCGGCGCGCAATAGGCTTCGAGACAGTGGGCGAGTGCATCCATGCCGGTGCCGGCGGTGATGAAACCGGGCATGCCGACCGACAGTTCCGGGTCGGCAATGACGATTGCCGGCAAAAGTTTCGGATGGAAGATGACCTTCTTGGTGTGCGTCGCCTCATTGGTGATGACGCCGGCGCGGCCGACTTCCGAGCCGGTGCCGGCCGTGGTCGGCACGGCAATGATCGGCGCGATGGCATCCGAATTGGCGCGCGTCCACCAGTCGCCGACATCCTCGAAGTCCCAGACCGGCCGCGTCTGCCCGGCCTGGAAAGCGATCAGCTTGCCGAGATCGAGCGCCGAGCCACCACCGAAGGCGATGACGCCGTCATGCTTGCCTTTCTTGAACACGGCGATGCCGGCGGTCAGGTTGGAATCGACCGGGTTCGGCTTCACCTCGGAAAACACGCCATAGGGCACCTTGGCGTCGTCGAGGATCTTTAGGGTCGAAGCGACAACAGGCAGTTTGGCCAACCCCGGATCGGTGACGAAGAGTGGCCGCTTGATGCCGGTGGCGGCCAGCACGTCTGGCAATTCCTTGATGCGCCCGGCGCCGAAGCGGACGGTGGTCGGGTAGTTCCATTTGGAGATCAGCTTGGACATGTCTTGTCTTTCGAAAAGTCAGATGGTTTCGCGCAGATGGAAGGATTTCGGCCGGGTCAGATTGTCGTAGCCGAGCGCCGAAAGGGCGACACCCTTGCCGGTGTCCTTGACGCCGGTCCAGACAAGCGCCGGATCGAGATAGTCGCAGCGGTTCATGAAGACGGTGCCGGTCTCGACGCGGTCGCCGATCGCCACCGCATGCTCGATGTCGCCGGTCCAGATCGAAGCAGTCAGCCCGTAGGGGCTGTCATTCATCAGCGCGATCGCCTCTTCATCGTTACGCACCTTCATGATGCCGACGATCGGACCAAAGCTCTCCTCGCGCATGACGCTCATCTGGTGGTCGACACTGGTAAGCACTTCCGGCGCCAGGTAGGGCGAGCCGGCTTTATCGTTAGCCACCTTCATATTGATATGCGCCACCGCGCCCTTGCGCAGCGCCTCGGCCTTCTGCTCGCGGATCAGGTCGGCAAAGCGCGCCTGCGCCATCGGCCCCATTGTCGTCGCCTGCTCCAGCGGATTACCGACGACATAGTTTTTCGTTTCGGCGATGAAGCCTTCAACGAACTGGTCATAGACCTTCTCGTGGACATAGACGCGCTCGATGCCGCAGCAGCACTGGCCGGAATTGTAGAAGGCGCCGTCGACCAGATTGGCCACCGCATGGTCGAGTTTGGCGTCGGGCAGCACATAGGCCGGGTCCTTGCCGCCGAGTTCAAGGCCGAGAGTCATGAAGGTGCCGGCCGCCGCCTTCTCGATGGCGCGGCCGCCACCGACCGAGCCGGTGAAGTTGACATGGTCGATCTTGCCGGAGCCGAGCAGCTTCTCGGTCTGGGCATGGTTGAGCACGACATTCTGGAACACGCCCTTGGGCAGGCCCAGCTTGTCGAACGCCTGCTGAAAACGTTCGCCGACCAGCAGCGTCTGCGCGGCGTGCTTGAGGATGACCGTGTTGCCGGCCATCAGCGCCGGCACGATAGTGTTGACCGCCGTCAGATAAGGATAGTTCCAAGGCGCGATCACCATGACGACGCCAAGCGGATCCTTCTTCACATAGCGGCGGAAGCCGTCCTTCGGATTGGATGCCGGCACGGATTTGAGTGCAGCCTCAGCGATCTCGACCATGTAGTTGGTGCGTTCCCTAACGCCGCCGAACTCGCCGCCATAGCGCACCGGCCGTCCCATCTGCCAGGCGATCTCCGGCACGATCTCGTCGGTCATCGCGACCAACGCTTCGAGCATCGCCAGCATATATTTGCCGCGCTCTACGATCGGTGTCAGCGCCCACTTCTCCTGCGCCGCCTTGGCGCGCTCGACCGCGGCATTGATCGCCTGGTCGGTCGCGATCGGCCGCTCCGCATAGATCGAGCCATCGATGGGGGATTTGAGTTTGACCGTTTCGGTCATCGTTTAAGTCCTCGCACTTTCTTTAAAATCGAAAATCATCTGGCTGCCCCTCATCCGCCTGCCGGCACCTTCTCCCCGTATAGCGACGGGGAGAGGGAAAGCTCCGCGTCGACGCCCCCTCTCCCCGTTCTTCATGGGGAGAGGGTAAGGGTGAGGGGCAGCGCCGACGTTTCGCGGGCTACCCTAATACCGCTCGAACCCCCTGTGCAGTTCCCAATCCGTAATGCGGCGGTCGTATTCGAACTGTTCCCACTTTGCGGTGTGGACGTAATGTTCGAGCACATCCTCGCCGAGCGCCTGCTTCAGCATCTTCGACTTGGCCAACGTCTCGGTGGCATCGCGCAGGGTCTTTGGGATCTCCGGCAGGCGCGAGGCCTGGTAGGCGTCGCCGACGAATGGCTTTTGCAGTTCCAGCTTTTCATCGATGCCGGCAAGGCCGGCGGCAATCAACGCCGCGAAGGCGAGGTAGGGGTTCAGATCGGCGCCACCGATGCGGCATTCCATGCGGATGCCCTTGGTGCCCTCACCGCACAGCCGGAAGCCGGCGGTGCGGTTGTCCTCGCTCCACATGATCTTGGTCGGCGCGAAGGTGCCGGCCTGGAAGCGCTTGTAGGAGTTGATGTAGGGTGCCAGGAACCAGGTGAACTCCTTGGCGTATTTCAGCTGACCGGCCGCCCATTGCTGGCCGAGCGTCGACAAAGTCCAGTCCGCCTTTTTGTCGAAGAACAGCGGCGCCTTGCCGTCGGCGCTCCACAGCGAATTGTGGATGTGGCTGGAATTGCCGGCGAGCCCATAATTGTACTTCGACATGAAGGAAATCGACTTGCCTTCGGACTCGGCGATTTCCTTGGCGCCGTTCTTCAGGATGACGTGGCGGTCGGCCATGTCGAGCGCCTCGGCATAGCGCACATTGATCTCTTCCTGGCCCGGACCCCATTCGCCCTTGGAGTTTTCGATCGGGATGCCGGCAGCCTCCATCTCGTTGCGAAGCCGGCGCATGACGCCTTCTTCCTTGGTGGTGATGCCGATCTGGTAGTCGCCAATATAGGGCGAAGCGGTGTCGAGACCCTGCCAGTGCTTCTTGCGGGCGGAATCATAGGTCTCGTTGAACAGATAGAATTCGAGTTCGGAGGCGAAATAGCCGATATAGCCGCGCTCGGTGAGCCGCTTGACCTGCTTCTTCAGGATCGCACGCGGCGAGTGCGGCAGGTCGTCATGGGTGTGGTGGTCGAGCACGTCGCAGATCACCAGCGCCGTCTTTTCCAGCCACGGAATGCGGCGCAGCGTCGCGAGATCCGGCTTCATGACGAAGTCGCCATAGCCCTTCGACCAGCTTGCCGCCTTGTAGCCCGGCACCGGCTCCATATCGATGTCGGCGGCCAGGAGATAGTTGCAGCCGTGCGTCTCGTCATGGGCGGAATCGACGAAATACTGCGCCAGGAACCGCTTGCCCGCGAGCCGCCCCTGCAGGTCGACGATGCAGGCGAGCACAGTGTCGATCTCGCCATTGGAGACCGCTTTCTTCAACTGATCGAACGAGAAATTTCCGGCCATTCCTTTGGCACTCCAGCGCTGGTCGATTGAGGGGTAAATGAAGCCACGGCCGGCGTGAGGCCGGCCATGGTCATGATAGGGAGTGTCAGTGGCCGGCCTCGCCTATCGCCACCTCGGCAGCCGCGATTGCTGCCTGGCGCTTGGCTATCTGATCGCCGATCGGCGGGCCCTGGAAGCGGCGGTTCTCGAAACCAAACCAAAGCACGGCGGTCAGCACAATGAAGGCCAAGGTGATGTAGAGCACCTTGTCGTTCGGCGGCTGGATGGCGATGTAGAAAATGATCACCATGCCGATAACCGACAGGATGCAAAACAGCTTGAACAGCCCGGCGCCGAGATTCCACGGGCCCGGGTTAGGCCATTTCGCCGTCCCGAAAGCCAGCATGCCGAGCACGATCGGAATGATGAAAGATAGGAACAGGAACACCAGCGTCGAGTTAACCACGATGGTGTAGATGTTGGTGCCGCCGATCGAAATGAACTGGGCAAGAAAGACATAGATGATCTCGAGGGCCGCAGCCGTCCAGATCGCATGGACGGGTGTGCGCCAGGTCGGGCTGACCTTCGCCAGCGAGGCCGAGCCGACCGGCATGCCGCCGTCGCGAGAGAAGGCAAACAGCATGCGCGAGGCCGAAGTCACCGTGGCGAGACCGCACAGGAACTGGGCTATCAGGATTCCCAGATAAAGCAGTTCCTTCAGCCATACCGGCAGGATCGCGTCCATGGTTGCGAAGAACACGGTCCAGCCCTGCTTGGCGCCTGCCGCCAGATCCGGGATCGCCAGAACGATGGCGCACAGCATCACCCAGCCGATTAGCGAGGACCAGACCACGGACGAGACGATCGCTCGCGGAACGGAGTGCGCCGCCTTCAGCGTCTCTTCCGACGTGTGGGCCGACGCATCATATCCGGTGATGGTGTAGACCGGCAGAAGCAGGCACAGCAGGAAGAGGTAGCTCATGGAATCGGTCTGCGGGAACACACCACCACCTGCGTCACCCGAATAGTTGGTGAAGGTCCACAGCCGCGTGATGTCGATCGCCGGAGCAAACACCAGGCAAGCCACGATCAGTACCGCTGTCGTTCCGAGGATGATGAATCCGGAAGCGTCCGTCAGCATGGCGGTCAGCTTGATGCCGAAATGGTTGCACAGCGCCTGCAGCACGGTGATGAAGGCGACGAACCCTACGATCTCGCCCGGCGTGCCGGTGATGCCGAACCAGCTGCCGAACGTTCCGACAAAGAAGAAAGCAGTGCCGATATTGATCGCGCCGAGCACGGTGATCAGGCCGAGCAGGTTGAGCCAGGCGGTGAGCCAGCCGGTGAATCGGTTCCCCAGAATGGACGCCCAATGATAGAGACCGCCGGCGGTCGGAAAAGCCGAAGCGATCTGCGCCATGGCGAGCGCGAAAAATCCGGAGACGGCACAGCCGACGATCCAGCCGATGCCGGCGCCGGCGCCGCCGATCGACGACGTGGCCTGGGCGAAGGAATTGATACCACCCGAGAGGATGCAGATAATCGAGAACGAGATGGCAAAATTCGAGAAGCGACTCATGCTTCGCGACAATTCCTGGGCATAGCCCATTCCGTGGAGGACCTTCAGATCCTCCTTCTTGTCGACTTCCGTGTAGTCTTGCGCTGACATTTTTGTCCCCTTTTTAAGTTCTTAGCTGGCCGATTGAACTGACTTTCCCATTGCACGTTGTCGAGAGCCCCTGGCCGCCTCGGGCTCCAGATCCAGAAAAATGCCTGTGAGCAGATCCGCCCATTTCCGCTGCCCGGTCTCGCCGGATATTTCGTCATTGCGGATTTCGATCATTGCGCAGGCAAGGCCGCGCGAGCGCGCATGGCGCTCCAAAGTGAAATACACGCGGTCGGCCGGCGAATAGGGTTCATTGATGCCGACGGTGACGCCGGCGAGACGCTGCAGCGCCGCTATCAGCGGCGACGCCAGCCGGCGGTCGTCATCATGGATGATGCCGATATGCCAGGGCCGGTTCCTGCCCTTGTAGACCGGGGTGAACGAATGCACCGACACCAGCCGCATCTCCTGCCCGCGCGCCAGCCGGTCGTCGATGATGTTGGCGATCGTGTCATGGAACGGTCGCCACGACAGGGCGATGCGCTCGGCGCGTTCACTGTCCGACAGGCCGGCATTGCCGGGAATGATCGTCGTCTCGCTGATTGGCGGCACCAGGTCGGGCGCATCGAGCGGACGGTTGCAGTCGACGATGAGGCGCGAGATCCGTGTTTCGATGAGCGTCGCATCGAGCGCTTCAGCCATGCGGCTGGCGACCGGCAACGCGCCCGGGTCCCAAGCGATGTGGCGGGAAAGATCTTCGGCGGGCAGGCCCAGCGTGCCGAATTCAGCCGGCAGGAAATTGGAAGCGTGGTCGCAGGTCAGCACGAAAGGGCTGGACCCGCCGGGGTTCGTCACCCCTACGGTATCAGACGATGCAAGGCTGGCGGGCCGTGCTCTCTCCATACTGTCGTCCCCTGGGAGCGCCGTATCTTATGTTACGTATTTTGCCTTATTGCGTCCCTGTGGATGATTTCATACAGTTTATCCGGCTTTGTCAAACGCGATTTCGGGGAAGCGGTGTAGACAGGGCCAAGGGTGGGGAAAACCATGATTTCCAGCATTGCCGAACTGATTTCGGACCGCATCGGCACGATGCCGGCCGGTGAGCGCCGTGCCGCGCAGACACTGATTGCCAATTATCCGCTGATCGGGCTGAAGACGGTCGCCGAGTTCTCGGCTGCCGCCGGCGTATCGTCACCGACGATCCTGCGCTTTGTCTCCAGGCTGGGGTTCCAGAACTATCCCGAATTCCAGTCGGCGTTGCAGGACGAGCTGGCGGCGCAATTGCAGTCGCCCGCATCGCGCACGCTCAACCCGGCGTCCCCAAGCGGTGCGATATCGCCGATGCTGGAAGCGACGCTGGAAAACATGCGCGAGACCTTCCGGCATCTCTCCGACAGGCAGCTTGCCGATATCGCCGCCAGGCTTGCCGAGCGGCGCGGCAAGACCTTCCTGATCGGCGGCCGTTTCACCGATCCACTGGCGCGCTACATGGCCGCCCATCTCGCCATCATCCAGCCCGATGTCTACCACCTTGCTGGCCAGGAAAGCATCTGGCGCGACCGGCTGATCGACATGGGCAAGCGCGACGTGCTGGTGATCTTCGACATACGGCGCTACCAGGACAGCCTGGTGCGCTTTGCCGAGACGGCGCATCAGCGCGGCGTGCAGATCGTGCTATTCACCGACCAGTGGCTGTCGCCGATCGCCCGCTTCGCCCGCCATGTCATCGCCGGACGCACCGCGGTGCCTTCGGCCTGGGATTCCTCGGCGGCATTGTTCGTCGTCGCCGAGACGCTGATCGGCGCCGTCACCAGGCAACTTGAGGCCGACAGCGCCAAGCGCATCCGTGATCTGGAAGGACTGCGCTGACAGCCTCATTCCCGGCCTCAAGCGCGCAACGTTACGCAGATTTAATGTGCATGGCCGCGGCAGAATTGCCATAAAGCCCTGATATTGCCGTGGCTTCGCACGTACCGGGTGCGTCGCTGCGTGTTTTTTGCTTGGGGAAACCGGAAGACGTTTTGCCAACCGGAGTGCCGATGGCCGCCTGGAAACAGATTGTTTTTGCGCTTGTGGTCCTGGTCGCGGCCGCAGCCGCCTGGGCGCGCTTCTTCCCCGGCGCGCCGGAGGTTCTGGCACGCTGGGGCATCGACTGGGCCTATGCCTCGGCACCCGCCACGACCGGCGCAGTCGACACGACGAAACAGGCAGGCGGCCGCAACGCCGCCGGGCGGCCGGCCAATGTCGCTGTCTTGCCGGCGGGCACCGCAACCATCAACGATCGCCTGCAGGCGATCGGAACAGGCCGTGCCAACGCTTCGGTGACAGTCAACCCTTACAGTTCGGGCCGTCTCGTTGAATTTCTCGTCCAGTCCGGCACCCGTGTCGACAAGGGACAGATCATCGCCGTCCTCGATTCCGAAACCGAGGTGATCTCCCAGGATCGCGCCAAGCTCGCTTTGCAGGATGCCCAGGCCAAACTCGAGCGGGTGAAATCGCTGAGGGCCTCCAATGCCGCAACACCTGTTGCCGTCGCCGATGCCGAAGTGGTGCTTGCCGGCGCCAAACTGGCGCTCAGCGATGCCGAACTCGCCTTGCAGCGACGCTCGATCGTAGCACCCATCGCCGGCACGGTCGGCATCCTGCCGATATCGGCCGGCAATTATGTGACCAGCCAGTCGGCGATCGCCACGCTCGACGATCGCTCTTCCATCCTGGTCGAGTTCCTGGTGCCGGAGCGCTTTGCCGCCGCCGTCAAGGTCGGCGCGCAGCTGACGGCGACACCGATCGCCAATCCGAGCAAAGCCTATACCGGCACGGTGTCGGCCATCGACAATCATATCGACGACAAGAGCCGCACCCTTCTGGTCAAGGCGGCGATCGCCAATCCGGCGGACTCGCTGCGCGCCGGCATGTCGTTCGGTATCACCATGCGCTTTGCCGGCGACACCTATCCGGCGGTCAGTCCGCTGGCGATCCTGTGGGGCTCCGACGGCGCCTATGTCTGGCAAATCGCGGATGGCAAGGCCAGACGCGTTCCCGTGCGCATCATCCAGCGCAACACCGAGACCGTGCTGATCGACGCTGAGATCGAGGATGGCGACATGGTGGTCACCGAAGGCACGCAGAGCGTCAGCGAAGGCGGTGAGGTCCGCATCGCCGGCCAGCGTGCCGCCAACGCCGCCGAAGGCTCATGACCGGACCCGCCAACGCCGCCAGCGAAACCGGCTTCACCGCGCTCTTCATCCGCAGGCCGGTCATGGCCTTCGTGCTCAACACGCTGATTGCCGTTGCCGGTCTTGCCGCCTTCTACGGCGTCGAGATCCGCGAACTGCCCGATGTCGACCGCGCCGTCGTCACGGTGTCGACGGCGTTCGAAGGAGCTGCCGCCGAAACGGTCGACCGTGAGCTGACCGACACCATCGAGGGCGCGGTCGCGCGTGTCTCCGGCGTCAAGTCGATCTCGTCGACCTCCTCCTTCGGCCAGAGCCGCGTCACCATCGAGTTCAATGACGGCGTCGATCTGAACGTCGCCGCCTCCGATGTGCGCGACGCCGTCGGCCGTGTCGCCAACCAGATGCCGGACACCGCCGATCCGCCGCGCATCGTCAAGGCCGACGCCAACTCCGATCCGGTGATGCGGCTGGCCGTCACCTCCGATAGCATGTCGGTGCAGGACATGACGGTGATCGTCCAGGACCAGATCGAGGACGAACTGGCCGCCGTGCCGGGCGTCGCCGACGTCCAGGTCTATGGTGATCGCGACAAAATCTTCCGCATCGATGTCGACCAGAACAAGCTGGCGAGCCTAGGCTTCACCGTCGCCGATTTGAGGGCGGCACTTGGCTCTGTGGCCTTCGATTCGCTGGCCGGTTCGATCACCACCACCAACCAGGACTTGATCGTTCGCACCACAGCCGATGTGACGACGCCGGAAGAGTTCGAAAACATCATCATCGGCGGCACGACGCGCATCCGCGACGTCGCCACCGTCACGCTCGGCCCCGACATCGGCCAGACCTCATTGCGCTCCGACGGCAAGACCGGCATCGGCCTTGGCATCATCCGCCAGGCGGAATCGAACACGCTGGATATTTCCACCGGCGTGAAGGCGGCCGTCGCCACGCTGCAGGAAAACCTGCCCAAGGGCATGTCGATCAAGATCACCAGCGACGACGCCGTCTTCGTCAACGGCGCCGTGCACGAGGTCGAGATCGCGCTCGGCCTGTCGATCTCGATGGTGCTGATCGTCATCTACATCTTCCTGCTCGACTGGCGCGCGACGCTGATCCCCGGCCTGTCGATGCCGGTCGCCATGATCGGCACCATCGCCGCCATCTATCTCGCCGGCTTTTCGATCAACATCCTGACCTTGCTGGCGCTGGTGCTGGCGACAGGCCTGGTCGTCGACGACGCCATCGTCGTTCTGGAAAACATCGTGCGACGGCGCAACGAAGGCATGGGTCCCCGCGCTGCCGCCGTGCTCGGCGCCCAGGAAGTGTTTTTTGCTGTCATCGCCACGACGCTGACGCTGGTCGCCGTCTTCGTGCCGATCTCCTTCCTGCCCGGACAGACCGGCGGCCTGTTTCGCGAATTCGGCTTCGTGCTCGCCATGTCGGTGCTGCTCTCCTGCGTGGTAGCGCTGACGCTGTGTCCGATGCTGGCGTCGCGCATGCTGACCGGCGCATCGCTCCATCACGAAGGCGGCCACGGCACTGGCGCCCGCATCGGCGGTGCGCTGAATTCAGCCTACAAGCGCGGCCTGCATGCCTGCCTCGGCGCGCCGTGGATCGTGCTTCTGGTCGCGGTGCTGTTCGCCGCCACCGCCTTCACTCTGTTCGGTACCATCCGCCAGGAGCTGACGCCGAGCGAGGACCGCGCCGTCGTGCTTTTGCGCATCAACGCGCCGCAAGGCGTCAGCCTCGATTACACCGCTCAGCAGATGCAGAAGATCGAGCGGCTGATCCAGCCGCTGCGCGATTCCGGCGAGATCGTCTCCACCTTCGAAAATGCCGGCCAGAACGGCGCCTATAACTCAGGCTTCATGGTGATGACGCTAGCGCCATGGGACGAACGCGCGCGCAGCCAGCAGGAGATCATGGCCGAGATCACCCAGCTGACCCGGCAGGTGCCATCCGTGCGCATCTTCCCGGTGCAGGCCAACAGCCTCGGCATCAGAGGCGCCGGCAACGGCCTGCAATTCGCGCTGGTCGGCAACGACCGCAAGGCGCTGGGCGGCGCCGCGGTAAAGATCATCGCCCAGATGCAGGCCGACCCACGCTTCCAGAACCCGCGCCTTTCCGTCGACCCGACGCAGCCGCAACTTGCCGTGGCCATCGACCGCGAGCGCGCCTCCGACCTCGGCATCGACATCACCGGGCTCGCCAACACGCTGCAGGCGATGCTCGACGGCAATGATGTCGTCGACGTCTACATCGCCGACCGCAGCTACGGCGTGAAGCTGGTCTCGACCACCAACCCGATCAACGATCCGACCGATCTCGAAAACATCTTCCTGAAGACCGCCGACGGCCGCTTCGTGCCGATGTCGACCATCGCCACGCTGACCGAGCGCGCCGTGCCGCCGTCGCTGACGCGCGAACAGCAGCAGCCCTCGGTGGCGATCACCTCTAATCTCGCCGGCAATTTCGCGCTCGGCGATGCGCTCGGCGTCGCCGAGCAGATCGCCACGCCGCTGCTGCCGCCGGGCGGCCGCATCCTGCCGCTGGCCGAAGCCGCGACGCTGGGCGAAACAAACAGCGCCATGGTCACCATCTTCGGCTTCGCGCTGGTGATCATCCTTCTGGTGCTTGCCGCCCAGTTCGAAAGCTTCGTCAGCGCCGTCATCATCATGGCGACGGTACCGCTCGGCCTTGCCTGCGCGATTTTTGCGCTGCTGCTGTCCGGCACCAGCCTCAACGCCTACAGCCAGATTGGCCTGGTGCTTTTGGTCGGCGTCATGGCCAAGAACGGCATCCTCATCGTCGAATTCGCCAACCAGTTGCGCGACCGGGGGCTCGGCGTGCGCGAAGCGATCGAGCAGGCCTCGATCATCCGCCTGCGTCCGGTGATGATGACAATGATCTGCACCATCCTTGGCGGCGTGCCGCTGGTGCTGGCCGCCGGCGCCGGCGCCGAGGCGCGCATCGCGCTCGGCTGGGTCATCGTCGGCGGCCTTGGCCTCGCCACCGTCTCGACGCTGTTCCTAACCCCGGTCGCCTATCTCCTGCTCGGCCGCTTCGTCACGCCGAAGACGCATGAGGAGGCAAGGCTCAAGCGCGAGCTGGAGGAAGCGGCGTATACGAATGTGGAGCCGGCGGAGTAGCGCCCCTCACCCTCCCCCTTGTGGGGAGGGTCGGACCGCAGGTCCGGGGTGGGGGTGCAGCGCCAACCGTCGGAGAGATCATTTCGGCCATCCGAGCCAGACCCCCACCCCGACCCGCTTTGCGGGCCGACCCTCCCCACAAGGGGGAGGGTAAGAGCGTCACGGCTTCAAAAACACCTTCCCGTTCGGCTTGGCCAGTTCGAGCGGCACCTTCGCCATCGCCTCGTCCAGCGGCAGCACTGCCGTCACATCCGTCGACCAGCGCCCGTCGGAAAAGCGCTTCTGCGCTTCCATGATGGCCGGGCCGCGTCTGTCGCGGAACTGTCGCATCCATTCGACCAGCCAGAATCCCTCAATGTGCTTGTGCTGGAAGATCAGTTGGCCGGGCTCGCGGATGACAGTCGTGTCGGGGTCGAGCCGGCCATAGATGATCCAACGCGAGCGCTTCGGCATGGCGTCGAAGATGGCCGACGCCAGCGGCCCGGTCACCGCGTCGAGGAAAATGCACGGCTGTTCGGCCTTGACCACCTCGCGCAGCGCCGCCCTGAAATCAGGCGCCTTCTCGTTGAGCACATGCGCGGCACCGATCTCCTTCAAGAGCGGGATCTGCTCTTCACGGCGAACGGTGACGATCGGCCGATACCCTTCCTCCTTGGCCAGCCCCGCGATCAGCTTGCACAGCTGGCTGGCGCCGGCGGTCATGATGAAGGCTTTTTCGCCGGCCTCCTTGACGATGTCGAACATGGCGAGCGCCGTCAGTGGATTGACGATCAACGCCGCACCGTCCTCGTCGCGAACCGTGTCGAGCAGCGGGATGCAACCGGCAGCTTCGGCGACCGCATATTCTGCCCACGAGCCCCAGTTTGTGACGCCGGTGGCAAAGGCGATGCGCTTGCCGATGAGGCTTTTGGCATAGGGCTCGTCGCCACTGGCAACGACCGTGCCGACGCCCTCGAAACCGGCCGGCTGGCCTTTTACCCGCGGCTGGCCGTACTGGCCCTTGATGAAGGCAACGTCGGACGGATTGATCGAAGCGAGGCTGACCTTGATCAGCACCTGGCTCGGTCCGGGCGCCGGCACGCCGATGCTGCCCGGCGTAAGATAAGGCTCCATCGCCTCCAGCACGCTGCCAGTCGGCGTCCTGGTATAGCCGTCGCCGGTGAGCAGCAGCGCTTTCATTTCGGAGGGGATGGCCATGGCGGGGCTCCTTAAGGTTTGAGGATGAGCTTGCCGGATGCGCCGCGGCCCAGCACGCGTGTCAGCACAGCGGCGGCGTCGGCCAGCGGATACGTGCCTTCGATCACCGGCCGGACCTTGCCGGCGAGATACCAGCCGACAAGCTCCTTCATATTGTCGGCGTAGACACGCGGCTCCTTGGCGGTGAACGCGCCCCAGAACACG
Source organism: Mesorhizobium sp. WSM4306 (assembly GCF_007003975.1). GTDB lineage: Bacteria > Pseudomonadota > Alphaproteobacteria > Rhizobiales > Rhizobiaceae > Mesorhizobium. The sequence goes on from NZ_VFTC01000003.1 coordinate 253,736, forward strand.
CCAACGACCGAAAAGCCCTTGACCAGCGCCAGGTTGACCGGGAATTGCGGGATGGTGCCCGAGGCAAAGCCGATGACCAGCAGGCGGCCGTTCCACGCCATCGAGCGGGCGAGCACGTCGAAGGTTTCGCCGCCGACCGGATCGAAGCCGACATCGACGCCCTTGCCGCCGGTGACCTCTTTCAGCGCCTCCTTGAGATTGTCGTAGCCGAGTGCGATATCGGCGCCGGCTTCGGCGGCAATGCGGCGCTTTTCCTCCGACGAGGCGACACCGATGACTCGCGCGCCAAGCGCCTTGCCGATCTGGATGGCGGCAATACCGGTGGCACCGGCCGCGCCCAGCACGCAGAGCGTCTCGCCTCCCCTAAGCTCCCCGCGCTGCTTCAGCGCATAATGCGACGTGCCGTAGCCGGCCAGCAGCGCGCAGGCATCAGTGGCGGGCATATCAGGCGGCAGCGGCATGACGAAGGGTTCGGCGGCACCCACCCGTTCGGCATAGCTGCCATGGGTCGAGAGTGCGGCGGCGCGGTCGCCGACCTTGACCGATTTCACGCCCGGCCCGACAGCGATCACCCGTCCCGCGACCTCCATGCCGGGCACGAAGGGCAGCGGCGGCTTCATCTGGTAGAGGCCCTGAACCAGCAGGCCGTCGGGATAGTTGACGCCGATCGCCTCGGCCTCGATGACGACCGTATTGCCTTTGGCCTCCGGCTCCGGCCAGTCGCCATAGACGAGCTGGTCGAGCGGAGCGAAATCGCGGGCGATGATGGCTTTCATGCCGTCACACCTTTTCCTGCGTGTATTTCCTGAGCTCGGTCCGCGCCACTTGCCGGCGGTGCACCGCGTCGGGTCCATCGGCGAGGCGCAGGGTTCTCAGATGCGTCCACGAGCGCGCCAGCGGCGTGTCCTGGCTGATGCCTTGCGCGCCGAACATCTGCACGGCCTCGTCGGTGACCTTGAGCGCGACGCGCGGTGCAATGACCTTGATCTGGCTGATCCAGGGGGCGGCGGCACGCGCATCGCCCTGATCGATCATCCACGCCGCTTTCAGGCAGAGCAACCGCGCCATCTCGATCTCCATGCGGCATTCGGCAATGATGTCGAAATTGGCGCCGAGCTTCGCCAAGGGTTGGCCGAACGCCTCGCGCCGGACGGAGCGCTGGCACAGCATCTCCAGCGCCATTTCGGCCTGGCCGATGGCGCGCATGCAGTGGTGGATGCGGCCGGGCCCGAGCCTGCCTTGCGCGATCTCGAAGCCCCTGCCCTCGCCGAGGATCAGGTTGGAGGCCGGCACCCTGACATTGTCGAAGCGAAGATGCATGTGACCATGCGGCGCGTCGTCGTCGCCATAGACGTGCATCGGCCGAAGTTTTGTCACCCCCTTTGTGTCGGACGGCACCAGGATCATCGAATGGCGGCGATGCTGCGGCTCGGCCGTGCTGCCGGTTCGGACCATGACGATATAGATGGCGCAGCGCGGATCGCCGGCGCCGGACGCCCACCATTTCTCGCCGTTCAGAACATAGTCGTCGCCTTGCCGTTCGCAGCGCATGGCGATGTTGGTGGCGTCGGAGGAGGCGACATCCGGCTCGGTCATCAGATAGGCCGAGCGAATCCTGCCTTCGAGCAGCGGTGCCAGCCACGCCTGCTTGTGATCGGCCGAACCGTAGCGCTCCAGCACCTCCATATTACCGGTGTCGGGTGCCGAGCAGTTGAAGGTCTCGGCGCCGAGATGCGCCTTGCCCATCTCCTCGGCGAGATAGGCATACTCGACGGTCGAGAGCCCATAGCCACGCTCGGAGCCGGTCAGCCAGAAATTCCACAGGCCGCGCTCCCTGGCCTTGTTCTTCAACCCTTCGAGAATTTCGGTCTGCCGCGCTGTGTAGACCCAGCGGTCGCCGGCCTTGCCGACCTCGCTCAGAAATTCATGGTCGAGCGGCATGATCTCGTCGCGCACCATGGCGGCGACGCGGGCGTGGATCGGCTTCAGCCGCTCGGTCATGCCGAGAGTCATGTCGCTCATCGCTCGCTAACCTCCATGATGGCTGGACATTTATCCGTGGCAAGGATGACCGTACTTCGGATAGCCTTGTCAACGCGAACTGTTTGCCAGACGGCAAGGGAGAGGCGGAGGATCGTGATGAGCTATCTCGACGAACTGTTTACCGTCGCTGGCAAGACGGCACTGGTCACAGGTGCCGCGACCGGCATCGGCCGCATGGTCGCGACCGCTTTGGTCCAGGCCGGCGCCACCGTGATGATCGCCTCGCGCAAGGGCGAGGATTGCATCAAGGTCGCGGCCGAGTTGAACGGGCTCGGTGCCTCCGGCCGCGCCGAAGGCTTCGCCGGTGACGTCTCCACCGAGGCCGGCATTGCCGCGCTGGTCGCCGAGGTCAAGGCGCGCACCGACAAGCTGCACATCCTCGTCAACAATGCCGGTACATCCTGGGGCGCCTCGCTCGAGGATTTTCCCTACCACGGCTGGGCCAAGGTGTTCGCCGTCAACGTCACCGCTGTCTTCCACCTGACGCGCGAATTGCTGCCGCTGCTCGACGCCGCAGCCAGCGACGCCGATCCGGCCCGCGTCATCAACCTTGGCTCGGTGATGGGCACGCAGCCGCTGGCCGACGATGCCTACTCCTACACGGCGTCCAAGGGCGCCGTTCACCATCTGACGCGCACGCTGGCGATCGAGCTTGCGGCGCGGCGCATCACCGTCAACGCCTTCGCTCCCGGCCCCTTCCAGAGCCGCATGACCGCCTTTGCCACCGGCACCGAGGAAAAGGCCAGACATGTCGGCAGCCATGTCCCCATCGGCCGTATTGGCGTAGCGGATGACATTGGCGGCGCAACGCTCTATTTGTGCAGCCGTGCCGGCTCCTATGTCACCGGCGCCATCCTGCCGATCGACGGCGGGCAGTCGGTGCAGCATGGGCTGACACTGTTCAAGGAATGAGCCGCGGTCGGCGGCAAGTGGAGGAATCGCAGTGGAACCGATCAGTCTCGATGTGCTTTTGGCCAGCGTCGGCAAGGAAGTCGGTGTCTCACCCTGGCGCGTGGTCACGCAGACCATGATCGACCAGTTCGCCGACGCCACCGACGACCACCAGTTCATCCATTGCGACCCCGAGCGGGCAAAGCGCGAGACGCCGTTCGGCGGCACCATCGCTCATGGCTTTCTGTCGCTGTCGCTGCTCTCGGCGATGACCTTCGAGACCATGCCGCCGCTGGAAAAGGGCAAGATGGGCGTCAACCACGGTTTCGATTCGCTGCGCTTCCTGGCGCCGGTGAAGACCGGTTCGCGCATCCGCACCCGTTTCGTGCTGGCCGACGTCAAGGTCCGGCCATCCGGCTGGGTGCAGACGGCGCATGACGTGACCATCGAGATCGAGGGCTCGAAGAAGCCGGCGCTGACCGCGCGCTGGCTGACACTGACACTGATCGAGCGTGAGCCGGAGACCGCATGAGCGGCGGCGCCAATGCGCTGGATCAGACAGCACTTGCGCCCTATCTCGAGGCGCACATACCGGGTTTCGCCGGGCTTCATTCCATCGAAAAATTCAAATCCGGCCAGTCGAACCCGACCTATCTGCTGACCGCCGCCAGCGGCCGCTATGTGCTGCGCGCCAAGCCGCCGGGGCAACTGCTGAAATCGGCACACCAGGTCGACCGCGAATTCACCGTGATGAAGGCGCTTGCCGGCACCGCCGTGCCGGTGCCGAGAATGCTTCATCTGTCGGGCGAGGACTCGCCGATCGGCCGCATGTTCTACGTCATGGAGTTCCTCGACGGCCGCATCTTCTGGGATCCGGCCGTGCCGGAAGCCGCCGGCAACGATGAGCGCGCCGCCCTCTACGATGCCATGAACGCCACGCTGGCGGCGCTGCACGATGTCGATGTCGAAGCCGTCGGGCTCGGCGATTTCGGCCGGCCGGGCAATTACTTCGAACGCCAATTGGCGCGCTGGAGCAGCCAGTATCGCGCCTCCGAGACCGGCACTGTGTCCGACATGGACCGGCTGATCGCCTGGCTGGAGGCGCATATGCCGACCGATGACGGCCGTGTCTCGCTGGTGCATGGCGACTACCGGCTGGACAACATGATCTTTGCAGCCAGTGAGCCAAAGGTGCTGGCGGTGCTCGACTGGGAACTGTCGACACTCGGCCACCCCTTCGCCGACATCGCCTATCAGTGCATGCAATGGCGCCTGCCGCATGCCTCGGGCTTTCGCGGCCTTGGCGGCATTGACCGCGCCGTCCTCGGCCTGCCTTCGGAGGAAGCCTATGTCGCCGCCTATTGCCGGCGACGCGGGCTGGCCGGCATCGACAATTGGGGCTTCTTCCTCGCCTTCTCCTTCTTCCGTTTGGCGGCCATCTGCCAAGGCGTCTACAAACGGGCGCTCGACGGCAACGCCTCCAATCCCGAGAAGGCCAAGACCTATGGCGAGGCGGTGAAGCTGCTGTCGCACCTCGCCGCCAAACTGATCGACAAGGAGACGTAATGGGCCGTTTCGATGGAGCGACCGTGCTGATTACCGGCGCGGCCGGCGGCCTCGGCCGGGGTGCCGCGAAAGGTTTCGCCGCTGAAGGCGCCCGCCTTGTGCTTTCCGACATCGACGACAAGGCGCTGGCCGATCTTGCCGGCTCGCTGCGGGCAGAGACTGCCATCCTTGCCGGCAACATAGCGGACGAAAAGCTGTCCGAGGATCTGGTGAGACTGGCGGCGGACAAATTCGGCCGGCTGGACATCGCCATCAACAATGCCGGCATCGTCCAGAGTTTCGTGCGCCTGCCGCAAGTCGCCTCCGACGAGGCGCGCCGCGTGCTGGAGATCGACCTGCTCGGCGTCTTCTATGCCATGAAGCACCAGATCCCGCAGATGGAGCGGCAGTTCAAATCGGACGGGAAAGGCGGCGCCATCGTCAACATCGCCTCGGTTGCCGGGCTGGTCGGCGCGCCGAAACTGTCGGTCTATGCCGCCGCCAAGCATGGCGTCGTCGGGCTGACCAAGTCGGCTGCGGCCGAATACGCAACCAAGGGCATACGCATCAATGCCGTCTGCCCGGCGCACACGCGAACGGCCATGGTCGACAGCTTCGTGCGCATCTCCGGCGCGCCGGAGGCCGAAGCCCTGGCCGAGCTGACACGCGGCGTGCCGATGAAGCGGGTGGCCGAAGTGGACGAGGTTGTGTCAGCCATCCTGTTTGCCGCTGACCCCGCCAATTCCTTCATGACCGGCCACACGCTGGCCGTGGATGGCGGTGTCGGCGCGATTTGACAACCCCAGATTTGGTAACCCCAGATTTGGTAACCATTGCCGCATGGGAACCTACCGCGCCCTTGTCCGTTTTCGTACAGCGTATATAATTTAGCCAACACCCCACCACATGAAGGCAGACTCACGTGCCGCTGAGCGTCCAGAAACGCCGCGAAAAACAAAAGGCCGAACTGCGTTCCGAGCTGCTCGACGCAGCCCACAAGCTCGTCAAGGAAGAGGGCTATGAAGGCCTGACGATCCGCAAGCTGGCCAACCGGGTCGGCTACGCCCCGATGTCGGTCTATTCCTACTTCGCCGACAAGCAGGACATCCTGTTTGCGCTGGCCGAGGATGCGTTCGAAACACTTGCCCGCAACATCGAGGCGCATCCCTCCGACGACCCGATCGAGGCGCTGAAGGCGGTGATGACCGAGTATGCCGCCTTTGGGCTCGGCAACCCCAACGAATACCGCACCGTCTTCATGACTGAAAAGACCAAGCTGCCGGAGGGCAGAAGCTATGAGGACATGGAAGACGGCAACCCGGCGATGAAAGCGCTCATCTCCAGGGTCGAGGCCTGCGTCGCCGCTGGCAAATTGCACGGCGATGCGCGTGCCATTGCCACCATGCTGTGGGCGGTCGGCCACGGCACCATCTCGTTGCTGATCACCTTTCCGTTCTACCCCTTTGGCGATCCGCAGGCTTTCGTGAAGCGGATGTGCGATTCCACCCTTGCCTCGCTCACCACGCAGGACGTGCCGCCGCTGACCAAGACCCCGGTCAACTGCTGACCACCTGGATATCCCCCACCCGTCCAATTGAACATCCGGCCTGACAGCTTCAGCTGTGTCGGTACGCCGCGATTTTCGGCGTTCAAAAAAAAATTGTCGTACATGTACGTCTTCTGACTTGAAAACCGGTTTCCTCGGACGTATTTGTACGCTGTATCGTACACGTACGAAAACAATTTGCCGATGGAGACTGACATGAACAAGACCCTTCTCGCCCTCGCCGCCGTGCTGGCGCTTTCCGGTTCGGCTTTTGCCGGCAGCAACAATGTTTCGCCCAAGCAGGCCCCGGCTGCCACCTGCGTCGACACCACGACCCATGCCAAGCTCGATTGCAGCGTGACCGGCTCGGTCGAAAAGTCCGACGTCAAGGCCAAGGGCCCGCGCCTCGGCATCGAGATCAACCCGTGGATCGTGCCGAGCACATTCTGAGTTGATTAAGCTCGACCACCAAACAGCACAACGGCTAAGGGCGGCAGGATAATCCCGGCCGCCCGTTTTTCCTCGGCGCAGGCCGGGGTTTTCCTTAACTCAAGCCTGGGCGCAGGCGAGAGATTATTTCTTGCGCGGTTTGCGCCTTGGCACGGTCTTGGCCTTGCCCGGTCTTGCCGGCGCGCCGGAAATGGAGGTCGCGGTGATCGACACCGGATCGCTGGCCGGGAACGTGTCCTCGAGACCTTCCTCGAGTTCCTCTTCGGCATTCGCCTCGTGATGCCGCTCATGCTCCAGCGAGCGCACCGCGGCGCTTTTCCTCGGCGACTTCGGCGCGGATTTCGACGGCATAGGCATTCTCCCTCGACAGGCGCAAGCAGAACGAGCGTACGCGTCAAACGTTCCTACGCCGCCGCGTCGCTGGCTGCCTCCGACAGGAAAGTAAAGACATAGTCCGAGAAGGAACGCCAGCATTCGACCCGGAAGGCGTCGTCCGCCGTGCGCAACAGCAATATCTCGCATTTGCCAAGAATGGTGCGCGACGCCGCGCCTACCGGAAAGGCCTCGAGTGACAGGTCCTGCGGGCAGCCGGCGTTGATCGCCGCCGCAGCCGCCGGCCCAGTGACGGCGAAGGCGACATTGCGATGCGAGATGCCGACCGCCGAATGCAGCGCGGATACCTTGGCGCAGTCGGCCAAAAGATCCTTGCCAGCCTCGTCGATCAGAAACCATTCGTCCGGTCCGAGCCACAGCGCCGTGCGGCCGGCCTTCGAAGCCGAGGTCTTCGGGCTCTTCGACAAGGTCAGTCCGAGCGCCTTTGACAGCGCGGCGACGGAAGCCTCCGGCGCACGCAGCGACATGCGCTCCGCCGGCGGCAGCACCTCGACCTTGACGTTTCTCGCCGAGACGCTGCGCCCGGCCCGGGCCGGGCGGCGCTCGGCCGAGGATGCGTTTGCTTTCACAGCAGCCTTAGCCATTGAGGCGCCCTCCCGTCTCGTCGAAGAACACCATCCCGGTAATCTCCACTTCGATCACCCCGTTCGGCATCGGAACGTAGAGCGTCTCGCCCATCCGGTCGCGCCCGCCGGCGACCAGCGCCAACGCGATGGAGCGGCCGCAATTTTGCGACCAGTAGCTGGACGTGACGTGGCCGATCATCTTCATCGGGATCGCCTGCTTTGGATCGGCGACGATCTGCGCGCCTTCCTCCAGCACCACCTTCGGGTCCTTGGTTTTCAAGCCGACAAGTTGCTTGCGGCCCTTGGCGACCAGATCCGGCCGCGTCAGACCACGGATGCCGACGAAGTCGGTCTTCTTCTTGCCGACCGCCCAGTCGAGCCCGGCATCGTTCGGCGTCACCGTGCCGTCTGTGTCCTGGCCGACGATGATGTAGCCTTTTTCGGCGCGCAGCACGTGCATGGCCTCGGTGCCGTAAGCAGTGGCGCCATGCTTCTGGCCCTCGGCCCACAGCGCTTCCCAGACCGCCTGGCCATAGTCGGCCGGCACGTTGACTTCGAAGCCGCGCTCACCGGTGAACGACATGCGGAACAGCCTGGTCGGCACGCCGCAGATCTTGCCCTCGCGCACCGACATATGCGGCAGCGCCCCATCCGACATATCGATGCCTTCGACCAGCGGCGCAATGATGTCGCGCGACTTTGGCCCCTGCACCGCGATCACCGCCCATTGCTCGGTGATCGAGGTCAGCCAGACATTCAGATGCGGGAATTCGGTCTGGAGATAATCCTCCATGTGGTTCATGACGCGCGGCGCGCCGCCCGTCGTCGTCGTCACATGGAAGCGGTCCGGCGCCAAGCGGCCGACGACGCCGTCATCATAGATGAAACCGTCCTCGCGCAGCATGATGCCATAGCGGCAGCGGCCGGGTTCCAGCTTCTCCCATGGGTTGGTGTAGAGCAGCTCCATGAACTTCGCCGCATCCGGCCCGACGACTTCGATCTTGCCCAGCGTCGAGGCGTCGAACAGGCCGGCATTGGTGCGCACTGCGACGCATTCGCGATCGACCGCGGCATGCATGTCTTCGCCCGCTTTGGGGAAATACCAGGCGCGCTTCCACTGCCCGACATCCTCGAACACCGCACCATGCGCCTCGGCCCAGGGGTGGATCGCGGTCTTTCGCGTCGGGTCGAACAACGGCCCGCGTGCATGGCTGACGATCGCGCCGAAGGTCACCGGCGTATAGGGCGCGCGGAAGGTGGTCAGGCCGACCTCCGGGATCGGCTTGCCCAGCGTCTCGGCGGCAATCGCCAGGCCGTGCATGTTGGAGGTCTTGCCCTGGTCGGTCGCCATGCCGTTGGTGGTGAAGCGCTTGACGTGCTCGATCGAGCGCATGCCTTCATGCACCGCCTGACGGATGTCCTTGGCGGTGACGTCGTTCTGGAAATCGACGAAAGCCTTGACCGTCTTGTCCGGCCCGGCGCCGGGCGCTGCCCCCAGCATGCCGCGCGACCAGCTTTCCGACGCGTCGACCTTTGGCTTCGTGCCCTTCGCGGTTTTCGCGCCGGCGTCTTTCGCCGCCTTGGCGCCGGCCGCATAGGCTTCGTCGATCGACGCCGACAGCCCGTCCGTGCCGTTGCAGGCGCCGACCGAGACGCAGTCCTGCGCATAAATTCCGGGCACGAAGCGCTTGGTCTCGTCGTTGAAGGCGACCTTGCCGCGCGACTGCGAGAACAGATGCACCGACGGCGTCCAGCCGGCCGACATCAGGATCGCGTCAACGGGAATGGTGCGCTCGCCGCCGCCGTTCTTCGGCTGTACGGTCATCGAGGTCACGCGCAATTTGCCGCCGGCGCGGATCACCGCGCGGCCGAAATTGATCTCGATGCCGAGCGCCCGCGCCTCGTCGATCACCGGCCCGGTCGGATGGTCGCGCAGATCGACGATCGCCGCGATGTTGACGCCCGCCTTCTTCAGGTCGATCGCCGCCGCGTAAGCCGAGTCATTGGCGGTGTAGACGCCGACATTTTTGCCGACCGCGACGCCATAATGATTGAGATAGATGCGCGCCGCCGAGGCCAGCATGATGCCGGGGCGGTCATTGTCGGCAAACACCATGTGGCGTTCGATGGAGCCTGTCGCCAGCACCACGCGCTTGGCGCGGACCTGCCACAGCCGCTCGCGCGGCAGATCGTGGCCAGGGCTTTGCAGATGGTCGCTGACGCGCTCGACCAGGCCGACGAAATTCTGCGCGTAATAGCCGAACGCCGTGGTGCGCGAGAGCACACGGACATTGTCCATGCCCTTGAGCTTCGCGATCGCCGCTTGCGCCCAGCCATAGCCGTCCTGGCCGTCGATCTTCGCGCCGGTCTCGAAGCGCAGGCTGCCGCCGAAATCCGCGTGCTCGTCGGCGAGGATGACACGGGCGCCGGTTTCGGCTGCAGCTAAGGCTGCCGCGATACCAGCCGCACCACCGCCCAGCACCAGCACATCGCAATGCGCATAGCGCGACGAATAATGATCGGGGTCGGGCTTGTCAGGCGAAACACCAAGACCGGCCGCGGCGCGGATCTTGGGCTCGTACAGGCTCTTCCAGGCCGCCTTCGGCCACATGAAGGTCTTGTAGTAGAAACCGGCCGAAAACAGCGGCGATGCAATGTCGTTGACCGCGCCGACGTCGAAGGCAAGCGAGGGCCAGCGGTTCTGCGAGCTCGCGACGAGCCCATCATAGAGCTCCTGCACCGTGGCGCGGATGTTGGGCGCCTTGCGCGCCGCGTCGCGCTCGATTTGGACCAGCGCATTCGGCTCTTCCGCCCCGGCCGACAGAAAGCCGCGCGGCCGGTGGTATTTGAACGAGCGGCCGACCAGATGCACGCCATTGGCCAGCAGCGCCGAAGCCAGCGTGTCGCCCTCGATGCCGGTATAGGACTGGCCGTCGAAGCTGAAGCGCGCGGTCTTGGCCTGGCTGAGGCGGCCGGCGCTCGGGATACGGAAGGCGCCGCTCATTTCACAGCTCCCGGAAGCTTGGACGGCTTCGGCTCGCCGGCTTTGTAGGTCATGACGAACTTGTCGGTGACGGTATCGCGCACCGCGTTGAAGAACCGCGCGCAACCATGGATGTGGCGCCAGCGCTCATAGATGATGCCCTTGGGGTTCGAGCGGATGAAGAAGAACTTTTCGAAGTCGTCGTCACTCTCGCCCGCCATGTTGGCCGAGCGCGCGATATGCGCTTCGCCGGCGTTGCGGAACTCGAGCTCCGGGCGCTCTTCCTCGCAATAGGGGCAGCGGATGAGAAGCATTGTTGTTCGTTCCTACAATTCGCCGTGGCCGACATGCGCGCCGGCAGGTTGGTTGCAAAGCCTTTGGCCCATCGCCGCAAATGGCGCGACGAGCCGAATGCGCTCCTCGACGCTTGCGGCGGGGCGAAACAGCTCGCGATACGCGATGTTGCCGATCGTGAGCTGAAACGGATCGGTCGTCACGATGACGCTGCGTGGCTCGAATGTGTCGTCCTCGCCGAGATCGGAAGGCCTGTTCTCCATGAAGATGACCACCTTCTGGCCACCGCTCCACACGCAAGCCAGAATGCCGGCGTCGATCGAAAACGGCCAACTGGCCTCGTTGCCGGCGCGGCTGATCGGCTGCGTGCGGACCTCTTCCGGTGACGGAAGGTGGAACAGGTCCTGTTCCCCCGCCAGCACCAGCGGCATGGCGACAGCCAGCTCCGCCATCATCAGTGCGCCACCGCCGCCGCCGCTGCCTCGTCGATGAGGCGGCCGGTGCGGAAGCGCTCGATGGTGAAGGGCGCGTTGATCGGGTGCGGATCGTCCTTGGCTATGGTGTGGGCAAAGACATGACCCGAACCGGGCGTCGCCTTGAAGCCACCCGTGCCCCAGCCGCAATTGACGTAGAGGCCAGGCACCGGCGTCTTGGCCAGGATCGGCGAGCGGTCGGGCGTGACGTCGACAATGCCGCCCCACGAGCGCAGCATCTTCATGCGGGTGAAGATCGGGAACATCTCGCAGATGGCGTCCAGTGTATGCTGCAAGATGTGCAGGCCGCCGGTCTGCGAATAGGAGACATACTGGTCGGTTCCGGCGCCGATCACCAGCTCGCCCTTGTCGGACTGCGAGATGTAGGCGTGCACCGTGTTCGACATCACCACGCAGGGCACCACCGGCTTGACCGGCTCCGACACCAGCGCCTGCAGCGGATAGCTCTCCAGCGGCATGCGCACGCCGGCCATGTTCATGATCACGGAGGAGTGGCCGGCGGCAACCACGCCGACCTTTTTCGCGCCAATGAAGCCGCGCGTGGTGTCGACACCCATGACCGCGCCATTGGCGGCGCGCTTGACGCCGGTGACCTCGCAATTCTGGATGATGTGGACGCCGCGCGCCGAAGCGCCGCGCGCATAGCCCCAGGCAACCGCGTCATGGCGCGCCGTGCCGCCGCGACGCTGAAGCGCAGCGCCGACCACGGGATACCGCGCCTGCTTGGAAATGTTGAGCGGCGGGCAGAATTCCTTCGCCTGCTCCGGCGTCAGCCATTCATTGTCGATGCCGTTGAGGCGATTGGCGTGGACATGGCGCTTCAGCACCTGGATGTCGTGCACATTGTGCGCCAGCATCATGACGCCGCGCGCCGAATACATGACGTTGTAGTTGAGCTCCTGGGAGAGCCCATCCCACAGCTTAAGCGCATGGTCGTAAATGCCCGCGCTCTCGTCATAGAGATAGTTGGACCGGATGATGGTGGTGTTGCGGCCGGTGTTGCCGCCGCCGAGCCAGCCCTTTTCCAGCACCGCGACATTGGTGATGCCGTGCACGGTGGCGAGATAATAGGCGGTGGCCAGGCCATGGCCGCCGGCGCCGACGATGATGACGTCGTATTCCTTGTTCGGCTCCGGCGAGGACCATTGTTCCTCCCAGCCCTTATGGCCGCGCATGGCCTCGCGGGCGATGGCGAATACCGAATATTTTTTCAACGTTCCAGCCTCGCAAATGGCGGCAGGGCATTCACTCGGCCCCGGCGCGCGAGGTGTATCACTAGCGAAACAGCGCTGCCACCCTTGCGCTGTTTGCGACGGCGCTTGCCGTTTTGCGCCGCGACATCAGGTGGATCAAAGCTGGTTCGCGGCGGCGCCTTCGGCCACACTCCCATCGCATGAGGATTCGGAGGACGACGATGGGCAACGCCTGGTGGAACCTGATACTGCGTTTTCTGCTCGAGCTTACCGCCCTGCTCGGCGTCGGCATGGCTGGCTGGAACCTGTCGGACGGACGGTTGCGCTGGATCCTCGCTCTGGGACTGCCGCTCGTTGCGGCCGTGTTGTGGGGCACCCTCGCCGTGCCCGATGACCCGAGCCGCTCGGGTCGCGCACCGGTGCTGGTGCCGGGCGCTGTCAGGCTGGTGCTGGAACTCATCATCCTGTTCGGCGGCGCGGCAGGATTTCATGCGGCCGGCCATACGACGACGGGCATCGTCATGGCTCTGCTGATCGCCGTCAGCTACGCCTTCTCGCTCGACCGCCTGGCGTGGTTGCTGAAACAATAGGGCCTTTGCCGGTTTCGGGTGGCTGCTCTCCCGCCCATTTGCGACCAAGCATCCGATCGCCGGCGACGCTGGCGCGAAGAAAAAGGATGCCAGCCATGTTCGCACTCGCCAACAAGATCGCCATCGTCACTGGCGCCAGTTCCGGCATCGGCTGCGCCACGGCAAAGCTCTTTGCCGAGGAAGGCGCCAGGGTCGTCCTCGCCGCCCGCCGCCAGGCCGAGCTCGAGCAGCTGGTGGCCGAAATCGGTGAAGCCGACGGCACCGCAATCGCACTTGCCGGCGATGTCCGCGACGAGGCCTACGCAAAGGCCCTTGTCGATCTGGCCATCGAAAAATTCGGCGGGCTCGACATCGCCTTCAACAATGTCGGCGCCGTCGGCCCAATGGGTCCGATTTCGGACCTGTCGCTCAAGGGCTGGCGCGAAACGCTCGACACCAACCTGACCAGCGCCTTTCTCGGCGCCAAATACCAGGTGCCGGCGATGGTCGAGCGTGGCGGCGGATCGCTGATCTTCACCTCCACGTTTGTCGGCCACACCGTCGGCATGCCCGGTATGACCAGCTATGCCGCCAGCAAGGCCGGGCTGATCGGGCTGACACAGACACTCGCCGCCGAATATGGCGCCAAGGGCGTGCGGGTCAACGCGCTGGTGCCGGGCGGCACCGACACGCCAGCAAGCGTCATCAACGCGCCTGATGCCGGACCCGAAGTGGTGGCTTTCGTCGAAGGCCTGCATGCGCTGAAGCGGATGGCACGCCCGGAAGAGATCGCCCGCGCGGCGCTCTTTCTGGCCTCGGATGCTTCGAGCTTCACCACCGGATCGGCGCTGTTTGCCGATGGCGGCATCTCGATCACCCGGACGTGAAGCATTTCGCGGTCACAGCCTGCACCGATCAGCCATAGAGCCCGAAACCGGCCTTGCTTTTTCCACGCGATTTGGCGATTCGGTTTCGAGTGAGGACTTCGAGGACGGACATGCTGCTGATCAGAACCTATATCGCGCAGAGCGCAATCGAAGGCGTCGGCGTCTTTGCCGCCGAGCCGATCAGGAAGGGCGCCTCGATCTGGCGGCTCGATCCGGATTTCGACCGGTTGATCCCGATGGACACATACGAGGCGGCCCCGCCGCACCTCCGCGAATTGCTCGACCGCTACGCCTATCCGAGCCCCGACCGTCCCGGCTTCATGGTCTATGAGGTCGACAATGGCCGCTTCATGAACCATGCCGAGCGGCCGAACACGGATTTCTCGCAATATGGCGGCGCCACCGCCACCCGCGATATATCAGCCGGCGAGGAAATCACCTGCGACTACGGCGAATTCTTCGAGGATTTCGCGCGACTGCACCTGGCCAGCGCCTAGTGGGCGCCCTATCTCGGGGCGACCGTGGCAAATTGGCAAGCGCTCTTCATTTCGAGTGTGGACAGCGGGGCCTGATTCTGCTATCAGCCGCCACAATTCGTGGTGTAAATCGCTGCGGAGGCATGTGGCTATGGCCGCTTGCCTGTTGATATCAAACCCGAAAGACAGGATTGCCCGTGCAGGTACTCGTCCGCGACAATAACGTTGATCAGGCGCTTCGCGCTCTCAAGAAGAAGATGCAGCGTGAAGGCATTTTCCGCGAAATGAAGATGCGCGGCCACTACGAGAAGCCCTCCGAGAAGCGCGCCCGTGAAAAGGCTGAAGCCGTTCGCCGCGCCCGCAAGCTGGCCCGCAAGCGCGCTCAGCGCGAAGGCCTGCTACCGATGACGCCGCGCCCGGTTGCTGCCGGGGCCGCCGGTGGTCCTGGTGGTGCTCCGCGCCCGCCGCGGTTCTGACGCCAATTTTTCGTCCTTTTCGAAGGATAATTTGAGGTGGCGCGATGCGGAATCGCCGCCACCTTTTTGTTTAGAGCGCCGCCTTTTTGTTAGAATGAAGGGCGTTCCCTTGAACGCGCAAACGACGCTCTAGATTTTGTTACGACAATCTGTGGACCCGGCCCGGAGGGGGACCTGGACTGAGCGACGCGACTGAAGTGAGGACAGGGCAGCAGACATGAACGCAATCAGCGTAGAGCGCAGAACCACAATGCGCGGTTTCGCCCTGACGGCAGCCCTGATCTCCGGCCTGGTGCTTGCCAGCTGCCAGAGCGTCCCGACCGGCGAGTTCAACAACATCGACAAGGCGCAAGGCTCGAGCGAGAACATCTCCTCGCTGTCGGCGGTTATCCAGCGCAATCCCCAGGATCCCGAAGGCTACAATGTGCGCGGCTCGGCCTATGGCCGTGGCGGCCAGTATCAGGCGGCGCTGAAGGACTTCGACACCGCCATCCAGCTCAATCCGAATTTCTACCAGGCCTATTCGAACCGGGCGCTGATCCAGCGCTTCCTCGGCAACCAGGCAGCCGCCCTTGCCGACTACAACCGCTCGATCCAGATCAACGGCAATTATGACGCCGCCTATATCGGCCGCGGCAATCTCTATCGCAAGGCGGGCCAGACCCAGCAGGCCTTCAACGATTTCCAGAAGGCGATCCAGCTCGACACGACCGACGCCCGCGCCTACCACAATCGCGGCCTGATCTATCAGAGCCAGGGCCAGCACAAGTTTGCCATCGAGGATTTCTCGACCGCCATCTCGCTGGCGCCGGATGCCGCAGAACCCTATAACGGCCGCGGCCTGTCCTATCTCGCGATGAATGACGAGGACAACGCCTTCTCCGACTTCAACATGGCCATCAAGCTCGACGGCAAGAACGCCGAGGCATGGTCCAATCAGGCGCTGATCTACGAGCGCCGCGGCGACAAGGTCAAGGCGTCGAAGGCCTACCGCGAAGCGGTTCACCTCGACCCGACCTACCAGCCGGCCAAGGACGGCCTGTCGCGCACCGCCACCGCCACCGCCGGCTGATACCCAGCCGGTTCGATGCCCAGCGCGCCGCGCAGCAAAATCGCGATCTCTCTCATCGAGTAGGATTTTGACGAGCCGGTCGAGAAAGCCGCTCAACTGGCCCATTTTGCCGCTGAAGCCGCATCCGGATATGCGCCGCGCCCTTCGCGGCCGGCAGATCGTCAACGACATCGACTTTTACCGGCGGTACCCCGAGGAATTCCACGGCACGGTGCTGATCGATTTGCCGGACCCAGGCCCGCTGGACAAGGCCTGGTCTGCGCTCGGGCGCCTGTGGCCCCACCGAGTTCTCTGGCCAACACGCCATCACTCAATCTTAACCACCGAGGGCAAAGCGTTAACCCTTGCCTTGATCGCGCCAAGTTTTCAACGGAACGCTCCGGGCCGTTCAACCGTTGTTGAAGGCATTCTTCGAAAGGACTGACCCATGATCAAGAAACTCGGCTGCGCCGCAGCGCTCGCCACGACGCTGCTTGCCGTTCCCGCCAGCGCCGGCAAGCTTCAACTCGGCACGCTCGATTGCACCATCGACGGTGGCGTCGGCTACGTCGTCACGTCGAACAAGGGCGTGTCCTGCACCTTCCGCCCCTACCATCATGGGCCGGCTGAGCAGTATACCGGCATGATCTCCAAGCTCGGCGTCGATGTCGGCCAGACGCATCAGGGCCAGTTGGTGTGGGCTGTTCTGGCCGCCACCCGCGGCCATGACGAGGGCGACCTTGCCGGCCATTATTACGGCGTCAACGCCGAGGCGAGCGTGGTGACCGGCGGCGGCGCCAACCTGCTGGTCGGCGGGCTGGACGGCGCCTTTGTGCTGGAGCCGCTCAGCGTCCAGGCCCAGACCGGCGTCAACGTGGCGGTGGCGGTGACCTCGCTGGAGCTGATCCACTCGTTCAAGTAAGTATCGGCAAATCAGGATCGGCTGATCCCTCTACGCACGGCGCGGAACAGTATACTGTTTCGCGCCGTATGCTTTTTGTGGGAACCGCCGTGCTGAAGACCATCGCCGCCGCCGCCATCATCGCCATCGCCTGGGCAGGACAGGCTCAAGCGCAGGACCAAGGCCTCGAACTCGGCGTGCTCGATTGCGCCATCGGCGGCGGCACCGGCTTCATCTTCGGCTCCAGCAAGGATCTGAGCTGCACCTTCACCCCGGCCGACAAGAGCTTTTCGCCGGAAGCCTATTTCGGCGCAGTCAACAAATACGGGTTGGATATCGGCACCACCAAGCAGACTGTCATGCAGTGGCTGGTGCTGACGCCGCTGAAGAACATCTATGCCCCTGGCGCGCTGGCCGGCGACTATGTCGGCGCCAGCGCCGAAGTGACGGCGGCGGTCGGCACCGGCGCCAATCTCCTGGTCGGCGGCTCCTCGCAGGCCTTTACCTTGCAGCCGCTCAGCCTGCAGACGCAGACCGGCATCAACATCGCCATCGGCGTCAGCCAGTTCCAGCTGCGCAGCACCGAGAACTGACCGGCGAGGTAAGGGCGAAAAAAGTCGCTTGAACTCAACCACGGTTGAGGTTTTAGAAGCCTGCCCTGACTGAAACAGCGCGCATGGACCCGCAGGAAAGCCCCTCTGGCTTCTGGTGCCGTGCGCCGACATAGAGATATGCAAGGCAGGGTAAAAAGAATGACTGAAATCACCAGCAACAAAGTCGACTGGCGGGCCTTGTGGGCAAGCGGCGACCTCGCGCGCTTCTGCTTCATCAGCCTCGGCATCCTGCTGCACGCCACCAACGAGACGATGGTGGCGACGGTGATGCCGGCCATGGTCGGCGACCTCGCCGGCGTTCAGTTTGTCGGCTGGTCGCTGGCGGTCTATGAGCTCGGCGCCATCGTCGCCGGTGCTGCCGCCGGGCGCATGGTCAGCTATGTCGCGCTGCGCTCCAATGTGACAGTCGCCGCTCTGCTCTATGCCGCCGGCGCGCTGATCTGTGCCACCGCTCCGTCCATGCCGGTGTTTCTCGCCGGCCGCCTGGTCGAGGGTCTCGGCGGCGGCGCGCTTGTATCGCTGGCCTTCGTCTCGGTCGAACGGCTGTTTGACCGCAACATCTGGCCGCAGCTTTTCGGCATCATGTCAGCGATCTGGGGTGTCGCCGCCTTCAGCGGCCCGATGCTCGGCGCCATCATGGTCGAGCTGTTGTCCTGGCGCTGGGCCTTCGGCGTCTTCGTGCTCGGCGGCATCGCCATGGCGCTGGCGAGTTTCATCGTGCTGAACACGCCGGAAGCGACAAAGCCACAAGCCGCCGCCGGCACCTCGCCGCCCTTCCCTTATGCCGCACTTGGCTGTCTCGCCATCGCCGTCGTGCTGATCGCCACCGCTGGCGTCGACGTCGCCCTGCTGCGCTCGTCGCTGCTGCTCATCCTCGGCCTCGCCGGACTGGCGCTGTTCGTATTCGTCGACGCCATGAAGCCGCGCTCGCGGCTGTTTCCCTCGCAGCTGTTTTCGTGGCGCTCGCCGGTCGGCAGCGGCATGACTGTGGTTGCCGCCTTTTCGGTTGCGACGGTCTCCTTCTCGATCTACGGGCCACTGCTGCTGACCACGCTGCACGGCATCCCGATCCTGACCACCGGCTACATCATCGCCGCCGAATCGATCGCCTGGTCGATCTTGTCGATTGCCGTCGCCAATGCGCCGCTGGAGCGCGAACGGCAAATCATCGTCATCGGCGCGCTGATGATTGCATTCGGCCTCGCCGGTTTCGCCTGGTCGATCCCGTCGGGGTCGATCCCGCTGATCCTGGTCTGCGCCCTGCTGCAAGGCGGTGGTTTCGGGGTCACCTGGCCGTTCCTGACGCGGATCATCGTCGCCTCGGCTCGCGATGGCGAGCAGACGATTGCCTCGGCCGCCGTGCCGACCATGCAGCGCATCGGCTACGCCGTCGGCGCTGCTGTCGCCGGCATCATCGCCAATGCCAGCGGCTTCTCCGCAGGGCTGAACCGCGATGCGGCGGCCAGCGTCGCCGGCTGGCTGTTCCTCGCCTTCGTGCCGCTCGGCATTGTCGGCTGCCTGGCGGCGTTGAGGATGGCTTTGACGGCAAGCCGGCCGCAATTGGCGGCAGGCTGAGGCCACGGCCGGGAACTGGCCGGTCGCCTCCCCGACCGGCCAGCCTGTCAAAGTAACGGAAGAACGCCGCGGATGTGATTGGCAAACGCCTCCACCGCAGGCGACCGCTCGGTGTCGGCAAAGGCAATCAGAATGCCAAGGCGCGGCAGTGGCGGCAGCGGCAGAATATACAGGTCGGATGGCACCGCCTCCTGTGCCATCACGCTGATGGCGAGACCCGACCGCGCCACCGCGATCAACCCGGCAAGGCTGTTGCTGGCGTAGGCGATTTTGTAGCGCAGCCGGGCGCGGGCCATGGCCTCGCACGCCGCTCTGTGGTCGACAGCGTTCGACGCCGACAGCGCCAGCGGCACCGTGTCGCCAAAATCGTAGAGGTCGAGCGCCGGTTTGCTGCCGACCCAGACGAGACTTTCCGTGCGCACGACGCCTTCTGCGTCGTGCGCATTCGAAACCAGTGCCAGGTCGATCTGGCGTGCGTTGAGCAGCGTCCGCAATTCGACGGTCGGCGCTGAGACCACCTTGATCTCGACATCGGGATACGTCGTGCCGAAACTCTTCAGGAGGGCGGGAAAGAAGGCGCTCAGATAATCTTCCGGGCTGCCGAAAATGATCGAGCCGTGCAGGCCCTTGTCGGACAGCGCCGAGATCGCTTCATCATGGATTTTGAGAATGCGCTCGGCATAGGCGAGGAACCGCTCGCCGCTGCCGGTGAGCCGCACCCCGCTGCCGCTGCGGTGAAACAGGTTTTGGCCCAGCGCCTCCTCGAGTCGTTGTATCTGCATGGTCACGGCCGACTGTGTGCGCCCGACCTGTATGGCCACCGCGCTCAGCGTTCCCGAATGCGCCGCACGCACGAAGGTCGTCAGCAGCTTGAGATCGAGTGGAGCCTGCATATCAATTCCGCTGATATCGGAATCCGATTACTATCAATTTTACTGCACCCGCGCCATCGGCTATTTTTCCTCCTCAGTGGTTTTTATGGAGCTGCGGCATGTCGAAAAATGCGGATCGGGAATTCTGGGCTGCGGCGCAGAAGCATTTGATACGATATGGCGGCAGCTTCGAGCCCGCCATCATCGAGCGTGCCGCCGGCTCGTTCGTCTACGATGCCGACGACAGGCCGATCCTCGACTTCACCTCCGGCCAGATGAGCGCGCTGCTCGGCCATTCCCACCCCAGGATCGTTTCGACGGTGACCCGCCAGGTCGCGGAGGTCGCGCATCTCTTCAGCGGCATGCTGTCGCGACCGGTGGTCGAGCTTGCCGAACGCCTTGCGGCACTGGCGCCAGGACTCGACCGGGTCATGCTGCTTTCGACGGGCGCCGAGTCCAATGAAGCCGCGATCCGCATGGCCAAGCTGGTGACCGGCAAGCACGAGGTTGTTGCCTTCTCGAAGAGCTGGCACGGCATGACGGGTGCTGCGGCGTCAGCGACCTACAGCGCCGGCCGCAAGGGCTACGGTCCGGCCACGGTCGGGTCGCTGGCCATCCCCGCCCCTAACAGTTTTCGGCCGCGCTTCAGGAATGCCGACGGCTCGCTCGATTGGCGCACCGAACTCGACGATGCCTTCGACCTCGTCGACAGCCAGTCGATGGGGAGCCTGGCAGCGTTCGTCGCCGAGCCGATCCTGTCGAGCGGCGGCATATTGGAACTGCCGCGCGGCTATCTGGCGGCGCTCAAACAGAAATGCGGCGAGCGCGGCATGCTGCTGATCCTGGACGAGGCACAGACCGGCATTGGCCGCACCGGCGATATGTTCGCCTTCCAGAGGGACGGCGTCACGCCCGAAATTCTTACCCTGTCCAAGACCATCGGCGCCGGCCTGCCGCTGTCGGCCGTGATGACGACAGCCGACATCGAAGACGCCGCGCACGAGAAAGGCTTCCTGTTCTACACCACGCATGTCTCCGACCCGCTGCCGGCGGCCGTCGGCCTCGCCGTGCTCGATGTGGTGGAGGAGGAGCGGCTGGTCGACAGGGCACGGAGTATGGGCGCGCGTTTGTTCGACGGGCTGTCGCGGCTCAAGCAGCGCTATGAATGCGTCGGCGACGTGCGCGGGCGCGGGCTTCTTCTCGGCGTCGAGATCGTCAAGGACGGCAAGCAGCCCGATCATCAGCTCGGCGCCACGATCGCGGCGGAGGCGTTCCGGCGCGGTCTCAGCATGAACATCGTCAAGCTTCCCGGCATGGGTGGCGTGTTTCGTATCGCCCCGCCGCTGACGATCTCCGAACAGGAACTGGATCTCGGCCTGCGGATCATCGAGGAGTCGATTGAAGCCGGGCTTGCAGCGGGCGCAAGCGCTACAGGCATCGCCGCCGAGTGAGGCCCGGTGGCCGGGAGGCCGCTTAGACCACGATGGTCTTCAGCCGCTGGGCGATGAGCGCGGCGAGCCGCGCCGCCACCTCGTCCTTGCCCATTTCCGGCCATTCCTCGACGCCTGACTTCGAGACGATGCGCACCTTGTTGCGGTCGCCGCCCATGACGCCGGTGGGGCCGACGCCGCTTTCGTGCGAAACGTCGTTGGCGACGATGAAATCGGCGCCCTTCTTCTTCAGCTTGGCCTCGGCATTGGCAATCAAATCCTGCGTCTCGGCGGCGAAGCCGACGACCAGCCCCGGCCGCATCTGGTGATGACCGACGCCGGCCAGAATATCGGGGTTCTCAACCATCTGCAGCGCCGGCGGCCCCTCGCCCGCCACCTTCTTGATCTTCTCGCCGGCCGTGCCGGCGGTGCGCCAGTCGGCGACCGCCGCGACGAACACCGCGGCGTCCGCCGGCAAAAGCTGCTCGACCGCGTCTTTCATTTCAGCCGCTGTTTCGACATGCACTGCGGCGACGCCCGCCGGATCGGCGATGTTGACCGGGCCAGAGACCAGGCGCACATCTGCGCCAAGCCTCGCCAGTGCAGCCGCAATCGCATGGCCCTGCTTCCCCGACGAGCGGTTGGCGATATAGCGCACCGGGTCGATCGGCTCGTGCGTCGGCCCCGAGGTAACGATGATCCTGCGGCCGGCCAGTGGTTTCGGCCTGGTGTCGAGCATCGCTTCGATCGCCGCGACGATCTCCAGCGGCTCGGCCATGCGGCCCTCACCGGCCTCGTTGCTTTCGGCCATCTCGCCCTTGGCCGGGCCGACAAAGGCGATGCCATCCTTGGCCAACGTCGCCCGATTACGACGCGTCGCGGCATGCGACCACATTTTCGGGTTCATCGCCGGCGCCAGCAAAACTTTCTTGTCGGTGGCGAGAAGTACGGTGGAGGCAAGATCATTGGCATGGCCGTTGGCGAGCTTGGCCATCAGGTCGGCGGTGGCCGGCGCCACGACCAAAAGGTCGGCCTCGCGCGACAGCCTGATGTGGCCGACATCGTGTTCATCATTACGGTCGAACAGTTCGGTGAAGACATGGTCAGCCGAAAGCGCGCCGACCGACAAAGTGGTGACGAACTCCTGCGCGGCAGAAGTCATCACCACGCGCACCGCCGCACCGCGCTCGCGCAGCCGGCGGATCAAGTCGAGCGCCTTGTAGGCGGCGATACCGCCGCCGATGATCAGCAGGATGCGCTTGCCCGTGAGGCTGCCCCTCGACACGACCTTGCTGGCCGCAGCAGCGACCGGCGTCGCCGGGCCGCGTGCAACAGCCAGTTCGCGCAGCGTCTGTTCGATCCGGTCGATGCGGCCAGAGGGGCCAAGCTGGCCCTCGACCGCGGCGCGGATCATCACCCGCGCCTGCTCTTCCATCGAGCGATCGTTCTCCGCCGCAAGCCGGCGCAGCAGATCCTTGACCTCGTCGTCAAGGTTACGAATGGTGATGCTGGCCATGTGATTGCACTCTGCTCGACATCGCTGGAAGCAATGATAGCAATGCAATCATTTTGAGACAAGCCGTTCCCGGCAGACGGCTAGAGCAGCTTCCAGGCAATATAGATCAGCGTCAGCGCGATCACCCACAGCGCCAGCCGGCCGGAGCGGGTGTAGCGGGCTTCGGCCTTGCCGATGGCGCGCGACGTCGCCTCGTCGAAGCGCAGGCCGTGCTCGGCCATCAGGTCGATCTCGCGCGACAGCCGATCGGTGCGGGCGGCAAGGTCCGGTGCCTGGCGGGCGAGCGCCAGCAGCGCCTTGGCACCGTCGCGCGCGTCCATTAGAAGGCCGCTTGGGCCGAGATTGCCGGCGATCCACTGGCCGACCACCGGCTCGGCCGTCTTCCACATGTTGAAGGCCGGATCGAGCGTGCGCGCCACACCTTCGACCACCACCATGGTCTTCTGCAGCAGGATCAGTTCCGGCCGCGTCGCCATATCGAAGAGTTCGGTGACCTCGAACAGCAGCGTCAAAAGCTTCGCCATCGAGATGGTCTCGGCCGGCTGGCCATGAATTGGCTCGCCAATGGCGCGGATCGCCTGGGCGAAGGCCGCGACATTGTGCTGGCGCGGCACATAGCCGGCCTCGAAATGGACTTCGGCCACGCGCAGATAGTCGCGGGTGATGAAGCCGTAGAGGATTTCGGCGAGGAAGCGGCGTTCCTTCTTGCCCAGCCGTCCGGCAATGCCGAGATCGACGGCGACGATATCGCCGTTAGCCTCGACAAACAGATTGCCCGGATGCATGTCGGCATGGAAGAAGCCGTCGCGCAGCGTGTGGCGCAGGAACGACTGGATCAGATTGGTGGCGATGGCCTTGAGATCGTGACCGACCGCCACGAGACCAGCCACGTCGTTCATTTTGACGCCGTCGACCCACTCCATGGTCAGCACGTCGCGGCCGGTGCGCTCCCAGTCGACCGACGGCACGCGGAAGCCCGGATCGTCCTTGGTGTTCTCGCCGAGCTCCGACAGCGCGGCCGCCTCGAGCCGAAGATCCATCTCGACCTTGGTGGTCTGCGCCAGCGTCTCGGTCACCTCGACCGGCCGCAGCCGGCGCGACGACGGGATGTATTTCTCCTGCAGCCGCGCGGCGAGAAAATAGCTTTCGAGATCCTGGAAGAAGCGGCGGCGCACGCCCGGCCGGATCACCTTCACCGCCACCGTTGTATCAACGCCATCATGGATGGCTTGCGCAGGATGAACCTGGGCGATGGAGGCCGCCGCGACCGGATCGCCGAACGCAGTGTAGAGCTCGCCGATCTTGCGCCCGAGCGAGCCCTCGATCGCCGCCACCGCTTCCGCCTGCGGGAAGGTGTGCATCTTGTCCTGCAGCATGGCGAGGTCGAGCGCCATGTCGTTGCCGACGACATCGGGCCGCGTCGCCAGGAACTGGCCGAGCTTGACGTAGGAGGGCCCAAGCCGGACCACCGCCTTGGCCAGCCGGTCGCTGCGCTCATAGGCAAGCGCGCGGCGGCGGGTGAACAGCCGCGCCATGCGCCAGCCGAATTTCGGCAGGCCGCTGAGTTCGTCGCCCGGCAGCGCGGCGATCACGCCCTCGCGGACCAGCACCCAGCCGGCCCGTGTGAGCCGAAAGGCGGCGCCGACTCTGCTCATGCCCAAACCTGCTGCAAATTGACCTGCTGCAAATTGGCCTGCTGCAAACTCTCCTGCCTCAAAGCTTCCAGCCCGAATGCAGTGCGGCAATGCCACCGGAATAGTTACGGAATGAGACCCGCTCGAAGCCGGCGCGGGTGATCATCGAAGCAAAGTTCTGCTGGTTGGGAAATTTGCGGATCGATTCGACCAAGTAGGAATAGGGCTCGCCGTCGCCGGTCACCATCTTGCCGATCTGCGGAATGGCGTTGAACGACCAGGCTTCGTAGACCTTGTCGAGCAGCGGCATCTCGACCTCGGAAAATTCCAGGCACAGGAAGCGCCCGCCGGGCTTCAGCACGCGGAATGCCTCGCCGAGCGCAACATCGATGCGCGGCACGTTTCGGATGCCGAAAGCGATGGTGTAGGCGTCGAAGGTGGCGTCCGCAAAAGGCAGTTCTTCGGCATTGGCCTCGACGAAATCGGTGTTGCCGGAGAGGCCCTTCTTCTCAGCCCGGTCGCGGCCGACGCTGAGCATCGAGCCATTGATGTCGAGCACCGTCGCATGCGCATTGCCGTGGCTGGCGTCGACGATGCGGAAGGCGATGTCGCCGGTGCCGCCGGCCACGTCGAGCACTTTCCAGCCCGGACGTTTCGGCGGATTGAGCCATGTCACCATGGCGTCCTTCCACAGCCGGTGCAGTCCGGCCGACATCAGGTCGTTCATCAGGTCGTAGCGATTCGCCACCTTGTGGAAAACCTCGTTGACCAGAGGCTGCTTGTCGCCTGGTCCTACGCTCTTGAAACCATAGGAGGTTTCCATGCCGCCCGCGGCCGTGGTTCTCTCAACTGACATTATTTTGATCCGCCATAAAACCGGCGGGACCATAGCCGATCGATGGTGCGGGCGCTATTGTTTAAGGCGCGGTGTTCAGCCGCGCTTCCAGGTGGCGGGTTTTCAAGACCTGGACTGACCGACGGGATATTTGAATGCCTTTGAAAGCTGAACTGCACTGCCATATTGAAGGGGCAGCGGCGCCCGAGCTCGTCATCCGCCAGGCGCAGAAATACGGCAAGGACACCTCGCCCTATATCCAGAACGGTTCCTTCGTCTGGCATGATTTCACCGCGTTCCTCTCGGCTTACGATTTTTCCTCCGATTTGTTCCGCACCGAGGAGGATTATGCGCGCCTCGCCGACCATTATCTGACCAGCCTGGCCCGCGACGGCGCCATCTATTCCGAGGTGTTCACCTCGCCCGACCATGCGGTCAGGGCCGGTCTGTCGCCCAAGGCCTACACCGACGCGCTCGGCGAAGGCATGCTGCGCGCCAAAGCCAAGACCGGCATAGAGGGCCGCATGATCGTCACCGGCGTGCGCCATGTCGGCGTCGAATCGATCGAACAGGCGGCGCGCTTCGCCGCGCGCTGCGGCAACCCGCTGGTCACCGGCTTCGGCGTCGCCGGCGACGAGCGCATGGGCGAAATGGAGGATTATGTCAGGGCTTTCGAGATCGCCCGCGAAGCCGGCCTGGGCATCACCATCCATGCCGGCGAACTGACTGGTTGGGAGACGGTGCAGGCAGCCCTCGACCACATTCGCCCCTCGCGCATCGGCCATGGCGTGCGTGCCATCGAGAACCCCGACCTAGTCAGGCGCATCGCCGACGAGGGCATCGTGCTCGAATGCTGCCCTGGCTCCAACATCGCGCTCAAAGTCTACGACAGTTTCGCCGACCACCCCTTCCCGGCCCTGCAGGCGGCCGGCTGCAAGGTGACGCTGAACTCCGACGACCCGCCCTATTTCTGGACCTCGCTGAAGCGCGAATACGACATTGCCGCTGAACATTTCGCGATGAACGAAAAAGCGCTGACCGCCGTCACGCGAACGGCGATCGAGGCGGCTTTCGTCGACAGGAAGACCAAGACAGCGCTTCTGGCTCGCCTCAACACTGCCGCGCGCTGATTTCCCGCGACAAAACTGTGGCCGGTCACGCCCAAGCGGTTCCTTGGTCGGCGCATTGTCGCTAGGGTTGTTGCAAGCAGCGAAAATTTCAGGAGCAACCCATGCAGGGCGTCACCGTCGTCGACCATCCGCTTGTCCAGCACAAGCTGACCATCATGCGCAAGAAGGAGACGTCGACCGCCGGCTTCCGGCGGCTGCTGCGCGAGATCTCGCTGCTGCTCGGCTACGAGGTCACCCGCAATCTCGAACTGACGACGACAACCATCGAGACGCCGATCGAGACCATGGAAGCGCCGACGCTGGAGGGCAAGAAGCTGGTCTTCGCCTCGGTACTGCGCGCCGGCAACGGCTTGCTCGAAGGCCTGCTCGACCTGGTGCCGGCGGCACGCGTCGCCCATATCGGGCTCTACCGCGACCACGAGACGCTGGAGGCGGTGGAATATTTCTTCAAGGCCCCGAGCGATCTCGCCGACCGGCTGGTGATCGTCGTCGACCCGATGCTGGCGACCGCCAATTCTGCGATCGCGGCCATCGACAAGCTGAAAGGCCGCGGCGCCACCAACATCCGCTTCCTCTGCCTGCTGGCGGCGCCCGAAGGCATTGAGCGCTTCACCAAGGCGCATCCGGATGTCCCTGTCTTCACCGCTTCCATCGACCGCCAGCTCAACGAGAAGGGCTACATCATGCCAGGCCTCGGCGATGCCGGCGACCGCATGTACGGGACCAAATGATCGTTTACCGGTCGTTTACGCAAAGGCACGGTTTCGGCGTGCGTTAAAGCAGCAAACACCATGTCGAGGTTAGGGTCTGCGCACACGAAGGGCGACCCATGCTGCGCACAGTCCTCATCTTTTGCGTGCTTGCCGCAGCGTCGGTACTGATTCCGATCGCCTATCAATCGAATCCGCAAATGTTCGACAGCCTGACGAAATCGGCAGCTGGGACCATGCCGGCGCCAGATTCGCAACTGAAGCTGGCCGTGGCTCCCGACAGACCGCCGGTGCAGCAACCGCTCGGCCGCAAGGTTCTGTTGGCGGCGGATGAGCGCGGGCACTTCACGACGTCGTTCAAGCTCAACGGCCGCCAGGTCGACGGCCTGATCGACACCGGCGCCACCTTGGTCGCCATCAACACCTCGACGGCACGCCGCATCGGTATCTCGCTCAACCCGTCGGATTTCAGCCATCAGGTCAACACCGCCAATGGCGCGATCAGGGCGGCCGTGGTCAACATCGATCGCCTGCAGATCGGCAAGATCAGCGTCGACAACATCCAGGCCGTGGTGCTCGACGACAGGGCGCTGCAAACCAACCTGATCGGCATGAGCTTTTTGCAGCGGCTGGCAAAGTACCAGGTCGAAAACGGCACCTTGCTGCTCGTGCAGTAGCGCTTTCCACTAGAGCAATTCCAGGAAAAGTGTGAGCGGTTTTCCCGGGAGAAGCGCGTAGCGCTTCCCCTTGGGAATTGCGTAAAAACAAAGAGATAGAGCGGTTCGCCGTTTCCGTGAAACGGTGAAACGCTCTAGCCGCGCGCCAGCACGCGGCGGATGACGGTCTTGTCGGCGGCCGGCTTGGAAGCACCGAGCGTGTAGGCCGAAAGCACAGCGGCCGCGGCGGCCGCGGCTTCCGCCTCCGTGCGGGCATGGACCAGCGCCAGCGCATCGCCGGATCGCACCTCGGCGCCGATCGGCATCAGCCTGGTGATACCGACCGCATGATCGATCCTGTCGTCCGGCCGCGTCCGCCCGCCGCCGAGCCCGACCACGGCAAGGCCGATGTCGCGCGTGGCGATCCCGGTGACAAAGCCATTGCCGGTCGCCTTGACCGCAAACTCCACTGCCGCCTTCGGCAGATATTTTTCCGGCTTCTCGACGAAATCGGCGGGGCCGCCAAGGGAGGCCACCATGCGCGCGAAAATGGCCGCCGCGCGTCCGCCGGCCAGCGTTTCGGCGGCGCGCCTGAGACCATCTTGCTGGGATGACACCAGTCCCGTCGACTGCAGCATCTCTGCGGCAAGCGCCAGCGTCACATCCTCCAGCCGCTTGTCGCGGAACCGCCCGGTAAGGAAGTCGACGGCGTTGCGCACCTCGACCGCATTGCCGGCCGCCGACGCCAGCGGCTCGTTCATGCCGGTGACCAGCGCCGAAGCCTTCAGGCCAGCGCCATTGGCGACCTCGACCAGGCTGTTGGCCAGCGCTGTCGCATCGCGCGACTTCTCCATGAAGGCGCCGTTACCGACCTTGACGTCGAGCACCAGCGATTGCAGGCCGGCCGCCAGTTTCTTCGACAGGATCGAGGCGGTGATCAACGGCACCGATTCTACTGTCCCCGTCACATCGCGAATTGCATAGAGCCGGCGGTCGGCCGGCGCGAGGTCGGCGGTCTGGCCGATAATGGCGCAGCCGGTCTCCAGCACCGTCTTGCGAAAGCGCGCCACATCCGGCTGGCTGATATAGCCTGATATGGCGTCCATCTTGTCCAGCGTGCCGCCGGTGTGGCCGAGCCCACGGCCGGAGATCATCGGCACATAGGCGCCGCAGGCGGCGACGATCGGCGCCAGCATCAGCGAGACATTGTCGCCGACGCCGCCGGTCGAATGCTTGTCGGTGACCGGACCCGGCAAGTCCGACCAGTCGAGCACATCGCCGGAATCGCGCATCGCCAGCGTCAGCGCCACCGCCTCGTCGCGGTTCATACCGTTGAAGAACACCGCCATGGCGAAGGCGCCAACCTGACCGTCCGAGACGCTGCCCGAAGTCACGCCGGCGACGAAGGCCGCTATCTCCTGCGTCGACAGTTTCTGGCCGTCGCGTTTGCGGCGGATGATTTCCTGCGGAAGCATCAGGCGTCGTCGCCCTTCGGCTCCGGCAACCCGTCCTGGAACACATGCGCAAGGATCGTCGCCAGCCGCGCGCCGCCAATCGGCGCCATGTCCTTGGTCTCCTGGTGCGACAGCTCGGCGCCGGTCATTCCGGCGGCGAGGTTGGTGATCACCGAACAGGCGGCAACGCGCAAGCCGAGGAAACGGGCAAGGATGACCTCCGGCACGGTCGACATGCCCACTGCATTGGCGCCCATGATGCGGGCCATGCGGATTTCGGCTGGCGTCTCGAAGCACGGGCCGGAAAACCACATATAGACGCCCTGGTGCAGCCTGGTTCCGGTGGCCTTCGCCGCCCGTTCGATCGCCGCACGCAGGCCGGCGTCATAGGCTTCGGTCAGGCCGACGAAGCGGCGGTCGCTCGGCTCGCCGATCAGCGGGTTGGAGCCGGAGAAATTGATGTGGTCGGTGATCAGCATCACCGATCCCGGCGGCATGTCGGGATCGACCGAACCGGCTGCATTGGTCAGGATCAGCTTGGTGATGCCGATGCCGGCGAGCACTTCCAGCGCCGGCCGCATCGCCGCCGCAACGCCGTGCTCGTAATAGTGGGCGCGACCCGACAGCATCAGCACCGGCGTGCCGGCAAACAGCCCCGCCACCACCTCGCCGGCATGGCCCGTCACCCCGCTTCGGGGGAAGCCCGGCAGGTCGGCATAGGAGACGCGCACGGCATTTTCGACCTGGTCGATAAGCCCGCCAAGGCCCGACCCCAGCACCATGGCGGTGGTGGGCGCCAACCCGTCCAGCCGTTCAACGAGGTGGTCCAGAGCTTCTTTCATGTCAGCCAATCTTCATTTCAAAATGTCGCCGCGGAACCCGTAGGGCAGCATGTCGCCCATGGTCACGGTCTCGACCACGCCGCCATTGTCGCAGAGGTAGAGTTTGGTGTCCGGCCGGCAGAACTCCGCCAGCCTTTGCCGGCAGCCGCCGCAGGGCGTGCACTTGGCCATGCGAGAGGCAATGACGGCGATCTCCACGATCTTGCCGCCGCCGCCCATGATGTAGTGGCCGAGCGCTGTGGTCTCGGCGCACCAGCCTTCCGGATAGGACGCGACCTCGATGTTGGCGCCGGTGAAGACGCGACCGTCCTCGGTGCGCAACGCCGCACCCACCGGAAACTTCGAATAGGGCGCGTAGGCCTTGGCCATGGCGTCCTGCGCGGCTTCGAACAGATCATGCGACATTCAGGTGTTCTCTCCGACGATCATGGTCAAAACCCGGCGCTTTGCGTTTTCCTCGCGCCTTCCAAGCACCGACCCGCGTGTTCGGCTCAGCGGTCCCAGACTAGCGTGCCCGGATCAACGTTCCTTGACATAGGGCACGCCGCCGGCGCGCGGCGGGATCGCCTTGCCGATGAAGCCGGCCAGCAGGATCACGGTCAGCACATAGGGCAGCGCCTGCATGAACTGCACCGGCACCTTGCCGATGAGCGGCAGCGGCGAGCCCTGCAGGCGGATCGCCGCCGCGTCGAGGAAGCCGAACAAAAGGCAGGCGAACATGGCGTTGACCGGCCTCCATTTGGCG
Source organism: Mesorhizobium sp. WSM4306 (assembly GCF_007003975.1). Taxonomy (GTDB): domain Bacteria; phylum Pseudomonadota; class Alphaproteobacteria; order Rhizobiales; family Rhizobiaceae; genus Mesorhizobium. Next base: position 284,507 of record NZ_VFTC01000003.1, read on the forward strand.
AAGATCAGCGCCGCCAGCGCGATGTAGCCCTTGCCCGCGGTCATATCCTTCACGAAGCCGCCATTCTGCACCATCGACAGATAGGCGCCGGCGATCCCAGTGAGAATGCCGGTGCAGATCAGCGCCCGGTAGCGCAGCCAGGCGACCGAGATGCCGGCGGTGTCGACGGCGGCCGGGTTCTCGCCGACGGCGCGCAGCCTGAGGCCAAAGCGGGTGCGAAACAGCACCCACCAGGTGAACGGCACCATGGCGAAAGCGAGGTAGACCAGGATCGAGTGCCCTGACAGAAGCTCGGAATAGATCGGTCCGATGATCGGCACGTCGTGGATGGCGGACGCGCCAGGCAGAGTGATGGCCTCGAAGCGCTCGCCCGGCTGCAGCGCCGGCGTTCGCCCACCTTGCTGGAACCAGGCCTGGCCCAGAATGATGGTCGAGCCGGCGGCGACGAAGTTGATCGCCACGCCGGAGACGATCTGGTTGCCGCGATGGGTGATCGAGGCGAAGCCGTGCACCAGGGCAAAGGCGACCGACATCACGATCGCCATGCCGAGACCGAGGAAGGCCGAATGGAAGACCGAAGCTGCCGCCGCACCGGCGAAGGCGCCGACCAGCATCTTGCCCTCCAGCCCGATGTCGAAAACGCCAGCGCGTTCGGAATAGAGGCCCGCGAGGCAGGCGAGCAGCAGCGGCACCGACAGGCGGATGGTCGAGTCGAGTATCTGCACGATGGCGATGAACACATCCATCTCAGGCGCCCTTCCCTTTGACCGCTTCAATGCCCACCGACCTCGGACTGAACGACGCGAACAGCGCCTGGACATACGGCCGGAACATGTGCTCCAGCGCACCGGCAAACAGGATGACCAAGCCCTGGATGATGACGATCATGTCGCGGGAAATCGCCGGCATCTCGAAGGCAAGTTCGGCGCCACCCTGATAGAGCATGCCGAACAGGATCGCCGCCAGCACGATGCCGACCGGATGCAGGCGGCCCATCAGCGCCACGGCGATGCCGACGAAACCGGCGCCGGAGACGAAATCGATCGCCACATTGTGCTGGTCGCCCATCACCGGGTTCAGCGTCATCATGCCGGCCAGCGCGCCCGAGATCATCATCGCGATGAGGACGATGCGTGTCTCCGAAATGCCGGCATAGCGCGCCGCCTTCGGGCTGTGCCCGTAGGTGCGCATCTCATAACCGAGCTTGGTGCGCCAGATCAGCAGCCAGACGAGGAAGGCCATGACCAGCGCCAGCAGGAAGCAGATGTTGAACGGCGCCGAGCGGATCTTGGCGCCGAACAGTTCGATGATCCAGTTGAGCTTGGGCAGTTCTGCGCCGGCGAGGAAGTTGCGCGTCTGCGGCGCCTGCGAGGCAGCCGGCTTCAACGGCCCGACCAGCAGATAGACCATGATCGAGGCGGCGATGAAATTGAACATGATGGTGGTGATGACGATGTGCGAACCGCGCTTGGCCTGCAGATAGGCCGGGATCAGCGCCCACAGCGCGCCGACCGCGGCCCCGGCGGCGATCGCCAGCGGGAAGGTTAGCCACCACGGCAGCACACTGTCGAAGGCAAGGCAGACCACGCCCACGCCGAGGCCGGCAATATAGGCCTGGCCCTCGGTGCCGATGTTGAACAGGCCGCAATGCGCGGCCACCGCCACCGACAGGCCGGTGAAGATGAAGGTGGTGGCGTAAAACAGCGTGAAGGCGATGCCGGTTCCCTTGCCGAAGGCGCCCTCGACCAGGATGACCGCGGCGCGGAACGGATTCTCGCCGACCAGCATGACGACGAAGCCGGCGACGATGAAGGCGACCGACAGGTTGATCAGCGGGATCAGCCCATAGTCGGCCCAGGCCGGCAATTTGGCGTAAGGCGTGCTCATTCTGCCGCCTCCTGGCGCTCGACGCCGGCCATCAAGAGGCCAAGCTCGCCTTCGGTCGCCTCGGGGCCGCGTTCGCCGACGATGCGGCCGGCAAACATCACCAGGATGCGGTCGGACAGAGAACGGATCTCGTCGAGTTCGACCGACACTACCAGCACCGCCTTGCCCTGGTCGCGCATGGCGATCAGCCGCTTATGGATGAATTCGATGGCGCCGACATCGACGCCGCGCGTCGGCTGGCCGACGATGAGAACACCGGGGTCCTGCTCCATCTCCCGCGCCAGCACGATCTTCTGCTGGTTGCCGCCGGAGAAATTCGCCGTCTTCAGGCGTGGGTTGCCGGGACGAATGTCGTATTTCTCGATCTTGTCCTTGGCGTCGGCCATGATCGCATCGATGTTGAGGAACGGCCCCTTGAGATAGCGCGGGTCGTCATGATAGCCGAGGATCGAATTCTCGTTCTCCTCGAAGGCCAGCACCAGCCCGACATGATGGCGGTCTTCCGGCACATGGGCGAGCCCGCGGTCGCGCAGCTCGCCGGGATCGGCGGCCCCGGTCAGGTCGATCGGCTTGCCGTCGAGCATGACCGAGCCGGAAACCGCGCGCCTGATGCCGGAAATCGCCTCCAGCAGTTCGGACTGGCCGTTGCCGGCCACGCCGGCAATGCCGACAATCTCGCCGGCTTTGATATCGAAGGAGATATCGTCGACCATGGTGACGCCGCGCGAATCCTTCACCGTCAGGTTCTTGACCGCGAGCTTGACGGCGCCGGCTTCCGCCTCGCCCTTTTCGACCCGCAGCAGCACGCGACGCCCGACCATCAGCTCGGCGAGTTCCCCCACCGTCGTCTTGGCTGTTTCGCGCGTCGCCACCATCGTGCCCTGGCGCATGACCGAGACATTGTCGGTGATGGCCATGATCTCTCGCAATTTGTGGGTGATCAGCACCACCGTTTTTCCCTGCTCCTTCAACTGCTTGAGGATGCGGAAGAGGTGGTCGGCCTCGGCAGGTGTCAACACGCCCGTCGGCTCGTCGAGGATCAGGATTTCGGCGCCGCGATAAAGCGCTTTCAGGATTTCAACGCGCTGCTGCAGGCCGACGGGCAGTTCCTCGATGATGGCGTCGGGATCGACCTCCAGCCCGTATTCGCGTTCGAGACGCTCCAGTTCGGAGCGCGCCTTGGCGATGCTCTTTTTCAGCAGTGCATCGCTTTCGGCGCCGAGGATAATGTTTTCCAGCACGGTGAAATTGTCGACCAGCATGAAGTGCTGGTGCACCATGCCGATGCCGAGCGCGATGGCGTCGTTGGAGGTCTTGATCGACGCCGGCTTGCCGCCGACGCGGATTTCGCCGCTGTCGGCCTGGTAGAAGCCATAGAGGATCGACATCAGCGTCGACTTGCCGGCGCCGTTTTCGCCGACAATGCCGTGGATGGTGCCACGCGCGATCTCCAGATTGATGTCGCGATTGGCGCGAACGGCGCCAAAACTCTTGTTGATGCCGATCAGTTCGATTGCGGCTTGCGCCATGCAGCCTGTCCCACTCTTATTTTTTTATCGCTTGGTCAAAACGCCTAGCATGATGCCCCGTCTGTGCCAATTGGCGGCGCAGCGACCACTCTCGACAAATCCCGGTGCGATTGTCAATTTCGAACGTGGCCGGAGACCTTCACATTCACTAATATGCAAGGCTCAATAGTCGCGTCATTCTGTAACTGCGTGCGCCGAGACCTGGGGAATTTCGAATGATCATGCCTGCCGACCGGCTGACGACGCTGGAAATCCGCACCACCGAGCAGGAAAAGACCATTGAAGAACTGTCCGGCCAGATCGCCGAGCAGTGGCAGGTGATCGAGCGCATGCAGCGCAAGCTCGATGCCCTGACCGAGCGCTTCATGGCGCTGGAGGAACAGTCGGCGCCCGATGTGCCGATAACCAAACCGCCGCACTGGTAGCAAGGAGAAGCCGATGGCCAGTGAAAGCGATCGCGTAGCGCGTGCCGGCGACTATGTGCTTGGGCTGATGAACGATCGCGCCCGGGCGCGCGCCGAGCGCGACCTCGCAATCGACCCCGCCTTCCGCGACACGGTGATGCGGCTGGCCGAGCGCATGCATGTCTTCGACCGCGCTGAGCCGTCGGGCGGCAGCGACCGCTGGCGGCTGATCTCGCAGCGCATCGCCGAAATGCCGCAAATGCGGCCGGTCGCTGCGGGCGAGGCGAAACCCAAGCCGGTGATCCACAACTTGGAGCGCCGTCCTTACGGCGTCGGCGTGCACACGCTCGGCGGCCGCCGCGGCGCCGTCATCGCCATCGTGCTGATTGTGGTCTTTGCGTTGGGTTATCTCGCGGGGCTCTTGTCGGCGGGTAACGCGCTTTTGCCCTGACGGCAAACTCAATCGCATAAGTCGCTCCCCCTCTCCGTCTCGGCTTCGCCGAGCCACCTCTCCCCCGCTCCCGCGGGGGCGAGGAACCCAAGCCTATGAAGGCCGCGCCCTCTGCGATTAGCATTTCCTCGCCCCCACAAAGTGGGGGAGAGGTGGCTCGGGCGAAGCCCGAGACGGAGAGGGGGCTGGCGCTACCCAACGCGATCCGCCCCGCCCCCCAAAACAAAACCGCCGGGCTTTCACCCGGCGGTTCGAAACCTCAGCGCTTGCCGATCAATATGGGCAGGCGTTGTCCGCGGTGTAGTCGTGCACCTCGATCGTGCCGGCAATGATGTCGGCCTTGGCCTTTTCGACGGCCGCCTTCATCTCGTCGGTGACCAGCGCCTTGTTGTTGTCGTCCATGGCGTAGTCGACGCCGCCTTCCTTGAGGCCGAGATTTTGCAGGCCGCCTTTGAAGGTGCCGTTCTTGCCGTCCATGAAGGCGGTGTAGACGGCCACGTCGACGCGCTTCAGCATCGAGGTCAGCACCTTGCCGGGCTGCAGGCCGTTCTGGTTGGAATCGACGCCGATGCCGAGCTTGCCGGCATCCGCCGCCGCCTGCAGCACGCCGACGCCGGTGCCACCGGCCGCGGCATAGACCACGTCGGAGCCCTGGTCGATCTGCGTCTTGGCGATCTCGCCGCCCTTGGCCGGATCGTTCCACGCCGCCGGCGTGTCGCCGGTCATGTTCTGGATGACGTCGGTAGCACCGGCAGACTTGGCGCCGCCGACATAGCCGCATTCGAACTTGCGGATCAGCGGAATGTCCATGCCGCCGATGAAGGAGACCTTCTTCGTCTTCGAAGCCATCGCCGCCATGATGCCGACGAGATAGGAGCCTTCATTTTCCTTGAAGACAAGCGAGCGGACATTGGGCAGGTCGACGGCATCGTCGATGATGGCGAAGTTGAGGTCGGGATATTCCTTCGCGACCACCTTCAGCGCATCTTCCCAGGCGAAGCCGGCCATGACGATCGGGTTGCGGCCGTCCTCGGCGAAGCGGCGCAGCGCCTGCTCGCGCTGCGAGGCATTGGACACTTCGAATTCGACATAGGCGGTGCCGGTCTCGGTCTTGAACTTTTCGGCGCCGTGATAGGCAGCCTCGTTGAAGGATTTGTCGAACTTGCCGCCGAGATCGTAGAGGATGGCCGGCTGGACATCCGCGGCGAAAGCCGGAAGAACCATTGCGGTTGCGGCCAGGAGGCCGAGAACGATACGTTTCATGTGATCCACACCCTGTCGGTTATTTTTTTCCGTTACGCGCCGCCCGCCTGCCCGGTTCTCCGGCAGGCATGCAACATCAGCCAGGAGCGTACTCCCCTCCCGCTCCAGGCAATCTGGCACGGCCCGAAACAAAATTCACGCGGAATTTTGACCTTTTGGAAAAGCATGCCCAAGACTGCAACGCTTGGCCTGTTTGCGGCTGCACCAGCGCCGGTCCGCCGGAACAACCCGTCAGCGCGTCGCGAATTCTCCGCCTCGCCGCCGGCGTCGGTAGCCGATCGCGTGGAGCAGCAAGGCAGCGACCGCGAACACGGCGAAGCCCGGCTGGGCAAGCACCCAGGCGATGCCGCCATCCCATATGATCGGGCTCGCCTTGGCGCGCACGAAGGTCTCGAAGGCCGCGCGGGTGTCGGGCGACACCGCCAGCCAGCTCGAATTGAGCGGTGTCATGACCAGCGCGGAGGCCGCCACCGAGCGCGTCGCATCAAGCACCGCCATGATGACGGCGACCGAAAGAGCAACCATGGCCGCGAGGCGAAACAGAAAACGCAACATCGAAATCTCCCTCCGGTCCTCAAGCTCCTCCCGAGGACCATCCGGTCAAGACGAGGAATAGGATGCGTAGGCTCGGCGCGCAATCGGCTTACGCGAATTTGAAGCCTAAGCCTTTCGGCTGCGCCGATGGACGAGCCAGACGGCAAGGATGCCGCCGACAATGGCGCCGACCACCAGCCCGGCAAGGCCGATGAACGCTGCAAAATAGCCGCAGCCGCCCTCGAAACAGCTGATGTCGGTGACTTCGGCGATGGCAGCACCCAGCGCGAAGCCGGCGACGGCGCCGACGACCGCGCCGAGGATGATGCCGAGCAGCGCGGCGACGATCGAGGAGAAGACTGACGGTGCCTGCGCTTGCTGTGCGCTATAGACGGCCGCAGGTCCGGCTTCGCGGCGCAGCAGGTAGATACAGAACAGGCCGATGCCGATTTCGGCGGCGGTGATGGCCAGGCTCCTGGCGGAGAAGACGAAATCCGGCACGGCCAGCACATAGGCCTGCCTTGCCAGCAGAAAGACGATGATGGCGATCTGCCAGAAGGTGAAATGGCGCGGGAAGTGCGCCGAACGGCCGATGGCGAGGCCGAGCAGATAGAGCCCCCACAGGATGGTGATGATGTCGAAGGCCAGCGCGCCAAGGACGAAATAGAAGACCGTGTCCGGCAGGCCGGAACTGCCGACCAGCCACCAGGCCGAGACCAGCCCATAGACCGACAACGCCATGACGAAGAGGAGCCAGACCACTGGGATGAAGGACAGGTCCGAACGCCCGGGCGGCAACCCTCCTGGCACGCCTCCGGCCGGCGTTCCGCTGCCGGGATTTTCGCCAATCGATGTCATGTCGGACAATGCCCCCCGCAAAGCCTCTGCCTCACTCGACAGCTGGCCAAGGGCGAAGTCAAGCGCAGCCGTCCCCACGGCGTTGCCTGTGCACACCATTCGGCGCCCCAGCGCTTCTGGAACGGAGGCGCCGACGATCCCGCGAAACGATGCATGGCCGGCAAAGCGAATAGACTGCCGTTATGGCTTGGCATTCGGCGCCGGATCGACTAGATGAGCCCCGCGCCTGTTTGATTGACGGGCGCCGGGAAGGGCATCCGCTGGTTGGCGGCGCCCGTGACGCGGGTCTCCCCCGCACTTCCCAAAGGGATGCATCTCCCCAACCCGCGCGGCAAAACCGGCCGGCGCGAATGCAAGGACGGAGAGGTGGCCGAGTGGTTGAAGGCGCACGCCTGGAAAGTGTGTTTACGGGAGACCGTAACGCGGGTTCGAATCCCGCTCTCTCCGCCACAGAAACTCATAATAATACTTTTATTTCAATGGCTTAGATTGATAATAGGCTCATCATTAGGCTGAAACCTGTCTCCCCTGTGTAACAAACTGCGAACAAGCTTTTCACAGCCCATTTTTCTGCGCTCGCCGACCGGGTTTGGCATGCTTGACGGCAATTGACCGCTTGGTTCCCCTCGGCCAGGACGCCAGTGACCGGTCACGGTATCTGTCGCCACCAAGAGGAATGTCTGGAATGGGCCGAGAGCGGACCGGCAGCTTTAAGGTACAAATAGTCGGAAACGGACGTTAAGGCACCCCGCTTGCATAATCGTGAACTGACCCTGAACGGACTTTGTCGCTGCACGTAGGCAACGTCGCGAGAGGTTAGTTTTCTGCTGTACGTTCCAGCGATCGCAAGGGGCAACTAGTACTAGAAGCAGTCACGCGCTCACATCGGACGCGCTTGGGAGCTTCGCACGACCGGTTACTTTAGCCCCGCCATGCGCATACCATCCGCTATGTGTTCAAGATCGGCCGGATCGCGCCACCATTCCGACCTTTCAAAGTCCGTTATTGCAAAATCGGGCTTGAGCCGCAGCATATCCGCGGCCGACTGCTTCGCCTCGTCGATCTTGCCGAGATGAGCCTGACACGAAGCGATGTAGCAGGGTAGCCACCAGTGCCAGAGGTGGTCGACGTGCTGAAACGCTTCCAGGGCCTCGGCGTGTCGCCTGAGCTGCAGGAAGGCTACACCTCGGCACCCCCAATACCAAGCTGGCGGAAAGGGGTCGCGGCGAAGATCCGCCTCCAGGCTGCGCAGTGCCTCCTCTCCACGGCCCGTAAAAGCCAGCCAGAGCCCTCTGAACGTCGAGGCGTAAACGTCGTTCGGATTGAGCGCGACCGCTCGGTCGAGGTGTATCCCTCCGAGCTCGTACTGCCTCAACTTCGAATAGATCAGGCCCAGGTTCCGGTGACCGCTGGAATCCAGCGGATCGAGCCGTACCGCCGTCTGCGCGGCTCGGAGGCCTTCTTCCAAATCCTCGCGCCGCCCGTGGTCCGAGTGGCGAACATAGGCGGCGCCTGCCAGCCACGCGTGGGCCTGGGTGTGGGCCGGGTCGAGCTCGATTGCGCGGCGCAGGAACTGAGCTGCGCCTTGTGAATCGAACCGTATCGAGCGCTCGCGGCCTTGCAGAAAGTAGTCATGCGCCGCCCAAAGCTGGGCCGGCTTCCTGCCTGACCGTTCCGCGCCGCTGGAGGCGACTCTTCCCACCAGAGTGCCGACGATCATGGAGACCACTTCGTCCTGCACCGCAAAGATGTCTTCGATGTTGCGGTCGTAGCGCTCCGCCCATCGATGCTTTCCGCTGAACACTTCGATCAGCTGGGCCGTGACCCGCACGCGATTGCCTGCCCTGCGTACGCTACCCTCGACGATGAAATCCGCCCCGAGCCTGTGACCTACCTCCTTGGCATCGAGTGCCTTGCCTCTGAACGCAAAGGACGAGTTCCGCGCGATCACCATGAGCTCTCTAAACCGGCTCAGCTCTGTGATGATGTCCTCGGTAATCCCGTCGGAGAAATAGTCCTGTGCAGGATCGCCGCTCATGTTGTCGAAGGGCAGGACGGCGATTGAGGGCTTTTCCGACATGGCTGCGGGCCTGCCCGACGCCATCACTGCGGGACGGGCCAGATAGGCCCGCACGGGCGCTTCGATGTTCTTGAGCTGACGGTCCCCCAGCGGCTCGAATGCGCCATCGACCTTCTTGGCTACCTGTTCATACACATTTTGCGACATGCAGACGCTGCCGGGCTCGGCCAAGGACTCAAGTCGCGCGGCGATGTTGACGCCCTCTCCATAGACGTCGGCTCCATCGCCGATCACGTCCCCCAGATTGATGCCGATGCGCAGTGTGATCTGGCGCTCCTCGGCCACGTCGTCGTTGGCATCCGCCATCCTAGCCTGGAGTTCGAGTGCGCTGCTGACAGCTTCAACTGCGCTGCCGAACTCGACGAGGACCCCGTCTCCCATGAGCTTGACGATGCGTCCGCCATGGGAGCGCACGATGGGCTCGAGGACGTTCTTGCGGCGGCCCATTAGTGCCGCCAGGGTGCCGACCTCGTCCGCCTCCATCAGGCGCGCATAGCCCACGACGTCGGCGACCATGATCGCCGCGAGCCGGCGACGGATGCGTTCTTCGGCCATTGCGACCTTGGGCGACCGGCCTCTAGCGGGACAGGATCATCTCGCTAAGCGCGTGCTTTTTGGCGGTCGACGGAATTCATTATGTGCCTGTGGAGAACGAAATGCGAGCCCGACGGCGCGACTGAAGGTCCGACAAGGGTCGCATCGAGCCCTTCTAGTATCATTCGGCAAGGTCCGGAGATGGCGCAACCGCGACCTCCAGCGCGGTCGCCGGTAGTGTCCGCTTTAGGGCAGTGGGAGAGCTAACTTCAATGGCCGACATGAGGGCGCAAAGCTGACAGGCCCTCTAATACCCTTTTGCTGCCATTCGCGATGCGGACACTGAGGTCATCGTTGTCGTCGAACTTTGCCTTTCGGAGCGATTTGGGTTTTGGGGCGAGAGCGGCCGTGAGAAATGGATATCGGCCGGGTGCGCACTTGAAATGAGTTATGGAGTGACGAGGCCCAGCAGTTGGCTGTGGGATCGTCTGCCCGAGAAGGTGCAGTGTCCGTGGGGCGCCATCTAGTGTAAAAGCGGTTCCCTCCGTGCTATGAATGGACTGTCGACGCCGTCCTAGGCCGACCGCCATTTCAGCAGGCCCAAGGACGTATGTGCCGCAACATGGGCTCAAGCCACCCGCCCGCACATCTGTTGTCGATTGGCCCGCGAGGAGGGATCAGCATGTCAGAACGTCTCGACATAGGCCCGCTGCAACTTGGCGAAACGGCGCCCAATTTCGTGCTCGACGCGATTACTCGCGAGGGCAAGATAGCTATCGACGATTTCCGCGGCGAGAAGCCAGTGCTGGTCGGATTGTATCGAGGTCTCCATTGTCCTTTTTGCAGGCGTCATATCGCGACGGTTTCGCTGCTCACACCAGCCCTTAACGCAAAGGGCATCGAAACCCTGACGGTGGTGAACACGCCCATCGAACGGGCACGCCTTTATCTCCGTTATCATCCGATGCCGGCTCTGCTCGCGGCGTCTGATCCTGAGCGGGCTTCTCACCGCGCTTTTGGGCTCCCCAATATGCAGATCACCGAGGGCGAGAGCGCATGGCCCCACAAGGTCTCAATGAGCGATGTGAAGGCGATGCGGCTCAACGTGCCGGGCGAAATGCCTGAGCCGATGGATCCGTTTGCCACGCTCGAATATCTGAACAAAATAGACAATTACGATATCGCTGAAGCGGACCAGAAAATGATGGCGACCGGCGTGGGCCAGCTCATGGGCCAGTTCCTGCTCGACCGCAACGGCGTCGTTCGCTGGACGTTCTCCGAGGTTTTCGATGGCGGCTTGGGCGCCCACCCGAACTCTGAGGCGATGATGTCGGTCGCGTCGCAAATCGGAAGGTAAGGAGCAGCTTCATAAACTTATTGGAACATACCGGACGCAAGCGAACGCACATCTGGCGGACGCTCTCTCCGCCACTAACAGACAAAACCGCAATGATTTCAATTGCTGATGCCCGCCCTAGGCCATCCCCCACACTAGGCCCCTCGCAAATTTATGCGAAGATTCATGCGAAAATTTTCAAGACTTGATGACTACAGCGCGTGATCTGCAACACGGGCCGCAGCACTCATCCCGACTTCATGCAGACAGCCGACCCGCTTTGCGGATCATAACATTCAGATTTCGAAGGGAAGAATGAGCCTCTCCGCTTCGGTACGTGTTGGAATGTGTCACGATGAAGTCTTTCTGTCGGAAGGTCTCAGCATATTGTCCGGCAAGAGATGACTCATCTATTCTATTGGCCACCCCATAATGAACAATTCGCCGTAGGAACCCGGCGAAGTCATATGTCGAGGCGGTTTCCTTATTTCCGGTTCTGTTTCCGAATTTGTTGGTTTGATCGAGCGCGTAGATGGGGCGCTTTGAAATGAAGCCTTGATAGCCATCTGGCGTTGGCGATTCCCAGTCTCTCGTTAAAAATTCGAAGATCGACATTCGCCTCTGCTGGTAGGCTGCTATCGCGGGAAATGCGAGGAGCATGGGGAATTCGATTCGGTTGTCGGATAACTCAATGATGCTCCACAAGACACCCAAACACTGGTCAATGTCCCGCAGCGACAATCCCAAGCCTGCTGCCATCCCAGCAATCGAGTCCGTGCGCGATACGCCTCCGAATTCCATGACACGGTTGCTGTCAAAACCAAGCGAGACCCAGCGAGCAGCAACGAATTGATCCAGTATGGGCTCGTCAAAACTGTAGGTGCGGTCGAAGAACCTCAACAGGTAGCGCTCCGCATCGAACCCTTGACCGTAGACCGCTTTGATAGTTTCCGCCAATTGGTCAGAGTGCGTAGCAGCAATGAAAACAACATTGGGTACGTCGAAAAGATGCTTGATCCTCTCCAAGAGCGCTACGGCATACGTCGGTCTGCATCGGTCCAATTCATCTACAATAACGAACAGAGGGGGCTGCCCTTTAATTCCCTCCGCTAGCCTTCGTCGAAAATCGTCAATCGCCTCTTGTCCCTCATCGAACATGCGCAGCGCTCGTTCCGCATAGTCGTTAGCCGACTCGAGACCCGCATCGGTCACCGACTTCACCACTTCCTCAGCAATGCCCTCAACGGCTGATTGACCAATCACAAACGCGGCACCGCGACTAATCAAGCCCTTGCCAGCCCGAATTGCGATCTTGCCTGCATTCTTCTTCAAAGCCCTTTTGAGGGAAGCTTTCTTTCCAGTCTGCCCGAGCGCTTTCAGTACAGCGGACATGACGGCAAAGATGGGATCTTCGGCGTGATCATCCCGCCACGCATCGACCAAGGCGACCTTGAGGCCGTTCGCTCTTAGCTGCTCAGCCATCCGATTCACAAAGAAGGTCTTACCAGCTCCCCATGGCGCAGTGACGTTAATTGAAGTACCGCGATCGCCAACGTCAACTGCGAATTTATTCCGACGAAGCAGATAGTCGATTAAGAATTCCGCGTCATCTTTGCGATGAAGGAAATCACCGTCCCATATACCGGCCACCAGATCACCCTCACCCCACGATCTGAAAGATACTTAGAAAAGTGATAGCGGAATTTGGATCAATTCAGCAACAGCGACGGCGCGGAAACGGGGCCTTATTTGACTGGCATCCCGTCAGTCTTTCCTTTGCTGCCGCCCAACCGCCGACCACCCGCTGCTAGGCTATGGAACGCGAAAAGCGGACGACCGCCCTATACCAAAGTGAACGCATGCCGCGCATCCGGACGCGCTCGAGTCGAGAGGCTTCTCTGGATTGATCCAATCGGGCACTTCGGGTGGCGCCTAGAGTTAGTTGATTACGCTAAATTAGCGGCATATAGCTAGCAGGCTAAATCTGTACACAGTCTTTCCAAGGGGGGCGAGAGTGAAGGGCAACATACTGATATCAAGTATTGCATGTACAATCATGCTAACGATTCCTAGCTTGGCACAGGATGCAATTGTAGCTCCTAGCGAAATAGAAGGCACCTTTCTACAACCATTTAACAGTGAGGACGGAACGGGAGCGATAAAATACGCAAGCGACAAGCGTAAGGAGACGTTTGGCCTTGGTGATGGTTTCAATTCCTTGACTGGGGAAATCCGTGGCAAATGTACACTTGGAAAAATGCTGGGGGATGATAGTGAATCCTTCAAGACAGAATATAACATAACTTGGGTGCGTTCCGCCGAAGATTACAAGAAGGCGGTTGGTCTGAGCGCTGCGGCCTCATTCGGATTTGGAATTTGGAAGGCCGACGCTGCCTCCAAATACTACCGAACAGTCAATAGAACAAAGAACTCCGACTACCTGGTCGTATCTACTAAAGTTGAAGGCCCGACCTTCATCCTCGGAGACCCTAGGCTTACCGACGAGGCCAGAACCTACCTCAGCAAAGCAGACAAAACCGCCTTTAAAAACAAATGTGGAAATTACTATTTGTATGGCGTTCGGACCGGAGGAGATTTCATCGCCACCTTTAGTTTTGAGTCGGCATCAGAGACCGAAAGGGCGGAGCTACAGGCCAAGCTCAAAGTCGTAGCACGTGGTTACGGAAACGGCAGCGCGGAATTTTCTCAGGCCTTGGAGACGATCACGAAGACCAGCAAACTTCAGGTGCAGATAATCCGGAATGGAACAAGCGAAAACGTGCCTGAAGACGATATGGAGGCGTTGGTAAAATATGCAAAAGATTTTCCTACAAAGATAAATCGAGATACAGCGCTACCGATCGAGTTTATACGGAGAGATTATCAGACAATTGACCCATTGGCCGATTCATATTCAGATGCCGAGGCTCAAGTTGAAAGACTATCAAATTACCTTGGGGAGGCATCCGCAGCTATTGCCGATCTAGATTATGCAAAGGGGCATTTAGACACGGTCTACCCGATAGTTGACGCCGAAGGCTTAGCAGCCACGGAAAGTGCCATCTCTTCCTACATTGATCAATTGCAGAATACGGCTCGCATATGTGCTGCCGCTCCAGAGACTTGCGCGAACCTCGTGAAAAATACTGAAGGCCCACTGTTCGTAATTCCGCGCCGAGCGCAGATGGTGCCTATCAACCCCAAGGACGGAGCTGAGCAATTCATTGGGTTAGCAGGATCCGGTCAATCCAAGACACTTGTTATTCTGGGCCAGTGGAGCGCCTGGGACAATGGCGACAACCTGTGGTGGCCGCCGGAGCAGTGCTGCTTCGACATTGTTGTTCAATATGAGGACGGACGGCGCGAGACACGAGCGTACAACCCGAACGCCGGTCCGCATACCTTTGTCGGCCCCGCACGTGCATTCGTCCGTCTTGGAGACTCAACCTATGTTGACAACAGGGAGCGGGGCTTGAAGGGGGTAGTTTACTAGGGTTTACAATTTTTAGGAAGCTGCTCCGCCTCCACCAGGCCGGATCCTTCCCGCAAGGGCTGGTGGCGGGTTCTCGCTAACCGGAATCGTACGGACTGCTCCTATTCCATGTCTGGCGAATCGCCGAAGGGGAGGGAATGACATGCAGGCAATGCCGATAGCGCATCAAGCCGCGCAATCCGAGGTCAGGCCCATATCCTCCTTGACCGGCTATCCGGCCGCCGTCCTGTGCTGGCTGCTTTCGGCTGGTGTCTACATCGCGGCCAAATGGGTGGCGCCTGAAATGCCGCCCTGGGGCCCCTGCTTCTGGCGGCTGACGCTTGCTTGCGCCATCCTGCTGCCGATTGTGCACCGTCATCACGACGCGATGGTCGGGCTTTTGCGCAGTCGCGCCGTGGAGGTCATCGCCGTGGGAGCGATCGGTCTCACGCTGTGCCAGGGCATGATCTACCATGGCCTCAGTCACACCGATGCCACCACGGCCGGTATCATCATGGCGCTGTCGCCTGTCATGACGATGGTGCTCGCCCGTTTCGTGCTTGGCGAGCCGCTCGGGCTGTGGAAGTCGCTTGGCGCGCTGGTTGCGCTCGCCGGGATGATTTTCATCGTTGCCCACGGGAACCTGACGGCGCTGCTGCAACTCAAATTCAACGCCGGTGAGCTGTGGATCGTCGGCAGCGCGTTCTGCTGGGGCCTCTACACCGTGCTTTTGCGCCGTGCCAAATTCGGCATCGAGCTCCTGCCGATGGTCGTGCTGCTGCTCGGCGCCGGTGCGCTGGTCGCCTTGCCTTTCCATTTGTGGGAATTGTTCAACGACGAACGCTCCGCCATGAACGTCGACAGCATACTCGCGCTCGCCTATCTGGCAGGTCCTGGCGGCGCCTTGATGTACTATCTCTACAACAAAAGCGTGGAAACGCTCGGCGCGAGCCGGGCGAGCATGCTGCTTTACCTGCAGACGGTGTTCGTCGCTATGCTCGCCTATCTTCTGCTCGGCGAGAAATTGCACGATTACGACCTGGTCGGTGCGGCCTTCATCGTCGCCGGCATCGTACTTGCCACCGCGATCAAGCCTAGGCCAGCTTAACTTTCAAACCGACAACGCAACTTTAACAAGCGGTTGCTTAATCCGCGACCATGCTCCTGCCGCGTACGATGTTGCGATGTTCGTCCGCAGTCGTCCCGCAGGCGCTGGACCCGATGACCGCAAAGGTGAGGTGGGTGGGTTATCGCGAGATTTGCCTCGTCGCATGATTTTCGCCCCACTATGTCAAACTTTATTGCTGGCAACGGTCCCCCGGCAGATAATCCCATTGCTTGGCGGGGTGGGCAGCCGGCGGCCTGCGCGCTTCTTCCGTATAGGGAGAAGGCGCGGGTTGTCGGTTTGAATAGGTCGAGACCCTAAGGACTTTGTTACTTGAAGAACTGATTTCGGCGGTCCCACAAATTCGTTTGTCCACATTGCGAGGGAGGCAATGCGAAATGGATGATGTAACATTCGACGCCTGGGTTTGCCCCAGTGTTGAAGTGATCGAGGCCTGCGGCGAATGGTTCGTCCGCGTGGTCGAGGATGACCAGGAGCTGACCCGATCATTCGATCTGGAATCGTTCGCACTGGCCTATGCGGAAGGTCAGCGAATACGGTTGGGGCTTGCGGACTTCAAGCGAGTGTAGACCACCAGCAGCCTTGTATGAGGCAATGGAACGGCTGGACGCTGCCCAGCTGGAGGGGCGAAAAACTAAAAAGGCCCCGGCGCTGGGTCGACGCGCCGGGGCCTTAGGCATGTACGAGCTACCTAGCATATCCGTTTATGAGCGTGACCTAATATGGTCAACAAACGGTGAATGATCGCTGACCCTTGCCTGCTGATCGACAGTTTGCCCTGATCACGCGGGGAACCTTTTATCGGCGTGCCGATTTGTCTGCATGTCCCGAGCCGTCGAACCACCTATATTGCCAAAGGGTAGCCCAGACCGGGAGGCCAACTGTGAAGTCGCCTTGGAAGCCGCATTCGCAGCGCTGGTGACTGCCTCGGAAGCGCAAGGGTGGACGCCGCGCGAAACGGCTTTATCCCTCCTGAAAATCGCTACGGAGCATGCCCAGCAGTTCACGCTTGTGCCGGCTCAGCCGCGAATATGGCAATCGCGAAGAGGTATATTGATTACGTGTGCCGGGCTCGTGTTTTTGCTGTGTGCCGCCATCGTTTGGTGGGTGCTAAGATGAGCGCGTCGATCGCCGACAAGGTCCGGGTCGAAGAGTTACTCCGAAGTCGAAGCAGTGGCCGACCCGGTGTTACTGAGACGATAGTGAAGCCGTCGACTACTGCGGCTTCTTGAGGGGTTGCCGCCCGCAAGAGCTCGAGCCCTTGGGCAGCCCGTCGCGGAGTGCGCGTGGTTTAATCGGCGAGCTTGATGTCTGCGTTCGCCATCTCGTCCTTGAAGTTAACTTTCGTGCCCTTCTGCACCATCGAGGCGAGGTCTTCGGCATCCCAGTTGGTCAGCCTGATGCAGCCATGCGAGAAGGTCGTTCCAATCTTGCCGGGTTCGGGCGTGCCGTGAATGCCGTAGCTTTCGATAGAGAGGTCGATCCAGACCGATCCAACGGGGTTGTTCGGCCCTGCAGCAATGGTGAAGGGCCGCTTGGTCTTTACCCCCTTGAAGGCGAAGTCCGGATCATAGTGATATGTGGGATTGCGTACGACACGTTTGATCTCTGCCTGACCGCTTGGCGCCGGCTTCTCGTTGCTCCCGATCGAGGCGGGGTAGACTGCAAGCCATTTGCCAGAGGCGTCAAGCACGCGCACCAGGCGAGTGCCCTTGTCGACCTCGACACCAGCAACAGCGGCGGGAGGACCGCCTCGGCCAACATCTGGGACCACCAACATCGTGCCGGCCTTCCTGAAGCCGATGCCAGGATTGAGCTTTCTAAGCAATTGCTCGCTGATATGGAAGCGCTCCGCAATCTTCTCCGCCGCGTTGTGATAGCCAAGCCGCGACAGACGGGCCATCCTCTCCAGGCGAGCCGGAATGCGTTTGGTGAAAGGTCCGCGCACATCCTTGGGTGTCAGTTCGTAGGCCACCAGAACGGGACTGGCGGAGGTTGCCATCAGCTTGTCCCAGGTTTCCCGAGTGAGCTTGCCATCTGATGGGAATCCGTTCGCGGCCTGAAAGGCTCCAACCGCCTTGGCGAGGTTCTCTGAAAGGCGGCCGTCGATCAGGCCCGGTGAGAATCGGGCGCGATCCAGAAGAATCTGGGCTTTCAGTACAGCTGGATTGACGCCTTTGGGTGGGCTGACGACGAATTGGGCCTGATTGACGGCGGTTTGGTCCAGCTTGGCCGCCTCTGCCTCGCCGCAAGCGAGGACGAGCGCCACGGCAAAAAGGAGGAGCCTAAACATCGGGTCAACTCCGGAGTTGCACAGGACCTCCCTTATGACGCGGAACGGCCTTTGTGGTTCCGTTCGCCGACAGCTGATTCATCGGCAGATCTTATGAAAAGGCTCGCCACGTCGATGTGGCGAGCCTTTTCAGTGCGACGGGCACTGGTCACGTCAGGATAAGCACGATCTTCAGCGTGTCCGGATCGACGATGACGATCCGACCGTCCGCCAAAACGAAATACTCGTAGGTTTCGTAGGCGGGTACAATCTTGACGATGCGCGCCGGCAGACGATGCAGCCGAATCTTGTGCCGGGGAATCTCGATGCCGACCGAAATGTCGAAATCGACATTGGACACCGGCTCGATCCGGGTCTGCTTGATGACTTGGGTGATCTGGGTTTTCTGTTCGACCGTCACGTTGGTGATCGAAGCAGTCGACCCCTGATCCGTCTGTGTCGGGGTCTTGCCTTGAGCCTGCTGGTCGGTCTGGACCTTTGGCTTGCCCTGAGCCTGCTGATCGGTGGTCGCACCAGCCTTGCCCTGGGCCTGCTCGTCGGTCTTGAGCTTGGTCTTGCCCTGCGCCTGCTGATCGGTGGTCGCACCAGCCTTGCCCTGGGCCTGCTCGTCGGTCTTGAGCTTGGTCTTACCCTGAGCCTGCTCGCCCATCTTCATCTTCGAGCCTTTTTGACAGTCGGCCGTGCCAGCCGCGCAATTGGCGTCGGCGCCGGGTTTGGTCTCGGCTGGTTGTGTCTGCGCTGCAGCTGCCCCACAGCCAATGCCGAGCGCCAGCATGCTGGTGATCAGAATATGTTTCATAAGGAAGTCTCCTCGAAAGGTGTCAGTCCCTTCATTGGGTAAACCTCAACCGAAAAGCTTTGTTCCAAGGAGAATTGGCAAAACCGACAGGCAGAAATTTGAAGGAACAAGCTCCATCCGATGGCGTTTACGACCAGGAGACCCGGCTGCGAAACGCGCAGCCCAAGGCTCGCTCACAGTGGAAAGGAGACGATCATGAGAATGCATCTTACCACCGCCGCGGCAGGACTTTTGCTACTCGCCGGCGTTGGCGCTGCAGGCGCTCAGGATGTGATCATCCAGCCTGAGCAGGAAACGGTAATCAAGGAGTATGTGCACAAACAGCCGCTGGCTTCCATTAAGATTCCCGGCGTGGAACTTAATGTCGGTACGGCTCTGCCCGATACCGTCGAACTTCACGAAGTTCCCAACGTCAAATACCGCTACGTCGTGGTCGACAACCAGACCGTGGTGGTTGATCCTGGCACACGCAAGATCGTGAAGATTATTCAGTGATACAAGTTCGTCCAAGCTCGTCGCTTTCCGGAGTGGCGGGCTTTTGCCGGTGCCAAATCGGTCGATTGAGCTAACCCCGGCCTAATTGATTGGCTGGGGGCCGGCGTGGGCGATCGAGATGCTCTCGATGAGACCCTTCTGGCGGAACGGCCTGCCAGCAACGGGACATTGGACGGTCGATCGGAAATAGCGTCCGCAGCGTAGCCGGTTACGATTACGGCTGGCCAATCCGAGCGGAGATTGCGCGCAAATCGGATGACATCCACCCCGAGGGGTATCCAGGAAATGGGGGCCACCGCCCTCTATGTCTGCCTTCCCGAATCGAGTTGCACCCCAAGTCGCTCTTTCCTTCTCCACCGCACTACGGCGCGGTAACTGGTTCGATCTACAGGGACGTGAAGCACGAAACGGTCGGGAATTGCGATGTCGGCCTTCACCCGCAACTCCGCACCGTGAGCGTGCTGGTTACAAACCAGACAACTGATGCTGACGTCGCCGGAGTCGATTGTCGCTTCCTTCAGAACAAGGTCACGGATATGCGACCGTCGCTCTATTGGTGGGTCAGTCGGCACTGCCTTATTCCTCTGATTTGACGGACCGAAACCCTTCATTCCGGAACGGGGGTTGGAAACACACTACCGGCCCAGCGGCTGCCTCGAAAGAGTGACGAGCTCGGCTTCGTCGACCACGCCGGCCATATAGTTCGCGATAATCCGGGATGCGAGAGCCTCGCGCGCTTCTGGCGATTGACCGTCGAGCTTGAGCTGCTGGAATACACGCCCCAACAGCTCAAGTTCGGATGGCTGCAGAATGCCAGCCTCCGTGGCTTTGCGTCGAATGGGCACTTGTTATCCTCCACCGCAGCCAACGAACATACGACCGCGGCCAGGAAACTCAACTCCACTGTTGAGGGCGCCCAGGCGCGCAAATGCCCTTTCGGACGTGCGAAGCTCTCACCCAGCGGCCTGTGCCGCGCTCGCTATCTTCATGGCGGATTGCCGGCCTGCTCCCGCAACCAGGCGCAGAAATGCCTCGGAGCCATGCGGCGGTCGTCGGCGCCGGTGTCGAATATGAGGTCTTTGAAATCCTCTGACGTGACAGCGCGGCCACCAATACGCCTCGCTTGGAGCGAGCATGGCAGATGATGCTTCGATGGTTTTGGCTGCAAATGCAGAGGCGCCAAAGCTCGCGCATGCTGCGCGAGCTGACAGACGAGCAACTCAGGGACATTGGCCAGCGCCGCAGCCCAACGGGAAAGTCTCGCCACGCCCAACAGATCGCCTTGATGAACACTAGCCAGACCATGTCACTCCGGTCGCAGAGCGGCGCAATCGGCAAGGCCGCCATCCCATCCTCGCCAGCCGTGCGATACCTTCATCCCGTGGCCTGCGCAGACCTGCGCCGCGCCTCACTCACCGTCAGCCAGACAGCGGAGACCAGGAAGTAGAAGGCGCCGAACGCGGCATAGGGCGCGACATTGGTGATGTCGATTGTCGCCGCGCTGCCCGCCATCTTCACAAAGAAGATGCCGGCCAGCGCCGACTGGGCGCCGCTCAGCACCATTGCCCACTGCGCGCCGGACTTCCAGCGCCGGATCGCGGTGGCGAGCTGGAAAAGGCCGGACAGGACCGCCCAGACGCCGAACACCGCCAGCACCGCATTCATGGACTTGCCAAGCGCAATGGCGACCGCGACCGTGGTGACGATGCTGATGACGAAGTTAAGCAGCTGCGTCTTGTTGCGGTTCAAGCCGCCGCTGCGCCGGGCGTCGACGAAATTGGCCAGCGCATCCCAGGCCGGATAGGCGACCAGCATGATGGCCGCCAGAGACGGCATTGTCCTGGCGACCGTGAAGGCCAGCAAGACCCAGGCGGCCGCCACGGCAAAGCGTGTGAAATAGTAGCTCTTGAGCCAGCTGTTCGAGAGCTGGGCGAGGTTGGTTTCATTGGTCTTGGCAAGCATGTTGTTTTCCTTTGTTGGACGTTTGTATACCTACTAGAAGGTAGGTAAAGTGGACGTATTGCCGGAATTCGGTGACAGGGCTTGGCCCTATCGCGCAAATTCCCTGTCAGTGAACCTTCGCTGATAGACGCTGCACGGTTGGCGTCAGGATGGCGTCAAATATGGCAGGGTTGCCATAGGCGCGCGCCGACAGCATCGCGCCATGGACAGTCGCCATGAACGTCTCAGCCTCCAGCTCGGCAGAGCCGACGAATTTGAGAACCCCCTGTTCGGCACCGCGATGCATGACCTTGGTCAACCAGGACGACAGGAACCGGAAGTAAGCCCGCACCTCGACGGCAACCTCAGGCGGAAGTGCGGGGAGTTCGCTGGCAAGCAGCGCGCAGACGCAAAATGGCATGCTCGCGTCTTCAATGCATTTTGCCCAGTAACCGGCATAGGTTCGAAGCAGGGCGAGCGGGTCAGGAACTTTGCTTTCCAGATCTGCCATACTTACCTCGGTGCGCTCGCGATGGTGCGCCACCAGCGTGCGAACGAGGTCGACCTTGCTGGGGAAATGATGGTGGATGCTCGCCTTGCGGATCCCCACCTCGCCGGCGATATCGGCATAGCTGAATCCGTTGTAGCCGCCCGCCACGATGAAGTTTCGCGCTGACGCCAGAATCTGATCGGAGGTCATCACAAGATTGCTCATGGCGTCTACCTACCTACTAGTAGGGATGCTGTCAACCCTGGATTTCTGGGTGAGGCGATCTACGCCAAGGCCAGAGGCTGAAATTGGCAATCCACCTGGAAATGAAAAGCCCGCCGGCCAAGCCAGCGGGCGAGATAGGGCAGGAAACCTTGCGGCCGTTGCGCAAGAACGGGACAAGCGCAGTACGCCTTTGCCGCGGGCTAGAACCAGCGGCGGTCGCGTTCCAGGGTTTGCCCGAGCAGCAGGCCGATCAGCAGCCCGGCAATGCCACCAAGGACGAAAGCGCTGCTGATCGTGCCGGGATTCTGCTGGACGGTTTCGGACACCGTCTGCGCCTGCGATCTCAACTGCTGCGCTGCCCGTGCCGCGCGCTCGGTCGCGCTGCCATACCAGCCGCCTGCCTCCTCGACGGCATCTTCGGCACGGTCGGCAAGTGTCCGGTTTATCTTGCTGATCTCGCGCTTCAGCGATGCAACCTGCTTTTCCAGGGCCTCCTGGGCTTCGCGGGCGGAAATCTTCGGGGTTTCGTTGTCGGCCATGGGCTGTTCCTTTCATTGAGGTACGGGGAACGGCTTACGGACAAGGATGGTTCCGAAAGCTTGTGCTTACCGCCACGCACGACCTTCTCATGCGGCTTCGGCTCGCCGGTCGGCTTCTTCGCAGCCCTGCGGAACCACAATGAGTCTGCCGTAGGCTTCAGAGCCAAGCGAAGGGATACCGCACGTGCTAGGCACCGTTCGAATGATGATCGGCCAGACCCGCGATGCGATCGGTTTGCAGAAGCGCGCCCCCACCATCCCGACCGACACCGATACGCCCGTCTCCAGGGAAATCGCCACGCTCACCACTATCCGCCTGGCCGACATAGCCGGCCTCGGCCCATCGACAGCCGAGAGCTGACGGTCTTGCGGACCGGCGACTCGATTGCGCGCAACCTCGAACGCAGCGAGCTGCTGAGCGCTGAAACCGGCCCATCGTCACGTGCGGGCCGCGAAGGCCTTCATTCCCTTCTTGATCGACTTGCGCGCTTCCGCGGCGTCCTGCCAACCCTTGAACCTGATCTCCTTCCCCGTTTCCGACACCGACGAGCGAAAGAACTGTTCTATTTCGCGCCTGAGACGCTCGGGCACGTGATCCGCGGCGACCGGCTCGTCTTCGGCGTCCTCCTTCCGCGGGCAGAGGATATAGCGGTCATTGCGCAGAGCCGCGCCGCCCCTCTCCTTCTGCTTGACCCGCAACGCGCCCAGCAGGTCGCATTTGATGACGATGCCGGGGGCTGAGGCCGCCTGGTGGATGACCAGCCCGTCGAGGGGGTCTCCGTCCTCGCCAAGCGTCGAAGGGATGAAGCCCCAGTCGTAGGGATAGGTCATCCCGACCGGCAGCGGGCGGACATAGGCGAAGGCTTGGATGGCCGGGTCATAGGCCATTTTGGCGGCAGCGCCGCGCGGAGTTTCGATGACCACTCTGACCAGGCCTTTGGTCGTGGTCGGCAGTTTCAGATAGTCGGGCATCGTCTTGCCTTTCGCGGGTGACTCCGCATGGAACTTCAGCCGACGAAGAATGTTCCGAAGGCGGGCCCCTGATTCCGAAGGCTGGACTTGATGGAGATAAGCGGATGGCGAGAGCTGCATTGCACCTGCTGAAGGGCGTCGGCTATCTGATTTCCACCGCAAGCGTCGTCCTGCTTGCGATCGTCAGTTGGTCGAGCGCCTCGCAAAGTCCGCTGCTGGTCGCCTGCTTGCTTGGCGGCGCCGCGGCATCGATCGTCGGAATGTTCTGCCGGTGGCTCACCTATGAGATCGAAAAGCGCCAGGAGCACAAATAGCGCCAGCCAGCCTGCCCTTCATTTCGACGCCGATCAGGCCGTCGCAGCAGGCGTCTTGTTTAATCGAAATCCATCGGAACCTGTCCCGGATGCAAGAGTTGAGAAGAACCCACCCGCAAAAAAGGACGAACAACAATGGCACCGACCAAGGCATCCTCGAAAGACCTCAACACCCTCTTCCACGACACGCTCAAGGACATCTATTTCGCCGAAAAGAAGATCCTGGCGACGCTGCCGAAAATGGCCAAGGCAGCCCAAAGTCCGGACCTGAAGGCCGCCTTCGAAAAGCATCGCGGCCAGACCGAAGAGCATGTCGCCCGGCTCGAAGGCGTGTTCGAGGTGATCGGCAAGAAGCCGGTCGGCAAGACCTGCGCGGCGATCATGGGCATCACCGAGGAAGGCGCCGAGATCATGGACGAATACAAGGGCGCGGCAGCGCTCGACGCCGGCCTGCTTGCCGCCGCACAGGCCGTCGAACACTACGAAATCTCGCGCTACGGCACCTTGCGCACCTGGGCCTCCGAACTCGGTTACAACGATGCGGTCAGCCTGCTCGAGCTGACGCTCAGCGAGGAAAAGGAGACCGATGCGGCGCTGACCCAACTCGCCGAGTCGGCGGTCAACGTCGCAGCCGAAGCCGCTTAAGCCAAGCAGCAGCGTCGACGGCACTTCACAGGCATCTGCTCTGGAGCCTCGATGCTCACGCATCGGGGCTCTTCGCGCATCCAACCAGCGATCGGAATTCTTCCATGCAAATAATCCGGACTGAGGTCGACGACACCATCGGGCGCGGCGGCCAACCCGTTCGGCGCGTGGTGTTTTGCGGTGAAGGCGGCGAATGCGTCAGCGTCGACATGGCAAAGGCGCAAGCAGCCGAGAACGAGGGAGCCACCATCGAGCGGGCGAGAGCGGTGCTCGTGCAGACCGCCACCTCCGGTTTGGCGGCCAACGACTACGAGGCTGAAAGCAGCGGCAATTTTGACGAAGTCGCGGTAACCGCCGTCAACGACGAGAGCGGCGCGACCTACATTTTTGAGTATCGCGATGGCGACGGCGTCCGCCAAGTTCCCGCCTCGACGATGCCAAGCTTCGAAGCGGCCCGCCAGGAAGCCATCCGCTGTGCCGTCGACGTGCTGGCCGATCTGCAACCGGGCACCGACGATCTGTCGGGCTGGCTGGTGCGGGTGCTCGACGAGAATGGCGGCCTGCTCTGCTCGATCGACGTTTCCGAGGCGGAAGCAGCGCGCCAAGCCGAGGTTGCCGCGTTTTGAAAGCGGTGAGGATCCATGTGGTCGGGAGTTGAGGATGGCGGCGCGCGGCCTGGTTCATGGCCCTCTGGGAGAGACCTGCCTTCATCTGTGCGTCGACATGCAACGGCTGTTCGCGCCCGAAGGGCCTTGGGCAGTACCCTGGGTGGAAAAGGTGCTCCCGGCGATTGAAGAGCTTGCCGGCAAACATCCCCATCAAACCGTGTTTACCCGCTTCATCCCTGCCGAGAAGCCCGGCGATGGAACCGGCATGTGGGCGCATTATTATCGGCGCTGGGCGGACGTCACCCTTGCCAATATCGATCGCAGGCTCGTGGATATCATGCCGCAGCTGGCGCGTTTCGTGCCGCCCGCGACGGTGCTCGACAAGCGGGTTTATTCGCCATGGACCGGAGGTCGCCTGGACGCTGCGCTGGCGGGGCGGGATGTCGACACGCTTGTCATCACGGGCGCGGAGACGGACGTGTGTGTCCTCGCCACACTGTTGGGCGCGATTGATCGAGGCTTCCGCGTGATCGTGGTGACCGATGCCGTCTGCAGTTCGGCCGACCAGACCCATAATGCGCTAATGGAACTCTACCGATCGCGTTTTAGCGAGCAGGTCGAGGCCGTTGCCATGCAGGACGTCTTGGAAAACTGGCACTAGGCGAAGACAGGACCACCAGCATGAGAGCCTTCCTGCGCAACAATGGACTGACCATCGCTTTGAGCGCGATGTTCCTGCTCAGCCTTATGGGTATGATCTGGTCAGGTCATACCGCATACAATGACGAGCTCCGGGAACACGGCGCGCCGGCTGTCGGATTGGGGTCCTATTTGATCAGCGGCACCTTCGTGTCTGCCCTGTTCGAAAATTGGGAAAGCGAATTCCTGCAGATGTCGGCCTATGTGATGCTGACCGCGATGCTCTATCAGCGCGGCTCGTCCGAGTCCCGCGATCCCGATGATCCCGACAGACCCAACGACCAGATCCGGTTGGCCATGCGCCGGCAGATGCCAATCCTGTCCTGGCTCTATTCATACTCGCTGGGGATAGCCTTGGCCGTGCTGTTCATAGCATCCTTCGTCCTGCACTGGTGGGGGAGTATGGCGGCGTCGAATGCCGAGACGCTGCGCCATGGCGGCCAAACCCAATCGCTCACAAGCCACCTCTTCGACGCAAAGCTCTGGTTCGAGTCTTTCCAGAACTGGCAGTCGGAATTTTTGTCCACGGCGGTGCTGGTGCTGCTCTCGATCGTACTGCGGCACAAGGGCTCGCCGGAATCGAAGCCGGTTGGTGCGGCACATTCCGATACGGGTGACTAGTGCATGTCGCCCAGAAGTGTGCTGCGGTTCTGGGACAACGACATGCATCAAAACAAAGACTTAAAGCGCGTCGCTTGAATCCGTTTCAGCGCGACGCGCTTTAGGCAGGTCCGTGACCTTCGCCCAACTATTGGCGGAACCGGCGGCTCGGATCTTTGTTTACGATCAAGTCCAGGAGCATGGAAACATGACCGCGAACGAAAACCATCGTGAGACCGGTGCCACCAAATACCCGGCACGGACCGGGCCCGACCCTTCGGACGATTTCTCTCAGGATGCCGCGGCCAACAAGAAGCCGCCAAGTGGCATGGGCTTGACCCGGCCTGTCGGGGATGTCGACGACAAGACGCATCAATCCGACGGACGAAATCCTCCCAAGCCTGCCTCGCGCCCAGCCAGAAAATAGTCCGGCTACCTGCATGAATAGAGCCCGCCTGCCAGGACATCTGACGGGCGGGTTCAAACAAGATGGGCATCTTTGCGGATCACCGTGCAACGCTGCCCGCGCCATCTTGTTCCGCTGACCTTGCGTTCCCGCCATAAACGTTCGCGCGGCGGAACAAAGCCCTCCGGTACTTGTTAGCCCCTCAGCTGCCTGAGCGCCTTCAACCGGCGCTTGCGCAACCCACGTAACCCACCGGAAACCACTGGTTGCGCGGCTTTTGGCGGCACCGAAGCGGCGATGCGAAAGCGCTTTTGCGCCAGTTCCGCGATCACACCATATGAACCGATCCAACCTCTGATACCTTGTTCAGCAGCGGGACTTGTCCCGCTTTGGCCGGTGCTTCAGGCAACCCCATCCCAACCCCCCGCCCCCTGTGGCGC
>NZ_VFTC01000040.1 GCF_007003975.1 Mesorhizobium sp. WSM4306
TTGCCGACGATGATCGAGCCTTCCGCGCCGGCGTTCTCGGCGATCTGGCGCACAGGCGCTTCGATCGCGCGGCGCACCGCCCATGCAGAGTCCGATTCGGCAGGCGTTGTCGCTCTGCTAGCGGTGGCTTGCGCGAGCGCAACGATGACCGCCCTTATGCTGGGCCTTCGGCGCCTTTAGCGCCGTTTGGCCTGACTAGTCTTCGGTTCCGAAGATCCGCTCATGGCAAGAGAGACATGGGGGCCGCAAGATTCGACTGTTTCGCTGTCCCGGAACTTTCGACGGTGTATGCGGTAATCGGCGGCAACGACGGGCATTTAGGCGAAGCTACGAACCGGGAGAGCTGTCGATGAAAGCGGCCACCTCTTCGCGATCTCCTCGCGCAAGCCGGGACGCAATTCCGACCAAGACCTCGGATGCTTCACCCCGTCCCCTCTGGGTTCGTCGTACTTCTTCATCCGCTCGGTTCCTCCTGGCGCCGACGATAGCCCATCATCAGGAAGGAACACCCATGGACCGCGACTTTGCGCGGGCGCCTGCGCTCGTCAACGAGATGGTTTGCCGACTGGTCGTGGTAGCTCTCTAGCGGGATCAACGTACTTATCCGCGGGCGCTGTAATTGGACGTGGGTGTCCGATATTTTGTCATATTTTGTGATTTGCGCGATATCGCCGACGGGGCTCTGATGTGTGCAGGCCTTTCTGGCTTCAGGCACGTGGGGAAAGAGGGCGACGGGTGTGAAAGGTGGCCAAGCATGGCCTATACGAACACCATTGTCTTGAGCGGCGACTATGGCTACCGCCAATATAAAGCATCCGGTCTGCCCGCCGACACCCTTATCGATGCCACCAACGCCTCGTGGATCGTCGCCAATCAGGGAAGCCCCACCAACCTCTATCCCTTCGCGGTCGTCAACCCCGGCGACAATCTCCTGGCTTTGGGCGGCACGATCAACGGCACGGTCTCCCAAACCGGCGACTGGGAGAACATTTACGTCAACTCCGCCGCAATGCGTATAAATTCAGCCCACAGCTTTGTCATCGACGACTGGACGATCACCCAGCCCTGGGATGGCATCCGTGTCGGCGGCACTGGCACCTTCCTTATCGAGGATAGCTATGTCGGCAACTCACGCGACGACGCGGTCGAGGACGACGACGTCATCGGCGGCACCATCCGGGATTCCCTGTTCGACCACGTGTTTTCCGGAGTGAGCCTTGGCGACGGTGACGTGGATGGGTCTGACAACACGGTCAGCATGGATGGCATGCTTCTGGGCATGGGAGAGTACCTACGCAAAGGCGAGATGACCCACGGTTCGCCATTCAAACTCGACAAGGGCACAGGCGCTGACGATATCGTACCCAGCCTGCACTTTATCGACTGCGTGGTGGCGATCACAGACGTTCACCACAACGGCTTCGAGCGGGTGCAGCGGGCCTGGGACAAGACGGTCGAGTCGCACGGCAATTACTATCTCAACCTCTCTGACACGCCGCTGCCGGCGGATTATCCAATGCCGCCCGCCGGCTGGACGGTCCTTCAAGGCCAGGCGGCCCGCGATTACTGGGCCAACGCCAAGGCGGCCTGGCATGCAGCCCATGACGGGACCGACCCGATACCGTCACCTCCGATCCCGCCGACCGACCCGACCCACGGAACGACCGGGAACGATACTTTTGTCGGCACTAGCGCGGCCGATACCTTTGATGCCCTGGCTGGCAACGACACACTGCGGGGCCTGGGTGGCAACGACGTGCTGACCGGTGGCAGGGGCGAGGACACCTTCGTGTTTGACACGGCCTATGGCCCCGGCAATGTCGACACACTCACCGACTTCGACGCGGAACATGACGCGCTCTATCTCGACAGTGCCGTCTTCACCAAGCTCGGCTCCGGTTCCTTGTCCAGCCCGACACACGTGAACTCGTCTTATTTCGAGTTGCGAGAACACGCCGAACACAGCAACGATTACCTGCTCTACAACCGGACCACGGGCGTTCTGTCCTATGATCCCGACGGCTCGAAATCGACCCCCCAGGTGGAAATCGCCCACCTAGAGCCCGGGGCGGCCCTGACCTATCACGACGTGTTCGTCGTTTGATCGCTCATGCGATCGCACATGGCACAGCGAAGCGCGAGCGTCGCCGGTGTTCCTGTTGCGACTGACAGCAATCAGAAATGGCGGCGGATAGCGCCCATCTAGTCGCCGGTGGCGGGTTTCGCGATGTGGGCTTGCTTGCGCTCAAACGGTTCCCAAGTCGCAACGGTACATAAGTAGTTCGGGCCGTGAGTATCGGGGGAGGCGCTCATGATGACGCCAGCGCTGAAAAGAACTCGCCTTTTTGCTGTGGGACGTGGGTCTGTTCGGGCGTCGGCGGCGGCGGAGCAATGCGCAGTATTAGTCAAAATTTGCCAATCGCGATTGTCCGTCGAGAAACCGCTTACCCGGCCTTGTCAGCGCGTCGTGGCGCGATAATTTTTGTTGAGAAGGGGACTTCGATCAAAAGGAGCCGACCATGAAACACCAAACCCGAAGCCAACTGCAGACAATCGCAGAAGTGGAACCCTTGTCGACGATCATGACCCGGCAACAGCGCATCGAGCGCTGGGCAAAGTTGCTAGACGAACATCCCGAGCGACGCTTGGGAGCGCTGACTGAGACTGAGCATCTGAAGTGGCAAGCCCGCGACGCAGCACGCAGTGAGGGTTCGCCAATCACAGTGGCCTTCGAGGATCCGGTACTGCGTGTGGCCGGCCTGAAAGATGACACCTATGGGGAAGCAAAGCGCTTCTTCGAACTGTCTGACTGGGAATTGCACGACATCGTCTGCAGTTGCCATGTCGGGACCACGATAAGAGGGCAATGGGCTGCCGCCAGAGTCCGCCGGGTAATCGCTGAGAACAGTTTTCTCAAATGGTTCAGGGAGAAAATGTGGCACTGAGGTCGCCTAGAATAGCGACAACGATTGCATCAGTAAGAGCCCATGACATCCGGCTTCTCTCGCGGTCCACCGCACAGCCGGTGTGGAATACGCGCATCACCTCGCGCCCGGCACGCGAGCGCCAGCCGCTCGGAGATTTCGAGCATCAGCCTGTCGTCAGAGGCCGCCGCCGCTGTCATCGGCAATGTCGCGATCGTTCAGCCAGTGTTCCAAGGCGTCTACCATCTCTTCGGCCGATTTGCCGAGTGTCTTGAGATGGATTTCCGGGTTTTCCGGCGCTTCGTAGGGAGAATCGACGCCGGTGAAATTCCTGATCTCGCCATTCAGCGCCCGCGCGTAGAGGCCCTTCGGGTCGCGCCGGGTGCATTCCTCGAACGGCGTATCGACAAACACCTCGACGAACTCGCCGTCGGCCATCAACTCGCGCGCCATGCGGCGCTCGGCGCTGAAGGGCGAGATGAAGGAGACGATGACGATCAGCCCGGCATCGGCCATCAGCTTGGCGACTTCGGCGACGCGGCGGATGTTTTCGACGCGGTCGGCGTCGGTGAAACCAAGGTCGCGGTTGAGGCCGTGACGGACGTTGTCGCCGTCCAGAATATAAGTATGGCGGCCGGTGGCGAACAGCTTCTTTTCGAACAGGTTGGCGATGGTCGACTTGCCGGAGCCCGACAGTCCGGTCAACCAGAATATGGCGGGCCGCTGGTTCTTCATGTCGGCGCGCACGCGTTTGCCGACATCGAGCGACTGCCAATGGATGTTTTCGGCGCGGCGCAGCGTATGCAGGATCATGCCGGCGCCGACCGTGGCGTTTGAGATGCGGTCGATCAGGATGAAGGCGCCGGTGGTGCCGTTGTCGGCGAAGGTGTCGAAGGCGATCGGCGTCCGCGTCGAGATGTTGCAGATGCCGACTTCATTCATGTCGAGCGACTTGGCCGCTTCATGGGCAAAGTTGTTGACATTGATCCGATATTTCAGATCGGTGACGGTGGCGCTGGTCTGGTCGGTCTCGGTGCGCAGGAGGTAGGAGCGGCCAGGCAGCAGCGCTGCCTCATCGAACCAGACGATGTTGGCGGCGAACTGGTCGGCGACCTGCGGCCGTGCGGCCGGCGAAACCAGCATGTTGCCGCGCGAGATCTCGACCTCGTCGTCAAGGACGAGTGTTACGGCCTGGCCGGCAGCCGCTTGGATGAGATCGCCGCCATACGAGACGATCCGCTTAACGCGAGAGGACTTGCCGGACTTGGCGACAACAACCTCGTCGCCGGGCGCAACCGAGCCGGAGGCAATCGTGCCGGCAAAGCCGCGGAAGTCGAGATTGGGCCGGTTGACATACTGCACCGGGAACCGGAACGGCAGTTCGACCATCGCTTCGTCAACCGACACGGTCTCGAGATGCTCGATCAGCGTCGGGCCGGAATACCATTCCATGCTTTCCGATGGGCGGCTGACATTGTCACCATAACGGGCCGACATCGGGATCGGCACGATCGTCTGGAAGCCGAGCTCATGCGAGAACTGCCGGTAATCCTCGACGATGCGATCGAACACCGCCTGGTCGAAATCGACGAGATCGATCTTGTTGACGGCCAGCACGATGTGGCGGATGCCGAGCAGCGAGGCGATGATCGAGTGGCGCCGGGTCTGGCGTAGCACGCCCTGGCGCGCATCGATCAGCACGATGGCGAGATCCGCGGTCGAGGCGCCGGTCGCCATGTTGCGGGTGTATTGTTCATGGCCGGGCGTGTCGGCGACGATGAACTTGCGCTTGGGCGTGGCGAAGAAGCGGTAGGCGACGTCGATGGTGATGCCTTGCTCGCGCTCGGCCTCGAGGCCGTCGACCAGAAGCGCGAAGTCGATGTCGTCTCCCGTCGTGCCATGTTTGCGGGAATCGCGCTCGAGTGCTGCAAGCTGATCCTCGAAGATCTGCTTGGTGTCGGACAGAAGGCGGCCGATCAACGTCGACTTGCCGTCGTCGACCGAGCCGCAGGTGAGGAAGCGCAGCAGCGACTTCTTCTCCTGTGCCGCCAGATAGTCGCGGACGCCGTCGGCGGGTGCAAAGCTCTTTGCCACGTGGCGCACGGCTAAAAGGATCCCTCGCGCTTCTCGTCGAGGCGCAATTTCATGCGCTCGTCATCTCTGGGGATTAGCATGCCATCGCGTTCCACCACCGGCCGTACCTCGGTGAATAGCGCTTACTGCGGTGGAACAAGGACAGGTTAAGGATCGGCGTCCGGCGGCTCTCATCCACGGCAGTCCGCCACGCGATGCAATCCGAAAGGCGCCCCTGTAATATACCAGGCGATCCGATCTCGTCCCCGATGGGCATGGTCATCTCCAAGCCTATCTCTGGCTCTTCATAACCCTCCTGCTCGCCGCTGTCACGATCTGCGCTTCCGGGAGATCAGGCAAGAAGATCGGGAGCGCGTCCGTCGAATGGCCCAATCAATGGGTCAGGTCCGCCTAACTCGGATTGCAAGGCTTCTGATCACGAAGGCCCTGTGGTGGGGCGCCATCCCATGCCAATCACGCTGAGACTATCGTTGCTGCCAGCTCTGATGTGAAGCCCGTCCGCCGTGGCCAAATGCGACCCATTATGGGTCAGCACGCCTGGCACCGCAATTGCGTTGATAGGTGTGGGCTGGGCGAGGGCCCGTCGTCCCGCAAATGGGGCGGCGGGCCTTTAGTCAACGAGGATTGGGATGGAGCGGCCCGGCACCCCCTTGTTGGGATGGGCTAGGACACCGGGCCTGACCGACGGGCAGTTGTGAGAAACCGCGCCGGGGGCTGGGGGACTATATGCGATCATGCCAGATATGTGCAAAGCATACGAACGAGGTACGGACGTGCGCTGGTCACTGAAGGCCGGGGAAGTGGCGGTCTCCCTGCCAGCATATTACGAGCTTTTTCTGGTCCTGCGCGCACATCTCCTTTTGACCTACGACGAATTAGGTTCGAGCAGCATGGGATGCGCCTAAGGGAGTGTGGACCGGCAGCGGTCAGTGCGGTTCCCTAAAATTGCGGCCCGATTCCTCCGAATCGCAAATTTGCACCTCTCATGTCGAGACATTCCGCATACACTTTTTGGTGTGGCATCAAGCCTGGACAATCCGATGCTGTTAGGGGCTGACATATTAGCTAGCTAAGATATAATTACAAATTGTTAACCAGGATTAATGCGTCTTTTCCACAGCATCGTAGTATGCCTTCCAGGTTGGGTTACCTCTAAAGGGCAGGGAAGCCGTACGTCCGTGCGTTGGGGCGGCGTATGCCTACTCCTTAAATCCATTCCTAAGACCTAAGCAGCCTGACACACGTAAAATGAGCGTATCAGTTCACGCTGACAAGCTTTTGCTAGGGAGCCAAACCAAAAGGAGAAAAGGCAAAGTCAGCGGCGGAGAGGAGCAGGTAAGTCGATGGCACACCCCCAAACTTCCGATTTTTCGAATGACGCGACAAGGCCGCTACACAACGGGCAGATGCCGGCCGCAAATGGCCTTAGCACGTCCGCTCTCGAAGACGGACATCGAGGCGAAGGTCTTGTCATGATTGTCGACAAGCGAGCACTTGAGCGTGAATGCCTTGCCCGTGGCCTTGTCGAACACAACCCCACTTTGCGCGTTAGCGCGGTAGGATCGCTCGACGAAATCCACCACATTGCCGGGGAAGCGGAGCCGTCTGCGATCCTCGTCATCCTTGGTTCCAGAAAGGTCTCCGACCAGACTAATCGGGCGGAACTTGCGCACTTCATTGCCGAGATTGGCGCCGTACCCGTAATCGTCGTGGTGGATTCCGACGAGCCGGCGGAGGTTCTCGCCGCACTCGAATGCGGCGCCCGTGGCTACATTCCCACAAGCGTGACGGTGAAGGTCGCTGCCGAGGCCATTGGTCTCGCTCGCGCGGGAGGAATCTTTGTACCCGCCAGCTGCGTGCTGGCGCTCCGAGAGGTCATCAACTCGTCGGCAAACGGTGCCCGTCCGCTCGCCGGTATGTTCACCATACGCGAGGCGGCGGTCGTGGAGGCGCTCAAGAAGGGCAAAGCGAACAAGATAATTGCCTACGAACTCAACCTCTGTGAGAGCACCGTCAAGGTCCACATCCGCAATATCATGAAAAAGCTGAAGGCTACGAATCGCACGGAGGTAGCGTACAAACTTAGACAGATGTTGCTTTGAAGGCTGCCTTCGATCGGTCCTTGCCTGGACGACTCCAGCAATACAACTGCTGGATGCGTAAATGGCGGGCTAGCGGTTCGCCGTTCTGATCAAACCGAAGGTCGATCGTCTCGTCCGAGCCTTTTCGCGAGACAGGCACTCTCGGCGGGTGTTCAGGCACGTTCCCGACCAACCGTCGCGGACCCTGCCTTCACCAGAAATCCAATGCTGTCCTCTCCGAGCTCCGCGCCCCGATATGCGGCTTCCGCGACCTTCAGCCCACCCGTCAGTCTGCGGATCATTGGAACCGGTCCGAGTACGTCAAGTGGAAGGCCTAGCTGACCAATGGTGGGCCGCTTCGGTGGCCAGATCCTGAGGCCGAAATAACTGGCGGCCGAGCGATCGATCCCGCCACTGAACTGCACCAGCAGCGCTTGGCGCGAGTTCCGGGCAATACGGCCTAGGCTGTTGATGTCCATTGGTGGTTTGTCGGAGGGCCTCATCGCGACCACGATCACATCCCATGCATCGCCGGTCAGGAGCTCGGGGTGCGAAAAAACGCTTACACTGGCCCCCCCCTCGCGTAGTGTATGCTCAAAGAATGGTGCACAGGGCGTGTCGCAGACGATGGCGATCCTCGCGGCGCGTTGATCGACACCGGCATCGCCGAGCAGGATGCAGCATAGCCGCGCGAATTCCGGCAGCAGGTCTATAGCTGGGTGGCTGAGATTGGGAGCGGCAACCTTGATGCCGGCCTCGTCGCAGGCGTCGAAGTCCACGACGCCCGGCCGAAGCTCCCATGGTTCAGCCATCAGCGAAACAACCGCATGCGAGGGCAAGAGTTCGATAAGCGATCTCGAAATCGGCCCGACCTGGGGACAGTAGGTAACGATGTCGACATCCTGCCATTTGCGGCTGTCGATGCGGTTCGTGACTTCAACGCGTTCGGCGACCTTGGCGTGCTTGGCAAATGCCAACGTCGCGTCTGCAGTTGCCGCGAAGCTCGGATGTCGAGAGGAGATGCGGGTGAGCGCAACGACACGGCTGGCATTGGCGAGCGCCGCCACCGTGGCGGTCACCGCTTGGTATCCTGTCGTAGCGCCAACGACCACGGTGAGGCCAGAGAGATCGAGATCAAGCGAGGCTATTTGCTTGCGCACGATAGCAAGTACTCCGGCAATGTCGATTTCCGAAACATCAACAGCAAACGACTTTGCGGGTAAATCACGTGACGAAGGCATCAAGCTGGGCACCACGTTGGGCGCTCCCCAATATCAGATAGGCCGGCGATATCCTTTGAGCGATCAACTGCCTGCCGGGTCTCGCCTCAAGTGCGATGCATGTGCACTTCCTGCATTGCATTGACGGACGCCTGAGCGGCGCTGCGCATTTAGCAAACGTGGTTCCTTTATATCCTATCCTTGCCAGAGCGTGACGGCCTGAACTTGGTTGGCGCTTTGACCTTATGGTTATGGTCGCCGAACGAATTGGAATGCAGCTCTGCAATACTGCCGAACCTGCCGATCCGCTACTGCAGCAAACGGATGCAGGTGATACGCCGTTTGATCAGAAGGCTTACCGACGTACGCCGCCGACGCGCCTATCAGGCAAAGGGGTAACGAGCGCAGGGTATGGCGCTACCTCCTTTGCTTCTCTTGCCGACAATGACAAGCCGCAGTGAAGTGGGCCAACATCAGCAGCATTTCTTGGTAAAAACCCGTGACAATCAGCGCATTCGACATAAAGCGCCGCAGACCCGGCATCCGCATCCGACAAAACGTCCATCCGCTTGGAGGCCGGCCCAAGAGGATGGTGGACGTGACTGTCGCATTGATCGCGCTTGTTCTCGCTGCACCGGTGATGCTGGCGGTTGCCCTTTTGATATTGGTGACCGACGGGGGACCGGCGGTATTCTCACACACCCGGGTAGGATTCAACGGCAAGCGCTTCGCCTGCTACAAGTTCAGGACCATGGTGGCCAACTCGGAGCGGGTTCTAGCCGACTATCTCGCGAGCAATCCCGAAGCCGCCAAGGAGTGGGAGCAGAATTGGAAATTCAAGAACGACCCGCGCATCACATTCCTGGGGCATATTCTCAGGAAGTCGAGCCTGGATGAGCTGCCGCAACTCATTAACGTGCTGCGCGGCGAGATGAGTTGCGTCGGCCCTCGTCCGGTCGTTCCGGACGAATTGAAACGTTACGACTCCTTTGCGATCGACTATTTAAAAACCCGGCCGGGGCTAACCGGCCTGTGGCAGGTGACAGGCAGAGACGCAATGGATTATCCCAGCCGTGTCGCCATCGACAGCCGGTATGTGCGGGAATGGTCCCTATGGGCCGATGTCGTTATTCTCGTGCGGACTGTTTTCGCCGTGATGAAATTCGACCGTGCATCTTGATGAGCGCATCGCAAATTTCCTGCCTCATGCTGTCGTCGTCCCAAAACCGCAGCGTGCTTTCGCGACCGCAATGGCGAACAGGTGCGGCACCGGGCGCGGCGAAACGGCAGCCGCAGACCGTCACTGCTCACGTGACATGCCTCGGCGCCACACGACGCCAAGGAAGAGGCCGAGCAAATAGGTGCACTGCAGAACGACAACGAGAAGCAGGATTGAAAGCAGGCGGTGCCAATCACTGCCGATTCCACCTGCAACGGCGCCGCCCACGACAGTCGCCGCGGTCATGATGATGAGCGCAGCTGCTCGAAAACGCAATCCCAGCAAAATGCCGATTACACCTACGGCGACAAGGCCCCAAAGCACGGCGATCTCCTATGGGTGGAAGACTCAGTGTGCCATACCCAAGTCTCCCATATCTGCGAATCGGCACCAACACTCAATCCGGCTGCACAGTCTCGCCGAAGCTCAATCAAGTGGCGGAAATCGCTGCAACTCCGCCGCTTAGCACAAAAGGCGTAGAGCACCCTGTCCAAATGCCCCCTTTTCGCTCATTTCCTTGTCCACCTGCCGAGCCTACGCTGCTTGTAAATAGGTATGCGGAGATTCACCCGCCATGCGGCAGCATGCAATGAAATACAATCCGCGCAGGGAATGCTGAGCCTGTGTTTATCGGTGCTGCTACTCAGGACAACAAGGCGCTGGACGTTGCGCGTTGGGGCAGGGCTGTGTCGGCGCGAAGTTCCCGCACAATGCTTTCGGTGTGACAACTCATCTATGCTGCAGGCATCCGTTCTTTTGCTGATCGTGTCCATCTGGTTCCCTGGCGCAACGCGGATTGCCGGAACGGATGGCTCGCTTTCCTTCTTGCTGGCTCTGTTCTGCGCCCTCTTAAGCATCGGTGCCTATGCCGAAACGGCAAGACGACTCCATCGGGTCGAAGCGACCTTGGCGACTGCGGTGCTGATGATATCTGCTTTCATCATCATTCTGTCCCTGCTGTCGATGCTCTACGCAGACAATCCGCTCAGGACGATGCGCGCGGTTTTCGCACAAGTGTTTGGTTTCGGGATTATTCCAGCAGTCGCAGCGATCTCCACGAGACCCAAGGGTCTCGTGGCAGTCGACAGGGTTGTGATGGCGATAGTCATCATGAGCGTTGTAACATCCTGTCTTGTCGCAATCGGACTGGGCGATGCCAGATTCGCGGATCGGGCCGAAGGCTATTTCAAGCACTCTAACCAGCTCGGGATCGCCTTGTCGGCCGGTCTGCCCCTTATCGCCGCGAAGATGGTCTCATCTCGCAAGCATCGAGTTCTTCTCTTGGGCTGCCTCGTTGCGGTGCTCTTGGGTCTGGTGAAATCGGGTTCAAAGACAAACTTCGTTCTCGGTGTGGCGGGGCTCGGTGCATTCTTCGGATTATACAGTATATATCTGATCAGAAGAAAGAAGAGTCCCGTAAAAATAATAGTCGGAACCGTTGTCGCTCCGATATTGCTCCAAGTGAGCCTGATGGCATTGCAGTCCCTGAACCCACGGGCTTACAACCTTCTGGCTCTTCAACTTTCCGGAGGCGAGGCGCATTCGGTGGTATCGCGACAGCGCCTGTGGTCCATATCGATAGATCTCGGCCTGTCGCATCCGTTCATGGGAGTGGGGGCAGGGCAGCCGGTGGGCCATATCGCTCCCCATAGCCACAATTTGTTCATCGACTTCTTCAGAACACTGGGAGTGCCTGGACTCGCGTTGGTGTCGATCATGGTTCTCGTTGTCTTGGCATATCTGGTTAGCGCCGTCCTGTGCACATTGCTCGGCAATGACAGGGGGAGCGACCAGGCGGCGGAAGTGAATGTGATGGTGCTCGGAGCGTCGGTTTCCCTGTGGAACTACATCGTCGCAAACCAGATGAGCGATTCCTTCGGTCCATCAACTGCGGCCTTCTTCTGGCTGCCGTTGGCTTTGCTCATCTTCTACCGCGGCATGCAACGATCATTGCAGACCGGTCTTGAGCGTCCAAAGTTGTACGCGGGGACCGGGTCCCAACTATTTCAACATTGAGCTGTTCTTCAACCTTCCGAAAATCAGCTTCCACCTGAATCCAGTGATTACGCACACAGCTCGTGACCAAAGGGCTGGCTTGCCGCCAAGCGTCGAACCATGCGCGCTTCAAACAGACATCCGATTTGTGGAATTCTTTGGTCTCCCCGGAATTGGAAAGACAACCGCATCCACCCTGTTAGCGAACGGCCTACGGCGGTGCGGCCCGTTGGTAGCCGATGTGCGAGTAGCGTGGGAGGCCAGAAATTTCATCGGCCGCCAAATCTATAGGATCGGTATTATTGCACCAAGATTTAAGGATCGTGAGTTTCGCTCCCTGTTCGCGCGAATTGCGCGCTTTGTCATCGAAAGCGGGCAATCATCAATTGTCGATGCAGCCAGAGTCATCTGGAATCTTTCGTTTCTGGTTGCCTATGTCCAAAGCGAGAGAGCAGAAAAGAATACCATTGCTATCATGGATCAGGGTCTGTTGCAGGGGTTCTTGTCCATTTTGCTCAAGAGTCGGCATCGGGCGACATCCGAGAAGTGGCTTGATATTCTGTTCGCCATTGGAGTGCACGACATAGCTTTTGTCCATCTGCGCGGCGAGCTCGGCGTGGCACGAGATCGACTTCAGAAAAGGGGCGATCGGTCCTCGCGGATGCAAAGGGCATCTCCTGACCGCGACTTTGATCTCTGGTTGACAGCGGACCGTGCTTGCCGCGAGATTGCGGCCGATCTTGAGGGGGGGATGGGGACGGAAGATCACGCCGGCGTACTGGCTGCGGTCGTCGTGGAAAGGTTTGCTTCACCCGAAGACGTCGCCGAAAGGGTTCTCGATGCTGTGCTCCTGGCCTGCCTCAAACGGCATCGGCTGTGCGATTCGGTAGGTCAATGAGCACGCGCATGGATCGCCGTTTATTCATGAGCGTCGCCGGCGTCTATCCTGTAATCGTCCTGTTGCCCGGCTTGTGCCAAGCCCAAGATGGACAGACGCCGGAAGGCAACGAGTTCGTTCTGGCAGGTGAGTATGGCTTCGAACAGCAATTGATCCGGAATCTCCAGCCGGGAGCAACTATCAACGCTCGCAATGCTGCCTTCACAGTTGCCAACAGCAGAAACATCGATCCCAGCGCAATGATGGGCTGCGACGAGGGGCCGTTGCCGGTCAATCGGTATCCTGTCGTCATCCGCAACTGCCCCGGCGTTCGCTTTGTCGGCGGCCGCTTCGACGGCCAGGTGCCGCTAACGTCCGATTGGCGGGACACCTACTGCAATAGCGCGGCTCTGCTTGTCAGGGACGGAACCACCGACGCGACAATAGAGGGTGTTCGTGCGCGCCGCTGCTGGGACGGCATTCGTTTTGCCGAGCACGCCGACGGCTTTCGTCTAAAAGGATGCTGGCTCAGCGAAATCAGGGATGATGCGGTGGAGAACGACTATCTCCTCAGCGGCATCATTGAAGACTGCCTGTTCGACGGATGTTTCTCCGGGATCAGCCTGGATCCTGCGTCAAACGAACGGGACGGAACAGGAGAAACCGTACGGATCGATGGATCCCTAATCCGTATGCACGCCTTTCTCTCCAAGGGCGAAATCACACACCAGGCGCCGATCAAGGCTGTCGATCAGTCACCCAGGTTGAGGATCACGGAATCGGTTTTTGCATTGGCTGCCGCTAACATGCGTGGATTGCGTCGCCTGGAAAGAACATGGCGGCTGACGATTGAAAGTCGCGACAACGTGTTGCTGTGGCTGCCCGATGAGCCAGTCCCCTCCGCATTGCCGCTGCCGCCGTCTGGTTTCAGATTTCTGACGGGCGCCAACGCCCGCGAATATTGGAACAAGGCGCATCTCCAGTGGATCGCGACCCACCAGGACGTGGTTCGGTTCTCCGACGAAGTGCTGTGAGAAGTTGCGGCCGTCGGCAATGATCATCCGAACTGCGAAGTCTTGTGGCGCTCGCATGCAACCTGCCTTGCAACAACAGCTTGGACCATCACCGCCATGAACCAGCACGAGGCGATTGACAGAAGTGTGGTGTCGGGCCCCGCCGATCACAGTCCTGGGACGTTTGTGATTCAGGGGCGGTTGGCACGTGTCAGGGGACAAAACATCCTGTTCAGCCCATCCCGGAAGGCCATTTTCGCCGTCAACGATACTGCTGCCGACATCTGGCGCGCTCTGGAAGAAGGCATGTCACCGCAAGCCATTTCGGCCGAGATGACGCGCGGTGGCGTTCATAGGCTTGAGGCAGACAGGCATGTCCAGGCTGCGCTCGAGGATTGGCAGCGGCTGAACCTGATACGGCCCTTCGCGCCTTTGTCTGCTTCGTCAGGTCAAAAGGCCGTGAGCCAGGTGGTGTCCGTTGCGGGCCTCAACATACGCATCGTCTATCCGGCAGCCTGCGCCTTTCCCGCAATCACCGTGTTTCAGCACCTTGAGGTCAAAAGAGAGACTGCCGACGTTCTGCTCGAGGTGGTCGGACATGGGGGGCGGGTCCACCTGCTGCGGGATGGCGAGTGGATTTCCTCCTGCTCGTGCGACGAACTACCCGTCATGCTGAAGGGGCAATTGCTGACCGAGGTTCTGGATCACGGCGCCTATGAACTTGCTCTCCATGCGGCAGCGCTTTTCAGAAATGAACGCATCGTTCTTCTTTGTGGCAATCCGGGCGCCGGCAAGACAACGCTGACCTTGGCATTGGTCCATGCGGGATTTGGCTTTGCCGCAGATGATGTGACGCTGCTGGACTCTAGAGGGCATGGCATTGGCCTTCCGTTTGCCCCAGCAGTCAAGGCGGGAGCATGGCCGCTGCTGGCCGAATACTGCCCCGACCTCGGTGCCGTTCCAGTCTGTCGCCGCCCAGATCGCAAGCGTGTACGGTTTGCCGTACCCAAGGCGTTCGTGCCATTGCCTCCCGCTCCCCTACCTATCGGCTGTGTGGTCCTGCTCCGTCGGCGTCGCGA
The DNA here is from genome assembly GCF_007003975.1 of Mesorhizobium sp. WSM4306. Lineage (GTDB taxonomy): Bacteria > Pseudomonadota > Alphaproteobacteria > Rhizobiales > Rhizobiaceae > Mesorhizobium. The sequence goes on from NZ_VFTC01000040.1 coordinate 14,503, forward strand.
CTCGAAAGCTAGCCTGGAGCCGGTCGATCCAGCTAACGCATTGCGCGGTCTTCTTAACGGCGCGCTTGCACCCGGCGGAGAGCTGAGCGGCACCGCGTTTGACGTCCTGGTCCAACTCATCGGATCGGCGCGAACTTATTGCCTGGCCTATTCGAGGCTTGATGATGCGGTACAACTGATCACGAAAGCGTGCCGATGATCAGCAGGGGCGTCGCGCTGCAGGGGTTGGTCGCCGGGCTGCGCGGCAGTCCGACCGACCGGACCGATTGGCGGGCCGTGATTGCTCTGGCCAATCACACCCTGCTCACACCCGATTTATTCTCGTCGCTCGCGCGCGCCGGACAGACCCACCATCTTCCGCAGGACGTGCGCGAGTACCTTGAGTTCGTTCACGACTGCAATCGGGAACGGAACCTGCGCTTGCGTATCCAACTGCATGAAGCCGTTGCGGCCCTCAACAGCCGCGACGTCGTTCCGTTTCTGCTCAAGGGGGCCGTTCCCCTGTTCCTTTCGCCGGCCGGCCGGGTTCCCAGCAGGATGACGAGTGACCTCGATCTAGCCGTGGAACCGCCCGAAGAGACGATCGCCCGAGCCTGTCTCGAAAAGCTTGGCTACGTCGATGTGGCGGGCGCTCGAGGCATGGCCCGCCAGCAGGACGCCGGCATGCTGGAACTCCGGACGAGCCGGGCGAACGGCTTTGACCCCCCCAAGCTCGTTCAGCGAGACGGTCTTCGGGTGAAGATTCCGTCTGCTCAGTCTCGCGCCCTGCACTGGATGGTGCACGACCTTCTCAAGGAGGGAGATTATTGGCGCGGAAGGATAGATCTCAGACACCTTCATGATCTGGCCCGATTGGCGGAAAGCGACGACGTGGACTGGACGGTACTGCAGGCATCCATGTCGGATCGAAGCGCCCGCAATGCGCTCGACACTCAGCTGTTGGCCCTGCACTATTTCTTTGGGACCAGAATCCCGGCAAAATGTGCACAACGCCCAATGGTCCGTTTCCAGCATTGGAGGCGCATCTTCACGGCGACCCACCCCATCATCGGCGCCCCGTTGCGCCTGGCCGGCAATTTGATGTGGGGCACATGGCGGTTTTCACGTGCCTACGGTTTGGGGCGACGTCGACCGTCCTACCTCTTGCGTCGCATCGCTCGCACGCTCTTCAACCCTCGTACGAAAATCTAAGCCTTTTGGAGAACTAGTACCGCCGTATCAGCAAGCTTAATGTGAAAGCTGTGAATTTGCGAAAGTTTGTGAAGGGGTCTGACATGTCAACTGAAAGCACAAAACGCTCGGGACCGACGCCGGAAACCCTGGTCTCGGAGGCTCAAGCGCGCCGTGAATTTCTCAAGAAGGCGGGGCGTTTTGCGGCGGTTACGCCGCCGGCTGTGACGCTCTTGCTCGGCACAAGCTTGAACTCCAGGGCGATTGCCAAATCGGGCGGCTCACGCCCGGGCAACGGTTGGGGAGACAAGAACCACATTCACTCCGGTCCTCCCGGCCAGGCGTAAGCTCCTGGTGCATCCTGGTCGCTGAAAACAGCGTCTTGAGGACATAGGGCTCCAGCCTTTTCATTTGGAAGCCCGGACCGCTCGCGGCACGCCAAGTGCCGCGAGCGGTCCGGGCTACATTGCATTGACATCATTCCGAACTACAATCAACGCGGCTTTCAGTAGTGGGTCAGTTTGAAATTGCTCACGTCGAGGTTTTCCAGCACCCATAACGCGATTTAGATTGTCTTCAAATTTTATTAGAGTATGCTTATATTAGGCACAGAGGCCATGCCTCCAAAGATGCGGCGTGTGAAGCGTCTTGGGGAGGAATACAAATGAGAACGCTTCTTATCGTCACGACGGCACTTGCATTCGCAGCCTCGGCTCCCGCGTTTGCGGACCCTAAAGGCAGCACTACGTCAACCACCACTGAACAAGGACATAGCGGAAATCCACCAAACAATGATAACGGGACGACCACGACCACCACAACGACCGGACCAAGCGGTCAGGTGGATAATGGCAAGACCGACTGTAACAATTGCTCGACGACAACCACGACTAGTGGGCCGGGCAACAAGTAAGAGCGCAGAACTCCGCTTACGGGGCGCAATTGGGAACGCGCCCCATTTTTTACCCCATTCCGAGCGCCGCAGGCCTTACACAGCGGCTTGCTTTTTGTAAGGACCGCGAACCATCGGCTTTTCAGCTTCCTTCGCCTCGATCAGCGCAACGATGTCCGCAATCTCCCAAAGCTTGTCAGTGACGCCGGCGGCCATTGCTGGTGGATGCGCACGAAATTGTAATACATGAAGTGAAGCGCGACCGCATTGGCGTGAGCTTCCACCTTCTTTGAGAAGCCGTTGGTCAGGCGAGTGAAGCGGCGCATGTGCATCCGCATGGTTAGGTTCTGGCGCTCTGCAAATGACGTGCTGACGTGCTTGGGATCGGGATTGCCTTCGATGGTCTCTTTGCGGGCACCAGTGCATTCAGCGGGGTCTTGGTCATGGCTTAAACATGGCATGCCCATTCGCCTTTTTCTAGGCGAGCGAGATGCTAACGGGCATATTCGTTGGCGGTCAGATTTCAAACTGACCCACTACCCGGCTTTCGGCCGGCGTGACGTGCGCGCCAAGGGATTGAGCCATCGCGTCGTGCCGGTTCAGACGAGCCAATCATTGAAATGGAATTCGTAGATATTGCCGTCGTTCTCGGTTGGATTCGAGTCATTGTCCACGCCCCGATCGACGATATAGAGGCTCATATGATGGCTCGGATCGTCGCTGCTGGGCGCCAGCGCCAATCCGGCCGGTTTTTTCAAGTTGGCTGAGGAGATATCGAGCGTGCCCAAAAGCTCCCCTGTCGTTGTAACCATTGCCACTGAGTTGCGCGACTGAATGATGTAAAGGAGGTCGTTGACCGGGTCATACGCGATGCTTTCGTCAGAGGGGGTTCCCAGCGCGCGCGCAGAAAAACTCGTTACGATGTCATCGCCGCCCGTACTCGCGACGCCGTCGAATTTGCCATTCTGACCTGGTGCGACGGTGTAGATCGTCTGTGTTGAGCCATCCGCGACATACAGGACGCCACGTTTGGTATCATAGGCAATGCTTTCCGGGTCCGTGCTGCCAAATGCCGACGTCCTGAACGAGGTCACGATGTCGTCGGACGTATTGTAAAGTCCGTCCTTGCCGGGGTTCAGTTCGTACACGCTCTTGGTGCCGGTATCGTCCGCGAAGAAGAGATGGTGGTTAGCAGGATTATAAGCGATCCCGGCGGGCTCGTCGGAGAAACTGACGGTCGTGAGTGTTCCCACAAGATTGCCGCTCAGAGTCGTTTGGTAGAGATTCTTGCCGGTAAAAATGGACATCTCGTCCACTTCACTGTCGGCAACAAGCAGCGTGCCCAAGTGAGAGATATAGACGATATCAGTGGGGTCGGGGCTCGGCGGCGACCACAGCGAAGTCGGGATAGTATGTGCCAGGGTCAACGACGTCGGCAGCTGGTTGGCCATGACGTTGACGTTGAAGGCGTGGGTATCGGTGCTGCCATCGGACGAGGTGGCCGTGACGGTGAGGGCGATCGACGGCTCCGACGCCGCGTTGAGCGTGCCGGTACTCGAGCGCGTGATGACACCGGTGCTGGCATTGATGGCGAAGCGGGTGTCATCGATCGTGTAGGTGACCGTCGATCCGGCATCGGGATCCTTTGCCGAGGCGGTGATGCCGATCGCCGTGCCGGCGGCGGCGTTCTGGCCAATCTGGTTGGCGGCGGGGTTGGCATCCGGCGAGGAGTTGAAAGCGACCGGCTCAGGGCTGTTGAGGACGGCAAGGCTGAAGGCCTGGTTGGCGGTGCTTCCGTCGGAGGAGGTTGCCGTCACTGTCAGATTGATCGACGGCTGGGTCTCGAAGTCGAGCGTGCCGGTGGCTGAGCGCGTGATGACGCCGCTGCTGGAATTGATTGCAAAGCGCGAGTCATTGATGCTGTAGGTGACGGTCGATCCGGCATCGGGATCCGTTGCCGAGGCGGTGATCCCGGTGGGGGCACCTGCCGCGGCAAGCTCGGCGATCTGGTTGGCGGCGGCGTTGGCGTCGGCCGGGGTGTTGAAGGCCACCGGATTGCCGGATCCAGGCAGCAGATATTCTATGTGCAGCAGCGGTGCGCTGGCCGGATTGTATTCGTATGAATCGGCCGTGCGCGTGCCGGTGCCGGTGACCATAAATGCCATGTCGTTGAGCGCCGCCCAACCCGAGCGGTTGACAATCTCCTGCACGATCGCCGACAGGTCCGGCGAGCGCTCGGCCAAGCCGTGGGCGCCCACGGTGGTCCACGGGTCCGGCGTCCAGGCGGCGGACGCGTCCGTCGCCGCGCGCGAGGACACGTTGAAGCTGACGCTGGTGAAGGCGCTCGCGTCGTCGGTGTCTTCGCCCTTGATCAGCAGCGAGGTCGCGCCGGTCTTCACCTCATTGGCCTGGAACTGGATATAGGCGCTGGTGATGATGGCACCTTGCGGTATGTCGATCCCGGTGAAGCGGATGCCTACCGTCTGGCGGGTGCTGCTGTCATAGCCCAGCTCAAGGTCGTTGATGTTGGTCGAGATCGAGCCCGAGCCCTTCTCCTCGACATCGTCGCCGGCGGTCGCCACCCTAGTCTCGAAGATCGGGTCGATCGCACTAGAGCTGGCAGCAAGGAGGCTGCTGGTGGTGACCGCGGCGCGCGTCGAGACCGTGCCGACGTCAGCAACTGCCTCAGGGATAGTGGTGGTAGAGGTCAGAAAGCTGTCGGCGTGACCCTTTTCCACATTGTGCCACAACCCAGAGGCCTTCGCCGCAAGCCTGTCGAGAAGCGTGCTGTCCAGATGAATGCCAAGTCTGGCTGCCGCCTCGGTGAGGCCAGTCGGTTTCAATCCGCCCTCGTTCCCCCATGCCGGCGTGATCTGATGCTCGGAGACGAGATCGAGCGGGTTTGTGGCGGGATCAAAGCTGGTGGTTTGATTGCCCTTGCCGGTTTCGGCAGCGAGCCCATCGCCAAGCTCGGAGAGTACGCGCGGAGTCTCGCTGCCGCTCGCTGATCCGCTGGGCTGGGCCCAATTGTCTATGTTCAGCCCGTCGCCTTTGATCCAGGCGTCGATGCCGAACTCCGTCATCAAGAGTTTCGCGTCACCCCAGGGAAGCTCAGGCAGTTTAGCCATGTTGGATTTCCTTTTCGCATTTCTCTCGATTAAATCCGGAATTGCGACGTGCCCGACAGAGCGTCAGTTCCGATACCCAGATCGAGCATGGCGGTAACGCAGCGCACGAAAGCCGCGGCCCAAATGTTCTGTCGTTGACTAGTCAATTGCCTTCTTCATCCTGGGCCAGGCGGGCGCTACCGCAGCGAGCAAGCGCAGCAGTGATTGCCCGTCTCGCCCAAGAAACAGCGAGGGCAGGATCCAGCACAGCAGCAAGCCCCCGGCAGATGCCAGCAATGCCGTATCGATGAGCAGGGGAAGAGGAGATAGATGGAACTCGCGCAGCCGTTCCACCAGTGCCCAGACGCCGGTTCCGACAACGCCCGCGAGCGCGAGCCCGGGCAGGTGTGCCACAAGGAAGTCCCCCCATGTCATCCCGGTCACGCGGAGGCTCAACTGTGCCATGAGCAAGAAGTTGATCCCGAAGGCCGCGCCGACGCCGAACGCCACGCCCTCTATGCCCCAGAATTGCCCTATGAGGGAGCCGGCGAAGACGCCGATGGTAAAAGCCGCCTGGCGCCAGGCGCGAGCGTAGACCGTTCCTGTTGCGCGCGAGACGGAATCGCTAAGCTTGTAGCTCGTGCGGAACAGCATGCTGAACGCTAGAATCTGGAGCGGGGCGACTACCCCTACCCATCCTCGCCCGAGAATGACCGCAACCAGTTCCGGGGCGACGATCGCCACGACCACACTGGCCGGCAGGACAAGCAGAGCGCAACCCGCGACTGCGCTGCGATAGGCACGAGCAAGCCGCGCGGGCTGCTCCTGGACCAGCGCCATGGTCGGGAACAGCACCCGATCGAGAACCTGACCGACGATGACCGCGGGCGTCGTCATCAGTTGTGACGACAGGCCGTACAGTCCAAGTGCATCGGCGCCGAGCCAGCGGCCCACGACAAGCCTGTCCGCTTGGGTGGCCAGGTAATTGCATACCCGGGCAATGGTGAAACCGCTTCCGAAATAGAGCAGTTCGATGATGGTGCCCCGCTCAAGCAAAGGCCGCATCGGATGCGGCTGACCCGCGAGCAGCACGACCATGCGGATGAATTGCTGGATCAGGAGCGCGCCGACAAGGGCCCAGATGCCGAAGCCGAGCCAAGCCAGGAGCGGACCGGCAATGACGTAGCCCATCGCGAAGGCGCAGGCATCGACGAGCGCCAGCCAGCGAAATCGCAGCGCGCGCTGGGCCGCGGCCAATGCGACCATGGAAGCCCCTTGGAAAAGGAACACCAAGCAGATGACGCGAACGACGGGAGCCAGATCGGCGAGCCGAAGGAGGCCGGCAATTGCCGGTGCCATCGCCCAGACCAACGCGGACACAGATAGGCCGAGGAGGCACGACAAAGTGAATCCGACCCGAATATGCCGCTCTTCCAGTACAGGTCGTTGGACGATCGCGGGGGTAATGCCAAGTCCCTGGAAGATCGCCGAAAACTTGATGACGATCAGCGCTGCCGAGTAAAGACCGAACTCATTGGGCGATAGCAGCCGGGCCAGGATGAGAAGAGCGACAAGCTCCGCGAGTGCGAGGGCACCCATGGACAAGGACGTCCAGAACATGCCCACGACACTTTGTTTTGCCAGCCCGCGCCTGTTGTTGCTCACGTCTGTCTCCACTCCTCGGCCGACCGAAACAGGTTGCGTCGACCCTGGATCCGCCGAGCGACGGCTGATGCTCGGCGACATGCCCGCAATGTCCCGATCGCATTAGTCATGATGGGGGCTCGGCCGCCGTGCCGACCGCCCGCGCCTTACGCGCCTCACCTATTGAAGAAGCGACGGAATTTCGTAGCGATAGAATTCCATCTCATCCCGGACCTCGGGTATGATCGCCGTCAGGTCTTTCTTTTCGAGGCGGAGCCACTTCTGCTGGCGGCCAGGGTCGATCATCTCCTTGGCCTTGCGAGCGATATCGTCGGTGCAATTCAGCCCGCAATGTTCATAGATGCGGCGCAAGACCAACTCCGGATCCTGTATCAAATCCTCATAGCGAAAGGACAGCACGCGGCCGTTGCCCAGCCTGGCGAGATCTTCTCGAGCCCTTCGATTGCCACGCGCCCACTGGCGCGCGATCACCGTCAACTTTTCATGCTCCTTCAGATCCCGATCTATTCCATTGTAACGTGGCCCATAGATCGATGTGTATTTCCTCCCAAGCAGTCTTTTCGTGACCATCTGTTTTACAACATCTTTTGCGTAATAATGGATTTGTGTGACAGGGGTGATTTTCAAGAGGCGTATTAGTCCCTTGATAGACTTTGCTCGCTGCCACTTAAGCTCCATCGAGCTTATGTACGAAAATGGGTTCCTCGTAATATAGAGGAATATAGCCTCCGGAAAAATCCGGTGCACAAACGGCACGCGCAAGACGTTGGCAGGCGTGTTTTCCATGATTTGCCGGTCACCGTGCCGTGACTGATAGTCGAGGAACCGGCCGCGAATGTAACGAGCGACCCTATCGGTGGCATCGGTTTCGACGAATTCGTCATGACGCCGCGCCGGATCGGCGTATAGCCACAATGTCTTTGGCTCGTACCAGGTAACGATGTCGGGGTGCAGCCCGATCAATTTTTGTGCAATTGTCGTCCCCGACCGATAGTTGCCGATCAGAAAAATCGGAGGTTTCAGCTCTTTTTCTGTCATCACAAGTCTCCGTCGCTAAAGGGTGAGCCAGGATTACGCCGATCCGCACGACAAGCTGCGGATTGCACCCGCGATGCACGACCGGACGATAGGAAGGCGGCGCCGGGCGCGACGTAACGTCTTGCGGAGCGCCGCCGCACTGAGGAGGTGTCCGCTCTGCTCCGTTTCGACATGGGAATTCGGCCGCCGGAGGCGGTTCCGACGACTGCCAGTGCTGTCTCAAAGATCATGTCAAGGTTCTGGAGATGAGATTCTTACCCCGGATAAGCCGGGGCCGGATCAGGTCGGCCGATCAAGGCACGAAGCAACAATGTTGCGGAGCGACGACGGTAGGCCTGCAGCAAGCCCGTGTTCGATGGAGCGGACACCCGTTGGTGCTATTGGCCGACAATGCTTGGCTGAAGTGCCGGTCCTTCGGCATTGGGTGCCGCCGTTGTTCCAGACGTGTCCGGTGCGTAGAACCCCTTGTTGGCCACAACCGAAACCTCGATGACGTCGCCGGCTCTGACTTCCGTATTTTCATCGGCGACGATGTCGTGGGCGACTTTCTGGTCGCGCCTGAAAATCGAAATCTTCACAGAGTCTTGCAGGTCGTCGAAGGTCCTCTGTTCGCCATATGTGAAGATGAAGAGAAGCTTATCGGCAACATACCTTATCTGACTTTGAATTTTTCCCAGCTCGACCTGCGTATCCTGCGTTTGCGAGATCAGGTCCATTTCATAACTCTGCTTCTTTTTTCTCAGCTCACTCTCCGAGTTCAGCATCGCCTGCTGCGCCTGCTCCTGCTGCAGTTCGGTCTGCGCAAGTTCGGCGCGATAGCTCGTATGGGCTCTTTCCGCCGTCATGACATTCGAGTTGGTTATCAGACCTTTTTCCCGCAGCGACCGGGCAGACTGCAGTTCTTCAAGTTGAATGTTTGCGGTCTTTTCCCTTTCTTTTCGCGCGGCAGCGACCATAGCTACTTCCTTCCGGGCCCGATCCAACGAGACATCCAGATAAGAAATGTCGTCCCGATATGCGGTAAGGCGGGCGTCCAGTTGCGCTTGTTCGGACGCAATGATGTCGGCAATCAAGTGTCCGCCAAACTCAACCGGCGGATCCGCCGGAGCAACGAAGGATTTGTCCGCCCGGCTTTCCGCCTGAAGCCGGGCGAGCCGAACCTTCAGACGATATTCTTCGATCGCCAGACCTGCGCGTGCGCTGCGCAGATCAGCTATTTGCAGGGCCGGCTCCGTGTTTCCCGCGACGGTGGCCCGAAAGCCGCCGGCTATGGTGAGCGCATGGCGAACGGTAATTCCGGGTTGAAACGGGTACGATCCGGGATGAGCCACCGTTCCGGAAATAAAGAATGGCCGGTACTGACCGATCTCCACTTTCACGAACGGCTCGAGAATGAGCTTCTGCTGCTGAAATGCACGCTGAATGGCCTGCGAAAGGGCAACGCTGGTGAGGCCGCGCGCCTGAACATCACCCAACATGGGAAGTGATATCGAGCCCCGATCATCAACCACGACGTCCAGCGGATAGGATTCCTCGCCAATCACGGATACGCGCAGGACGTCGCCGGTGTCGAATGTATATCCATCCGCACGGGATGCATCTGCGGTGAGCAGAACAAAGGCAATGGCGAGACCACAAATCATTGCCAGCATGCGGCCGGCGACAGGTTCAAATCCGGGAAAAAGCCGTCGGCCCCAATCCTTCATTCGCAAAGGCTTGGAAGGAAAATGCTGGTCAGCACGCAAACGCATCGTCGTACTCCGGTTGTGTTGCCTGCCGTCAGGACCAATCGATATTCGTCGACCGGAGCGTGACAGCAGGTGTTTGTTAAAGTTCGAGCAGCAAGCCTTGGAAATCCGTGCTCCTTCGAAGGAGCAAAGGGATCAAAATCCGTGCAGTCCTAAGGGTTGCTTGGCGAGGCCATCGCGAATTCGCGTCTCGGTTGGCCTTGCGGATGAAAGGGCTGTTTCAAGAACGGATTGATAAATCAACTCGACCCTATCGCACATGGCGTCCAGCCCCCAGGATGAAAGGTCGGTGAGTTTCGCGCCATCAGCCAGTCGAGCGCGCCAGTGCTCATTTTGGAGAAGGTCGGCGATCGCAGCTGCTGCGGCGCCAACGTCTTCTCCGGGCGTCACAATTCCATTCACGCCGTGCTTCACAACCTCCTCCACTCCCGGCAGATGCGAGACCACGCTGGCTCGACCGCCCGCCAGATACTGCATCATGACGCGAGGTAGTCCTTCTCGCATCGACGTCAGCACACACACGTCTGCTAGACTGATCAGCCGCTCAGGCTCGCTATGGTATCCGATCATGCGAATGTTGTTTGCGAATGGGGATCGTTCAATCGCCGATTCAATAGTGGCCCGCGCCGGTCCTTCACCGGCCAGGATGAGTCGCACGTTCGGAATTCGGTCGACGACTTGCCCGAACGATTCAATGAACTCGACATGGCGTTTTCGCGGCTCCAGTGCGGCCAGCATCAGGATCACCGGTGGCTTTGGCTCTCCGACAGCCGTCCCCAGGAGCAGATGGGGGTCTTGCGGCCATTGCGCGTTCGCGAAGCGCGCCAGATCGAAGCCGGAGTGAACGACATGGTGCTGATCGGCGCTGCCCAGATGATTGGCGATGCAAATGTCGCGCATAGCCTGGCTGACATCGATGAAAGCGCGCGTGAACTTCGCGGCCAGGCGTTCGGCACCCAGAAATATCAGCCTCCGCGCGCAGCCCACATGGACGAAAGGCAAAATGTGCACGCCATGGATGATGCAAGGGATATTGGCTTCCCTGGCAGCAAGCCGGCCGACGATTCCGGCTTTGCTTTGATGTGTGTGCACGATGTCAGGCCGCCAATCGCGCATAAGACGAGTGAGTTGCCCGAATGCAGAAATGTCACGGGATGGTGAAATCGAATTGATGAGTTTTTCCAGGGTCACCACTCTGACGGCTCCGGCAACGGATGCCCGCAACCTCGGATCATACTCCTCGCCGTGAACCAAAAGCACGTCGTGGCCGTGCCGCGCCTGAGCTAGACAGCAGGCCAATGTGTTCTCTTCGGAACCTGCCCGAAGCAGTCTGGTGAGCACATGAACGATCTTCATTTGCTTATACCTCAGGGGATATGAAATCCGGGGCGCGCATCCGGTGAAAGGGCGAACGCAAAATCAAATTTCATGCGGCCGCATCGACGTCCGACAGCGACCTCGGCCCCGGCACTTCTGCGCTGTTCGCCGCTGGCCGGTCGCGCTCGAACTGTTCGGTGCGGGGCAAGGCGTGCAGCCAGGTTTCGCGTCTTGAGGTCCACAATTCATATTCGGGTACGAGATCGGTCGGCGCGACGTCGAGGCTGCCGATCGCCACCGCGGCCTCGTTGTCGTCGACGAAGGCGACGCGGCTGCCGCAGGTCGGGCAAAAGCTGCGCATGCCATAGGAACTGACGAGGCCCGTCGCCTCGAAGGCCTCCCGCGGCCAGATGGCAAAAGCCGAATAGGCCGAGCCGCCGGCCTTGCGGCAATCCTTGCAATGGCAAAGACCGATGCGGAGCGGCGGACCGCGGACCGAGAACTGCACGCCGCCGCACAGGCAACTGCCGGTCCTGCGTATGGTGTCGAACATGGCAACCTCCGTCATTGCGTGGATCTGCGGGCCGGGTGGGACAAGTGCTCGTCCGAAACAGAGCCATATCGGCTAGTTCGAGTCGGAGCCCCGTGCTGATCCCGGGATGAAACAGGCTCTAGCAACGCCGCCATCGAGCGCGAGCGTTCGGGGTCTTTCCCCGCCTGGCAGCGAACACCTGTCGATTCGCGATGGCGTAAGGCCATGCGTCAGGGGTTGTTGGGGGCTGGCCGACGAGCCGCCCGCCCGCCTCACAAAGACAGCCAGATATGCCTGAACAGTTCGCGGCCGACCGCCTCAATGCCAGCGCTTGCGTCAATGGTTCGGATGGTCTTGTCCTTGGCTCGCAGCTCCGCCATCAGCGACAGCCGCGCATCGAAGGCTTCCTTCCTGATTTCTCCCGGCTTTCGCTGCTCGGAGACGGCAAAATCGGAAACGAGGTGCAAAGTGAGGTGTGGCCGGCATTCCGCCATCTTCTGATAGAGCCCCTGCTCGAGCCGGGCGAGAGCTGACAAGCCAGGGACGGAGAACAGGTGCGGTGGGATGGTTGGTCCGTCCAGATATCCCCTGCCGAGCGCTTGCGGCCACCTGTCGCAAATGACGATCAGGCCGCGCGTCGCCCATCGATGTGCACGTTTCACGACAGCGTATCGCTCAAACGCGATCAAAACTGCCCACAATGCCAACGCGGCGGCAGCAACTCTTCCCTTCGACCAATTTCGGCCAGTGGAATCGTTGCCACCTTGCTGGGCCAAGGACTTAAGGCGGCGTCTATGGGGAAAAACCAGAGTCTGCAACGCCTTGCGAAGCCACCACCCATTGCCATCTCCGGTCCCGACATATGCTTGCGCACACCCGAATTTCCATCGAAATATCTGTGTCAGCCGATCAACCTGGGTGCTTTTTCCCATGCCGTCAGGCCCTATGAGCGCCACTACAAAGCCACCAGCCGCAGGCCGTCGCTTTGGTGGAAATCTGCCGGGCATCAATCGCTGAAGGGATCTCAATGCGACATACGAGGTCTTGCGGGCCAGATGAACGCCGGCGTCGGCTACTCCGAAGCGTCCCGTGAAGCCGCACATTTCCCGGATTGAACGCCGCAGTCGGGCAAGATCTCCGCGGTGGGCGACGAGGCCGCCGCTGGCGTTTTGCAGAAACCTGCAGCTCGCGATTCTCCCGCCGCCAAGCGTGTATTCCACGACATGCAAGCCTTGGTCGCCTGACGGACATGGCAGGCGTGCAAATTGGTCCTTCCAACCATTCCCGATGGTGATCCATTGTCTCCAAGGCAGTGCCCAGGCCCGAAAGGCGAAGCGAGCAATTGCTATCCGAATCTCGTCTTCGGGAGAGACGACCGGGATCGCTACGCCGTCGACACAAATCGACTCCCATCGCGTAATCGCCGCATAGTCGAATACGGGATAGCGCTTGCGAAATTCCCAGCCGACCCGGACCCCGATATGCATATCGAGATGGAGATAGCGGCCATGCGAAAAGTCGGGCAGGAACCAGTCCTCTCGGCCGGCGCAGACATTGTCGTAGCAGGACAGGCTCACGCTGCGACAGCCGTGCAGCTTGCTCACGATCGAGCAGAAGGCTGGGTAGTCGTGTTTGTCTAGAAGGACATCCAGATCGTCCCGCCCCGCAAGTCCATATTGCAGGGATGCGAGATCCTGAATTATTCCATACTTCAGACCGCCCTCATTGAGTGCTCGAAACAATTCTGTGGCGATCGGCAGGGACGGCACCGTCTTGAGTGGCAGGAAGGGGGCGCTTCCGTTGGTTTGTGTAAGACCTTCATCTGCTCTGCTGCCCGACGGGCTTGCGCCAACCACCCTGGCTGGCGCTGAAACACTCGCCCCCGGCGTCAACGCTTCGGCCCGCATGCTTGCCTTGGCCTCTGGAGCCCAGCGACGATACTGTTGCGGCTGCAGGCCATTCCCAGGCGCTCCAGGGTCCGCGGGACGGTGGCTTCCGGGTTTGGATTTCCGTGAAAGTTGCAAGGGGTTTCCTCAGTTGATCGTCTCGAGATTCAATCGCTCATCGTCGCCGGCAAGTAGTCGAATTGGCGCCATATCCATCCGTCGGCGGCTGACTGGTGGGACGTAGCATCCAATGTTCTCAATGCCGGCCTGGAGGCTGGAATGTCGGCTTTTGCAAGCTGCCGCATCGAGGGTGAATTGGGTGCCAATTCGTCCCTCCTTGCCCGATGGTCTCGGCGTCTTCCGCGCAAAAATTTGGTAGATGAAAATTAACGCATAGAATTCAAGAAATTGCTGAAAGTTTATCCCGATCGATCGTAATTGGAATCGACCGGCTCATAATATTTAGGAGAATTCTGACTGCTCCAGCACTTCCGACATGATCAAGAACACCAAGCTGGTCCGAAAACGGTCCGTCTATTATTCTAACTCTTTGACCTGGCCTCAATAGAATGTCCGGGTGCAAAATACCGTCGTCATCGGTTGCTGAGATCAAAGACTCAATCACACCATATGGCGCCGGTATCGGCATTCCTTTGCTCATCACGAGTTTTCGGACGCCGACGGTCGAGTTGATCGGGTACCAACTCTGCTGACGAACAGCCAGCGAGACGAACAGATAGCAGTCGAAATAGGCACAGGAGATGGTTCTGACAATGCGAGCATGGCGAACGGTTCGTCTTCGCTTGGGCAGATAGGTTTGGAAGTGTTGCGCCAAGAGGTGCCGCTCCGCCAAGCTCTCCGAATGTTGGTGCGTCTGGACCACGAACCAGCGCGCGGCGTCCCCGTCGTGAATTTTTCCGACCGGCTCAAGAGAGCGGCTATGAGATAAGTCAGCGTGCAGCATGGCGAAATATTTTCTCTAGTTGAGATAGTAACTGTCAGAAACGCTGCTTTCCAAAGACGTGTAACGGCCATATTTCGGCAGCTTTGGTTCCTCCACCATAGTCAGGGCGATGCCGGCAATCTTGGACCGGCCGCCAAGATGGCGAATTCCTTCGGCAACGGCCTCGCGCGAGGTTTCACGCCACTTCACGACAAAGAGGACTTTGTCCACATACCTCGCTAGGATCGAGGCATCGGCCGCAGGTCCAACAGGTGGTGCGTCAATGATCACCGTGTCGAACCTCCCGCGAAGCTCGTTGAGGACCTGGCGCATTCGCGCGGAAGCAAGAAGGGCAGGCGGGTTCCGGGTCCTTGTACCGGCAGGGAGCAGGGAAATCCCCGAGCGTTCGTCCCGATGAATTGCGTTTGCAGCCCTCATCGGCAAAGTCAGAACATCGACCAACCCGACCTTATCCGCCATGCCGAAGAAAGCCGTGGCAGCAGAAAGCCGCAAGTCCGCATCGACGACCAGAACCCGTTCGCCGTCGGCCGCGGCCGAGCAAGCCAGGCTCAGTACCAGGGTTGTCTTTCCTTCGCCGGGCATCGCCGATGTCACCAGCATGAGGCGCGGCGAACGGATCAGTTCCGGTGTCGCCTCGATGCCCAGACGAAGCCGCCGGACGGCTTCGCTATACCTGGATAGTGGTCTGCGTTCGAGATAGGCCACAGGCTGGGCTTGCGACTGGCCGTCTCTCGACCAGCCCGACATCCTTGGCATGGACGCAAGAACCGGAACTGCCAACTCGTCCTCTATCTGCTTCTTTGCCATGAAGCCGGAAGCGAAAAGTTCACGAAGAACGGCGCCGGCGCCCCCGACGAAGAGGCCGAGGACAAGTCCCAGGGCCGCAAAAAGAGGCCTGTTCGGGAAGCTCGGCGAATCCGGAACACCCGCATCAGTGATCACACGCACGCCGCTGTTGAGGAGGGTGGACTTCTCCTCGGTGAGCTTGGCGCGTGACAGGAATGTCTCAAAGAGTTCCTTGTTCGCGGCAGCAATCCTCTCCAGATCGCGCAGCTGGACGCCGACCTGACCTTCGATTTCGGACCGGTTGGATACTGAATCCAAGGCTCGAGCCAGAGAAGCTTCCCGGGCCTCTGCGGCATCGACTTCATTCTTCAGATTGCCAATGAGACGCTGTACTTCGGCGGTGATCTGTCCCTCGATGTCGCGGCGCTCCGCCTGAGCCGTCATGACCTCCGGATGCCGATCGCCATATTTCAATTTGAGGTCGGCTTCCCGTCGTGTCACTCCAGAGAGCTGAGCCCGAAGTGCGCTGATCACCACGGATTGCAGTACGTCCGGTATCGACTGGATGTCACCTCCGCTAGTCTGCAATTTGTCAACTTGTTGAAATTGTGCCCGTTTCTCCGACAGTTCGGCGCGCGCGTTAATCAACGCGATATTCAATTCGGACAGCTGCTGGTCAGTCAAACTGCCTGCTGGCGTCGCCAACAAATTGTGATCGATCCGAAACTTCTGGACGGCTTGTTCCGAAACGCTCAGTTCCGCTCGCAGAGATGCGGCCCGCTCACTGAGCCATGTGGACGCTTTCCTGGCCCCTTCGTAGCGAGACCTTACGCGATCAGCGAGATAGGCTTGGGATATTGCGTTCGCCAGGGAGGCTGCTTTTCCCGGGTCGTAAGCGGTCACTGAAATCTCAATTACATCCGCCATCCCGACACGCGAGACTCCGAGCGCGCCTTGCAGCCATCCTAATGCCCCCAACCCGATCTTGGGATCCTCCGTCAGCTTTTCGCTGTCGACGACCTTCTGAAGGAGCGATGCGGATCTCAGAACCGCAATCTGGCTTTCGATGAATGTCGAATTGTCGGCAAAATCAGAATTGGAATAATCCTGCGGAGTCATATAGTCGATCGGGGAATCGAGTAAGATTTGTGCAGCCCCTGTATACGATGGCGGAAGCACATAGGCGGCAACCACAAATAGGCAAAAGGTGACCGCTGCAATACTGCACACGAGTTTCCACCGGCGGAGGAAGAAATCAAGAATTTCCCTGACGTCCAGCGGTAGCAACTCTCGGGTTATGATCGGATTATCAGTTGGACTTGCCATCTCCGAATCCTTGCGATCAGCAGCACAAATCCGCCCCTCCAGCGTCGGCTGAATTTGCTTCACATCAAAATATTTCGGGCAACCGCCTGTTTAAGCGCAATGAAAACACCCAACAGGGTAGCTCCCCGCCATTCGGTATGTCCAAATCGCTCCCGCCCGACGACCGGCAGCATCGCCAGCCAGTCCGAAACATAACAGCTTCGCGGACATCGTAGCCATTACCATTATTGAGTAGTAAATCGGCTAAAGGTCGATCTGGTCTACCCGACAAGCCTTTCAGACCTTAGGACATGCGCCGGGAAATCTGTCGCTCTTCCGGGAGGTCTAGAACACCACCACCGGCCATCAGGCGCGCAGGAGAACCTACGCTCCCAGGCGCCGAGCAAGCGGCCGGCCTCGTCCAGCCTGAGGTTGATATGGATAATTACAGTGACGTTGTTCCGAGGCTTGTAGATTGGGCGGTCATCCGGCCGTTGTCCATTCTGATGCTGTCTGCAACCTGGCCGTTGATGCTTCTTCTGGATAAGGGCCGGTTGCTGGTCTACGGGGCCCTTGCCATTTTTATTGGAGCCGGGGCCTTGATTGTATTTGGCATCGAAAGTCCCGCAGGAGCAGCCGTTGTCGTTTTGGCCTACAGTTTGCTGGTTTCAGTTGCCTTGCTTTCCACCCGGAAGCGACTTGCCCGGATCGAAAGCCGCCTTGAATCGGTCATATCGGCACTCGACGACCTGGAGGTGGCCGAAGAAAGATGGCAGACCTACAACGCCAAACGTGCCCTGCGACGCCGGAAGTCGGCAGCCAAGCCAATGGCGCAAATCGTTTCGACTGGCGCATCCCAGAGTCTCGAAAGAGATACCCAGGTGATCGCCGGCCCGCCTTGGCGAGAATTGCAGGCTCCCGATCCGCGAGTGGGATTGGCTATTCCGGCTTCAGCTCAACCTGCGGTACCCGACGGACTTCCAGAAAAGCGTCAAGCAGGGCTGATATCAAGTTGAGCGGGTCTTTTTCGCGAGCGCGTTAACCGGCTGAAGCGACCGCAAGTAGCGGTGACGTTCGCTGGGCGCAGCCCTAGAAAAGATGTTCGAAAGCGGGCGATCCGTGGCCACGGGAAGTCCAGGGCAAGTAGCTGAGGCCCTTCCGGTAGCCAGATCATAGGAGCCGGCTTCGATCGAGATGACCAGCGCCGGTCGACTTTCATCCAATGGTTCACATGCTCGCTGCGAGCGGGACGAAAGTGCGCGATCCCCTGGAAGTCGTTTTGTGCCAGGGCGCCACGACGGATCTGCCCAAAAGTGGTAAGGCTGTACCCGACAGTGGTAGGCTGCGACGCCATTCGGCTGAAAGGGTAGAGGGAACTTTTTGTCCAGTTGATGGTTTGCAGCTCCATATTGATCGAAGGGACGATCATGGGTGGGGCTATTGGGACAAAATGAACTTATCAAAGCAGGTTTTTGGATTGGCGAGGGGACCTGGGCTTGCTGACGCGAGTTGGGAAGAGGGATTCTCTGTACTGCCGGGAGCTGTGCGCCGACGTTATCCAGCGAACACGACGATTGCACGCGCGCATCAGGCCAGATCCCTTATCCTGGTGGTGACTGCGGGATGGGCCGCATTCGTCAAGGCATTGCCGAACGGCTCGCGTCTTATCGTCGATTTTGCGCTTCCTCGCGAAATTGCCTTGATTGAGTTCAACGGAGAAGGGGGCGAGACGGTAACGGCTCTTTCCGATGTGACTGCGATCGAGCTAATCGGTACTGTCCGTACTTGTTTATCGCGCTATCCGCAGGCCATTTGCGAGACTATCCTGCTGGCTCAGGCAAGGCGGTACTCCAGGGTTACGGAACATCTGGCAGGAGTCAGCAGAAGGGGACCTGTAGAGCGCACGGCTCATTTTCTTCTCGAACTGGCCTGCCGCTCACATCGATCGGCAACCAGTTATCCGGACCGCTTTGAATGCCCGCTGACCCAGGCCGAGATGGCCGACGCGCTGGGGCTTTCGGCTGTGCATGTAAGTCGTGTGTTGAAGGAATTGCGGGAAAGCGGCCTGGCTTCATTCCGCGGCGGCGTGGTCGAGCTGCATGACCATGCGGGACTTATCAAAACGGCCGGATTTGATCGGTCGTACATCTCCAGCTGACGCCAAGCGCCGTGGGGAACTCGCCCGTCGCTACTGTGAAAGTTCGCCGCTCCGCGAGCATGCGTCGAGATCGCAGTATCATGGCAGGTCCATCGTTCGGCGACTGTCATGGCTGGGCGCGGATCATCGGTCACATTCCGCTGCTGATGCCGTCACGCTACTGGAGCCTTACGGCTCGTCGAATCCTATCCCTGTTCACTGCCGATTTCGACGCTGTGAATGAGGCGATCGCCAGGATCTCGTTTTGTGACGACGTGGTGATCCTGAGCGGCGGCCGGATGAAAAAGCAGGCACCTTTCGGCGCCCTGGTATCGCTCAGCATAGACGAGCTTTACCAGCACGAACCGTTCGACTGAGAAGGATCCGGGCCGGCCCGCGATTGCGTCCTGGACGCGTCTGCAGCCTGTCGGCTGAAGGTTCCCGCAAGGGTTCGAATGAGAAGACCAGGGGATTGTCGCTTGCACCTTCCGTGATCGCACCAATGCCCTGCGGTGCTGACGCACGCTACCTTGGCTGCGCGGCGGACCTGTCGATTCGCCTGGCCGGCGCCCCATTGGTTTACTCTCCGGGTGAGGTGCCGGCCTCCCATCGTGGCGCTGTCGTCCTTGCGACCTCTGGAGCGCGTGCGAAGCGACGTCACGGACACGCTGGAACGAGAAAGCGAGCTACGAAGCGGCGCTGACATTCCTGCGGATGCGCCGCCTGCCCGTTGTCCGTGCTTTCTTCGCCATCACGCCGGCTATCTCGACCACCCCTTCCTCGCGCGGTCTACCGCTGGTGGCCTTATGGAGCCGCTCGTAGGGTAGCAGTTCCTTGATCCGGGCATTGAGTGACACGATTTCGGCTTTGAGGTCCTCGCACTCCTGCCTCTGGACGTCGAACTGTATCTGTTCGGATGCCTGTTGCAGCGAAAGCTGTGAAAGATTGGCGTTCACCTTCGAAAGACTCATCTTGTCGTTTTCGTTGTCCTGGGTGAGCGCGGACAATCTTTCATCGGCGATTTTCTTTTCGGCCAGGGTGTCGTTCAATTCGCTCTTGAGCCTGGCGATCTCGTTGGCGGCCTCGCTGTTGTCGTTCGACGTTTGCTCCAATCGCGATTGCAGATTCTGGATCTCCGATCCCAACCCGCGCATTTCCGCCTGACTGCGAGCCAGCTCGGCTTCCTTGTCGCCTTCCATCATGCGGGCCGCTTCGGTTGTTTCCGTCAGCTTCGCCTGTGCGGCCTCAAACGCCTTCTGGAGCCGCATCTCTTCTTTCTCGCTCTTCCCGAGGGCGGCCAGCAGCTCCGAAAGCCGCGCCGCTTCGCTGGCATGGATCGTCGAGAGCTCATCGAGCCTGTGGCGCGCCTGGGATTCCCGCTTCAGCGCCTTGTCGAGCTCGATCGACAGGCTGACATGCTTTTCCCGCAGCATCTTGCTCTCGCGCAGGCGCCTGTTGGCCTCGACCGTCCTGGCGGTCAGCCGCTTGGCGATGTCGCCGAACTCCGCCTCGCGTTTTGCGCTCGCATTGGCTGTCTCCACAAGTTCCAGCCTTGTCGCGGCAAGTGCTGCACGAAGCGCCTCCCGGTCCTGAACCAGGCTTGTCTCGCGCTGTTGCAGCGCTTCGAATGCGCCTTCACGCTCGCGCAGCTTTCTCACCGCGTCGTGCAGCTTTTCTGACAGCGTCCTTTGTTCGGCGGCCAGACCGGCATTTGCAACCTCCAGCTCGTTGGCGCGAAGAATGTCGTTGTGGAGGATGTTGAGAAATTCGCGCGTCAAATGGTGTGAGGTGCCGATCTCCGACAGCTTGTCGTTGATCTCCTCCAGATAGTTCCTGGCGTCATCGAAGAGCCCTTCAAAGGCACTCAATGCCGCCAGTCGGGTCTGGGTATGGGCGGTCAGGCGTGGCGCCGTTTCGGAACTGTTTGCATCGCCCGCACTGTCCGCGTTCTTCGCACTATCGCCATTTGCCGCATCGGCTTGGGGTGGCCCGTCACCAGATCTCGCCGCGGATTCCGGGACATCGTCGCTCTCGGGCGGCACCAGCTCTTCGGCGTCGAGACTTGCATCCAGCGCGTCCGCCAAATCGGTCTGCAGGTCCTGAATTGCTTTGTCTACGTCTTCAGCACGCTTAATCAGGCCTCTGAAGTTCATGACCGAACTCCCCTTACGCAAACTCCAACAGGAACTTAACGAATTGCTAATATACCCTTACATCCGCGGATTGCGCAGGGGAAGCCCCCGTTGGCAGGATCTTTATCCTCGTAATCTGGACCGAATCTCCGGCAGTGGGGCTTAGGCATTTCGCACATCGGAACATGTATCAAGCCGACGCAAGTCCATGAGTTAATCAACAGGTGTGGAGGCCACCGCTCAAATGCAAAAAAATCTTACTTCATCCTAGTTCTTTTGCGTTGTGAGCTCATCCAAGTGGTGGAATGGACTGTGCCCCATATGAGGTCCTAGCGTTCCTTTTTGCGCAAGCTGGGGAGCCGTATGATACCGTTACAAATCAAAGAGCTGTTGGAAGTTGCGGTATACCGGCGAACCATCAGGGCAATCGACCACGCCTATGACGTCGACATGGCAAATGCTTGCACGCTGGTAGAGCGGGAAAAGGCTGAATACCGACATTATTGGGAAACGCTGCTATACTATGAACAGATTGCGGAGATTAAAACGCGGCGACTAGTCCGGAAGGCGGACCACCTCAATATCCCGATTGGCTACTCGGGCGACAACAGCCCAATGTGGAGGAGATCGTCCCAGCTTAACAGCTGGATCCTGACGCCGCTTGGTTACTCTAAAGTCCAAAATATGATCCGCCAAGAATGCAAAGACCGCCGACAGCGCGCCACCACCTGGGCTGGCGTGATCGCTGGCCCACTCACCCGGCTAGCATCTGTTTGGCTGGTTGGGCGCGGGCAGTAAGCTGTACAGCGAGTGCGCATGGCTCTTAAGCCGACTTGCGCATCCAGCGTGAAGGCGCATGTCGCTGCCCGGTAGGTGGCGCGCCTGTGGTTGAACCAAAGCTCGCCCAGACATTGTCCACGATAGGAGCTTGGGATGGTACATGGTGGGCTGAAATTCGAATATCCGAACGCCCGCTTGGAGCAATAGGCCCCAGAAGTAGCGCCCGGCAAGGGAGGCAAAGGTGTCGCGGGCGAGTGCGGGAGCAGCGCCAGGGAGGAGGGTTGGGACCCTCAAGACCCTGGCGTCATTGTCTCCGTGGCACCGACGTGATCGCAGCTCCTCTACGGGTGCTATCGCGACGTGATGCTCATGCTTTGTGATCTTCAGCTGAGTCGCAAGGGCTTCACCATGATGTGAGGCCTCAGCTGCGCTGGCTGTCTTCACCATGGCTATCAAAGATGCGCAAACGATAGCATGACAACTCCGCATGATATATAAAACTTGTCTAATATGATCGCTTGTCCGAGGGGCAAGTTCGGGATGCCCAGTTATTCGAACAGAACGGTGCTATCGAGAAGCGTGGTCGAAATGGGCCTCTTCTCCGCGGTGATGAACACCCTGGTGTTAATCCTGCCCCTCTACATGCTGCAGGTATATGATCGGGTTTTGCCTGCAGCCAATCTGGACACTCTCACCTACCTGACCTTACTCGCGCTCTCGTCACTCTTGCTCTTCGGGGTGCTCGAAGTCGTTCGGGGGATATATGCGAGCCGGCTCGCCGCGCGGCTCGATGTTGCGCTTGGTGCATCGTCTTTTCTCTCAGCAATGAGCGGCCCACGCGCTGGGCTCGGCGACGTCCAGGCCTTACGCGACTTGGCCACCCTGCGTGGGTTTATCGCTTCGCGAACTATCTTCTTTCTCTTCGACCTCCCTTTTGGACCGATCTTCGTGGGCCTGCTTTATTTCATCCATCCGCTGCTCTTCCTGGTAACGGTCATCGGCGCGGCTCTCATGGTTTCCATCGCCGTGCTGAACCAGGTCGCCAGTTCGCGGCCCGGCAAGGAGGCGGCGGAGAATCTCAGCGCCTCAATGAATTCGGCGCAGGCCTTCGCGCGAAACTTCGAAACGGTCCGTGCACTCGGCATGGTGTCCAACGCAATAGAGTTCTGGGGTGCCCGTTTTTCCGGCTCGCTGCAGGCCTCGGATGGGCTCGCTCGCATCAACGCATTTTATGGCGGTGTGTCTCGCACCACGCGATCGGTACTGCAAATCGCGATACTAGGCGTCGGCGCCTATCTGGTTCTGCACAACGAGATGACCGCCGGGATGATATTTGCGTCCTCGATGATTTCCGCGCGCGCTTTGCAACCTCTCGATCAAATCGTTGGAAGCTGGCGGCAGATCACCGACGCCAATCTTGCATGGAAGAGGCTTGCGGCTTCCCGATCCGGACCGGACAAGCAGGAAAACATAGCATTGCCCGCCCCTGAAGGAGCGTTGAGCGCGGATCAGATAGTCTATCAGCTTCCTGGATCGGCCGACGGCGCGCTGCCGCTCATAAAGCGAGTGACTTTCGAGGTCCCCGCTGGAGAAACCGTCGCTATCGTCGGCCCAAGCCAGGCCGGAAAATCGACGCTGGCGCGGCTTATCGTCGGTGCCATTCAACCCCTTTCTGGCGCGATCCGCATCGATGGGGGCGACATTCGAAATTGGGATCCGGAGAAACTCGGCCATCACATTGGCTACCTTCCGCAGGATGTCGAGCTCTTCCCAGGAACAATCGCCCAGAACATTTCGCGCTTTGAGCCCGATGCAGCTGACGAAAAGTTAGTCCGGGCGGCCCAACAGGCGCAGGTGCATGAGCTCATCCTGGGGCAGAGGAACGGATATTCAACTGTGATCGGCCCCGCTGGCGTTCGCCTCTCAGGCGGTGAGCGTCAACGTATTGGCCTTGCGCGCGCCTTTTACGGCGATCCCAAGATCCTGATGCTCGACGAGCCCAATGCAAATCTTGATTCTTATGGCGAAGCTGCGCTCGTGCGCGCGATCATCCAGGCGCGCTCTCGAAAAACCACCGTCCTTGTCATCACCCACCGGCCCTCCCTCGCAGCCAGATGCGATCGCATACTTTTGCTGCGCAATGGCCAGGTCGAGATCTATGGTTCGACCAAGGCCGTGCTCGACAAACTTGCCGACCGACAGGGGCAAGCCACATCGCCCGCAGCTTCCCAGTCACGTGACAACGAAGGAGTGGTGCCATTCCCCGTCACCTACACGCGTGTAGATAAAGGTCGCCAATGACGATTCGTAGCCAAACCATCCAGACGGGCGCCAATACGTATCGCTGGCAACGTGACGTCGATACACGCACCGATCGGATCACGCTGGCGGGGTATGGAAGCGTGGCCGTTTTTTTGCTCGGCTTCGGATTCTGGGCAGCCACTGCACCAATTGCAGGAGCAACGATCGCGCCAGGGGTGGTAGCAGCAGCAGGACAAAATGTCATGATCCAGCACCTCGAAGGGGGCGTGGTCAGCAGCATCAAGGTCCGAGAGGGAGACAGGGTCTCAAGGGGCCAGGCCCTTATCGTGCTCGATCCGACCGTGGCGCAGTCCCAACTCAACCGCGTTCTCAAGCAGTGGGTTGCACAAAAAGCTGAAATTTCGCGGCTTGAGGCAGAGCGAGACGGCCTCGCGAAAATCGTCTTGTCCAGTGACCTCGGAGCCTATTCCGGCGCTTCCGAATACAGTGATGTCTTTGGAGAGCAAAATAAGGAATTTCAGGCTCGGTTGGCGCGCTATGCCGCAGAACAGGGGATTCTGAAGCAAAGGGTAACGGCCCTCCAGGACGCGATTGTCGGGCTAAGGGCTCAAAAGAAGGCAGCGGAAAATCAACTTGCGATCGTCAGCGGGGAGACGGAGCGAAAAAAAGACCTGCTGAAAAAAGGACTCACAAATCGTTCAGAATACACCGATCTTCTGCGCAGCACCGCCGAGTTGGTAGGCCAGGCAGGGTCTCTGGAAGCTCAGATTTCCAGCTCGGCGACGCAGACTGTGGAAGCGCGCCAGCAGATTGAACGACTTACAACCGGCCGGGTCGAGGATGCCGTTACGGAATTGAACAAAGCACGGGCGCAGGTCGCGGATCTTGAGGAACAAATCAACGCTGGTCGATCGGTTCTGGACCGGATGACCATCCGGGCGCCGGTGGACGGCATCATCGTTAGATCGCTCTACAATTCCCAAGGCAGCGTCATCCGTGCTGGGGAGGTGGTAATGGAGCTTCTGCCGACCACGAACGAGTTCATTGTCGAGGCCAGGGTAAAGCCTGAAGATATCGACTCAATCCGGGTGGGGCAGGACGCAAATATGATGTTCACGGCGCTCAACGCGCGTACGACGCCGAAAGTGCCCGGAAAGGTGTTCTACATTTCGGCCGACCGGCTGATCACACCCAGCACGGGACTGCCTTACTTCTCCGTACGGCTTAAAATGGCCGACAAGTTGCCGCCGCAGATCAAGCCCGAGCAGATCTATCCAGGCATGCCGGTTGAAACATTCATCTCAACCGGCGAGCGAACGTTTCTGGCTTATCTGACTAAGCCGCTGGTGGATTCGTTCCAGCGCGCCTTCCGGGAGAGGTAGGCCGGGCTGCTTTCTCCTGGATATCGCAAGTTTCAGATGTGAAGCGGACGCCGGATCAATCCGGCGCACGCTTCACGTTGGAGCTCTGTTGCCTTCTCCGTCAGTGAAGTGGAAGTCATCCGCTGGATTCCGGCCAGTGCCGTCGTCGGCAACTGTGAAGCTGTCCGCATCGTAAGCGCCGATGTCCGGTGCTGAACCAAATATCTCGAGGTCTACCTTGTCATCATTGGTGATGCCGGCGATGCTTCCACTGAAATCGAATGAATCGTCCAACCGCAATGTTCCGGCAGCGTCTGTCCCGAAGATGAGGTCGGCGGAAGAGGCGGCGTGAAACTCAAGCTGCGACATGCTTCCGATGATGGCATCGCCGTCGCCGGCAAGCCTGCACCAATGAATTAGCCGAGTGTTCTTGCGCTTGCTGGCGTCGTCCAGCGCCAGCATTGTGGCCACCGCAAAACCTTCGCAGCTGGGCCGCTCAGATCAGTAGCGCTCGTAGGTTACGCGCCAGCCTTCGGCCGGATTGTCCGGCCTGAGGACCAGTTTGTTGTCCGAGACCTCGAATTTGCGCTTCATGCTCTGCCCGACAAGGTTGCGTACCAGGGAAGACTCGACGGTAATGACGAAGGTCTTGTCCTGGTCGTTGATGGCGACAGGCCCGTAGTAGGCTTCATAACCATTCGTGGTGTAAGGTGTATCCGGCGCCTTGGCGTCGGGGTTCTGCGCCTGCACCGAGAGTGTGCCGGCCTCGGTGAAAATGACCTGGCCGGAATACGGCACGGGGTTGAGGTTTCCGTCGGCGCCGACCTCGAGCGACGTCATGCGCCACGCACCGACGATCGGGGACTCATGGGAAAAGGCCGGCGTGGCGGCCGAAAGCGCAAGCGCAAGGGCGGCGATCTTCAATGTCATCGTCATATGTCTTGTTCCTCTTCTGCTTTGTCAGAGCGGACGAACTGTCCGCCTCCAATCTTTCCTCACACCGAAAGCATGACCTTGATGGCGCGGCGTTCGTCCATGGCGCGGTAGCCTTCGGCGACCTCGGCCAGCGGCAGCTTGAGGTCGAAGACCTTGCCGGGCTTGATCCGCCCTTGCAGCACCCGGTCCATCAGGTCCGGCAGGAAGCGGCGCACCGGCGCGGGGCCGCCCAGCATGCGCTTCTGGCCGAAGAACAGTCTTTGGCCGTCGAAGCTCACGCCGTGCGGCACGCCGACATAGCCGATCGTGCCGCCGGGCCGGGAGCAGGCCAGCGCCTGGTCGAAGGATTCTCCCGTGCCGACGCATTCCAGCACCGAGTCCGCGCCGACACCCCTGGTGAGGTCCTTGATGCGCGCGATGCCTTCCTCGCCGCGCTCGGCCACGATGTCGGTGGCGCCGAACTCGCGGGCGAGCTTTTGGCGGCTCGCGTGGCGGCTCATGGCGATGATGCGCTCCGCGCCCATCTCCTTGGCCGCGAGCACGCCCATCAGGCCGACCGCGCCGTCGCCGACCACCACCACCGTCGATCCTTCGCGTACCTCGGCCGCATCGGCGGCGTACCAGCCGGTGCCGAGCACATCGGACACGGCCAGCAGGTCAGGGATGAGTTCGGCCGGCGGCACCTCGGCGCTTGCGACCAGCGTGCCGTCGGCCAGCGCCACGCGGGCATAAGGCGCCTGCGCGCCCGACATGAACTCGCGCTGCTCGCAGGAGGATTGGAAGCCGAAGCGGCAATGCGGGCAGGTGTTGTCGGAGAGGCAGAACGAGCCGACGACGAACTGGCCGGGGCGGACCGTGCGCACCTCAGCGCCGACCTCGACGACGATGCCGCAATATTCGTGGCCCATATTCATCGGGCCGTCGACCGGCTGCAGCCCGCGATAGGGCCACAGATCTGAGCCGCAGATGCAGCTTGCCGAGAGTTTGATGATGGCGTCCGTCGGCCGCAGGATTTTCGGGTCGGCTATTTCCTCGCAGCGGATGTCGCCGGGCTTGTGAAGAACGGTTGCGAGCATTTTGCTTTCCTTTCGTTCAATCGATGTCAGGCGCCATAATCGGCGTCGGTGACATGTTCCAGCCAGTCCACGACCTTGCCTTCCTTGACCTCCTGGAGAGCGATATGGGTCATGGCGGTCTGAGGCGACGCGCCGTGCCAGTGCTTTTCGCCGGGCGCGAACCAGACGACGTCGCCCGGCCGGATTTCCTCGACCGGGCTGCCTTCGCGCTGGACGCGGCCGCTTCCGGAGATGACAATCAGCGTCTGGCCGAGCGGATGCGTGTGCCAAGCGGTGCGGGCGCCCGGCTCGAAGGTCACCTGCGCGCCCTGCACCCGCGCGGCGTCGAAGGGATTGAAGAGCGGATCGATCCGCACCGTGCCGGTGAACCAGTCAGCGGGACCCTTGCCGGAAGGCCTCGTGCCTGCGCGAAGAATGTCCATGATGATCTCCTGTCAGATGGGTTCGATGCGAAGCGGGAACTCGCCGCGAACATGAAGGGCCTCGGAGCCTTCGTCGAATCGGCCCAGCCTGATCAGCCCGGGATGGTGATAGTCTGCGTAGAACATGGCCAGATTGCCCCAGGGCATGAAATAGCAGAGGTCGTAGGGCTTCTCGTTGGCGAACGGACCGCTGCCCTCCTCGGTCAGCTTGCGCGGCAGGTAGGCGATCTTCTCGTTGTGCGCGTAGTCCTCGATCTTGAGGTCGAGCGGCAGCATGGAGAAGAAGTCGCGCGCCGACGAATTGTCGTAGAGCGTGGCGGTCATGGTGCGGCCGTTGAAAATCATCCTGATCTTCATGTCGGTGGGTTCCTGGCTGGCTGGGTCCCTGCTCTCTTGGCTGGCGGCCGCGCGCGGCAGGGCCGCCACCGCGAGCGCGGCGCCGAGCAATGTCCGGCGGCTGAGCATCGCACGCACGATGGTCATGGCAGGGACCTCCGGGCCATATGCGATGCGGCAAAGGCGGCGAGCGCCGATCCGCAGAGCAGCACCGCGCCGAAAGTGAACGCTCCCCACCAGCCGAATGTATCGAAAAGCATGCCGCCGATCGCGGCGCCACCGGTGATGGCGAGCTGGATGACGGCCACCTGCAGCCCGCCGCCGGTCTCCGCGTCGTCCGGCAGCGCGCGGCTGAGCCACGTGCCCCAGCCGACGGGCGCGGCCGTGCCGAAGAAGCCCCAGGCAACGAGCAGTAGCGCTGTCGGAACCGGCAACGCGCCGAAGGCGATGAGCGCAACGGCCAGCGCGGCCATGACCAGCGGGATGACGATGAGGATGCTGAACAGGCGCGTGCGCAAAAGCCGGCCGATGCACCATGTGCCGGCCACGCCCGCCAGCCCCATCGCCAGCAGGATTGCCGAAAGCGCGGCGATATCGAGCCGGGTCACGCTCTCGAGGAAGGGGCGCAGATAGGTGAAGAGCGCGAACTGGCCCATGAACAGCATCATGATCGACGCCATGGCGATGGCGACAGGAAGACGGCCGAGCAGCGCCAGCGGATTGCCCGGACGCTTCCTCCGGCGCGGGGGCAGCGCCGGCAGGCTGGTCCACTGCCAGACCAGAGCCAGGAGCCCGAGCGGCACGACGAGGAAGAAAGCGCCACGCCAGCCGACATAGGCGCCGAGAAAACTGCCCAGCGGCGCTGCGATGGTGGCCGCAATGGCATTGCCCGCGTTCAGCACGGCGAGGCCCCTCGGAACCATGTCTTCCGGCACGAGGCGCATGACGATCGCGGTCGACATCGACCAGAAGCCGCCGATCGCGATGCCGAGCAGCGCCCGGCCAACCATGAGGAACGCGTAGTTCGGCGCGAAGGTGACAGCAAGCCCGGAAACGATTAGGAGCACGGTAAAGCCGGCCACGACCAGCCTGCGGTCGATCCGGCGCGTGAGGCCGGCGACCAGCAGGCTGGTCACGACGGCGAAAGCGCCCGAAATCGAGATCGCCTGTCCCGTGCGGCCCTCGGTGATGCCGAGATCGGCCGCGATCGGCGACAGCAGGCTAACTGGCATGAATTCCGACGCGATGAGGACGGAAACGCATAGCGCCATCGACAGCACTGCGCTCCATGCGGCGCGGTCTTCGACAAGCCTAGTGTCGTAGGTTGTATCCATAGCGGGTATCCTTGAGGCAGCAGGCTGGCCGCGACCGCCAAGCCATGCCGACAAGATATGGCAAGGCAGCGCCTTCGATTAGATCGAATAATCCGCATGAACTTATCGATTTGTGATATAAATGATCGTTCAGGAGATTGCCTATGCAGCGCGACCACATGAAGGATCTACTGTGGTTCCTGGCTGTCGCCCGGGAGCGCAGCTTCACCAAGGCGGCGGCGAAGCTTGGAACCTCGCAGTCGACCCTAAGCTCGACGATCAAGGAGCTGGAAGCCCGTCTGGGCGTTCGGCTGCTGACCCGCACGACGCGGAGCGTCGCGCCGACCGAGGCCGGCGAGCGGCTGTTCCAGTCTCTCGTGCCTCGCTTCGAGGAGATCGAATCCGATCTTGCAAGCCTGGTGGCCTTTCGTGATAAGCCCTCCGGAACGGTCCGCCTCACGCTCTCCGACCATGCGCTGCAGACGACCGTCTGGCCGAAGCTGCAGCCCGTGCTCAGCGACTATCCCGACGTGCGCGTCGAGCTCTATAGCGACAACGGCATGAGGAACATCGTCGAAGAGCGCTTCGACGCAGGCGTGCGTCTGGGGGAGAGCATCGACAGAGACATGATCGCGGTGCGGATCGGCCCGGACTGGCGGCTCGTTGCCGTGGCTTCGCCGGACTATTTCTCCCGCCACCCGGTTCCGGTCACACCCCAGGATCTGGTCGGGCATGACTGCATCAACATGCGCCAGACCACGTTCGGTGGGCTTTACGCCTGGGAATTCGCGAAGGATGGCCGTGACCTACGGGTCCGGGTGGAAGGTCAGCTAACTTTCAATACATCCATTGCCATGATCGACGCAGCGATCAGCGGCTACGGGATCGCCTACGTACCGGAGAATCTCGTAAGCCATCATCTGTCGGAGGGGCGGCTGGCTCTAGTGCTTGACGACTGGAGCCCACCTTTTGCAGGCTACCACCTGTACTACCCGAGCAGGAGGCAGGTCTCTCCGGCGATGGCAGTGATCGCCGAGGCACTTCGCTATAGGGGCTAGCATAGGGCTTCGTCGTTACTCGACCAATCGTCGTTTGCGATGGGCAGACCCACAAGGATTGAAGATCGCTTGGTGTCCACCGGCTGCGCCATGCGTGCAGCCGGTCGGTAACGCTGACAATGGCTTGGGAGCAAACAGGAAGGACCCGCCCGTGGTGATCTTGCGCGGGATCCTGAAGTTGGGCGTCATTAGATCGTAGCTCGCCTCGCGTTTGTCGCCGCGCGGGTTGGCCATCGTGCAACAAGGGCTCTCGATCCGACGCTGCTCGTGGTACCAGTCAGTCGTCCACTGCCAGACATTGCCGGCCATATCGTAGAGCCCATAGCCGTTTGCTGGGACCCGCCTCCGCGATGACTTGGCTATACTATGAGGCCTGGACCAAACCTGCACGACGGGCCGCTTTCAAGAATGCCCTTCCTGCTTGTTGTGGAGTCCGCCATCCGTCCAGGGAGTCGCGGCAAGTGCGGCAGGCAGCTCGATAGCTTGGTCCTCTCGCCATTCTGGCCATTGGTCATGAAGGCACTCAAGTGCTTCCCAACTGCTGGCAACCACCCGCTCCCTTGAGGGTCTCACGCGCAGTC
>NZ_VFTC01000041.1 GCF_007003975.1 Mesorhizobium sp. WSM4306
CCCCCCGGCGCTTGGGCCCGCGCGCCGCCGAGATTTCGAACCGATAGCGGTCTGGGTTTTAGTTGCAGGCTGCAACGCTGCCGGCAGTGACGCCGGCGCAGACTTCGTCCTTCTTGATCCAGCCGGCGTCGATGACGACGTTGAGGTTGTCCTTGGTGATGGCAACCGGGGTCAGGAACAGCGACTTGACGGTGTTGCCGCCGGGCGTCGTGAAGTCCTTGGCGCCGGCAATGTCGGCCGTCTTCTTGCCGTCGGCCAGCTGCGAAGCGATCTCGGCGGCGTTCTTGCCGAGTTCGCGCGCGTCCTTCCACACCGACACGGTCTGCGTGCCGAGCGCGATGCGGTTCAGCGCGGCATGGTCGCCGTCCTGGCCCGAGACCGGAACCGTTCCGGCCAGACCCTGCGCCGTCAGCGCCGCGACGACGCCGCCGGCGGTGCCGTCATTGGCCGCAACCACCGCATCGACCTTGTTGTCGTTGGCGGTCAGGAACTGTTCCATGTTCTTCTGGGCGTTGGCGGGCAGCCAGCCATCCGTGTAAGCCTCGCCGACATTCTTGATCTTGCCCGAGTCGATAGCTTCCTTCAGCACTTCCATCGAGCCGGCGAACAGGAAATCGGCATTCGGATCGGCACCCGAGCCCTTGATGAAGACGTAGTTGCCTTCCGGCTTGGCCTTGAACACTTCGCGGGCCTGCATGCGGCCGACTTCCTTGTTGTCGAAGGTCAGATAGAAGACGTCCTTGTTCTCGATCAGGCGGTCATAGCCGACGACCGGAATGCCTTCGTCCAGCGCCTTCTGCACCGCCGGGCCGATGGCCGAGGCGTCCTGCGCCAGGATGATGAGCGAATTGGCGCCCTGCGAGATCAGGCTTTCGACGTCGGTCAACTGCTTGCCGGGATTGGACTGCGCGTCGGCGGAAATGTACTTGTCGCCGGCCGCCTCGATCGCCGCCTTCATCGCCGCTTCGTCGGTCTTCCAGCGCTCTTCCTGGAAATTCGACCACGACACGCCGATGACCTTGTCCTTCGCCTGCGCGACCGACACCAGCGTCAGCGACATGGCGACACCCGCCAGCATGGCGGCTGCAAATCTGTTCATGATAATCCTCCCTGCGCCGCGCGCGGCGCGACAAAACTGGCCCGAAGGCCGGCACACAGAGGCTCTATTTTTTCGAGCCTCGAAAAAATACTGGTCCAACGGCGAGGCGCTGTCAACATCGATTCTGATGGAATCTGATGGCCTCCGTGAATTTTTTCGAGACTCGCAATAAACAATGACAGCGCGGCCTGCTTCTGCCAATATTTGGCTGGTACCACCAAATGCCTCCACTATCATGAGGCGCGAGGAGGACCGGGAGGAAAAAATGTCGGTTGGAATCCGCCACGACGATCTGCGCCGTCGCAACCGTGCGATGGTGATTTCGGCCGTGCGCCGGGCAGGCCAACCGTCACGGACCGAGATTGCGGCGACCACCGGCCTCAGCCATTCGACCATATCGGCGATCTCGTCTGATCTGATTCAAGAAGGCATCCTGGCCGAGAGCAAGCCTGGCGAGACCGGTGCGCTGAAACGCGGCCGGCCGCAGGTTGGCCTTGCGCTCAACCCGGAAGCCGCCGCGGTGATGACTGTGGTGCTGTCGCTGAATTTCCTCTCCGTCACTGTCATCGACTATGCCGGCCATGTGGTCGCCGAGGAGCAGCGCCGGCTGGATACACTGACCATGCCGCGCGACAAGCTGATCGGCGAATGCACGGCAATCGTGCGGCGGCGGCTCGAGGATCCCGACCTCGATGTTCAGAGCATCGCCCGCATTGCCATGGGCATCCAGGGCATCACCGATTCGCAGGCGCGCGCCATGCTGTGGTCGCCCATCACGCCGCTGACCGACATTGCCTTCGCCGACATACTGGAAGCGGAATTCGGCATTCCGGCCACGATGGAAAACGATTGCAACATGATGGCGGTGGCGCTGCAATGGCGCCAGCCTGAGCGCTATCGCGACGATTTCATCGCCATCCTGCTCTCGCACGGCATCGGCATGGGGCTGGTCCTGAAGGGCGAATTGTTTACCGGCACCCATTCGTCGGGCGGCGAGTTCGGCCACATGATCCACCGGCCCGGCGGCGCGCTCTGCCGTTGCGGGCGGCGCGGCTGCGTCGAGGCCTATGCCGGCAACTACGCCATCTGGCGCAGCGCCAAAATGATGAGCGAGGATGCCGAACCGGTCGATGTCGGCGACGCCGACATGCGGGCGCTCGCCGCGCGTGCCCGCGAGACCGATGGCCCCGAGCGCGAAGCCTATCGCAAGGCCGGCGAGGCGCTTGGCTTCGGCCTCGGCAGCCTGTTTGCGCTGATCGATCCAGCACCTGTCGCCATGGTCGGAGTCAGCGCCGCCGCGTTCGATCTGATCGAGCCGGCATTGCGCGAAGCGATTGCCCAGACCGCCGGCGGCCAGCACTCGAAATCGATCTCCTTCGACACCGAGCCCAACGAACTGCCGCTGATCCGCGAAGGCTGCGCCATGCGCGCGCTCGGCTTCGTTGACCAGGAGATTTTCGCAGCGGGCGCGCAGGCAAGAACGGGTGCCGGAAAGAACGTAGCGTGAGACCGCTTTTGACGTGACGCCTGGTTTGAAGACCAGTGCAGGCGTCGGAGATTAGCGAAAGGGCTCCGCGACGTCGTCATCCCAGGGCGAAGCAGGAGCGAAGCTCCGTCGCGAAGACCCTGGGATCCATTCCGTGACTCTCATCGTAAGTGCAACGGAGCAGAATTCTGCACCGCGGCAACGCATCGATGTCGCGGCATGGATCCTCGGGTCTGCGCTGCGTCGCTGCGCTCCTTGCTCCGCCCGTGGATGACGAAGTTTCGGCCACTCACCAGCGAGATGCTGAAGTGCCGAGCGCCAGAACTTCAGCGCCCTGAGCTTAATCTTCCCTGATCGCGTATCCCGCCCCACGGATGGTGCGGATGACATCGGGCATGCGGCCATTGTTGACCGCCTTGCGCAGCCGGCCGACATGCACGTCGACCGTGCGCTCGTCGATATAGATCGTCTCGCCCCAGACATTGTCGAGCAATTGGCTGCGCGAGAACACCCGGCCGGGATGGCGCATCATGAATTCGAGCAGGCGGAACTCGGTAGGCCCGAGCCGGATCTCGCTCTTCTTGCGGTAGACGCGGTGCGACTCGCGGTCGAGCACGATGTCGCCGACCTTGAGCACGCTGGACAGCACTTCCGGCTTGGCGCGGCGCAGCAGCGCTTTCACGCGCGCCATGAATTCCGGTGTCGAGAACGGCTTGACCAGATAGTCGTCGGCGCCGGTCGACAGGCCGCGCACGCGGTCGCTCTCCTCGCCACGCGCGGTCAGCATGATGATCGGCAGCCGTTCGGTTTCGGGACGCATGCGCAGCCGGCGGCAGAGCTCGATGCCGGACACCGCCGGCACCATCCAGTCGAGCACCAGAAGGTCGGGCACATTTTCCTGCAGCCGGATTTCGGCCTCGTCGCCGCGCGTCACCACCTCGACCTGGTAGCCTTCGGATTCGAGGTTGTAGCGGAGAAGCACGCCCAGCGGCTCCTCGTCCTCCACGACCATGATGCGTGGCGCGATCATCAGCAATTCACCCTTGTCAGGCCGACGTGGCCATCGCCGTCTCGTCCTGTTTCGGGCGATTGGCGGGCAATTGCTGGCCGGTCAGCACATAATACGCATTTTCAGCGATGTTGGTGACATGATCGCCGATGCGCTCCAGATTCTTGGCGCAGAAAAGGAGATGCGTGCAGGCGGTGATGTTGCGCGGGTCTTCCATCATGTAGGTCAAGAGCTCACGAAACACCGACGTGTATTTGACGTCGATGCGCTCGTCGTCATTCCGGAGCTTCGCGAGCGCTGCGGCATCGGCGGCGGCATACTCCTCGACAACGCCCTGCACCTGGATCAGCACGAGCTGCGCCATGGCGTCGATGGAATGCGACAGGTCGCGCGGCGTGACGCTGAGGCCCACGGTGCCGACGCGCTTGGCGATGTTCTTGGCAAGGTCGCCGATGCGCTCGAGGTCGCCGGCCATGCGGATCGAACCGACCACGGCCCGCAGATCGTTGGCCATCGGCTGGCGCTTGGCGATGAGCGTGATGGCGCGATCGTCGAGTTCCCGCTGGCGCGCGTCCATGATGGTGTCGTCGGAAACGACACGCTGCGCCAGCGCATTATCCGATGTGAGCAGCGCCTTGGTCGAGCCGCTGACCATCGAGCCGGCCAGATCGCCCATGTCGCGGATCAGCTTGCTGATCTGCCCCAGCTCTTCATCGAAGGAGGCGACGGTATGTTCACCCATGATCGTGGTCCTCGTGCCTGAAAATTCAACCGCTGGACGGCTCAGCCGAAGCGGCCGGTAATGTAGTCCTGGGTGCGCTTGTCGTCGGGGTTGGTGAACATCTTGTCGGTGGCGCCCTCCTCGACGAGGTAGCCCAGATGGAACATCGCCGTGCGCTGCGAGACGCGCGCCGCCTGCTGCATCGAGTGCGTGACGATGACGATCGTGTAATTCTGGCGCAGCTCGTCGATCAGCTCCTCGACGCGTGCGGTGGCGATCGGGTCGAGCGCCGAGCAGGGCTCGTCCATCAGGATCACTTCCGGCGACACCGCAATGGCGCGCGCGATACACAGGCGCTGCTGCTGGCCGCCGGACAGTCCGGTGCCGGGCTCCTGCAGGCGGTCCTTGACCTCGTTCCAGATCGCCGCCTTCTTCAAGCTCGACTCGACGATCTGGTCCATGTCGGACTTGCGCTTGGCCAGCCCATGGATGCGCGGGCCGTAGGCAACGTTCTCGTAGATCGACTTCGGGAACGGATTGGGCTTCTGGAACACCATCCCGACGCGGGCGCGCAGTTCGACGACGTCGATGTTCTTGTCGTAGATGTCGTCCTCGTCGAGCGTGATCTTGCCGGTCACCCTCGCCGAATCGATGGTGTCGTTCATGCGGTTGAGGCAGCGCAGGAAGGTCGACTTGCCGCAGCCCGAAGGACCAATCAGCGCAGTCACCTGGTTCTGGCGGACGTCGAGATTGACGTCGAACAGCGCCTGCTTCTCGCCGTAGAACACGCCGACCTTGTCGCCGCGCATCTTGATGACTTCGTTCGACTTGGCGTTCATTTTGTCGCCCACTGCGTTTTCAAGGGTCTGTTCGGTCATGATGTTCATACCAAATTGCCTTTTTTCTACCAGCGCCGCTCGAACCGGCGCCGAAGCACGATCGCGGTGATGTTCATGGCCATTAGGAAAATCAGAAGGACGATGATGGCGCCCGACATACGCTCGACAAAGGCTCGTTCGGCTTCGTTCGACCACAAATAAATCTGCACCGGCAGCGCCGTCGCCGGATCGAAGGGCGTCGCCGGATAGTCGGCGACGAAGGCGACCATGCCGATCAGGAGCAGGGGTGCCGTTTCGCCGAGCGCGCGCGCCAAGCCGATGATGGTGCCAGTGAGGATGCCGGGGGCGGCAAGCGGCAGGATATGCTGGAACACCATCTGCATCTTCGAGGCGCCAAGCCCAAGCGCTGCCGAGCGGATCGACGGCGGCACGGCGGCAAGCGCGGCGCGCGTGGCAATGATGATTGTCGGCAGGGTCATCAGCGTCAGCACCAGGCCGCCGACGAAAGCGGCCGAGCGCGGCATGCCGAGGAAGTTGATGAACACGGCAAGGCCGAGCAGGCCGAAGACGATCGACGGCACCGCCGCCAGATTGTTGATGTTGACTTCGATCAGATCTGTGAAGCGGTTCTTCTTGGCGAACTCCTCCAGATAGATGGAGGCGGCGACACCGATCGGCAGCGCCAAAAGGAGAACGATTATCATCATGTAGAACGAACCGATAATCGCCACGCCCATGCCCGACGTTTCCGGGCGGCTGGAGGCGCCATAGCTGAACAGGCCGGTGTTGAAATGCTCGTCCATCACGCCGTCCGCCCTAAGTTTGTTCATCCAGTCGATCTGCTGGTTGGACACCTTGCGCCGCCCTTCATCGACGCTGAGGTCGATCTGGCCCTTGAAGGCTGAGTCGAGATTGGCGGCGGCCAGGATGTTGACGTCGCGCGTGGTGCCGATTACCGACGGATCGGCGGTAACGATGTCGCGCAGTTGCACGCGGGCGCCTTCCGACAGGAAGCCCTTGAGCTTCAGCATCATCGGCTTGTTGGCGGGATCGATGCCGAGCTTGGTCACCAGCGCGTTTTCGGCAAGCTTGGGATAATTCGCCTTGATCAGCACGCTCGAATCGGTGGCGCGCTTGCCGGAGGGATCGATCACCTTCTCGTCGAAGGTTATCGGCAGCGTCACCGTCGTCTGCCAGAAGGCGGTGTAGCCCTTCGCGACGATGGTGATCAGCATGATGGCCAGGAAGGCCAGGCCGACCGAGATCGCAATCACACCGTAGATGCGGAACCGGCGTTCGGCGGCATAGCGCGCCTTCAGCCCGATGTCGCGGCGCGGACGCGCGACGGTGCCCGCCATCGTGTCCAGGGGAATGTCGGTCATTCGTACTGCTCCCGGTACTTGCGCACGATGTAGAGGGCGACGATGTTCATCACCAGCGTCAGCGCGAACAGCGTCAGGCCGAGCGCGAAGGCGACCAGCGTCTGCGGCGAGTTGAACTCGAGGTCGCCGGTCAACTGGTTGACGATCTTGACGGTGATGGTCGTCATCGCCTCGAATGGATTGGCGGTGAGATTGGCGGCAACGCCGGCCGCCAGCACGACGATCATCGTCTCGCCGATGGCGCGCGACGCCGTCAACAGGATGGCGCCGACGATGCCGGGAAGTGCGGCCGGCAGGATCACCCGCTTGATCGTCTCGGAGCGCGTGGCACCTAGGCCCAGCGAGCCGTCACGCATGGCGCGCGGCACCGCGGTGATGATGTCGTCGGACAGCGACGACACGACCGGGATCAGCATGACGCCCATCACCAGCCCGGCTGTGAAGATGCTCTGGCCCTGGATGAAGGGCGAACCGCCAGTGAGTGCAGCCGACAGGTCGCGCAGGAACGGTCCGAGCGTGACCACGGCGAAGATGCCGTAGACGATGGTCGGGATGCCGGCCAGCAGTTCCAGCGCCGGCTTGACCACCGAGCGCACGCTGCGCGAGGCATATTCGGACATGTAGACCGCCGACATCAGCCCGACCGGAACGGCCACCACCAGGGCGACGGCGGCAATGTAGAGCGTGCCGGCGAGAAGCGGGATGAGGCCGAACTGGCCCTGGCTGCCGCCGGAGCCGGCGGCGGCGAAACGCGGATCCCACACGGTGCCGAAGAAGAAGCTCATCGGCGACACGCTTTCGAAGAAGGTGATGGTCTGGAACAGCATCGACAGCACGATGCCGACCGTGGTCAGGATGGCGATGGTCGACGCAGCGAGCAGCCCCCACAGCATCAGCCTCTCGACATTGTTGCGCGCCCTGGCGCGCGGCGCGATCTGCCTCAGCGCATAGAAGGCGCCGGCGACCGACAAGGCGAAGGTGACGACGGCGCCGAACAGGCCGAGCCTGTCCTGGACCGAGTTCGCATCGACGGCGATCGGGATCATGTAATCCTGCGTGTCGCTGGCCAGCGCCACGCCCTTGGCGATGAGCAACGGCTGCAACTCAGCGAACGTGGCGGGAAGCGGCGTGCCGGCATCGAGCCGGCGCAGGCCCTTGGCGAGGCTCTTCACCAGGCTGGCGTCGAGCGCTTCGCTGGCGACCTTGGAGTCGACAGTGCGCTCGGGCAGGGCGGCGTGAATGTGCCGATCGAGATAGAAGGACGAGCCGATGTCCCAGACGGCGAGCAGCAGGACGGCAGGCAGGACGGCGAGCAGAAAGGCCCACCAGCCATGATAGTGGGCACGCGAATGCGGCTTGACCTTGCCGGTATCCTGCGCCGCGGCGCGCTGACGGCCGATCACAAAGGCGACCACGCCGATGGCAATGACTATGGCGAGTACGAGCAAGGACGACATCACCCACCCCAGGGAAAATTCAGATCGCCGCCGCCGTTGCGGCAAGCAGCGAAATCAGGGCGCGGATTTGATCCGCGCCCTGATCCAGTCGTTGACTACATGGTCTTCCCGGCGGCGAAGGCGTCGCGCTGGCTCTGGCGCTCGGCGTCGGGAGCCGAAACCAGGCCGTACTGGGCGAGCGGGCTTTCCGGGCCGATCATCTGGTCGTCAAGGAAGAACTCGACATATTCCTTGAGGCCGGGAACGACACCGAGATGCGCCTTCTTGACGTAGAAGAACAGCGGGCGCGAAACCGGATACTTGCCGGTCGCGATTGTCTCGGTCGAAGGCACGATGCCTTCCACGGTGGCGACCTTCAGCTTGTCGGCATTGTTCTCGTAGAAGGCGAGGCCGAACACGCCGACGCCGGTCTTGTTGGAGTCGATGCGGGCGAGCGTCTCGGTGTAGTCGCCGTCAATGTCGACAGCCTTGCCGTCCTTGCGGATGGCGATGCAGGTCTTGCCGATTTCCTTGTCGTCGGCGATGCCGGCGGCCTTCAGGGCGGCCTTGTCGCAGCCGGCGTCGAGAAGCTTGGTCTCGAACACTTCGCGGGTGCCGTGCTTTTCACCGGGGATGTAGGCGGCGATATCCCAGTCGGGCAGCTTCGGGTTGACCTGGTTCCACTTGGTGTTCGGATTGTCGACGAGCTTGCCGTCAACCACCAGCTTGGCGGCGAGCGCCTTGTAGATGTCGGCGGGAACCAGCGCCCAATCCGGGCCCTTGATGTCGGTGGCGAAGACGATGCCGTCATAGCCGATGCGGACTTCCTGGACTTCCTTCACGCCGGCGTCGGCGCAGGACTTCAGTTCGTCCTTCTTGATCGGACGCGAGGAGTTGGCGATGTCGATGGTGTCTTCGCCGACGCCCTTGCAGAATTCCTTGATGCCGGCGCCGCTGCCGCCGGACTCGACCACCGGGGTCTTGAAGTTGGTGAAGGTTTCGCCGAACTGCTCGGCGACGATCTTGGCGTAGGGTAGCACGGTCGACGAACCGGCGACCTGGATCTGGTCGCGTGCAGCGGCGACGCCCGACGATGCGGCGAACGCTACCGCCACGGCCGACGCCGTAACGAGGAATTTCTTCATGTGGCCTGCTCCTGTTCGGAATATGGTCTCTCGGCGCCCTCTTCAGCCGGCGCCCGCTGAGGCCAATAGCCTTCGATTATTACAGTCGCATGACAGTTTCGTGTCAGCCCGGTAAACGTCGGATGGACGCACCGAAAGCTGCAGCCGGCCAGGCTCTTCGCGAGAGCCGCAGTTTGCCGCTGGAATCATAAGCTTGCGGGATTCTGCGCCGGCATTTGTCCCGGCAGATCGCGGGCTGCGATGCCGAGAAAGAAAAACCGGACGGGAGCGCGTTGCCCGTGGCCAGAGCGTGTCTTGGCCGAGCCATCGCCAAAAACAGGTCCGTTGGGGTAGATTTCGACGCTGTTTCTTTGTCGGCGGTCGCTTGCTCCCGCCCGTAACTGAATGAGCGGTTGAGTTGCCGCCATTTTCCCGACTGGGCGCAAGCTTTGATATGGTGCGATCGCACCATATCCCTGGACGTCGCGGCACCGCCGAATCCCGGCGCGGAAAATTCGCTAGCCGGCGTCTCGTTGGGCTTGGCCCGATATGCCAACCCAGCGTTCGACCTTTTCGAGCAGCGCCTTCGGGCTGATTGGCTTGGGCAGATAGTCGTCCATGCCGGCTTCCAGGCAGCGCTCGCGATCGCCCTTCAAGGCATGCGCGGTGACGCCGACGACCGGGATATGCGTGCCGCTCTCTTGCTCCAGCCGGCGAATCGCGGCCGTGGCTTCGAGCCCGTTCATCTCCGGCATCGAGACGTCCATCAGGATCATGCGCGGATTGAGCCGGCCGAAAGCGTCGAGCGCCTTGCGACCGTTGCCGACGATCTCGAAACTGTAGCCGGTTTCACCGAGGATCTGGGTGAACACCATCTGGTTCACCTCATTGTCCTCGGCAACGAGGATGTCGAGCCCGCGTTCGTTGCCACCGGCCCGGGCGCGGGCGCGCAGTGGCGGCGGATGTAGTTGCGCCCGCTCGGATGCGGCCCGTGCCGGCGGCGCAGACACCGGCTGTACTATCGCCTGGCCGGAGCTGTCGCTTGCTGTGTGTTCCTCACGGCCATCCGTCGTGCCGTGGCGATGGCGCTGGATGGTCGCGACCAGCGTCTCCAGCAGCACCGAGGAGCGCGCCGGCTTGATCAGCTGCGCGTCGATGCCGAGGTCGCGGTAGCTGGTGTTGGCGAGCGACTGGTCGACCGAGGTCAGCATGATGATCGGCGTGTCAGCCAGCCCTGCGGTGTTGCGCACGATGCGCGCCATTTCCGCGCCGCTCATCCCCGGCATCTGGTAGTCGAGCACGACGCAGTCGACCGGCACGCCATAGGCAGCCGCGGCGACCAGCACCTTCAGCCCTTCGGCGCCGCTTTCGGCGGCGCAGGAATCGAACGTCCACGAAACCATCTGCTCGGTCAGGATCGAGCGGTTGACGGCGTTATCGTCGACGATCAGCACCCGCGCGCCGGTAACGTCCACCGGCATGATGCGCTGCCGCGTCTGCTGGCCGGCCCTGGGCAGCGTGACGGTGAACCAGAAGGTCGAGCCCTTGCCTTCGGCGCTCTCGACGCCGATCTCGCCGTCCATCAACTCGACCAGCCGCGAGGTGATGGCAAGGCCGAGCCCGGTGCCTTCGTGGCGCCTGGTCGACGAGGTATCGACCTGATTGAACTTTTCGAAGACGGCCTTCAGCTTGTCCTCCGGAATGCCGATGCCGGTGTCGGTGACCGAGATGGTGAGCCTGGTTCCGGCCACAACCCTCTCGCCGGTGACATCGACCAGCACATGGCCTTCGTCGGTGAACTTCACCGCATTGCCGAGCAGATTGGTGACGATCTGCCTTATGCGGCCGACATCGCCGATGAACAGGCTTTCCAGGCCTGGCTCGACGCGCACGATCAGTTCGAGATCCTTCTCCTTGGCGCGTGTCGACACCAGCGTCGCCACATCCTCGATCGCCTCGGGCAGGTTGAACGGCGCCGGATCGAGCACGAGCTGCCCGGCATCGATCTTGGAGAAATCGAGGATGTCGTTGATGATGGTCAAAAGCGCGTTGCCCGACTTGACGATGATGTCGGTGAACGTCTTCTGCTTGGTGTCGAGGTCGGATTTGGCGAGCAGCTCGGCCATGCCCAGCACGCCGTTCATCGGCGTGCGGATCTCGTGGCTCATATTGGCCAAAAATTCCGACTTGGCGCGGTCGGCGAGCACGGCGCGCTGGCGCGCCTCACGCAGCTCGGCCTCGCGCATCTTCAATTCGGTGATGTCGGTGGTCGATCCGATGAGATAGAGCGAACCGTCGGAGGCGATCATCGCGCCCTTGCGCGCGAACTGGTGGCGCACATTGCCGTCGGCAAGCGTCACCGTCTCCTCGATCTCCTGAGTCTCGCCGGTGCGCAGCACGGCCATATCACCGGCGACAAAGGCCTCGCCGTCCGCGCCGAAGATCTCGACGTCGGTCTTGCCGATCGCCTCCTCCTTGCTCAGGCCGGTAAGGTCGCACCAGCCCTTGTTGACGTAGAATTGGCGCAGGTCCGAGCGCTTGGCGTAGATCGACACCGGCACGTTGTCGATGAGATTGCGGAACACCTCGTTCTCGCGCATGCTTTCTTCCAGCGCCTGCTCGCGCGCCTTGACCTCGGTGATGTCGGTGCTGGAGCCGACCAGATGCACCGACCCGTCGAGCGCCACCAGGCGGCTCTTGCGCGTCATCAATTGCCGCACCGTGCCGTCGCGATGCGTGACGGGCTCCTCGACCTCGCGCACTGCCCCGGCGACGACCACTTCGGTGTCGTCATGGCTGTAGCTTTCGGCATCGTCGGCGCCGAACAGCTGGCGATCGGTGCGGCCGATGACATCTTCCTTGGCCAGACCAGTGATCGCGCACCAGGCCTTGTTGACGAATTCGATGCTGAGATCCTGCGCCTTGATGAAAGCAGCGACCGGCAATTCGTCCATGACATGGCGGAACAGGTCGATCTGGCGCATCGAATCCTGCAGCGCCTTTTCGCGGCTCTTGATGTCGGAAATGTCGACGCGCACGCCGATGAAGGTGCCGTCCTCGGTCCGCATATCGTAGACCTGGTACCAGCGGCCGTCCGCGTTGCGCCGTTCGTAGGAGGAGTTCGGCAAGTGGTAGCGGGCGAGGATGGCATTGAGCCAGACATCGCGATCGCCATCATAGAGTCTGTCGATCTCGGGATCGCCGCTCGATCGGAAATAGCCGACCGAGTGTCCCAGTTCCAGCGCGTCGCGGAAGCTGCTGCCGGGCTGCCATGCCGGCACCAGCGCCGGCAGCGTGTCCTGCAGCTTGCGGTTGGCGAAAACGAACTTGTCGTCGCGGTCGTAGATGATGACGGCCGCGGGGAGCGATTCCAGCACGGTGGCCAAGTTCTTGCGGGCGTCCTCGGCTTCCGTCTCGCGGCGCTTCATGTCGGAAATGTCGAACAGGAAACCGGCGACATAGTTGCGGCCGCTCGGCATGCCGACGCGGTTCTTGCGCACGATGCGCGAGCGCCTGGCGCCCTCGACTTCGAAATTCTCCTCCACCTCGTAAGGCGTGCCGGTCGCGAGCACGGTGCGTTCGCTGTCTTCGAACAGCGCGGCGTCCTTCCCCGGCATGAAGTCGCCGCCATGCCTGCCCAGCATCGCTTGCGGCGTCTGTCCGAACAGCGCGGAGAACGCCTCGTTGACGAAGACAAAGCGCAGGTTGTCGTCCTTGACGAAGATCGGGTCCTCGACGGCGTTGATCACCGCTTCGGCCAGCCTTGATTTTTCCAGCGCATCGGCGAGCTCCGCTTCGCGGTCCTTCATCTCGCTGACGTCGACATAGGAGATCAGCCTTTTGCCGCCGGCGAGCGGCGCCGTCGATGCAATGAGCGTGCGCCCGTCGTTGCGCGGCAATTGCCTGGAGCCTGCCACGCCGGCCATGATTTCGGCCTCGCGCTCTGCCATGTGGCGCTGCCATGTCGCGTCGTCGGTGCCGTAGGGGTCCATGTCGCGGCTGGCCTGCATCAGCTCGCGGAAGCCGCAGCCGATACCGGCGCGGTGCGGATCGATTTTCCAGAAATCATAGAAGGCGCGGTTGATCACCTCCGCGCGCATGTCCGCATCGAGGACAAGCACGCCGATCGGCATCTGGTCGACCATCGTGCGCAGATTGGCAAAGGTTTCGGCGGCCCTTGCGTTGGCGCTTTCGATTGCCGCATCGCGAAGCTTGAGCTCGGTGACGTCATAGTAGGTCAGCAACCGCTTGCCGCCGGACAGCGCCGTCACCGAGAACATCATCGTGCGGCCGTTGGCATGGATGAACTCGCGCGGCGCAACCGAGCCGGCGCGGATCTCCTCGATACGGGCGGCGAGGTAATGCTGCCACTGCTGTTCGTCGAGATCGCCATAGATGCCGTTGCGGCGGTTGAGCTCCATCAGGAGGCTGAACGGCGCGCCGACGGTGACGGCGCCGTCCGGAATCCTGGAGAGGTCGCGATAGGCCTTGTTGACGATGAGCGTGTCGAGCTTGGCGTCGAGCAGCACGACGCCCATGTGCATGGCATCCATCGTCCGCTCGAGATCAGCAAGATGCTGCGTGCTTTCGCCTGCCGCCGGCGGCACCTGCCGAAGGTCGTCCAGCGCACCGGCCAGCGCCGTGACGTTGCGGCCAATGCCGCGATAGCCGGTAAACTTGCCCTCGCTGTCGAAACGGGGCGAGCCGGTGATCGAAACCCAGCGGCAGCCGGGGCGGCCGCCCTTCAATTCATAGACGAAGTCGCGAAACGGCCGATGCGCCTGCAGATCCTCCAAAT
Organism: Mesorhizobium sp. WSM4306; assembly: GCF_007003975.1. Classification (GTDB taxonomy): domain Bacteria; phylum Pseudomonadota; class Alphaproteobacteria; order Rhizobiales; family Rhizobiaceae; genus Mesorhizobium. Next base: position 13,895 of record NZ_VFTC01000041.1, read on the forward strand.
GTGCGGCGGCGTGTCGATTGCCGTGCACCATCTGCTTGAGGAAATCGAAGCGAAAGCGACCAAGAATGCTGGCGGGATCGATGCCGGTGGCGGCCTGGTAATTTTCCGAAAGCCAGGAAAAGCGCAGTTCGGCGTCGGTCTCCCAGACCCAGTCGGCGTCGGCCTCGACCAGTTCGCGCAGCGCTTCGGGTGAACCCCTGACGGACGTATCCTCGCCGATCACAGCCCCCTCTCGGGGACGGCGTCCGCCGCGTGTTCCAACAGTCCCGTCAGCCATTCCGTTCCCACCCCGAAAGCCAAGGCCGAACCCCCTCAGCGGTTCGCCGGCGGAATGTGCCCGAGAAGCATTAATGATCCGCTAACCATAACGACTCCAAACTCCAACCAGAGCCCACATTGCCCTGCGGTATTCCGCCGGTTGTCGGCGGAACCCCGGCCGGGCTATAAGTCGGCAGGGGTATTGCGGATGACTGGTTGGATCGTGCCTTGTTTCCTGGGGCTGACGCTGCTTGCGAGCAGCGGCTGCGCGCGCAGCTATGACGGCACGGTTGTGATCCCGAGGCCGCTCGATATCAGGCGGGTCTGGGATCGCGATCCGTCGCAGACCGAGGCCAGCAAGATGCAGGCGGCAGCTGGTGTGTTTCCGACGCCGCCGCCGCAGGAGCCGTACCGGCCTGCGGCGCGCCGACAGACGACACCGGCTCCGCCGAGACGGCACGTCAGGTCCAGCCCGCCCGCGACGACTTCCGAACCGGCCAACCCGCTCACCTGCAAGAATGTCAGCCAGCCCGGCAAACGCTACAAGATGGTCTGTGAATAGCCTGATGCACGTCGCCGAAAGCGGCCCGCGGTTTTGGGATCAAGACATGGATAAAACAGGGTATTTCGGCGCCGCGCGGCTCACTCCGCCGGGAAGAAAGCCGGCCCGACCATCCTGACCGGCCGCGAGAAAGCTTCGACCGACTGCTGCTGGGCAGCGCCCGTGGCCTCTGCCCATCGCACTTTGCGCCGTGCAGCGGCGTTGCCTCTCCAGGCCCTGGATCGCCGCAAGCTGGCGGCGCAGCTGCGCAAGCTCGGAGCTGATCCCGCCGCCGCGGCCGGACGATGCCATCTGGTCCCTGAGTGCGGCGCAAGCATCGGCGAGGGCAGCCGAGCTTCCGAGGACGGTCGCCGTCATCACCAGTGCAAAGATCACAACTGGCCACAAACGCATCATCGGCGCCCCTGGTCCTTGTACCCTGTGGAGCCGATAGCCGCTCCAGCCGATTGAGCCTCAATATATGAGGCAAGTCTAATTCAGCGGAATGTCAGCAACAGTCAGGTATTTTACGCCACTGTATTATGCCGTCTCCTGTAAATTCGCTATTACACTTTTGTTTCAAGATTGAGACGAAGCCAGGCATCGACGATGGCTGGGCGCCGCCATGATCAATCCCGCGCTATCGGCCCTTGCGGTTGAAACCTTTCTCCGCTGTCTCGCGTTGTATCGGGCAAAGGAGACCGAAGATGTCTATTCACTTCACTGTCTCTGGCCTGACCAGGAACCTGTTCCACTCGCTGGGACTGGACCATGAGCGGGCGCCGAGAGCGCTCGACCCCGAACAGAGCCTGCTTTTGGAATGCTATCTGGCCGGGCAGATTCCGGAATCCGCCTGGGCCGACTACGTTTTCGAGACACCGGACCTGCAACGGCATGTCGACATAAGGCGCCGGCACAACTGATCAGAGCAATTCCAAGAAAAGTGTGAGCGGTTTTTCGTCCGGAATTGCGTCAAAACAACGAGAGAGCGGGTCGCCGTTTCTGTGGAGCGGTGAAACGCTCTACCGATCGCTATTGCTTGGGCGAGGCGAACTGCATGGTGAAGACATTGCCAGCGACGCCTTGTGCAAGCTTGGGCGAGAAGTTCAGCGGCAGACATTTCTGCAGAGCAGTGGTCGCGGCGTCGACAAACGCTTTCTTGGCATTGGCGTCGCCGTCGACCTTGATCGCCGTCGGTCGCGGCGGACCAATCAGCATTCCGTCGCGCTTGAAGCTGAAGCTCAAGGTGACGGTGGCATTTCCAGCATCGGCCGGCGGCGTCCAGCACGCCTGGATCGCATCGCCGACTTCGCTCATCGTGTCGAGCGGCGCGGCATTGGACGGATAGCCTCCGGCCAACACAACACCGGCAATCGCAAACAATGTCGCCACGCCCTTCATAGCAAAGCTCCTCGTACCTCGGCCGCCAAGGATGATGGTAGGGTCGACGCCAACAATGGCAATATGCCTGATGGCAGACTTTATGGCAGAGCGCGGGGACGCGCCTGATGGCACATCGGCGAAAAGCAAAAAGGCCGGCATTGCGCCGACCTTTCCTTCCACTTCGGCGCCAGTACATCCGTGGTCGCGGGGTGGATTGCCCTCAATAGACAGGGCTTTGGTTAACGAATCCTTAGCTTGGCGCGCTGGCCTGTGATTTCACATAGGCGATATAGCCTCTGACGTCGCCGGCCGGCTCGGCATAGGCTTTGCCGAGTTTCTTCTCGATCGCCGCCATATACTCCTTCGCCCATTTGGGCAGCGGGTAGTCGATGACGGCCAGGAACTCGAGCGTCGATGCCAGGCGAATGTCGGCGATCGACGGGTGCTTGCCACCGATGAACGGCTTGCCGTCCCTGAAGAAGGAGTGAAACACTTCCAGAGGCTCGGCAATCGCCGCCATGGCTGCCTTCTGCGCTTCGGATTTCTTGTCTGGATGCGCATCGCTATGGCCGACCTCGCCGGCATACTGCGGGAAGTTGAGTGCCGGATAGGTGGCGCGTGCCACATAGGGATAGAGCGTGCCGATCAGGTAGAACATGGCGCTGTCGACCATCGCCCGCTTCGCCGGCGCCTTGGGATAAAATTTCTCCAGCCCGTGCTTGTTGGCGAGGTACTGCATGATGGCGCAGCTTTCCCAGAGCACGCCGCGCGGCAGCCCCTTGTCCTCGATCATCGGCGTCAGATGCGCCGGGTTGCGCGCCATATATTCGGGCGAACGCGTGTGGCCCCAGGCGTCGGTCTCGGCAGCATCGAACCCGGCAGCACGCGCAAACACACGGACCGTCATGTTGTTGACGCTCGGCTTCAACATGCTGATCTTCAGCGCCGGCTTTTTAGCCTTGGCCGTCTTCGGCGCGGATTTTTTGGTGGCCGGCTTTGCCGCGGCTTTCGCGGCGGGCTTTGCCGATGCCTTTGCGGCAGGCTTGACGGCGGCTTTTGCTGCCGGCTTGGCGGCGGTTTTCGGCGTTGCCTTGGCCGCCGGCTTCTTCGCGCTCTTCACTGTCTTTGCCATCGTGGTTCTCCCCTTTTTGTTGGCCGTCAGTATGGATTCTTCGGCGTCCGGTCGTCCGACAAGGTCGTGCGCGACCACTCGATCAACGTCTGGATCGCGTCGGCGAGATGCACTTCGGCGATGTTGTAGTCGCCGCGCGCGACGCGCAGCTTGTGCGCCTGCATCAAGACGTCGGCGTGGGTGAAGCCGGTTGGCGGTTCGAAGCGGTAGGACGCCAGCTCGATCAATAGGCCGAGCGGATCCTCGAAATAGATCGAGTCCATGAAGCCGCGATCCTTGACGCCGCTGTGCTTGATGGCGCGCTCGTCGAGCCGGGCGACCGCCTGCAGAAAGGTGACGCGCGACACGGCAAAGGCGATGTGGTGGACGCAGCCCGGTTCGGTCGGCGTGCGCCGTTTGACCGCCGTGCGGCTCTCGTCGGTGAAGACGGTGATCAGCCTGCCGTCGCCGGGATCGAAATAGAGATGGCTTTCGCTCGCCTTGTCGAGATTGGGCTGCTCGAAGATGAACGGCATGCCGAGCACGCCTTCCCAGAAATCGATCGACGTCTGGCGCCCGGCGCCGACCAGCGTGATGTGATGGACGCCCTGCGATTGCAGTTTCTGCATCGGTCTCCTCCTCGCCGGCCCCTCGCCTTATGGGGCGAGCTTGGATTCTGCCAAATCATACTATCGCCGCACGCCCTGCGCGCGGCGATAGTATGCACAGCGGCTTTTCCCGATCCGTTCCCCGGCGTTCTGCGCGCCGTAACGGCGTCGTGCAATGATGCTAGTGCAATTGGCAGCGACGCGCCAGAAGCGACGATATCTAACGGTGCATGGCGGTGAAAAGAGCCAAGCGTCGCAGGGCCTTGGCTAGGCGACGGCTCTGAGCTCGGCTTCCGCCAATGTGCCGAGACCCGCGCATTCGGCGCACGCGATGGTCTGCCCAGGGCAGCCGGCTCGGTGCGTCCCTTGCGGGCAGCAGTGCCCCTTTGACGCGCGCCATCTGGAACAATCGAAAACCTTCCCGCTGCCGAGGCAGTGCGGGCATGTCATTTTCACCGAACTCATACCTGCTTTACCCGACCCAAATCTGCGCTGCCGCAGATACTGCCCCGCACCGCAAGTAACAGAGATTGCTACGCTTTCAAGCGCAGCCGCCTGACTTAAATTGGGTGTATCCGAGCGTCCGGGTCTTCACGGCCTTCGCCAACCTTGCGGTCAAACGTGGCTCACACGGCTGCTCTGTCGAAATGTCGTTTGATGTATGGAGAGAGACGGCCTAGCCGTTGCTTGGTACGCCCAAGGGGAATCGAACCCCTGTTCCCGCCGTGAGAGGGCGGTGTCCTGACCGCTAGACGATGGGCGCGTTCAAGAACCGGCGATATAGGCTGCCGGTTTGAAAAAAGCAACCGGGCTTTGAGTGGTTTGGACAAACGGCTGAATTGGCCGCTCAGACCTGACGTTTCGGCTCGATCAGGTCCCACAGATTGCCGTAGAGATCGGCGAATACCGCCACCGTGCCATAGGGCTCGAAGCGCGGCGCCTCGCGAAAGTCGACGCCCTTTTCCAGCATCGCTCTGTGGTCGCGGGCAAAATCGTCGGTTTCGAGGAACAGGAAGACGCGACCGCCAGTCTGGTTGCCGATGCTCTTCTCTTGCGCCTCGCCGTCAGCTTCAGCCAGAAGCAGCCTGGCGCCCTGTCCGTTGGCAGGCGCCACCGTCACCCACCGCTTGCCGCCGCCGAGATCGACGTCTTCGGTCAGCAGAAAGCCCAGCCGTTCGACATACCACGCGATCGCTTCATCGTAATTGGCGACGACCAGCGCGACGGTCGCAACCCGGCGATGTTCGGCAAACCTGGTCATGCCAGCAGGCTCACTTGTTGCGGATGGCGAAGCGGCCGATGATGCGGCGCTCGGCGATGTCGTAGATGAAAATGGCGCGGCTGCCGTCGGCAAGCTCGGCGTCGATCGAGATACGGTTGCCCGACAGCGACTGGCTGATCACCTTGGCCCCGACCGGCAACACGATGTCCTCTGCCAGTGGCTCGCCACCCGGCACCGGGATGTCGCTGGCGAGCGGCGGGTTCGTGGGCGGCGCTTTGCGCGATTTGTAGACAATGGCCGCGATCACCACCATAAGGGCCAGCAAAAGCAGGCCGAGATTGATGGCCATGAAGCGGATGAGCCTGCCGCGCACCTTTTCGATCTCGGGATCGAGCGGCTTTTCTTCTTCGTCGGCAACGGGCCGGGCCATGGCAGAACATTCCGGAACTTTTTTCGATGAGCGCTCATAGCGAAGAGACCAGACAATTCATAGAGGCGGAGCCAACCGTGCTCGAAGCCGGCACCGATGCCGCCGGCCAGCGCCTCGACCAGTGGCTGGCGGCGAGCCTGGGCCCCGACATGTCGCGCAGCCGCGTGCAGATGCTGATTAAACAGGGCGCGGTGTCGGTCGACGGCAAGCGTGTTGACGAGACCAAGCGCAAGATGAGGGCTGGCGAGCGCGTCTCGGTCGTCATGCCCGAACCCGAACCGGCCGAGCCGCAAGGCGAGGCCATCGCGCTCGACGTGCTTTATGAGGACGACGAGCTGATCGTCATCAACAAGCCGGCCGGTCTCGTCGTCCACCCCGGCGCCGGCAACTGGACCGGCACGCTGGTCAACGCCCTGATCCATCATTGCGGCGACAGTCTCTCAGGCATTGGCGGTGTCAGGCGCCCGGGCATCGTCCATCGCCTGGACAAGGAGACCAGCGGCGTCATGGTCGTGGCCAAGACCGACCGCGCCCACAAGGCGTTGTCGGAGGCCTTTGCCGATCATGGCCGCACCGGCGACCTCGAACGCGCCTATCTGGCGCTGGTCTGGGGCATCCCGCCGCGGCCGACGGGAACGGTCGACGCGCCGCTCGGCCGCGCCGCCGACCGCGTGCGCCGCGCCGTGGTGCCCGAAGGCCGCGACGACGCCCGCCACGCCGTCACCCATTTCACCGTGCAGGAGCGTTTCGGCGAGGACCAACAGGCGTTTGCCACCGCCAGCTTGGTCGAATGCCGGCTGGAGACCGGCCGCACCCACCAGATCCGCGTCCACATGGCTCATATCGGCCATCCTGTCATTGGCGACCCCGATTACGGCCAGGCCTTCCGCACCAAGGCCAACCGGCTGCCCGAGCCGCTGAAAAGCCAGGTCAAGGCATTTCCCCGCCAGGCTTTGCATGCCTGGCTCCTTGCATTTCGTCACCCGACTACCCATCTATCGATGAGGTTCGAGGCGCCGATACCGAGGGACATGGAGGAACTCGTCGGCGGCTTTCGGAAACTCTAAACCCGCCATCTAAAACCTGAGCGGCATTGTTCACTTTGGCGTGACACACTGTTTCGTGTTGAACAAATGCCTGTCTTTTCTGGTTTTGTTCCTATATAAATCGGTTGTCGCGGGCGAGCCTTTTGGTGCTCGCGTCACATGCCCGCCGCGTTTCGGGGGCATCACTCCAATAGAGAGGGGGCGCTATCATGGCCCAGTCATTACCCAGTATCGTTTCCGGCGAAGGCGGTCTCAGCCGCTACCTGGAAGAAATCCGCCGCTTTCCCATGCTTCAGCCGCAGGAAGAGTACATGCTCGCCAAGCGTTACGCCGAGCATGAAGACACTTCCGCTGCGCACAAGCTCGTCACCAGCCACCTTCGGCTCGTCGCCAAGATCGCCATGGGCTATCGCGGCTACGGCCTGCCGATCGGCGAAGTGATTTCGGAAGGCAATGTCGGCCTGATGCAGGCCGTCAAGAAATTCGAACCCGAGCGTGGCTTCCGCCTCGCGACATACGCCATGTGGTGGATCAAGGCCTCGATCCAGGAGTACATCCTGCGCTCGTGGAGCCTGGTCAAGATGGGCACGACCGCCAACCAGAAGCGCCTGTTCTTCAACCTGCGCAAGGTGAAGGGCAAGATCCAGGCGCTGGACGATGGCGACCTCAAGCCTGATCAGATCACCGAGATCGCCACCAGGCTGAACGTCTCCGAAGCTGAAGTCGTGTCGATGAACCGTCGCCTGTCGGGCGATGCGTCGCTCAATGCGCCGATCCGCGCCAGCGAAGGCGAATCCGGCGAATGGCAGGACTGGCTGGTCGATGACCACGAAAGCCAGGAAGACATGCTGATCGAGCAGGACGAGCTGGAAAACCGGCGCGGCATGCTGTCGGGCGCTCTTGCAGTGCTCAACGATCGTGAACGGCGCATCTTCGAGGCCCGTCGCCTCGCCGAAGAGCCGCTGACCCTGGAAGAGCTGTCGGCCGAGTTCGACATCAGCCGCGAGCGCGTGCGCCAGATCGAGGTGCGCGCCTTCGAGAAGGTGCAGGATGCGGTCAAGGCCGCCGCCAAGCGCCAGATGCAGGCCCTGCGCACGATTGAGGCGCAGCCCGCGGCTTAAGGCCGGGTTCGGTTACGAAAAACACGAAGGCGGCGCCAGGAAACTGGCGCCGCCTTTTTTGTGCCAGAAGCTGCGAAACCGAAGAGACAGCCTCTTTCTCCCGTCACTATACGGGGAGTTGAGGAATGGTCCGCGAAGCGGACGAAAAGCCAACTGCTTGGCTTTTCGAATGACGAACGTCCGGCAGGACAATGAGGGGCAGCGCCGAGATTGCGGGTTTGCCGGCGCAGCAATCGGCGGCGAGTTCGTCACAAAACGTTCGCGCCGCCCCTGATCCGGCTGCCGCCACCGCGACGCCGCGCGACATCTCTCACAACCCGTCCAGCGGAAACTTCAGATATCGCCTTCCATTGGCTTCCGGTTCCGGCAGCCGTCCGCCATTCATGTTGACCTGCAGCGCATGCAGGATCAGCCGCGGCATCGGCAGTGTCTTGTCGCGTCCCTCACGCAAGGCGACGAATTCGGCCTCGGTGTGCGCGGCAACGAGATGGATATTCTTCGCCCTTTGCTCGGCGACGGTACTCTCCCAACGCGCCTCACGGCCACCCTCCTGGTAGTCGTGGCCAACGAATACGCGCGTGTCGTCCGGCAGCGCCAGGATATCCTGGATCGATCGCCACAGCCGCGCCGCGCTGCCACCGGGAAAATCGGCCCGCGCCGTGCCGCTGTCGGGTATGAACAGCGTATCGTGGATGAAGGCGGCGTCACCTATGACATAGGTGATCGAGGCGAGCGTATGCCCCGGCGAGAACAGTACCTTGACCGGAAGGCTGCCGATCAGGAACGTTTCGCCTTCCTCAAACAGCCGGTCCCACTGCGACCCGTCGGCGGGAAAATCGGGCCAGTTGTAGATCGCCTTCCACAGCTTCTGGACCTCGACGATCCTGTCGCCGATCGCCGTCGGCGCTCCGGTCTTCTCATGAAGATAACGAGCCGCCGAGAAATGATCGGCATGCGGATGGGTATCCAAGATCCATTCGAGTTCCAGTCCGTTTGCCCGGATGAAATCCAGCAAGGCATCGGCGCTTTTCGTCGCCGTCGCGCCGGACCTTTCGTCGAAATCGAGGATCGGGTCGATGATGGCGCAGCGCTTCGTCGCCGGATCGGCGACGACATACTGTATGGCTCCGGTCGGCTTGTCGTAGAAGCCGCTGACCAGCGGCTTAGCCAAAGCTGCGTCCAATTTCCGGCCCCCTGCCCCTCGCTCCGGCAGGAATGATTTTCTCTGCCGGAATGAACCAGGAGCATGGTCATCCAGCAAGGCCCACCCGTCAAGCACACCCTGCCAGAAACAGGACAAAAATCGAAACCGACCCGGGTCGAAAACCTAGGCGGACGGCTGCTTGGTCTTCCTGAGATAGGGCAGGATCGTGTCAAAAGCGCCGAAGCGCTTGATCGCATCCTCGTTGGAGACGGCAGCTGTTATGATCACGTCCTCGCCCTGCTTCCAGTTCGCCGGCGTCGCCACCTGGTGCTTGGCGGTCAGTTGCATGGAATCGACCGCGCGCAGGATCTCGTCGAAGTTGCGGCCGGTGGTCATCGGATAGGTCAACACCAGCTTGATCTTCTTGTCCGGCCCGATGACATAGACCGAGCGCACCGTGGCGTTGTCGGCCGGCGTACGACCTTCCGACGTCTCGCCGGCCCCCGCCGGCAGCATCTCGTAGAGCTTGGCCACCTTGAGGTCCTTGTCGCCGATCAGCGGGTAGTTCACCGTCTGGCCGGTCGCCGTCTTGATGTCGGCCTGCCACTTGTCATGGCTCGCAACAGGATCGACGGAAATGCCGATGACCTTGACGTTGCGCTTCTTGAATTCGCCCGCCAGACCCGCCATCGTGCCGAGCTCGGTCGTGCACACCGGGGTGAAATTCTTCGGGTGGCTGAAAAGGATCGCCCAGCCGTCGCCGATCCAGTCATGGAAACTGATCGTCCCTTGTGTTGTTTCGGCGGTGAAGTCTGGCGCGATGTCGTTGATACGAAGGCTCATGGCACATTTCCCCTGCAACAGATTTCGTTAGGAGTGGCACCAAGGCGGCGCCCACACTCCGGCATTGCCGCATATTAGCGCATAAATTGCGGCTGTAAGATAATAGGAAACTCTTGTCGGCGACGGAACGAGCACTTTCGTTCTATGGACCCGACATAGTGCCCGACAATCTTTCGTTTCCGCGAGAAAAGCCTGCGCTCAGGTCTTGTTGACGGCGAGCGACGTGGCCAGGTCTTCCATGCGCTGGGCAAGCGCGCCAAGCGCGCTGGTCAGCACGGTGTCGTTCTTGTCGGCCTTGGTCAGCGCCTCGTCGCGCGTCTTGCGCAGCGTCTGCACCTCGGTCTCCATGCCCTTGACGCGCTTCTGCAGCTCCGACAGCTCGTCCATCACCATGATGCCGGCCATCACCGTCAGCCGCTGGTCGCCGATCTCGCCGAACGAATCCTTGAGATGCGAGACATAACGGTCGAAGCGTTCGGCCAGGTCGATCAGATGCTCTTCCTGGCCCTCGTCGCAAGCCATGCGGTACTGCTTGCCGTCGATGGAAACCGTGACCTGTGCCATGGCCTGCAGCTCCTATCTGTCCAGCACCGCGCGGATGGTTTCCATGGCGGTCACCAGGCGGCGCGACACTTCCTTGTTGGCATCTTCCAGCCTTTCGGCGCGGGCTTCGGAATTGTCGAGTTCCTGCGCCAGCCGGGAACGGTCGGCGTTCATGCGCTGCACTTCAGCCTCGGCTTCGGAATAGTCGCGCTCGTGCTCGAGCTTGGCCGCGACGGCGTTTTCCAGCCCCTCGATGGCCTTGCCTAGCCTGTGGATGACTTCCTTGAGTGTGGTTTCCCCGGTCATGGCCTTCGTCCTGTGCCCTGCCCATCACCGAATCGCTCGCGTTCAGAACGCGTTATCCCGGAAACATTAGGCACCGGGTGAAGGCAACGTCAACAAAGCTCTCGCGACTGTCCCCTGCTAACGCTAATGTTGGCCTGCCGCCGGCATCACAAGACCGGCAAATGTGCAGCCGATTTGTTGACTAAAAGCCCGCGCCTGCTATGTGTCGCGCACCCTTTCCAGGGCTCTGCCAAGCCCGCAAATCCCCACCCCGGAGGTACCATGACGTCGCGTGAACAACATGACCGGATGGCCAATGCGATCCGTTTTCTCGCCATGGACGCCGTCGAAAAGGCCCAGTCCGGCCATCCAGGCTTGCCCATGGGCTGCGCCGACATCGCCACCGTGCTGTTCACCCGCTTCCTGAAATATGATCCCAAGAACCCCCATTGGCCCGACCGCGACCGCTTCATCCTGTCGGCCGGCCATGGTTCTATGCTGCTCTATTCGCTGCTGCACCTGACCGGCTACGAGGACATGACGATCGACCAGATCAAGCATTTCCGCCAGCTCGGCTCGAAGACCGCCGGCCATCCCGAATACGGCCACGCCACCGGCATCGAGACGACGACCGGCCCGCTCGGCCAGGGTCTTGCCAATTCGGTCGGCTTCGCGCTCGGCGAGCGCATCATGAACGCCGCCTTCGGCAACGACCTCGTCGACCACTACACCTACGTTCTGGCTGGTGACGGCTGCCTGATGGAAGGCGTCTCCCAGGAAGCCATCGCGCTTGCCGGCCACCTCAAGCTCAACAAGCTGATCGTCTTCTGGGACAACAACAACATCTCGATCGACGGCCCGGTCTCGCTTGCCGACAACACCGACCAGGTTGCCCGCTTCCAGGCCTCCGGCTGGAACGCCAGCCACATTGACGGCACCGACCCGGAAGCGATCGCCTATGCCATCGAAGCCGCCCGCCATTCCGACAAGCCGACGATGATCGCCTGCAAGACGACCATCGGCTTCGGCGCCCCGACCAAGGCCGGCACCAACAAGGCGCACGGCTCGCCGCTCGGCGCCGACGAAATCGCCGGCGCGCGCAAATTCTTCAACTGGGACTCGCCGCCTTTCGAAATTCCGGCCGACATCCTCGACGCCTGGCGCACCGCAGGCAAGGCCGGCGCCAAGCCGCGCACCGATTGGGAGGGCCGCCTGGCCAAGGCCGACGCCAAGCTAAGGGTAGAGTTCGAGCGCCGCCTCGCCGGCAAGCTGCCGTCGAACTTCGATACCGTCATCGCCGACTACAAGAAGAAGCTGTCGGCCGACAAGCCGAAGGTCGCCACCCGCAAATCCTCTGAGATGGCGCTGGAAGTCATCAACGGCGCCGTGCCCGAGACCATCGGCGGCTCGGCCGACCTCACCGGCTCCAACAACACCAAGACCAGCCAGACCAAGAACATCACGCCGGACGATTACGGCCAGCGTTATGTCCATTACGGCATTCGCGAACACGGCATGGCCGCCGCGCTAAACGGCCTGACGCTGCATGGCGGCCTCATCGCCTATGGTGGCACCTTCATGTGCTTCTCCGACTATGCCCGCCCGTCGATGCGGCTGGCGTCGCTGATGGGCATCCGCTCGATCTTCGTCATGACCCATGATTCCATCGGTCTCGGCGAAGACGGCCCGACCCACCAGCCGGTCGAGCATCTGGCGGCGCTGCGCGCCATCCCGAACCACAATGTCTTCCGTCCGGCCGACGCGGTGGAAACCGCCGAATGCTGGCAGATTGCCATTGAGACGGAAAAGACGCCGGCGACCATGGCGCTGACCCGCCAGAACCTGCCGACGGTGCGCACCGAATACTCGGCCAAGAACCTGAGCAGCCAGGGCGCCTATGAACTGGCCGCGGCCAGTGGCGAGGCGGCGGTAACGATCTTCGCTACCGGCTCCGAGGTCGAGGTCGCTCTCGGCGCCCGCGACCTGCTTGAAAAGCACGGCCATCCGACCCGCGTCGTCTCTGTGCCTTGCTTCGAACTGTTCGACCAGCAGAGCGACGCCTACCGCAAGAAAACCATCGGCAACGCGCCGATCAAGATGGCGATCGAGGCCGGCATCCGCCAGGGCTGGGATCACCTGATCGGCTCCGACGGCATCTTCGTCGGCATGCACGGCTTCGGCGCCTCCGGCACCATCGAGCAGCTCTACCCGCATTTCGGCATCACCGCCGAAGCGGCAGCCAAGGCAGCGGAAGCCCGCCTGCACAGCAAGTGACACCGGCGTCAGTCCCGCGAACCGCAAAGGCGGTTTCGCGGGACTGGACCAACCTAATCGATTTAAATTCGGCTTTCTGCGGCTGGATTCTTGTGCCATCCGCAGCTATGAAGCTGCGGACCCATCTGCCGCCTTTCGAACTCCCAGGGAGAGTAAAATGACCGTCAGAGTTGCCATCAACGGATTTGGCCGCATCGGCCGCAACATCCTGCGCGCCATCCATGAATCCGGCCGCAAGGACATCGACGTCGTCGCCGTCAACGATCTCGGCCCGGTCGAGACCAACGCCCACCTGCTGCGCTATGACAGCGTGCACGGCCGCTTCCCGCACGAAGTTTCGGTATCCGGCGACCAGATCACCGTCGGCAGGGAGACCTTCAAGGTCACCGCCATCAAGGACCCGGCGCAGCTGCCGTGGAAGGAACTCGGCGTCGACATCGCGCTCGAATGCACCGGCATCTTCACCGCTCGCGACAAGGCCGCAGCGCATCTGACCGCCGGCGCAAAACGCGTCGTCGTCTCGGCGCCTGCCGAGGGTGCTGACCTCACAGTGGTCTACGGCATCAACCACGACAAGCTGAGCAAGGACCATATCGTCATCTCGAACGCGTCCTGCACCACCAATTGCCTGGCGCCGCTGGCCGCCGTGTTGCACGAGGCCGTCGGCATCGAAAGAGGCATGATGACGACGATCCACTCCTACACCGGCGACCAGCCGACGCTGGACACCATGCACAAGGATCTCTACCGCGCCCGCGCCGCCGCGCTGTCGCAGATCCCGACCTCGACCGGCGCCGCCAAGGCGATCGGCCTGGTGCTGCCCGACCTCAAGGGCAAGCTTGACGGCATCTCGATCCGCGTGCCGACCCCGAACGTCTCGGTCGTCGACTTCAAGTTCATCGCCAAGCGCGCCACCACCGTGCAGGAGATCAACGAAGCGGTGATCGCCGCCTCCAACGGTAAGCTCAAGGGCATTTTGGGCGTCACCCATCACCCGAACGTCTCGATCGACTTCAACCACGACCCGCGCTCCTCGATCATGGCGCTCGACCAGACCAAGGTCATGGACGGCAACTTCGTTTCGGTGCTGTCCTGGTACGACAATGAGTGGGGATTCTCCAGCCGCATGGCCGACACCTCGGTTGCCTTCGGCAAGACCATCGCCTGATCGCAGGTATCGTCTTACAGCCTCGAAACGCCCGGTTTTGTCCGGGCGTTTTTCGTCGGGCGCGTGCCTAGCCGGACCGACCGGCCAAAATGCACGAAAATCAGCGGGATAGGGCAAAAAACCACCCTCCCGCCTTGCACTGGCCATGCCTTCGCCCCACTCTGCCGTAAATCGGGAGAAAGAGGAATTCGAGGGGCAAGTCACGGATGGAGCATGCGATCTATCTCGTTACGCTGGTCGGCACAGCGCTCGTCGTCGCCGCCGCGTTCTCGAGCCTGATCGCCTTCCGCTTCGGCGCTCCCCTGCTGCTGCTCTTCCTCTGCATCGGTCTCGCCACCGGCACTGACGGTCTCGGCATCGAATTCGACAATGCGCGCGTGGCTTATTTTGCCGGCTCACTGGCGCTGGCGGTCATCCTGTTCGATTCCGGTTTCGGCACGCCGCTCAATGCGCTGCGCCAGGCGGCCGGGCCGGCGCTGTCGTTGGCGACCTTCGGCGTGCTTTTGACCACCGGCCTGTTCGGCGCCGCCGCCTATTACCTGCTCGACCTCAGCTGGCTGGAATCCTTCCTGCTCGGGGCCGCCGTCGCCTCGACCGACGCGGCTGCGGTGTTCTTCCTGCTGCGTGCCGGCGAGATCAATCTGCGCGAGCGCGTGCGCGCCACGCTCGAAGTCGAATCCGGCACCAACGACCCGATCGCCATCTTCCTCACCATCACGCTGGTCGAGGTCATCGCCGCCCACGCCAATCCCGAGACCCATGTGCTGGTCACCAATCTGGTCCTCGGCTTCGTGCTCAACATGGGCCTCGGCGCCATTGTCGGCGTGCTTGGCGGCCTTGCCATCGTACGCCTCGTCGACCGGCTCAATCTCGACCACGGCCTGCTGCCGATCTTCGTGCTGACCTTGTCGCTGATGGTGTTCGCCGCCGCCGGCGCCATCGGCGGATCTGGTTTTCTCGCGGTCTATCTCGCCGGTCTGATTGCCGGCAATTCCGACATCCGCGCCGTCACCATCCTGAAGCGCTTCCAGGACGGCATGTCGTGGCTGGCGCAGATCATCATGTTCCTGATCCTCGGCCTGTTCGCGACGCCGTCGCAATTTCCGGCGATCCTGGTGCCTGCGGTGCTGCTTGGCCTGTTCCTGATGTTTGTCGCGCGCCCGATCGCCGTCTGGCTTTGCCTGATCCCGTTCCGCCTGCCGCGTCCCGAGGTCGCCTTCGTGTCCTGGGTCGGCCTGCGTGGCGCAGTCTCCATCCTGCTTGCCATCACCCCGCTGCTCGGCGGGCTGGAGAACGGGCGCGTCATCTTCAACACCGCCTTCATCATCGTGCTGGTGTCGCTGGTGGTGCAGGGCTGGACGGTCGGGCCACTGGCGCGCCGCCTCGGCCTGATCGTGCCGGCGAGGCTCGGGCCTCTCGACAAGGTCGAGCTCGAACTGCCGGGCTCGGCCCATCACGAGCTTCTCGCCTATCGCGTCGCGCCCGGCAGTCCGGTGGCGCGCGGCGAGCGCATCCCGCGCTGGGCCAGGCCCTCGCTGGTGCTGCGCGACGGCCGCTCGATGCGCTTCCAGGACATGGGCCGGCTCGCCGCCGGCGACCAGGTTTACATCTTCGTGCCCGACCGCTATCCGCGCCTGCTCGACAAGCTGTTCGCCAGCCGCGCCGTGGTCGACCCCGAGGATGCCGATTTCTTCGGCGCCTTCGCCGTCGATCCGGCACGTTCAGCCGGCGAACTGGAAGCCGCCTACACGCCAGGCCTGACCGAAGCCGAGCAGAAGCTCACCGTCGGCGCGCTGGTGGCGGCAAGGCTCGGCGGCCATGCCGAATATGCCGACCGTGTACTGATCGGCCCGATCGAGCTGATCGTCCGCGACGTCGACGACAAGGGCAAGATCACAGGCCTCGGCCTGTCCTTCGAGCCGACCGCGCCGGTGGCGCGGGTACCGGTGTTCCTCAGCGCCGGCGAGATCGGCGACCGTGTCTCCGCCTTCATCCGCAGCTGGCGCAAGCCGACGGAAACGCAGGTGGCGGAGGCTCGGGCTGAGGAGAAGCCGTCCTCGGAGCCTGCCGCGGAGAAGGCAGCGACCGAGAGCTGACCACGATCCGTCTGCGCCACCAGCCGAAGCAAGTTTGTCCCCAGCATCACTGCTACCTTCGCCCTGACTTCAAAATTTAACGCGCAGCGCGGCTCAAGCCTTGCATCGTAGCCGGTGCTGGTTATGGTCCCGGCGATTTTCACGGAAAGGAACCAGCATGGCCGCCTTCAAGACACTCGACGATATCGGCAATATCAGCGGCAAGCGCGTGCTGGTGCGGGTCGACCTCAACGTGCCCGTCGCCGACGGCAAGGTCACCGACGCCACCCGCATCGAACGCATCGCGCCGACCATCGCCGAACTGTCCGGCAAGGGTGCCAAGGTCATCCTGCTCGCCCATTTCGGCCGGCCGAAGGACGGTCCCTCGCCCGAACTCTCGCTGGAACCGATCGCCAAGGCCACAGCCGAGGTGCTCGGCCGTCCCGTTGGCTTTGCCTCGGATTGCGTTGGCGACACGGCGGGAAGTGCAGTCGCCGCCATGAACAAGGGCGACGTGCTGCTCTTGGAAAACACCCGCTTCTACAAGACCGAGGAGAAGAACGACCCGGCCTTCACCGAAAGGCTTGCCGCCAATGGCGACATTTTCGTCAACGACGCCTTTTCGGCCGCGCATCGGGCGCACTCCTCGACCGAAGGCCTGGCGCGGCTGTTGCCTGCCTATGCCGGCCGCACCATGCAGGCCGAACTCGAGGCACTGGAGAAAGGTCTGGGCGATCCGGTCCGCCCTGTCGTTGCCATTGTCGGCGGCGCCAAGGTGTCGACCAAGATCGACCTGTTGATGAACCTGGTGAAGAAGGTGGACGCGCTGGTGATCGGCGGCGGCATGGCCAACACCTTCCTCGCCGCGCGCGGCACAGCTGTCGGCAAGTCGCTGTGCGAGCACGACCTTGCCCCGACCGCCAAGCAGATCATGATCGAGGCCGCCGAAGCCGGCTGCGCCATCATCCTGCCGGTCGACGGCGTCGTCGCAAAAGAGTTCAAGGCGGGCGCGGCTTGCGAGACCGTCGCCATCTCCGACGTGCCGGCCGACGGCATGATCCTCGATGTCGGCGAAAAGACCGTGAAGGCGATCGGCGAATGGATCGACCGCGCCGCGACGCTGGTCTGGAACGGCCCGCTCGGCGCCTTCGAGATCGAGCCTTTCGACCATGCGACCGTGGCCGCGGCCAGGCACGCGGCGGCCCGCACCACGGCCGGCATGCTGGTCTCGGTCGCCGGCGGCGGCGATACGGTGGCCGCACTCAATCATGCCGGCGTCGCCGACGACTTCACCTATGTCTCGACCGCCGGCGGCGCCTTCCTGGAATGGATGGAAGGCAAGCCACTGCCCGGCGTCGATGTGCTGAAAAAGCAGGCCTGACCGGAACGTCGGCGCCAAATGACGCGCCGGAAACTTTCAATCGATTCGAGCTTTCCGATGCCATTCCTTTGGCGGTAGACTTCCGTTAGAGCAATTCCAGGAAAAGTGTGAGCGGGTTTTCCGTCCGGAATTGCGTAAAAACAATGACATAGAGCGGTTCGCCGTTTCCGTGAAACGGTGAACCGCTCTATGTGCGGAACAGACCCCTTCAGGAGAAGCAAAAATGAGCGAACGTCTCGAAGATATTGCCGCCGCGATCGTGGCCGGCGGCAAAGGCCTGCTGGCCGCCGATGAAAGCTCCGGCACCATCAAGAAACGCTTCGACGTCATCGGCGTCGAATCGACCGCCGACAGCCGCCGCGACTACCGCGAGATGATGTTTCGCGCCAAGGACGCGATGACCAAATACATCTCCGGCGTCATTCTCTATGACGAGACGATCCGCCAGAAGGCCGCCGACGGCACGCCGCTGGTCGATATCATCAAGGCCGCGGGCGCGATTCCCGGCATCAAGGTCGACGCCGGCGCCAAGCCGCTGGCCGGCTTCCCGGGCGACACCATCACCGAGGGCCTCGACGGCCTGCGTGAACGCCTTGCCGATTATTACAAGCTCGGCGCCCGCTTCGCCAAATGGCGCGCGGTGATCGACATCGACACCGGCAAGGGCGTGCCTTCGGCCAACTCGATCGCCTCCAATGCCCATGCGCTGGCCCGTTATGCGGCACTTTGCCAGGAAGCCGGCATCGTACCGATCGTTGAACCGGAGGTGCTGATGGACGGCGCCCACGACATCGACACCTGCTACGCCGTCTCGAAGGCGACGCTGATCAAGCTCTATGACGAGCTTCATGCGGCGCGCGTGGTGCTGGAAGGCTCGATCCTGAAGCCCAACATGGTCATTGCCGGCAAGAAATCCGGCAAGACGAACAGCCCCGAGGAGATCGCAGAGAAGACGATCAAGCTTTTCCGCGAAACCGTGCCGGTCGCGGTGCCCGGCATCGCCTTCCTCTCGGGTGGACAGTCGGACGAGGAAGCGACCGCCAACCTAAACGCCATCAACGCCATCGGCCCGCATCCGTGGAAGCTGACCTTCTCCTACGGCCGCGCCCTGCAGGCCGCCCCGCAAAAGGCCTGGAGCGGCAAGGCATCGAACGTCGCCGCCGGCCAGGCCGCCTTCACCCATCGGGCCCACATGAACCATCTGGCGGCACTCGGAAAGTGGAAGGCGAGCCTCGAACAGGCCGCCTGAGCGCAATCCTTCCATTGTCATACAACCCGGGCCGATGCGCCCGGGTTTTTGTTTGTGCCGAGCCCGGGCTTGGGGCGAAGCCTGTCCATTCTTATCTCCCCTTCGGCAAAACCGCTGACGATGTCGGTTTGCGTCTATCCCGAACGTCCTTGGGATGACAAACAGGGAGAAGTTCATGCCTCGCAACAAGGTGGTTTCGCGCGAAGACTGGTTTGAGGCGCACAAGGCGCATCTGGCGCGCGAGAAGGAGCTGACGCGGTTTCGCGAGCGCATCGCTGCCGAACGGCGTGAATTGCCTTGGCTGAAGATCCGGAAAGATTACGTCTTCGAGACCGAGCAAGGTCCGAAGAACCTGGCCGGGCTGTTCGCCAACCGCAGCCAGCTCATCGTCTATCACTTCATGATGACGCCAGGGTCGGATCATCGCTGCGAAGGCTGTTCGTTCCTTGCCGACCATATAGACGGCGCCAACCAGCATCTGAGGCATCACGACGTGTCTCTGGTTGTGGTTGCGCGCGCGCCGCTGGCGGAGCTCCTGCCCTACAAGCAGCGCATGGGCTGGAAATTCGACTGGGTGTCGTCCTATGCCTCGGACTTCAACTTCGACATGCAGGTCTCCTTCACCGACAAGCAGATCGCCGCCGGCGACACCACCTACAATTTCGAGACCCGTCCACGGACATCGAAGGATCTTCCCGGCACCAGTGTTTTCTACAAGGACGAGAACGGCGACATCTTCCTTACCTTCACGTCGCGCGCCCGTGGCGGCGAGTCTCAGATCGGCTGTTACGATTATCTCGACATGACGCCGAAGGGCCGCGACGAAAATGGCCCCTATCAAAGCCTGATGGACTGGGTGCGGCTGCATGACGAATATCAGGACAGGCACGCGGACAAGCCGAACTGCTGCGACGATTGAAGGCGTTCACCTCAGCCCGAACATGCGCTAAGCCTGCCGCCAATCTATAACGGTATCGCCATGCGCTTCCCGGCCCTCTTCACCTGGCTCGCCTACCCCGTCTATGTCTGGCAGGGGCTCGGCGTGCGCCGCCGCACCACCCGCATGCTGCCGGCACAAGGACCAGTGATGCATGAGATATCGGGCAAGGCGCCGGCAATCTCGCTGCTGGTGCTGGGCGATTCCTCCGCCGCCTCGGTCGGCATCGGCAATTCCGAGGACGGGCTTGCCGCGCAGCTTGCCGTCATGATCGCGCAGCGTACCGGCGACGCCGTGCGCTGGCGCGCCGCCGGCTTCAACTCGGCCACGTCGGGCCAGATCCGCGACCATGTGCTGCCCAATCTGTCGGCCGATCCATGGACGCATATCGTGCTCGCCATCGGCACCAACGACACCAAGAATTTCCACTCGGTGCCGCGCTTCAAGAAAGAGTTCGGCGGCCTGCTTTACGCACTCCGGGCCAAATGGCCGGAGGCACGTGTCGTCTGGTCGCCGGTGCTCGAGTTCACCCGTGCGCCAGCCATGCCTCCGCTGCTCGGCAAAATCCTTGAGATCCGCGCCACCGCAATGAACCGCATGGGCGAGCGCCTGTGTTTCGAGCGCGGCGCCGTACCCGCGCCGCGCCTGCCGATCACCAATCCCGAAGAGGGTTTTGCCTCCGACGGTTTTCATGCCTCGGAAGCCGGGTATCGAGCTTGGGCCGAACACCTGGTTGGGCAGGTCCTCGCCGATTGACCAGATCAGGCACGAGTTCGGACTAGCCGGTTTCGGATAACTGGATCGATTATTTTCGAAATACTGTTGATTTTGGCATCCCTCCAATGAATTGGAGGAAGAATATTCCAAGTCAAAACAACATGAATGCGCCAGCCCGGTGTTACTTCTGCAATGCCACCTTGCGGATTCAAGACTGCTGGGTCATTCTGACATTGGGCAAGAGGTGTGGGGTGGCATGTCGAACATTGCCGGCAAAGCATATGCAATGAATGTGCTAACACCGATGCGGCCTCGGTGGACCTGGATCCAGCACCTGATTTTCATGGTGGCGCGCGCCGGGCCTGCGCAGCTGTCGGGTTTGCTTGGCCTGAAGCTCATTCATTTCGCGCGCTGGGTGATCATCCGGCGCGACCAATGGCCTGATCTCGGCCAGGGCAAGCAGGCCATCCAGAACGACTACATGCTGTTCCTGTCCAATTTCAACGGCACCTGGGACCAGTATATCGACGCCTTCGCCGACGGCATTCCAAGCGGCCTGGACATGTTCTGGTATGCCAGCACCAAATATCCGCACTCGATCCCGATCTCGAGTTTCAAGGACTATATCGGCGCCAACCAGATCCATACCAACTACTACTACAACGCCACGCCCGGGGCAGCACAGCGCGACATCAAGGCGGCGCTGCGTGTCCGAAACGAGGTGCTGAGGCTCGCCAGGATCCACGCCAGCAGCGACCCGAAGGCCTTTGCGCAGGCCTACAGGGAAGCGCTTGTGAAGGTGGCAAACTCGCTGGCGTCGCCGGGCTTTGCCCCGATCGCGTCGGTGGCGACGCGCAAGGCCGACAAGGCGCGGAACGAATTCATCGACATGCTCGAAAAGAAGCGTGGGGCGGCCAATGCCAAACCTTGACGGTGGCCACTACTTCCTGACGGTCCTCGCCCCTATCCGCGTCGACATCATGATCGACCCCGACGAGATCGGCCGTTCGCGCTCGCACCGGCAACTGCTGGCGCAGAAGCTGGCGTTGCTTGCCACCGGCAAGCAAACGGCGGAATCGCCGCCCAATGCGCGGCCCTCGCCCTTCTCACTCAACACTTTGAACCACCTCGCCCGGTTCGTCATCATCCATGGACCAGCCTTCAACGGGCGCATTTCGAGCGATGCGCTGGTCAGCGCCGTGCGCGCCGTCAATCCGCTGGCACCGCAGCCCGTAGACCAGCTGGGTACGCCTTTTCTGCTGTTCGCGGCCGATATCGACGCACAGGCCGAAGGCGATGCTCTACGCGCCTACACCGATCAATTGTGGGCGACGATGAAACGCGATCTGGTGATCATCTTCGGCCATTGCGTCGGCTTCGACGGCATCGATTCCGCGGACGGGTTTCACGCCTACATCAAACGCTGCCAGATAGAGACGACGATGCCGTTCAACGACTACTGGCCGGACGGCCTCGACGTCAAAGACAAGACGCTGGAGATCGGCGCGCTCAAGCCGGTTGGCATAGCTGCCGCTGGGGCGATCGTAATCTGGCTTGCGGTCCTGCTCCTGCACGGCGTCTTCGCTGTCTTCGGCGTGCACGATGCTTTTGCGCAATGGATCGCGACGGCAGCTACTTGGGGCGTCGTCGTGGTTACGCTGCTGGTCATCCTGACGTTGCTCATGGCCTGGGAGTTGTATCGCAAGGTCTTCCGCCAGGGCATGACGCCCTTTCCAGCCGCACCCGGCGCCGACCTGCCTTCGGTCCTGAAGTCGCTGTTCATCCAGCAGCATTTCACCCGTTTCGCCATCGAGGCGCAGGGCCTTGACGACACCGCACTTCACGCCCGCTTCGGTGCCTTTGTCGGCGCCGTAAAACCGGACGATCCGGCAGAACCAACACAGCAGGCCGGTGAAATCCGGGCGCCGGCGGCGGAGTGGGCGCGATGATCGAACTCGACCTTCCCGACATCCAGGGCAACATCCATCGCCCCTATGGCCGTTTCGGTTTTCCGCACAGCCGCCATCTGTTTTTCACCATTAGCGACGCCGCCGCCGGCCGGCTGTTCGTGCAAGGCATCCGGCCGCGCATCACCACCGCTGAGCCGTGGGGGAAATCCGAGGCTGGCGGCGCCGGACCCACGCTGCTGCTCAAGCCGCCGATCACGCTCAACATCGGTTTTACCTTTCTCGGCCTGCGCGCACTCGATCTGCCGACCCGCACGCTGCGCCTTTTGCCCGACGAGTTCATCGACGGCATGGGCTGCCGCGCTGACATTCTCGGCGACGTCGAAGGCAGCGCGCCGGGACACTGGGACCCGGTGTGGCGCTCGCATCTCGACGGCAGCGTTCGGCCGGTCCACGTCTGGGTCTCGCTCAACGTCGGAGCCAATCCCGACGGCACGCCGCTGCCTAAACTCGCCGAGTGGACGACATGGCTGCAGGGACTTGCGGCAAAGTCCAACGGCAGCGTGGCTCTGCTCGCAGGGCACGGAGCTGACGGACAAGGCCTTTGGCAGGATTCCGCCGCGCTGATGGACCCCGGTCCTGACGGCACGATGATCCCGCAGCCGAAGGAGCCCTTCGGCTTCACCGATGGCATCAGCGATCCGGTCTTTCGCGGCCAGTTCCAGGCTGACGCAGAGGCGCGCGCCGTGATTGGCGCCGGCAAGATCGCTGAGGGCCTATACGATCCCAAGACCAGTTGGAAAGCGCTGGAGACCGGCGAGTTCATCCTCGGTCAGGTCGACGAGGGCCAGGAATTTCCGGTCGCCACGCAGCCGCCCGGCTTTGCCCGCAACGGCACCTTCATGGTCTGGCGCAAGCTACGCCAGGACGTGCCTGGATTCGAGGCCGAGATGCGGCGACAGGCGGCCCTATGGAAGCAGGTTACCGGCATTGCCGACGACAAAGAGGCCTACGAGACCGTCTCGGCCAAACTGGTCGGCCGCTGGCGGTCCGGCATACCGCTGCTGGCCGCGCCGAGCTGGGCCGATCACCAGCGTCTGATGGCCGAATGGGCGGATTGCATCGACCCCGCGCTGCGCAAGCCGCGCGACGACGCCAGGCACCAGGAGCGGCTGGCGGCGTTTGCCCAGCTGCTCACCGGCTTCCGTTACGGCGATGACCCCGACGGCGCCAAATGCCCGTTCGGCGCCCATATACGCCGCGCCAATCCGCGCGACATGCTCGACCCGCTGCTGAGCGAGACGCATGGGGCAAGCACGCTCACCAACCGCCGCCGCATCCTGCGGCGCGGGCTGCCCTATGCCGATCCCGACGGCGAACAGGGCGTGATCATGATGGCGATCTGTTCAAGCATTTTCCGGCAGTTCGAATTCATTCAGCAGCAATGGATGAGCTACGGCCTGGATTTCGAAGCCGGCAATGACACCTGCCCGCTGACCGGCAACCGGGCCGAATCCAGCAAGCACGTCATTCCGGCTGGACCGGCCAATGCCACGCCCTTCATCGCGGCGAATCTACCCGAATTCGTGACCACGCGCGGCGGCGATTATTTCTTCGTGCCAAGCCTGACCGCAATCCGCATGATCGCCATGGGCACGGTCGACCCGACCTGACGAAAGCTCCGGCATAGCGTCGCGGCGCTGCGTTATGTCCAGTGCCCCAGGGCGCCGGCCAGCGCGATAGCCGCCATGGCCAGCAGCGCCAGCTTCCAGAAATCACCGCGCCGCCGCAGACCCGGCCAGCCGAGTGGCTTGATCAACTGGATGGCCATCATGCCGATGATGACAAGGGCGAGCAGTTTCGACATGCTGCCTTTGACCAGCATCGCGGACGGCTGTCAAAGCGCTTCTTGCATGGTCTTTGCCAATCGGCCATTCCTGACAAAAGGCTCGTTTTCCCCGCCGCCCGCAAAGCGCCTCGCAGCTTTCTTCAGCGACCTGACAGGCTCCTGACAGACTGCTGTCAGGAGGGGTGTGCGATAGTGTCTCCATCAGAGAAGAGGAGACGGTCATGAACAGCTTCGGTATTTTGAACAGCGTACAGCACTATGTCGGCAAGATCCGCACGATGCGCAATGAAGTCCGTACCCAGCGCTTCTTGAACTCCCTGCCGGCGGACATCCGCAAGGACATTGGCTGGCCTGATATGTATGAGGGTCCCAGCCGCATTCGCGAGGTCTGAGGCGTTTTTTCATGACAATGCTTGGATGCGGCCCCGGCAACGCCCAGATCACATGAGACTCGGCCGGCGATTCCCTGGGCTGGGCGCAAAATCTTTTTTGCGCCCGCTTACCGACGATGCTGAAGGCTCCTGACAGAATGCTGTCAGGAGCACCATGCCATAACTGTGTCAGGAGACATGAGTGGTGAAAAGCTGGAACGACAGGCTGAACACGCCCGGTATCAATGGCGTCAAGCCGACGCCGCACACGATAGGTGACGTCGTCGAGGGCCAGCCGATGCTGGTGCCGACGGCGCGCCAGGTCGAAGATTTCATCCGCTCCATACCCAAAGGCGTCGAGATGGACGTCCGCGCCTTGCGCACCGCTCTCGCCATCGAGCATGGGGCGCAAGTGACATGTCCGGTCACCATCGGCTATCATCTGCGCACTGTTGCAGAAGCCGCCAATGAGGATCTCGAGCGCGGCATGGAATTGTCAGCGATTGCGCCGTTCTGGCGCGTGCTCGACACCAACGCGCCGACGACGAAGAAACTGTCCTTCGGCGCGGAATTCGTCGCCGCGCAGCGCAAGCGCGAAGGACTGAAACCATAATGCCTGCCGCCCAAAAAGTGTTTAGCGGTTTTTGGGGCAACGGCAGGCATGAAACAGGAAATGGATGTCGCCCGGAACCGGTTTGGGGACCACGACATTCATAGAAACGCAGCCGAGGGACCATACGATGCGCCGTGCCGACAGGCTCTTCCAGATCGTGCAGCATCTGCGCGGTGGCCGGCTGGTCACCGCTCAGAAGCTCGGTACCTGGCTCGAGGTTTCCGAACGAACCATCTACCGCGACATTGCCGACCTTCAGTCGACCGGGGTGCCGATCGACGGCGAGGCGGGCGTTGGCTACATGATGAGGGAGGGTTTCGACCTTCCGCCGCTGATGTTCACGCGTGACGAGATCGTCGCGCTGGTCGCAGGCGCGCGCATGGTGCGCGCCTTTGGTGGTGCGGCCATGGCGCGTGCCGCCGACGAGGCGCTGGTCAAGATCGGCGCCGTGCTGCCCGACACAGAGAAGGACCGCATCGCCCGCACCGAGATCCACACGCCGATGTGGGTGGTGAGCGACGCCGCCCGCGAGGCGATCGACCTGATCGAGCGCGCCGTCGAGAAGCGCCAGGTGTTGACCATCGACTATCGTGACGAGGCCGGTCGCGGCACCGGGCGCGATATCCGCCCACTCGGCCTATGGTTCTGGGGCAAGGTATGGACGCTGGTCGCCTGGTGCGAGATGCGCGACGATTTCCGTGCCTTCCGCATCGACCGCATCGGCTCCGTGGTCATCGCCGGCCGTATCTTCAAGCCGGAGCGCGGCAAGCAACTCGCCGATTTCTACCGCGCGGTCGAGCGCTCGGAGGATTACGGCATGACGCCGGACCGGGCGGCCCGAAGCTGAGTGAACTGGCTCTTGCCTTCTCCCCTTGTGGGAGAAGGTGGATCGGCGCGATAGCGCCGAGACGGTTGAGGGGTGTTCCAGCGGAGTGAGGCGTCAGTGTTTTCTGGAACACCCCTCATCCGACCTCGCTTCGCGAGGCCACCTTCGCCCACAAGGGGAGAAGGTGAAAGCACTCACTCTTCGTCGGCGTCTTCGTTCTTGGACTTGAGCGCCGAGAGCTTGGCGAACACGGCGTTGGCGTCGAGTTCGGCATCCTCGTCCTTCGGCTTCTCCGGCGCCGGCACCAGGCGCTCGGTCAGTGCCGCCGGCAGCAGCGTGTCACCGACCGGCTGCGCCTGTTCGCGGCCGCGCGAGGCACGGTTGACTTCCATGTCGAGGTCGATCTGCGAGGCGAGACCCAGCGTCACCGGATCCATCGGCTGCAGATTGGCGGAATTCCAGTGCTTGCGCTCGCGGATCTGTTCGATCGTCGACTTGGTCGTGCCGACCAGGCGCGAAATCTGCGCGTCCTTCAATTCCGGGTGATTGCGCACCAGCCACAGGATGGCATTGGGTCGGTCCTGGCGCTTCGACAGCGGCGTGTAGCGCGGACCTTTGCGCTTGGATTCCGGCACCCGCACCTTGGGGTCGGACAGTTTCAGGCGCTGGTTCGGATCCTTCTCGGCGCGCGCGATCTCGTCGCGGGTCAGCTGTCCGGTCATGATCGGGTCCATGCCCTTGATGCCTTGCGCCGATTCGCCGTCGGCGATCGCCTTGACCTCGAGCGGATGCAGCCCGCAGAACTGCGCGATCTGCTCGAAGGAGAGCGCGGTGTTGTCGACCAGCCAGACGGCGGTCGCTTTGGGCATCAGCAGCGTATTGGCCATTTCAAAAATCCTTCTCGTTCGCCCGCGTTCCCGCGCGGGCGGTGGTTTAGAGCCACCAAAATGGGAAATTCGCGGCCTGTATAACCGCTCCGCCGCCGTTTCGCAATGTTTTTGGCGCAGGGTGTCGTAAGCACATGAGTTGTCCGGGTTAGGTAGCCATGCTGTCCGTTTCATTCGCAGCCTCCATCGGACTGCTCATA
The DNA here is from genome assembly GCF_007003975.1 of Mesorhizobium sp. WSM4306. Lineage (GTDB taxonomy): Bacteria > Pseudomonadota > Alphaproteobacteria > Rhizobiales > Rhizobiaceae > Mesorhizobium. The sequence continues at coordinate 40,884 of NZ_VFTC01000041.1, forward strand.
AAACCGGACAACTCATGTGCTACCTAACCCGGACAACTTGATTAGCTACCGACATGTTTTTGGCGCAGGGTGCCCGCCGGACGCAGACTGCGTGGAGGCCGGAAAAGCCTCATCTTCGGCGATCATTGATGCCGAGACGTAAAAAAGCGTTCCAAAACGACAAAACCCGCCGGACAGGGTCCAGCGGGCTCGGAACCGGCGACGGTAAACGTCTGCTGCGGCTCTTGCTTCTAGCACATGGCCGGCCTTACGGCCGGCCATGCTTCGAATTAGATGGCCTTGCGGGCAATCCGCTCGATGTCGCCGCGGCTGATGCCGAGGTCGCTGAGCTGACGGGCGTTGAGCTTGTTCAGCTCGCGCACGGTTTCGTTGTACATACGCCAGTTACGGAAAGCGCGGATCGGGTTCATGGTATTCCTCCAGTTGTTGGATCAAATCGTTTCGATGACGCTTAGATAGGCAGCGCTGCCCACGAATTGAACAGACGTCTTTGCATAGCCGCAATGCAAATGCTGCATTGCACCATTAAGGTTCTGTTCATCTTGCCGGCAGGCGACACACGCCTAGGGCGTGTCGAGATTCAGGTCAGGCCGAGTCGAAAATGGTGGCGTCCGAGAACCGGAGCGGAGCGTACTTTTCGTACGTGAGCACCGGCCTACGCCGGCCGTAGCCCTAACCGCAACCACTCTTCAGAGAAGGGCTTCGGCCGGCGAAGGCCGGAAGCGTAGGACGCCATCATTTGCAGACCGGCCTCACCTGAACCCTCGATATGCCCTAGCCGACGTCGAGAACGATCTTGCCGATATGCTCGCCCTCTTCCATGCGCTCATGCGCACGCCAGGCATCGGCCAGTGGGAAGATCATGTCCATGACCGGCGACACTTTGCGTGTACCGAGCAGCGGCCACACCTGCGCTTCGAGCGCCGCAGCGATCGCTGCCTTGAACTCGACCGTGCGGGGCCGCAGCGTCGAGCCGGTATGGGTCAGCCGCTTGACCATGATTTTTGAAAAATCGGCGCTCGCCACCGCGCCGGCCTGGACGGCGATCTGGACGATCCTGCCCTCGACCGCCGCCGCCTCGTAGTTGCGCTGGACGTAGTCGCCGCCGACCATGTCGAGAATGACGTCGACGCCCTTGCCGCCGGTGGCATCCTTGACCGCGGTGACGAAATCCTCCTCGCGGTAGTTGATCGCCTGGTCGGCGCCGAGCTTCAGGCAGGCGTCGCATTTCTCCTTGGAGCCGGCGGTGGTGACGACATAGGCGCCGAAGGCCGACGCCAGCTGGATCGCCGTGGTGCCGATGCCCGACGAGCCGCCATGCACGAGCAATGTCTCACCTTTCTTCAGGCCGCCGCGCTCGAACACATTGTGCCAGACGGTGAAATAGTTCTCCGGCACCGCGGCCGCTTCCGTATGGGTGAAGCCGGCGGGCAGCGGCAGCACGCTGCCGACGTGAACCTTGACATATTCGGCATAGCCGCCCCCCGGAGTCAGCGCGCAGACCCGGTCGCCGAGGCGCCAGCGCGAAATCTCGTCGCCAAGTGCTGCCACTTCGCCCGATGCCTCGAGGCCGGGCAGGTCGGAAGCGCCGGGCGGCGGCGGATAGGCGCCTTTGCGCTGCTGCACGTCGGGCCGATTGACGCCGGCTGCGCGCACCCGGATGAGGATTTCACCGGGGCCGGGCACCGGCACGTCGCGCGTTTCCGGTTTCAGCACCCGCGGTCCGCCCGGTCGCGAAATTGCTATGGCCGTCATCCTGGTCGGAATTTTATGTCCGCTCGCCATGAAGTTTTCCGTCCCGATCCTGCCGGTCTGTCGCCGGCTGTTTGCATCAGCACCCCTGCCCTATGTATGCTGATTGCCGGATCAGGCAAATGCTGAATCAGGGAGGAGCGACGATGGCGATCTTCGACGACGAACCCAAAAAGAAATCCAGGCCGCATGAAATCGGACAGGATCTGTCGCTGCTTTCGGTCGGTGACCTGACCGAGCGGATCGGCATCCTGCGCGACGAGATCGCCCGGCTGGAAGCCGAATTGCAGACCAAGGGGAGCACCAAATCGGCGGCCGAAGCCCTGTTTCGCCGCGGCTAGTTTTCGCGTTGGTTTCGGCGTCGGAGCATCCGCCGCCGAAAAGCCCGAATGCGCCTGTCTTCAGAGCTGCCCCCGTCTTCAGAACCGACAAGCCCCTCCAGCCGGATCAAACAATGTTTGCAAGTTACAGACCGATCCTCTCGCTGCTTCGCGGCACTGCTTTCCTGCTCGCGGCTTCGGGATTGCACGGCCTGCTGCTGCCGTTGCGCGGCCAGATCGAAGGGTTTTCCACCGCATCGCTCGGCCTGATGGGCACCGCCTGGGCCGGCGGCTTCGTCACCGGCTGCTTCTTTGCACCGCGCCTGGTGCGCCGCGCCGGCCATGTCAGGGCGTTCGGCGCCTTTGCCGCGTCGGGCGCTATCGTCGCCCTGCTCACCGGCCTGATCATCGACGAATATGTCTGGATCCTGCTGCGCGCCTTCACCGGCTTCACCATGGCCGGCGCCTTCATGGTCATCGAAAGCTGGCTGAACGAAAAGGCCACCAATGAGAACCGCGGCACCGTCTTCGGCCTCTATATGATGGTCACCTATGCTTCGATCATGGGCGGCCAGATGATCGTTGCCGGCGGCGACGTCAAATCGGCATCGCTGTTCATGATCACGGGCATCTTGTTCTGCCTGTCGCTGATCCCGACAGCGGTGTCGTCGGCTTCGACTCCCAAGCCGTTGCAGGACGTCAAGCTCGACGTCAAAGGGCTTTATGCCAACTCACCTGTGTCGGCGATCGCCTGCCTGCTGGTCGGCATTGCCAACGGCGCCTGGGGCACGCTGGGTGCCGTCTACGGCGCCCGCATTGGCATTTCCACCGCCGAGATCGCGCTGATGATGAGCCTTGTCGTCGTCGCCGGTGCCGCCATGCAGCTTCCGGCCGGGCGCCTCTCCGACAAGACCGACCGTCGTTTCGTGCTGGCGGGCGCCGCTTTCGGCGCCGCGCTCTTCGCCATCCTGATCTTCCTGTTCGAACCGCACTCCTCGGTTCTCGTCATTGTGCTAACCGCCGCCTACGGCGCCTTCGCCTACACGCTCTATTCGATCGCCGTTGCGCATGCCAACGACCACGCGCGCGCCGAGGATTTCGTCAAGGTCTCCGGCGGCCTGCTGCTTTTGTACGGGTTCGGCACCATGATCGGCCCCTTGCTGGCCGCCGCTTTGATGGGTTGGTTCCGCCCCGAAGGCCTTTTCCTGGCCACCGCGCTGGCACATCTCAGCCTCGCCGCCTACACGCTGCTGCGCATCAGCCGCCGCGCGCCAGTGCCGATCGAAGACCGCGATGCCTTCAAGACCCAGCCGGCCGATCGCTCGGTCACCCCTGAAGCATTGCGGCTCAGAAAAGCGGAAGCTGACGGTTGAGATTTGAAAAACTTTGCCCCACAAGTATAGGCATGATCTTTTCTGACGCCTTCATGGCGATTGCCGATCCCAACCGGCGCTATCTCCTGGAAGAACTCCGGCGCGGCCCGAAAACCGTCAACGAACTGGCTTCGGGCCTGCCAGTCTCTCGCCCGGCCGTGTCCCAGCATTTGAAAGTATTGCTGGACGCCGGCCTGGTCCACGCCAAGGCCGAAGGCACGAGGCGGGTCTATACGGTCAGCAATGCCGGCTTCCTCAAGCTCAATATTTGGCTTGATCAGTTCTGGGAAGCATAGGCCCGGCGCGACGCGAAAAATACTGCCGGTCCTTGCTCCACTCGTTTCATGACTGGACGACCAGCCGATGCGACGCGAAGTGATATTTTGTGCCGTGACTGCGGTTAATCTGGGCTGTTTGCAGCAACCGGTCTGATGCAGATTCTCCCGGCCAAAGCGCAGGACGCCGTCGGCATCTTGCGCGGCAGCGGGCTTGAGATCGTGACCGGAAACCCGGCTCAAGATGGTGGAGCCGGAAGGGCGCGAGAAGCTGATCGCACCCTAAAGCCTGTCGCCTTTTAAAGGATTCAGGATTCCCCTTGGTTTGAGTTCGTGATTCATTGCGGTTGAAAGGAGACC
>NZ_VFTC01000042.1 GCF_007003975.1 Mesorhizobium sp. WSM4306
TCTGCCGAGATTTTCGCCTTGTCGTGGCCGTAGGGCAAAAGATGCTCGGTCGGGATGCCGATCTTCTGGCCGATCTCTTGGATCTGCTTTTTCTTGGCGCCGCGCGCGATCTCGATGTCGGACTTTAATTCGGCCATGTTTCCCTCCGGAACGGTGTTAGATCCCGGCAGCGCCGGATCGAGATGGGTTCAAAGACGCGGCGACTGCTGACCTGCCGCGCGGAAGACGGAGGCCACCCTATTCGCCATCAAAAGCGTGGTCGTCATGGGACGCAGCCAGGCACAAGCGTCAGCCAACCGGCTTTTGCCAAGCGATTCGGCCTGCTTTTACGAAGCAAATTTGCGGCCGATATCCCTCGGCTCGCGGTTGAGATCAGGCGAGCCCGGCCGAAATGCCCAGCCCCAAACCGGCCACGGTCCCACCTGTCAGTCTGACAAGCGGCGAGCCGCCAATTGCTGCGATGCCCGCGCCAGGTGCCATCCCTGCGGCGTTGAGCAGTGCCGTCGTCAGCACGAAACTCAACGCGGAGCCGGTGACGTTGCCATCGACGGGCATTTCGGCAATAAAGAATGTGAAAGCAGCCGGCAGGAGCCTGCTGAAACCACCTCCGAACAGATGTCCTACTAGGCCCGCGGCACGATGACCAAGACATAGTCCTAGCCGCCAAACGGATGAGAAAGAACGGGGGCAAAGCCTATCTTCGCGGCCGGTCCCGGGATGAACTTGAACCGCTGCGGTTGCAAGCGAGAATGCAGTCATCAGAAGCGATCTAGTCACAGGGCTTCTCCGGTTTGGTCGAAAACTATGCCGGCTGAAAGCTTCCCCGGCTGACGGGGAAGCTTTCAAAGCCTAGATTAGGCAAAGCTCTTGGTGCGGGTGTCGCCGGGATCATAAAGCGGCATCACTGACAACTTCGCATCCGCTCGTTTGGCATTCCTCAGCACGACTGCAACGTCCAGGCTCGGAACGGCGTGAGCGGGATTTACATAAGCCATAGCGCTTCCGCGCTTTCTGGTCGGCGAGAAGGATCCGCTAGTGACTATTCCGATCTCGCGGTCGCCGACAACTATCTTGTCGCCGGTTTCAGCCACGTCGCCGGACGGGATGTCGAGCCACACCATCCGGCGGGTTACCCCTTCGCGGACAATTCGCTGCAAGGCAGCCTTGCCTATGAAATCCTCTTTTCCAAACTTCACTGCAAAGCCGATGCCGGCTTCGAAGGGATTGGTGCGACGATCATGGTCCTTGCCGACCAAAAGATATCCGGCTTCCTGACGGAGGCTCTCCAGAGCGGCCTGACCACATGGAACAATGTCGTAGGCCTTGCCAGCCTTCATCACCAGGTTCCAAATGGTCGGCCCTTCACTCGACGCGAAATGCAGCTCGAAACCGGCTTCACCCGTGTAGCCCATGCGCGCAATGATGCATTCGATGCCAGAAATCTTTGCCGGCCTGAAGCGGTAGTAGCCTATGGTCGACAGATCGATGTCTATCAGAGGCTGCAGCACGCGATTCGCCTTCGGCCCCTGCACCGCAAGCGTTGTATGCTCGTCGGTCACGTTGGTGGTGGTCACGTCGTACGAGTTCGCCTGCTTGGAAATCCAGGCGTAGTCGTCTTCCGAACCGCTGATAATCATGTACTTGCTTTTGTCCAGGCACCAGATCGTGCAGTCGTCGATCATCTGACCGTCTTCGTCACACATAGCGGTGTATTGCACGGAGCCGATCGTCTTCTTGGAATAGTCGTTCGTCGCGAGCATCTGGATCAACCGAAGCGCATCCGGTCCTTCGATCACGAATTCGCCCATATAATCCAGATCACACAGTGAAACGCTCTCGCGAGTAGCCGAGTGTTCCCGGGAATGTCCTACGCTGTACTCCCAAGGTAGGAAGTAGCCGAATGCCTCGATCATTTTGGCCCCATACTCAAGGCCGCTTTCGTAAAACGGAGTCTTCTTCATCGCTAGCTTCTCCTCGCCAGTGCGCAAAAACAAAAAAAGCCCCCGACGGCGCCATCGCGCCAGTCGGGGGCTTCAAATACCCCAATTCCGATGCAGCTAGCCCGCTGCATCCCCTTTCTTATTTTCTTCTTCCGGTTTGTGTCAAGACTTATTGTGACGCGAGGTGCCCCCCGACAGAACAGCCTTGGTGCGCTATAGCCGCAGCAAATAGATTTCCGCACGCCCGGATGCCATACTGCGAAGGTCGCAGGAACTCCAAGGGGTGGCTATGCGCGATTCACCATTTATCGGGTTCGGATCCCGACGTCAGTGACACGCCCTCCTGGCAATCTTAGCAATCGAAAGGCACGCGCGAAAATGAGCTGCGGACACCTCGGCATCCTCGTCTTTCAACACAGCACCTATCTCATGGCAGTTAATCAGGATCTTCCTCAATTTGTATGGTTATCGAGGACATGAGTCGTCAGCAAGGAGATCAGCGCCGGCTCGTCTGTACATGATCGTTTGAGGGCCGTGAGGCGGGTGATCTGCCCTCCATTAAGCCATTCCCGCGTCGTCTCAAATGAGACGCTCGACTGGCAGACGTTGCCGTTCGCGGGCATCGATCCGGCTTAGCCTTGCCCATAAGGCTTCGCTGCGATGGGTGCTACATTTTTCGTAACCGGCTCGGGGGCAACTTGAAATGATCGCGAAAGCACTTCGAGAATTGCGACGAGGAGATGAACCCGCAGGCGACCGCTACCTCCACTACAGGCATCGCCGTCAGTTCGATTAGTTGCCGCGCTTTCAATAACCGAAGCGAGAGATAATACCGCCGCGGCGTCGTTGATAGATGCTGAACGAACAGGCGTTCCATTTGGCGACGCGACAGTGACCCGCGTCGCGCGACTTCTTCGAGCGGCATCGGCTCGTCAACATGCGTTTCCATAATATGGATGATGGGCAACAGCTTTTTGCCCGTATTTGCATAACGCAAGCCCGGCGGCGCTGATTGGAAGCTGGCACCGTCACGTGAGCGGTCAGCTATTACATGCTGGCAGATATTGCGCACCAGCTCAGCACCGGACCTCTCTTCGACGATGACCATAGCGAGATCGAAAGCCGAAAGCCCACCGGCACAAGTAACGATATGTCCGTCGCGGACGAACAGCGCGTCGTCGACAGCGAGGCCGTTGAAGGTTTCTGACAAGGCTGCCTTCGTGTCCCAATGAACAGTGCATCTGACTTCGCTCAGCACTCCCGCGTCGGCAAGAAGCCAAGTCGCTGTGCCAAAAGCGTAAATTGGAACGCGGCTGCGAACGCAACGTCGCAAGAACGCGCGTAGGTTATCAGTGTTGTGATGCTTCACTCCCTCACCCGCGAATATCATCAACGTGCGGCGCCGCTCGAGCAACAAGGATTTTTGGCACTCGTCGAAGCTGCCGGCTACTTCAACCGATATGCCGCTGGCGCTTTCGACAGACCTACCGTCAACGCTCACTACCTGCCAACGGAAAAGGGTCCTGTTAGAAAGCGAGTTGGCAAGCCGCAGCGGGTCAATCAGCGACGACAAGCACAGTTGCGAGAAGCCTGGAAACAGCAACACGATAAAGCTGAGCGGTTCGTGCTCTCCAGGGTGCGACGCGAGCCCACCGACGGTAAGGTTCGCCTCGGGACGGCAGCCTCCAACCTTAAAGGTCGCCGGCTTGTCGGGTGCATTCATGTGGCGATCTCCATATCCGATGTCGAAGCCGTTTCAGAGATGATTGCCCGCAGAAATGTTCGGTGGCCAGGCATTTTGCGCCTCTTCCTGGTTGAGCCGCTGCCGGAACGCCGAGATGCTCCATGAGGACTACAGAGTTTTGTGCGGTTGCTCGGTCGAGATGTTGCTAGACGGTCACCTAAGAGTCGATTATCCCGCATCTGAAATAGGCTGGACGACGACGCCTTCACCGCCGCGTCGAGGTCGGTGTCAGAAGATGATCTTGGCCGATTTGCGCCGCGGCCGGAGCAGACGGCGGCGTCGACGTCTTCGTTGCCGGCCTCGGCCGCCAATACGATAATGACAGGCCTGAGCGTCTCGAAGTGACAGTCCGAAAGAGGAGCAACCCGACTCCCGTTGATCAGGGGATCCTGTTTTCCGCTCGCCGACACGTCGTTCATTTTGTTCCGATGCCGTCAGCCCCCGCGAGAGCTGGCTTTCGTCCAAGGTTTAAGCGCAGAAATCGAAGCGTGAACATCTTGGATTGCTCAACGGTTTGCCCCGTATGTGGTGGCGCAGCCGCCAAAACCTGATCCATCTTGCCTTCTTAGAGTCGGTAGAAAATGGTGCACCATCAAAACCTCGGATAAGCTTAGCCTATCGCATCAGCACGATTTGTATGTCGGCAACATTCGTGCCGGTGGCGCCAGTGATCAGCAGATCGCCCGAACAGGCGAGTGCGTGGTAAGAATCGTTGTTCTCAAGGCTGCAGACCGGATCATGGCCCAGTTGTCGCATCCGGTCCGGTGAACCCGCGTTGACGATGCCGCCTGCAGCGTCGGTTGGACCGTCGAGACCGTCGGTTCCAGCGCTGAGGAACACCCACTGTCTGTCGATAGGTTTAAGTTCGTTCAGCAGGGCAAAGCACAAGGCCAGTTCCTGGTTACGCCCGCCCTTGCCGTTGCCTTTCACCTTGACCGTCGTTTCGCCGCCACATACCACGGCAACAGGCCCATCGCATTCTGCAGCCGCGCGCGCGATGCGATGAAGCTCCGCAGCGGCATCGCGAACATCACCCCCAAGCCAATCGCTTGCGTGGACAACCGAACCGAATTTGGTTTCAGCCTTGCCGACCACCGTTCGCAGACTGATCGCATTGCTTCCAATGACGATGTTTTCGACATTGTCGAAGTCCGTCGTCGTCGTATTGGTCACGGCGTTCATCTGCCCAAGCCGGCACTTGAGTGCGGCCGGCAGGTTCTGCCAGAGTCCGTATTTGTCGAGCACCTCACGCGCCCTCCGCGCGGAACTGCGCGGCCTTGCAGTCGGGCCGCTGGCGATCGTAGCGATATCGTCGCCGGGGACATCGGACAGGATGAGCGACAGCACCCGGGCATTCCCGGCCAGACGCGCCATTTGGCCGCCCTTGAGACGGGAGAAAATCGGCCTGACGGCGTTGATCTCGCTGATATCCGCGCCGGAGCGGATAAGGGCATCATTGAGGACTACCTTGTCGGCGAGTTCGACGCCCGACGCCGGCGCGCATAGCAGAGCCGAGCCGCCGCCGCTCACCAAAACGAGGACCAGATCGCCGTCTTGCGCGCGCGAAACCGCGCGTTCGATCGCGGCCGCACCTGCAATACTGCCTTGGTCGGGGGTCGGGTGCCCACCGGCAATCACCTCGACACCATCGACTGGTTCGACATTCTCGTGGTTGGTCAGCGCGATAGCTGTGAGCAGCCTGCCCCGGACAAAAGGCATGGCGGCCCGTGCCATCGGACAAGCCGCCTTGCCGAACGCGACCAGAACGATCCGCGACGCTTGGTCGATCATCGCCCTGCGTTTGACAAGTGCAGCCGCCACCGCCTGCTCGGGGTTGGCCGCGGCCACGCCCTCGCGAAAAAGCGCCACCGCTTCCTGCCGCAGAGACTCGAGCAGGCTGGCGGATTGGGTGATCATTTTCAGGCCACCTTATCCGGCATAGGACGGCCATCGAAAAAGGCGGTCAGGTTCTCCACCGCCTTCATTCCCATCGCAACGCGTGTCTCTTCGGTCGCCGACCCGAGATGCGGAAGCAGCACCACGTTTTCCAACTGCATCAGCCGTTCGGGAACCAAAGGCTCTTCGGCGAAGACATCCAGTCCCGCGCCTGCAATAACACGGTTTTCGAGTGCGTCGATGAGCGCATCCTGATCGACCACGTCGCCACGCGCGGTATTGATCAGGAACCCGGCGTGCTTCATCGCAGCGATACGCGGGGCGTCAATCAGGTGGCGATTTTCAGCCCCGCCCGGGCAATGTAGCGACACGAAGTCCGATTGCGCCAACACGTCTTCGATGGTTGGCACCTGATTTGCAGCCATCGCGCAGATTTGATCGTCCTCGACCCATGAACGGTTGAAGAAGACGATCTTCATGTCGAAGCCGAAATGGGCGCGTTTGGCCACTGCCTTGCCGATGCGGCCCATGCCGATGATGCCGAGCGTCTTTCCGGAAAGCTTGGTTCCAATCATATGGGTCGGGCACCATCCCGCCCATTCGCCGGCCCGCAATTGCCGCTCGCCCTCGCCCGTGCGTCGGGCGACGGCAAGCAATAGGCTCATGGCAATGTCGGCCGTGCAGTCGGTCAACACGCCCGGCGTGTTGGTCACGGCGATGCCGCGTTGCCGCGAGGCTCCCAAGTCGATGTGGCTGAAGCCAACGCCGAAATTGGCGATCAGCTTGGTGCGCACGTCCCCATCGGGAAAGACCGAGGCGGGAAGCTTGTCGCTGACAGTCGGCAGGATGGCGTCGAAATTCAGGAAAGCGGCCTTGAGTTGCGTTGGTGTCAGCGGGATGTCGCCGGCGTTCAAAGTGGTGTCGAACCGCTCCGCAAGGATTCGCTCGACGACGGCCGGCCAACGCCGGGTCACAATTATGCGCGGCTTCATGAGATTTCCTGCTGATTGAAGGCGGGTCAGCGGCCAGCGCTGACCCTGATTGGGCGGAAGCCGGGGATTACGCCGCTTTCTTGTGTTCGGCGAGCACACCGGCGACCGTCGGTCCGAATGCGGCCGGCGTCGACACGATGACGACGCCGGCGTCGCGCAGGATCTCGACCTTCTCCTGGGCCGACTCGCCAAAGGCAGAGATGATCGCGCCGGCATGGCCCATCCGCTTGCCCTTCGGCGCCGAGAGACCGGCAATGTAGGCAATCAGCGGCTTCTTCATGTTCCACTTGGCCCACTCGGCGGCTTCAGCTTCCTGCGGTCCGCCGATTTCGCCGATCATCACCACTGCATCGGTGTCTTCGTCCCCCTCGAACAGTTCCAGCATGTCCCTGAAGGACGAACCGTTGATCGGATCCCCGCCGATGCCAACACTGGTCGACACGCCGATGCCGAGCGCTTTCATCTGCGAGGCAGCCTCATAGCCAAGCGTGCCAGAACGTCCGACGATGCCGACCCGGCCGGGCAGATATATGTTGCCCGGCATGATGCCCATCAACGCCTGCCCCGGCGTGATGACGCCGGCGCAGTTCGGGCCGACCAGGCGCATGCGGTCTTCGTAGCGGTAGCGCATCATGTAGCGCTTAACGTGCATCATGTCCTGCGAGGGAATGCCGTCGGTAATGCAGACGCAGAACTTGATGCCGGCATCCGCCGCCTCCATGATCGAGTCGGCGGCGAAGGGTGGCGGCACGAAGACGATGCTCGCATCGGCTCCGGTTTCGCGCACCGCGCCCTTCATGGTGTTGAATACCGGGACGTCCAGATGGGTCTGTCCGCCCTTGCCCGGGGTGACGCCTCCGACCACCTTGGTGCCGTAGCGTTTCATATCCTCGGCATGGAAACTGCCGATCTTGCCGGTAAAGCCCTGCACGAGGACGCGGGTGTTCCGATTGAGCAGAATTGCCATATTTTCCTCCCGTCAGCCTGCTTTTTTCATCGTGACCGCTTGCCACGCGGCAACCGCCTTTTCGGCCGCCTCGGCCAGCGTGTCGGCGACGATCACGTCCTCACCGGAATCGGCCAGGATGCGCTTGCCCTCTTCGACATTGGTGCCGGCCAGCCGCACGACGAGCGGAACGTTGACGCCGACCTCGCGGATCGCCTTGATGACGCCTTCGGCCACCCAGTCACAGCGGTTGATGCCGGCGAAGATGTTGACGAGGATGGTCTCGACATTCTTGTCGCCCAAAACCGCGCGGAACGATTTCGCAACCCGCTCGGGCGAGGCGCCGCCGCCGATGTCGAGGAAGTTGGCTGGCTCGCCGCCGGCGATCTTGATCATGTCCATCGTCGCCATGGCCAGCCCAGCGCCATTGATGATGCAGCCGATATTGCCTTCGAGCCCGACATAGGACAGGCCCCGGTCGCTGGCGAAGGTTTCGCGCGGATCTTCCTGCGACTTGTCGCGGAGCTCGGAGATTTCGGGGCGGCGGAACAACGCGTTCTCGTCGAACGACATCTTGGCGTCGAGCGCCATCAGATTGCCGTCACGCGTGACGACCAGCGGATTGATCTCCAGCATCGAGGCATCGTAGTCGCGAAACACGCGGTAGCAGCCAAGCAGCGTTTCGGTCGCCTTACCAATCAGGTTGTTCTCGAGACCAAGGCCGAATGCGATCTCGCGCGCCTGATACCGCTGCATGCCCGCGCCAGGGTCGACAGTCGCGCGAATTATTGAATCGGGCTGCTTTTCGGCGATCTCTTCGATCTCCATGCCGCCAGACGCCGAGGCGACGATCATCACCCGCTCGGCCTTACGGTCGAGGACAAAGGCGAGATAGATTTCCTGGCGAATGTCGACGGTCTCTTCGATATAGAGCCGCGACACCAGCTTGCCGCGCGGCCCGGTCTGGTGCGTCACCAGCTTTCTGCCCAGCATCGCCTCGGCCGCATCGCACACTTCCTGGTCGGACGTACAGATGCGGATACCGCCGGCCTTGCCGCGCGCACCCGAATGGATCTGCGCCTTTACGACCCATTTGCCGCCACCGATCTCGCTGGCACGGTATGTCGCCTGCTCGGGGCTGTAGGCCAGACCGCCGCGGGGAATGTGGACGGAGTGGCGCGAGAGAAGTTCTTTCGCCTGATATTCGTGAATGTCCATGTCGAGTTCCTCTTCAGACGTGTGCGGCAGTGCGCGGCTGAGCCGACCGCTCGATGGCCTCGTGCATAACCAGGACGTTGCGCGCCATGCGCTCCGACGCGGCATCGATCATCTTGCCGTCGAGGGCCGCCGCGCCCTTGCCCTGCGCCTCGGCCTCCTTCAGCACTTCAAGGATGCGCCTGGCGCGCGTGACCTCTTTTTCCGGCGGCGAGAAAACCTCGTTGGCGAGCGCGATCTGCGAGGGATGGATCGCCCATTTGCCTTCGATGCCAAGGGCTGCGGCTCGCCTTGCCGCCGCGGTGTAGCCCTCGGGGTCCGAGAAATCGCCGAACGGCCCGTCAATGGCGCGCAGGCCGTAGGCGCGGCAGGCAACCGTCATCCGCGACAAAGCGAAATGCCACTGGTCGCCGAGATAGTCGGGGTTGAGGCCGCCGATATTGACGGTACGCGCCTTGCAGCTTGCGGCATAGTCGGCGACGCCGAAGTGCATGGCTTCCAGCCGGCCGGGGGTAGCGGCGATGGCCTCGACATTGGCCATGCCGAGCGCTGTCTCGATGAGCGCTTCCAGACCGACGCGGGTCTTATAGCCCTTGGCCATCTCGATCTGGTTGACCATGGCCTCGACCATATAAAGGTCGGCCGGGACGCCGACCTTTGGCACGAGGATCGTATCCAGCCGGTCGCCGGCCTGTTCCATGACATCGACCACGTCGCGATACATGTAGTGAGTGTCGAGGCCGTTGATGCGCACCGAGACGGTCTTGCCCTTGGCGCGCCAGTCGATGTCGTTGAGCGCCTGGATGATGTTCTTGCGGGCGCGTTCCTTGTCGGGCGGGGCGACGGCATCCTCGATGTCGAGGAAGATGAAGTCGGCGGCGCTGCTGGCCGCCTTGTCGATCATTTCAGGGCTCGATCCAGGAACCGCGAGCTCGCTGCGCTGGAGACGCAATTTTCGAAGATGGTTGATGGTGTGGCTCATGATCTTTGTCCTCCCGTTTGACCGATCACGCCGCCTTGGCGAGCGCGGGCTTTTCCGAAAGGCGGAAATGCTCGATCGCCGCGCCGACGCCGGATCCGGGCGCGAGCTTCACGTCGCAGTCACGCAACGCCATTTCGGCAGCCGACAGTGCGCCGCACACCATTACGTCGTTCAGCCAGCCGAGATGGCCGATGCGGAAGACCTTGCCGGCGACCTTGCTGAGGCCGACGCCAAGTGAGGTGTTGTAGGCTTGGTGAGCCCGCCGAACGACTGCAGCGCTGTCGATGCCGTCAGGGACCAGGACAGCGCTGACCGTGTCTGATTGCCACTTCTGCTCCTTCGCGCAGAGGCGGAGTCCCCAAGCATCAACCGCCTTACGCACGCCGCCGGCAAGCCGGTGATGGCGGGCAAAGATATTTTCGAGGCCCTCCTCGGCGATCAGGTCGAGCGAGGCGCGCAGGCCGCGCAGCAACTGGGTTGCCGGCGTGTAAGGGAAGTAGCCGGTGTCGTTTGCCTTGATCATGTCGTCGAAGGAGAAATAACAGCGATGGTGCTTTGCGGTCTTGGCCACCGCAAGCGCCTTCTGGCTAACGGACAGGAAGCCCAGTCCGGCGGGAAGCATGAAGCCTTTCTGCGAGCCGCTGACAGCGCAGTCGACACCCCATTCCTCCTGCCGGAAATCGATCGAGCCGATCGACGAGACGCCATCGACAAACAGCAGTGCGGGGTGACCGGCGGCGTCGAGCGCGGCGCGACAGCCGGCGACATCGCTGGTAACGCCGGTCGCGGTCTCGTTGTGCGTGCAGAATACCGCCTTGATCTGGTGCGTCTTGTCGGCCTGCAGCCGCTCGGCGTATATCTCGACTGGCACGCCGGTTCCCCATTCGCAATCGATGGCGTCAACCTGCATGCCGAAGCGTTCGGCCATGTCGATCCACAGATGCGAGAACTGGCCGAAGCGCGACATCAACACCTTGTCGCCCGGGCTGAGCACGTTGGTCATCGCCGCTTCCCAGCCGCCCGTTCCCGACGAGGGGAAGATGAACACACGGCCCGTCTCGTTCTTGAAGACCTTCTTCATGTCCTCGAACAGCGGCAGAGTGAATGCCGGGAAGCTCGGCGAGCGCATGTCCTCCATTGAGAGGTTCATCGCCTGCCGGACCGATTCCGGAACATTGGTCGGTCCCGGTACGAAAAGGTGACTGTATCCCGCCATGACTTCTTCTCCTCAGTTCGACGCAAGGACCCGGGTCAGACCATTGACTGGTCAGGACCATTGTCTGATTTGCCATGAGGAATACCTTCTCAGAGAGACCGGAAAAACACCTGTCCGGATAGGAAATGTCACCGCTCGGCATCGGAAAAACTCCAGAATGAGGAGGCGGGAAAAGACCGAACGGATAGGCTGGACCTACCCCTCGGAAGGCTTGCGCGCAGGCGTCGCCGATGTCGGCTGTGGCGATTTCAAACCATGACTGTGCTGATTGGAGGCAATTGTGATGCCATCGGCCAAATGCATTAAGGGCGTTGCACCGTATGGATCTCCGGCTACAGCTGATCCCATAGCAACGGCATCGGCTAACATCCCGATCGATGCCAGTGCTGCGTTGCCGTGTCCAATCGGCGCAGCAGCAAGGGGGTGGACTATAAAAAATGCGTCGCGTCCGATGAAATTCATGTCGCGCGCTTTAAGTCTTTGTTTTCATGCATGTCCAATATCGATCAGGACTTTTGTGACATGCATTATGTGTAGCTGGCTATAGATTGTGAGGCGTAGTGGAGGCGGCGCGGTTGTCGGAGGGGTGCTCCTATGTCGCGGCTGCGACCCCGCGGCGTTCGTGGCAGAGCGCAAGCATCAGCCTAGCACCATCGGCAAATGTCGAGCGACCACCTTCAAGCGACACCCTGTCAGCCGGCCGCAGGATGGCGAAAAGCGCGTCGAGCGTTCGCCTTGGGAGGAGGTCGGTACAATCAATCATCCGACAGAAGATGGAGCTGATCATCAAATGCCGCCCATCGACCTGGATCCTGGGTTCGTCCGCGTCGGCGACCCACTCATCACAGAACTCTAAGGCATCTTGAAATGCCAGGTGCAGCCCGATCGGCGCGTGCCCATCGTGAAGCGGAGGCAGAAATTGGGATGCTTCGCAGCGGCCGCCATGCGGAAAACGGCATACATCAATCTTTTCCATGAAAACGATGGCCTCCACCGATCATCACTTTGCTCAGCGCACTCGCAACCGTGACGCCGGCGTGCATGGGACTTTGCCTAGCTCAACGAAAGCGGCAGAGCGGCAGGTGCCGCCTCCAGATATGTCTCGGTCTGATGCTCGGGACACGACCCAAATCACTCGTATATTGGGAATTTGCGCACCAACGCGCCCACCTCATCGCGAACCTCGCGCTCGACAGCAACGTTGCCATCTTCTCCATTGGCCAATAGCCCGTCGATGACCTTCATGGTCAGCTGCCCCACCTGGCGGAATTCCACGGCTCGGAAGCCGCGCGTCGTGCAGGCGGGCGTCCCGAGCCTGACGCCCGATGTGACAGCGGGGCTTTGTGGATCGAAGGGAATGCCGTTCTTGTTGCAGGTAATGTTGGCACGACCAAGGGCTGCCTCCACGGCCTTTCCGGTCAGCTGCTTGCGGCGCAGGTCGACAAGCATCAGATGCGTATCGGTGCCACCCGATACAATGTCGACGCCGCTCGCCTCGATGGTTTCCGCCAGCGTCTTGGCATTGGCGACGACGTTCGCTGCATAGCTTTTGAACGCAGGCGTGAGCGCCTCGCCGAATGCAACCGCCTTGGCAGCGATAACATGCATCAGCGGTCCGCCCTGCAGGCCGGGAAACACCGATGAATTGATCTTCTTGCCAATCTCCTCGTCGTTGGATAGCACCATGCCACCCCGCGGCCCGCGAAGCGTTTTGTGCGTGGTGGTGGTCACGACATGCGCATGCTGCAGCGGATTGGGATGGACGCCGCCGGCGACGAGACCGGCAAAATGCGCCATGTCGACGAACAGCTTGGCGCCAACCTCATCGCAGATGCCGCGAAATACCTGGAAGTCGATGATGCGAGGATAGGCCGAGCCGCCGGCCAGTATGATTTTCGGCCGGTTCTTGAGTGCAAGGTCGCGGACCTCGTCATAGTCGATCCGCTGGTCTTGCGGCCTCACGCCGTAGGAGACGACATTGAACCATTTGCCGGACTGGTTGACCGGAGAGCCATGGGTCAGGTGCCCGCCGGCGGCGAGATTGAGCCCCATGAACGTGTCGCCCGGCTGCATCAGCGCCATGAACACCGACTGGTTCGCCTGGCTGCCGGAATTGGGCTGGACGTTGGCATAGGAACAGTTGAACAGCGCCTTGGCGCGATCGCGTGCCAGGTCTTCGACCTCGTCGACATACTGGCAGCCGCCGTAGTAGCGCCGGCCGGGATAGCCCTCGGCATATTTGTTCGTCAGCACCGAGCCTTGAGCGTCAAGCACGGCCTTCGAGACGATGTTTTCCGAAGCGATCAATTCGATCTCCTCGCGTTGCCTGTGCAACTCGCGATTCATCGCCGCGCTGACAGCCGGATCGGTTTCGGCCGCGCCTGCGTGGAAGAACTGGTCCAGGCTGCCGAGGCCCGGTCTTGCGGGAACGTTCATGAGGACCCTCCTTTTCAGGCGCGACAGCGCCGTCCCTAGTTTCTAGCCGGTCCATCCAAGGCCGGCGGATATGCAGTTGATCGACAGCAGAAGCGCATTGATCGCCCGCTTCGGACTTGGTGCCGCGGGTTCTTGTGTTCGGACCTCGTGCAGCAGCTTGACCTGAAGTCGGTGGATGTCGTCCATCTGCGGACGGATACGGTCGAAATGACGCTTGAACGTCGGGAAGCGGGTAGACAGATCGACTCGCCCGGTGATCTCCCCGATCATCGTGCGCGTCAGCTCATACTCGCCGGCGATCTTCCTATGGATCCGCTCGCCGGTATCGGGTTCGCTGACAAGCCCGGCGTAGAGGCGACCGATCTCCATGTCGGCCTGGTAAAGCGTCTTGTCGACCTCATCGACGACGAGGCGGAAAAAGCGCGAGCGCTCGAACATCTGCTTCAGCAGGTCCACGCCCTGGTCGCCGCGCACTGCAACGAAGGAATTGAGCGCGCTGCCGATCCCATACCATCCGGTCAGCAGATGGCGGTTCTGGCTCCAGGCGAAGACCCATGGGATTGCGCGAAGATCGGCGATGCTGCTGGCGCCGAACCGGCGCGGCGGCCGCGATCCGATTTTCAGCAGTGCAAGTTCCTCGACCGGGCTTGCCTGGTTGAAATAATCGATGAAGCCGGGCTCGTTGATGAGGCTGGCGTAAGACGCCTGCGACATGCCGGTCAGTGCCTCAAGCGCCTCTTCGAACTCCGGAATGTCCTTCAGTTCGGCCTCGTCGGCCGACTTGACGCTGTGGGCAAGCACGCTCGCCGCCAATATCTCGAGTTGATAGAGGCCCGTCCCGCGATTGGCGAATTTCGATGACACCACCTCGCCCTGCTCGGTCACGCGCATGACGCCACCGACCGTTTGCGCCGGCTGTGCTGCGATCGCCCTGCCGGTCGGCGCGCCGCCACGGCTGACCGATCCACCGCGGCCATGGAAAAAGCTGATCTTGATCTTGTTTTTCTGGCCGGTCCGGGTGAGGCGCTTCTGCGCCTTGCTCAGTTCCCAGTTGGAAGCGAGGAACCCGCCATCCTTGTTGGAATCCGAATAGCCGAGCATGATTTCCTGGCGGTTACCAAAATCGCGTATCGAGCGGCGAACGATCGACGTGCCGAGCAACTGGTCCATAATCTCGGGAGCGGCCCGCAAGTCGCCGAGCGTCTCGAAAAGCGGCACTACTTTGAGCCTGATCGTGCCCGATCCGTCGAGCGCGGTTGCCAGACCGCAATACTGGGCGACGAGATAGACGGCCAGGATGTCCTCGGGCGACTGGGTCATCGACAGGATGAAGGCGCCAATCGACATGCTGCCGGTGCCCACCGCGGCATCGCGAATGACGTCGAACACATCGAGGAGCTCGCGGGCCTCCTCGGTAAGCTGGTTACGCTTTATCTCGAGCCGCTCGCCGGCATGAAGGCCTTCGCGGATGCGCGCCGACCATTGCGGGGTTCCCGGGCGGGGTGCCGTCGATTGCGCTGGGGCGGCCGCGGCAAACAGTTCGGCCAGGACCCGGTTGACCACCGTCGAATTCTGTCGGATATCGAGCGATACGGTTCGGAAGCCAAAGCTGTCGAGCTGCCGCAGCAGCGGCTGAACGAACCGCTTGGCGATCAAGCTGCCGCCGATCCGATCGAGCACGTTCGTCAGCGAAAGTAGATCCTTCCTGAAGGCCTCTTCGTTCGGGTAGGCAACGCCGCTCCCCTGACCGCGCAGCGCCTCAAGCCGACGCAGCATGGCGGCGGCGAACTGCCGAAGCGGCTCGTCGGAATTCCTCGCCGCGATCTCTTGCCCCTCGCCGCTCTTTTCAAGCGCGACCGCCAGCGCCGGCCCAAAGACCTCTGGGATGTCGACGACGTTAGAGCTCGCGCTCAGCACCGTGACCAGACGCCGGACCTGTCCCAGGTACCACTCGATCGCGGCATTGCGGCATTCAGAAAGGGCAAATGCGGTAATCTTCGATGTCACATAAGGATTGCCGTCGCGATCACCGCCAATCCATGAACCGTAGCGCATGAACGATGGCGCCTTGAGATCATACTGTGGATAGTGGCGCCGCAATGCGCTCTCGAGCGTCTCGTAAAGTTGCGGCGTAGCCTCGAAGATCACTTCCCGGAAGAAATGTAGCCCCCAGGCGATCTCGCGCTCGACGGACGGCCGTTCTAGCCGCAGCTCACCGGTCATCCACAATATCTCGATCTCGCTCTTGAGATCGCGGATCAGCAACTCGCGCTCGCGCGGCGCCCATCTTTGCTGTTCCAGCTCAGTCAGCTTGCGATAGATTCGGCGGTGGATTTCGAGCACCGTGACGCGTTTGGCCTCGGTGGGATGCGCCGTCATGGTCGGGCCAACGCAAAGACCGTCCAGAACCTCCTGCACCGCTTCAGGCGAATAGCCGCGTGCGGCTATCTGGCCGATGACATTAGAAAACGATCCGACTACATCGTCGGAGCCGCCGGCCTGCTCAAGCTCGCGGCGTGAGCGCATTGCGTTGAGTTCGCTGGCAATGGCCAGCAGCTGAAACCAGATTCCGCTAGCCTGCAAAGCGGCAATGCGCCGCTCTTTGGGAAGCGAGTCGAGATCGACGATCCCGTTGAGCACCTCCGCTATGTCGGGCTCGCGCTCGTTGACGACCGACAGCAACAGACGAAACAGGAGGCTTCTCGCGTCCTCGCGGAAACCAATTAGCCGGCTTTCCTCCAAGGCGTCACCCTGTTCTTCGTAAGAGCGGTGTGTGTGTTCCAGGAGCGTGATCATCTTCGTGCCTTCGCGGCCTGCTGACGTACTTAAGAGCCTGCTGATATTCCTAGTAAGAATACTTATTTTTATACGGGTACATTGCGCATCCAGTGCACGCTGCATGTGACATCTTTAAGCGACATTTTTGGCCTGTGCGGGACGCCCGAACGGGTAAATTCGGAATTCATTCGGGTAGCATAAGCACTAGTCGATTAGAGACCGCGAAGATCGCTTTGGTAGAAGTAATCGATGCCGCCCTTCTTTCGGACGCCGGTTTGCGTGAATCGCGTTGAAAATACGCTAAACAGCACTAAGCGAGAGCAAGCTGCCCAACCGCTTCTGACTGCCTATCAAACTGGTTGGGCGATTGAAACGGCCATGAGTTGGATCGCCTAGTCCGGCTCCTTTGAGCCTTCACGTCCTGCGTCGAGCCCGCATGACGAATCTGTCGAAAAGCTCGCTTCCCCCCGATCGAAGACTGCGAGGCGCCTTTCTATACGCTTGGGCTGCTGACCACTCGCATCGCGCCGGGCTATAACCACATCACATCAAACACCGGTGCAGCGATCATCGGCTGGTTCGGCACCGCCACACAACAGCGCGGTTCCGCGGCCAGACCTTTGCGCTAGGAAGGCACAAGGTGGCACAGTTCTGCTCGATGTGCGGGCCGAAATTCTGTTCCATGCGTATTACCCCAGCGATCGAAATCCTCTAGCGACAGCTGCTGAACGTTGGCTTACGCGATACCTCCGACCATTAATGTTCAATCGGGGAGGGGACGTGAAATGCAATGGGCACATCAAATTGTCATTCCCAGAGCAATAGTTGCGTGCGGGGTTCAGAATCTGCAGGCACCGGCGGTCACCGCTTCCTGGCTATGAACGTAGGGGCTTCTAAGATGATCAGTGTTTCTTAAACGCGATCCACATGATAGCCGCGCAAAGTCAGATTGCAGGGCCAAGTCAACCGGCGTTATGGGATTTTGGCTCCTGGAGCCGTGGCTCAAAACAGTTTAGCGCGTCGGCACCGGATGGTCGCCGCGGTAGTCGTAGAAGCCGCGCCCGGTCTTGCGGCCAAGCCAGCCGGCTTCGACATATTTCACCAGCAGTGGACAGGGGCAGTATTTCGAATCCGACAGGCCCTCATGCAGCACCTGCATGATCGACAGGCACGTATCCAAGCCGATGAAATCGGCCAGCTGCAGCGGTCCCATCGGATGATTGGCGCCAAGCTTCATGGCGGCATCGATGGCGTCGACCGAGCCGACGCCCTCGTAGAGCGTGTAGATCGCCTCGTTGATCATCGGCAGCAGGATGCGATTGACAATGAAGGCCGGAAAATCCTCGGAGACGGTGATCGTCTTGTCGAGCTGCTTCACATAGTTCTTGGCTGCCTCGAAGGTCTGGTCCTCGGTGGCGATGCCGCGCACCAGTTCAACCAGCTTCATCAGCGGCACCGGGTTCATGAAATGTATGCCGATAAAGCGCTCGGGACGGTCGGTCTGCGCGGCCAGGCGGGTGATCGAAATCGACGACGTGTTGGTCGCCAGGATCGCCTCGGGGTTTAACTGCGGGCAGAGCTGGGCATAGATCTTGCGCTTGACCGTCTCGTCCTCGGTCGCCGCTTCGATCACCAGATCGGCACCGGCGAGATCGGCCATGGCGGGAGCCGCCGAAATGCGCGCCATCGCATCGTTGCGCAGCTTTTCATCAAGCTTGCCAGAGCCCACCTGGCGCGCCATGTTGCCGCTAATGGTAGCGATGCCCTTCTCGATGCGCTCGGGCGAAATGTCGTAAACCAGCACCTTGTAGCCCGCCAGCGCCGATACGTGGGCGATACCGGCCCCCATTTGACCCGCACCGATTATGCCGATCTTTTTGTCATTGCTGCCATCCCATCTTGTTCCGAGCGGATCCAGGTGTTCATTCAAGAACCAGTCGTCGTATTTCGCCATGACAAGACCCAAGCCCCTAGGTTGCTACGCGGTCCGGCATAGCAACATACTCGCGCCTTCTGGCGCCGGTATACAGCTGGCGCGGACGGCCGATCTTCTGGTGCGGATCCTCGATCATTTCCTTCCACTGCGCGATCCAGCCGACGGTGCGGGCGACCGCGAACAGCACGGTGAACATGGTGGTGGGAAAGCCCAGCGCCTTCAGCGTGATGCCGGAATAGAAGTCGACGTTCGGATAGAGCTTCTTCTCGATGAAGTAGGAATCGGTCAGCGCGATCTTTTCCAGCTCCATGGCGATGTCGAGCAGCGGATCATCCTTGATGCCAAGTTCGCCCAGCACCTCATGCGCGGTCTTCTGCATGATTTTCGCGCGAGGATCGTAGTTCTTGTAGACGCGGTGGCCAAAGCCCATCAGCCGGAAGGGGTCGTTCTTGTCCTTGGCGCGGGCGATGAATTCCGGGATGTTGTCGACATGGCCGATCTCACCCAGCATGTTGAGCGCCGCCTCGTTGGCGCCGCCATGCGCCGGGCCCCACAGGCAGGCTATGCCTGCAGCAATGCAGGCGAACGGGTTGGCGCCCGACGAACCGGCGAGCCGCACCGTCGAGGTCGAGGCGTTCTGCTCGTGGTCGGCATGCAGGATGAAGATACGCTCCATGGCGCGCGCCAGCACCGGGTTGATCTTGTATTCCTCGCACGGCACCGCAAAGCACATGTGCAGGAAGTTGGCGGCGAAATTCAGCTCGTTCTTCGGGTAAATGAAGGGCTGGCCGATATGGTATTTATAGGCCATGGCCGCGATCGTCGGCATTTTGGCGATCAGCCGCATCGAGGCGACCATGCGCTGATACGGGTCCGAAATGTCGGTGGAGTCGTGATAGAAGGCCGACAGCGCGCCGACCACGCCGCACATCACAGCCATCGGATGCGCGTCGCGGCGGAAGCCGGTGAAGAAGCGCGACATCTGCTCATGCACCATGGTGTGGTGCGTCAGGCGATATTCGAAATTGTCCCGCTGGGCCCTGGCTGGCAACTCGCCGTAGAGCAGAAGGTAGCAGACCTCAAGGAAATCGCCATGTTCGGCAAGCTGCTCGATCGGATAGCCGCAGTGCAGCAGAATGCCGGCATCGCCGTCGATGAAGGTGATCGCTGACTTGCAGCTTGCGGTCGACGTAAAGCCGGGATCGTAGGTGAAGGCGCCTGTTTGATCAAACAGCTTACCTATGTCTATCACGTGGGGACCCATCGTGCCCGGGTGGACATCCAGTATGCACTGGCGCCCCCCCATCTCCAAGACTGTAGTTCCCAAGTCCATTGTTCGCACTCTCAATGGGAGGACGGTGGGATCGCATGACACTGAAGCCAGGCTTATAATGGCGTTGCATGAGAAAGGCTTAGGCTGGCGCTAGCTGAAGCGCCACCTAAACGACTAGCTCTCAAGCAATCACGCGGCGAACTGATTCATGGTGTTGTGAATGCCGCCCGCCGTCAGCGCCGCCTCACCAGCGAAATACTCCTTGTGGTCATCGCCCAAATCGGAGCCGGCCATGTTCTGGTGTTTGACGCAGGCTATTCCTTGACGAATTTCGCGGCGCTGCACGTTTGCCACGTATCCCAACATTGCCTGCTCGCCGAAATACTCTTTGGCGAGATTGTCAGTTGACAAAGCGGCCGTGTGGTAAGTCGGCAAAGTGATGAGATGATGGAAAATCCCCGCGCGAGCCGCCGCATCGCGCTGGAATGTGCGGATCTTCTCGTCAGCCTCGAGGGCCAGATCTGAACTGTCGTAATCTGCGCTCATCAGTTTCGCGCGATCGTAGGCGGCGACTTCCTTCCCCTGCGATAGCCATGCGTCAAAAACCTGCTGACGGAAGTTAAGGGTCCAGTTAAATGAGGGCGAGTTGTTGTACACGAGCTTCGCGTTGGGGATGACCTTGCGAACCCGGTCAACCATGCCTGCAATCTGCTCGACGTGTGGCTTCTCGGTTTCGATCCACAGCAAGTCAGCGCCATTTTGCAGCGCATTGACGCAGTCCAGAACACACCTGTCCTCGCCCGTGCCTTGCCGGAACTGGAAGAGGTTGGAGCGAAGTCGCTTCGGTCGAAGTATTTTGGAACCACGTGTGATGAGAACATCTCCGTTTGAAATCTCGCCATCCGCAACTTCTTCACAATCGAGAAAGGAGTTGTAGAGGTCGCCGATGTCGCCTTCCTCGACACTGAAGGCAATCTGCTTCGTAAGTCCCGCGCCAAGAGAGTCGGTGCGCGCAACGATAATGCCGTCGTCTACCCCCAGTTCAAGGAAAGCGTACCGACAGGCGCGGATTTTGGCGACGAAATCTTCGTGCGGAACCGTGACCTTGCCGTCTTGATGGCCGCACTGCTTCTCGTCCGAGACCTGGTTCTCAATCTGAAGCGCGCACGCCCCAGCTTCGATCATTTTCTTGGCCAGAAGATAGGTGGCTTCCGTGTTACCAAACCCAGCATCGATGTCAGCAATGATGGGCACGATGTGGGTTTGGTAGTTGTCGACTGAGTCCAGCAGCCGGCGCTCGTGTGCTGCATCGCCTCGCTCTCTTGCCTTGTCGATTTCTGTGAAGATCATGCCAAGCTCGCGAGCATCGGCTTGGCGCAGGAATGTATACAGCTCCTCGACCAACGCAGGAACGCTGGTCTTCTCGTGCATCGACTGGTCGGGCAGCGGCCCGAACTCGGAACGAAGCGCCGCGACCATCCAGCCTGACAAATAGAGATAGCAGCGATCGGTTGACCCGAAATGCTTCTTGATTGATATGAGCTTTTGTTGCCCGATGAATCCATGCCAGCAACCAAGAGATTGGGTGTACTTGCTGGAATCTTGATCATAGGCGGTCATGTCTTTTCGCACGATAGCAGCGGTGTACTTGGCGACGTCGAGGCCGGTCCGAAACCTGTTCTGCAGCCGCATGCGTGCGACTGCTTCCTCCGATATGCCTCGCCAATTCGCATTGGGCCGAATTACGCTGACTGCCTCTTCGAGAGTGTTCCGGTATGACATCGTCCGTGCAAGCCTTTCAATGAAAATTTCATCGTCTAGGCTAGCTAGGATTGGGGGCTATGTAGAGGGTGGTTCTTGTCACGCTGTAAGATTTTACAGCGATTCCTAGTAAGTATGTAATGTTTGTAATATCCTGTCGAGCTATCGAGGAGCGCCGTTCGGGATAGGCGTACGGCGGATGCGCGCATCATAATGCGGTTGGGGACTGGAGACGGCTTCATCGTCTTTGCTTGCAACGGGCCAAGCCGGCAGACTCGCTCCGACGCTATTGGCAGCCCCGGCCATCCCAAGTGCCGGGCTGCTTCGCCCAATCCGCTCTCAACTTCGTGATACCAAGGCCTTCAGACGTCCGAATCAGCGCATGGATAACATCGACTTTACAAAGAAGCGTTGTGATGTTGTAACTTCGGGATGCAAAAACCCGGCGTATACCTTGGCCCCCGGTTACGGCGGCTTCGCAAAGACCTAGGCCTGACGCAGGCAAATATCGCCACCGAAATAGGCATATCGCCATCGTACATTGCTCTGATGGAAAGAAATCAGCGACCGGTCACCGCGGAGGTGCTGATTCGTCTGGCAAAGACCTATACGATAGAGCTCTCGACCTTAATGGAGGACAAGGATCCGAGCTTGGTGGATCGGCTAAAAGCCACAATGAAGGATCCCATATTCGCCGATATTGAAATCTCGCCGGTCGAGATCGCTGATCTCTTGAGTAACTTTCCGGGTTTTGCGGATGCGATGCTCCGCCTGTATACGGCTTACAGGAGCGAACAATTTGCTCTCGCGGATCTGCAGCAGCTACCAGGCAGCCAAGGCAACGTGGACGGCCAAACGGATCCAGTTGCTTCTGTTAGGGTATTCTTGGCAGCACACCGAAACTGCTTTCCTCAGCTAGACTCCGCTGCTGAGGAAATGGCCCTGGAAGTCAGCCATGCAGGTGGACTTGTAGCGTTTCTAAAGCATCGACATGGGTTGAGTGTGCGACGCTTGCCGCACGACGTCATGATGGGGTCGGTTCGGCGCCTCGATCGGCACCGGAGAGAAATCCTGCTCGATGACGGACTCGATGTAGCTAGCCAGAATTTTCAGTTAGCCCAACAGCTTGCATACCTAGAGGTCAACGACGAAATTCAGAAGACTGTTGAGGGCGCAAACCTCGTTTGCGAGGACGCCCGTCACCTCGCTCATCGCGCGTTAGCTGGGTACTTTAGTGCCGCGGTTTCTATGCCCTATGCGCAGTTTGCAAAGGCAGCCGAGAGCAAGCGATACGATGTCGAAGCCATCTCCCGGCAATTCAACACAAGCTTCGAGCAGACAGCTCATCGCCTGACTACACTGCAAAAGCCCGGCCAAGAGCGCATACCATTCTTCTTCATCCGCGTCGATAACGCCGGAAACGTCTCGAAGAGGCTAGATAGCGCCAATTTCCCATTTGCGCGGCACGGAGGCGGATGCCCTTTGTGGAGCTTGCATCAGGTATTCACTTCACCAAGAACGGTCGTGACCCAATGGCTGGAGTTGCCTGATGGTCAGCGCTTCTTTTCGATCGCAAGAACGGTGAGTTCGGGCGGAGGAGCTTATGCGTCCACCCGA
Source organism: Mesorhizobium sp. WSM4306 (assembly GCF_007003975.1). Taxonomy (GTDB): domain Bacteria; phylum Pseudomonadota; class Alphaproteobacteria; order Rhizobiales; family Rhizobiaceae; genus Mesorhizobium. The sequence continues at coordinate 22,733 of NZ_VFTC01000042.1, forward strand.
GTGACGCGTGCTGTGGCTTTGGTCTGCGAAGCACGCCATTCCGAGCGGATGGTTTACTCTGACCAAAATATCGCTCCTGTGTACACTCCAATCGGCATATCCTGTCGCCTTTGTCATCGGGCTACATGCTTGTCTCGCTCAGAACCGCCGATCGGGCGTAGCATATTGGCTGATGCGTTCAGACGTGCCGAAGCTCCTTTTGGCTTCTCTGACTGAAAGCCCAGACCTATTTGGGGTGGGAACAAGAGCAGTGCGAAATCGTACGCTAAGGGCGAACGGAACATGAACTATGTCGGAGCTCGAATGTGCAGCCTCCGATCTCTGTGGATTGGCACCGCCAGGCACCAGTTTTGGTTTCTTCGTCCGTCCGACTCGACAACGCTCCCGGCAGATTGGTCGCGGGGAGTCGGGCGATGTCAAAAAGGAAGCTTCTCAAAGTTCATGATCGACAGAAGGTTTTCGATTTACCAGCCGACGAGGATAGCCTGATCCGGCACTATTCGTTGTCACCGGCGGATCGTCTGGAGATTGAGCTGCGGAGGCGTGAGCATAATCGGCTCGGTTTTGCCGTTCAGCTATGTCTGATGCGATACCCTGGCCGAGTGCTGGGAGCAGAAGAGACTCCTCCCGCCATGCTCAGATATGTTGCTGACCAAATCGGCGCCGACCCAGAAGCATTTGCGCTCTATGCACGCCGTGAAGAAACCCGTCGCGATCACACGGCGCGCCTAATGGTGTATCTGGATACGAGAAGCGCGACGGCGCAAGATCGTCGAGCCGCCGTTGCAATGGGTGGTGCAATTCGCTGCGGTGGCACACGCATTGGCAAGGAGGGCACACTCTTCCAACCGACGGTCCTCACCCAAGTCTCCAGAGAGATGACGATTGCGCAGGACGAGACATTCGGGCCGCTGGCCCCGATCATTCGCTTCGACGATCCGGATCAGGTCGTGCACGAAGCAAATGACACGATCTACGGCCTCGCCGCCTACTTCTATGCCTCGAACCTGAAGCGTGTCTGGCGTGTGGCCGGGGCCCTGGAATATGGCATGGTGGGTATCAACACCGGCCGCATGTCATCGGAAGCGGCACCCTTCGGCGGCATAAAGCAGTCCGGTATTGGGCGGGAGGGTTCGCGCCATGGGCTCGAGGACTATCTTGAGATGAAGTACCTCTGCATGGGCGGCATCTGAAGCAATCGAGACAGACGTTCGCGCTTTCCTCGCTCAAGTTGTGACGAGGTGCACATCTACGCTGGCGGTATGATGACTGAGGCTCGAATGACGGTCAGGCATCAGCCCCACTTGTCCGTGTGTGTCGCCACTGACGCCTCTGCCTGAGAGCTCACTGCGCTTTCGCGTGCAGCTCTCGACATAACCAACCGTCCAAATGGGAAATGACGGACACTTCGCTTCATTCTTGCCAGCCGTCCCTCAAGGGCACTGTTGCGACGGGAAGCCAGCCGCCGGGCAGATAAACGGTGGCCGATACAGTTTCTCCATTGCTTGACGAGGCGAGTACGGCCTTGGCCTTTCCGGCCTGCTCTCCGGCGGCGTGACCTGTCCTCAAGGCATGCGCTCGAGTTTTTCTGCCCGGTTAGATTGGCCACCGATCATCGCCGCCGGCCGACTGCGCTTGACAAAGCGGCGCGGGCCCGTTCAATTCGACGCATTCACCAGGGGAGTCCCGGCAAGGGGCTGAGATACTGCTGGCTTTCGCGGCGCAGTGACCCGTTGAACCTGATCCAGTTCATACTGGCGTAGGGACGGTGCAAGCGCTTTGCGGGAGTTCACGCCCGAGGTCCTGTTTCCGAGCAGGTCGACCAAAGCGTCTTTTCATCCTTCCGGCACAGAACTGGGTCTCCAATGCATGAGCAAAGGAGCCTCAAAGATGAATGCCCTCACCCCCACCGTGTCGACCGGGCCATTGCCCGCCTCAAGCAAGATCCACAAGCCCGGCAGCATCCATCCGCAGATCAGGGTGCCGATGCGCGAAATCTCGGTCCATCCGACAGCTGGCGAGCCGCCTATCACCGTTTACGATGCGTCCGGCCCCTATACCGACCCGGCTGTCGAAACCAGCATCGAACAGGGGCTTGCCCGGCATCGCCACGACTGGATCGTGGCGCGCGGCGACATCGAGGCCTATGACGGCCGCCATGTCAGGCCGGAAGACAACGGATTTGTCTCGGGCGAGCGCCTGACGCCGGAATTTCCCACGCGCCACCGGCCGCTCAAGGCCAAGGCCGGCAAGCCTGTGACCCAGCTTGCCTATGCGCGGGCCGGCATCATCACGCCCGAAATGGAGTTCGTCGCCATTCGCGAGAACCTTGGCCGCGAGATCCTGCGCGGCCAGTTGGAGCGCGACGGCGAAGCCTTCGGCGCGGCGCTCCCTGACTTCGTCACGCCGGAATTCGTGCGCGAGGAAGTGGCGCGCGGACGGGCGATTATTCCCGCCAACATCAATCACCCCGAGAGCGAGCCGATGATCATCGGCCGCAATTTCCTGGTGAAGATCAACGCCAATATCGGCAATTCCGCCGTCACCTCGTCGATGGCCGAGGAAGTGGAAAAGATGGTCTGGGCGATCCGCTGGGGCGCCGACACGGTGATGGATCTGTCGACCGGGCGCAACATCCACAACATCCGCGAATGGATCGTGCGCAATGCCCCGGTGCCGATCGGCACCGTGCCGCTTTACCAGGCGCTCGAAAAGGTCGGCGGCATCGCCGAGGACCTGACCTGGGAGGTCTATCGCGATACGCTGATCGAACAGGCCGAACAGGGCGTCGACTATTTCACCATCCATGCCGGCGTTCGGCTGCACTACATCCCGCTGACCGTTGACCGGGTCACGGGTATCGTCTCTCGCGGCGGCTCGATCATGGCCAAATGGTGCCTGCACCATCACCGGGAAAGCTTCCTCTATGAGCATTTCGAGGAGATTTGCGACATCTGCCGCGCCTACGATGTCTCGTTCTCGCTCGGCGACGGCCTTCGTCCGGGCTCGATCGCCGACGCCAACGACGCGGCGCAATTCGCCGAACTGGAAACACTCGGCGAACTGACGCAGATCGCCTGGGCGAAGGACTGCCAGGTGATGATCGAGGGGCCTGGCCACGTGCCGATGCACAAGATCAAGCAGAACATGGACAAGCAGCTGGCCGTCTGCGGCGAGGCGCCGTTCTACACGCTGGGGCCGCTGACGACGGACATAGCCCCGGGCTACGACCACATCACGTCGGGCATCGGCGCCGCCATGATCGGTTGGTTCGGCACGGCCATGCTCTGCTATGTGACGCCGAAGGAGCACCTCGGCCTGCCCGACCGCAATGACGTCAAGACAGGCGTGATCACCTACAAGATAGCAGCGCACGCGGCCGACCTCGCCAAAGGCCACCCGGCGGCGAAAGTCAGGGATGACGCCCTTTCCCGCGCGCGCTTCGAGTTCCGCTGGGAGGACCAGTTCAACCTGTCGCTCGATCCCGAAACCGCGCGGTCCTTCCACGACCAGACTTTGCCCAAGGAAGCGCACAAGCTCGCGCATTTCTGCTCCATGTGCGGGCCGAAATTCTGCTCTATGCGCATCTCGCATGACATCCGTGCCGAAGCGCAGAAGGAAGGGATGGCGGCGATGGCGGCGAAATACCGCGAAGGTGGGGATCTCTACGTGCCAGCGGACGGCACCGGCGCAGCGCTCTTGCCCAAGGCTCACGAGCCGTCATGAAGGTCCTGGTCAAAGGGGCCGGCGTCGCCGGCCTCACCGCCGCCTTCGAACTCGCCGCTCGCGGCGCGGCGGTGACCGTTGCCGAGACAGGACCTTGCCTTGGCGGCAATGCGTCATGGTTCGCCGGCGGCATGCTGGCGCCATGGTGCGAGCGTGAAAGCGCCGAGCAGCCGGTGCTGGAGCTCGGACGCGATGCCGCCGACTGGTGGGATGCTGCGACGCCCGGCCAGGTGACACGGGCCGGAACGCTGGTCGTGGCCGCGCCGCGCGATGCGACCGAGCTCGAGCGTTTCGCCAGCCGCACGTCCGGTCATCGGCGTGTCGATGCGGACGAAATCGCGTTGCTGGAGCCCGACCTCGCCGGCCGCTTCCGCCGCGGACTGCTCTTCCCTTGCGAGGCGCATCTCGACCCGCGCCGGGCGATGACGGCGCTTCATGAAAAGCTCGTCGCGACGGGGGTCGAATTCCGCTTCGGCACCGACCCCAGGCAGATGTCCGGCTTCGATCACCGCATCGACTGCACTGGAATGGCGGCGGCCGACCGTCGGCTGCGCGGCGTTCGCGGCGAAATGCTGATCCTGCGCACGCCTGATGTCTCGCTGTCGCGACCGGTCCGGCTGCTGCATCCGCGCTTTCCGCTCTACCTGGTGCCACGCGCCGATCAGCGTTTCATGATCGGCGCAACGATGATCGAAAGCCAATCCGGAGAACCCGTCACGGTGCGTTCGATGATGGAGCTCCTGAGCGCTGCCTGCGCGCTCCATCCGGCATTCGGCGAGGCCGGCATCGTTGAGACCGGCGTCGGCATTCGGCCTGCCTTTTCCGACAATCTGCCGCGTGTCGAGGCCCATGGGAGCACGGTAGCGATCAATGGACTTTATCGCCATGGCTTTCTGCTTGCGCCGGCGATGGCACGGCAGGTGGCCGAACTCGTCTTCACTCACGAACCCGTGGAGCTTGCCTGATGAAACTGACCGTCAACGGCGAAGCGCTTGAGACCGCCGTCACAACGCTGGAGGCGCTGCTCGCGGCGCTCGACTATGAAGGCGATTGGCTGGCGACGGCCGTCAACAGCGACCTCGTGCACAAAGCCAGGCGGGCGGAGTTTCAGTTGAGCGACGGCGACCGGATCGAGATCCTCTCACCGATGCAAGGAGGCTAGTCATGCTCGAACTTCACGGAACGGCGCTTCCCTCCCGCCTGCTTCTCGGCACGGCTCAATATCCTTCCCCGGCCATCCTTGCCGATGCGGTCAAGGCGTCGGGCACCTCGGTGGTGACCGTGTCCCTGCGCCGCGAGATGGCGGGCGGCAGGGCTGGCGAACAATTCTGGTCGCTGATCCGTGCGCTCGGCACGAAGATCCTGCCCAACACCGCCGGCTGCCACTCGGTCAAGGAAGCGGTCACGACCGCCAACATGGCGCGGGAAATATTCGGCACCAACTGGATCAAGCTCGAAGTGATCGGCAACCACGACACGCTGCAACCGGAGGTGTTCGGCCTGGTCGAAGCCGCCCGCATCCTGTGCGACGACGGCTTTGCGGTGTTCCCCTACACCACCGACGATCTTGTCGTCGCCGAGCGGCTGCTGGAGGCGGGCTGCCAGGTCCTGATGCCGTGGTGCGCGCCGATCGGTTCCGCCCTCGGACCGGTCAACCTCCCGGCGCTGCGCTCGATGCGGGGACATTTTCCCGGCGTCCCGCTGATCGTCGACGCGGGCCTCGGCCGGCCGTCGCACGCGGCGATCGTCATGGAGCTCGGCTTCGACGCCGTGCTCCTGAACACGGCCGTCGCCAAGGCAGCCGATCCGGTCGGCATGGCGCGCGCCTTCGGCAAGGCGGTCGATGGCGGGCATGAGGCCTTCCTTTCGGGAATGCTCGAACCGCGCGAGGTCGCCGTGCCATCGACGCCGAACATCGGCAGGGCGGTTTTCTCATGAGGCTCGATCCCTTTTACCTGATCGTCGACAGCGCCGCCTGGATCGAACGGCTGGTGCCGCTCGGCGTCAAGCTGGTGCAGTTGCGCATCAAGGCCATGGACGAGACCGGTTTGCGCACCGAGATCCGCAAGGCAAAGGCCGTATGCGCCGCGCAGCGATGCCAGCTCATCGTCAACGACCACTGGCGCCTGGCCATCGAGGAAGGCTGCGATTTCCTCCATCTCGGCCAGGAGGATTTGCAGACCGCCGACCTCGCGCGGATACGGGCAGCCGGCATGAGGCTCGGGCTCAGCACCCATGATCATTCTGAACTGGAAACGGCCATGGCCGCGGAGCCCGACTATATCGCGCTCGGCCCGATCTATCCCACCATCCTGAAAAAGATGAAATGGGCACCGCAAGAGCTTGAACGGATCAGCGCCTGGAAGCAGCGGGTCACGCCGCTCCCGTTGGTCGCCATTGGCGGCCTCAACACCGACCGGCTCGATGGCGTTTTCGAGGCCGGCGCGGATAGCGCCGCCGTGGTCACCGACATCACGTTGAATGCCGATCCCGAGACGCGTACGCGGGAATGGATCGAGAAGACAAAGAAATGGCGCTGAGGCGAGAGCCGCATGTGCTTGTCGTCGGCGGATCGGATTCCAGCGGCGGCGCCGGCATCGCACGCGATATCGAGACGATCTCATCCCTTGGCGTGCGCACCTGCCTTGCGGTGACCGCGATAACGGTGCAGACGCACGACGCCGTCAGCGACATCCAACATCTGCGCCCGGCACTGGTGCGCGATCAGATGCGGGCGGCACTTGAGGCCAACGAAGTGATGGCCATCAAGATCGGCATGCTCGCAACCGCCGGGGTCATTGCAGCGGTTGCCGCTGTGCTTTCCGAGAATCCGCGCATACCAGCTGTGCTCGATCCGGTGCTCGCGTCTTCGTCAGGCAGCCTACTTCTGCAAGCGCGCGCGATCGGCACCCTCCAGCGTGAACTCATGCCGCTTTGCCGGCTAGTCACGCCAAATCTCGTCGAGCTGGCCGTCCTGACCAGCGAGGAAGTGGCTGCGGGCGACGATGACGTGCTGCGTCAAGGAAAGAGATTGCTGGCGGCCGGACCGTCGGCGCTTTTGCTCAAGGGTGGCCATGCGACGGGGCCCTTATCAACGGATATCCTGCTTCGCTCTCATCACGAACCTGTCCGCTTCAACACCCCTCGTCTTGCCGGGTCGATGCGCGGGACGGGCTGCATGCTGGCCAGCTCGATCGCCGCGCATCTGGCCAAGGCAAGGCCGCTTGAAGACAGCGTGCGCGAAGCCAAACGGTTTGTTTTTGAGAAGCTTCAGAAGAATGCTGCCAAATGACCGCAGCTTTCTGAAGCTGGGCAAAAGTCTCGGAAAATCGTCACCAAATTGCATTCCGCTCCTGGGCTTGGTCTAGGCGACGGTCCAGGCAGATCACAGCCCAAGTCCTCGTTTCCTGCCGAAACTCCAATCCACGCCACCGCTGGCTTGCACAACGCCAGCGAGGTGACCGCCGAGGTGCTTCTCAATCGACGGTGACCAAGGCACGAGTCTGAAACCCAACCCGTCATCGATCATCGCAATCCGGCCGGAGGCGAGCGAAAAACGCTGGCGATAGCAGCCAGCTATATGATCTCCTGCCGCGGATTTCTGCAGCGGCAATTTCAGACGGGCCGAAAGCTTCTCCCCAAAGGCATCAAGCTCCCGTTGCCGGAGGGTCACAAGAAGGTTTCGGTCAAACGTGATCCGCTGGTCCTGGCGCCTTGCAAAGCCCGCGTCAACGAGATAGTCGGCTCGCTCATCCATTGCTTTCTTCACTTGCGCACCAAAGCCGCCTTCCCCCAGTTTGGCTGGCTCGGATGCAACGAGTTGGCGATCAAGCCAGGTCGTGCCGCCGGCACGGATTTGCTCCCCGATTGAGAGATCGGATCGGACAGCGAGCGAAACACGGCCGCGCCCCTTCGCATCGTCGTAGGCCCGAAGCTCGACAATGGATCCCGGCGCTGAATCTCCAGTCGCATCGAGATCATGGAACCTGATGTGATGAGTGCGGCCATCGATGCTGTCGACGATGGCGTAAGCCGAGCCGCGGAGTTCATCGTAAAGGCCGCGTTCCAGGAGACGTCCGATGACCGGAGTTGCGCTCTGCTCGCCAGCAAGCACGTATTCGACAGCACCTCTGTCGAGCCGGTTCTCAGCGAGGCTGCGATGCATGCGCCTTATGATGTCGCCCCGCTCGCCAAGCCCCCGCAAGGTTATCTCGGCCTGTTCTGCCATCGTCCACTGACCAGGACGGATTTCGTCGGCAAGTCCCAAGGCCTCCAGCTTGCGCAGCCGACCGACCTTCAGCGTCAGATATTCGTCGGGCTGCTGGTCTGGTGAAGGCGCGACGTCGATAATGCCATATCGGCCGGCATCGCGAACAAGCTGCCGGTCGAGTTGCGTCCAACGTTCTGACTCGATCTGCTGAAGGAGCGACCGCCGGATGTCGAGATCAGTGCGAGGACCAAGCTCCTGAGTGATCAAGTCCTGTGCGCGGCCGCGCATGCCATCTTTGATGTAGTCGCGCGAGATGACGAGGTCTTGACCGTCATCTGCTCGGCCGCGAAGGATGACATGGACATGTGGATTATCGGTGTTCCAATGATCGACCGCCAGCCAATCAAGTTTCGTCCCGAGATCCTTTTCCACTTGGGCCATTAGCTCGCGAGTGAACCCTCTCAGGTCAGCCATTTCGACGGCGTCTTCTGGCGAGGCGATGAAGCGAAAATGATGCCGGTCGTTCTTACAGCGCTCCGCAAAATCCTTCACGTCCACGACTTCGGTTTCCGGTCCGAACACGCGCGCCGTCTCGCCGTCGCGGGTGACGCCCTCGCGACGTAGATAATTCAGATGTCTAGCGAGTGGCCCATTCTGTCCCCTGTGGCGGACCACCAGCGCCTTGACCGTCACTGAGCGAGAGCGGATGGTGATCAGGCGATTGGCACGGATGCTCGCAACATGGCCGCGCCCGAAGCGAGAGCCGCGCCCGGCCGTGATCCTCCCGTCACGCGAGATGCGCCCGCCAGCTTTCTGCGCGGCGGCGAGCGCCTGGGCGATGAAGGGCCTTGACCGTTGGTCCTGGCGTGAGCGGACGCGGCCGGGCCGAATACGGAAATGCTCGTCGCGGCTCACCGGCGATTGGCCCACGAGGTGCTATTTCCACTGAATTGATTGAAGAAAAGCGCCTCTGGCGATGTGTTGGCATCGCACGCGATGTGCGAAAAATTACAAAAAGGCCAATCTAAACAACCAACCGACCGAGCCGCACATCGCGGCCTTTTATCTTGCCATCCCTCCCCGACTTCCCCGATGAACTGCACTCCCGCCGCTAATCGCGCGACAGAACAGGCCGGAGTGCGATTTGCGACAGATCCAGCGATCATCGCGATGCACCGAGAGATCGTGCGATGAAGAGGTTTTTCGCAGACGGCTTCAGTGAGGAGTCAGCATCTTTCGGCGCAGTATACGGCGCCGGTTCAAGCGCCGTCAGATCGTTCACCGCAGTGTCGATCCGCGACGGCATGTCGGCTGAACGGATCTCCGTGAACACAGTCTGGTCGACGCGATCGACGCCTCCGCTGCCGCGCGAAACGGCGTCATTTATCGCAGTAGCGCCGCGCTCAAAAAGCCGCGGCCGATCTGCGCTAGAATCGCTTCCCAATCTGCGCGAGCGGGACGGAATCTCAACCGCTCCGTTGATCAGCGGCATAAGCTTCGCAACGTAGTCGATTGTCTCACGGGGCAGCCGGCGACCGTTGGAAAGATGCTCCTGATAGCGTTGAGGTCCGGCATTGTAGGCGGCGAGAAATCCCTTCGGACCAAACCGGTCGAGCATCTCGCGGAGATAGCCCGCTCCGGCCAGGATGTTGTCACGGGGCGCGAATGGATCGTTGCCGAGATTGTGTTTGATGCGCAGGTCTTCCCACGTGGTGGGCATGATCTGCATCAAGCCCATTGCGCCTTCGGACGAGACGGCGCGGGCATCCCCGCCGCTCTCGACATGCATCACGGCGCGGATCAGGCGCTCGGGAAGATCAAAACGTTTGGCGGCCTCACAGATGTAACCGGACCACTCTCCGCTGGCACCGACCGCTCTTCCGGCGCAGGATTTTAGCGCCGATTGCGGCGGTGCTTCCGCCGGGTAGGCCGCACAATCAAGCATGAGCAACGTGCATACCGATAGCATCGCCATGCACTGGCGAACGGTACCGCGCGCACCACTTTCCCGACACGCCGACAGCCTGCCGCCGTGCTCGCTTCCGTCAAGGGCAAGGCTTCGCCGACCGGACATGCTTCCCAGGTGTGGCAGCGCAAACAAGACATCAATCGATGGAGAAGCAGCCGGCCGCCCTTGACCTTCGCTGCGCGCGCCGGCCGCCTGACGGGCGATCGGGTCGAAGGGTTTGACCAGCGCCCGATCGATCAAAGGGTTTGAACATGCAGGGCTGATGTAGCGCGATCGAGGCATTGGACTTCAGGCTCGCTCTTCGCGCTTCGAGGGTCGGCTCCAGTGCAGGTTCCAGACGTCCTTTTCGGTGGCAGCCTGGAACAGGTTCGCGCGGATCGGCTGCGTGAACGACGGGTCGTCGATGAGCACAGAGAGATACGCGCCCGCCTTCTCACCGGTGCGGTCCCATGCCGCGCCGATTTCGACGCCGTCGCAATAGATGCGGTGTTCGGGCGCGTGTTTAGCGTCTGATTTCTCGACAGGCAGGATGGAAAGCTTGGCGTCGATCGTCAGCGTGCAGATGTTGCCGAAGAAGCCGTCGTCGTTGCGTGTAAAGATGCCGATCTGACTCATGCTGATCTCCTTTCGTGGTGGGGGAAACGAGCCGTCACGGCTCGCCGGTAGCCGGTTCGCCGGAAGCATCCGGTGCCGTAGGAATGCGGTCGACGGTCCAGAGAGAAACCGCCCGACCAACGATGGCGGTGACTGGCAGCGGGCCGAAATAGCGGTTGTCAAAACTGTCGGCGGCATCCCAGTTCATGAGGAATACTTCGCCGTCGACAAGCACACGGCAGCCTTGCCAGGCGGGCAGTGGTCGGCCACGACTGTCGCGCTCGTGCGCATATCCAAAGGTCTTGCCGTGCACGATGATGGCCGCCCCTTGGCGGCAGACGGTTTCACCGCCGAGCGCCAGGACGTGCTTCAAGAGCGGTACGCCGTGCGGCAGATATCGTCGCTCAGCGAGGAAGCTCGCCAGCGGTTCGGGCGGCATGACGACGGCGAGATCGCCGACACCGATCCCGTGAGCTGATTGGACGCGATAGAGCCCGATCGGAACGCTCGCAGACGCGTTCCAGATCACCCAGGGAGCATGTCTGCTCAAGGCCGGGCCGACGGTCAACGCCGCACCAGCGAGCATTGCTGCGACGATCTTGCCGCGCGCGCTCATGGCTCGATCCGCCGGCGCAACAGCCACGCTTCATGCCGCTGCCGTGTGTACGGCCGAGGGTTCTCGCGAGTCGCGAGACGGCTGTGGACGTGCCGCCAATATTCCGGCGAGACGTCGACGGCATCGATGCCGATTGCTTCGATAGCGTCGATGACCAGCAGCACGCGCTCGACGTTCGGCCAGCCAATGGCGGTCAGCAGGATGTCGGCGCCGGGCCGCACATAGGCGACGGTCGAGCAGCGCTTGCGGGCGCCGACAGCGCGCAGAATGTCGATGCGCGAGGCGATGGTGCCGAAATCGTTGGCCGTCCAGCGGACGAACGCGAAGATGCTGCCAGGCGCGAAAGCGACGACGCGCCGGCTTCTGTCGATAATCCTGTTCTCGACGGTTTTGCCGAAGCGGATGTAGTTCTCGATCCGCTTCTTCAGCCAGAGCAGTTCAACATAGGTGAGCTCGCTCATGCCGTCCTCCCTTGTGGGAGGATCCCGCCAGATGCGAACCGGTAGCCTCGTGGCCAAGGTCGTTCATAGGCGTTCGGAACTGCACGTCCCGTTAGAAAGAATCCGGAGGATTCTAAGTTAGATAAGTTAGCGGCGCGAATTCGGCTTCCGGTTCCGTGGGTTGAGGAGCGTTCGGGTTCCCTAAATGACGAGGATCGGGTTCCCGAAATTCCATGCCGTCGGGTTCCTGAAATGACGAGTTGATTCACAGGCTGTCCTCCGACGTCCTTGTCTTCCTGAAGCGGTTGAACGGATCCCGGTGACAGGCCTTGAAGGTGAGCAGCGGCTCGCCGGTTTGGGTTGCGCCAAGTGCAAGGCAATAACCTGGGAGGGATTGCCGGCGAACGATGCCGCGAACTTCGAAGGCGAAGCGCTTGTAGGCTGAGAGGCTGCCGGATTTGATGTGGAGATGGCGGAGGTAAACGACCAGCCGTGCGCCTGTCGGCCGCCATGTTTTCGCACGAGGCGATAGAGCCAACGCTCGATGCCGCCGGTCAGGTCGAAATAGGCGCGGTCGATGGTAAGCACGAAGGCGTCGATCATGATGCCGGCGTAGAACCAATCGGGTAGGACGAGTTCGATGCCGAGCGGTCGTCCGCGATGGTCGGCCCGCTCCTTCCATTCGTTTATCCATGAGAAGCGGTGCATGCGCCGCTCGGTCGGCTGACGGATCGAGGTGGCGACCGTGGTCGACTGAAGCCGGTCGAGTGCAGCCTTGAGCAGCAGATATTCCCGGGCTGACGTGCCGCGGCCGACGAAGGTCAGGATCTCATGTGGCGTTGCCGCCATCATGCGCGAGGTTCGCAACCCATTGTCACGGGCATCCACAATCTGCGAGGCGGCCCAGATCAGAATGTCCGCATCCCAGATCGTCGCCATACCGTGTTCGATAGTCGCCTCGACGCGGATGGCGACTTGGCCCATGCGGAAATCGATCGGCGTGATGCGGCGCGATTTGGCGAGCGAGAAGAACGGCCAGGCCATCAGATCCTGCGCATCGCGCAACGCCATCTTGCCGGGGCGCGCATGAAACAGCGCAATCGGTTCCAGGTCGGACTGTGGGGGCCGCATAGCAGTTCCTCGAACCTGGATGTCTCAGCGCGACTTGCCGGCATAGGCCGGCGCGCGGGCCGCGTGCGGCTTGGCGGGTGGAACATAGGTGGCGTTTGTATCGCTGGTGGATGTGCGCGCGCCAAGCTCGATCCAGGCGTGCAGGTCATCGATGTCGTAGAGAACGCGGCCACCGACCTTGCGATATTTGGGACCGGTGCCGTAGGTCCGGTGTTTTTCCAGTGTCCGGGCGCAGAGGCCGACGACTGGCGCGGCCTCCTTCGTCCGAAGGTATTTATGGGGCGCGTCCGCGGGACCCTTCGACATCGCTCGATCTCCATTCGGTTCTGCTGTCGTCCTGGCCTGCCGGGACGCGCAAAACGGACGATGGCTGAATTGAGAAAAAGGGAGGGAGGGCAAAGATCAGGGAAGCGTTTTTGCTACCCCTTGCCGAAAATCTCAGCAGTCGGATTTTCGGTTGCGACTTTGGGGATAGAGGAGAAGGTCGCGATACCCGCCCATGACCAGGCGGTCGGCGCGTCGCAGGATCGCTCGCACCTTGTGGCGAAGATGATGGTCGCGCCAGTCGCGCGCAGCTATGGGATTGCGGGACAGAAGCTCTTCGGCGATCCGCCGGTTGGCCGCCTTCGCTCGCCTCGCATCATGGGCGCGCAGATTGAGGATGTGCCTCAGCTTCGTCTGTTGCGGCAGGGAGCCATAGGGGACACCGGGCGGTCGGTCGTTCAGCGCACGCCAGAACCGGCGGGCTGCGTCGAGACGGGTTTCGAAGTTCTCGTCGAGCCGTAGCACAATGGCATCGATGCTTTGGGCGCCGTCCGGCGTATCGACGAGGATGTGGTGCTTCTCGGAAGTGCTCGGCCACACGACATGACGTTGCTCCGCCTCGGTCCAGGTGTGGGCAGTGCTGAGTTCAGTAAGTCGAACGGCGGGTCGCGAAGAGCCCGCGAAAGCCGCTAACTTTGTCGCGCGAAGAACCCGGGGCGAGGCCTGTTCTGTCCAGACGATGTGTTTGGGTGATAGACGCTCGTTAGCAGAGATTGTGAAATCGCGCGCCCCAGCGAGCGGCGAAGTCGGGGGGGCCCGCGAGTTCTCCTACCGTCACTAGGCGGGACGCCAGCCGGTCGCATTCGGCAACGAAATCATCGTTCCGGATCAGATACTCGGCGGCGAATTCGTCGGCTTCATAGCCGCGCATATGCTCGTATGCCGCCGGATCGGTCCAATCGCTTCGCGACATGGCAACGGTCCTCATCTGAGGCCCGCGTTGGGTCGCGAGCTTCGCAATCAGCTTCCGAGGCGACGGTCCGTTTGGGTAGTCAGAGAGTTGGCAAACCGCTTTGCTGATTCAGCACAGCTCCCAGTTTGAGAGGCCTTAGTTTGGCGCACCGCCCGCCAGGAGATATCGATAGCCGCTGGTGGTCATCCATCGGGCTCGCGCCAGATGCGTTTCCCATGCGCGGAATGCCCGTTCCGGCTCTTTCGCGGGATCGATGTGCAAAACGATCTTGGCCACTTCGCGCCAGTCGGCATCCTCGGCTGCGGCATCGAGAAGGCGGATGTACGTGAGGAGACGCTCCTCGTCGTAGCCCGTCAGGATGGAGGCGTCTGGCGCTACGTCGGCGACATCGGGATCGAGCAGAGGTTTAAGCACAGTATGAACTGTCCAGCTTCAACAGAACCATTCTTCAGATCGGACACCTCCTATAGCGAATAGGAACGATCATTCCTAGAACGATAGTTCCTCTTCTGGTCCATAGTCGTCATGGATCTCAAGGAGATCATGGCGATCAATCTGCGTCGTTTGCGCCATGATCAGGATGTGACGCAGGAGGAACTGGCAGCCCGCTCTGGGCTGAGTATGCGTTACGTCGGATCGATCGAGCGTGCTCGAGTCTCGGCGAGTGTCAGTGTTCTCGGCAGAATCGCGGCTGCGCTTAAGGTGGATCCATGCGAGCTCATCAGACCATCAAAACGGTAAGTCGATGCTAGGTAGCTCTGACCGAATCGTTGCGGACTGGCGGGACGATAGATAAGTCCAAAAATGCATTCGACAGCAAATATGGCCACAGTCGCCTCGCGAGCCGGGCGGAGCACGGCGAGCGGCGGCGCACCGTGGCGCGGCCGTGACAGTCGATCCGTGCTCGCAGATCGACGGCAAACTGTGTTTGCGCGGCCGGACGTCCGGCCGCGCAGTGTCGGACGGTCAGGTCGCTTTTTCGAGCAATGCCTTCGCTTTTCCTTCAAGCTCAAGCCGGCTGTCCTGATGGGATTTGGTACGAGCGTGCGCGGTCATCCCTTGCACGAAATCAAAGATGCTTTCCGGTGGCCTGCCTTCCTCCTGCAAAACTGCTTCGATGATCTTGCCGGTTTCCCCCTTGGAGAAACCGCGCTTGCGCAGAAACGTTTCGCGGTCGTCATCGCTGCGCGCGACGATCTTTTCGCGGGCAGCCTTGATGCCGGCGATGAACGGAGCCGGACTGGAATTGGCAAAGCTCGTCAAGGCGGGTGCTGCCTCGTGGGCAAAACGCTGCGCAGCAAATTTCGAATGCCGGATGCTGATTTCTTCGAAACCTTCGACGCCCCAAAGGTTGCGGTTCATGCAAACCGCGCGAAGATAGAAGGATGCGATGCCAAGGGTTTTGCTGCCGACTTCCGAATTCCAGCAATAGAAGCCCCGGAAATACAAATCCGGCTCTCCGTTCGGCAACTGTCCGGCCTCGATGGGGTGGGTGTCGTCCACCAGAAACAGGAATACGTCGCGGTCACTGGCGTATAGCGTTGTGGTGTCCTTGGTGATGTCGACGCAGGGATTGTGTCTCATGGTCGCCCAATCCAGCACGCCCGGCACCTTCCACATGGTGTCGCCGGTGCCGTTGCCCGCAATCTTCATGACCGCCGCGACAAGCTCATGGTCCCAGATGCGGCCATAGTCCGGGCCAGTGACCGCGCGAAGCTCGATGCGTCCGTCTTCCGTTTCCAAGGTTTTCACAAGCTCGGCGCGATGGGAAAGCAGGCCGTGCTGCAGGTTGATGCCTGCCAGCGGCGACGGAAGCTGGCGCATGTATGTGGAGGGTGCACCGACAAGGCTGCACAGCTGGCCGAAGCTCCAATGTGTGGGCGCTGTCGGCTGGTCCTGTCCGGGCACAATGAGCGCAAGCCTTTCCGCATTGTCGCGGCTGGCCTCAACCCTTACTGCCCGGCTCTCCACAGTGCGGGCGGTGGCGCGATCCGCGCGGGCGCGCACGGCAGCGTAGAGCTCGGTAAGCGACAGATAGCGCTCATCGTCGGGGCGCGAAAACCATTCCGACGACACGCGACCGACACGCTCGCCGCGCGAGATGTCCACGCGAAAGCCGCTGGAAACAGGCTGCTGCTGGCCGTTGCCGGTGCCATTAGTGTTCGTGATCATGTTCATTTTGCTCACTCCTTTTTTGTCAAAGCCGAAGGCATGTCCCCCGGCATGCCTTCCGGGGGCGCGTGAGCGCGCGGGAGTGATGGGGGCCAATGCGGTCGCGCGGAGCCGGGCTGCGCGGTCGAGCGAAGCGGGCTTGATTTTGAGAGTTGTGGTGATCAGTCAGCCGCTTTGCGAGCCGGCGGCCCTGCTCTGCAACAGACGGCAATGGCGGGGAAGCGAGGGAAAGTCCCCTCGCTTCCCTGGAGGCTATGGGCAAGTTCGTCCGCCGCCCCTGCGAACAAAGGCAGCGAAGCGCACCGCCTTGAAATTTCACAATGCGACGAGCAGTGTTGGAGGACTAACGAATTATTTTCTTGTTTGGCGAAAAAGACCTGTTCGCCAACACGCCTGCCTATCCGATGACCAAGAGGAAAAGATCCATGACCATTTCAAACGAGCAGCAGGACAAAGCTGATTTCGTCTCCATCGCTGCTGATATCGTCGCCGCTTACGTCGCGAACAACCCGGTGCCGGTCGCGGAACTGCCCAAGCTCATCGGCGACATTCATGCCGCGCTGCAGGGGATCAGCCCGCCTGCGGCTGAGCCTGTGGTGAAACTGGAGCCAGCGGTGTCGATCAGGAAGTCAGTGACACCGGACTACATCATCTGCCTGGAAGACGGGAAAAAATTCAAATCGCTGAAGCGACATCTCAGCACGCATTACAATATCAGCCCTGAGGAATACCGGGCGAAGTGGAGCCTGCCTTCTGATTATCCGATGGTGGCGCCGAACTATGCTGCCGCTCGCTCGGTGCTGGCTAAGGCGATCGGGCTTGGCCGCAAGGCTGCAGAGCCTGCACCGGCGGTGAAGCCCAAACCGAAACGGACAGCTCGTGTGGCCGCCGCGGCGACCGCGCCGGTGGTCGCGACATCTCCGGTTAAGAAACTGCGCAAAGTTGCTGCCAAGGCCTAGCCTGCCGCATCGAACTGACTATGTTTTGGGCGGTGGCGGATCTGAACATGGCGAAGCCCCGTCCGCCGGACGGGGCTTCGTTCTGCTTGGTGCCGATTTCACTCGGCGGCGCGGCGGGACCAGATGAGGGAGAATTCGCCCTGCGTTTCGGTCTCGACCAGGCTCGCGTAGATCGGAGCGGGGAAGCTCGGGTCGTCGAGCTTGACGGAGTGGTAGTCGCGGCCCTCTCGCGAGGTCTTCTTCCATGCCGCACCGAACTCGGTGGCGCCGGCGAAGATGCGGTAGTCCGGACCCTTTTCGTTGTCGCCTTCGGCCGGGACGAAATCGACTGCCTTGACGTTGAGGTTGAGGGTCTTGACCGAGCCCTTGAAGCCCTTTGCGGTGCTGGTGAACATGCCGATGGTGGCCATTGTGGTGGTTCCTTCCGTTTGATCGGGCCGCGCCCATCGCGACCTCGATGGAGGTCTTGAGACCGGAGACGATCGGTCTGCACCCACCGGGGTCCCCGTTGCGCCTGCGCAATGGGGTGGTCCTTCGGGCTGGAACGAAGTGGAAGGCGGCCAGCGATGGCTTTTTTGTTTCGCGATGCAAAAGCCGGCCTTCTCGGCCGGCGGCGGAAAAAAGTCAGTGCTGGGCGTTGCAGGAAGACGATCGAGGCGAAGCCGGTCTTCGGTCAGACCCAAGCCATTCGAGGACGCAGTGGTGTGGCCTGCTAGCAGACAGGAGGAACCACCACAGTGGCTACGTGGTAGTGCTTCGCCCTCAGATCGCAAGAGAGTCACGGCCGGTCTGAAAGTACTCACATCTGCCGGCAGGCAGTGATTGCTGTCCGCTGAGACAAATGGAAATCGCAAGCACACCGCGCTCACTGCCGGGCGCCCCGCCTGTCGCACCATGGAAAGAACCTGCAGCCAAGAGGGCAGACCTTCACATCCAGCAAGACGGCGATCCGAGCTTCCCCGTCCCGATCTATGCGAGCCTTAGTCGAGCGCCGCAACGGGCGCATACGTTCCAAGCTGACCAGATGGGCTGCCGTGCGATTCGCGACGATCTTGAGAGAAGCTCGCGGTGGACGAGGCATCGCCAAGAGAGGAGCCACCACCGTCTGCCGGTCCATGTCGTGCGGTCGAGGTCCCGGCCACGCTGGACAGCGTGGCCGGAAAATTTCAACGGTGTCCGGACCCGCCTTGACGGCTCCGGGTTCTGCCGTTCATTCGGCAGCGACGTCGAAGCCCTCACCTGCCTCGCTCGCGTCGTCGCCCTCGGAACAGGCCGCATGTGCATCGTCCAAGGAGACTTGGTCGGCTGCGGAAGCCTCGTCCGCGATGGTGTCCCCTGCTTCGATATCTAGCGGGTCAGCAACCGTCGCGGGCTCCACGGTCCGCAGCAGCGCGGGCAGCCAGCCGGTCCCGGCCAGCAATTGCTCGCCAGCTTCGGCCATCGGCTGCTTCTTCAACGCCGCAAGCCTTTCCGCCGCTTCGCTGCTGACGGCTTCGCTGACTGCCGCGAGGATGTTCGCCTTGGTGATCCGTCCGAGATAGGTGCGCACGGTAGGTGTCCAATGTGCCGTCATGTCGAGCCCAAGCGCTGCCGCCAGCCGGTCCACCGTCTCATGGGCGCGGGGCTTGCGCTCCCAAGGCTGTTTCACCGCATTGACCGTCAGTGACGCGCAATGCGCAAACAGCGCCATGACGCTGGCAGGATTAAGCCCGACGATGAAGCCCCACAGGTCCGCCACGTCAGCCGGCATGTCAGCCGCCCATCCCGCATGCCGATCCGCGAGCGCCTTGGCCGCTGCCGTGTCTTCGATGCCATCGGCGTGGCCGCCGAGATACGTGCTCGTCGGTCGAATTTCCAGGCAATGGGCTTCCATGCCTTGATAGAAGGCCTGCGCGGCGAGTGTATGCGTGACAGCGATAAGGACAATGTCCGGCTGCTCGCCGAGCGCAAGGCGAAGGCCTAGCGTCCGGTGGGCAGTCAGGTCGCGGACGAGAAGATCGGAAAGCGGCTTGCCGTCCTCCTCAGCGTCTTCATCGTTTCCACGATCGGGGTCCGAACTGGCATCCGCCTCGATGATCTCGCCATCGCCATTGATGGTGTGGCCTTCGTCGCTTCCTTCCGGTACTGGAAATTCGTCGTCGGCGCGAATGAAGCCGCGTTCGATACGCGCGGTCCCGTCATGGGAGAGCATAACGAACAGGCCGCCGCGCTCGACGACCTCCGGGTCGTAGGCGTGACGCATTGCATCGATGCGTTCGATCTCAGCTTCAAGCTCGCCGAAACGCTGATCGACATCGTCGGGCAATTCCTCGGCACTCCTCCATTGTTCTGTCAGTTGGTTGAACGTCTCGAATGCCGTTTGATAGGCGGCTTCATCTTCTTCCGACAAAACCACGGGCTGCGGGTAGTGACGACGCAGACCGTGTGCATGCGGATAGTCGATATGGACATCAGCCCATTTCCAGCCCTCGGCTTGGCTGATGGTTTCGGCGATGCCTTGCAGCTTCTCGATGACCATGCGGTCGAGCAAAGCCGGATCGTCATAGAAGCCGCCGCGATCATCGGTGAACAGATCGCGGATGATCATGCCGCCGGCGTCGATATAATCCGCCGCACCGATGAAGACGGCGCGTCGGTCGCTAGCCGCGACATGGGCTCGCGTCAGTTCGCGGCGGATGAGGTAGGGCTCGCGATTGTAGCTGAGGTTTTCGAAAACCTGCTCCTGCCGGGCGTGATCATCAGCGATGGCAAAAGCCATCAACTGGTCGAGCGTCAGACCGCCGTCGCGATAAACCTGCATCAGCTTGGAGCTGACAGCGCCGAGCCGCAGGCGCTGGCGCACGACATGAGCGGTGATCCCAAAGCGGGCGGCAATTTCCTCAGCGCCCCAGCCACGTTCCTCGCTGAGACGTCGGAATGCCTCGAACTGATCAGCAGGCGACATGTTCTCGCGCGTGACATTCTCGTCCAGGCTGATCTCATGCGGATCGTTCTTGATGTCGATGACGCAGCGGATCGGTTCGGTCTTCTTGATCTCCTTGCGCTTCACGCGCAAAAGCTGCGCCAGCCTGCGGCCTTCACCGATGGTGACGAGATAGAAGCCGGTTTCCGCCTCCTCGCCGTCAAGCTCAGGCTCGACCACAAGGTTTTGCAGCATGCCCTTGGCGGCGATGCTTGCCGCATAGGCTTCGATGATGGCCTCGCTATGCGGCGTCTTGCGCGCATTGCGAGGCGACTTCTTCAGCTT
Source organism: Mesorhizobium sp. WSM4306 (assembly GCF_007003975.1). GTDB lineage: Bacteria > Pseudomonadota > Alphaproteobacteria > Rhizobiales > Rhizobiaceae > Mesorhizobium. The sequence goes on from NZ_VFTC01000042.1 coordinate 43,034, forward strand.
GTTCAGCGGAATGAAAACCCCCGTGCCGCTTTCGCCGGCTATCGTGGTTTCCGCATTCTTTGCATTGATGGTCATGGTTCTGGTCCTTTCCCGTTACATGCCGAAGGCATGCCCCTCGGCATGCCTTCCGGGGGCGCGTGAGCGCGCGGCAGAGAAGGGGGCGAATGCCGGCGAGCGGAGCTGGGCTGCGCGTCGAGCGGGGCGGATCGGATCAGTTCGGCGGATGATCAGTCAGCGCCGCCTTGCGAGCGGGCGGCCCCGCTCTGCGCAGGCGGCACTCGCGGGGGAGAGATGGCCAAGACCATCTCTCCCTGGTGAGGCTGTCGCCCTTTGTTGCCAATGGTCTCTGCCGTATGGGATTTCGTTTGTGCAGAGAAGGCGGATGCCCGGCTTCCCCTAAGGAAAAACGCAGCCGTAGGAGCGTCAGCATAGCGGCGCCGCAGGCGCGACGCGGGACCGACTGCAATGACGAAACCGGTTAAGAGGGTAGCCGAAGGAGCGTCAGCATAGCGCCGCCAGAGGCGGGACGCGGGGCCGACTACCCCCGGCGAGGAGTACCGTACGGAGGTAGTGTACTGAGAGTTCTGCAAATTCGCTGAGAGAGGGCGGTCATGGCAGGCTGGTGATTGTTCACGTCACCTGA
>NZ_VFTC01000043.1 GCF_007003975.1 Mesorhizobium sp. WSM4306
AGAAGCTCGCTCTGCGCCAAGCCGCATGACCAGCGACATGGCCGCCCCTTTTTGCAGAACTTGACGCACACAACCCGTACGGACTGCGCGAGGTGCTGCCTGCAACTCGGTCGCACTCCATACCCCGAGGTCAAACTAAGAAATGGACACTATCTCAAGTTGGCGGTGCCCTAACTGGACAATCTCGCCAACTCCTGTGCCAATCAGCGCGATGGCAATCGGTGAACCATGCGATATGGAAGCTTGAGACGGGTTGGCCTCTCCTCGCCCACGATGCGGAAGGTTCGTGTGCGGCCATCAACGGCGCCGAAGGGCATGAAGCGGCCGGCTACGGTTTGGGTCAAGCCGGGCCTGATCGGTCGTGTGAAGCATCTGCGCGGCGAGGAAGACTTGCGCCATTGCTTCGCTGCAGGACTTCAGGGAAGAATGAGCAAGCGCGGGAGTGATTTTCTCTACCATTGGATATAGCCACGCTCGCTAGAACAACTCACGCGCCGCGTGCGCATCCGGGCTATCGTCGAGCTTGCCGACCAGCTCGCCGTGAGGCGCGATAAGTTCACGCGCTTTCTCGACATCTCCACGGCTTCGAAGACAGCGAGCGAGTTCCACAGCGATACGCAGTTGGCCAATCGCGGAACGCTGCAAGGTAGCGACGTTCGCAGCTTCGTGGAGCATCTTCTCGATCTCGTCAGGGCCGCCACCGCTCCTTTCGCGGATACAGGCTTCGATCCTAAGTACTTCGGCGAGCTGGAAATAGGTTCCGTTGTAGCGGCCGAGTTCGAGGGCAGCTTCAACCGACTTGCGAGCGCTGTCCAGCCTGCCGCTGTCGCCCAGCGCTTCGGCGTAAAGGCCTATCAGATAGGGCAGCCCCATTTCAGCGCCGGTCCGGCGAATGGCAGATATAGCTTCCTCCATGCCGCGCAGGCCAGCCTCCCGTTCCCCGAGCCGGAATTGCCCCCATCCAACCTGGAACGCGGCTTGGCCGATAAGGAGCGGCAACTGGAACTTCTCTGCTATCTGCAGCTCGCTTTCCGCCGCCCGAAGCGCGGCCGCAGGCTCACCCGCGAACATATGGAGGTAGCTGGTCCCCCAATACGCAAGTGCCATGCTCAGCGGATGCTCGAAACGTCCGGCGAGTCCGATTGCGTCTTCGCATCTTAGCCTTGCCTTATCCGGCTCGCCGGCCAGCCAGGCTGACAATCCCGCGAAGCAGCGGCAGCAGACGCCCGGGTCATGACCGGAGTATTTGTACGTCAGATAATGATCGCGGTCGGGGTCGTAGAGGCCGATGGCGCGTTCCGCATGGCCATGGGCCGCCGCCGTCTCCCCAAGGAAGAAATTGTTGGTCCAGAACATGTGCTCGGTTTCGATCGCGAGACCGGGATCGCTGTCGTCCTTAACCATGCCAGCCCATCGGCAGGCGAGTTCCTGCGCCGCTGCCGGCTTACCGCTAAGCATGTAGTATTGGGCTCTCCCGCGCAGCGCGGTGAACAGACGCGCCTGGTCGCCGATCTTGCCGCAAAGTTCCTCGGCACGCTCGAATGCGGCGAGCACTTCGGTCGCACCCCAACCACGGGCCGCCATGAGGGCCACGCCCCTCGCGAGCTGGAACTCGATCTCTTGCTCATCGGCGTCGGCGACATCGTTGCTCCTCAGCAGCCTGACCCCAAGGTCCAGCTGCTCAAGTGCACTGACGTGCGCCGACCGCCTGATCGCCTTGCGAGCCGAGATCAGAAGATAGCCGACGGCTTCGTCCCAGAGTTGAGCCTGTTGCGCGTGTCTGGCCAGGCGTTCGCTGTGCTCCTCAAGCCGGTCCGCGTAATGGGCCTTCAGTTCGGCAAGCGCAGTTCTGTGGAGCTCGATGAGCGCCGACGATACGATACGTCCTGACACAGCAGTTCGGATGAGGACGTGCTTGAAGCGGACGAAAGCCTCGGGAAAAACCTGAAGCTCCACCAGGAGATCGGCCTTCTTCAAATTCTGGAGGGCGGCATCGAAGCGCAGGCTCGACAGCGCCGCCATCCTTCGTAGCAAGGGCACCGGAATCTCTCCGCCGAAGATCGAGGCGACCTCGGCCACCCGCTTCGCGTCCTTGTCGAGACGTTCGAAGCGAGCGTCGACGATCGTCTGGATACTCGCCGAAACGACGATCTCGTCGACCTCGCCAGAAGGCCGGTAGCGGCCCGGCTCCCCTTCCAGCTTGCCGGTCTCGGCGAGGGCGTGGACGGTCTCTTCCAGGAACAATGCATTGCCCTTGCACGCATCCGAGACCGCGCCGCGGAGCCGCTCGAGCTCAGGGTCCCTGCCAACCAGGTAGTCAAGAAATGCTGCTGCTTCGGCCGTATTGAAGGCCGGCAGGCGGATTTCGGAAGGTCCTGCAGCGGCGAAGGCACCGCGATCGTATTCGGGCCGACAGGTCAGGATAAGCAGGCAGCGGACAGTGGGCAGTGCCTGCGCCAGCCGCACCAGGACCCCCTCACTCTCGGCGTCTATCCAATGAAGGTCCTCGACCAGGAGAACGACGGGCTTCCTGCGGCCAAGGAAGAGCAGAAGCCCAACCGCTGCTTCCTGCATGCGCCGGGATCGCTCCTGGCCAGAAATGATAGCCCAGTTCGGATCCTGAACGGGCAGCTCCATGACTGCCATGATCGGATCGAGGAGCCGCTCATCGAAGCCTTGCGCGCTTTGCGCGGCCAGTATCTTTTCGATTGCGATCGGCGGCGCTTCGGTGTCGCCCACGCCGAACAGGGTTTGCAGCAGCTTCCGAATTACGACGAAGCCGCTGCGCAGGTCCGTTTCGAGTGCGCCGACCTCCAGATTCTCAGCGTCATCGTGAGGGATGGCGCCAACGAATTCATGCGTGACACGCGACTTGCCGTGACCGGGATCGCCGACCACGAAAACCGTCTGACCTTCGCCGTCGAATACGTCATGCCAGGCCTTGTTCAGAATCTGCAGCTGCATCTCGCGGCCGACGAAAGGCGACAGCTGCGTTTCGGCGCGCAACTGCCAGCGCGAGCGGCCCCGCCTGATCTCGCTCACTTCAAAGAGCCGCTGGTTCTTCGGGTATTCCGACAGAAGTGGCGCTGCCAGCGCTTCCATGCTGACGAAGCCGCCAGCCGATGCCCGGGTCCTGGCGGTTGCCACCACGAGATCGCGCCCCAACGCCTGGCTCAGCGTATGGGCCACGGACACCGGCCCGCCGCGCACCTCCAAAGCCCGGTCACGTGCCGGGCCGACGATCACGATGCCTGTGTCCAGGGCAGCACGAACGCCGGTCATCCAATCGCCGTGGCGCAGCGCGAGCTCGCGCAACGCGAGTGCGGTCCGGCAGGCAAGCGCTGCATGTCCTTCGAGCGGCTCGGGCGCGCCGAACGACGCGACCAGCTCGTTCTCAGAAATCGCCAGAACCGTTCCTCCGTTGTCGCGCACGAGTGCGGTGGCCTGCGTGAGGAAAGGATCGACCCGCTCCAGCGCGAGGTCGGGAGGCAGGCTCTCCATCACCGGTTCGGCGTATTGGAAATCGGCGCACAGGATCGTTGCCTGTCGCCGGGTCCTCGGGTCGACCGCAACGACCGTTTGCGCCTGAAGCACTTCGTTTGCAAATGCCGACGCCTCAACGACAAAGGTGCGGAACGCGGGTTCCTCGGCAAGCAGGATATGATTGGCGCTGTCCAGTTCGACGAACCGGGCGCCGGGGATCGTTCTGGCGAGCTCCAGGCCTTCTGAGAGGGGCGCGACCCGGTCGCCGTTGGCATGCATGACAAGCGCTGGCACTTGCAGCCGCTCAAGCGATCGCGATATGTCAACGTCGGCAAAGGCAAAGCTCAACCGCAACGCATTTTCGGGCGTGAGTGTCCGGCGCTGCAACTCGTTGAACCAATCCATCTGCACGCGATTGGCGCCCGGTACGAACAGGTTGGTGAACATTTGGCGGAACAGCGGGTCGTCCTGACCCCAACCCTTGCGCATCAACTCGGCGATCGCTTCGCGCCTGACTATCTCCGCTCCATTCCCACGCGCTCGCCATCCACGAACATATCCCCCCCAAATCAAGAGGCCCGCGACCTTCTCGGGATGGCGAATGGCGTATTCGACCGAGAAAGCACAGCCTTGCGATATTCCAAGGAGGACGAAACGGTCGAGGCCCACAGCCTCTACGACGCATTCGAGATCGTCGACGAAGGTATCGAAAGAAACATCCTCGCAAACTGTGTCGGAAAGGCCGTTCAGGCGCCCGTCATAGCGCACGAGCGTGAAGCCGCTGGACAGGGCATCGATCCAATGTCCCCAAACCGGGCTCTCCCAATCGAAATCCAGATGGGACATCCAGTGGGAGGCGCGCACGATTGGCGGCCCGGACCCACTGATGGCATAGGCGATCCGGGTCCCATCACGGGAGTTGACGTAGCGTATCTGCTGCTTGTCTGACGAAACCTTCGTCGAAGGCGACAGTGTGAGATCGCGCGCAGGCTCCGGCACCAGAGGTTCCTTTGACGGCCGGCTGCCAGGTCCGGTGGTCGTGCCAGTTGCGATCGGGCGAGCGGTGACGGCAATACGGGCCTGCTCGTTAATGCGGGCGATCTCGTCTGCTAGATCATCGTCCGGAAGAAGTGACTGCAACGTGTGCAGGTGGGGAAGCGCCCGCTCAGGCTCGTCGCCAAGGCGATCGATCAGGGCGCGTAGCGCCTTCAGGCGCAGAATCTCGGTCTCGTTCGAGCAGTACACACGCCAGGCTTCGAACGCCTGGCAGCGAGGCAGATTGAGATCCGACAAGAACGTTCCGGCGAAAGCCGCGACGATTGCTTCCAGACGCTCGGTGGGCAGCGAACCAACCGCATCGGCCGACAGGCCCCTGATCAGATCGTAATCGAGCCAGATTGATCCCGGCTTCAGTTGGACCACGTTGCGATCGGCCGCAAGCCGGGTCTCGCCGTCGGCGTTTAGGATCTGGCGCAGCTTCGAAAGGCTCCAACGCAGCGCGCCCCGAGGATCATCAGGGACGTCCCAGAACATCTCGCAAAGCCACTCGCGGCGCTGCTGCTTTTGCTGCACGGCCAGATAGGCGAGTAACGCCCGCGTCTTGCGCGATTGCGTCAGGGCCACAGGCTCGCCGTCACGGCGAACCGTGAGGTCGCCAAAGACCCTTACTTCGAAAGCCGAGCTCAATCCGGTTATCCTAACCGTATGGTCCGCCTTACATTAGCGACGAAGCATTTGGGTTCGCAACACCCAAACCGATGGCGGGCGTGTCTTCACGCCCGCCATCGCATTCGACCCGGACTCCGTCACCGGATCTCAGCCCTGCGAGCGATCTCGCAAAGGCGTCTGAAGTTAACCACCCGGTCGAGGTGCTCCCGGACTGCCTCGAGCGGCGGACCCTTGCGGATGTCCTTCCACAGCGTGGATGGTGGGGTTGCATAGATACCGAATGAGATGTTCATAAATTGGCTCCTTGGTTTGCAGCGGACCATTCCGCTAAGTTCCTCGAACATGCGGTCCGCCCGTTGGAGACAGCGTGTGGGAGAGCATGGAAATGCGAAGCCGCCCGGCAGCCTATGGCGGCTAATTGAGCGGCACAGTGTAGGTCGTTGCCGTGCCGGACAGGCAAATCTCGCCTGCCGAGTTTGCGACGGTGGTTGACAGCGTGCAGATCGGCTTGTCTTCCCGCACGCTAAGCACCTGCGCGCGTGCGACGATCTCCTCGCCGATACCGACGGCCTTGAGGAACTTCCACTCGACGCCAAGAAAGACGCTGCCGGGTCCCGGTAAGTCCTCGGCGACCAGAGCATTGAGAAGACCGGAAGTGACACCGCCCTGAACTATGAGACGGCCGAATACGGTGCGGGCGGATAGGACATCATCGTAGTGGAGTGGGTTTCTGTCGCCGGTCATGTCGCTGAACGCAATGATGTCGCTAGCCCGAGTGACGCGCCTTCGCTCTGCACTGGCCCCGACTTCCGGTTGTCCGAACCGGACTCCGGACCATCCGGATGGTTTGATTGTTTGCATTGCCTTGCTCCTTGGTTTGCGTGTCAGATTGCCTCTGCCTGCGAGGCCCGTAGTCCTTGCGGGAGAGGCGGGACCTCGCGATCGCGCGCCGCCCGGGCCAAGAGCACAGCGACCTCGGATTTCATCGCCTCGCTGAAGCGCCTGTGGCGTTCAGGTAGCTCTTCGAGGGACCAGTCGAAGGCACCGATGGCGTCCGTGGTCTCAAGGATGGGCAGTGCGAGGCTGTCGCGTATTTCCTGGAACTCCCACAATGCGGACTCGCGATTTGAAAGGATTGCAGTCGCGGCCCCTTCGGCATCACGCAGGGCGTCGGACATACCATGCGAGGTCAGCGGATCGCGGAAGAAGCCGGCATCGCCGACCAGCATCCAGCCAGGGCCGTATGCCTGCCGCAATCGGCCTGGTGTGCCGCGGAAGGCCTTCAGACGTTTGCCACCATTGCCGAGGACCGGCGATCCCAAGCCGGGTGCCAGCGCTGCCAGGGCAAGCTGTGCGGCGGAAAGATCGAAACGGAACTCCGCGTCAAACCGCTCGGTCGGAACGGATGCGACGATACAGGCAAGCCCGTCATTCGTCGGGATCACGCCGCCGGATAGGTTCCGGCCGAAATACCAGTGGTATCCCGAGAACGCCGGCGCGGGGGCGTAGGCGAAGACATGTGCCACCGAGCACCGCCCCTGCACCAGCGTCCGTGCCTCGACCTTGCGAGCGATAAACGAGCCGAGCCCGTCTGCTCCAACCACGATATCGGCCCTTATCTCGCGAGTTTGGCCGGCGGCATCCCTGAACGTGACGCCGCGTACACGGCCATGTGAGTCGAACACGAGATCATGGACCGCAGTGTCATGCAGAACCGTCGCGCCCGCCGCGCGTGCCGCGTCGATCAGCATGCGGTCAAGTACCGTGCGGCGTGGAGCGATCAGGCCCGGCATATTTGGCTCGGCCCGTATGGGCACCGTGACCTCCTGCTCGCCATAGTGAAAAGTGGTAGACCCGATCACTGGCGCGCCGCTTTCAATCAACGGTTGGAGCAGGCCCCAGCGCGAGAGCTGGATGACGGCTGGTCGCATCAGTGCGTGTGTAGACAGCGTGTCAGATCCATAGGACTGGCGGTCGACTGCCAGCACCCGCAATCCTGCCCGGGAGAGCAGCATTGCCGTCGAGGCTCCGGCGCAGCGCGCGCCGACGATGATAGCGTCGTAGTGAGAATGTGCGGGGACGACGTTGGAAAGCATCGGTATGTCCTTATGCTGCCTTGAGGCCGCTCTGACCGAGATAGTGTGAGACATGGTCGGCGATCGCTTGCGCGTCCGGCCCAACGCCTCCAATGAAATTGGAATCGCGCTTGCGCAGAAAGCGGAAGCCAAGCGCGTAAAGGCCGGCGATGATTGTTATCCCGTCCTTGTGGGCCAGTTCGCCATCGGCGGTGAAGGCCGGCAGTTTCAGCCATGGAAACGAGCGGCTGTAGCCGGTCGCCCATATAATGGTGCCGATGATGCCGTCCGCGAACGACAAGCGCTTGAGGCAGCTCGTCGGCACCTCGATCGGGGCGGGGGCGCAGGCCATGGATTTGTGACCCGCGAACTGGTCGACCTGGCGAAGGAGCCGCTCCTGCTTGGCGTCCGCCGCCGTGACGCTATCTTTGAGATCATCGGCAAAGCCAATTGTCCCGTTCGAGATGCCATTCAACCGCCCGGTGAGTTCGACTCCGATGCCCTGAAGGGTCGCCAGATCGACATTGGAGCGATCCGCCCGACCGGCAAGTTGAAGTGAAGGCTGTCGTCTGGCGCTGTCGGGATCCGTCAAATCGTCCAGCCGCTGGGACATGAATCCCATATGGTAAAGCCACCAGAAGATATCCTTGTCTCGCCAGATGCGCGGCAAACGCGTGTGCTTCCCTACGGACAGGATTACGCGTCTGCCACTGCGTCGTAGCTCGTCGGCTATCTGGACGCCCGACGACGATGCGCCGACAACCAGCACGCCGCCCGACGCAAGCTGGTTGGGACTTTGGTACTGCGAAGCATGGATGCTGACCGGTTGGTCCGCGCCGGTATGCGGCGGGAAGGGCATGCTTGGCACGTCACAATGGCCGGTGGCCACAACGACGACTTTCGCCGACCAGTCGCCTGCGGTCGTCCGCAGCCTAAAGCCTTGCCCATCCTGTTCGCACGACAAGACATCGACGTGCGGGCGCACCGGCGCTTGCGATTGATGGGCATAGCCAACCAGGGTTTCCACAAACGCGTCGCGGCTCATGTAGCCGTCGGGTTCGGAGCCACAATAGGGGGAGCCTGGCAGCGCGTTCAGCCAATTGGGCGTCAAAAGGCGGAGCGAACGCCATGTCGAGGACCGCCACCGTTCGCCAATGCGCCCGCGCTCCAGAACGACATGCGAGATCCCGCGTTTTCGAAGGCAATGGCTCAAGGCGATGCCCGCCTGGCCAGCGCCGACGATGACAACGTCAGCCTGTTCCATATTGTTTCCATCAGTTTTGGAGGACGACGGTTCAGACACCCGTCCGAACCGTCTTTCCGGGTGGATCACTGGATGGTTTTGACACCGACCGAAACGGAAACACCGTTCGTCAGCACGTCGAAGACCGCGGACCGTGCCCGTGCCTGCTCGACCAGTTGCTGGAGTTTCTCGGACGGCGCATCGCCCTCGATTTCGAACGCCACCGTGATGTTCTGAAAACCGTTTCGGACCTCGTCGGAAATCCCGAGGATACCGCGCAGATCGATGTCGCCATCGACCGAGCAGCGCACCTTGGTCAGCTTGATGCCGCGCGCCGCGGCGATGTTGGCGACGCCCGACATCAGGCAGCTCGCCAGCGCATGCAGCAGCCATTCGACCGGGGTGGGGCCCTGATCGGCGCCACACAGCACGGCCGGGTGGTCGCTGTCGGCGTAATAGGCTTTGGCATGCTTCTGTTCCTGGCCTGCGCCGTGGAAGCCGAGCATGACGCTCTTGCTGTGAGTGCCTTCGACCCACTCGTTGTGGGCGCGGAACTGGAATTTGGCCAGTTCCGGCTGGCCGGCGACAAAGTTGATCGTTGCAAGAAGGTTCGGCGTGTCGACGCCGTTCAATGGTGGTCTTGAGACTTTGGTTGTGTGTTGCATCGTCTTCTCTCCAAGTGAATAGTGCGGCGAGTTTGCCGGACCGCTCCCTTATGATGATGCAGCGTTTGAACGAGTGTGGTTGCGTTCGTGGAATTTGCTTTGATCCATCCGTTCCCACGCGGCGAAACGGACTTTGTGCGAGAAGTGCAGGCCTTGTTCAAAACACAAAAAATCCCCGGCGATGGATCGCCAGGGATTGCGGGGTTGAGTAATTCTTGTGTTGAAGGCCTGGCTCGACTTCGGGACAACCTCTCGCGCCCGTTGGGCCGAGCCTGTTCAGCAGGCCCGGGTCAATGCAGATCGGCATCATTTCGCGTTCAAGCGACCGCTTTGAGCGCTGTTAGCAATTGTAAATCGCATGGACGTGACGTGATTGATCTCAGAGCGGCGGATGCCGATGTCCTTGAGCAGGTAGTCGGGCATCTCATGGAGCGCGGCTCGCTGGCTGCGCACCTTTAGTGCAAGAAAGGCCAGGCGGATCGCGGATTTGGCGAAGCCGATAGCGCCGAGCCTGTCTCTCGAGGCGGAATAGTTTGCGTGATCGATAGTGGTCATTTTTGTCTCCATCCTGGCGACGCGACCATTCGCGCCGTCGATGGGAGGAGATTGCGATAAGACCAGGGGAGTGAGCGTTTGAGCCTCCGTCGAATTATGGTCGAATTCGAGGGAATGGGTCCGTTAAACTGCCTACGCTACCTAGGGAATTGACAGCCACCGTCGACCCCGGCCGCTGGGCTATGCCACCGGCGCGTCAGGTTTCAAAGCGCGAATATATGTCCCGGCATCGGATGCCTCACGCTGCGAGCTGATCCTCTCGGGCAGCGGCGATCATCACACTTGCCAGCAACGCATAGGCTGCCTCCCAGGCCTCCCGGACCGCCGGTGTGAAGGCTGCGCCGCGGCCGGCCGCCAACGTGTCGATGAGCGCTTGCCCGAGAATCGGGTAATGATGCTCCTTGACGCCGTAGGTGACGTGACGCTTGGCGAGTTCGCGCACTGTTGGGAGGATGGTGTTGGCATGGTTCAGTCCGTGCACGACGAACCCCAGGCTCGCCATCAGCTTTGCACCTTGCCTAGGCATGTCGCTCGCCAGAAACAGGCCGCGAAGGTCCGAGTCGATCCCGAACAGGCGCTCATAGAACAGAGCGGCGGCGGCCACGCGTATCGGGAGGACCTCGTGGAAACTATCCTGGACAAGTCGAATCTGGTCGGGTGTCATCGGCTACGCTCCGGGGTTTCTGGTGAGGCTCGACCATCCCCCCAAAACGTTTCGCGTGCATGTCGCGCGGCGCGTCGATGTGTTTCAGTTGTGTCTCAATTGCGGTTCAGTTTGCGCTCAGTTGTTTTCGGCTTCCTTCTGTGTCCTGACGGCGCCTGGAAACCCTCGATGTGACCAAGCAGCTAGGAGACATTCCCGAATGGCCCTCTGATCACTGACCACACGCATTTTCATCGTCCAGTAGTTGATGGCCAAAGCTCGTTGCGTCGCTGAATTTGCCGCAACTGGACCAATGCCCGCACCAGGTCAGTTCACGTCGATTCACGCGGGGCGCCTCAACGTCCGCTTCTGACCTTCCGATTCTTCAAACCGTCAGTCAGCTTTCGGCCTAATGCTGCCGGGCTGCAATGCGCATCAAAGCTGACGGTCGCAGGCGACCACTCTCAGGTCGCGGTTGCGCCATCTCCGGAGACTCGCGAACACCGCCACGAAGGTCCGACTCGACCGGGAGCAGAAGTTCAGGCGAACTTTGGAACACTGCGGTCGCTCAGATGGCTGGTCCCATCTCCAGCGTCCTCCCGTCGTGTATGCGAGCGCCCGCCAGCAGCGGCGATTGCCCCTAGCTCAGAGCGTCTTACTCATCATCAGGATCGGCACCGGAGCGCCGCCACGGTCGTCGAAGAATGTCTCGGCGGGGCGATAGCCGCAGGCTCGATACAGTGGCTCACCTGCCACGGTGGCTGCCAACTCGACACGAGCAAAGCCCTCGGCCTTGGCTGCGTTTTCACAAAGGGAAAGGATCAGTCGACCAACGCCGCATCGGACAAAGTCCGGATGCGTATACATGGCTCTGACACGCGCCGCGTCCTTGGTGGGGTCAAGCAGTGCCGCGTTGCGCCCAGGCGACTGATCACCACCATACATGGTCGCGCGCCGGCTCCAGCCTCCGCAACCTGCCAGGACACCATCGTGCTCCACGACGAAATAGGTGCCATCATCGACAAGCTGCGTGTCCAGCCCCATGATTGCGCGGCTGGATCGGATCTGATCATCGTTGAGAAACGGTTTCTGGAGTTCGGAGATCGCCGCATCCATGAGTGCAATCATGGTGGCGAGGTCCTCGCGTCGTGCTATCCGGTGCCGAAAGTCTCCACTGGCCATGTCAAGCACACAGCGATCGGAACAAACGCATGATATGGCCAATTTCGTTCCAGCAGAAGACCAATGTTTGCTGCTGCGGCAGCCTTGAGGCGCCTGTCGACAGCAGGCCGGAGGAATAGCCAACGCGAGTCATTCTGGAAGCCCCGCCAGGCGGTAGCCCTCCACGACATGCCGCCGCACGTCTTCGGCCGGGAAAGGCTGCGAAGCCGACCAATGCCGGATTGTGAAGTGCGGATTGCTTATCATGAACATTTTTGCTTCCCAGCGCGCTTCCTCCAATCGGCCAAGTTGCGCAAGGCTTGCCGCAAGCAGGCGTCGTGAAGTCGCGCGATAAGTTTCAGGCCTGCGCAGCGTTTGAACCGCGGATTCGTAGTCGCCGATGGCATATTGGGCCTGGCCAAGCATCCAGTAATACCAACCGGGCGGGTGAGGGTTGAGCCGGAGTGCCCTGCGCACCTGCTCTATGGCCTCGGCAGGCCGGCCCTTTTCTGTCGTCAGTTCAGCCTGCATCGCCCAAGCGTCGGCGTGATTGGGATCCAGCTTGTGGGCAGCGTCGAATTCGGCATCCGATTCCGCCCAGCGACCCTCATGGCCCAGTATGACGCCCAATACCCATCGGTTCCCGGCGTCGTTTGGGTCGAGTTCGACCGCCTGCTGTGCTTCTGCAAGTGCCCTCGCCCGGTTGGGATTCATCGGTTCGTCCCAAAACTCCCAGCCCAGCCAGAGGTTGAGTGCCAGCCACCGGTGCGCCTCCGCATATTCCGGATCGAGCGCGATTGCCCGGATCAGCAGGAAAATGGCTTCTTTCGCGGTGAGCGCCGTTTGCAGGCCCAGGGCACGCGCACGCACACAAAGATCATAGGCCTCTAAATTGCTCGGTCTGTAGCGCACTGGCGCGGCGATCAGGCGGCCCACCAGGGCCTCAACAATCTTGCCGGTCACCTCGTCCTGAACGGCGAATATGTCTTCAAGGCTCCGGTCGAATCTTTCGGCCCAAAGGTGGTCGCCCGCGATCGCGTCGATCAGTTGAGCGTTGATACGCACCCGCCCGGCTGCCCGCCGTGCACTACCTTCAAGGAGATGGCGCACTCCCAGTTCGCGCGCGATGCGACGCACATCCACGTGCCTTCCCTTGTATGCAAATGCCGAGTTGCTGGCGATGACGAACAGCTCGCTCGTCCTCGAGAGGTCCGTGATCAGGTCCTCGGTGAGGCCGTCGACAAAAGCCTCCTGCTCCGGATCGTTGCTCATGTTCGTAAAGGGAAGGACGGCGATGGAGGGCTTGGCGGGAAGCGGGAGCGGCGCTTTCTCCGCCGGCCCGCCATCTTCCGACGCGGCCGACAACCGAATCCGGTAGACGGACACCGGTTCGGCGACGTTCTTTATCGCTTACGGACCAAGTTCGTCGAAGCCGCAATCAAGCTTCCGCTTGACTTGTTCATAAACGCTGCCGGAGACACAGATCTCTCCTGCCCCGGCCATTGCCTGAAGCCGCACGGCGACAACGACGCCGTCGCCGAACAGATCGCCGTCCTCGACAACGACATCGCCCAGATTGATGCCGATATGCAGGTTGATTTGCCTGTCGATAGCCAAACCTTCGTTCGCGGCCGCCATCCGCCTCTGGAGTTCGACGGCGCATGACACGGCGTTCACCGCACTTGCGAACTCGACAAGAACGCCATCACCCATCACTTTTACGACACGGCCTTGGCGGTCGCGGACCAGTGGTTCGAGGATCTCCTTCCGCCGTCCCCTTAACGCGGCCAACGTTCCTTGCTCGTCCATGTCCAAAAGTCGACTGTAGCCCACCACGTCGGCAGCCATTATGGCGGCAAGACGGCGCTGGGCGCGTACTTCGGACATTTCGTGTTGCTTTCATTGAAAGCAGAAAATCGAATTGTATGACGCCGATTTCAAAAGTCTATCAGGCTGGACTCAGAAACCGGCTTGCCAAGCATCTAAGTTGGGTGAGCCAATGACCGATTTCCCACCTAATCTGTTCGTTCATCGGCCCCAATGAGAACGTCGCTTTCGGGTTACCTTCAGACTTGGGCCCACCGAGGCTGAACGTCCGTTATTGTTCTTCGGACGCCAAAAAGCCGACAGTCCGCTGTCGGCCCCCAATCTGCCGGTCAGCATTGCGCCCAATGCCGGTCGTTCAGAGATGTTTGCCGACTACCCAGAAGCGGACATTCACCCTGGATTAAACCAACGTCCTGCCTGGCTGATTATCCCGAACGGTCATTTTTGTGCCAACGAGGTTGGACCGCCCGGCGCAGCGACCCGAAGCGCAAGCGGTATTGCATCGGTGTAATACCGACCTTGCGACGGAACAGGCGTCCGAAGAAGCTCGTGTCCTCGTAGCCGACTTCATTGGCGATCGCCTCGACGGCCTCGTCGCTCGTTTCCAGCAGCCACTTGGCTTCTTCGAGCCGCAGCGCGTGAACATAGTCCAATGCCTTCATGCCCGTCGCCTTGGCGAAGCGACGCGCGAAGGAGCGTTCGGGCAGGCCTGACAGGCGCGCCATTACGGCGACGGGCGCCGGCTTGCGGAAATTCGATTCCGCCCATTGCTGACTTTGCTTGATCACTGCGTCGCTGGTCTGCCGCGAGCGCGCCAGAGTCGCGAAAGGCTGCTGGCCGAGGTCGTGCCATTGCAGCATGTAGACCCTGGCCACCTCGATCGCCTCACGAAGACCAACGAAGCGCGCGATCAAATAGAGCGCCAGATCCTGCCAACTCGATCCGCCACCGGCCATGACGATGCGCTGCGCTTCGCCGCTCAGCACCAGCGACCGCTCCATCTTCACCTTTACGCCGGGATAATTGTTCGTCAGCGTGTCGACATAGCCCCAGTGGATAGTCGCCTCGCGGTTCGCGAGGAGCCCGGCTTCGCCCAGCAGAACCGCGCCGGAACAGGCGCTCGCCAGCAGCGCGCCTTCCTCATGCAGGCGCTTCAGCCAGCGCGCTTCAGGTTCATACTGCCCGGCGACGCTCTCGCCCGGATTAACGAAGAAATCGGGAATGCAGACGATATCAGGACGCGGACAGTCGGCGAGCGTGTGGTCGGGATGTACCCAGACGCTGTTCGCCGCGCGAAACCGGCCAGCGTCGCGCGCGACGACGTAGGGACGCATCCGCTGATCCCCAGCCATGCCCTGCGTGATGAAACGAAAGTCCCGTCCCGGCGAGGAAAACAGGTCGACCATCCCGTAGAGTGCCGAAGCCGTGACCTCCGGGACGGCGAGAATCGCCACGTTGGTTGGAGCCACCTGTTCAACCATGGCAGAAATGACCGTTTCCTTACCTTTTCGACTTTAGCGGGCGTCCACGTTCCGCGCTAGTGTCCTGGAAACGGAGGATGATACGATGGACCAGAGGACCACGGCTTCGCTTTCGCCCGCCAGCATCGACGACCTTCGCTCCAGCATGCGCGGCGAGGTGTTGGATCCGGCGAGCGAGGCTTACGATGCCACCCGGGTCGTCTGGAATGGCATGATCGACCGGCGCCCGGCGCTCATCGCCCGCTGCCAAAACGCCGCCGATGTCATCGTCTCGGTGAATTTCGCGCGCGAGCACGGACTCGCCATCGCCATTCGTTCTGGCGGCCACAATGTCGCGGGTTATGCGGTTTGCGACGGCGGATTGATGATCGACATGTCGCTGATGAACGCCGTGCGCGTCGCGCCCGGCCTGGAGCGCGCCATCGTCGGTGGCGGTGCGACCTGGGCGGATGTCGACGCCGCGACGACGCCTTTCGGCCGTGCCACGCCGGGGGGCCTCATTTCCGCAACCGGCGTTGCGGGCCTGACATTGTCCGGCGGCATCGGATGGCTGCGCGGCACTCATGGCCTGTGCGTCGACAATCTCCTCGCGGCCGATGTCGTTGCCGCCGAGGGAAGGCTCATTCGCGCCGACGAGGCGGAGAACCGCGATCTTTTCTGGGCGCTCCGCGGCGGCGGCGGCAATTTCGGTGTTGTGGTGAGCTTCGAGTTCAAGCTGCACCCGATCGAAGCTGAGCTGATGTTCTGCGGCCCCGCCTATCCCGAGGAACGCGCTGAAGAAGTAATCATGCGCTGGCGCGACTTTATGGGAACAGCGCCGGACCGGCTGAGCGGGCTCGCCGAATTCTCGACGCTGCCTGACGACCCCTCTCTCCCCGAGCACGCGCGCGGCCGGCGCGTGGTGTCGCTTGCACATGTGTATGACGGGCCGGCGGACGAAGGCGAACGGATCGTTGCACCGCTCCGCAGTTTTGGTGAACCGCTGGTCGATTTCAGCGGCCGGATGCCCTACCGCACTATTCAGTCACTGTACGACGCGCTGTTTCCGAAGGGGCGCGACCGCAGCTACTGGAAGTCGACCTATCTCTCCCGCCTCGACGACGGCGTCATCGCCGACATCGCGCGGCAGATGGCGAAACGTCCATCCGAGATGACCTTCGCCTCGATCTGGAAATTCGGCGGCCACGTGCAGCGCGTGGCGGAGGACGCGACCGCCTTCGGCGACCGGTCCATGCCCTACATGCTGAGCCTGGACGCGATCTGGTCGAGTGCTTCGGACGACGACGCGAACATCGGCTGGGTGCGCACCTTCTGGCAGCACGTGCAGCGACACTCGACCGGCCGGCTCTATCTCAACTTCCCAGGCCATGGCGAAGGCGCCGACCTCGTCCGCGATGCGTTTGGCGCTGAGGCTTACGGACGTCTTCAACGGGTAAAGCTGCGCTACGACCCCGACAACATCTTCCGCATGAACCAGAACATCGATCCGAGAGCCGCTTAGTGACCTCGCCATCCTCTAGACTAGGAAGGTTGGGGCAGCGTCGGGAGATAGCGGGACGGCTACAATGAAGTTGGCGGGCGAACGTCCGCTTACTAATGATTTCAGCCCGAAAGGTGTCAGTCGGTTCACGGCCCCATTGCCGTCATTTAGCGTGGCGGTTCGAGCTTGCCTGATCGGGGCACCATGCACTGCCATGACAGGACATTTCCTACCCAGGACTCCTAGTTTAGACGGACTGGCCTCGCTCACCCAAAGCAGCGAAGTCTGAACTGATCGCCCGATGAGTGTGGGGAAAGGCGGTAGCGCTCTCCCGCTACCAACCCCCGACGGGCAGACAGTGTTTCCCATTTTCAGGTCGCAGCCGCAGATTACAGCCCGAGCCGAAGGCAGGCCTTCACTGCAACAGGAAAGTCCGCCTACGCTTAAGGCATGCTGCATTCATGGCCTTGCGGAAAGGCGAAGCCGTGAGGCGATACTCGCCCACGCCTCGACCAGTCACAGCACAGCGGATTGAGCGAGCGCTCGACCGCGTCGCCGAGATCATCGTGGCGCGAGGCGACCATGGTGAGGCATGGCTCCCGCTATACGACCACTTGGAACGTGCCCTGCAGGATCATCGAGCGAAGGAAGAACGCCTCGCCGCAGTGCGCCAGCGTGTCATACGATCCCAGGATCGAACGGCAACACGATCTTCATAAGTTCCTCTTGCCACATCTTCATGTCACCGCCCTCGCCGTATTTCGGGCGGTCGATCGTGTGCCCCATCAGCATGCGCCGAAGCTCCTCGTCCAGCCTACCGTTCTTCATCCGGTCTTCGAATGAATGGCGCAGTGAATAGACGGTGTGATTGTCAGTCGGGAACAAATTGTAGCTCTTGAAGTGCTTGTTGAGCAGGGCTGATAGCGACGCCTCGCGATCCTTGTACCGCGGGAAGCCCCTAGGATGCTTTTTGAACACCTCAAGCGCCACGCCGACCAGCGGCACCTTGCGTACCGACGAGGCGGTCTTGATCTCTCGTGGATCGTCGGGATCGTCGCGCGGCTCGACAGAAATATGCGGCACCTCATGATCAACATGAATGACACCGGCATGCAGGTTCGCGAGTTCGCTCGGCCGGGCTCCTGTCTCAGCGAAGGCAAGCACGATTCCTCGCGCCTCCTCATTGAGTGCTGCAAGCGCGCCAGGCGCAAATATCTTGTCGCGAATCCAGTCGGTCGGGAACGGCGGCCGACTGCGCTTCGACCTGTCGGTGAATGACAGATCGGCGAACGGATTCTTCTGTTCGGGGAATCCGAGATGACGAAAGTAGTCGGCGTAGAGGGTTCGAAGGTTGCCCATGTTTCGGTTGCCTGTCGATGCCGAACGGTCCGCTCTCCCTTTTTCGGGTGCAATTCGGTCCAGCCAATATTTGTGCACTACTCGCGCGTCGTCGCGTGTGATCCCGCTCATTGGCTTATCCGCGATCAGACCAATGAAGACATCGACGCTCATTTCGCGCTTTGCCTTCCAGCGCTTCCTTTGGTCAGGGCTTTTGGTGCGGATTTCGTCGCGAGCAATCTCGTTGAAATACAGCTTCAGCGCTTCCGATATCTTATCGTCAGGGCGGGCGACCGCGCCGCCGACCGCGTCGATTGATGGCGATTTGGCAGGCTCCCCTATTGTGCTCTCGACCCGCTGCAGGATCGTATCGAGCGGGTCGGCAACCAAGATCTCGGCGAGTGGCCGATAGATGAACCCCAGCGACTCGGCTCGCTTGATGGCTTGGCGGTATCGGACACGCGCCGCCTGTGGATTTTCACCCAACATCAACGAAGCCCACAACGCATTGTCGGCAGCCTCGTGGAGATCTCTGGCGGTACGCGCCTTTATGCGGTCGGTGGTGTCGAGGGCATGGCGCACGAATACGCCACGCTCGTCGAGATCCCTGGCCTCTCTGGGCACCCGGCGGTAGTAATGGAAATGATCGCCCCTCAGTTGTAGGAAGCGGTCAGGATCATGCTCTTCGCGTCGTCTTCCCACGTTTCTAAAACACCATTTGTATCACAATAGGTAACACAATAGGTAACACGAAATGGAAAATCGTCGCAAGGCCTATCACTGTCGGCGGAAAATTCTATAATAAATTCAATTACTTAGTGAGAAAGCCGGTGGTACCGTTGGCTGGGATCGAACCAGCGACCTCCGGATCCACAATCCGGCGCTCTAACCATCTGAGCTACAACGGCACGTTCGCCTGAGCCAGATCGTGGTGAAAAATTCATTCTCCGAGATCCGCTCTGTCGTTCGGCGATGCGTCCAATACGGTCTATCAGAGTCTAATTCAAGGCCTTTGATAAGGCAAAGCCCGGTTCCTCGAGCGGGCACCGCTTTTCAGCAGGCAAAAGAAAAGGCCGGCGGGAGGAGGTGCCGGCCTTTTCCTGTTACGAGCCAGCGGGAGGAGGTGCTGGCTGGTCACCCCGGGGAGCAGAGGGAGGAGGTTCCACTCGCCGGGTATTCACTGAACAACTCTATCGCACATCTATTTGTCTGACA
Source organism: Mesorhizobium sp. WSM4306 (assembly GCF_007003975.1). Classification (GTDB taxonomy): domain Bacteria; phylum Pseudomonadota; class Alphaproteobacteria; order Rhizobiales; family Rhizobiaceae; genus Mesorhizobium. Next base: position 18,835 of record NZ_VFTC01000043.1, read on the forward strand.
AAATGCGACGTTTTGATGCATGGTAGAGTTGTGCGTAATTATTAGGCGGCCTTGATGTCCTTCAGGGCCTTCTCGAAAGCGGTCTTGACCGGCTTGGAGACCTCTTCGGCGGCCTTTGAAGCAACGGCCTGGAATTCCTTGGCCTGCTCGACGGTCGACTCGACGCGCTTGCGCAGGAAGGCGGTCTGCAGCTCGACGACTTCCGACAGCGACTTGGCGCCGATCAGGGCTTCGAGATGCGAGAAGCCAGCTTCGGCATTGGCGCGCAGAGCAGCGATGGTCTTGAGCGACAGGTCGCTGGAAACGGTCTTGGCGGTCTCGAAGGTCGACTCCAGAACTTTCTGGGTCTCTTCGGCGCCGGTCTTCAGCTTGGAATAGGCTTCCTTCGACTGCTCAACGCCCTTTTCGGCGAAAGCGCGGATCTGGTCGGTCGCCTTGGAGGCGTCGAAGCTCGGGAATTCAACGTTTTCGATGGTCTCAGCGGTTTTGGCCTTGGTCATTTTCCGTCCTTTCGGGGGTAGCGGCTTTGACAAAAAGCCGTCTCGTTCATGTATGATGGCAATATAGCGGTTTTTTTGTGCGATGCAATATCTTTGTTGCAGTGCACCATAAATTTCTTCCGTGACGTTACCCCGGGCAATACCCAAGGGCCGTTAACCAAGAGGCCAGAGATTCCATCTGCTTTCCGCCACGGCTTGTGGACCTTCGCCGCGCGGGCTTTTATTAACAAAGCGTTAACTGCAAATTGCCCGCCTTGTAGGTTCGCCAAGAGGTTTCACCGAAAGGGTCCGCCAAGCGCATGCCTTCCGAGAACTACTCTTTCCTCGATGTCGCCGTGCTCGACGCGGTCCGCCGGCGCTTTGCCGCCGGCGACGCGATCGCGATTCTATCGGCTGATCTCGAACAGGTGATCTGGGCCAACGGGCCGGGCGCGGCGGTGTTCGGCTACCCCGATATCGAAGCCATCATCGGCGCCTCGGCACAGCTGCCGCTGATCGCCAGGCGGCAGATCATGGCGACCGCCGGCTTCCCGAAGATCGGCAGCGACCGCGCCATCACGGTGCGTCTGGCGACCGGCATGACCAGCCGCGCCGTCGGCTTCCTGGCCAGTGCGGTGACCATGCCGGACGGCGAAAGCGCTATCATACTGGCGCTGCCGGCAGCGCAGACCGGCTCGCGCAGTGCTGCCGACATTGCGGCCCGCGCCATCAGCGGCTTTAACGAAGACGGCCATTTCATCGCCTTTGTCGACGCCGCCGGCACCGTCGAGGCGGCTTCGGATGGCTTTGCCGCGCTCGCCATCCGGCCTGAGACGCTGGCGGCGCTCGTCGCCGACGTGGCGAGCCAGGACGACCGCATCGTCAAGCGGCTGGTTCCCGGCGGCGCGACGTCCTATCCGGCGGGATTTGCCCGTCTGACCGAGTCCAGGCATCTGCTGGTGGTCATCGACGAGGATCACCTCCGGGAGGAAAATCCCGTCGGTGAGCTGGATGCCGAACCCGCTGCCGCGCGGCACGATGCGGGCCCGACGCAAGCCGCCCCAGAGGACGCAGTAACGGCGGATGCAGTAGCCGACCAACCCGCAGCAAGCGGGAGTCAGGGCGCACCGCTCGCGGTCGTGCCAGACGTCGCCGAGGCCGCTCCGAGAGCGACTGAGCATGACACTTCGGCGTCAACCGATACAAAGGCAGACGATCGCGGGCAGACCGGCCGCTCGCAGGCGGCGAACGACAGCGCGCCTGTGCAACATGATCATTGGTACTTCCATGCCGGTGAAGAGCCGCAGGCGAGCGAGCCGGACAGCCCGGCACAAGCCGAGCCGGAATCGGCTGTGTCGGCCGAGAATGCGCTGCCGGACAGCGCTGCCACCTCGCCCACCCTGCCCCCCAATGTAACCTCACCGGCTGCGCCACCCTCCGCCCGCGAGATCGACCGCTCGGCGCCGCCGCTGCGTTTCGTCTGGCGCACCGACGCCGACGGCAAGTTCAGCGCGCTGTCGCCAGAGTTCGCCGACATCGTCGGCAAGCCCGCCGCCGACGTGATCGGCCGCCGCTTCAAGGATGTTGCGACAATTTTCGGCCTCGATGCCTCTGGCGAGATCGCCGGCCTGCTCGAACGGCGCGATACCTGGTCGGGCCGCTCGGTGCTGTGGCCGGTTGCCGGCTCCGACCTCAAGATACCGGTCGATCTGGCGGCACTCCCCGTCTATGGCCGCAGCCGCGCCTTCGAGGGGTTCCGCGGGTTCGGCGTCGCCCGCGCCAGCGACGCGGTGGTCGATCCGGAAGCGATCGGCATGGCGCTGGTTCCCAATGGCGTGCCACCGGCAGCAGTTGAGCCAGCGACGGAAGAGACTGTGGCGGAAGCTCCCAAGGCGGCCGATCCGTTCGAGGGCGAAGTGCCGGCGCTGACCATCGTGCCGAAGCAGGAACGGCGTTTCGCCGACAAGGTCATCCGGCTGGCCGAGCATCGGCAGCCCGCCAATGATAAGGGCCTGTCGACGCTGGAACGCAGCGCTTTCCGAGAGATCGGCGAGCGGCTGAAGAAGGACAATCCCCCGCCGGAGCAGCCGGAGACCAGCACGCCGGCCGAACCTGCCAAGCCAGATCAGGTGGCGCCGGCCCAGGCCGGGCCGGACCACGCCAAGGCAGATCAGCCCAAGCCGGATCATGTCGAGGTGGACCAGGCTGAAACGGCCGCGCCAGCCCAGCAACCGGAGGCCTTGAGCCCGGACGAGATCGTCCCGGCTGCGACAGTTGAGCCCTCGGCAACCGCACCCGAAAGCCCAACGGCCGAGACCGAACCGCCGGAAAGCGATGCCGAGGACGAAAAGGATCTGGCGCGGCTCGACGGCGCGCAGCCGGGCGACGTCATTGCGGACAGCGAAGCAGGCGTGAAGGCGCCAATAGTCTCGCGCTCGCTGCTCGACTATGCCGATCCCGAACCAGGCTCCGTCAGCGGAGAAAGCACCGAAGCGACGTCTTCCAACAGCAAATCGGCGCCGGCTTCCGAGCCGAATGAAACCAGCGCACAAGAGATCGTCGAGACCGCCGCGCCACAGCCGGCCGATGCCGGCGAAGACGACAGCATGACTGCCGCCGATTTCCGCGATGCCGAGGACAATGAGGATTGGGCCCCGGCCGACGAGGCGACCGGTTCGGCCGTGCAAGGCGGGGACAGGGCCGGCGATGCGGACACAGCGCCGGCAGAACCGCCGCGCCTGAAAGTGCCGCCGCTCAAGCTTGAAGGGTTCGTGCCCTCGGCATTTTCGGCCGGAGATGAACACAAGGCGCCGGACACCTCGCTGCTCGGTAAATTGCCGGTGCCGCTGCTCATCCATTCCGGTGACGAGCTTCACTACGCCAATGAGGAATTCCTCGGCCTCACCGGCTATCACACGCTCGAGGATTTGAGCGATGCTGGCGGCCTCGACGCCTTGTTTGCCGATCCCTATTCTGAAGCGGCAGATGAAAGCGACCACGCTCTCAGGCTGAAGACGCGCGAGGGCCAAGAATTTCCGATTGAAGCCATCCTGCGTTCGGTGCCGTGGCGCGCCGGCAAGGCGCTGATGCTGGTGGTGCGGCGCACCGGCGACGATGAAGCGCCGGTGGCTGCGCATGTCGCAGCTGAAGAACAGACGCAGCCCGACGTTTCCGAGCTCAAATCGCGCATTGCCGAAATGCGAACCATCATCGACACCGCGACCGATGGCGTCGTGCTGATCGGCCGCGACGGCGATATCCGCTCGATCAGCCGGCCGGCCGAGGCGCTGTTCGGCTTCGACAGCGACGAGGTGATCGGCAAGCCGTTCGCTTCGCTGTTTGCCATCGAAAGCCAGCGCGCGGCGCGCGACTATCTCAACGGCCTGTCCGAGCCCGGCGTGGCGAGCGTCATGAATGATGGCCGCGAGGTGATCGGGCGGGAGGCGCAAGGGCGCTTCATCCCGCTGTTCATGACCATAGGCAGGCTGCCCAACGACAGCGGCTTCTGCGCCGTGGTGCGCGACATCACGCAGTGGAAGCGCGCCGAGGAGGACCTGACCCAGGCGCGCGCGGTGGCTGAGCGCGCCTCCTCGCAGAAGACCGATTTTCTCGCGCGCATCAGCCACGAAATCCGCACGCCGCTCAACGCCATTATCGGCTTCTCCGAGCTGATGGTGGATGAGAAGTTCGGCCCGGTCGCCAATGACCGCTACCGCGACTATCTGCGCGACATCAACCGCTCGGGCAATCATGTGCTCGACCTCGTCAACGACCTGCTGGACATCTCGAAGATCGAGGCCGGCCAGCAGGAGATGGACTACGAGGCGGTGTCGCTCAACGATACACTGGGCGAGACGGTGGCGATGATGCAGCCGCAGGCCAATCGCGAGCGCGTCATCATCCGCTCCAGCTTTGCTTCGCGGCTGCCGGAAGTGGTCGCCGACCTCAGAAGCGTGCGCCAGATCGCGCTCAATATCCTGTCCAACGCCATCCGCTATACGCAGGCCGGCGGCCAGGTGATCGTGTCGACAGCCTATGAAACCTCCGGCGACGTCGTCATGCGGGTGCGTGACACCGGCATCGGCATGAGCCATGCCGAAATCGAGCAGGCGCTGAAGCCGTTCAAGCAGATCAACGCGCTGAAGCGCGGACGCGGTGACGGCACAGGCCTCGGCCTGCCGCTGACCAAGGCGATGGTGGAGGCCAACCGCGCCCGCTTCACCATCACCTCGACACCCGGCGAAGGAACGCTGGTCGAGGTCGCCTTCCCTTCAACGCGTGTGCTGGCGGAATAGAGCCGCCCAACCCGGAACAGGCATAAAGAAAAGGCGTCCAACAGGACGCCTTAAATGGATTTGCTGTCACAACGGGGCTTGAGCGAATCTGATCCTCAGGGGACGAGGAACGGGATTTCTCCCTCAAGTTACGTGCGACTATCGACGCCGGGCCTTAACAACTCCTTACCGGCCGCCCAAAAAATTTACGAATGTGTACCACTCGTGAAATCTAGGTAAATTCGACCGACATATCTCGTTAACCATGCCGACGGCGGTCACTCCGCCAGCTGCGGCAAGTTCCTGAACAGCTCCAGCGCCTCCGGATTGGCCAGCGCCTCCTTGTTCTTGATGGCGCGGCCGTGGACCACGTCGCGCACCGCAAGCTCGGTGATCTTGCCGGATTTGGTGCGCGGAATGTCTGAGACGGCAACGATTTTTGCCGGCACGTGGCGCGGGCTGGCGCCGGTGCGGATCTTCGCCCGGATGCGCTTTTCCAGAGCCTCGTCCAGCGTCACGCCGGCGGCCAGCCGCACGAACAGCACGACGCGTACGTCATTGTCGAAATCCTGGCCGATGCACAGCGCTTCGAGGATTTCCGGCATCTGCTCGACCTGGTTGTAGATCTCCGCCGTGCCGATGCGCACCCCGCCCGGATTGAGCGTCGCGTCGGAGCGGCCATGGATGATCATTCCGCCATGCGCCGTCCATTCGGCGAAGTCGCCATGGCACCAGACATTGTCGAAGCGCTCGAAATAGGCCGCCTGGTATTTCTTGCCGTCAGGGTCGTTCCAGAACCCGATCGGCATCGACGGAAACGCTTTTGTGCAGACCAGTTCGCCTTTCTCCTCGCGAACCGGTTGGCCGTCATCATCCCAGACATCGACGGCAAGGCCGAGGCCGGGGCCCTGGATCTCGCCGGTCCAGACAGCTTGCGTCGGGATGCCGAGAACGAAACAGGAGACGATGTCGGTGCCGCCGGAGACCGAGGCAAGGTGCACGTCCTCCTTGATCCCGTCATAGACAAAGCGAAAGTCCTCTGGCGACAGCGGCGAGCCTGTGGAGGAGATCGCCCGCACGGTCGACAGATCATGGCTGCGGATCGGCTTGAGGCCGGCCTTGCGCACGGAATCGATGAATTTGGCCGAGGTGCCGAAGAAGGTCATCTTCTCGGCATCGGCGAAGCTGAACAGGACATTGCCGTCGGGGTAGAAGGGCGAGCCGTCATAGAGCAGCAGCGTCGCGCCTGACGCCAGGCCCGACACCAGCCAGTTCCACATCATCCAGCCGCAGGTGGTGAAGTAGAAGAAGCGGTCGCCTTCGACGAGGCCGGCATGCAGCCGGTGTTCCTTGACATGCTGGATCAGCGTGCCACCGGCCGAATGGACGATGCATTTGGGAATGCCGGTCGTTCCCGACGAAAACAGGATGTAGAGCGGATGCGCAAACGGCAGGCGCTCGAACGTGACGGACTTTGCCGCAAAAGGCGACAGCGCCTCTTCCAGCGCCACGGCCTTATCGATAATCCCTGCGATATCGCGCGACGTACCGAGATAGTCGACGATCAGCACCTTGCCGACGGTTTCGAGCTTCGTGGCAACGGCAGCGATCTTGTCGGCGACTTCGATCGCCTTGCCATTGTACCAGTAGCCGTCCGGCGCGATGAAGACGACAGGCTCGATCTGGCCGAAACGGTCGAGCGCGCCCTGTTCGCCGAAATCGGGGGAACAGGACGACCAGACCGCGCCAATCGAGGCGGCCGCCAGCATGGCGGCGACGGTTTCCGGCATGTTGGGCATCATCGCCGCGATGCGGTCGCCCTTTTTCACCTTGAGCGACAGGAAAAGCTGCTGAAAGCGCGAGGTCAGCTGGTGCAGTTCGTTCCACGACAGTCGCCGCTCGATCTTGTCCTCACCGCGAAAGACGATCGCGTCACTCGATCCGGTCTTTTTCAGCAGGTTCTCGGCGAAGTTGAGCGTCGCATCGGGGAAGAACGATGCGCCGGGCATCTTGTCGCCATCGACGAGCACGGTCTCGCCCTTGTCGCCGACAATGCCGCAAAAGTCCCACAGCAGGCTCCAGAAGCCTTGGCGATCCTCGACCGACCAGCGGTGCAGCTCGGCGTAGGAGGCGAAGGATGTGCCGGTTTTGGCTGCCGCCGCCTTCATGAAGGCGGTCAGCGGCGCTGCATCGATCCGGTCTTGCGTCGGGGTCCAGAGCGGTGCTTCGGCAGCCATGATCGATCCTCCTTGAAGCCGGTCGCGTCGCAAGACTGATATGCTTTTGTAATGCATGTCGTTGTCCCGGAACCGCTGCACACTTCCGGGCGGCATGCATTAGCCCCAGCTTTACAGGCGCCGCTGTCCCAAAAACGCCGCGCCTCGTAGCAGGCTGAAGCTGCATCGCTTATGCCTATCGCCATGCGGCAGAGCAAGATTTTGTTCAGCTAAACTCGGCCACATGTGCGCAATTGCCATCGCCGGGCCATAAAGACTTGAAATGCGTCAGCGCTGGGTTACACCCGTCGTGGCGATTTTTGGCGGAATGAAAGCATACGGGGCGATATGCCATCACCTTTGATCCGGCGCGGAATATGGGCGATCGGTGTTGCCGTGCTCGTCATCGCGCTGGTCGTCGCCGCTCTGCCGCTGATTGCCTCGACCCGGATCGTGCGCGACCGCATCGCCTGGGAGATGAGCGCATGGAGCGGTTTCAGGGTCACCATTGACGGTTCGCCGCGCATCGAGGTGTGGCCGAACTTCCGCGCCATATTGAGCGACGTCACGCTGTCGCAGTGGACCGAGACCGACGCGCCGCCGGTGATCGAAGCCGAGCGGGTCGAGGTCGACCTTTCAGCCATGGCGGCGCTGCAGGGCGATGTGGTGTTTTCGACGGCGCGGCTGGTGCGGCCGACGATCCGGGTTCAGCGCACCGCAAACGGCATGTTTCTGCCCGCCATGCCGACCGGAGGGCGCATCACGCGCTCCATCGACACCGCGCGCGGCGTGGTCGGCGCCGATCCGGCGAAGCCTGATCTGAGCAAGCTGCCGACCGATCCGTTCGGCACCGTGGAGTTCAGGGATGGCCGCATGGTCGCCTCCATCGGCGGCAAGGACGTCGAATTGCTGACCAGCGTCAGCGGCCAGGCGAACTGGGCGGCGATGAACAGCAATGCGACCTTGTCGGCGACCGGCATCTGGCGCGGCGAAAGCGTCACCGTCGATGCGTCCTCGCCCAAGCCGCTGGTGTTGTTTGCCGGCGGTGCTGCGCCAATCACCTTTTCGTTCAAGGCGGCCCCTGCCAGCTTCTCATTCGACGGCACGGCCGGCATGTCGCAAAACGCCTATTTCGACGGCCAGGTGAAATTCGCCGCACCGTCGCTGCGGCGCGTGCTGGAATGGTCGCAGGCCGGATTTGCACCGGGCGCCGCAATCGGCTCGGTGTCGATTTCGAGCAAGATCACGGCGACGGCCGGCCGCATCAAGTTCGAAAACACGGCGGTCGCGCTCGACAACAACCCGGGAATGGGGGCTCTGGACTTCTCGTTCGGCGACGCCTTGCCGGTGATTTCCGGCACGCTCGCCTTCGATACGCTCGACCTCAGGTCGCTGTTCTCCGCCTTCACGCCGCTGGCGCCCACCGGCGAAACCGGCCCCGGGGAAATCGACACCAGCTTTGCCGACCGCGTCAATCTCGATCTGAGGCTATCGGCGGCGCATGCCTCGGCCGGCGCGATCCAGCTTGCTGACGTCGCCGCCACCGCGCAGGTCAAGAACGGGCTTGCCGTCTTCGATATCTCCGATGCGTCGGCCTTTGGCGGCAACGTTCAGAGCAGCCTGCGCTTCGACCGCAAGCCCGAGGGTTCGCAGGTCGAGATCCGGCTGCTCGCCTCCGACATTGACGGCGCCGCTTTCGGCACGGCTGCCGGCATGACGCGATTGGTGCCGGCCAGCACCGGTACGGTCTCGGTCATTCTCAAAGGGCCGGGCAAATCCTGGGACTCGATCTTCGAGAACGCTGACGGCTCGGTCTCGGCGACGTTCGGGCCAGGCGCACTGAGCGGGCTCAATTTGCCGGCGTTTCTGAAGCACACCGAACAGGGCGGCTTCTTCGCGCTCGACGATGTCTCGGACGGGACGCTGCCGATCGACGGCGCCGAGCTCAAGGCCACCATCTCGAAGGGCGTGGCGCGGCTGGACAAGGCCGAGGCCAATTCGGCGAAATACAAGATCTGGCTATCCGGCATCGCGTCCTATGGCGGACGCGGGCTGGCGCTGTCGGGCGGTATCACCCAGGCCGATCCGGCGGCAGCGCCCGCCAATGGCCAGCAGGGGCCCAACCAGTCGTCCTTTTTCGTCGGCGGCACCTGGAGCACACCGTTCATTTCGCCGATCAGCCGCGGCATCTCAGGCGAATAGGCTAAGCGGTGTCGATATTCAGGTGAGGCCGGTCTGCGTTTCGGGCGAATAGACGAGCCCTCGAGAGCGGGCTGATCGCATATGGCATCGCCAGCCCCCGCTCCGTCTCGGCTTCGCCGAGCCACCTCTCCCCCATGTTCATAGGGGATGAGGAAAGGCCAAGCTTTTCAAGGCAGCGACCTCAACGATTGGCATTTCCTCTCCCCCACGGACGTGTAGAGGTGGCTCGGCGAAGCCGAGACGGAGTGGGGGTCTGGCACCGCCCCACGCGATTAGCCGTCCTTGAAAGAGAGCCGGCCTATCCCAGCTGCTTTCGTCCACTCAGCCGCGCTGCGCGGCCTGTTCGTCGAGCTGACGCTGCACCTCACGCCGCTTGTTGGCGACCGAGGCGATGATGACACCGACCGCCACAACCGCGATCAGGATGGTGCAGGCGGCATTGATCTCCGGCGTTACGCCGAGACGCACCTGGCTGTAGATCTTCATCGGCAGCGTGGTGGCGCCGGGGCCAGAGGTGAAACTGGCGATGACCAGATCGTCGAGCGACAGCGTAAAGGCCAGCATCCAGCCGGAGACGATGGCCGGCATGATGACCGGCAGCGTGATCTGGAAGAAGGTCTTCACAGGTGTTGCGCCGAGATCCATCGCGGCCTCCTCCAGCGACCGGTCGAACGAGACCAGGCGCGACTGCACGACAACGGCGACGAAGCACATGGTCAAAGTGATGTGGGCAAGCGTGACGGTGAAGAAACCACGGTCGAGACCGACGGCAACGAACAACAACAGCAACGACAGACCGGTGATGACTTCCGGCATGACCAGCGGCGCGAACACCATGCCGGAAAACAGGATGCGGCCCCGGAAGCGGGTGTAGCGGGTCAAGGTCAGGGCCGCCAGCGTGCCGAGCACGGTCGCCACCGTGGCGGAGATGACACCGACGCGCGCGGTGACCCAAGTGGCGTCCATCAGCCCCTGATTGTGGAACAGCGAGACATACCATTTGGTCGAGAAGCCGCCCCAGACGGTGACCAGTTTCGATTCGTTGAAGGAGAAGACGACGAGCAGCACGATCGGCAGATAGAGGAAGGCAAAGCCCAGCACGACCGAGGTGACGTTGAAGCGGCTCCAGGTGGGGTTCATTTGTCCTGCTCCTGGGCGCGTGCCTGAGCCTGCTGGAAGAGCATGATCGGTACGATCAAGAGCAGCAGCAGGATGACGGCGACGGCCGACGACACCGGCCAGTCACGGTTGGCGAAAAACTCGTTCCACAAGGTCTTGCCGATCATCAGCGTCTGCGAGCCGCCGAGCAGGTCTGGAATAACGAACTCGCCGACAGCCGGGATGAACACCAACAGGCAGCCGGCGATGACGCCGGGCAGCGACAGCGGGAAGGTGATCTTCCAGAAGGCGGCGGTCGGCGGACAGCCGAGGTCCTTAGCCGCCTCGATCAGCGAATAATCCATCTTTTCCAGCGACGAATAGAGCGGCAGCACCATGAATGGCAGGTAGGAATAGACGATGCCGATGAAGATCGCCGTGTAGGTGTTGAGGATGATCAGCGGCTGATTGATGACGTGCAGCGACAGCAGCAGCTGGTTGAGCAACCCTTCGGGCTTGAGGATGCCGATCCAGGCGTAGACGCGGATCAGGAACGAGGTCCAGAACGGCAGGATCACCAGCATCAGCAAGGTCGGGCGGATCGTCGCCGGCGCGCGCGCCATACCGTAGGCAATGGGGAAGCCGACGAGCAAGGTCAGGATCGTCGAGACTGCAGCGATAATGACGCTGGTGACATAGGCTTTGAAGTAAAGCGCGTCCTGCGTCAGCCAGACATAATTGTCGAAGTTGAGATCGCGGAAGCCGGCGAAGAAACCGGAAATGCCGTCCGTGAAGTCGAGCACCGGCGTGTAGGGCGGCATGGCGATTGCCGACTGCGACAGCGAAATCTTGAAGACGATGATGAACGGGATGAAGAAGAAGAACAGCAGCCAGAGATAGGGGACGATGATGACGAGCCGGCTGACAAAGCCGGCACCGAGCCGTGTCAGCAATGGTTTGGCCGCGGTCGACGGACCGGAGTCGGTGATGGCGATGTTGGACATGGCCGCCCCTACCGTGTCAGCACGACGCCGGCGTCCGGCCGGAAGGAAACCCAGGCGCGGTCGTTCCAGGTCAGCGGATCCTCGGTGACGCGCGCCGCGTTGAGCGCGCTTGCCCTGATCATCTGCCCGTCATCCAGCCTGATGTGGTAGACGGTCATGTCGCCGAGATAGGCGACGTCGTAGACTTCGCCCTCCAGCGCATTGACGGCGTCCGCCGGCTTCTTCGACGTTACCTTGATCTTCTCCGGCCTGATGGCGAAGACGATGTCGGAACCGGCCTTTGAATCGGTGCTGTTTTCGACGACGATCTGGGCGCCTGTCGCGCCGGTGATGCGCGTGGTGTTTGCCGCCCGCTCGGCGACCTTGCCTTCAAACATGTTCACATTGCCGACGAAGTGGGCGACGAAGCGTGACGTCGGGGCCTCGTACACTTCCGCCGGCGTCGCCACTTGCATGACCTCGCCCTTGTCGATGATGGCGATGCGGTCGGCCATTGTCATTGCTTCTTCCTGGTCGTGGGTGACGACGACGAAGGTCAGGCCAAGATTTTGCTGCAGGTCCATCAGCTCGAACTGCGTTTCCTCGCGCAGCTTCTTGTCGAGCGCACCAAGCGGTTCATCGAGCAGCAGCACTTTCGGCCGCTTGGCAACCGAGCGGGCGAGGGCGACGCGCTGGCGCTGGCCGCCGGAGAGCTGGTGCGGCTTACGCTTGGCGAACTGCTCGAGCTTGACCAGCTTCAACATCTCGGCAACGCGTTTTTCGATGTCCGGCGCCGGCATGCCTTCCTGCTTGAGGCCGAAGGCGATGTTCTTTTCCACCGTCATATGCGGGAACAGCGCATAGGACTGGAACATCATGTTGACCGGACGGCGATAGGGCGGGATGCCGCGTAAATCCTGACCGTCGAGAAGGATGCGGCCGGCGGTCGGCTCTTCGAAGCCAGCGAGCATCCGCAGCAGCGTCGACTTTCCGCAGCCGGACGCGCCGAGCAGGGCGAAGAACTCGCGCTCGAAAATGGTCAGCGACAGATTGTTGACGGCGGTGAAGTCACCGAACTTCTTGGTGACGTTCTCAAATTGAATGTATGGCTTGGCGTTCGGGTCGTTCCATGGCGCGAAATCCCTGCGGATGCTGCCAAGCGATTTCATGTCCCACTCCGTCCTGTTTTTTTGCTTCTCGCCCCAGAAGAATGGCCCCGGCAGGTGACTGCCGGGGCCATGTCGCATTGCTTACTGGCCGGTGACGATCTTGGTCCAGCTGCGCGTGATCAGACGCTGCGTCTTGGGATCGTAGGGCTGGACCGTATAGAGTTTTTTCAAGGTCTCGGCGTCCGGATAGACCGCCGGATCATCCAGCAGCGCCTTGTCGACGAACTGCTGCGAAGCCTTGTTGCCGTTGGCGTACAGCACATAGTTGGACGACTTGGCGATCACTTCCGGCTTCATCAGGTAGTTGAGGAATTCGAGCGCCTCGGCGACATGCGGCGCATCGGCAGGGATCGCCATCTGGTCGAACCACATCTGCGCGCCTTCCTTGGGCACGGAATAGCCGATCTCGACGCCCTGCTTGGCCTCCACGGCCCGGTTGCGCGCCTGGAAGACGTCACCCGACCAGCCGACCGCCAGGCAGATATCGCCATTGGCGAGCGCGTTGATGTATTCCGACGAGTGGAATTTGCGGATGTAGGGCCGCACCTTCAGCAAGGTTTCCTCGGCCTTGGCGATGTCGTCGGGCGAGGTGCTGTTGGGGTCGAGGCCGAGATATTTCAGTGCCGCCGGGATGATGTCGGCCGGCGAGTCCAGCACATAGACGCCGCAGTCCTTCAGCTTGGCCAGGCTGTCGGGATTGAAGAACACATCCCAGCTGTCGATCTTGTCGGTGCCGAGTGCGGCCTGCACCTTCTTGATGTTGTAGCCGATGCCGACGGTGCCCCACATGTAGTTGATCGAGTATTCGTTGCCGGGATCGTATTTGGCGGTCCGTTCCAGAACGGTGTCCCACATATTGGAGATGTTCGGCAGCTTCGACTTGTCGAGCTTCTGGAACACACCGGCCTGAATCTGACGCGCCAGGAAATTGCCACTGGGCACGACGACGTCATAGCCGCTGCCGCCGGCAAGCAGCTTGGTCTCGAGGATCTCGTTGGAATCGAAGGTGTCATAGACCACCTTGATGCCGGTTTCCTTGGTGAAGTCGTCGATGATCGAGCTGTCGATATAGTCCGACCAGTTGAAGACATTGACGACGCGGTCCTCGGCATGGCCACCGACGGTGAAAAGCGTCAGAAATGCCGAGGTTGCCGAAAGCCAGAGCGCTTTGCGGATCATGCTGTTCTCCTTTGATGAGTGTTCCTTCGCCAATTCGTCGCTGTTCCAGCGCGATTGGGCATTTGCTTCAGAGTATTGAGCTTTCCGGGCAGCCACAAGCGCCAGCCGCCGGCGCCCTGCGGGCGGTTCGACGAACGGCGGATGATGGCTCTGTGTACCCGCCTGGCGGGCGCGCCGACACCGTCAGAGGCTGTCGCCGTGGCGCGGGCAGGGATACGACGCTGTGATCCGGTCTTGGTCCGACCGGCGGGGACACTTGGCAAGATAAGCCTGTCTTGTTGTTGCCGTGTCTCCAGCCTGCCCGTGCGGTAGCAACATTGTCAATGGCCCATCTCGCGCTTTGGGCGCGCGGCGTCGTCAATTGCGCAAAGGCAGGTCAATTGGGGGACGGCAGACCGGTGACGCCGGGCCGCGCCGGCCGTGCCTGTCGCTTGAATTCGAGCCCGATATGGACAAGCAGCGCGGCAACCACCACTGCGCCGCCGATGATGGTGCGCACCGAGGGCACCTCGGCATGGACGAGCCAGACCCATATCGGGCCAAGGATCGGCTCGAAAGTGCCGAGCAGTGCCGCGATCGTCGCCGGGACCAACCGGGCGCCGGTGGCGAAGAAAGCAAGGCCAAGGCCGAGATTGATGACGCCGAAGGCAAACAGGAAAGCCATGTCGTGGCCGGAAACCGCGAACTGCGTGGCTTGCGACGCGGCAAACGCCGCTGCCAGCATCGTGCCGAGGCAGGTCGCCGGTGTCATGCGGACATGGGCGAAGCGACGGGTGATGACGGTGGCGATGGAGAACATGACCGCAATCAACAGCGCCAGCCCGTCGCCGATCGGCGATACGGCGCCGTCGAGCGATTCCGACACCATGATAGCGACGCCGGCGATGACGGCGGCGATCGCCACCCAGGTCGCGACGGCGACGCGCTCGCGAAACAGCACCCAGGCAAGCAAAGCCGCCAGCAGCGGCACACCGGCCTGCATCAACAGGATATTGGCGACGGTGGTGTAGGCGAGGGCGACAACGAAGCACGTCGAGGCGGTGGCGAAGCACACGGCCACGGCAAGGCCGGGCAGACCCATGTCGCGAAACAGCCGCGGCACGCCGCGCCAGCCGTCGCGCCAGGCCATGAAGCAAATCAGGAACGCAGCCGCCCACAGCGAGCGCCAGAACACCACCGTCCAGCTGTCGGCGGTGTCGATAAAGCGGGCAATGGTGCCGCCAAAGCTCCACATCAGCGCCGACAGGAACACCAGCAGGAAGCCGATGCGCTCCTCGCGCGGCGACACGGTCGGCGAAACAGTTATCGGCATTGATGCGGTGTCGGTCATGGGCTGCGACTGTCGGCTATCTCGGAATGGCATGATGAACAATGGACGACAGACGTGCCGCATTCGCCTAGCGCAAAGGCTACGGCCGGACGTGATCCAGCCCGGCATTCCCTTTGGCGCACAGCCTGCCAGCCGGCGGCATTCAGTCGAAAAAGTCGATGGCGCCTACGACGTGCTCTTGTTACCCCGGATAAAGCGCCAGAGACCGGCCAGCGGAACCAACAGGAGAATGCCGAACTTCTTCAGCGCGACCAGCGCGACCGCAATGAGCCCTGCCTTGGCCGCCAGTTTGCCGGCGATGAGGCCGCCAATGCCGACCGCAGCCACGGTGTCGGTGCCGGGCAGGAAGTCGGTGTATTTCTTGCCGGTGTTGAAGTCGGCAACGCCGAGCACTTCATCCAGGCTCTGCTTGATCTCCGGCAATTGCTCCACCGTGGCGATGTAGCTCATCACGAAGACGCCTTCCCGGCCGAGAAAACGGACATCGTAGTTGAGCGTATGGACGGCATCGTCGCCGAACTGCAACTCCTTTGCCCAGTGCAGCCGCTTGTGGACGAAATCATAGACAGGGGGCGAAGCCCAGCCAATCAGCTTGATCGGCTGATAACCGTCCTTCACCCGCTGATCGTTGGCCGACAAAGTGTCCGCCTGCATGCTGCTCAGCAATTCGGCGTAGTCGATGGAGGCGGCGTCGCCGTCATCGACATGGCCAATCTTTTCATAGCGCAGCTCGATGCCCCAACCGTTGCCGGCGATCGGCTCATACTTGGCCGGGAAAATCATGCCGATCGCTTCAGAGGCGGTATCAGGCGGGTTGCCCCAGGCCTCGGTCAGAACGGATGTCGCATCCTTCTTGTCCAGGAAGTAGAACTTGTCCTTGAGATCGAGATGAATGCCTTCGGGAAGGTCGACCGCGCCGGTCTTCGGATCGATCTTGTCCAGGAAGGCCTTGCCGTCATCACTATACTGTTGATAATCCTTGAAGAATTCAGAGGATTTTTCTGCCAGAGCAGGCCCTGCCGAAAAGGCAAGCGCCACGCCAAGCCACAAAGCTTTCCTGTCCATAAGCCATCCCCCTTGGCTGCCTCACCTTTCGATACCGCAGCGCCGATGCTTAATCAATATTTCGATCGCCTCGGCTGGACAGGATCTGTATTTCTCGTCGCTAATGTGCAGGCGCCTCTTCGAGGACCAACAAACCTCGACAAGCATCACTGAAAGTCGAAGGCGCTCAAGCCCGTCACCATCTCGTCGAGGCCGAGCGGGCGGGTCACCGGCGGCTCGGCGCGGGCGAGACAGCCGATGCGTTCGCACAGCCGGCAAGCCGGGCCGATCGCCGTGGCGGCGCCCTGTCCGGTCTTTGCCGACCCTGGCAGCCCCGCACCATAGACGATCTCGTCGCGAAAGCCGATATCGCAGCCCAGAAGCAGCGCCGTGCGGCGCGGGCGCTCCGAGAACGAGCCTTGCGGCCCCTCGAGCGTGCGGGCGATGCAAAGGAACTCGGCGCCGTCAGGCATTTCTACCGCCTCGACCAGAATCTGGCCGGGCAGTGCGAAGGCGGCATGGACAGGCAATTTCGGGCAGCCGCCGCCAAAGCGGCTCTGTGGAAAGCCCTGGCCGCCCGCCTTACGGAAGCGGTTTCCCGCATTGTCGACCTCGAGCATGAAGAACGGCACGCCGGAGGCACCCGAACGCTGCAGCGTGATCAGACGGTTGGCCGCCTGCTCGAAGGAAACGCCGAAGCGCGAGCGCAGCACATCGATGTCATAACGGGCCCGAACGGCGGCGGCATGAAAGCCCTGGTAAGGCATCATCAAGGCATGGGCGGCGTAGCGGCCGAGTTCGAAGCGGGCGAGCCGGCGGGCTTCATCGGTGCCGAGCTTCAGCGCCTGAATTTCGCCGGCGACTGCGACGGTCATGCGGATAAGGCAGGCCTCCATGGCGACCTCGCGCAACTGGTCGAAAGGCGACAACCGTTCGGACAGGAACAGGCGCTGCGAATGGCGGTCATAGCGGCGGCGCCAATTCGGCATGGTGGCGACCGGCAACACCTTGACGACGATACCGTATTCGCGTTTCAGCCAAGCTTTCAGCGCGCCGAACAGATCATCGCCCGGGTCGAGCACCGAGGTGAAGGCCTCGGCCTCTTCCTCGAGTGCTGCAAAATGATTCGGCCGGCGTTCGAAAATCTCGTGCACCTCGTCGATCGGCAGCCGTGCGCCGGAGAGTGCGGTGGCCCGGCCCTCGCGCGCCAGCAGCTCGTTGAGGTCGGACAGCCGCTCGGCCTGCTCGCGATAGGCGCGAAACAGCTTTATCATCGCCGCCGACGCGTTGGGGGCGGCTTCGGCGAGCTCGATCAGTTCCTGGTCGCCCGGCAATTCGCCTGAAAGCAGCGGGTCGCCGAACACTTCCTTCAAGGCCGAGATCGACCCCCTCGCCTCACCCTGTAGCTCATGCGGGTCGACCTTGTAGACCGAGGCCAGCTTCAGGATCAGCTGCACCGTCAGTGGCCGCTGGTTGCGCTCGATAAGGTTGAGATAGGAGGGCGAGATGCCGAGGCCTTCGGCCATCGCCGTCTGGGTCAGACCCTTGGCGAGACGGATGCGGCGGATGCGCGGCCCGGCGAAAATCTTCTGGTCGACCATCGGCTGTCCTTGACAGGAATTTTACACCGCTTGCGCGAGATGTAGGCACATCTGTTTTTACAATCGTGACAAATTTACAGCGCTTGTCAGTCAAACACAACACAGGTTTTCTCTTATTTTCTGCGAGATATGGCGGTTTCTCTGGGCTCTCTTCGCGCCGCAATGTAAATGATGTCACACACCGACAGCGCACAGTCTCCGATGGCGCGGCGTTGAAGACACTGGCACCTATTGATCTGGAGTGACTAATGACTGATTTTTACAACCTTGTCCCATCCGCACCCGAAGGCCGCTTCGACGGCATCGAACGGCCTTACTCGCCGGACGATGTGAAACGGCTGCGCGGCTCGGTCCAGATCCGCCAGAGCCTTGCCGAAATGGGCGCCAACCGGCTGTGGAAGCTCATCCACGAGGAGGACTTCGTCAACGCGCTCGGCGCCATGTCGGGCAACCAGGCGATGCAGCAGGTGCGCGCCGGGCTGAAAGCAATCTATCTCTCAGGCTGGCAGGTCGCCGCCGACGCCAACACCGCGTCGGCCATGTATCCGGACCAGTCGCTTTACCCCGCCAATGCGGCGCCGGAACTGGTCAAGCGCATCAACCGCACGCTGCAGCGCGCCGACCAGATCGAGACCTCGGAAGGCAACGGCCTGTCGGTCGATACCTGGTTCGCGCCGATCGTCGCCGATGCCGAAGCCGGCTTCGGCGGACCGCTCAACGCCTTCGAGATCATGAAGGCGTTCATCGAGGCGGGCGCTGCCGGCGTCCACTATGAGGATCAGCTGGCCTCGGAAAAGAAGTGCGGCCATCTCGGCGGCAAGGTGCTGATCCCGACCGCGGCGCATATCCGCAACCTCAATGCGGCGCGCCTTGCGGCCGACGTGATGGGCACGCCGACGCTGGTCGTGGCGCGCACCGACGCGGAAGCGGCAAAGCTTTTGACCTCCGACATTGACGAGCGCGACCAGCCGTTCGTCGACTACGATGCCGGCCGCACGGTCGAAGGCTTCTACCAGGTCAGGAACGGCATCGAACCGTGCATCGCGCGCGCCATTGCCTATGCGCCGCATGCCGACCTGATCTGGTGCGAGACCTCCAAGCCCGATCTGGGGCAGGCCAAGAAGTTCGCCGAGGGCGTGCGCAGGCATCACCCTGGCAAGCTGCTCGCCTATAATTGCTCGCCGTCGTTCAACTGGAAGAAGAACCTCGACGACGCGACGATCGCCAAGTTCCAGCGCGAGCTCGGCGCCATGGGCTACAAGTTCCAGTTCATCACGCTGGCTGGTTTTCACCAGCTCAATTTCGGCATGTTCGAACTGGCCCGCGGCTACAAGGCGCGGCAGATGGCGGCCTATTCCGAGCTGCAGGAAGCCGAGTTCGCGGCCGAAGTGCATGGCTACACCGCGACCAAGCACCAGCGCGAGGTCGGCACCGGCTATTTCGACGCCGTCTCGATGGCAATCAGCGGCGGCCAGTCATCGACAACCGCCATGCATGAATCGACCGAGCATGCCCAGTTCAAGCCGGCAGCGGAATAACAGCAAACAACCAGAGGAAACGCCCAACAGGGCAAGGGACACAGGAGAAGAAAAATGGCATCGATAAGCCGCGTCAAGGAACGTGCAGAAGAGCAGTCCACCACCATGAGCGTCGACCAGCAGGCGACCATCCGCATGCTGGCCAACGACCTGCACAGGCTCAATCAATCGGTGATGAAGGCGGTCGAGGCGGGCGTCTCGGTGGAACTGGTGCGCTCGGCCCGGCACCATGGCGGCGACGGCAATTGGGGTGACCTGCTGATCCCGGTGATCGTCACCCAGCAAAGCCACGGATGATCTTCCCTTACGGAAGCTTTGTGCTTATGGAATCTTCTGACACGGTCATGCACTGGCTGATTTCAACGTCACTCGCGCGTTTTCAGCGCGGGTGACTTTCGCTTTTGAGCGCTAACTTAACTACAGTTTGTAACCAGACCTTGGTTTCGCGGTTTAATATTTCTGGCTATATTTCCCGGCTCCGCCATTTCAGCTTGACATGGCGCGCGATCTCGCGCCAATTGGCTCTCGTATTTCAACCCTGCATTGAAGCAGCGCCGAGTGCCCGCCCCGCCCATGTGCCCTGTAAATCGCGAGACCGACACCGCCAAACATCTGAAGTCGACAAGCAGGGATGCGAACTCCGAGATATCAACGGATTTCTCCCACGTGCTGGTCGTCGGAAAATCGCCGATCAACCGGGTGGTGGTGTCGAAGATCGTCGAGAAGTCCGGACTGAAGCCGATCTCCGAGTCACTCGAAATGGCGACCAAGACACTGCGCACCCTCATTCCGGGCGCCGTCGTTCTCGATGGCGGCGCCGACAACAAGGATTGCGACGCGCTGATGTCGGCCATCGATGCCTTGCGGCGAGCGTCGGGCCGGTCGCTTCCCTCGGTGATCCTGCTTTCAACCAAGACCGGCACACCTGAAAGCCTCGGCCTGTCCAGCGTGGTCGATGTGGTGGTGACCAAGCCGATCACCACCGAAAGGCTGCAGCCGGTGATCGACCGGCTGATCGGTCTCGGGCGCGGCTGATCGCACTCCGCGGCTCACTGTCTGAAACGAGGTAAGGCGGTCAACCTTTCCTGTCGATGCTTTCGATCAAAGCCGGCAGTTCGCCCAGATCAACAACCTGCCGAAAGCGCGGTGCTTCGACCGGCGGCTCGACGTGCTCCAGCACCCAGGTCAGTTCGTGCGGCACGTGGACGCCCCAGCTGCCGGCCTCGATGGCCGGCACAACGTCGGACTTCAGCGAATTGCCGACCATCATGCTGTTGAGCGGGCTACCGCCATGGCGACTGAATATCCGGGCATAGGTGGCGGCGCTCTTGTCGCTGACGATCTCGACGGCGTCGAACAGGTCGCCAAGGCCGGAGGCCGCCAGCTTGCGCTCCTGGTCGAACAGATCGCCCTTAGTGATCAGCACCAGATGATAGGCGCCGGCGAGCCTTTCCACGGTCTCGCGCGCATGCGGCAGCGCCTCGACAGGGTGGCCGAGCATGTCGCGGCCGGCAGCAAGGATTTCGGCGATGGTCGCGGCCGGCACATGGCCCTCGGTCACCTCGATCGCCGTCTCGATCATTGAGAGGGTGAACCCCTTGATACCGAAGCCGTAAACGGCAAGGTTGCGCTTTTCGGCTTCGAGCAGCCGCGCCGAGATGTGCTCGACCTCGCCATGATCGGCGAGCAATGCCGCAAAGCGCTTCTCGGTCAGGCGGAAGAACTGCTCGTTCTGCCACAGCGTATCGTCGGCATCGAAGCCGATGGTTGTCAGATGTTTGCGAG
The DNA here is from genome assembly GCF_007003975.1 of Mesorhizobium sp. WSM4306. Classification (GTDB taxonomy): domain Bacteria; phylum Pseudomonadota; class Alphaproteobacteria; order Rhizobiales; family Rhizobiaceae; genus Mesorhizobium. The sequence continues at coordinate 39,733 of NZ_VFTC01000043.1, forward strand.
GCTGCATGGTCGACTGCCCGTTTGCGTGAATGTCGTGATGTAGACGTTGTCGCCGGGCGCTGCTAGCTAAGGCAAGGGTTATGGGTTGGGCAATATGACGGAACCGAGCGTCTGGAAGGATAGGCTGGAGCGGATTCTGGGGTCCTTGCAAGGTCATAATCCGACCGAGCTCATCAATGCCATCCGAGATCTCGGCATCGCCATGGGACACGATGCCGGCGAAGGATTGCTTGACGCCCACCCGGAACTCTTCTCGTACCGACCGGCGCTTACCGCCGCATTCGGAAAGATGGTGCAGGCGCAGGACACGGCCGAGATCAGGCAGATGCTGGATCAGGATCTGGATGGTCCGGCATCGTTCGGACGGATCGCGGCAGGGAAAACAAGCATAGGCGTGCTGTCATCAAAGGATGCCTATAACCGCCTCGACGAAGTCTTCGATCATGTCGATTTCGATAATTGCCGCCGCGCCGTCATGGTCGGCTGCGGCGGGCGACCGTTCACCATGTTCCGTATTCACGACCAGACAGAGGTCCCTGAGATCATCGGCCTCGACATCGTTCCCCAAGCCGTCGAAACGGCAAACAGGCTCGCGGCCAAGCTCGGCTATATGCGCATGCGGGCCGAGCTTTGCGACGGGTACGATTATGATTACGGCGACGCTCAGGTTGTCTATGTCGCGAGCATGGTTTCGCCCAAGGCAGCCGTCGTGTCTCGTATCGCCGATACCGCGCCCGACACTGTGCAGATCGTTTTGTGGGAGCCAGTTTCGCTAGGCAGGCTTTGGGCTGAAAATGCGGAACGCACACTTGACCCCCGGCTTGAGGTCATTGGCCGCACGAGCATTTCGCGAAACATGACGAGAGATGTGTTCGTCGCCCGACGAGGCGGTTCATCTTCCACCCGGCAGTTGGGCTGATCGTGCCGGCTCTGGGAACGAGCGATCGAGTGATCCTCGCCCTGGTGCGGGCATGGTGCCTGGTGCGCCATCCCATGATTTGCAAACGCACATTCGACCATAGCGGCGTGTTGCCGGATCCGGCGAGACCCGCTTCCTATGCGGACAAGTTCTTGTGGCGAAAGCTTTTCGACCACAATCCGTTTTTCACGACGGCTTGCGACAAGCTCGCTTCGAAAACCTACGCTTTGTCCACTTGTCCAGAACTCAGGACAGCCGAGGTCCTGTGGTCTGGGGGCGACGCCACAAAGATTCCGGCAGAGCTGTTTGCCGGCAATGTCGTGGTGAAAGCCAACCACGGCTGCCGCTGGAACATGATGATCCGCAATGGCCTTGTGGACAGAGCCAGGCTGCGACGGCGTACCGCTCGCTGGATGCGCCGCCGCTATGGCAGGAAATTCGGCGAATGGGGCTACAGGGACGCCACCAGGCGCATCCTTGTGGAAGAGATGCTGATCGAGAACGGTGAGCCGATCCGCCTGGAATACAAGTTCCACGTTTCTAGCGGGACGACCGCCTATGTCTATGCCGCACGACGGGACGAGCAAGGCAACGAACAAAAATGTCATTTCGACCGTGACGGTAACTATGCGCCGCCGCCGCCAGGAAGCGGCCCCCAATGGGTGAAGATTGACCTGCCTGCATCCTTCCCGCGCATGCTTGAAATCGCGGAGAAACTGACAGCGCCGTTCGATCACATGCGTTGCGATTTCTACGACCTCAACGGCGTCATCTTCTTTTCGGAATTCTCCGTCTATCCGCTGTCCGGCAAAGGCATCATCAACACCCGGCTCAGAGATTTGTGCAGCGACAGTTGGGATTTGCGTCAATCCTGGTTTCTGACCGCACCGCAGACCGGATGGCGCAGGCTCTATGCCGGCGCTTTGAATCGATGGCTGGATACGAACGCGCTGCCCGGCAAATCCTTCTAGCCGAAGTCCGTCCGGTTGCTGGCACAACCTATCAGGTGGCCTCCCCTTCCCTTCCATCACCCGCCCCGGCTATACTCCGAAATCCGCAACCCAATCTGGTGAATGATGCCGCCTGCAAAAAAGGAAGTCCGTCCGTCGAGCCGCGGAGGACGCGTCCGCACGCCTGCCTTCGTGAAAAACCAACGCGGCGTGAAGAACTGGAAGGAAGTCAGCGACTGGCTGGAATGGCGCGGCATCGAAGACATAGAATGCATCACACCAGACCAGGCCGGCGTCGCCCGCGGCAAGATGATGCCGTCCAAGAAATTCACCTCCAACACCTCGCTGGCGCTGCCTTCGGCGGTGTTCATGACGACGATTTCGGGCGGCTATCCCGAGGATGGCAACGGTTTCCACTATCCGGAAGACGATGGCGATCTGAAGCTGATGCCGGATCTGTCGACCCTGACCGTGGTGCCGTGGGAAGAAGACCCGACGGCCGCCGTCATCTGCGATCTCGTCCACCAGGACGGCCGCTCGGTCGAGTTCACGCCGCGCAACGTGCTGAAGCGCGTGCTGGATGCCTATGACAAGCGTGGGCTGAAGCCCGTGGTGGCGCCCGAGATCGAATTCTACCTGGTGCGCAAGAACCCCGATCCGGACTATCCGCTGACGCCGCCGGTCGGGCGTTCGGGACGGGCGATCGGCGGCGGGGCCCGCGAAT
>NZ_VFTC01000044.1 GCF_007003975.1 Mesorhizobium sp. WSM4306
CCGGCGACGAAGTCCAGCGTGCCGGTCACCGTCGCGCCCTCCGCAACGTTCTGCGAAGCCTCATTGGTCGCCGTCGGCACGTCGTCGGACACCGTCACGTTGACGGTGCCGGTTGCCTGGGTGCCGTCGGTATCGGTGGCAACCACGCCGACATGGCCCAGATTGACCAGGTCGTCGAGATTGACGCCGGGATGGGCATCGTAATTGTTGTTCAGCGTCGCCGTCACCGTCGCCACGTTGTTGGCAACCGATAGGTCCAGCGTCACCACCGTCACGGCGCCGTCCTTGCCCACGACCTGGGTGTCCGACACCCTGGTCCAGGTCAGGTTCGCGGTGTTCAGCCCGCTCAGGTCGGTGCCGAAGGCGATCGAGGCGATCGCATCCGAGCCCGGCGTGAAGGTGATCGAGTTCGAGGCGAGGTCCGGACCGGCCGGCGTCGAGCCGTCGCTCAGGTTCTGGTCGTCAAGCGCCAGCGTGATCGGTGCACCCGCAGCCGGGGCCGCACCGTCCGTGATCGTGAAGGCGATGTTGGCCGTCGAAGTGTCGAGGTCGCCGTCCGTCACCGTGTAGGTCGCGTTGACCGCCACCGGACCGGAACTGTTGTCGACCGAGGCGTCCGGCGTGAACGAGTAGGATCCGTCCGCCTTCACCTGAATGGTGCCCGCGCCGATGTCGACCGACTGGGAATAGCCCGTGCCGGGATCGAAGGTCAGCAGCGTGCCGTTGATATGCGTCACCGTGGCGCCGTCGGCGCCGGCGACGAAGTCCAGTGTTCCGGTCAGTGCCGGGGCACCTTCAGCAATCGACTGCGAGGCTTCATCATGCGCCGTCGGCACGTCGTCGACGATATTGACGGAGAGCGTGGCGTTCGTGCTTTGCAGATCCTGGTCTGTCAGCGTGACAGTTAAGTTCTCGAAAAGGCTGTTGGTGTCTTGGCCCGCGGCGTGCCCCTCGTTGTCGGCCAGCGTGTAGGTATAGCTCACCTGGCCGGTGGCGGCATCGTAAGCCGTCACATTGAGCGTGTTGCCGAGCGCGGTGGTGAAGGAGCCCGCGGTGAACACGCCATTGGTGATGAAAGTGTGGCCGTCGATCGCCAGCGAGGCGATGCCGTCGGGCGAGGAGATGGTGAAGGTGCCGGCGCCGGTCTCGGCCGTGCTTGCCGGATCGGACCCTGGTCCGCCCGGCGTCCCGACATTCAATGCCGCCTCGTTGACGATGACGTCGCCGCCACCGGCCTCCGGCGTCAGGTCCGTGATCTCCGGCGTCGAGTTGCCGATCGAAATCGTCAGCGTGGTGTGCGAGGTGTCGCCGTCGCCGTCCTTGATCGTGTAGGTGAAGACGTCGTTGACGCCGCCGGGCGTGCCGGCATCGCGAACGTAGCTGCAGGTGCCGTCGGCGGCCAGCGTCAGCTTGCCATAGGTGCCCTGGATCTGCGTGCCAAGCGTGGCCGCGTCGTCGACAGCGGCATTGGTGTTACCAGCCTGGACGCCAACCACTGTCGCGCCGTCGGCGCCCTTGGTGTCGGCAACGCCGTCCGTGGTGTTCGCGTCGACCGCGTCCGTACCGCCGACAAGCACATTGCCCGTCGCGGGGCCAAACTGGCCTGCGGCGATGCTGTCCGTGTCGGCAACCGCCGTCGGCACGTCGTCGACGATGGCGACGGCAAAGGTGGTGCTGGCCGAATCGCCGTCGACATCCGTAACTGTGATGCTGAAATTGTCCGGAACCGTGTCGTTGGGATTGAACCCGTCCCCCTGAAGGGGATGAGTGACCGATTCGGTCACGGTGTAATTGTATTCGATAGCACCCGTGCTCGGATTGTAGGAGACGATCGTCAGGTAGCCGAAATCGCCCGGAATCTGCTGGCCGACACCGGTAACGGTGACGCCGTTGATGACGATGGACCCGATACCATCCGGCGCGTCGATGCTGATCGTTCCGATGCCGGAGGTTTCCGCGTTACTCGGCGCGTCGCTGCCGGGTGATTGAGCGGGGCCGCCGTCAAGACCGGTTTCGCTGGCCGCCTGGTCCGGGGTGAGCAATGATGTGGCCACCACTGAAACCGGCCTGTCGACGACAGACGGGAAGAGTTCGCGCCGATCCAGAAGCCCAAATTGCAGAGCCGTGGGCGGCAACAGTGCCGACAGACCGAATCCGTCGCCGATGCCGCCGGGGGGAACCGAGAAGTCTGCGCCCGCACTTGGGTTCGAACCGCCGGGGCCGGCCGAAATCGAACCATCGGCACCGAAGGCGACATCGACGTGGCTTGCTTCAAGCGCTGCCAGCAAGGCAACGCGCGGCACCTCGACGTCACCGATGATGAAGGTCGGCACGTTGAGCGCGCCATCCTTGATCACGATCACCGAGCCATCGGCCTGTTCGAGCACGAGGTTGTGGCCGTCGACCTTGATATTGTCGATCGAGACGTTCGCCGGAAGCTTCACCACGTTGCTTGCGTCGGCCACGTATTCGTGGGGCGCAGCTGCCGCCGGGGCCTTCGCCTCCGCAGGTGCATCTTGTTTGACGGGCGCGCCGCTGCCGACATCGACCGGTACGGGCTCGGCAGGCGCCGCCTGGGCGGCCTGCGCTACCTGCATCCCCGCCTGCGACGGCGACCCGCCATGCTCATCGGGAGAGTGTTGGTCCCAAGAATTCGAGACGGTGTCCAGTTCGTTATTGTTCGTCATAGCCAAACCCTCCGGTATTTCCCGGCAAGAGACAGTGACGGCCCCAGCTTTGCAACTGTCCTGCAATCACTTTCATATATTCCGATATAACTGTCTCGGCATTATTTTCACGTGGTAAACCCCAAACATATAATCTGATATACATTGCCGGGACCGTGGCCGTTTGATATCCGCCAGTCGGGATGGGTTGGTAACCAACAGTATAAAATTGAATAAAATTTTATGCAAATTAGATGTTCCGGTTTTCCAGAAACTTATCCACCTTCATTTCCAGTAATTTGAGACAAGATTGGTAGCGTCCACAATCAAAGGTGGGCGTTATGAAAAAAGAAAAATCTGCCCCGGGGGTAACCGGGCTGAAGCTGCTCCTGCTGGCTATGGGCATCGCAAGCCTGCCGCAGCCATCCTTCGCGAGCGGCGTTGCCGAGGGTAACCGCGCTGTCGCTGCAATGCTCGCGGGGGTCGAAACCCCGTCCAGTCTCGGCGGCGTTTCGCTGGCTCGGCCGCAACCCTGGCAGCCCGTTTCAACCTACAGGGTCGGCATGGTTTTCGGCAGCTATGGTCCTGTTGCCGTTTATGAAAAGCGCGGTGCTTCGATAGCGCAGGACGACCCCGGGATCGACCCGATCCAGACGGCGGCGATCATTCCCGGCGTGTTTGGGTCGGTTGCCCTGTCTATGCGCAATTTCCCGGTCTCGGCGCGCTGGGCGCCTGTCTACAAGGCAATTGTCGAGTGCACCGCGGGCAGTGCATGCGAGCGCAAGAACAGCACCTTTGCCGGGATCGTCGAGGCAGCCCGGGACAAGCACTTCATCGACAAGCTGTCCTTCGTCAACTCGAGTATAAATCGCGCGATCGCCTACAAGAAGGACAGCGTGGTTTACGGCAAGCTCGACTACTGGGCGAAGCCCTCGGAAATCCTCGAGCGGCGGGCAGGGGACTGCGAGGATTTTGCCATCCTCAAGATGGCCGCGCTGCTGCATGCGGGCATCCCGGCTCAGAGCATGTCGCTGGTTGTCTTGCAGGATCGCAAGCGCGGTTTCTTCCATGCCGTACTGTCGGTCAGCACCGGCAGCGGGGTGTTCATTCTCGACAGCCTGAGCAATGTCGTTTCACGCGACACCGATCTGCCGAGCTATGTGCCGCTGTATTCGTTCAGCACCGACCGCGCATGGATCCATGGCGCAAAGACCGGCTCTGCGCAAATAGCCGATATCAAGGGCGGCCTTTCGACGGTCGCGCCGGGCGAAGGTCTGCAACAGTAAGTATGCCGTCACGGTGTCTTGGGCGCCCTAGCCGCCGAAGACGAACGCCATCAGCAGTTCCGGCTCGACGACCGGCGCCCGCGCCGCGTTCAGTTGACCCCGGTAGCGGCGGTCACCGGCGCCGATGACAAAACCGGTAGCGACCGGCGTCTCGCCATTGGCCTCGAGCTTGGCGAATATGTCGGCGACATTGAGATCCAGCGCCAGCTTGAGGTCGTGGCGCGCGTCCTCGTTCGGCGCCGCCGGCAATTGACGACGCACCAGTTGCTGGAACGGTGCATTGAAGGTCAGGATCTTCTTCGACGACGACAGGGCAAAGGCCGGCGAGGGACAGGCGACCAGAATGGCGTTGATGGTCTTGATCGACGCCAGCCTCTGCAAGGTCAGGTTCTCGTCGGCCAGTCCACGCATGCAAGCTACGCGGATTGCCGATGTCAGGTTTCCGGTGTTGGCGTGGCTCTCGGCGATCTCTTCGATCAGCATGCCGATCGTGCATTTCCGGTTTTCGGCCATTTGCTTCAACGAGGTCCAGAACGCACGTTCCAGACGAATGCCACGGCGCGTGCCGCCACGCGCCACGACCCGGAACTCCAGTCCGAAATCCTCTGCCGCCAGCGGCGGGAGCAGCCGGTCGCGATCGGCAGGAGGAGAGATCGCGCTACCGCTCACTCATCGCCTCCTCGCGCGCCTTGTTGATAGGCTTCATCAGGTAGGTGAGGATCGTCTTGCGTCCGGTCTTGATGTCGACCGAACAGATCATGCCGGGGATAATCGAATAGGTCTTGCCGTCGCGTGTCAGCGTCGATTTGTCGGTGGCGACGCGAACCTGATAGTAGGGTTCGCCGGTCTTCTGGTCGACCAGGCTGTCGGCGGTGATGTTCGAGACCTTGCCTTCGATGCCGCCGAAGATCGAGAAGTCATAGGCAGTCACCTTGATCAGTGCATCCTGCCCCGGCCGGATGAAGGCGACGTCTCGCGGTGAAACCCGCGCTTCGACCAGCAGGGTCTCGGAGGTCGGCACGATACCCGCGACGACAGCGCCGGGCTGGACGAAAGCGCCGACGGTGTTGATGTCGAGTGTGTTGACGATACCGTCGACAGGCGACCGTATGTCGGTGCGCGCCACCTTGTCGGTGGCGCCGCGTATCGTCTCATCCACCACCGAGAGGTCGGCGAGCGCCTGTGTCAGATCGCTGAGCGCTTCCTGTTGCAGCTGCAGGCCGAGTTCATCGACCTGAAGCTGGGCTTCCGTGATGGCCGACTTCGCTTTCTTGATGGTTTCTCCGGCGAGTGCCAGCTGACCATTGAGCTCGGTCTGCTCGCGCTCGACGCGGAGTTGTTCGGTTCGCGCCATCAGGCCTTTCTTGACCATCGCTTCGACCAGCTTCGCCTCCTGGTCGCTGACGGCCAGATTCTTGGTGAGGCGATCGGCATTGGCGTTGGCCTCATCCAGCTCCTTCTCGCGCTGATCGAGGCGCGACTTGAGAACCGATAGCTTGACTTCGAAGTTGTCGCGGCGCGCGATGAGCAGCTTCTGCTCGTTGTCGCAGATTTCCGGCGCGACCTTCTGGATCTCGGACGGGCAGGGAAATGCGCCCTCGAGATTGCCGGTCTGTTCGAATTTGAGCCGTGCAATGCGCGTCTGCAGCGCCCGCGCCTTGGCCTGCTGCTCGCCAAGGCTTGAGGTGTTGAAAGTGTTGTCGAGGCGAATGATGAGGTCGTTCTTCTTGACGATCTGCCCGATCTTCACAGCGATTTCCTGAACAACGCCGGGCTCGCTGGCCTGGATGACCTGGGTCTTCGACGCGGGTATGATCTTGCCGTCGCCGCGTGCGATTTCATCGACCTCGGCAAAGGACGCCCAGGCGACCGAACTCGCAAAAAGCGCTCCGATGATGAATATCGACGCTGACGCAAAAAGCGGCGGGCGGTCTTCCCTGGCAAGCATTTCCCATGCCCCAACGTATTGAATGCACTCAACAAGTCTGTTTCTGTCAGGCGCTCGTTCTCTGCAGCGCCTGTATCACTTGGTCTTTCGGTCCATCGGCAACGATCTTGCCCTGCTCGATGACAATCAGGCGGTCGGCCAACTCCAGCATGCTGAAGCGGTGCGTCGAAACGATCAGCGTCGTGCTGCGATCGAAAGCCACCTTGAGCTGCTTGATCAACTGGCGCTCGGAAGCCAGATCCATCGAACCGGACGGCTCGTCCAGGAAGACGATTTTCGGTTTGGTCAGCAACAGGCGGGCAATTGCCATTGTCTGCCTCTGGCCGCCCGAGAGATTGGTGCCGCGCTCGCCGACATTCATGTCGTAGCCGCGCGGGTGGCGGGAGACGAAATCGTCGACGCCGGCAGCCTTGGCCGCTTCGACGATCTGTTCATCGGTCGCCTCCGGACACGCCATCAGGAGATTTTCCTTGATGGTGCCCGAAAACAGATCGTTGGCCTGCGCGACGATACCGACCGCGGCGCGAACCTCCGACGGGTGGTATTGGCGGATGTCGATCCCGTCCAGCAGCAGCTCTCCGGAGGTCGGCAGGAAGAGCCTGCCGATCAGCCGCCCCATGGTTGTCTTTCCCGAGCCTATGCGGCCGATGATGCCGATCCGCTCACCGGGCTTCACCGAGAAATTCACGCCGGTCAGAACTTCGTTTTCGGAACCCGGATAGACAAAGCCGACGTTCCTGAACGCCATCGCGCCGTTGCGAATGGGCCGGTTGACAAAACCAACCGTGTCCGGCCGATCCTCCGGCTGCGCCATGATCGAGTTGACAATTCGCAAGGAGAGCATTGCCTGACGAAGTCTGGACAAGGTGATAGCGATCTGCCCAAGCGGAGCCACCGCCCGGCCCGCCAGCATGACGGTGCCGATAATGGCGCCGGTCGAGACATGCCCTTCCGAAAAGGCATAAGCGCCGGCCACGATCAGGGCGACGGTCACCAGCTGCTGGATGGCCTGCGTTATGTTGCCGGCGGCAGCCGAAAGCTGCTTGATCTTCTCGGAGGTGTTTGATGCGTTCTTGGAATGCTCTGCCCATTTTCGCAGAAGATACGCCTCTGCCCGCAGCGACTTGATCGTCTCCAGCGTGGAGATGGATTCAACCAGCAGGGCCTGGCGTTGCGAAGCCTCGTTCATGGACGCGGCAACGCGTTTGCCGATGCGCCGTTGCGTGATCAGCCCGACGATCACGGAGGCGACAAAGGCAATGGCTGGTATGATGACCAGCCAGCCGCCTATGGCATAGATGACAAGAAGAAAGACGAAGACGAATGCTGTGTCGATGAAGACGCTGATGGTGTTCGACGTGAAAAACTCGCGCACGAACTCGTACTGCGTCACCCGATTCGCATATTCGCCGGTTGAGCCGGGCCGTGCCGACAAGGACGAGTTCAGCACCTTCTCGAACAGCATATAGGAGATGCGAAGATCGGCCTTGCGCCCGGCATAGTCGATCAGCGACGCTCGGGCGGTTTTCAAGAGCAGGTCGAACAGAATGACCGCGCCGATCCCGATAGACAGCACCCAAAGCGTCGATATCGCCTTGTTTGGCAAGATCCTGTCGTAGACATTCATGGTGAAGATCGGCGAGGCAAGAGCCAGGAGATTGATGAATACCGCTGACAGGATGACCTTCGAATAGGTGCGCCAGAATGGCCCCATCGTTCCGGTCAACCAATGTCGCCGCTCGATCTTGGCCGCCGAACCGACGCTCATCCCCTCGACCGCGTTGGCATAGGTTATCGAGAAGGAAACGCCGCCGCTTATGTAGCTTCCGGCAAGTTCGGATTTACTGATGGTTGTGCGACCGTCCTCCTGGGGAGCGGTCGTAAATCCATCGTCCTCTGTCTCGGCAAGCAGCGCAACCGGCAATTGGCTGACGCGAAACAGGATGGCGGGGAGGTCGATGCGTCCGCGAAGAAAATCGCGATGGCTGAACTCCGTGATTTCAAGACCGACGCGTTCGGCAAGATGCCGAATAGCGTCGATATCGATTCGGGTATCCGACAGCGGCACGCCGGCAAACAGCACGGTCTCGGCACTCGGCCTGCCCAGGTAGCCGGCAACAGCCGAAAAGCAGGCCTTGAAGGCCTCCTTTGGCGACAGGATTTTAGGTTGTGGGTTCACGATCCGCCCGCAGGACTGTCGTTCGACCTTGGCCTTACTATTTTTTCCTTACCGGCGCGAGGATGTCAAAAGGCAGATCGTTCTTCTGCTCCGACGGCGTACGTGCATAGGTTTCGGTGTCGGCCGTTTCCGGTGCATTGAACTCGGCCTTGGCGTAGGCGGTTGCCTGTTTGGCCGGCTGAAGGTCCATGGTCTTCAGCAACTGTCCGGTTGCCGCCAGCAGGCGGTACTGGGCGAAAAGCGACGCGTAGGACGCGGTGTCGGCAAGCGTTGCTGTGTTGAACCGGGTGTTCTGTGCGTCAAGCACGTCGAGCAGCGAGCGCTGTCCGACCTTGAACTGCTCGCGATAGGAAGCGACCAACTTTTCGTTGGCGGCAGCTTGAAGCTTCAGCGTCTTGGCCAGATCGGCCTGCCGGAAGCGTCGATCCCACGACGTACGGACGGCTTCCTCGATCTCGCGCAGGACCTGGTGCAGGACGAGGCGCTGCTCGCTGGTGCGGCGAACCTGTTCCTGTTCGTTGGCCTTGTCGATGCCGCCGCGATAAAGGTTCCAGCGCAGCACGACCCTTGCCTGAAGGTCGCTCGTGTCGCCATCACTGCCATCGATGTCGGATCCTGCCCGGGCGATACCTTCAGCCGTGATCGACGGCCCGAATTTTGCCCGTGCTGCATCCACGAGGGAAGCCGCCGCGTCGATATCGCTGTTGGCCATATGCACGCGCGGATTGTTCTGTCGTGCCAGCCCGATTGCTTCATCAAGCGATCTCGGCAGCGCGGCGGACACATCGCCCGGCCTCGAGGCGCTGGTCAGCGGCTTTCCGACAGTCTTGAAGAACCGGATCTTTGCTGCCTCCAACTCCTCGGTGGCTTCCTGCACACGGGCCTTGGCGGCGAACAACCGCTCCTCAGCCTGCTGTCGATCGGCCTCGTTCAGCGCGCCGCCGGCAATGCCTTGCCGGATGTCGCCGAGAATTCCCTGATGGAATCCGAGGTTCTTCTTTGCTTCGACAACGATCGAGGCCTGCAACATGGCTTCGAGGTAATCCTGGACAACCGAGAGCCCGATGAATTCGGACCGTTCCAGAACCCGGAACGAGGCGCCGTCGACGCGCGAGGCCTGGCGGTTCAGTTCCGCGCGCCTTGCACCGCTGTCGTAGAGCGTCTGGGTAACCGTGAGGTCGGTTTCAGCTGGATAGAGCGCGTCGTTCTCGATCGAAAGCGAGCGCCTGTCCGGATTGTCGAGGCGGCGAGCCCCCGCCGACGCTTCCAGATCAACGCTGGGAAGATAAAGCCCCTTCGCCTGGCGCAGTTCGAATTCTATTGCTTCGCGATTTTCGATTGCCTGGCCAATCTCGGGATTGGACTCCACCGCGACCGCCATCGCCTCTTTAAGAGTGAGAGCGTGAGCATTCCCGCAGCTCAATATGGCAACCGTCGTCAGCAGGCCAAGGCGCTTGCATATGGCCGACATAGTTGTCGAATTCATTTTACCCACCCCAACGTTCCCCCTGCATCTTATTCCAAGCGCTACAACCCAAGCATGATTGTCTACAAATTTACAATTTAGTGGTCGCTAAAACCTTGGACTCAAGCCACAAAGTTACGGAATGTAGCAAAAATAGCACAAAAAGACGCCTGGCTGCACTCTGATCGAGCCACCGCCGACCACATACGCGTGGTTTCTACGGTCTGCAACCCTCGAACTGACGCGCAGGGCGGGATGCCGCGCTGTGACCGGCAGGTGTACCGTCCCTACTCCGTTGTGCTTGCTTTTTTTCTGCGCCGATTGGTGTGCGACTGCGCGACGGCCATTTGCAACTCGGGTGTGATCTCCAACGGCGCATTCTCTGCCTCGTGTGGATTCTGGAGCCCCTGGACGTGGACGGTCGGAAATGGCAGTTCGATGCCCTGTTCCTTGAAGACCTGGCGCAGGCGCACATAGAATTTGCGTTTCATGCCGAAGGCGCCTCCGGGTCTGATCATGGCCTTCACCCTCAATACGATGCCGTACTCGCCGAATTCCTGCACGCCCTGCATCTTGATCGGGTCGAGCACCCAGTTTTTGAATTCAGGATCTTCCGCCAGTTCGAGGCCGATTCGCTTGATCAGCTTGCGAGCGAAGTCGATATCGGTGTCATAGCCGACGGTGATGTTGAACTTGTCGATAACCCAGTCACGGCTCTGGTTCTGGACTGCCCCGAGTTCACCGAACGGTATCGTGAACAGCGGACCACGATGGTGGCGCAGCTTCACCGAGCGCAGCGAAAAGCTTTCCACAGTACCCTTGTAATTGCCCGAGGAAATGTATTCGCCGACACGAAACGCATCATCGAGCAGAAAAAACACGCCCGAAATGATGTCCTTGACAATCGTTTGTGCCCCAAAGCCCACCGCGACGCCGACGACGCCGGCGCCGGCGATCAGCGGACCGATCTGGATACCCAGCGAGGCGAGCATCATAAGCACCGCCATCACGATGATCGATGCGAGCAGAATGTTCTGGAGGATCGGCAACAGCGTGTGCAGCCGCGCCTGCTGCGGATCGAGGATCGGGACCTCCTCGTCGCTGATCAAAGGGTGCGGTGCTTCGATGCCCAGCTTTCGTTCGATCAAAGCCTTGATGATCGACCAGCCGAAATCGGCTGCAAGCGCAATGACCACGATATTGATCAGCCCGCGCAATATGAACATCGTCGTCGTATCGCTGTCGTGCATGGATTGCATGTTCAGACCCCAGACGCGCGCGAGAAAGTAAGCCGCCGCCAGGATGAAAATCATTCGGATTGCGCGATCGATCACAGCGATCGTCACCGCCGGGATCGTAGGCCGGCCTGCATCTTCCGAACCCGGCCGGAGAACGAAATTAACCCCGCGCTGAGTCAGCACGATTGCCAGGGGCAGGAAGAATGCGGCGAAGGTAAACCAGAAATAGGTATAAAGGCCGGCGATGCGCTGCAGGAACAGAACAACGAAGTAAGCAGTCAACAGCCATGTCGTTTCCGCGTGACCGCTGTGGCGTGCACCGTCTCGCAGCGTTCTTGGCCGGCGCCAGATGGCAAGCAGCAAGAGCACCAGCAGCACGAAATCGGCGCCCAGCGACAGGACCATCATTGCGTCCTGGTCAATGCCGAGACCCGGCAAGAGGATGAACGCGGCGCCGAAGAAGGCGAAGACGCCGACGATCCGGGGTAGCCAATAGGCCCAATGATCAGCCGTATCGTTCGTGATCGGCAAAGCACGAACCTCGACGGCGTGCTCAACCTCCATGAAGGACGGGACGAGCGTGGCCATCACGTACAGGCGCACTCCCCATGTAAGGACTGCCGCCATCAGAAACGTCAGCACAATTTCGCGGATAAGCATTGGCCAGTCGAACAACATGAACGCGCCGGCGCTGCCCAGTGCGAACGAGACGATCAGCATGCTGGAATAAAGCGTACGACCGCCGATCTTCTTGGCCCGCCCGATGGGCGTGTCTTTCGGTTGCGCGATAACCCAGAGTCGAAATGGACGGGTGAGCTTGTATATCGCCCAGGTGAGCGCCAGGCCGGCAGCGATGAACATCGCAATCAGGATCAATACGCTGACAGGCCCCTTGCTGGACATGTCCTGCATGGTCTCCGCACGAACGCGCGCGAACTGGCCTGGCAGCAGGGGCAAAGTCCGCACGATTCTCTCGATATGGTGCCTGATCCGATCGAGCGTCGAGGACGCCATCGTGTTCATCTGGCCCGGTGCTGGCGCCGCGTCGGACGATCCGTCGGCCGGCGAAGCTCCCGTCTCGGCAGCTGTTGACCCGGCGTCCCGATTTCGTTGTTCGGCAACCCAGGCCTTCACCGACGGATCGTCGAGAAGCTCGAACAGCTGTTTGACCCTTTCAGGCGGGGCGGTCGCCGGCGCCTGCGCCTGCGCCTGACCAGCTAACAGGAGGGCGATCGCAAAGACGAGCGGCCGGGCAATCAGGACAAACATCGCCGTCAGATCTCCGAGACGTCGTGCCGGACGCGCTAGCGCCTTGGCTCCCAATCGTCGATTCATGAGTGGCATCGTACTGTAACCTTCCGGCCAAATCGGCGAGCAAAGACAGCGAGGTCCGTCGTTGCTCCTACCTTGAACAAGCCGATGTTGTGGTGCAAGTCTCATCGTTCCTGGCTAGTCCGTTGGGCAGGGTACCTGGCGAGCGGCAAGGCTGTGGTCGTGGCCATTGTTTCATGCACTGGCGACAAGGGGCGCCGCCGCGTCGCGCGGACTCACATTAGCAATTGATTTTATTGATAAAAGTGGCCCAAGACGCTTTGGGATGTCCATCACCATTGCCTGCTATTTTTGACATAAGTCTTGTCTCTCCCTTATCGGAAGGACCTTGAAGTTCGACAATTAAGGATATCTTATATCCACAAAGATGCACTATCCTTAATAGCGAAATTGACCGTGACGGAATGGAAGGGCGTCTACGACATCCTCACCAAGGATAGCTACACCGTCAGCGTCGTCCAGAACCCGACCCTATCTCTCAAGGAAAACGCGCTCGTCACCCGCCGTGTGATCGATGCCATGGGTGGCAAGGTCGTGTTGGGTGGCACGCCACTGCCCTCGGGACTGACTGCGGCACCATGTCTCTGTGCTGGTCGCGAGAGCTTGGTTGCCAATCCGAGGGCAGCCACTGAAACTGTCGCGTCGACCACCTCCTACCGAATGAGAATTCGCGCATGAACATAGACGGTATCTGCGATCCACGCTTTGCCGGCGTGCGCGACGCGTTTGCCACGAGTTTCGCGCAAGGGCTGGAGCATGGCGGCGGCGTGTCGGTCGTGGTCTACGGCAAGACCGTCGTTGATCTGTGGGGCGGTCATGCCGATGCCGCGCGCAGCCGTCCGTGGCGGCAGGACACGCTGGTCAATGTCTGGTCCTGCACCAAGGGCGTCGTGGCCTTGGCCATCGCCATGTTGGTGGAGCGTGGCAAGCTCGATTATGCCGCCCCCGTTGCGCGCTACTGGCCGGAATTCGCGGCCGGCGGCAAGGAGCGCATCACGCTCGATCAGGTGATGTCGCATCAGGCCGGGCTGAACGGTCTCGCCGTGCCGATGGACGAGGCAGGACTGTTGGCGTGGACGCCCTTTGTCGACGCGCTTGCCGCCATGTCGCCCCTATGGGAGCCGGGTAGCCGCTGTGTCTATCACGCTCTCACTTATGGCCACCTCGCTGGCGAGGTACTGCGCCGCGTCGACGGACGAAGCATAGGCCGCTTCATCGCGGAAGAGATCGCAGGCCCGCTTGGCGCCGATTTTCATGTCGGTCTGCCGGCCAGCGAGGATCCCAGGGTCGCCGAGATGATTGAAGGCCCAAAAACGTCGGACTGGGTCGAGTTTGTCCGCGCCTCTCCTTTTCCCCACGCATCCAATAATCCGACACCCCGGGCAACGGCACCCAACGACCGCGCCTGGCGCGCCGCCGAGGTGCCGGGCGGCAATGGCCAGTCGACGGCACACGCACTGGCACGCATCTACGGCATGATGGCGGCCGGCGGCGTTTGGGAGGGCAAGCCTCTGATCGGCCCTACCGCGGTCGAAGAAGCAGCAAGACCTCGCATTCGCGGCATGGACGACAGCTTCGCGTTGCCGACCGCCTTTGCCGCCGGCTATCAGATGGAGGATCCCACCTACGCCAGCCGCGCGTCGCCGCAAACCTTCGGCCACAGCGGCTGGGGCGGCGCCATCGGCTTTGCCGATCCCGCCGCCGGTGTCGGGTTCGGCTATGTCACCAACCGTATGCTCGGTTTCGACGACTTGGACCCGCGCCGCAAGGTTGTGATCGACGCCGTCTACGACGCGCTCTGATGTAAGCACACACGCTGGTCATTGATTTCGCTGGCTCCGAACATCAGGAGACCAGCGCGCCAACCACCGCGGCACAGTCACCGGCTTTGACCAGGCCTGGAAAATGCCGCGCCGCCAGCATGCCGGACATTTTCGCTTTGATTTCCTGCGGAGCGACACCGGTGCGGCCGGTGGAGTGGATGCGCGCCAGCACCGCGCCTTCTTTCACGGGTTCGCCGAGATCGACCATGGTTTCGATCATGCCGTCGTCCTCGGCGAAGGAGAAGCAATCGCCTGACGGCATGTCGAGCCACTGGGTTCGAGTCTTCTCGACCGCACCATCGACGATGCCGGCATGGCGCAGCACATTGAGAATGCCGCGCCGTGCAATCCGCACCGTTTGCGCGCGCGAGGTGCCGCCGCCGCCGAGCTCGGTGCTGACAAAGACCTTGCCCATCTCCTCCGCCGCGGTGTCGTACATGCCGACCGCGTCGATCTCGATCATGCGCATCGAGAACGGCGCCGAGAATGCCGCGACCGCGTCAAAGGCTTTCTGCTCCTGTGCCTTGTCGGGCAAAGTGTGCGCGGCGCAGAAAGGCACGAAATCGAGCGTCTTCCCGCCGGAGTGGAAGTCAAAAACGAGGTCGGCACGCGGCAGCAATTCACGCTGAAAATAGTCGGCGATCTTTTCCGTCACCGTGCCGTCGGGCCGGCCAGGAAAGCTGCGGTTCATGTTGCCCTTGTCGCTCGGCGACGTCCGCGTGCCGGCGCGAAAGGCGGGATAGTTCATTGCCGGCACGATGATCACCGTGCCGCTGACCGTCCTGGGATCGAGCGTGCGGGCGAGATCGTAGAGCGCCAGCGGCCCCTCATACTCGTCGCCATGGTTGCCGCCCGAAAGCAGCGCCGTCTGCCCCTTGCCGTTGCGGATGACGCAGATGGGAATCATCACCGAGCCCCACGCGGAGTCGTCGCGACTGTAGGGCAAGCGCAGGAAACCATGCTGGACGCCATCCTTGTCGAAATCGACGGTCGGGGCGATCGGGGATGGGCGGGATATCGGGGTCAATTCTTCACCACAAGTTTGCGCGGCACATTGGCCAGGCACTCTACACCGGTTTCGGTGATCAGGATGGATTCGGTGATCTCCAGTCCCATCGTCTCCAGCCACAGGCCGGTCATGAAATGGAAGGTCATGCCGGGCATGAGTTCGGTGCGATCGCCGGGGCGCAGGCTCATGGTGCGTTCGCCCCAGTCCGGCGGATAGGACAGGCCGATCGGGTAACCCGTGCGGTTGTCTTTGACGATTCCGTATTTCTTCAAGACGGCGAAGAAGGCGTTGGCAATGTCCTCGCAGGTGTTGCCGGGTTTGGCCGCTGCAAGCCCCGCCTCCATGCCTTCCAGCGTCGCCTTTTCGGCGTCGAGAAATTCCTGCGTCGGCTTGCCCAGAAAGACGGTGCGCGACAGCGGGCAGTGATAGCGGTTGTAGCAGCCGGCGATCTCGAAGAAGGTGCCTTCGCCGGACTTCATCGGCTTGTCGTCCCAGGTCAGATGCGGTGCCGAAGCGTCGGCGCCCGACGGCAAGAGCGGCACGATTGCCGGATAGTCGCCGCCGATCCCATCGACACCGCGCGTGCCGGCATCATAGATCTCGGCGACCAGATCGCATTTGCGCATGCCGACTGCGATCTTGTCGACGATGCGCTGGTGCATGGCTTCGACGATGCGCGCTGCCTTGCGCATATAATCGATCTCGGTCACACTCTTCACCGCGCGCTGCCAGTTGACCAAAGCTGTGGCATCGACAAAGCGGGCATTGGGCAGGTGTTTCTGCAGCGAAGAGAAGGCGGCGGCCGAGAACCAGTAATTGTCCATCTCGACGCCGATGGTCAGCTTGCCCCAGCCGCGATCGGCAAGCACGCTGGACAAAAAATCCATGGGGTGGCGCTCGGTCGACTGCACATAGTGGTCGGCGTAGCCGACGATGTTGTCATGCGCGAGATAGGCGGTGCGCTTGGCGCCGTTGGCGTCCTGGCCGCGGCCGTACCAGACCGGCTCCCCCGATGGCGGCACGATGACTGCCTGGTGTACGTAGAACGACCAGCCATCATAGCCGGTCAGCCAGGCCATGTTGGAAGGGTCGCTGACGATCAGGAGGTCGACGCCCTTCATCTCCATGGATTGCCGTGTCTTGGCGAGGCGATCCGCAAATTCGGCCCGCGAGAATTTCAGGTTCGGTTGCATTGTTTTTGGTCCTCGTTTGTTGGGCCTCGCGGCCAGCATCAGCTTTCAAAGATGGTTCCGGCATTGGCCGCCCGCGCCCGGTCTCGGGCGAGCGTTGCAATCGCCGTGTCCTGCACGCCGGTGCCGGTGAGGTCGGCGATGGTGATGTCGCTGGCTGAGCCCCTTCCATGACGTTCGCCGGCGATGATCTGGCCGAGTTCGGTGACCTCGGCGTCGGCACTCATCACGCCCGACGCAATGGCGTGATGGAGTTCGCCGAGACGCCGCGTTTGCTTCGCGCTGTCGGCGACATAGAGATCGGCCATGCGCAGGATCGCCGGCGCGATCTCGTTCTTGTGCTCGGCGTCCGAGCCCATGGCGGTGATGTGCTGGCCGGCAACGACAAAGCCGGCCTTGATCAGCGGCTCGGTCGACGGCGTGGTGGTGACGATGATGTCGGCGCCGCCAACAGCCTTTGCCGCGTCCGGTTCGGCGCGCACGAGGATGCCAAGTTTTTCGCGCAGCGCGCTTGCCGTCGCCTCCGCCTTGACGGCATCGCGCGCCCAGATGCGCGCCTCGGTGATCGGCCGCACCAGCATGAGCGCTTCGAGCTGCAGTCCGGCCTGCACGCCGGCGCCGAAGATCGCGGCAACAGACGAATCCGGCCGCGATAAATGCTTCGCCGCGACCGCCCCGGCAGCGGCGGTACGGATGTCGGTGAGATAGCCATTGTCGAGCAGCAGCGCTTCGACCACGCCGGTTCTTGCCGAGAGCAGCACCATCATGCCGCCCCCGCTGGGCAGACCGAGTTTCGGATTGTCGAAGAAGCCGGAACTTATCTTGACGGCGAAGCCATCTATGCCAGGCACATAGGCCGACTTCACATCGACCTCGCCGCGATGCTCGTGAATATCCAGCCGCAGAATCGGCGGCATCGCGACAGGCAGCGTGGCAAGCGCACGGAAAGCGTTTTCGACGCAGGCAACAGCGTCGAGATCGAGCGTCACGATTGTGCGCAGTTCTTTCTCGGTGAGGATCGTCATCTGGCTCATGCCGCGGGCTCCGCAATGGCGTCACCGCAGATGATCTTGCGATGCGTGTTCATATCGATGTTTCGACCGGACAGCAGAACCATGACCGGCCCGTTCACTCTGACCTTGCCGGCGAGCAGCGCGGCGATGCCGACCGCGCCGGCGCCTTCGACGATCTCGCGTTCCTGTTCGTAGGCATGGCGGATGCCGGCGGCGATCTCGTCCTCACTGAGCAGGATGACATCGTCGAGCAGGTCGCGGCACATGGCGAAGGTCAGCCGGTTGTCGAGGCCGATGCCGCCGCCGAGCGAATCCGCCAGCGTCGGCAACTCCTCGACCTCTACCGGGCGGCCGGCATCGAGGCTGGCCTTCATCGCCGCGCCGCGCGCCATCGAAACCCCGATGACTTTTGTTCCGCGGCTGACGCCCTTCACGGCTGCGGCGATGCCCGAGGCCAGGCCACCGCCGGAGAGCTGCACCAGCACGAGGGCGGCGTCCGGAACCTGGGCGATCATCTCCAGCCCGAGCGTCCCTTGTCCGGCGATGATGGCGGGATGGTCGAAGGGCGGCAGCATCACCAACCCTTCTTGCGCCACCAGCCGCTCGACCTCTTTCTGCGCCTCATCCTGACTGTTGCCGACGATACGGACATCCGCGCCAAGGCGGCGGATTTCGTCGAGCTTGTTGCCCGGCACCCGCCGCGACATGCAGATCACCGCGCGCATGCCTTCGAGCTTCGCGGCATGAGCAAGCGCACGGCCATGATTGCCGGTCGAGGCAGCGACCACGCCGCGCGCCTTTTCATCCGCGCTCAGCGACGCGACAGCGTTCGAAGCACCGCGCAGCTTGAAGCTTCCAGTGGTCTGGCGATGTTCGAGTTTGAGGTGAACGGGGACGCCGAAGCGTTCCGACAGGCTGTGGGACAATACGGTTGGGGTGCGCTCGACCATGTTGGGGATACGCTCACGGGCGGCATGGATGTCCGTTAGGGTGACGGCGCGCGTCATGGGGCGACTCCCTCTGGCCTGCCGGCCATCTCCCCCTTGAGGGGGGAGATCGGCAGCCTCAGCGTTGCCGCTCTTCCTGCAACGTCGATGATTGGCGAAGGCGTGGCAGCAGCTGATCTCCCCCCTTGAGGGGGAGATGGCCGGCAGGCCAGAAGGGGTCGCTCGTGAATGAAGGACATAATCTTACTGTCCCAGCGGCAGCGTCATCAGACGGCCGAACTCAGGGCGCGTTGTCCCGTCGCCGCAAAGCCGCAAGCAATTCCAGGCGCTCGCCTGATTGCTGGTCACCACCGGGCGGCCGATCGCCTCTTCCATGCCGGCAACGGCGAGCGCACCCCGCAACGCCGTGCAGGACACGAACAGCGCGTCGGCCTCGGCATGCGTCGCCTCACGCGCCAGATCGACGATCGCTGCCGGCGCGATGCGCGCCATCTCGCGGTCGTCCTCGAAACCGAGGCAGGTGAAGCTGAGGATCTCGAAACCCCGCGCCGCAAAATAGGCGGCCATCGGCTTAGAGGTTTCGACGGTGTAAGGGGTGAGGATGCTGATCTTCTTCGCGCCCAACGCCTTCAGCCCACGCACGCCGGCCATCGGCGGCGTGACGACGGGAACGCCCGATTTAGCAGACTGGATCGCGGCCTCGATTTCGGCATCACCGATCACCACCGAGGCCGAGGTGCAGGAATAGCAGATGGCGTCGAGGGTCTCGTCGGGGAGGATGAGCGCCGCGCCTGCTGCCAGCTCCGGCTGCATCTTGCGAAGGTTCTCGGGCGTGGTCGGGTTCTTGTAGGGGATGCGCGCGACATAGACGCCGATCCGCTCGCTCGCCACCATGCGGCGAAAATCCGGTTCGCTGGTGTGGTCTGTGGCAAGGATGATCAGGCCGACGCGCTTCTCCAGCGGACGCGCGTCGAGTGCCGGCCTTGTCGGCATCTGCCTGATTTCGGGCAGCGGTTTCATTTCAGGGTTACCTTTCGATCTTGCCGTAGCGATGTTCCAGCCAGCGCAGCAGCACGACGGAAAAGAGGCTGATGACGAGGAAGAAAGCGCCGACCAGCGTGATCGGCTCGATGTAGCGATAGTAGGTGTTGGCGACGCTCTTGGCCTGGTTCATCAGCTCCAGCACGGTGATCGCCGACAAGAGCGGCGTCTCCTTGAACATGGCGATGAAATAGTTGGCCAGCGCCGGGATCATCGGCGGAATGGCCTGCGGAATGATGATGTTGGTCCAGGTCTGCGTGGCGCTCAGATTACAGGCCTTGGCCGCTTCCCACTGGCCGCGCGGCACATTGTCGATGCCGGCGCGGTAGACCTCGGCCGTGTAGGTGCCGTAGTGCAGCCCGAGCCCGATGACGCCGGCAACCAGCGGCGGCAGCAGGATGCCGAAATCCGGCAGCACGTAGAAGATGAAATAGAGCTGCACCAGCAGCGGCGTGCCGCGGATGAATTCGGCCGCCCAGCCGACGCTGCGCGACAGCGCCTTGTTGGGCGAGCGCCGCGCCAGTGCGATGCCCAGCCCGACGATTGCGGCCAGCACGGAGCCGAGCAGCGTCGCCAGGATGGTGATCTTCACGCCCTGGATCAGCGTCGGCATGATCTCCCAGACGAAATTCCAATCCCACTCCATCAGACGCGCACCCCATCGAGGCCACGCGCCATGCGGCGTTCCAGAGAACGTATGCCCCAGGAGATGATCAGCGCCAGCGCGAAATAGATGATCAGGATGGTGGCGAACGGCACCAGCGTGTTGCCGGTCTGCGAGCGCACGACCTGCGCCTGAAAGGTGAGATCGGCGAGCGAGATCAGCGACACCACGGACGTGGCCTTGAGCAATTCGATGGCGTTGTTGCCGAAGGTCGGCAGCATGATCAGCAGCGCCTGCGGCAGGATAACGTGGCGCATGCCTTGCCAGCGGCCGAAATTGAGCGCGATGCAGGCTTCGTATTGCTCACGGCCGACCGACTGGATGGCACCGCGCACCACTTCAGCCGCGTAGGCGCCGACATTGAGGCCCAGCGCCAGCACGCCGGCCTGCAGCGGGGTCAGCTCGAGGCCGATCAACGGCAACACGAAATAGGCAAAGAACAGCTGCACGAAGATCGAGGTGCCGCGGAAGAATTCGATATAGACGGTTGCCAGCCAGCGCAGCGCAAAGAAGCGCGACACGCGCCCCATGCCGGCAAGAAACGCCATGATCAGCGCAAGCACCGACCCCATCAGCGTCAGCTCGATGGTGACAAGCGCTCCCTGCAATATCAGGCCGAGATAGCCGGACCACTGGGTCATAGAGTTGGAGGGTTCCCTACGTTGAGTTCGGCAGATGAGGGGTGGCGCAAGCTTCTCCGAACTTGGCGCCGCCCCTCCGTGTCATAACGGCAGCCCTACGCTATCGCTTCGGGCGTTCGTTGTTCGAAAAGCCAAGCAATTGGCTTTTCGTCCGCTGCGCGGACTACGCCTCACCCCCGTAAACGGGGAGAAGGCAAAGAGGCGCGCTATTTCGCTGCGCAGAGCTTGTCGCGGGTCGTTGACATCGCCGCTGCCGCCGAGAAGCCGTAAGGCTCGATAATCTTGGCGAACTCGCCCGATTTCTTCAGCTTGGCAAGTTCGACATCGAAGGCATCGCGCAAGGCCTCATCGCCCTTCTTGAAGGCGGCGCCATCGCAATAGACCGGCGCACCCTGCACCGGCGCAATGACTTCGAGGTTCGGATCGTTGGCCTTCTTGACGAGGTCGTTGATCGACAGAACGGGAAGCGAATAGGCGTCGATGCGGCCGTCCTGCAGCATCTTCAGGCCGCTCTGGCCGTCCGGCACGACGATGACGCGTTCGCGCGGCACGCCGGCGTTGAGCGCCAACTTTTCCTCGGTGCCGCCGCCCGGCGCGCCGATCGTGGCTGACGTGTCCTTGGCGACGTCCTCGTAGCTTTTGAAGCCTTTCGGATTGCCCTTCTTCACCAGCATCGCCTCGGCGTCGCACAGCACCGGTTCGGAATAGACGACCGCCGCGCAGCGCTCCGGTTTCATGAACAGGCCGGCGGTGACGGCGTCGAAGCGGCCGGCCTGCAGGCCGGGGATCATCGCGCCGTACTCCGAGATCGACGCGACGATGTCGCCAACGCCGAGACGCTTGAAGATCTCGCGGGCCACGTCGGGCGCCGCGCCCGAAACCTTGCCGTCGGCGGCGACCGCCGTGTAGGGCGGCTCGTTGGCGATCGCGACGCGGGCAAAGCCCTGCGCCTTCAGCTGCTCAAGCTTGCTGTCATCGGCCGAACCGGTGCTTGAAGCGGCCAGAACCGCCGTCAGTGCGAGACCGGCGACGCCGGCCAGAATGCCAAGTTTCTTCATTGTTCCCAACTCCTTGTTTGTCTTCTTGGTTTTGTCTGGGGCGGTCTTCCGCCCCGCAAAGCGGTCAGACACGATGTCCGGCCGCGATGATCTTCTTCAGGAAGCCTTGTGTGCGCTCCTGCTTGGGATGGCGGAAAATCTCGTCGGGCTTGCCTTCCTCGACGATCCGGCCGCGGTCGAAAAACAGCACGCGGTCGGCGAAGTCGTGGGCAAAGCCCATCTCATGGGTGACGAGCAGCATGGTCATGTCGGTCTCGGCGGCGAGCTTGCGCATGACGTTGAGCACCTCTTCGACCAGCTCCGGATCGAGCGCCGAGGTCACCTCGTCGAACAGCATGATCTTTGGCGACAGCGCCAAGGCGCGGGCAATCGCCACGCGCTGCTTCTGGCCGCCGGACAATTGCGCCGGCATCGACTTCGCCTTGTCGGACATGCCGACCATGTCGAGCAGCTCCATCGCCCGCTTTTCGGCGGCGGCGCGCGGCGTGCCCTTGGTCAGCATCGGCGCCAGCGTGACATTGTCTATGACGCATTTGTGCGGAAACAGATTGAACAGCTGGAAGACCATGCCGATCTTCTGGCGCATCTTGGTCAGGTGCCGCTCGTCGGCGGGCAGCAGCTGGCCGTTGCGCTCCATGTGGTAGAGCTGCTCGCCATCGATCTGGATATGGCCGCCGTCGATCTTCTCCAGCGTCATCAGGATGCGCAGGATCGTCGTCTTGCCCGAACCGGACGGGCCGATCAGCGCCAGCTTCTCGCCCGGCATGACCTGCATCGACAGGCCGTCGAGCACCTTGAACGAGCCGAAGCTCTTCGAAATGGCGTCGACCTTGATGATGGGTGTGGACAAATGAATTTCCCCTACTGGAGAAGCCTGTGCTCTTAACGATGGGGAACGTGCCAAATCATGTCAATTGGGAAAATAAAATCATGACAATATTTCCGGCGCCGCACAATTGCAGGGCAATTTGCGCTCAGATCGCGAGCAGAAGATGCTCCGGATCGCCAAGCAGCAGCTTGGTGACAACGCCGAGGCCGGCGCGCAGTTCCCCCTCGGTGGTCGAGCCCAGCGAGATGCGCACCGCCGGATGCCAGGGCGCGTCTGAGATGCGGAAGGAGGTGCCGGGCGCGATCGCCACGCCTTGCAGGCGGGCCTGGGCGACGAAGCTCTCCTCGGCGCGGTCGGCCGGCAATTGCAGCCAGACATGGAGCCCGTCACGCCGGACGCGGTAGTCGACCCCGGCCAGCACTTCGGCCGCGATGTCCTGGCGCCGCCGCAATGCCGCGCGCTGCCAGCGCACGAGCTCCATCGCCGTGCCGTCGGCCACCCATTTGGTGGCGATCTCGGCCACCAGCGGCGTCGCCATCCAGTTGGACACCAGATGCCGGTTGGCCACAGCCGCGACGTAGCGGTCGGGCGCGGCGAGATAGCCGATCCGCAGGCCAGGCACGGTGATCTTGGTGAAGGACGTCACGTAAAGCGTGCGCTCCGGCGCGAAGGCGGCAACCGGCGGCGGCCGGTCCTCAACCAGCGGACCCAGCACATCGTTCTCGATGATGGCGATGTCATGCTTGCGCGCTACCGCTGCGATCTCTTCGCGCCGCCGCGCATCCATCAGCGTGGCCGTCGGGTTGATCACCGAAGGCTGCGCGAAGACCGCGCGAATGTCGGTGAGCTGACAGGCCTCGTCGAGCGCCTCCGGGATCAGGCCATTGCCGTCGATCGGCAGGCCTTCGAGGTTGAAGCCGAGATAGCGGGCAAGCGGCACCAGCGTGTGGTGGCCGATGGCTTCGGTGGCGACGGTCGAGCCCGGCGGCGCAACGCTCATCAGCGCTACCGTCATCCCCGCGGTGGCGCCGTTGGTGAGACTGATATTCTGGGCGGAGACATCCAGCCCGCACAGTTTCAGCCAGTCCACCGCCACCGCGCGGTGGCGCGGAAACACCATATTGGGCCGGAACGACAGCGCCGAACTGGACGGAAGGTTTTCCGCCAGCCAGCCCAGCGCCTGCTTCAGCCGCTCCAGATGCATAGGCTCGCAGACCGGCTTCAGGATGGAGAGGTCGATGACTTCGCCGAGGCGCTCCGGCAGATAGGGCGGCTCCGGCTCGCGGCGCTGCGTCTGGACAAAGCTGCCGCGGCCGATCTCGCCCGAAATCAGGCCTCGCCGGATCAGTTCCTCATAGGCGCGGCTGATCGTCTGCACCGACAGTTTCAAATCGTCGGCCAGCCTTCGATGCGTCGGCAGCCGCGCGCCATTGGCGAGGCGCCCGTCATGGATGGCGCGCGCGAACTGGTCGGCCAGCGATTGATAGGCCGGCCGCCGAAGGAGCGCGGGATCAGGTTGCCACAATGTCATGACTTATTAGAGATCGAAATCAGTGCAATTGACAATCGAAATAATGCGCCATCATGGTGATGCCGACAAAAAAGCGGACGCCGATGACATCAGCCAAACTCGACGCGATCGACCTGAAAATCCTCGACGCCATCCAGCGCGACGGGCGCATCACCAAGCTGGCGCTGGCCGAGCAGGTGGGCCTGTCGCCGACGCCGTGCTGGATGCGGCTGCGCAAGCTGGAAAAGGGCGGCATTGTCTCGGGCTATCACGCCAGGATCGCCATGCGCGTCGTGGCGCCGGTCGCCACCGTGCTGATGGAGGTGACGCTGGCCAGCCACCGCCAGGCCGATTTCGACCGCTTCGAACGCGTCATCCGCGACATCCCCGAGATCGTCGCCTGCTGGTCGGTGGGCGGCGGCGTCGACTATGTGGTGAAGGTGATGGCGCGCGATATCGACGCCTATCAGCGGCTGGTCGACGGCTTGCTCGAACGCGAGATCGGCATCGATCGCTACTTCACCTACATCGTCACCAAGACGGTGAAGGAGGAAATCGTTCTCCCCGTCGCCGACCTGCTGCCGGCATCGTAGGCCGGAGAGATTGTCTGCCAAGGTGGCAGAATAGAGAGACTCTCTCTGCGGCCAGGCACGCAAACAGCCTCTCTGTCTGCTCATGACGGGTAGGCTTCCCGCATCAGTCCGAACCGGGAGGCCTCGACCATGTCCGCGCATTTTGCCCGCTCGCATCGCCACGAAGCGCTCGATCGGCTCGCCGACCGCCGGCTGCTGCGCGAGCTCGCCTATGTCGACGGTCACTGGACGGCGAGCGACGCGGCCGAAAGCTTCGAGGTGACCGATCCGGCCACCGGCACCACTGTCGCTTTCGTCGCCGCGCTTGATGCGCAGCAAACGACAAAGGCAATCGATGCCGCCGCACGTTCCTTTCCGGCTTGGCGTTCGTTGCTGCCGCAGGAGCGATCCAAAATTCTGCGAAAATGGTTCGAGCTGATCATCGCAGCGAAAGACGACCTCGCTTTGCTGATGACCTTGGAACAAGGCAAGCCGATGCAGGAATCGCTAGGCGAAATCGACTACGCCGCCTCCTTCGTCGAGTGGTATGCCGAGGAGACAAAACGCCTCAACGCGGAGAGCGTTACCAGCCATCTGCCGAATGCGGAAATGATGGTGCGGCGCGAGCCGCTTGGCGTTGTCGGCGTCGTCACCCCTTGGAATTTCCCGTCCGCCATGCTGACCCGCAAGGCGGCCGCCGCTCTTGCCGCCGGCTGCACCATCGTCGCCCATCCTTCATCCGAGACGCCGCTCTCGGCGCTGGCGCTGGCTGAACTTGGCGAGCGCGCCGGCCTGCCGGCCGGTGTCTTCAACGTCGTCACCGGCAAGGCCGCTGTCATCGTCGGCCGGATGTGCGAAGACCCACGCGTCCGTGCCATGAGCTTCACCGGCTCGACGGAGATCGGCAGGCTGATCGCCGCGCAAAGTGCGCCGACGATGAAGCGGCTGGTGATGGAGCTTGGCGGCCACGCGCCGCTGATCGTCTTTGCCGACGCCGATCTCGACAAGGCCGTGAGCATTGCCATCGACGCCAAATTCGCAACATCGGGCCAGGACTGCCTTGCCGTCAACCGCATCTACGTCCAGCGCCCGATCTACGATCGCTTCTGCGCCGCCTTCGCTAGGCGTATCGAGGCGCTGCGGACCGGCAATGGGCTTGCCGACGGCACCGACATCGGGCCGCTGATGCATGAGCGCGCCGTCATCAAGGTCGAGGAACAGGTTGCCGATGCCATCGCTCGCGGCGCGCGGTGCCTCACCGGCGGCAAGCGACATCAGGCCGGGCCGCTGTTCTACCAGCCGACGCTGCTGGCCGATGTCACTGACGAGGCGCTGATCATGCGCGAGGAGACTTTTGGCCCGGTCGCAGCCGTGACGCCGTTCGACAGCGAGGACGAGGTGATCGCCCGCGCCAACGCCACCGAATACGGCCTCGTCGCCTATGTCGTTTCCGAGAACGGCGCCCGCCAGCAGCGCATGGGTCGCGCCCTCGACTACGGCATGGTCGCTATCAACCGCGTCAAGATCACCGGCGCGCCGATCCCGTTCGGCGGCGTCAAGCAATCCGGCATCGGCCGCGAAGGTTCGCGCCACGGACTGGAGGCTTTCACCGATCTGAAATATCTCTGCCTGGACGTCGCATAAGTCCGCCCGGCCATCTCTCAAGGAGTCAAAAAATGCTCGACCAGTCCAACGAACTCAACGCCTGGGATCGCGACCACTTCTTCCATCCCTCGACCCATATGGGCACGCATGCGCGGGGCGAGAGCCCGACACGCATCATGGCCGGCGGCGAAGGCGTCACCGTCTGGGACAACAATGGCAAGAAGAGCATCGATGCCTTTGCCGGCCTCTATTGCGTCAATGTCGGCTACGGCCGCCAGAAGATCGCCGAAGCCATCGCCACCCAGGCGAAGAACCTCGCCTACTACCACGCCTATGTCGGTCACGGCACCGAGGCCTCGATCACACTTGCCAAGATGATCATCGACCGCGCACCGAAGGGCATGTCCAGAGTCTATTTCGGCCTCTCCGGTTCGGACGCCAACGAAACCAACATCAAGCTGATCTGGTACTACAACAACGTGCTGGGGCGGCCGGAGAAGAAGAAGATCATCTCGCGCTGGCGCGGCTATCACGGCTCGGGCGTGATGACGGGATCGCTGACCGGGCTCGACCTGTTCCACAACGCCTTCGACCTGCCGCGCGCGCCGATCCTGCACACCGAGGCGCCCTACTATTTCCGCCGCGCCGACCGTTCGATGAGCGAGGAGCAGTTCTCGCAGCACTGCGCCGACAAGCTCGAGGAGATGATCCTGGCCGAAGGTCCCGAAACCGTCGCCGCCTTCATCGGCGAACCGATCCTGGGCACCGGCGGCATCGTGCCGCCGCCTGCCGGCTATTGGGAAAAGATCCAGGCGGTGCTGAAGAAGTATGACGTGCTGTTGGTCGCCGACGAGGTGGTGACGGGCTTCGGTCGTCTCGGCACCATGTTCGGCTCCGACCACTACGGCATCAAGCCGGACCTGATCACCATCGCCAAGGGCCTGACCTCGGCCTATGCGCCGCTGTCTGGCGTCATCGTTGCCGACAAGGTCTGGCAGGTGCTGGTGCAGGGTTCGGACAAGCTCGGCTCGCTCGGCCATGGCTGGACCTATGCCGCGCATCCGATCTGCGTTGCCGCAGGCGTCGCCAATCTCGAACTGATCGACGAGATGGACCTGGTGAAAAACGCCGGCGAGACCGGCGCCTATTTCCGCGCCGAGCTGGCCAAGGCCGTTGGCGGGCACAAGAATGTCGGCGACGTTCGGGGAGACGGCATGCTGGCGGCGGTCGAGTTTGTCTCCGACAAGGACGACCGGGTGTTCTTCGACGCTTCGCTCAAGATCGGGCCGCAAGTGGCGACAGCGCTTGCCGCCAGCGGTGTCATCGGCCGCGCCATGCCGCAGGGCGACATACTCGGCTTCGCGCCGCCGCTCTGCCTGACCCGCGAGGAAGCAGACATCGTCGTGTCGAAGACCGCCGATGCGGTCAACAGCGTGTTTGCCAATCTCTGAGATCGACCATGAATGCCATGACCAAGACCCTTCCCGCCACCATGGCCGCCGTGCTGCTCACCGGGCACGGCGGACCGGAAAAACTCGTCTACCGCACCGATGTGAAAGTACCTGCGCCCGGCCCGGGTGAAGTGCTGGTCAAGGTCAGCGCTTGCGGCATGAACAACACCGATGTCTGGGTGCGCCAAGGCGCCTATGGGACCGAGGAGGATACCGCCGCCGTGTCGACCTGGCGGCGGCAAGGCAACACGCTTGTTTTCCCGCGCATCCAGGGCACCGACACGGTCGGCACCATTGCTGCCGTCGGCGAAGGCGTTTCGCCGGACCGTATCGGCGAACGGGTGATGATCGATTTTTCGATCTACAACCGCGACGACGATTCACTCGCCGACATCGACTACATGGGCCACGGTCGCGACGGCGGGTACGCCGAATACCAGACGGTGCCGGCTGAGAACGCACATGTAGTCGACACCGAGATGAGCGACGTCGAACTCGCCACCTTCTGCTGCGCTTATCTCACCGGCGAACAGATGCTGGAACGCGCGGCGCTGAAAGCTGGCGAGCGCGTGCTTGTCACCGGCGCTTCGGGCGGTGTCGGTTCCGGCATCGTGCAGCTGGCGCGAGCGCGCGGCGCCATTCCCTACGCCGTTGTCGGCAAGGGCAAGGAACAGGCGGTGCGCGACATAGGCGCCGAGGCGGTGATAACCCGTGGCGTCGCCGACCTGCCCGCTGCGGTCAACGAGGCGACCGGCGGTCAGCCGATCGACGTGGTAGCCGATCTCGTCGGCGGCGCAATCTTCAACGACTTGCTTCGCATCCTGAGACCCGAGGGCCGCTACACCACAGCCGGCGCCATCGCCGGGCCGGTGGTGCAACTCGATCTCAGGACCATGTATCTCAAGCAACTGCAATTGCATGGATCGAGCCAGGGAACGCGCGCCGATTTCCGCCGCATCGTCCGCTACATCGAGGCGAAGAAAATCCGGCCGCTGGTTGGCGGTGTCTACAGACTGTCCGATTTCCACAAGGCGCAGGCCGACTTCATCGCCAAGGATTTCGTCGGCAAGCTGGTGGTCGTGCCGGACGCGATGTGGGTCGATGGTCGTTGACCTGGCAGCAGGCGCTTTGGTGCGGGTAAGAAAATCATCACGAGCTGTCGGACCTTATCGATCTCGCCCGTCCGATCGCGTGATTTGGCCGCGATCAGCTTCCCTGCCGGACCCGATGCGGTGGCGCTGAGCCGGGCGCGCCATGCGGTGGCTACCTAGTTCCGTTGCGATCTTGCCGCATCGGCGAAAGTGTCGTCAGGTGCGGCAGAGACTCAATGCCGCCGTCGCCGGGCAGGCGTCTGCTTTGGTTCCCGATCTGAACGCAGCAGCTTCTCTTCCTTGTCGCTCACCAAGGAGCGAATTCCGGTGAAGACAAGGGTGATGGCCTCGTCGCGTCCGATATCGTCGGCAACCGCCTTGCGCAGCCAGAGCCCATCGAGTAGGGCCGCGATGATCAGGCTCGCCTCGTGTAGGCGCGCCGCATCGAGCATCCCGCCAAACACAGAGGCCAGGTTGGAGCGCAGCCGCCGATGGAACACGCGCTGGAGCCTTGCATATTGCTCGTTCATGCCGGCTTCGGCGCAGACGGAAATCCAAGCGCTGGCGATAGGCCGGGTGAAAGCTTGCGCGGGGAAGTTACCCTCGACGATCGCTTCCAGCCGCGCCCAGTTGGTCTGGGCCTTACTCAGCCGCGCGATGACGTCTTCCATCAGCAGGCGGTTGTTGTAGCGCACCATGCCGAACAGGACTTCGTCCTTGCCCTTGAAATAATAGGCGAGAATGCCCGGCGACATGCCGGCCTCGCGGCATATGCGGGCCGAGGTCATGCCTTGCAGCCCATGCTCGAGGAACACGCGATGCGCGGCCGCGATCAGCTCGACGCGCCTTATGTCCTCGATTCTGGTTCGCTTGCCTTGAGTCGCCATTTCCCTTTCTAGCAAATTAGATTTTTGTATTCTAGTACAAGATTCTGTATTGACATACAGCGCAAACGCCATAGCGTTGGCTGGCAGTCGTCTCATCAAGAAAATGGGGAACCAAGAATGCGTACGACAGTCATCTTTGCCTTGCTTTCCGGGTTGATCGCATCGCCCGCCATGGCCGCCGATGCGGCGCAGTGCCAGAAGGT
Organism: Mesorhizobium sp. WSM4306; assembly: GCF_007003975.1. GTDB lineage: Bacteria > Pseudomonadota > Alphaproteobacteria > Rhizobiales > Rhizobiaceae > Mesorhizobium. Next base: position 29,649 of record NZ_VFTC01000044.1, read on the forward strand.
CCGCATGGCGGATCTTGGCTGGACCGACATCGCCCTCACCAACACCACCGCCGAGGTGATCCTCGATGCCCTGGGTTACGACGCCTCGCAGACCTTGCTCGGCCTTGGCGTCGCCTATTCGGCGCTGAAGGAAAACGACATGGATGTGTTCCTCGGCAACTGGCGGCCAGTCCAGGACGAGGAATACAAATCCTATTTCGACGAGGGATCGGTCGAAGTGCTGGGCGTGAACCTGGAAGGCGCCAAATACACGCTCGCCGTACCGCAATATGTTGCCGACCAGGGCGTCAAGAGCTTCGACGATCTGGCAGCCCATGCAGACAAGTTCGGCAGCAAGATCTATGGCATCGAGGCAGGCTCGAACAAGCCGCTGCTCGACATGGTGGCGGCCAGCCGCCATGGGCTCGGCGAGTGGCAAATTATCGAGTCCAGCGAGGCGGCAATGCTGACGCAGGTCGCCAACTCGGTGGCCGACAAGGGCTGGGTCGTGTTCCTCGGCTGGGAGCCGCATCCGATGAACCTCGACTACAAGATTACCTATTTGTCGGGCGGAGACATCGAGTTCGGGCCGAATTTCGGCGGCGCCACCGTCCGCACCATCGCCCGCAAGGGCTTTTCGACGGAATGCCCCAACGCCGCCAAGCTGTTTGCCAATCTGGCCTTCGATCTCACCTACGAAAACTATGGCATGCGGATGATCCTGGGGGAGGGGAAATCCGCCGACGAAGCTGCCCGTGAGATGATCAAGCGCAACCCCGACAAGCTCGCGAAGTGGCTGGACGGCGTCTCGACTTTTGACGGTCAGCCAGGCCTGCCGGTCGTTAAAAGCGCTCTGGGTCTCTAGATGAACCAGAGCATGCTGGCGGCGGTGCTGGAGAAGACAGGTGAGCCGCTGCGCATCATGACCATGCAGCGGCCGGAACCCGGCCCTGGAGAAATATTGGTTCGCCTGGAAGCCAGCGGCATATGCCATACCGATGTACATGTCTGGCAAGGCCACGTGCGGCCGGCGTCAGGGCAGCTGACAACAATTCTCGGCCATGAGGGCGTGGGCAGGGTGGTGCAGCTTGGCGCCGGCGTCACGGATTGGTGCCTCGGCGAGCGCGCCGGCGTCGCCTGGCTGCACGACACCTGCGGCGACTGCGACGAGTGCCACGCCGAAATGGAGTCTTTCTGCCAGCACCAGCGCGCGCACGGCTTCGATGTTGCAGGCACCTTTGCCGAATATGTCGTTGCCGACGCACGCTTTGCCGCGCGGCTGCCGGATGAGGGCGATGCGGCGGTGCTGGCGCCCCTGATGTGCGCAGGCTTGACCGCCTTTGGCGCCGTGCAGCGAGCGGGTGTCAGGCGAGGAGAGATTTGTGCCGTCTTCGGCTGTGGCGGCTTGGGCCTCTATGCCGTCCAGATCGCTCGACGGCTTGGCGCTGTGCTCGTCGCCATCGATACGGATGAAGCCAAGCTTCGCTTGGCTGCGTCTCTCGGCGCCGAGCACACCCTGCTTGCCTCGTCCGAACTGGCGAACAATTGGCCGGCCGCATTGCGCGCTCATGTCTGCATCAATTTTGCGCCGACGCAGGCAAGCTGGGATGCCATGGTTGCGGCAATCCGCCCGCGCGGCAGGATCATCGCGGCGGCCATGGTCTCGCAGCCGGTGCCCCTCAGCCAGGAGTGGCTGACCGCAAGCGGCGTCTGGATAACCGGGACCAGCGTCGGCACACGCGCGCAGATGCGCGAGCTGATAGGACTGCATGAGGCGCAACCCTTCGAGGCTCAGGTCCAGCGCGTCACGCTGGCCGAGGCAACCAGCGCATTGGTTCGGCTGAAGGCGGGGACTGCCGAGGGGCGGCAGGCGATCGTCTTTGGTTCTGACAACCAAGGGTGACGCCACGAAAACGGCGCTGGCTGCTTTGCAGCGAGACTATAGACAATTGACGGTCCGCCATTTGTTTGGAACAGTCCATTCCATGGTCGATCCGCTCTCCGAAATCATTGAACTGCTCCGGCCTCAGGCCGTGTTCACAAAGGGCATCAGCGGCGCCGGCCGTTGGGCGTCCGTTATGGCGATTTTGGCCATCTGAGCTTCGCCATCGTGATCGAAGGTGCATGCCGATTGGCCGTCGATGGGCAACAGGCGCTCACGCTGGAAGCCGGCGATTTCATCCTGCTGCCGAAGACGCCGGGCTTCACCATGACGGGTTTTGAGCCCGTCATCCCCGAGATCATCGATCCGCATGTCGCGGCCCTGACGGCGGAAGGCGAAGCTCGCCATGGCGCCCAGGAAGGTCCGCCGAGCGTGCGCATCCTGGGTGGCTACTTCGTCTTCGACAGCGAGGATTCCGGGCTGCTGGTTTCGCTGGTGCCGGATCAGGTCCATGTCCGCGGCGTCGAACGCCTGTCGATCTTGGTGAAGCTGTTGATCGAGGAAGCGGCCCGACGCCAGTCGGGGCGCGCGCTGGTTCTGACCCGGCTGATCGAGATCCCGCTGGTCGAATCCTTGCGGCTGACGCAAGCGCCGGATGCACCCGCCGGACTGCTGCGTGGCCTGGGGGACGTACGGCTGGCCGAAGCCATCCGGCAGATGCATGCCGATCCGGCTCGCCCCTGGACGATGGCTGAACTGGCGAAGGAAGCAGCGCTCTCCCGGTCGGCATTTTTCGACCGCTTCAGCCGCAGCGTCGGCGTGCCGCCGATGGAATATCTGCTGGCCTGGCGCATTGGCGCTGGCCAAAGACATGCTGCGTCAGCAGGAAATCGACATCGCCGACGTCGCCGAGCGCGTCGGCTACGGTTCGGCGAGCACCTTCAGCACCGCCTTCAGCCGCCATGTCGGCCAGCCGCCTGGCCGCTACGCAAAGGCGACGGCGCACTAGCCGGCCGCGCCCGTGACTCTGCTCAGATCGATGTGTAGCCGCCGTCCGCCGTGACGATGCTGCCGGTCATCAGGCCACGCCATCGCCGTCGCTTTCCGCGACGCCAATTCCGGTAGTGACAACACCCCCCGCGGCAGTCAGGCCGCGAGGGTGAACAGGAGGCGCCATAGGTCTTTCGAGCAAGCCACAAGGTCAGAACGTCTTGCCCAGATTGACCAGGAACGCGTTGTCGGTATCGCCATCGCTGCCGAACAGGCCACGATATTCCAGCCGCATGTTGAAGTCCTGCACCGTCTGCACATTCACCCCGAGGCCGAGCATGAAGCGGTCCTTGCCCAACCCGTCGATCGAGGTGTGGTAGATCGGCCCGCCGAACATGTCGGCGTAGTTCATGGTGATCGCGCTGTCGCCCTGGAAGTCGTGCTGGTATTCCAGTCGCACCTGCGGCGAAACCACGCCGAAGTCGGCGGCGAACTTATAGGCGAGCGTCAGGCCGAGATTACCCGTGGTGGTGCTGATGTCCTGCTCGCCATAATGTAGGGCCGAGGACGGATCGCCACCTTCGGTGAAGGCATCCAGCGTCGCCTTCGCCACGTCGAGACGCGCATAGGGCGAAATCTGCCACTCCTGGATCTCGAACTTCTTGCCGGCGGACACCGAGGCGAACCACTGGCCACCGTCGCGCTCGCCGTTGGCAAAGCCGCCGCCGGACGTCAGATAACGCTTCGAGTCGAACGACAGCCACTGATATCCGACCAGACCGTCGATGAAGTAGTCCTGGCCGGGATGATAGCTGGCATAGAGTCCCGCCGTGTAGGCCTTACCGGTGCTGCGGCTGCCATTGTCACCAATGTCGCTGACATCGCGTCCGTAACCCATGCCTAGACCGATCGCGAAAGCGCGGCTGAAGCGATAGTCGACGCCGGCGCTGAGGCCCGTGGTCTCGAACTTATAGCCGTCATCGCCGTCACGCTCGCCGATATTGATCGAGCCGCCGGTCCAGATGGTCACCTTGCTGTGGCCGAAGCTGCCGGTACCGAAGCCGCCGGGTGTGCCCGAGGTGGTCGTGTCGTCGAGGGACGATTTGAACGGCCAGTCTGGGCCGGACGCCTTGCTGCGACCGCAGTCTGGTCCCTTGGCCATTTGTTCGGCTTCGTTGCAGGTGCTGTCGAAGGACAGAACGATGCCCTGGACGAAGGCCAGACCATCCGTGGGCTCCTGGCCATTGTCGCTGTCATGCAGGCCCTCCAGGCGCTGCTGGAAGTTGCCAATCTGCGAGGTTGCAAAACGGCGCGTCGCGGCGGTCTCGGCGTTGAGGATACCCATGACCTCGCTGTCCAGCGTCGGATCGGGACGCTCGACGACCTCGATGGTGATCGCTGTCACCGCCGACGTCGCATAGGCATTGGTCAGGGTGAAGGTCACCGTGGCCGTGCCCTGGTAGGTTGCCGTCGGCGTGAAAGTCATCTGGAACCCGTTCAGCACAGTCGTTCCCGAGGACGGCGGAGGCACCGAAACCAGGCTTGCGCTGGTGAACGGTCCGCCGACCGCATCCTTGGTCAGGTCGACGACCACAGCCTTGCCGGACGATGTGGTGACATTTTGCGCGACAGGGACCGGGATGGGCCTGACGTTGATCGTGACGGTGGCAGGCGCCGAGGTTCCGCCTGGTCCGGTCGCTGTGTACGTCAGTGAGTCCGACCCGTTAAAGGACGCTCCCGGTGTGTAGACGATGTCGGTGCCGCTGACGGACGCGGTGCCGTGCGCCGGCGCCGTGGCGATCGCCACCGAGGTGATGGTCCCGGTATCGTTGTCCGTGACGTGGATGGTCACGGGCTGGCCTTCAAGCGTTTCAGCCGTCTCCGGGTTGGCGACCGGCGGGTTGTTGCCGATCACCAGCGTGTAATTTGCCGTGCCGGTGAAACCGAAACTGTCGGTCGCCGTGGCGGTGATGGCGAACGAGCCGACCTCCGTGGGCGTGCCCGAAAGCACGCCCGCTGAAGACAGCGTTATTCCGGCCGGTGGGGTGCCGGTCAGCGCGTAGGTGTAAGGGCCGGTGCCGCCGCTGGCCGTGAGCGTCTGGCTGTAGGCAACGCCGTATTGGCCTGCAGGCAAGGTGGCGGGCGCCAGCGTGATGGTCGGCGCTGCGATAATCAGCGTATAGGGCCTGGACCCGGTCGCCGCAGTACCTGTCGTACTGTCGGTCGCCGTCACGGTGAAGGAGAAGGAGCCGGCAACGGTCGGCGTGCCTGCGAGCGTATCTCCCGTGAGCGTTATGCCTGCGGGCAGTGTACCCGAGGTTACTGCAAAGCTGTAAGGGCCATTGCCGCCGCTCGCCGACAGCGGCTGGCTGTAGGCGGTTCCGGCCACACCGCCCGGAAGGCTGGCGGGCGACACCGTCAGGCCGGGCACCAGCACCTGCAGGCTGTAGCTCTGGGTACCCGTCTGGCCATTCGCATCTTGCGCCTGAACCGTGATCGGAAATGTGCCGGACTGCGTCGGCGCTCCCGAAAGAATGCCCGCCGTAGTGAGCGACATGCCATTCGGCAGCGGACCGGAAGATACAGTGAAGCTGTAGGGACCAACACCGCCGGATGCGACAAGGGAGACGGGCGTATAGGCAGCCCCCGCAGTCGCATCCGCCAGCGAGGCCGGAGCGATCGTGATGGTCGGTGCGCCAACCTGCAGGACGTAGTTTTGCGTTCTGACGAACGGTGTGCCGGTGCCGGTGCTGCTATCAGTTGCCTGGACCGAGAAGGTGAACAAGCCAGTTACGGTGGGTGTTCCCGAGAGCAGCCCGGTCCCGGGATCAAGCGCGAGGCCCGCTGGAAGCGCACCGGCGCTGACGGTGTAGGCATAGGGCGCCGTGCCACCGGACGCCGAGAACTGCTGACTGTAGGCCGCGCCATAGGCGGCGCTAAGCGTTCCCGCCGCCGGCGTCATGGAAAGCGTCGGCGCAGCGACAGTGAGCGTGAAGGGCTGCGCAATCGCGAACGGGCCATTTCCGGTGCTGCTGTCATTGCCCGTGACGTTGAGGGCGAAGCTGCCCGCTTCTGTCGGCGTTCCCGAAACGGTCACGCTGTTGGACGTCGTCCCCGTGGCGGAAAGGCCCGCCGGCAAGCCGCTTACCGACAGTGTGTACGGCGAAGCACCACCGGATGCGGTGAAAGTCTGCGAGTAGGCCACGCCAACCTGCGCGGTCAAAGCCCCGGATGCTGCGACGACGACCGTCGGATTGCTGACCGTGATGGTGACGGTCGCTGGCGCGGACGTACCGGCCGTATTCGTTGCCGTGTAGGTGAATGAATCGGGACCGGCGTAGCCGGCGGTGGGTGTATAGCTTATCGATGTGCCGCTGGCCGTGGCCGTGCCATGGGTGGCCGCAGTGCCAACTGCAACCGACGTCGGTATGCCGCCGGTGACGTTGAGCGTGATCGGATTGGCGCTGCTGTCATAGGCAACCGTGGCCGACACTGCATTAGCAACCGGCGGAATGTTGACGATGGTGAGCGTGTAGGCCCGCGGCGCACTCGAATAGGGTCCCGTGCCCGTGCTGCTGTCAGTCGCGGTTACCGAGAAGTTGTAAGTTCCCTCTGCGGTCGGCGTTCCCGAAAACGCACCCGCGCCGGACAGCGCTACGCCCGGCGGCAGGGCTCCGGCTGTCACCGCATATGTGTAGGGCGAAGTGCCTCCGGTCGCCGGGTTGAGGACCGCCGAATAGGCCGCGCCAAGCGTGCCATCTGCCAATGTCGTTGCCGGCAAGCTGATGGTCGGCGCGGCAACCGTCAGCGTATAGGCCTGTGTGCCGCTGAACGGTCCGGGCCCGGTGCTGCTATCGGTTGCCTGGACGGTGAAATTGAATGTGCCGCCGGCGGTTGGCGTGCCGGAAAGCAAGCCTGTATTCGTGTTCAAACTTAGCCCGGATGGAAGCGCGCCCGCGCTGATCGTGAATGTATAGGGGCCTGTGCCGCCGCTGCCGGTCATGGTCGCGCCGCTGTAGGCGACCCCGACTGTACCGCCCGGCACGGTGGCGGGGTTGACGACGATGGTCGGAGCGGCGTTGATGACGACAGTTATGTCCTGGGTAACGAACCAGACGCCGCCGGTCGAGATCGTTGTGCTGTCCTGCGACTTGACCTTGAATGTGACGGTGCCCTGAGCGCTCGGCGTTCCGGAAATGAGGCCGCTGGAAGACAAGCTCAGTCCAGCCGGCAGCGGGCCAATCTCGACACTGTAGGTATAGGGCGCGGTGCCGCCGCTGGTGCTGAGTTGCTGGCTGTATGCAAAGCCTACGGCGCCTGCGGGCGGGCTGGTCGGCGAAACGACCAGGGTGGGTCCTGGGACAATGAAGGTGTAGCTTTTGTCAGTCGTCAAAGGCGTGCCGGCCGTGGAATCCACCACATGCACAGTGTAATTATAAGGGCCGGAGCCCGTCGGCGTGCCTGAAATCCTGCCGTTGGACGCAAGGCTGAGCCCCGGCGGCAAGCTGCCGCCGCCCGGCGTATAGGTATAGGGCGCTACGCCGCCGCTGGAGGAAAGTGTCTGGTCGTAGAAAACGCCGACTGCCGGCGTTGGCAGGCTGGCGGGGGTGACGGTGATGGGCGAACTGGCAGGCAAGACGGTCACATTGACGGTGACGACACCGGCGGAGGCATCTTCAAAGGTGAAGCTGTCCGACAGGGCGCCGTCGCCATTGTTGACATAAGTCAGGAGCCCGGCGGACGCGTTGTCGATGGTGACATGGCCGTGTGCGGGCTGCACCACCTGGCTCTGTGGGTTTGTTCCGAAAGGATCGCATGACGACGCGTCGATCTGGTGAGAGCCGCCAGATGCCACGGTAAACGTTATCGGGGCGGGGCAGCCTAGCGATGGCGCAGCCTGTGCCTCGGATGGCGCCAAGGCAGCCATGCCAACAAACGCAAGCATGGCAACCCACAGCAGGAACCCGCTGGCAAGCGCATCCGAACGCCCGGCGCAATACTTTACAGTCCGACCCAATGCATGCCCCCCGTGCCGCCAATCGATACGCTTTAGTGTCGAAGCGAAAAATATCGACCGATCAAATCTTTAGCTGACGCAGAATCCGAGTGCGATCATCCCCGTCGGATTCGAAGGCAAAGTAAATCATACAGTCTTCACCATGTCTACCATGTAGAAAAACTCCACTTGCAGAATCCACGGTTTATGAGCAATGATGAATTCAAGGAACTTCTTGCACAATATTAGGGGGAGCTAATGGCCGAATATTTCCTCGGGCAGATCATGATGACGGGGTTCGGATTCGCGCCAAAGGGCTTCGCCTTTTGCAATGGCTCGATAATCGCCATCGCTCAGAACCAGGCCCTGTTTTCGCTGCTCGGCACCACCTATGGCGGCAATGGCACAACGACCTTCGCCCTGCCCAACCTGCAAAGCCGCACCCCGGTCGGCTTTGGCCCATCCGCCGATCCGAACTGGAACCCGTCAGCCTATCAGTGGGGTGAAACCGGCGGCGTTGAAAACGTCACGCTGCTGTCTCAGCAACTGCCGGCCCACAACCATGTGGGCAACGCAACCACTGCAGCGGGTGCGGCGCGCAATCCCAGCGGTGCGCTCTATGGCACCACCACGAATGCCATCTATGCCGCGCCGAATGGCCGCGTGGTTCCCTTGGCGGCTCCGACCGTCACCTATGTCGGCGGCAACCAACCACACTCGAACATACAGCCCTACGAGACCATCAACTACAACATCGCCATGACCGGGATATTCCCATCACGCAGTTGATGCCTGCGAGCCATCGCCAGATCACTGCACGCCAAATCACTGCCGCCAAATTACTGCCCGCCAAATTACTGCCCGCCAAATTACTGCCCGGAGGAGATCCATCGATGACCACGCCCTTTGTCGGAGAGATCCGCATGTTCGGTTTTTCGCGCGTGCCGAACGGTTGGTTCGCCTGTGACGGGGGGCTGTATTCCATCTCGCAATATGAGGTGCTGTTTACACTGATCGGTACCACCTATGGCGGCGATGGCCAGTCGACGTTCGCCGTGCCCAGTCTCTCCGGCCGTGTGCCCATCCACCAGGGAACCGGGTCTGGCCTTTCGAACTATGTCCTGGGCCAGGTTGCCGGCAGCGAGAACGTCACCCTGCTCCCCCAGCAGATGCCGCAGCACAATCATTCCATGACCGCGACCACGTCGAGCGCCGATGGCAAAGCGGTCAACACGACGGCTGAACTTGGTGCCATCTCAAACGACACCATGTATGTGACCGATATTACCGGCGCGACGCCTTATGTCACCGCCCCACAATCGACGCAGAGTGTCGGCGGGACCTCGCCGCACGACAACACAATGCCGACGCTGACAGTGCAGTTCTGCATTGCATGGGCGGGAATTTATCCGTCGCAGAGCTGAGCCCCGCGCTTGGGATTGTTTATGGAAACCGGTTCGCCATCCAGATCGCAAGGACATTCCAATGACTGAGCCTTTCCTCGGTGAGATACAGGTCTTCGGCTTCAGCTTCGCTCCGCGCGAGTGGGCGTCCTGCAATGGTGCCGTTGTTCCGATCCAGCAAAATATGGCGCTGTTCGCGCTGCTTGGCACCAATTACGGCGGCAATGGCACGACCAACTTCAGCTGCCCAATTTTACCAACCGCGCCGGCTGCAACCAGGGCACAGGCCCCGGGCTTTCAAGCCGCATCATCGGTGAGACGTTTGGCGCAAGCAGCGAGACGCTGACGGTGGCGCAAATGCCGGCGCACATGCATCAGTTCACCATATACAACCAGCCGGATCTGGCCAAGAAAACGGGCTCGCCCTCTGCCGGCAATTCATTGGCCCCGCCGGGAAGCACCAGTCCTTTTGTGGCCAACGCGCAGGTGAACGCGCAATTCCTGCCCACCATGCTTGGCATTACCGGGAACAGTCAGCCGCACGAGAATCGCCAGCCTTACCTCGCGCTGAATTACAGTATTGCGATGTCGGGGGTCTTTCCGTCCTTCGGTTGATGGTCTTGATCGCAGCAGAAGAGTTGCCGGCATTTCCTGCCGGCGAAAACTCTCGGCTGGGCTTTCCACGTCGCGCGTCCCGCAGCGCGACGCTCGCGGACATTCCATTTCTGCGCCAGCTCTACTGGTCATTCCGCATGGAGGAAATGGAACCCGTGCCGTGGCTGCAGGAGATGAAACGGACGTTCATCGACGGGCAATTCAACCTTCAGCATCGCCACTATGTCAGCGTATTTTCAAACGCCGATTTCCTGATACTGCAAGAAAAGGGCAGGCCGATCGGACGGCTCTATATCGATTCCACTGCCGCGCGCTGGCACATCATCGATATCGGTTTCCTGCCGCAATGGCGCAACGGTGGCCGAGGGATCGCTCTGCTCAAGGCAATTCAAGGCCAGGCGCAAACCTCCGGGGCATCGGGGGTCTTTCTGCATGTCGAGCGGCGCAACATTCGCGCGCAGGCTCTCTACCGCCGCCTTCAGTTCAGGGAGGTCGCGGCCAGCGATAACCATATCGGAATGCAGTGGTCTACGGCCTGACCGGCCTAAAGCCTGTCGCCTTTTAAAGGATTCAGGATTCCCCTTGGTTTGAGTTCGTGATTCATTGCGGTTGAAAGGAG
>NZ_VFTC01000045.1 GCF_007003975.1 Mesorhizobium sp. WSM4306
AATCCTGCAATTCCAAAGCCGCTATCCGCCTCAATCAACAGGCCAGATCAATGGCTTGCGGATAGTTCACGGCCGACTCACTATTTCTATGCTGAACAGTCTCGCCTGAGTATATGTTTTAGCTAGTCGCTAATTAGACGGAATTCTGCCAGTCTGCATTCCCCCCTGATCTGATGTAGAGCAGCTTCCAAGTGGGAATTAGCCCCCCATCGACCGGATCGGGCGACACGAACATGCGCTGAAGGCTTGGCGGAACGGCTACTGGGACCATGATGCTACTCGAATGCAAGATAGTGTCAGAACGTCCCGGGAAGGCTGCAGGCAGGGGATGTCAGGTCAATCAGCCTATAGATATGATACCGCCCATTCGCTGAGACTTCACGATGGGCATAGGAGGTGGGAATTCTTGCCTTGAGATGGACGCGGCTGTCGGAGCAGGCGAGCACGGCAGCAGCGATGGCCTGAACCTTCGGGCCGCTGACAAAAACGTTCACCACCGCACGCGAGCCGAACCCGTCGAGATACGTCTCGAAAGCATCGAGGTGGGCCATCAGCCCGAAAGCCTGGATGTCGCGAACTTCGCCATCTTCGAGCCGGTGGGTTTCACGTACCTTGGCCACCTGTTGATCGAGCAAAGCATCGATATGCGCATTCTTGTCGCTTCTTGGGACGAGGAGCGAGATCCGTTCCGGACTGACGATATCGATCAATCCGTAGAATACGTCGGCATCTCCTCCGATCCCCACGAGCAGGACTTTCTCTTCGCCCATTCCTCCGCTGCCTTGAAGATGAGGGACGGTGACGTATCGGTCCAAGCCGCTGGAAAAATCCTCTTTGCCGATCGCGTTCCCGTAGATACCTTCGGCGTACCCGAATTCGAGAGACTGAATCGACATTTTCTTGAATGCCACCGCAATCAGCCATTGGATGTAGATTCGCGGCATCGTCGAGCACTCGACGAAAACCTTCCGCAGGCTTCCTTCGTATGAGCCACATGAAGCGGCCATCTGAGTGAGCAGGTGATCGAGGAGATTGATGTTCTTCTGATACTCGATGGAAGGCTCGAGGGTGATCACAGTCACTTCGACGCCCCATCGGGTACCCATAGCGATGAGCTTTCGCCGGTTTTCTTCGACGGCTGGGACGTTCGCTTCCTTCAGAGCAAAGTCCAGAACCACGATCTTGCCGACCTTCAGGTCAAGATGGTTTTCGAACGCGGCGAAACGCGTTTCCCATCCAAGCGCGACGATCGCGATATCTGCCTCCATCGTTTCGCAGGTACCTGCATCTCTCGCCTTCTCGGTGACGGCCAGATGGCCGAAGACTCGATACTCGACAGTTGAAGCGGTCATTCGAGATCGCTCTCGAAAAGCGAGTGCTGGAATTCGGTCTTGAGTGCGGGCCGCGCGACGAGCTCCTTAAACACCGAGTCGGCCCAGTCTTCTGGGAGCCGATGCCTGGTAAAAAGCAGGTCGACCATCCGCGCCGCAGGGATTGTGTTGATTTCGTACGGGCCGCGATAGGAGAACCCGAAGTAAGGTGCAAATCGCCGATGCAATCTGATCATCATCTCCTTCGATGCGGGGTCGGCGCGGTCCACCTCAAAGTTGCCGGCGGCGGAGACCTCCCGGATAAACCCATCCCTTTCCGCCCGACGCAGGACCTCGTCCAGTTTTCCGCTGGGTTGCTCCAGTCGGTTCACCAGCGAGCGCATTTCCTTTAGATCAACCCTGAAAATGCCTCTCTCTGTCGTTCCTAGAGCATTTTCTTCGGCAAACTCTGTCTGGAGGCGAGCGGTCAGGTAACCCAACGCCCGCACCATGCGCACGCTCTCTTCTTCGTACGGATGTGAAAGCGCCTGAAGTCCATCAAGCTTCCGTTGAGAGGCGGCGTTCACAGCCTGTCTCTGCTGTTCGAGATGAATCTGTAAATCCGAGTTGATGAATTCCACCAGTTTTCGTGGATCACTGGAACTCGGAACACTGCGGCGGAAGATCTCTCCCATTATATCAAGGAAATCGCGTATACAGACGTCGCTCAATGATGTGATGATCTGGTGCCCTACGTACGGGTAGTCATGCAGACGCAGCATCTGGCACGCTTTCAGAAAAGCCCATCCCTGTTTCCGGGCGATCGACCTCTTCAGATTTGAAGCATCCGCCTTGCTCATGGGCCGGCGCTTAATTTCCGGGTTCATGAGCGCGAGCGCCAGCCCTTCGGCATAAGGGCGCGCTTTTCGATCAAGAAGGAATTGCTGCTGATCCGCCGTCCTCAAATTCACGGAGAGGAATTCACGTGCTGCATCAGCAAGTGCCACAAGCTCTTCTCTGCCCTCGGAATGACCCGATATGATAACCCGCTCGATGATGTCATTGACGGAAAGCCGCCCCAGCCGGTTTTTGAGCGAAAACGCGCTGAGCGCATCGTTGCGCTCGAGATCACTCCGCAGATGGTCAGGAAGCGCATAGTACAGCCGAAGCGACGACACGTTCTCGCACAGCGTGGCGAACTCCCTCGGATCGACTGAATCAAGATTCTCGACGTCCCGGTCAGCATTCGAGAGCGACTGGCCGGGTATGATCGTCCGGATCGTGTCGTAGAGGCCGCCGATGTAGGCGAGGACCCATTTCACGTTGCCGCGCGTCTTTCTCACCAAGGTGTTCAGGAACTGCTGTTGGAGCGGTGTCAGTGCTTCACAGTCGTCAATCAGTATCTTGAAGAAGGGCGCCCTGTCACCGGCGAAAGATGGGCCATTTAAAAGTGGAGTGATCGCGGTCGCGACCTTGTTAATGATCGCGCCAGGGTCTGTTGCTCTGAAGCCGGTCGCTCCGGCATCGGCGGCAAAGAAGAACGCGTTGAAGCATTCGTCGACGTACCGGGTTATCCCACCCCGCAGCTCATCGATGCTGAAGAAGTCGAGACGGGCAGGTTGGGGTATGAAGTGCAGCACTTCGCGATGCAGTGCCAGGGCGACGTCCCTATCTTCGGAGGCCCGGTATTTCAAGTGGCCGTCGCGTCTGAGCTGGCCGATGCTCTCGAGCAGGCGTTCGACTATCTTCAGCTCCAGATAGTGAGAGAAGATTACGAATTGCCGCGGGATCACGGCGGCCGTGTCGAAGCGTATCCGCTCCGGAATGAGGTTCAGAACGGCGTTGTCGATTAGGGGCGAGAATGTCTCATTGAGCTGGAAGAAGACGCCATACCAAGCGAGCTTGCCGACTTGGTCCGAGAGACTTTTGTCTTCAAGAATATGGACTGTGGAAAGCGAGCGAAGAATGCTGGTCTTGCCGCTGCCTCTCGTCCCTGCGACGAAGACCGGCTTGGCGGCGGCAGAAATCAACGCCGACTTCTGACTGAACCACAGTATCGGGCGGCTTTCGTACTCGATCCTGTTGGGGCCGAACGGATTCTCCATCGCTATTCGTCCCTTACCTTAATGCGCCAAGCCGAGTTTGCCTTGGTGAGGCCGTCTATCTCGATGAAGCGCGCCGCTTGGAGCATCAGAAGAGAGTCTTCCAGATCTAGCCCGAGCTCGGCGGAGGCAGCAATCTCAGTGATCTCGTCCCAGAAGAGTAACCCATTCCCGCGCCTGGTGGCATGGTCGCGCAGTCGGCGCAGCAGGTCAAACGTGTCGTTGTTCAGAAAGGCCTTGCCGTTGGACATGGTCGAAATAAAGCAATGTTCGCCTTCCATGACCGTCCCGTCGGCGACATTGGTGCGGTAGGGTATAAGTCGGATGCCGACGAGCTCTCCCTGATCGGTCGTGAAGAAGACGAGCTCATTGAAACCTGACTGTATCTCTGGTGCTGAGATGCAGATCAATTTGCCGTCCGGAAACCTTGGATCGTTGACGATCTCGACCGGATCAGCATGTATGTGTCCATGCAGGTAGACGATAGGCTTGTTGCCCTGCAGCAGCTGAGTTCTGACAAATCCGCTGTTGAGCATCTCCGCGTATGGCGTAATGCGCGGAGTCTTTTGTGGCAGCAGATTGTGATGGCCGATTATGATGCCGTAACGCATGTCGGGCTGCTGGAGCAATTCCTGTAGGCCTGCAAGCATCTCACGCGAGATGTATGGCGTGTCCATCTGACCGTAATACTCGTCGTCGGACGCCTCCTTGTCTGGATCGCTGGGAGGTGTCGCGGGCGAATGTCCCGAGATGTCCGGCGAGCCGAGATCTAGAGGCTCTGTAGAAGGACTGAGTGCCTCGAGACGATCACGAAGGAACGCGGGAAGGTTTTGAAGCTCCCAACTGCCTATCGCTGTGTTGACGAGGATGAAGTTTGCGCCTGCGGATCCTGTCGGAAGTCTGAAGTGCACGGGTTGGTCCACGGGAACGGTCTGCCAACCCAAGCGGGCGGCTAAACTCGCCATTTCGCTGAATTTCTCAGTCGGTCCAAGTTCGCGCGCGTCATCACGGTTCACATCGTGATTTCCCGGTACGAATATCAACGGAAGCGCCTTTGAACTGCGTCCCTGTGCGCGGCAGAGCAACGTGAAATGCTGGAATGCCGAAGCAATGAAGGTCTTGTCGCCACGGCTCGTGAAATCCCCCATGAAGGCGATCGAATCCAAGGGCTTCGAAGTCGTCAGCCGCCGAAGTTTCGTCAAGACGGCACGCAGCGAAGACGCGCGTAGCTTCTGCGTTATTTTCGGAGCGAACTTGCTATCCTTGGCATCGATGTTGCTAGAGGAAGGATGCCAGTCCGGATAGTGAATATCGCCTACTTGAAGGATTCGCACCCGCCGCATAACTCGCCCCCCTGCCGAGAGCCATAGACTAATCCGTTCGCTTTTGCCAAGCGCGAACGATCATCCGCAGTGTCCTTAACGAGGTAGCCTGCACTTTTCGAGAATTGCCACGGCGGCTATTTTTCGGCTGTGAAGCACACGAGACCCGTGACGTGAGACCCAGTTGCTCAATGCCCAGTTGCTCAATGAGCTTTCTTACGAATAAGGGAGAATTTCCGCGGCCGGACTATCTCTGAGCGAGCGTGCATGACTGCCAACGGAAGGTCTTGCACGCACCCTTGCGATCTTGAGCAATGGTCGCCATGACTTTCTTCTTGCAGGCTTTTGAGTGGCCCAGCCTGCGATCACCAGACCCCACCGATTCTAAAGAGCGTGGCAGATGGGATAGTCGAGGTTGCCCGTGCACAGTCACGCTCAGGGCTTGCGCCGCCCAGAGGACACGCTGAAAAGGCAGATTGGGGCGCAAGCACGCCATTCACGAGAGGTTCGACATGAAGACCATGCAAGAAAAAGACATTCCGGCATTCGTACAAGCAGTTGTGGACGCCGGCTGCAAAATTTGCGCGATTGGCAACTTGGGATACGTCTTTGGCGATGCTGATTTCACGCCAGCGCAACGGAGGGCCGTCGAGCCACAGCTGCGTAGGATTGCTGAAATCTACGGCGAACGCGATCATCTCATGAACGAGATAGCTGTATATCTGCGGTCGATCGGACGCCATGTCGAGGTTGAGCCGAAGACAGGTATTTCCTGATGGCCGTGATCGCGAGAAGCCGTCTTCCAACCTCTGAATCCTAAAGGAGGTGACCCCCAAGGCCGTTCGTCACCTTCGACCAGAATAACCACATCCGTGACCGCCTGAGCTACTTGGTCGATACGCGCACATGGCCAATACAGTTTCTCCATCCTTCACGAAGCGAATGAGGCTTTGGCCATTCAGCCCCGGTCTACGGGGCGTGACTTGTCCCCGATGCATGCGCGAGCTCTCCGCCCGGCTGGCCGCCGGTCGTCGCCACCGGCCGAAGGCGCCCGAATGCGCTTGACAAGATAGCGTCAGCCCGTTCAACCTAAGGCATTCACCAGGGGAGTCCCGGCAAGGGGCTGAGATACTGCTGGCTTTCGCGGCGCAGTGACCCGTTGAACCTGATCCAGTTCATACTGGCGTAGGGACGGTGCAAGCGCTTTGCGGGAGTTTACGCCCGAGGTCCTGTTGCAGCAGGTCTACAGAAGCGTCTTTTCATCCTTCCGGCACAGAACTGGGTCTCCAATGCATGAGCAAAGGAGCCTCACGATGAATGCCCTCACCCCCGCCGTATCGACGGGACCACTGCCCGCCTCGCGGAAAATCCACAAGCCCGGCGTCCTCTACCCGCAGATCAGGGTGCCGATGCGCGAGATTTCCGTCCATCCGACGGCCGGCGAACCGCCCGTCACCGTCTACGATCCGTCCGGCCCCTACACCGATCCATCAGTCGAAACCAGCATCGAAAAAGGCCTTGCCCGGCTTCGCCACGAATGGGTCACGGCGCGTGGCGATGTCGAAGCCTATGACGGCCGCCACGTCCGGCCGGAAGACAATGGATTCGCCACCGGCGAGCGCCTGACACCGGAATTTCCGATACGCAATCGGCCGCTCAAGGCCAAGCAGGGCAAGGCGGTGACCCAACTTGCCTATGCGCGCGCCGGCATCATCACGCCAGAAATGGAGTTCGTAGCCATCCGCGAGAATCTCGGCCGCGAGGTGATGCGCGGCAAGCTGCAACGCGACGGCGAAGCCTTCGGCGCGGCGATCCCAGATTTCGTCACACCCGAATTCGTGCGCGACGAGGTGGCGCGCGGGCGCGCAATCATTCCCGCCAACATCAATCATCCCGAGAGCGAGCCGATGATCATCGGTCGCAATTTTCTGGTCAAGATCAACGCCAACATCGGTAACTCGGCTGTCACATCGTCGATGGCCGAAGAGGTCGAAAAAATGGTCTGGGCTATCCGCTGGGGCGCGGACACGGTGATGGACCTGTCGACCGGCCGCAACATCCACAACATCCGCGACTGGATCGTGCGCAATGCGCCGGTGCCGATCGGTACGGTGCCGCTCTATCAGGCGCTGGAAAAGGTCAACGGCATCGCCGAGGATCTGAACTGGGAGGTCTACCGCGACACGCTGATCGAGCAGGCCGAGCAAGGCGTCGACTATTTCACCATCCACGCCGGCGTGCGGCTGCACTACATCCCGCTGACCGTCGACCGGGTCACGGGCATCGTCTCGCGCGGCGGCTCGATCATGGCCAAATGGTGCCTGCACCATCACCGGGAGAGCTTCCTCTACGAGCATTTCGAGGAGATCTGCGACATCGCCAGAGCCTATGACGTCTCCTTCTCGCTCGGCGACGGCCTTCGTCCCGGTTCAATCGCCGATGCGAACGACGCGGCGCAATTCGCCGAACTGGAAACACTTGGAGAACTCACCAAGATTGCCTGGGCAAAGGACTGCCAGGTGATGATCGAAGGCCCGGGCCATGTCCCCATGCACAAGATCAAGCAGAACATGGACAAGCAGCTCGCAGTGTGCGGTGAGGCGCCGTTCTACACGTTGGGGCCGCTGACGACCGACATCGCGCCGGGCTATGACCACATCACCTCAGGGATAGGTGCCGCCATGATAGGCTGGTTCGGCACCGCAATGCTTTGCTACGTCACGCCGAAAGAGCATCTCGGCCTTCCCGACCGCAACGACGTCAAGATTGGCGTGATCACCTACAAGATAGCCGCCCATGCAGCCGATCTGGCGAAGGGCCATCCGGCAGCGAAAACCAGGGATGATGCCCTTTCGCGCGCGCGCTTCGAGTTCCGCTGGGAGGACCAGTTCAACCTGTCGCTCGACCCCGAAACCGCACGGTCCTTCCACGACCAGACCTTGCCCAAGGAGGCGCACAAGCTGGCACATTTTTGTTCGATGTGCGGGCCGAAATTCTGCTCCATGCGCATTTCCCACGACATCCGTGCCGAGGCCCAGAAGGAAGGCATGGCGGCAATGGCGGCAAAATACCGGGAGGGCGGCGATCTCTACATGCAGGCGGACGAGACTGGCGTACCGGTCGTGCCAGAGGCTCCCAAACCATCATGAGGGTGCTCGTCAAAGGGGCCGGCGTTGCCGGCCTCACCGTCGCTTTCGAACTCGCCGCCCGCGGCGCGACGGTCACCGTCGCCGAGATGCGGCATGGCCTTGGTGGCAACGCGTCGTGGTTCGCCGGCGGCATGCTGGCGCCATGGTGCGAGCGCGAAAGCGCGGAGCAGCCGGTGCTGGATCTCGGACGCGATGCTGCCGACTGGTGGGATGCGGTGCTGTCGGGTCAGGTGACACGGGCCGGGACATTGGTCGTGGCCGCGCCGCGTGATGCCGGTGAGCTTGACCGGTTCGCCAGTCGCACGTCAGGGCATCGGCGCGTCGATGAAAACGAAATTGCGCTCCTGGAACCCGACCTCGCCGGCCGCTTCCGGCGTGGATTGCTCTTCCCCGACGAGGCTCACCTCGACCCACGCCCGGCGATGGCGGCACTTCATGACAAGCTTGCGACCATGGGTGTCAAATTCCACTTCGGCTGCGACGCCCGGCCTGTTTCGGGATTCGCCCGTCAGATAGACTGCATGGGAATGGCAGCGGCCGATGACAGGCTGCGCGGTGTTCGCGGCGAAATGCTGATCCTTCGCACGCCTGATGTCTCGCTGTCGCGGCCGGTCCGTTTGCTTCATCCACGCTTTCCGCTTTATGCCGTGCCGCGCACCGATCACCGTTTCATGATCGGAGCGACGATGATTGAAAGCCAGAGCGCCGGACCGGTGACGGCGCGTTCCATGATGGAGCTGCTGGGCGCCGCCCATGCCCTCCATCCGGCCTTTGGTGAGGCCGAGATCGTTGAAACCGGTGTGGGTGTCCGTCCGGCATTTCCCGACAATTTGCCACGCGTCGAAACAGACGGTGAGATCATCGCGATCAACGGTCTTTATCGTCACGGTTTTCTCCTCGCCCCCGCCATGGCGCGCCAGGCTGCCGACCTGGTTTTCAGTCAAGACAGAACCAAGGAGCATGCTCATGAAACTGATGGTCAACGGCGAGGCGCGTGAGATTGCCGCCACCACGCTGGCCGAGTTGCTTGCCGCGCTCGACTATGAGGGCGATTGGCTCGCCACCGCCGTCAACAGCGACCTCGTGCACAAAGCCAACCGCGCGGAGTTCCAGTTGAGCGACGGCGACCGGATCGAAATCCTCTCGCCCATGCAGGGCGGCTAGCATGTTGGAGCTTTATGGAACCGAGCTTTCGTCGCGCCTGCTTCTCGGCACGGCTCAGTATCCTTCGCCGGCCATCCTTGCCGATGCAGTCAAGGCATCGGGCACGTCGGTGGTGACCGTCTCGTTGCGGCGTGAGATGGCGGGCGGTAGGGCCGGCGAACAATTCTGGTCGTTGATCCGCTCGCTGGGCGCCAGAACCCTGCCCAATACCGCCGGCTGCCTCTCCGTCAAGGAAGCCGTCACCACCGCGAAAATGGCGCGCGAGGTCTTCGGCACCAACTGGATCAAGCTCGAAGTGATCGGCAATCACGACACGCTACAGCCGGATGTGTTCGGTCTGGTTGAAGCCGCCCGCATCCTGTGCGAGGACGGCTTTGCGGTATTCCCCTATACCACCGACGATCTCGTTGTCGCCGAGCGGCTGCTGGAAGCGGGCTGCAAGGTCCTGATGCCGTGGTGCGCACCGATCGGTTCCGCCTTGGGACCGGTCAACATGACGGCGCTGCGCTCGATGCGCGGATATTTCCCTGGCGTCCCGCTGATTGTGGATGCGGGGCTCGGACGGCCGTCGCACGCGGCCACCGTCATGGAACTCGGCTTTGACGCCGTGCTCCTGAACACAGCGGTCGCCAAGGCGGCAGATCCGGTCGGCATGGCGCGTGCTTTCGGTAAGGCGGTCGACGCCGGTCGTGAGGCGTTCAGTTCGGGAATGCTCGAACCGCGCGACGTCGCCGTGCCATCGACACCGATGGTCGGCAGGGCCGTTTTTTCATGAAGCTCGATCCCTTCTACCTGATCGTCGACAGCGCCGCCTGGATCGAAAGGTTGGCGCCGCTCGGCGTCAAGCTGATTCAGCTTCGCATCAAAACCATGGATGAAACCGGGCTGCGCGCGGAGATCCGCAAGTCGAAGGCCTGGTGTGTCCAACACAAAAGCCAGCTCATCATCAATGATTATTGGCGCCTGGCAATCGAGGAAGGCTGCGATTTCGTGCATCTGGGCCAGGAGGATTTGCAAACGGCCGACCTCTCGAGGATACGGGCAGCGGGCGTCAGGCTCGGATTGAGCACGCATGATCATGTCGAGCTGGAAACGGCCATGTTTGCCGAGCCCGACTATGTCGCGCTCGGTCCGATCTATCCCACCACTTTGAAGAAAATGAAGTGGGCACCGCAAGGGCTAGAGCGGATCAGCGAGTGGAAGCGGCGGGTGGCGCCGATCCCATTGGTCGCCATCGGCGGCCTCAACCCCGACCGCCTCGACGGCGTCTTTGAGGCCGGCGCCAACAGCGCCGCAGTGGTCACGGACATCACGTTGAGCTTCGACCCCGAAGCGCGCACGCGAGAATGGATCGAAAAGACGGACCGATGGCGATGAGACGAGAACCGCATGTGCTTGTCGTTGGCGGATCAGATTCCAGCGGGGGTGCTGGAATAGCACGCGACATCGAGACGATCTCTGCCGTTGGCGTGCGCACCTGTCTCGCCGTCACAGCGCTAACGGTGCAAACGCACGACGCCGTGATCGAAATCCATCATTCGCCACCCAGCATGGTGGCCAATCAGATGTGTGCCGCGCTACAGGCCAACGACGTAGCCACAATCAAGATCGGCATGCTGGCGACTGCCAAGATCATTGTTGCCGTTGCCGCAGTGCTGCGCAAATTTCCGCAAGTGCCGGCAGTACTCGACCCTGTGCTGGCCTCCACCTCAGGCCGCGCACTTCTGGAAGCAGGCGCTATCGCTGCCATGAAGCGCGATTTGATGCCGCTTTGCTGCATTGTCACGCCCAACCTTCCTGAACTGGCGCTCCTTACTGGTTCCGAACCGGCTTCGGATGAGGACGGTGCGCTCCAACAAGGACAAAGACTGCAGGCCGTCGGCCCTCAGGCCCTGCTGATCAAGGGTGGGCACGCGTCGGGTCCCCGATCGGCCGATATTCTGTTACGCTCCGATCATGAACCCATCCACTTCGACACGCCGCGCCTTGCTATATCGATGCGCGGAACAGGTTGCATGCTGGCCAGCGCGATTGCGGCGCATCTGGCGAAGGCGAAGTCGCTCGAAGATAGCGTGCGCGAAGGCAAGCTGTTTGTGTTCGAGAAGCTTCAGAAATGCCGGCTGAATAATCACAACGTTCTGCGTCCAGCCAAGCAGACCCATTTTCCAGAATTTTTCCAGTAGCGAGACTGGAGGGCTACTGCTTCTCTATGCCATCCTTACAACGCGTTGAGTTCCACTGTGCCGTCCAGAATTATCTGTCGTTGTCCAGAATTAAGCCGGGCTTAGAACTGAAACGAACCCGCCGAAAGGTACGAGCGGCCCTCACTCGATAAGGGTTACCAAACCTATTCCTGTGGGCTACCAATCCGCGTGGTGGGTGGCCTTAGGTTACCAATCAGTGTGGCGTCCGGAATTATCTGCCTCTCTCCGGAATTAAGCCGAGATTAGAAGATCGGTGCGGTATTGCGCCCGGTCAAACCGTGTCGATTTGCGGCGTAGCCGACGTGTCTCACGCTTGGCGGCGTCGCACGCTGGTCCCGATTGTCGCCCGAATATCTGCCTACCGGCGACAGTGAATGCGCCAAGCTAGACCTTCGTCGATAGGGCGGCTCCGGTTTACCAATCCTGTCGTCCTAGGTTGACCAATCCGTTGTCGACCGTGAGCGGGTTTACCAATAAGGGCGGCTATATTCTGCGCAAACCCAATCACCTGATGCCAATCCAGAATTAATCGTCATTAAGGGCATTGGTAAACTCAGTCTGAAACCCCACCCTTAGCCAGAAAACTCTCCTGTTTTCAATCGCATAGCCCGCCCGCCAGCAACCGATAATTCGGGACCGGTAAACCCGTGAAAGGCCCAATAATTCCGGACGTCACACCAGTCTGCCCTTTTATGCGACTTTTCGAGCACAGACCGGGAACATCTGACCGTTTCCATTCATCGCCCAAGGCCGGTTTAGCGCTGGAAAAGCCAAAGTGCGGGAGTAAGAATGGCCGCAACGGGGCCGGAAGCCGTCGGTCAGCTTTCGGGGAGTGATCCCGGTAAGTTCGCAACTCATTCGCTTCTTTTCTGCAGTCCCCGCCATTACGAGTTGGCGGTGTCGGTCGCCGAGGGGATCAACGCCATTACTGCGGCTAGTTCGGCCCTCCGGACGAGGAATGGCATGCGCGTCGTCCCATAGTGCTTGGCAAGATGGAAGCGGTGCATGCCTCCTACGATGTGAACTTGGCCTTGGTACTCGCCGAGCAAAGGCGGTGTGACACCGCGGCCATGCAGCCATCGGTAGGCGATCCCACAGCTCTTGCTCTTGTAACGTTGATGCCAAGGACCCTTGTCCCTGCTGGCGGCGTAGGTAAGCCTGCCGCCAACGTCAGTGACATCAGCGTCGATAAGAATGAAATCCGTCGAAGCGTGGTCGCTGGGATCATCGCCGTCGAACGCGAGATAGAAGTTTGCAGGATCGCAGTCCCATATCGCAGTCAGTGCAACCGGAATGTTCTTTCTTCCTTTGCACCAGATGTCGACCTTGCGTTTCTCCTGAGCGCGGGCGACCTCGAAGGCTTCGTCTAGTTTTCCTTCCGCGACATCCATGGCTGTGATGACGTTCAAGCCAAGGGCCGTCAGACGGTTGATCTCGTCCACGTTCGCCATGCCTTCTCCTCTGGCAGCAGATTATTATCCACCGTTGGAAGATGCGGCGGCAATCCAAGCCTGAGGCACGAGGGCCTGTCCACGCCATTCCTCAATCAACTTGACTCCGGGAAGCTTGCCCCAGACGTCCTCATCTGCATGATCCAGCACGATGATCTGGAGGCGACCTTTCGCGGCCATGACCTCAGCGCCTAGGAGCGCAAAGACCTTCCTGACGGCGACCACGTCCTGATCCCTCCACGCGATGAGGTCGGGGCCCTCGTCGCCCGCCGCCCGCTTAGGAAAATAGACTTGGCTAGGTTGGTCGAAGATCAGCTGACCAGGGACTGGGTGATGAGGTTCGGCCAGGAAGTAGTGCTGCAGCGCAAGCATTAGTGCGACGTGATACGCGAGCCAATTGGCGCCGCTGCCAATCTCCCACAGGTAGTCCTCACGCGTTCCCCTAGTCACCTTGACGGTCAGGTCTTCAATCAACAGCCTAATCGGGGCCTCGGGCCACTCCGCGTCAAGCTGCGGAATCAGCCGATTGGCATGATGGGAGACTTGGTGCAACGCGTTGAATAGCTTGCGCTGGATGTCGGCCTCGGAGATCGTCTTTTGCAGCGTTGCAATATCGGCCTGCAGCGAGGTGAGTTCCTGCCGCAAATCCGACGACTGGTCGGCGCGGTCGTAGACGTGCAACGCCTGCTCCAATCGACCGAGGAAGCGCTCAAGCCTATCGAAGCGATTGGCCTCGTCTCGGGCGACGTCAGAGTCCCGTTCCAGCACCGCTATCTCGCTACGGACATCGTTCAACTCAGATAGGACCGCTTCAGCGGCGCCGCGCTGGCGCAGGATTTCCTTGTCAAGCGTGTTAGACATCGCAGGGTGGGTCCGCAGTCGGATCTCCAGACCGCCGAGGTTGTCGCAAAGGGCCAAGACCTTCTCGCGGCCGCCGTCCCCGAGTGCGACCAACGGATCGGCGAACTCGTCGGCCAAGTCCCTCAGCCACGTGGAAAGGTCCAAGCGGTCACGTTGGATGCGCATGGCGTCGCCGTACGCCTCGCTGCTCTCCACCAGACGGCGCAGTTCGTTCAGGCGCTGACGATGCTCGGTAAGTCGCGCGGCGATTTCAGTTTCCGACGCACGAAGGGTTTCCAGACGCGTCAGCACCACATCGATGCCGGCCAGGCTTGGTCGAGCAAGACTTGAGTTGCTGTTCGACACGCGCCGAAGCAGGTCAACAACGTCACTCCAGTCCTTCGGCACTTCAGTGGAGGAATCGACTAGGCCAAGTTCGACTGCCTGACGCAGCCACGCCTCCGCCTCCGCCCGCCAAGCGCCAGTTGCCGACACGATCGCGCGTAGCTCAGCCTCCTTCCGGCGGAGGTTGCGCTGGAGCCGATCGATCTCAAACCGCGCCTGGAGAATCTTTGCCGTGACCGCGCCCAGAACGTACGGGAAGATGGTCTTTAGCTTCTCCCGGTGTTCCGTCGTATCGGCCTTGAAAAACATCACGTCGGGATTGGCGATCACGTTCTGAGGTTGGAACGTGAAGGCCATGAGGTCGCGGAAGCTTGGCCTTTGCTTGAATCCATTCTCTGTACCTGGTTCGAAGTCGAGGTCAGTCAGTCCTGCCAGGCGGTTCATCGCGCGCTTGACCGTGTCGACATTGGTGGTCTTGTCGGTGATCGTCTCCGGAATTTCGACCTGTGCGCCCTCCAGCAGCACCATGTCGCCTGTGCTCTGTTGGTCCCCCGGTTCGCGTCGCGCCAAGAGCTTTTCGCCCTCCAGCGTCTCGATCAGAATGCCGAACCAGCTGCAGTTCTCGCGGATTACGCCCACCGGAATCGCGCATTTCTCCGAGCCCAGACAGTAATCAACAATAGGGATAACGGCGGACTTCCCGGTCTTCGACGCGCCGCTGATGACGTTGACGACACCGGGCTCGAACTTGACGACCCGCGGCGCTGCACCATTGCGGGGCCAAAGGATCAGTTTTCGAAGCTGGAAATACATCTAGAACTCCACCCGTAACAGGTTGGCCACCTGCGCGGTCCCCAGGTTCGAAAACCAGAAACCCAATTTCTCCGAGGCAGGTCCGAGGTGCTTGACGCGCTCTGGAAGGACGAGCCTCCTCGGTTTCGGTTCTGGTACGTTTGCTCTTAAAGTAGCATCCTTGTAATCCACGGACAGCAGCCGCCCGCTCACACCGACAGCGGCCGATTGCAATGTCAGAGTACGCAGCAGCAGCGCTCGCTCGTGGACGGCGAGGAGTTGTTCCCGTTCCTTCCCGAGCTTGGCCGCGAAGAGCGCCAGTCCAGAGGGTCGGTTTGTCGAAGTCACGATTTCGAGCGTTGCGCGATGCAGGACGATTGGCAGCACGAGAAACGCCAAGGCGAACGGCGCTGGACGTTCGTCCTCAGCCTGGAAACCTTGGCCAAATTGCCACAATGCGAAAGCCCCAAGTCCTGGATTCTGGACAAGGGCGAGGTCGCTGAGCGGTAGGTGCGATCGGCCAGCCTCAATCAAGTCGCTGGCTCCAAAAGAGTCTGGTAGTCGGGATGCCAGCCGAGGCGCAGGCCGTGGGCAAGGGCGTTGAATGATCCGTGGACGAAATGACCGGGGACGACTCGACCATCGAGTGGAGGCTGCAACTGCGCGCAGCGCCTGTAAACTATTCTACCACGAACCGTTGCGGGGTGTCCGGCCTGTATGTCGTGCACCTCTGCACTGACGTGCTCATAGCGACCGACAAGATCATCGTCCCAGTCACTTAGGTTCTTCTCAAAGATTAGCCCGCTTTCGCCCCAGATCGAGATGTCGGCGAGCGTCCTAAGGTAATCGCTAACAGCCCGGACGCACGCTTCGTCTCCCACCTCGATCAGCTCGAGTTGGCGGACGAAGGCGGGACGGTCGGCGATCAATTGTTCGATGGCCTCGACAGGCGGTTGCTTGGTGAAAGACGACAGCAGCCCTGGAAGGTTGTTCTTCTGAACAAATGCTCTTTGCTCGGCCTGAAACGCGTCCACGTCCAAGATGGCGGGCTTGCCAGCTCTAATCAGCCTGTCCGCCGCCTCCTTCGCAGCGCCGATCGCGCGTTCGCACACTAGGTCGATGATGAGCGGAGAGACCGTCGGCTTGAAGATCGCGCGTATCGGATCGACGGGATCTGCATCGACGCTGATAACGGCGAGATTCTTGACCAAGGCGGCGCAATGAGCCGCATCAGCGTTCAGGAAAGCTTGGACGTCGGCGTCGCATGCCGGTGCAGCTTTCAGCTTGCTGTGGGCTTTGGCGAGGTTAGCGACCAGCGCCTCCACGTCGGCATCTGTTTTCGCGTCGTTCAGCGCGATCGCGAAGGCACCCGCCTTCACCGGTGTGACATATAGCCGGAAATGGCTGGTCGCCGGGTCGATCTCTCCCGCCGCCATGAAGCTGAGCCAGTTGGCCAGAGACTTCCACAGGTCCGCAGCCCAGTCGGATATCGGATTTTGCTTCAGTGCGCTCTTGCTTTGCTCAAGAACGACTTCGCCGCCGACCAGGTGAACCGCCACATCGTCTAAATGTTCAAGAGAGACCAAGGCGCCGCTAGGCGCGTTGAGCAGGTGAAAGCAAAGGCGTACAGGTTGAAGCGCATAGCCGAGGTATTGGCCAGCGGCGCTGTGTTTTCCCGTTTGCGTCTTCGCGTTCATTGCCCATCCCGTTCTCCCGAGTCGCACCGGAAGAAGCCAGTAACGATATTGGTATAGTTCGCCGTTGTTTACAATTGGCGCCCCGGCGATAGGACGGCTAGGCGCGATACAATTGCTGTTTAGGGCCAGCTCTCGAAGTCCAGATTCGGCAGGACAATGAATTTGCAGGACGTCCATTATGGGCACATCGGGGCCGTCTATGGCTCGGGCGATATGTCCGCTTTTGGACGAACGCGAAGTTTGCCGGAACGTCTGACTTTGGGCGCATACTTGCCGTCAAATTCGGCGTCCTTCACTGGTTCGTTCACGTATTCCGGAGAAAATTACTGTGCGAGTTGATGGATCCTCGTTCCCGGTACGACAGCCTCAGCTATTTCACATAGATGCTTATGGTGCGTCAGGTAGATGACCTGACCTGTGTTTGCCATCGCTCCGAACAGCCTGAAAACCTCCTCCGAGCGAATATGGTCGAACGTCTCCATGATGTCGTCGGCGACGAATGGGACCGAGGGCCGAAATTGCGCGAACTCGTAATAACCGGCGAGTCTTAGGGCAAGGTACAGCTGAAATCGTGCACCCTTTGAAAGCGCTTCGGTGACCTTGGATTGCCCGTCACCCTGCACAGCAATGAGAACCTCACCACCTCTTACAGGCTGGGTTGTCAGCCCCGAATACTGGCCACGCGTCATTAGCTTGAACGCGTCTGATGCGCGCGCCATCATGCCGGAGCGATGGCTCTCACGGTAGATCCGCAAAGCATTGCCAGCCGACATGATGCCAAGCTTCAGCTCTATGTAGCGAACGGCCTTCTCCTCGATTTCCAGCAGGGTTGTGCGCCGTTCAGCATCCAGGCGTGCAACCGCACTATCACCGCCGATGGCGTCCAGCTTGTCGGCCGCGCGCGTCTGCCGGATCAGCTGTTGCTGGATGGTTTCATCGAACAGGCGAAGCCGCTGCTCACCCTCAGCCTTCTCGACCGCGAGGCCGTCGAAATCGATCGCGTCCAGGATCGAGCGGGCCTGCTCGAATCCGTCGACCGCGAGCTCCGCCACTATCCGTTCCTCAAGTTCGGCGACGGTGGTGCGCAAGCCATCGCGCTCACGCAACAGCTCATCGCGTTCGACTACCTCGGGCAGAGTGGCGACACCAAAGACGCCCAGCACCTCGTTCTTGCGGCGTTCGTGTGCCAAAATCTCAGTGTCGAGGATGTCGCGCGCCTCCTTGAGGCGCTTCAGGTCGTTGCCGAGGCTTGCCTTCGTTTCACGTGTCCGCTCGGCACGCTCTAGGCGCTCGGCAAGGCGGATGGCCAACTGCTCCGGGTCGGTATCCTTCGTCGGCTCGTCGGCTTCAACCGCAACGGCGATGACCTCGACCAGAAAATTGGCCCTGTCGGCCTCCATCTTGTCGATACGCAGCTGCAGGTCGTCCCGTTCCTGCAGGCTTCTTGAAAGTTCGGCCAATTGATCGAGCACAGTGCCGACGCCGGATGCGGAGAGCCCGCTTTCGAGCCAAGTTCCCTTGAGTGCTTCGGTAATGCCGGCCAGCCATTCCTCCTCGCGACGCTCCGCCACACCTACTGCAACCCGTCGTGCCGCTAGATCCTCTTCTTTGGAGCTCACCATTCTGAGCGCCTCGGCATACTCGGCGTCCACCTTGCGCTGCCGATCCAGAAACGGCTCCGCGATGGCCATGATTGCTTCGAGGGTGTCGTTGGACTCTGATACAATGCCGACGCTTCCCAGCACTGCTCTCATTTCCAAGCGTATCTGCTCGCCGGCGTCAGCGGCTCGCTCGGCCTTCAAGCGAGCAAGTTCGATCTGCTCCCAGGCAGCGAGCGCATCGCTGCGCGCCTCGATCTGATCCTCGATCCTTTCGATCAGGCGCTCAGACGAAGGTTCCACGGCGTCTCCGAGCAGGTCCCTGGCGGCCGCGCGGATTTCCAACAATTGGGTATCCACATCCTTGCCGAGCTGTGTGCGTTGGATGCCGTTGCGTGACAGGTTGGCCGCGGCCTCGGCCAGCTCGCGCGTAGTTGCCCGGATCTCAGCCAGATCCGCCGCGCCGGCCAGCCGGCCTGCGCTGGCAATGTCATCGCGCGCCAATGCCACGGCGAAGTCGTCAGCGGTGTCACCGGTCAGCGCTGCGCGGTGCGTTGCCCACGCATCATCGCGAACTCGGCGGATGGCGGTAGCCGCTTCATCGTCGACAATGTCGCCCGAGGCACGAAGGGCATCCAATCGTGCGGCGAGCATGGCATGGTTGCCCTCGTATTCAGCAAGGCGTTCGGCAAGTACGGCGGTGTTCCTTGCCAGTTCTGACGCTACCGTCTTCCAGGCGGCAATCTGCCCGGCGCTCGGAACCGCGACGTTGGCGAGAGCGAGGGCATCTCCGTTCCATGGACGCAAGCGCGCGAGCGCCGCCTTCCATCGGATTGTTCCCGCATCTTCCGCCTCGCGAGCCGTCCTAATCTCTGCCTGGTGTCCGCTTGCTCGCGCTTTCGACAAAGCCGAGCCCAGCCTTGCCCTGGCAGGTTCGGGCACCGCCCTTTCCTCGCCGACCCGCTGCCTTGCCACCTGCAGCGCATCGAGTGCCGCCGCGGCTTCGTCGCGAGCGGCACGCATCCCGGTAGCAATCCCGGACCTCTGCTCGACCATGGCGCGAACGACGCCAACGGTGACGGCAGGCAGAAGCAGCGCGCCAGGATCCGCCTCGGAAGATCGGCCCAAGGCGGCAAGGCAGCTCGCCACGCTGTTGTTGAGGATTTGCAGCTCCATCCTGCGAGTGGGCAAGTCAAAGCCAGCCGCGGTATGGCGCACCTTGCTCTCCGCCAGCCCGCGAATGCGTTCGGAAATCGACAGGATCGGTTCGTCCTCGTCGACCGCAGTGACTTTTTCCGCCAGGCGCTCGGTCTCGTCGATGTTTGCGGACAGCCGCGTTCTGAGGCTGGCATCGTCATCGATCAGTTCGGTGACACTTCCCGTCGATGTCCGGGCTGGGGAGGCGATGTCCGGCAGCTGATCCAGCCGGGCAATCTTGCGCCGGATATCCGCCAGCATCGGCGCAGCACGCACGTAACGAGCAAAGGTATCCAGCCTGGCCACCAGCACCGCCCGATCGCTGATGGTTCGGCCGTACTGCTGCGCTGCATCGAGACGTTCGGCCTCCAGGCCCTCGTAGGTTGATGCAAGGGTGTCGATCGCATCCCTGCGCGACTTTACGTCAACAAGGCGCTTCTTCAACAGCGCCAGTTCGGTTCCATGCGCCTGCTTCCGATACAGAGCGTCTGCTTCGGCCTCGAGGGCGTTCAACGTATCACTTGCGTTCCCAAGACCGGCGCTGGCCGTGAACAGAAGCTTGCCGAGGTCGCCCCGCGACTCCAGGATAGATTTTCCGCCGGCTTCCAACGTCTCGTCATCGAGTGAGAACATCGTCGTGTAGGCGTCGCGCGACAGACCGGCGAGATGCGCCGTGATCGCCACCTCGCTTACCGGTTGGCCCGTCGCATTCAATAGCGAATTACTGCGCTGTTTCGTACGCGTGAACGTGTGTTCGGAGCCGGCCAGTTCCAGCACCCCGCCGATGCGCATGGCACTGTACTCGTGCAGGAAGTTGTAGCGGCTCCGTTCCTCGATGCCGAACAGCAAGTCTAGATAGGCCGAAAGCGCAGTCGATTTGCCGGCCTCATTCAGGCCAAACACGATATGCAGATCAGGTCCGGATTCCGGTTTGGGTCCGAAGTCGATCGAACGATCGGTGAACTTTCCATAACGAATGAGGTCAAGGCGCCGCAACCTCATGACGATCCACCGGCCTTAAGGCGGGCAGTCACCAAGTCCGCGCCCTTGGAAAGCACCTGATCGAGGAACTGTTCCAGCCCGGCTTCGTCCGTCCCAGCAAAATCCCGCCCGTCGGCCGGAAGGTCGGCGACCATCTTTTGGACGAACGCCCTCGCCTCAGCGCGGAAGGCCTCCGAGGTGGCATCGGCACGCATTGATTGCTCGAGTTCGAAAATCGGATCAGCAATATCCTCGGCGGTCTCCGTCCGAGGCGGCGCGAGGTCAAGCTCGAGCTTCTCCACCCACGTATGGCCTAGCTGTTCCGCAGCCTGTTCGGCTTCGGCAAGAAGGAGGTCCCTGTCGCGGATCAGCGCCCACATCAGTGGTGACGTTCCTGTCAGGCCAATGCGAGCCACAGCATGACGCGATCGGACGGTTGCCCGCATCTCTTCGAGTGCGAAGCGAACACGCGCGACGGCCTCGGGCCACTCCACCGCTCCGGTAAGGTCGACGCTCACCCGTTCGAACTGCGCAACGCTGGTCAGCCGTTCCTCGATCTCCACCGAACGGTCGTGGCGCACCGTCACCAGGGTGACTGATTTCTCACCGGCCTCGTTGATATCCCTCCCCTGCGGTATTCCCGGCATCACCACGGCACTGGCGCCAGGATGGACTTGGCGAGCATGGATGTGGCCGAGGGCCCAATAGTCGAAACCGTGGGCGTGCAAGTCAGCGATGCTGCAGGGCGCGTAAACGTCGTGACCTGGCGATCCAGCCAGACTGGTATGCATGATGCCTATGTTGACGGCCCCTTCACGAGCCGCCGGATATTTGGTTAACAGGCTGTCCGGCGCCTTAGGGTTCGCAAAGCTCAAACCATGGAATACGACGTCCAGACCGCCGGCTGTCTGCAATACCGACTGAGCACGACCACCAAAGATGGTAACGGTGTCGGGAAATACCAGCTGTTTGGAAATCCGCGACAGGGCGTCATGATTACCGCGGATCTTGAAAACCATGATGCCGGCCTGGTGCAGGCGTGTCATCTGCGCGCCCAAGAACCGCGCTGTCTTCATTGAAGTCTGGTCGCCATCGTATAGGTCGCCAGCAATGACCAACGCGGCCACACGTTCCTCAAGGCAGAGATCCACTATCGAAACGAATGCCTGGCGGCTGGCGTCGCCCACCAGCCCGGCAAGATCGGGATTTCGCATCGCCAGCGAACGAAGCGGCGAGTCGAGATGAATATCGGCCGTGTGTACGAATCGAAATGCCATTCGGCCTCCGCCAGCAAAAGAGGTGTTCCGAGCTTCGACAGAAATTGCAACGAGGGCGCTGCAGCGCCCCGTTACACTTCAGCTAATTTCTCGCTCGCGGATTCGCCGGCCACCAACAAGCCGTCTTGGGACCGTAACACTCCTTTGGCAACCAAATCGGCGACCCCAGCTGAAATCAGCTGCCTTAATTGTGCGCTTGTGGCTTTGAAGCCCAGCATCCTGGCAACGCCTGTGGCGATTTCTTCCTCTGTCGCACCGAGGTTGGATTTCACGACTTCCATAGCGCCTTGGGCGACCTCGTCCTGCGCAATCATTTCGGGCTTGCGCAATCCAGCGGACACGACCCCACTGCGATCCCTGAGACGAACAGGAACACCTGGCTTGAAGCAGAAGTTGCCTCGACGGGCTACTGAACCACCTCTCTGTGCTATGCTTACCCCCCGCTCGATTGCATCCTGAATCCTGCCACCGGCCCGCTGCAGACCCCAGGCGTCCCGAATACGCGAAACTATTTCGTCGACATGGATTGGCGTTTCTGTAGCCACGACCTGCTCGACCAGTCCGGCCATGATTCCGCTGGGCGTCTCGTGGAGTTCGAACGATCCCGGTCGCTTTAGTTCGGCCTCTTCGTAGGCTCGATTGGGTGTCTCGGATCCGTTTGTGCTTTCGAGACCGATTTCCGTCACGTTGCCTCGGTCGACCGTAACAACCTGCACGGCTACAGCTCGATTTCTCTGGACCCCCAATTCGGCCCGCTCATCGAGTTCTTTTCTGGCGGCCTCAATCGCTAGTATGGTTCGCTCCAGCTGCTCACGAGGCCGTTGGAACCAGTCAGCGCTCCAGATGCGATGGATGATCCAACCATGGTCTTCCAGAACCGACTGCCGAAGCCGGTCTCGATCTCTGGCCGAGCGAGATGAGTGATATTCTGCGCCATCGCATTCGATGCCAAGAATATAGCGGCCTGGCCTCTCTGGATCCGCAACTGCGAGGTCGATGAAGAAGCCGGCAATGCCCACTTGAGCATGAACCTGATAACCCATTTCGATCAGCGCGTTGGCTACCTGTTCTACAAAGATTGAATCCATTTCGCGAACCGTGACTTGGGCAAGCGAAATTCGCCCTGTTCTCGCGTAGTGCAAGAAGAGCTTGAAGGCGAAGATGCCTTTCCCTTTGCCACGCTCCAGGTCGATGTCCTCGTCTGTGATGGACGCGAATACTTCGCAGCTGCGCTTGGCGCGGCTTATGAGGACGTTGAGCCGACGCTCGCCGCCTTCCGCGCCAAGAGGGCCGAAACGCATGGCCATGTATCCCTGGGCATTCTTGGCATACCCCACCGAGATCATGATCACGTCGCGCTCATCGCCTTGAACATTTTCGAGGTTCTTGACGAAGAATGGCTCGCTTGGATGAGCGTGAAAGAATTCCTCGGTGTCGGGATTTAGTCGCCGCAGCGCTTCGAGTTCATCCTGGATCGCGCGGCGTTGGCTAACCGAAAATGTTGCAACGCCTAGAGTCTCTTGCGGGTTCACCTTCGCATGACGGATGATCGCCTCCGCTACTGCTCTCGCCTCTACCGGATTGGTTCCTGTGCCGCCGGAATCGAAGACCCCCTCCGGCACATGATGAAACCGCAACCCCATACCTGCCTCTTGGGTATAAGGGCTTGGCACGATGAAAAGCCGGTTCTCGTAGAACTGGCTGTTCGATACTGCGATTAGAGATTGGTGACGGCTACGGTAGTGCCAGCGCAGCATACGCTGCGGCAAGCCGCGGGCCGTGAACAGGCCGAGGATGCTTTCAATGTCGGCGACCTGCGCGCCCTCACCCTCGTCATCTTCAGACTGCGAGCCTGTCATCTTCGCGAAGAATGTCGTGGGTGGCAGTTGGCGTTCGTCGCCAACGACGACCACCTGACTGGCCCTGGCGACCGAGCCAAGTGCGTCCACGGGCTGGATCTGAGACGCCTCGTCCATCACGAGCAGATCGAAGGACATCCGGCCGGGCGACAGGAATTGCGCCACCGAAAGCGGGCTCATCATGAACACTGGCTTCAGCGCCTGGATGGCAGGGCCTGCCTTCTGCATCAATTGCCGGATGGGCATGTGGCCTCGTCTGCGCGCCATCTCAGAACGAAGCAGTCCGACAGGTCCAGCTCCGCCGTCTCTTGAAGGAATTTTCCGGTGATGAGCCGTTACAACTTCGATGGCGCCGGCCTTGATGCGCTGGCGGTCCAGATCTGCGAAGTCACGTACAGCCCTGGAATGCAGTTCCCCGTCGAACCTTGCCAGCTCCGGCTCATCGGTCGCCATCGCCAGAAACATTCGTTCGTAGTAGGCCATATCAAAAACTGATCGAGCCGATCCTGTTGTAATCTGGCCGTTGGCTAGGCCGTCTATCAACTGTCCCAGTCCAGCCTTTCGGGCCGTTTCGGATCGCTCTTCATAGGCAACCCATTTCGAGAGCTGCTCCTGATGATCGAGCCAACCCTGCAGCCGAGAAACGACCTCGCCTATCGCGACGTCCGGAAAATCGACTACTCCAAACAAGGAGGGAGCATCGGCTTTCAAATCCCCTGTAAGCGCCTTCAATTCCCGCGCTGCCGCTTGGGCCGCTTCACGTGCTGAACGTGCCGAGTTTGCGATCTCGATTCTTTCAGGCAACCGCGCAGCCAGATGTCGGATCGAGCCATTTTCTTTCAGCCAAAGCTCGGCTTGCGTGAGAGCGGCCCAATCGGATCCTCGACCGTGCCACGACGAGCCGAATACGAACTTGCCAAGGCTCTCTCCCGCATCGATCCCTTGAGCAAGTGCTTGTAGTCTGCCTAGTCGGCGCAGTAGCTCCACCCGCTCAGTGATTAGATCCGGAACGTCAGTCAGAACCTGTCGTGACGCATCATCGGCTTGAGCTACAGTGCTCGCCTTCGCTTCCATCAGTTGCAGCGAGGCCCGCTCGGCGGAAGCCACGTCGCCTAGCATGGATGACGCGAGGTGCCCGAGATCGTTCCAGAAACCTTCGATAATTGGCCGACCGATTTCGATAACCTTGCGAACGCGCGCTGCACGCGCACCGGCCTCGGAGCGTTCCGCCATCCGGCCGGCGATAATCCGAGGTTCGGGGCCTAGCCCTCGTAGAGTCCGCATCCACTCCACTAGCGCGAGCAGTGGCGCGGAAGCCGATCGCTCCCCACGCCAATCTGCCCCGAAGGCGGAACGGCCAAAAGCGTCGCCTTCGCGGACTCTTGCTGCGGCAGCCTGACCCTTCATCAAAAGGTCGAGGAGACCAACTATCTGCGTCGCAGGCGCGCTAGGGTCGACCACAATAGTCCGCGCAAGTGCTGTGGCGCGACGGTAGTCGCCGTTCAATGCTTTCAATATTCCCGTGTGTGTGGCGAGCGCCTGCCGCGCCGCGGCCACCTCGGTGCTCCACGCCGCGTCAACAACCTTGCCCTGAAGGTCGGCTCTGGCAGCCTCAAGCGTCGCTACGCTGTCGGCAAGGTCGCCTGCCTGCTCAAGTCCGGAGTCCCAAACGGTGGCTGCGAAGGCCTCCGGACTTGCGTCAGGTGCTGCCGCTACTCGCTCGCCGGTCACGGCCAGCCTGAGCAAGCCTGCCAACGTGTCTGGCAATATCGCCGATCCGAGTTCCTGATTCAGGCGCTCAGCTTCTTCCCTCAAGCGTGGGAGCAGAATGGTGAGCTGTCGCGCACGATGGAAACCATCTTTCGGAAATTCCGAGGGAAGCTTTGCAAGCTCTGTCTCGAGACCTTCAATTGGCGTGTCGATAGCCGTTGCCGCCAACTGCTCCGAAAGTTCCTCGGACTTGCGGGCGAAATCCGTTCCTGACCAGAGAAGCGATGAAATGTCTTTCGGACGCTCATCCCATACCGGCGAGACGAGCGCCTCGGCAGGAAGTCCAGGCGCGGACGCGAGAAGCTCAGCGCGATCTTCTATCTCGCCGCTGTCGCTGAGAATTTTCGGAGGCTCGGCCTTGATCCGCTCAGCGATACCGACCAGTTTGGCGTGCAGTGCCTTGGCTTGGTCCAGCAACGCCGCGATGCGTGGGACGAGCCTCTCAATGGTCGTTGGAAGAACGACATCCAGGCCAACTCCCCGCCACGGGTGGTGGATCGGCAAGCCGATCTCGTTGATCCGCTGAGAGACCTCATCGAGCAATTTGCGACGTTGCGAAACGCCGTCAGTTGTCCAGCTTGTGGCATCCGTAAGTTCGATGTCCACTGGTTTCTGACCGACCTGCCTTAGTCGGGTTAGCTGGCCGAGAACCTGATAAGGAGTGAGTTCGGACGCTCCGAACGCAACGTGCATTCGTGCAGCATGTGCGTTGAGTTTATCGCGAGCCTCCAGCAAGCGATCAGTTAGGGAAGAAGGAAGCTGGCCCCTGGGCGATCCGAGTTGCCAGGTTCGCCGCAGCTCCTCTAGCATCATGCGCTTGTTCGCCTTGTTACTATGCAGCTCAAGGCAGGCGTCCCCCACCCCAGCAGTGTCAAGCCGTCGCTTGACGACCTCCAGCGCTGCCATCTTTTCGGCCACGAACAGCACGGTCTTTCCGTCGGCAACGGCCGACCCAATAATGTTTGCGATCGTCTGCGATTTTCCTGTCCCAGGCGGACCTTGGATAACGAGGTCGCGACCTTTTCTGACGTCATGGATCGCCAGTGTCTGAGAACTGTCACTGTCGACGATATGCAACATTTCGGCGGGCGCAATGTGCGGATCAATCGCTATGTCGTCCGACATAAGCGGCTCGCGTGTTTCGAAACCATCTGAAAGAAGCGAGCGGATCTTCGGTTGTTCGATAATCTTTGCGCCATCGGGCCAGAGATCCGGATCCAGATCACGGTACATCAAGAACTTCGCAAACGAGAAGAAGCCGAGCACCATATCGTCGCGAAGCACCTCCCAACCCTCTTTGGTCGAAATTGCTTCGGCAACGGCATCGAGATAGGCCGAGACGTCGAAGTCATCTCCCACCTCAAAACGCGGCAGAGCGAGCTTGTGAATGCGGTCGAGATAGAGTTCCAAGGAGAGGTTTGCGGTAAGATCTTCCGGCCGGGCTCGTAGGCGGAATTTTTCTCCAGCGGCCCCTCGCTCAAGCCGAACCGGCACCAAAATGAGGGGGGCCTGACGGATGTTCTCTTTGTTGTTCGGGTCAATCCACTTCAGCATTCCAAGGGCCAGAAAGAGGATATTGACGCCCTGCTCTTCCTCGAGTGTGCGGGCATCATGGTAGAGATCAAGGAGCCGCCGCTGCAGCCCAGTTGGGGTCATACGCGTCTGCAGCTTGGTGTCCGAGTGCCGCGCGGATATCCCTCTGTTATCGACTCCATCGTCCTCTGGTTGGGCGAGAGCGACGGGGGAATAGTCGATCTCTTCGTCTGGAGGGCTGCTTTCATCCTGGCCCGCTTTCGGCCTATCGGGCTTGCCGGCCAGGAAGGTAAAAGCCTTTCCTTCGGTCACCAGCAATCGATAAATTTCGGACGACTTCTCATCGACGATATCGATCGTCTTCGCGCTCTTGGAAAACCGCGGCACATTCAAAAGTCGATTGCGGGCGGAAAGATCGAGCAACTCCATCCTGGCGCGCTCGAGTTTCTCCTTTAGAGGGAGATCGCTTTGGAAGACTGACTGTTTTACGTCCAAGACTTACATCCCCTTTGAAAGGAGAACCAGCTAGAGCCCGCGTAGAGCGTTCGCGCAAGAAAAAACAGCCGTGTTCAATTAGAAACGACTGCGATCACTTCTGGACACCGTCCAATATTGCGACGTGTGATATGGGTCAGAGCCTGCATTCTTGGCCCCCTTTGCCTAGTCGCTATCCGACGAGGATTCTCGCTCCCTGCCCCCGTATTTAGCCGCCTCCACAATGTCTTTTTCTGACACAGAGAGTCCGTTGCGGACCCGAATGGCTCCCGCACTTGGAACGCGGTCCAATTCAGATCCAGTCTTTGCCTTATCCTTCTGGGGCTTAACCTCCGGCGGCGGGTCTTTCGAAAATGTCATGCGTAGGTCCTACTCGTCCAAATCTAAATGCATCCGCCTGTGAGCCTCAAGCCGCTTTCCTGGTCATACAAAGAAAACGCCGCGCCCAATCAATCCACCGTCTCTCGTGGTTCCGCATTCTGATTGGCGCTTTAACATTCATCACTATTAGCGCCTGGCATTTAGTATCCTCCCTCTACTGGTTTTTTTAGCCGATAAGTAATAGATCGGGATTTCACTGCAGAAGTCCGGAGCCATGAAGTGACTGACGAAATCCAAAATACGGCCACCGCGCTGATGGAGCTTACCGCCGATATCGTTGCGGCTTATGTGAGCAAGAATTCAGTGCCGGTCTCCTCATTGCCGGACCTTATTGCCAGCATCAATTCGTCATTAGCGCGTATCGGCCAGCCGTCCGAACCGGAAAAACCCGACCAAGTTCCCGCGGTCAACCCCAAGCGCTCAGTCACTCCAGACTACATCGTCTGCCTCGAAGACGGCAAAAAGTTCAAGTCCCTCAAGAGACACTTGAACACGCATTTTGGACTGACGCCCGACGCCTATCGCCAAAAATGGGGCCTCTCCAACGATTACCCCATGGTCGCGCCTAACTATTCAGCCAATCGCTCCAGATTGGCAAAATCGATTGGCCTCGGTCGCACAGCAGCCGCGCCCAAGAAAGCAGCAGCCAAGAAGTCAAAGACGCGCTAGCAAAACATTTGGCAGCTTCGCAAAGGATCGAAAATTGAATCGCGATCGCTATTCCCATCGCCGCAGCTCGCGGCCAAGACGCGGCCGGGTTTCAATTATGCGCAAGCGTTTCTTTTCACATAAATCATTAGCCGCGATCCTGGTGATCACGCTAGCAGTGGGCGCTTATGTCACCTCCTACTTTACAGGGTGGGGCAACCAGATCGCGGGACCCAATACAGCAAGCGCACTCGGGTCAAAACCGAAGCCTATCGTCGGCGTAGCGTCCATCGTTGACGGGGACACGATCGAGATCCACGGACAGCGTATTCGTTTCAATGGCATCGACGCACCTGAAAGCAGCCAAAACTGCAGCGACGCAAGCGGGCAAGAATACCCATGCGGCCGCAAATCCGCAGAAGCACTGGACATCTTCCTCAGTCAATCCCGACCCATCCAGTGCAACTTTGTTTCGTGGGATCGTTACAACCGCTTCGTTGGTGATTGTCAGCGGGCGGACGGTGCTAGCATTGCGTCTTGGATGGTCGAACAGGGTTATGCCCTGGATTGGCCTCGATACAGCCATGGTAGTTACGCGTCACAACAGGCAGATGCCCAAAGGGCCAAGATTGGCATCTGGGTTGGCACTTTCACAGCCCCTTGGGATTGGCGAGCAACACATGCAGCCAACAATAAACCCGGTAATGACACATCCTACGGCCTTACAGGCCGTCGCCAAATAGCTCAGAGCTATTCGTGTCAACCGCGTCGCTATTGTAAGCAAATCTCCTCATGCGATGAGGCGCGCTGGTATCTCAATAACTGTAGCTGGGGACCCAAATTGGACCGGGACGGCGACGGAATTCCGTGCGAAGGCATTTGCTGACCAAGCCAATTCCTTAGCGCGCTTTCAGCAAGCCGGACTGGCCACCAGCGTTTCGGTGCATTTGCGCGAGTGCCAATAGAGCCTGGCAAAAGGGCTGGCTGACGTTTGTCTTGGAAAATTCCACCAGCTCGTTGAGCCCGGATGGGCTAGAAAACCGCAAGGCTTCGTAGCGACAGACAGGGATCTGCCGATTATCTCTGAAGCGTTTGTCGGGTCCGCCATTCTTATTGGGATGAGCCCAGGTATAGCTCACGATCTCAGCATCAGATGGAACTTTGCCGGTCTCAATAAAATTGCTGGGGGCAAATTGCGTCCTGAGGTCTCCATACCCAACGGCACCGTACTGGTTTCCGTCCTTCACCAAAATCATGTCTGGCATGAAATAAAGGATTTGCCGGCCGACGTGTATCGACGGTGGTGTGACATTGCTGCGAACAACCGTCGGCAAGGAAGCTTGGAGCGTCGTCGACTTTTTATCGACCAACATCGTGGCTCCCGCATTGCGCTTCCAAGTCGTCAGATCCTCTATCTTGCCACCAGCCGCGACATGCCAACTCGCCGCGCAGCGTGTGAGCGTGTCAAAGGCGGCGACAAGTCGCCCGTAGGCCGCCTCCGCGTCCTGCTCCAAATCATAGTAGAGCACGCTCACCCGGCGGTAGCTGTCCAACCAGTTGCCAATAAGCATGCCCGGCAAAAAGGCAGCAATACCGATCAGCGCCACCCCACCTCCCAGCATTGCGCCTGCGATCAATCCGGCGATCCCAAACAGCACGGCCAGGATGAGCGACATTCGCGTCTGCGATTGCCTCGCATTGATTTCATCAAGCACATTGGCAAATGTCTCATCACGCATCTCGATCACATCGGCGGACTCGATTTCTCTCATCACGACGCCACCGCTGACATATTCCACGGGTGAGGATGTTGGATGGGGCTTTGGCCCAGATGGGAATTCAGACAGTTGCAGCGTCTGCTTGGCGCTGCGCTTTCCCAAAGTGCCTCGGTAGTAGAGACCGCCGACGCCTGCATGAATATAATGCCCTCGTGGGCCAGTCCCGATACGAAGACCTTGCACGCCAACGGACGCGCCAACCCCGCCAGACGAGAAGTTAAAGCGGAAAGGTCCCGCACTAATCGATTTTCGAACGTAAAACCCCATCCCCGCAATCCCCCCCAAGCCCTGTGAGCGAAACCCAAGGGCAGTTCGCCTCACAACTTTGGTACCGGAACCAGTCCAATATCTGTCTCTCGCGAACGTTGCCTGACCCTGATCTCAATTCGCCTCCTCGCCTTGACGTCGCCGGCCTGTGCGCCGTCGGTGAGCCGGTCGCCAGGCAATATCAACTGGCCGCCGGACATTGGCAGGATGGTGAAGCCTTTCAGTTCCGGCATATCGCGCAGGATGCCTGTGACGGAGATCGCTCGCGCTAATCCAAGCCCGGCATTGTCGGCAGGATGGAGTGTGCCAATGTCCATCTTGCGCGCCAGTACGGGCTGAAGGCCTCTGTCCATATTCGATGAGTCACCGGACATCGCCTGCTCGTCCGTGTGGCCAATCACCTCAATGACGTCCACACCATAGGAAGTTGCAATTCCAGCAATGGTCTTCGACATCTGCCGCAACTTCGTTTTGAAGCCACCGGAAAGCTCCGCACTTCCAGTATCGAAATTATAGCCATCGAGCTCGCTAAGACTGATGATCGGTGGCCAATCGTGTGG
Source organism: Mesorhizobium sp. WSM4306 (assembly GCF_007003975.1). Lineage (GTDB taxonomy): Bacteria > Pseudomonadota > Alphaproteobacteria > Rhizobiales > Rhizobiaceae > Mesorhizobium. Next base: position 30,721 of record NZ_VFTC01000045.1, read on the forward strand.
CTTGTCAGCAGAGGCCTCGTTCCTTGCCTTCTTCAGTGCGTCAGCAAGATCCTTGGACGTCTTGCCCGTGCCAACGTAGCCGAGCTCGCGCAGAACCTTCATCTTCTCGATCATGGCTTTGGCCTGATCAACGTCGACGTCGTTGTCAGAGAGGACTTTGGCGGCCGGCGCGCTTTTCACCGCTTCCTCAAGGGTCAGTCCCACTTTTTTGATTGCCTCTGCGGCCTCTTTGGCCCGGACCAATTCACGCCATTCTTGATCTGGTACATTGCGTCGACTTGCAGGCTTGACCATGGCATTCAGCTGAGCCAGCAACCGCTTGTTTTCCTCGTCAAGCTTGCGAGCGTTCTCATTGAGGGACTGCGCAATCTTCTGCGCTGCCGCAGCCTCTTTCTTTGTCTTGGCGATGAGCGCGCCTGCAGCAAGCAAAAGGCAGAAAACGAGAAGCAGCATCGTCTCAGCCATCGTCAGGCCGAGTATCAGGCCGCGGCCATAGCCCTTGCGCTCAAACGTAATGGCTGTTCCGCTAACCTCACTCACCTGCCCCACCAACTTGCTCTCTTTGGCGGTTCACCCTTCTCCACCTCCGCCGGACTGCTTAACGATCGGAAGGTGTCGCCCTCCGTGTCATCCGAAACCTTGATTGGCGTCTCCACAGGGGAGGCAACAGTGGAAGGTGCCGCCACTCGCTCGACATCGTTCGCTATCGCATTGCTCAGAGGCTGGGGAGTGCGCACGGCCGGGAGGCTATGTTGTGTAAGGGTTGCGACGAGGCCGCGTGTTTCATTGCTGTGTTTCTGCATCACAGCCATGAACTCCTCAGTCAAACGCTGCTGCGCTTGGACAGTTTCTGCGGTCTTTTCTGCGGCCGCTGCCGCTCTCTCCACTCCAGTCGCCACCTTGATCACTGCGTCGGCAAGACCGGTCATCCGCGTTTGCTGCTCTTGCGAGGCTGTTTCGGTTTTTATCGCATATTGTGCGACAGCATTACCCAGGAGCTTGACCATCGGCGCCAGATCGTTCTTCAGCACCTCATCAGGAACAACCACCTTTTCCAGCTTGGCAGCCATATTGTCGGCTTGATTACCGAGCTTTCCAACAGAGTTGGACATCGAGCTGTTGGCTTTATCCAGCAAATCCGCTGCAGCTCCAACGCGGTTCGCTATCGAAGCAAACTGGGTTTCGACTTGCCCGAAATTGTGCTGCAACGCGTCACTGAGCTTGGCAGACGCCTCTTGGACAGGCTTGATCGATTCCATGGCAATATTGTCCAGGGCAGATCGAATGTGCTCCCCATTGCGTGCCGCTTGCTCGGCAATCTCTGCAAAGCCCTCTTCGAGCATTTGATGGCTGACACGACGAAAGTCGGCGAACTCCCTGGTTACGCTTTCCATCTCGGCTCTTACACGCCGTGTCATGTCGGCAAGTTCGTGCCTCGCCGTTCGCTCAATGTCCGCGGGATCGCGCCGCATCTGATTGTAGAAAACCCTCAGAGCAATACCGGTGATCGTCGACGTGATCGCGATGCCAAAATTTTGGACGATCGTGTCGGTTGAGCCTTCCGTTCCAAACTGAAACAGCGAGACCCCAAGGCTCGTCAGGGTGAACAGGAAGCCCATATAGTAGAGGTTATCGCCGGTCTGCTCGTCGTGCAGTTGTAGCTTTCCAGCAAAGATCGAAACCCCGAGATAGAAAAACATCAGGCAGGCCGGTGCTACCGCCGCGACGATCGGATTTACGCCTGAGAGTTTTGCAATGGCGATGAATACACACCCGCCGAGTGTCAATGCCGCGAAAACCACGACCGGCAGACGTGGATGATCCAGCAAAGGTTTGTCGTGCGCTCTCGCCATCAGTTTAACCCATCCAAGCCAACCAGCTTTTCGAACTCGCCGTGATGGTTCTGGACCCAATGTGTCCAGAACTCCGCGTGATCCAGGGTCTGAAATGGCTTCTTTGCCCGATCGATATAAAGAATTGTGATGCCCACCCCATCCAGCGACGTCCCATATGTGCGGTCGGCGGCGCTGTTGAGGTATTTTTGGTAATCCAGTCCCGATCGGTACTGCGAGTAAATCGTCGTATGCTCGATCATGTCAGAGGCGACCACCAATCGCTTGGGACTGCCCTGTTTGGCCAAGCTGCTATCGAAGAGCGACAGCTTGATTTTCTGAATTCCAGCCATGATCGGAGATTGGCTCGCGGAAGCCGCATTCGGGATTTCATCGGGAAGTTTGTTCAAAGGATCGCCGAAGGCGTTTTCCCACTTCTTTTGACGCCGCGCAGGATTGTTGGTCCAACTATCGACGGTCGACCCATCACCGGGATTGCATCCATCGAACATCACCGTCAGCTCACCAGGCGCCGAGCTCAGGGTATAAATCCTCACATACCCACCCGGCTCGACCTGCCCAATGGTCTTTCGGAACTCGTTCTTGAGATCAGCCATCGTCGTTGCCGAAATTGGATCAGTGGCGTCGATGAGGACGGCGGTCAGGCTGGAGGGTCCGTCCAATGGGCAATTCGTGTTGGCGTCGATATGGCCATTGCCAGACCTGGTCCACATCCAGCCGAAGCCGGCCAACATCGCAACGGATAGCACACCAAGGGCAATGGCCGCGGCAATGGTACCCGCATTGCCTTTCTTGCGTCTGCGGGTTCGCCTAGACATTCACGCTGTCCGGGTGAAGCTTATCAAGATCTCGGTACTGCTCAATTCCCCGTTCGCATTCCTGACCAATCAGACGAACCTGCTCGTTGAGTTCCTCCTGCGCCTGGCGAATTGATGCGCCAACATCTCCCTCATTCCACTCCCGCTCGCCGGTGACGTATGGCTTGATGCGATCAAGTTTGTAGGGCGTTCCGAAATGCTTGGGCGCCGGCTCGGTCCTCGCCTGGATGTTGGCTTCCCGATACATCGACAAAAGCTGATTGCAGGCTCGCTCCAATTGGTCTTGATGCTGCGCAAAAAGAGCCAGAAGCCTCGATCGATGATCGACAATCGCGCGGTGCTCGCGCCGGCGACTACCAAGCTGCTTGACGATTTCCTCCACTTTTTCGTTGTGGTCGTCGCGGACATCCTGCAGCTCTTCGATCAGTTCCTTCTTTCGATCGATGTAGTCATCGCGCCGTCGAACGAGCCGATTTTCAACGCCAGTGTAGCCTGGGTAAGGGTCGAGCACGAACCAGCCGTCGATAAAAGCGAAAAGCGAAAACATCAGGCCGATCGCAAACAGCAACCAGGACTTGATGTCCGTGAGACCCGCTGGATTGGCGAGCATATTACGGATGACCTCAGCGCCGGCGCCGTCAGCGAGCGAGCCGCTGACCTCACGGTAGTGCGCTAGCGCCAAGTTTATCGAAATCGCCAAGCCGATATAGAAAAGGATTGAAATGATCCCAACGAATTTTACGAAAAACGACCGATGGGTGACGAGACGAGCGCAGAAAACCGCCAGGAGCAAAGCCGCCCCGATGTTGATGAAAGAGAATGCCGCAGCCTCAAGGATGCCACCAAAAAATCCCTGCTCATTGCCCTTGGCCAGGAAGTTGCCGTTCATCGCTGTCTCGACCAGAAACAGAAATAGCAGAAGCGATAGCCGGAAAATGTGAGCGGCACCGTGCTGCACACGCGCGGCACGAACGAGACCGTGCTTCTCCTTAAACCATGCATGCTCTTTTTCGGCGTCGTTCAGGGCCCTTCTCAGGCCGTGAAGTTCATCGAGGCCCACGGCGACCGAGGCTTTGAAGTCCGAAACGCTAGCGGCATTCGTCTGACGGATTAGACCGAATTGTTCCTCGAAATCGAGGCCGGCAAGACGACCTCCAAGGAGTTGCAGGTTGTCCTCAAGAGTGTGATGCGCAGCCTTCTTCTCATCCTCAACGCGTTCCACGATGGCATGTTCGACATCGTCGAGATTCTTTGCCGTTTTCGGGGGTTGGTTCACCTCGCCGCGCTGCTTTCCGCGGTTAATGACATCCAGGTCGCCGTCGATCTTGGCAGGGTCCAGGCTGTTGAATAGCTGAGTGCTCGCCCGAAAATCGTGGTTGGATTCTCGCAGTGAGTCACGCAACTTATTTAGTTTTTCGAATTTAGAGCCCACGCACTCACAACCCCAACTTTACGCCCCCCGGCAGAGTGGTTTCTATGCATAGTAGAGCTAAAGGGCAACCGCACATTCACTTCTATCCACTTGCTAGTGCGGATCAGGCTCAATTGAGTTCCAACAAATGATCATGGCTGCTGATCAACTGGTTGATCGGCCGCGACTAGTCATGTCATGAGCCGTGCTGCGATGCTCTAAGGACAGAGTGCTACGAGCGGGTTCGCGACTGGGAAATTATCCACAGTCGTATACGTGTACTGGATCTCACCGCCCAGGCGAACGAAGGCAGATAGTTCCTCCGCACGACAGACATAGTTTTTGGTCATTTCATCGATCTTCTGGACATAGACCGGCCGCGAGACGCCAGCAGCCAACAATTTGGCGTCTACTTCCGCATCGGTCTGAGCCCAGGTGGCGTTGAAAACGATCCTTGGCCCGATTGCGATGATGCTCCGAACGGAGATGTTCGAACTGATCAGCATGGGCAATGCTGGAGCCATTTCGGTTTGCATTTTTTTTGCGTAGGCGCAGACGTCGGTCTTGGTGTACTTCGAGAGGCATTCATTTGCCGTCGCCACCCTTGGCCATGTCAGCAGGATCGCCAACGGGACGTGCATCAATCGCAATCCATCCAAAGTATTCTCCTCGCCCGATCTTGGCCTGCACAGAGGAGCATCTATCCTATTTGTGTTCACAGTGCCACGAGCAGCTTGTGCCCGACCGGCAATAGTGCTCTGTCTGAAATACTTTGGGAGGGCAATAAAATGAAAACAACATTTCTCGCGGCTATGGCCGCTGCAATAATCGCTTGCGCGACCGGCGCGTTTGCACACAGTGGCGGCACTGATGCCAACGGTTGCCATACCAACCATAAGACCGGCGCGTATCACTGTCACTGAAGGTCACGCCTTTCTGAGGGACACAAACATGCTGAAGAACATCATGTCAGCTCCGCTGGGCCTCCTCTTCATGCTGGGCGGGCCGATCACCTACGTGATGAATGTCGTCGACACATGGCAGGGCCATGCATCAGTGGTCGTAAAAATCCTGATTAACTTGAGCCTGGATGCGATGTTGGCGTTCATTTGGCCGATCACTTGGGCAATCTGGCTTTTCAAATATATGGCGGGCGCCGAAACTCCACTAACAACCGTGCTGGGCGTTTGAGGATCAAGTTTGCTGAAAATAATGCTTTTCGACGCCGGCCGGAACGGTCCGGTTGGTCTGCATCTGTGTAGCTATTGCCTCGCTGCTGGCGGTAGCGCCATGGCCGTACGGCTATTACCAATTCCTCCGCGTGGTGGTCTTTTTCGCCGGGATCTACTGCGGAGCCATGGTGTGGCGATCAGGCCCTGAAAATCGCACCCTGGCTTGGGCGCTGTTTGGAGCGGCAGCGATCTTCAACCCGTTCATGCCGGTTCATTTGCCGCGCGAGCTGTGGGCAATCTTCAACGTCGCAGCGGCTACTCTGTTCGGCTTTGTCGCATACCGGCACCGGAATTAAGCCGATAATCTGAGATGGCCAAGAGTGGACCTGAGACGCCGAAGGTCAAGGCGCGCCCGAGGGTCACCGTGTCACAGCCGTTGGCGCTTTATGCGGGAGATCTCCTCGAGCGGACGAAGGAGTACTTCGAGGCTTTCAACCATCTAGGCTCGGAGTCGGAAAAGGCGCATCTTTTTGCCCGTTATTTTCTATTTTCGCATGCCCTAGATGTGGAGCTTCAACAGGTTGTCCTCGATCAGGGCGAGGCGACTGATAGGCGTTTTTGACTTTAGGCTGCCATGTGGA
>NZ_VFTC01000046.1 GCF_007003975.1 Mesorhizobium sp. WSM4306
AGGTCCGGGCGGCCGCCCGGACCTTGGCTCAATCGCTTTATTCCCACGAAATCTCTCCCGTGTAGATACAAGGTGGCTCGGCGAAGCCGAGACGGAGTGGGGGGGCCTGGCGCTGACCTAACCCAAGAAATCCCAGTTTGGGCGACCGTGGCCGGCGCCCAAAAGCCGGGGCCGGCATTGATCCCTCACGCCGGCTCCGGCCCCTCTTTAGACATCAAAAACACCAGCACCATCCACACGCGCCCACCGGGCGCGGGCGGCTGCCTGCACCCAAAATTTGGAGCCAGATCATGACCCCCAACGACCACATCGCGAAGCTTCACCGGCTCGCGTCAAAATACCACCTCAAGGACGCCACCCTGCTAGCCGGCCGCCTGCTTCTGTCCGTCATCTTCCTGCATGAGGGCATTACGCTCGCCACCCATTTCGATGGCGCTGCAAAGGTCATGGCCGCCCAAGGCGTCGGCCTGCCGCTGTTCACAGCCACCATCGCGCTGCAGCTCGGGGCAGGGCTCGCAATCGCATCAGGCCTGCTCACCCGCCTCGGCGCCATCGGCCTTGGCCTGTTTTGCCTGGCAACGGCCACATTGTTCCACACCAACCTCGCCAGCCAGAACGAGCTGCTGCACTTCGAAAAGGATCTGGCCATCGCCGGCGGCATGTTCGTGCTGGCCATCGCAGGCGCCGGCGCCTTCTCGCTGGACCGGCTGGTGACGCTCCACCTGCAGCAGCGCCAGCGCGACAAGGAGATGGTGGCCGCACTGCTGGCGGCGGAGAACGACGTGACGATGACACTGCCGGTTTGAGGCAGGCAAGGCGAGGGTGAAGTCATCCTGCACCGTCGCGTTCCACGGCGCCCCCCTCTGCCCTGCCGGGCATCTCCCCCACAAGGAGGGAGATTGGCCGTCACCTCGGCCGTCGCCAACCTCCAACGTCACAGAAACTGGCGAGGCGCCGAAGATGCTAATCTCCCCACAAGTGGGGGAGATGGCCGGCAGGCCAGAGGGGGCGCCGTAGCGCGCCGCCTTTTCCGTTAGCTCCACCGATCGATCACGCAAATTTTTTGGATCGTTCGCACCGGCACGGCGTTGTTCCCTGACACCAAGGAGGAACGACGATGGGTGACGAACGGCACGAGAAGATCCAGAAGCGCGCTTACCAGATCTGGGAGCGCGAAGGCAGTGGTGATCCCGAGCATCACTGGCACCGGGCCGAGGCCGAAATCGACCGCGAAGCCGCTTTGCCGCTGACGGCCGACGACGCGCTGCCGCAAACCCGTGAGATCGCCAGCACCGACGTCCTGACGGTCGAGGAACTGGCTGTGCGCACCGGCATATCGGGCGACGAGGCGCAGGAGCTGATCGACAGGCTTGGCACTGACCGGGCGGCGGTTGAACAGGCGGCGCGGGGGATCAAGGGGAAGGGGCGGCGCACGTCTTGATCGGGGGCCCACGCGCGGGCCGAAAGCTGCTAGGCTTACTTCCGTCAGCGCGGTGTGAGCGCAGGTTTTTCGGTCTAGCAGACACCGCGTGCCGGAACTCATTGGGCGCAGGATTCACGCTGCGTTTTAGTGCCGCGCGCACTCGTTGAGCCGCTGCTGCGCCGGGTGTATCCGTGCTGGCGAGGTCATGGCGAGCCATTGATCACGGGGCCGGATCTACTGCGCGCCTGCGCACTCTGCCAAAACCAGATGGCGAGCGAACCAGATCGCCCACGGATCTGTGTCTCCACAGGTCCTCTTAAAACACCGGATTTGAACAACGCGCAGTCGCGACCAGCGACATCAAGCATTTCGTCACTCACCGCCACTTCGGCATTCTGGCCGGCAGCGATCTCCATCAAGCGACTTGCAACGTTGACGGTGTCGCCGATGGCCGCGATGTGCTGATGCCCTTCGCCGCCTAGTCGAGAGGCCACGATTGTTCCATGATGAGCTCCAATCTTGAAGCCGATCCGGGATGCGGTCGACGCAGGCAACGAGGCAAGCCAATCGTTGGTGCGACTGGAGAGCCCGACACAACAGCGGGCAGCATTGAAGGCGTCGTCTGTCGCCGGTTCCGGCAGACCGAACAGGATCATGGCGCCGTCACCCATGAAACTCGTGACAACGCCACCACAGCTTGTCACTTCTTCGTCAACCATCGCGTGAAAATTGTTCAGGAGTTCGCGTGTGGCGCTCAGCCCAAATGTTTCACTCAGTCCGGTGAAGCCGGACAGGTCGATGAACAGGATGGCGGCTTCTGTCCGGACGGGTTCCGAGAGGAAGTCGCCATGCTTGGCGAGCCATTCCCCCAGTCCTGGGGCTTCAACGCGTTGAAGCAATTGGCTCTGCGTGGCGAAATATTGGGCCCGGCTCCTGCCCAGCCAAAGCTGCGCGGCCCCAAACAGGATTGCCGGCGGAACGGCAGCGATCATCGGCAGCGCGGCGCTCAGCCAGATATGGTGCAGGAAAGCGGTGATGTTGACCACGAACCAGATCAGGACCACGCCGGCGACCGCCGCGAGGCCGATGGCGTTTCGGCGCCACGCTAACAGGCCGACAAGAAGCATGGGCAGCGCCACTGCAAAGCCCGCGTCTGCAAGGCGAACGTTCTGGTCGCGCACGATTCCGTCGCCGGCAATCAGATGGGCAATCGCCGTCGACATGACCTCGACGCCGGGCAGTATGGGATCGAATGGTGTCGGGAAGACATCGCCGGTGCCGGTCGCGGTCGCTCCTATCAAGACAATTCGACCCCGGATAGCCCCAGGATCGAATTGGCCCTCCAGCACGGTCGCGGCGCTGATCGTGCGGATCGTGCCGCGCGGGCCATAGAATGTCAGAGGCAGGATGTGACCAATGTCCGTACGGATCGACCGTCCGTCCAGCGATACATCATCGGGTGCAATTCCAGGGTCCTCTCCCGCCGCCATAGCGGCAACACGCAAGGAGAAGGACGCTTGCAACTGATCTCCGGCCCGAAACAGCAACGGCACGAACCGGGGCGTTCCCGTCCTATCGGTGGCCACGTTCACGACGCCGACAGCGGCGGCATCCGAAAACGCTTTCCGGGGCCACAGAAACCGCTCGGCATTCGGCACGCGGGCGAGGGGTCCTTCACCCACGGCCAGCGCCCATTGTTTGCCTCCGGGGTAGATCGCCGCTGCAGCGATTACGCTTCTACTCCTCCTCAGCGAATGCGCGAGCGCCTCGTCAGTGTCTTTTGCCCCGGGGTCGACCAGCAGCAGGTCGAGCGCAATGGCTTTCGGCCCGAGCGGCTCTATCGTATCGATGATTCGGGCAAGCGTGGCGCGGCTGAGGGGATAGCTGCCCTCGCGCCGTACCGTTTCATCGTCTATTGCGACAATGGTGATCAGCTCCGGCGGCTTTGCCGTTCCTCGAACAAGCGTTCGAAGATCGGTCATCGTTGCCTCGACGCGATCGAGAAACCAGAAATTGCCGTGCCAGTGCGCGAAGCCCAGACCGGCGCCCCAAAGACCCGCCAGAATGAGCGCGATCAGTGTCGGAAGCCCTCGTCGGCTCATTGCAAGCTCACTGGGCAAGCTCACTGGCCGAAACGGGCCAGCAATGCGGAGACCCGCTTGGCGGGCCAGCGCTTGACGATGAGTTTGCCTGTCCCGGCCTCGACGTCCACGCCATCGCCCGGTGCGAGAACCACGACGGCGGTGGATGCCGGTCTTTGCACGGCGACGCGACCTCTCAGGACGAAAACAGACGTCTTGCCATTGCCAACGTCGACTGCCCATTTTGTGCCTCGCACCGCGGCGATCGCCTGCGGGGTGATAACCGCGAAGCCACCCTGGACCGCGCCGGCCGGAGCATCGAGCAGCAGCGCTTTGCGTCGCAACCTGACCGCGTCGGGACTGCCGTTTCGATCGCGATCCTCCAGCGTAAATCGAGCGCCACCTTCCACAATGACGGCAAGGCCTTCTCGACATCTCAGAATCTGTCGAGACGTGCCCGCCACAGGCTCGAACGCACACCCTGCATCCTGCGCATGGGCGGCATCCACCCAGAAGACACCGGCAAAGAGAACCACCAGGCTACGGAAAAATCGGTCCCTTGCGCTCATCAACGTCTCCTCGCTTTTTGCGAAACTCTACGGCAGGAAAATCTTCTGCCGTCAGCTTGCCGCATGTTTGGCGGTATGTTTACGAGCCGGCACTTGCAGCCGCGTTGGCTTGAGGGATGCCGACCGGCAATCTTAACACGACAAGCTGCTCCGGCGTTAAGTATGTACGGCATGGCGGATCGCGTTCGGCGGGCAGGCAAGGTGAGGGAGGCGCCCTTTGAACCAGGTCCTGGAGGCTGCTCGGCCGCTATCGTGCCTTTGCAAGGTTGGCAGAAAGCATGGCGCGGCTGTCAGGAAAGGCGCTCCCCTAGTTCGAGAACGCTCCACCGTTAACCTTTCATTAACCATACCACCGCTAGCGTTTACCTCTCAGTAAGGAATCGCCCGCCGTGACCTTTGCCGCTCCCCTCGAGGCCAAATCCATTCGCTTTCGCGCCCGCTCCTTCGTCGCTTTCACGCTGACGCCGGAGGCGCCTCTGGATGTTTGGCTGGAGAGCCTGGATCGCTGGATCGGCAATTCGCCCGGCTATTTTGCCGGCCGCCCGGTGGTGCTCGACCTGAACGTGCTGAAGCCCGATGTCGTCGCCATCGAAGCGCTGATCGGCGTGCTCGGCCAGCGCGGCATCCGCGTCTATGCCATCGAACTCGACGGCGGCGCCGAGCTTGGCGCGCATCTGCCGCCGGTGCTGGTCGGCGCCAAGGAGGCGACCACCGACGGGCTGCTGCAGCCGAGCCGCAAGGCGGGCAGGGCGGAGGAGGCTGCTACGTCGGGCGACAAGCCGGCCGCTGATCTCAAGGCGGCAAGCGATTTGAAGGCGGATCTGAAGTCGGCGAACGAGGCCAGGCCGCTGCCGCAGGACGCCAAGGCCCCGGACGCCGGCACGTTGATGATCCGCTCGCCGATCCGTTCGGGGCAGCTCATCTTCCATCCGCATGGCGATGTCATTGTGCTGGGCTCCGTCGCCTCCGGCTCCGAGATCGTCGCCACGGGCTCCATCCATGTCTATGGCACGTTGCGCGGCCGCGCTTCGGCGGGCGCTCAAGGCAACACGGCCGCGCGCGTCTTCTGCCGCAGGAACGAGGCCGAGCTTCTGTCCGTGGATGGCTGGTATTGCACCGCCGAGGAGATGGACCCGTCAGTCCGGGGCAAGCCTGTGCAGGCATTTCTCGACAACGGCATGCTGCGCATCGCCCCTTTCAGCTAATGCGGCGGGCTCGCGCCCGTCCAACGAATAACGAACAACAACGGAGGCTTTATTGATGGGCAAGGTAGTGGTGGTCACCTCGGGCAAGGGGGGCGTCGGCAAGACGACCTCGACCGCGGCTCTGGGGGCGGCGGTCGCCAAGACCGGCAAGAAGGTGGCGCTGGTCGACTTCGATGTCGGCTTGCGCAACCTCGATTTGATCATGGGCGCCGAGCGGCGCGTCGTGTTCGACCTCGTCAACGTCATCCAGGGCTCGGCAAAGCTGTCGCAGGCGCTGATCCGCGACAAGCGGGTCGAGACTTTGTTCCTGCTGCCGGCCTCGCAGACGCGCGACAAGGATGCGCTGACCGAGGAGGGTGTGGCCGAGGTCATCGGCAAGCTGCGCTCGGTTTTCGACTACGTCTTCTGCGACAGCCCGGCCGGCATCGAGCGCGGCGCCCAGCTCGCCATGCGCTTTGCCGACGAGGCGGTCATCGTCACCAACCCGGAGGTGTCGTCGGTGCGCGATTCCGATCGCATCATCGGCCTGCTCGACGCCCGCACCTTGCGCGCCGAACAGGGCGAGCAGATCGCCAAGCATGTGCTGGTCACGCGCTACGATGCGGCGCGCGCGGCTCGCGGCGAAATGCTGTCGATCGACGACGTGCTGGAGATCCTCTCGACGCCGCTGCTCGGTATCATCCCGGAAAGCCAGGATGTGCTGCGCGCCTCCAACCTCGGTTCGCCGGTGACATTGTCGGAGCCGCTCAATGCCGCCGCCAAGGCTTACATCGATGCGGCAAAGCGGCTCGAGGGCGAACAGCTGCCGGTCATCGTGCCCTTCGAACGCAAGGGCTTCCTCGACCGTCTGCTGGGAAGGAGGGCGGCATGAACCTGCTCGACATCTTCAAGCGGCGCACCAGCGCGCCGGTGGCGCGCGAACGGCTGCAAGTGCTGCTCGCCTATGAGCGCCGCAACCGCAGCCAGCCCGACCTCGTCTCCATCCTGCGCGAGGAGATCATGGCGGTGATCGCCAAGCACGTGCAGATCGACCAGGATTACCTGCAAGTCTCGATGGACCGCGGCGAGACCATGTCGACGCTGGAGATCGACATCCAGATCCCGAACAAGAGCCCGGTGCCGCTGGCGATGGCTGGGTGAGAGGCTGAAGCCTTTCCTCGCCCCCGCAAAGCGGGGGAGAGGTGGCCGCGAAGCGGACGGAGAGGGGGCCTGCGGCGTTGGCGGGTTCCCTCTGAATTCGTTCAAGGCCACGCCATTCCCCCTCTCCGTCGCGGCTTCGCCGCGCCACCTCTCCCCCACCTTCGTGGGGGGCGAGGAACCTAAACCCATCAACGTCCCCCCAAAAAACATTCAACCAAACGGTTGACTATCCAAAAGCCGGCATCTATATTCAACTACATGGTTGAATTAGAGACGCCCCAGATGGATCAGGTTTTTCACGCCCTTAGCGACGCCACGCGCCGCAACATGCTCAACAGCCTCGCCGGCGGCGAGCGCACGGTGAGCCAGCTGGCCGAACCCTTTGCCATGTCGCTGGCCGCCGCCTCCAAGCACATCAAGGCGCTGGAGCATGCCGGGCTGATCCGGCGCGAAGTGCGAGGCCGCACCCATGTCTGCCGCCTCGAGGCCCGCCCGCTGGCCACCGCCTATGAGTGGCTCGCCCAATACTCGCGGTTCTGGAATAGCCGCCTCGATGTCCTCGAACAGCTTTTGCGCGAGGAGGCACGGAAGACGCCGACAGCGCAGACGACGCCGGCAAAGCCAGAATCATCCAAGCCAGAATCATCCAGGCCGACATCGCCCAGGCCAGCATCATCCGAGGGAGAAGACCAATGAACCAGATGAACAGCTTCGACGGCTACGCTGAGTTGATCCAGCCGGCCACTTTGAGGATCGAACGGCTTTTGCCCGGAACCAGGGAGCGCGTCTGGGAATATCTGACGAAGAGCGATCTGCGCCGCCAGTGGCTGGCGGCCGGCGATATGGACATGGAGGAAGGCTCTTCCTTCGAGCTGGTCTGGCGCAACGACGAACTGACCGACCCGCCAGGCCAAAGGCCGGCCAGCTTCGCTGGCGGTGAGCAGAGGATGCACAACCAGATCGTCGAATGCGATCCGCCGCGCAAGCTCACCATCACCTGGAACGGCAGCGGCAATGTCACGTTCGAATTGACGCAGCGCGGCGACGACGTCCTGCTCACCCTGGTCCACCGCCGCCTGCCCAACCGCTCGAGCCTGATGATGCATGCCGCCGGCTGGCACATGCATCTCGACATCCTGGCCGCCCGCGTGACGGGCGAAAAGCCGGAACCGTTCTGGAACGGCTGGAGCCGCCTCATGACGGAATACGACCAGCGCCTGCCAGCCTGACCTGACCTAACGCATCGTCCGGTCCAACCGGGCGGAGCGTCATCCACCCCCTTGCGCCGGATGCCGGCGCAAGGGCCGGCGAAACACGCGCCTTCGCCAGCCATCGAGGCGCACACGCAAACAGATGAAACCAAGCGACGTGCTTGCATCCCGCAAGCCTGAAGGAGGAAGTCATGCGTAAATTGATCACCGGAATGAAGATCTCCATCGACGGCAAGATGGAGGGACCCGAAGGCTTTGCCGACTGGGTCGACAACTGGTCGGAGGAATACGGCCTGATGCCTGAGATCGATGCCTGCCTACTCGGCGGGGTCATGTATGCCGGCTACGAGCGCTACTGGAGCGCGATCCTAGAGAACGAGCCGGACCAGCCGCTGCCGATGACCAGCAAGCTGGTCGACCCGGCTGAACTCGAATGGGCCCGCTTTGCCGCGAAAACCCCGCATTATGTGCTGTCCAACACCATGACTTCGGCAGCCTGGGCCTCGACGCGCTTCCTGCGCAGCCTCGACGACATCGCCGCACTCAAGCAGCAGCCCGGCAAGGACATCTACCTCATGGGCGGCGCCCGCATCACCGCCAGCCTCATCGAGGCCGGGCTGGTCGATGAAATGCGGCTCATTGTCTATCCGCTGCTCGCCGGCGACGGCAAGGCGCTGTTTGGCACCGTGCACGCCCGGCACAAGCTGGAACTGCGCAAGGCCGAGGCGCTTTCGGAGGGGCGGGTGAGCCTGGTGTATGGGCTAGCGAACTAGCCGCTTTTCCTCTCCCCCGTCGATCGGGGGAGAGGTGGCGCCGCGAAGCGGCGACGGAGTGGGGGAAGGCGCTCATGAAACCCACGGTCGCCGCAAAATAGGAACGACGAAGCGAGCGCGAAATCTCCGGCAAGCAGGCAATCGGCGGATGTGATGGACGGTCGACCCCCACTCCGTCGAGCTTCGCTCGACACCTGCCGGGGCGAGCCACGGGTCTCGCCCGTCCTTCGGACCCCCCGATCGACGGGGGAGAGGAAATAGCGCCGCGTATACCTTGCCCTATCAACAGGCTGCCCGTGCCACACGACAGGCTGGCCCGTTCTCTCTGTCCCGAACCTGCGCCGCAGCTGGCCGCGTCGTAGCGGGGAGAGAACCAAATTGACGTCAACGCCAATCGCCGCTCCCGAAGCGAAAGCCTTGCCGATTGGCGCGCTGCTTGGCGCCATGGTGTCGATCCAGATCGGCGCCACCTTCGCCAAGGGCCTGTTTCCGCTGATCGGCGCCAACGGCACCACGGCGCTGCGCCTGGTCGTCGGCGCGCTGATGCTGGCGGTGGTGCTGAGACCCTGGCGGGTGCGGCCGTCGCGCGCCATACTGCCCTGGCTCATCGCCTATGGTGTGAACCTCGCGGCGCTGAACCTTTTGTTTTATGCAGCGCTCGCCAGAATCCCGCTCGGCGTCGCGGTGGCGCTCCAATTCTCCGGCCCGCTTTTGGTGGCGACGCTGTCGTCGCGGCGCGCCACTGATTTCGTGTGGGTAGCGCTGGCCGTCGCCGGCATCGTTCTGTTGTCGCCCTTCATCCATTCCGGCAGCGCGCTCGACCCGATCGGTGTGATGCTGGCGCTTGCCGCCGGTGGCTGCTGGGCGCTCTACATCGTCTTTGCGCAAAAAGCGGGCGCCGAGCTCGGCAGCCGGACAACCGCGTACGGACTGATCATCGCCGCCGTGATCGCCCTGCCGTTCGGCATCGCCGAGGCCGGTTCCGGCCTGGTCGTACCCGCGATCCTGGTCAGCGCGCTGCTGGTCGGGCTGTTCTCCAGCGCCTTGCCATTCTGGCTGGAGATGGTGGCGCTGACCCGCATGCCGGCCAGGCTCTACGGCACGCTGACCTGCCTGGAGCCGGCGCTCGGCGCGCTGGCCGGCTTCCTGTTCCTGCATGAAATCCTGAGCCCGCTGCAATGCGCGGGCATCACCGCCGTGGTCGTTGCCGCCTTCGGCGCCGCGCTGACGACGAAGCCGCCTGTGCCGTCGCCGGAATAGTTGCCGGTCGGCACAAATGAACTGCTCTCCGAAAATCGGTATATCTGGCAGTCGGACGGGGAGCGGACATGTCGATTGCGCGAACAGCGGCGATCCAAATGGTTTTGTCGACAGGGCGCTGGCCGAACACGGCCTGTCGCGCCGCGTCGCGCTGACGGTCCCCAACTTCATGTTCGGACTGGCGGTGCTTGCGCAAACCGACCTGATCTCGGCCTATCCGCGCCGGTTCCTCGCCATGCATGGCGGCCGTTTCGGCGTCGTCGGTATCGATGCGCCCATCCGGTTCGGCCATTTCAACATCAACAGCATCGTGCCGAAAGTCGCGTTGATGGATGCGGGTCTGGCTTGGCTGGTCGGCCTGCCCAAACAGACATGATGCAACTATAGATTGCAATATATAAGACCTAAGTCTGACAATTTTACGAAAAAGGTCTGTATTTGCCGAGACAAGGGTCGTAAGCCGCTTTCGCAAGGACGTCGATTTGTGGATGGTGTTCTGGTAACAAACGCCATTCCGGTTGTGGACAGATCGGATTGGTCTTCGCTGACCATCAGGGGAAGAACAGATAACGCGTTTGCGCCAACTCTGCTGGCTTGCCTTGCGGGCGTCAATGACGCTCGCCCTGACCCTTGTGCCCTATCACCTCAGCTTTGACGGCGCCGCCAAGATTGCCGCCAGCAATGCCTTCGCCAAGGATGGCGGCGGTGGCGGCAACAGCGGTGGCAACGGCAACAGCGGTGGAAACGGTAACAGCAGCAGCGGCGGTAACGGCAAGGGCAAGGGCAATTCCGGCGCCGGCAAGGCCGGCCACGTGAATTCTGTAACCGGCGACCAGGTCGAGGTCGACGCCACCGGCATCACGGTCACCCATCCTAACGGCATGAAGGAACGGATCCAGAATGGCCGGTTCACGATGAAGGATGCGCTCGACCGCACCATAATCGAGCGAGCGGCGACCCCCGCCGATGTGGCACGTTTGAAAAGTTTGTAAGGCTGGAGCAATTCCAGGAAAAGTGTGAGCGCTTTCCCTGGGGAATTGCGTAAAAACAAAGAGATAGAGCGGTTCGCCGTTTCCGTGAAACGGTCAAGCGCTTTAGCCGCTTTCGCGCGAATGTGTTTTTGCCTCAGTGCATGGCGCGGTGCGGTCCGTGCTCCGCGCGTCAACTCGCGCGCTCCCGCGCCTCGCGCATCAGCAGCGCCGCCTCGGTGCGGTTGCGGACATTGAGCTTGGCCAGAACCCGCGTCATGTGATGCTTGACCGTCTTCTCCTGCAGCGAAAGCCGTGCGGCAACTTCCTTGTTGCTCAAGCCTTCCGCCACCAGGCTCAGGATATCGGCTTCGCGGCCGGTGAGCTGCTGGATGGGATCGGCCTTGCGGTTTGACGGCTGCAACAGGTCCGACAGAAGCCGGGCCGACAGTGTCGGCGAGACATAGCTTTCGCCGGCCGCGACATCGCTGAGGATTTCGGCCAGGGCCTTCGAACCGACGCCTTTCAGCACATAGCCGCGCGCGCCGGCATTGAGCGCCTGGGCAACGTCGGCATTGGCTTCCGACACGGTCAGCATGACGACCTTCTGGCCGGGGTGCCCGGCCATGATGTTTGCCGCGGCGGCGAGCCCGCCGCCCGGCATGCTGATGTCGAGCAGCACGATGTCGGGGTGCAAGGCCGCGACCAGCCTTTCGGCATCCTCGGCGCTGGCGCCTTCGCCGACCACTTCGAAGCCGCCGATCTCGCCGAGGCTGCGCGCTACGCCCTCGCGAAACAGCGGATGGTCGTCGACAATGGCAATGCGGATGGCGTGGGTCACGATTGCTCCTCAATGGACAATGTTATCACCAGTCGTGTGCCTTGTGGGCCAGATACGGTTTCAAACCGGCCGCCGATGCTCTCGATACGCTCCCTGAGACCGGCAAGCCCAAGGCCCTCGCTTCTTGCCGGGTCGAATCCGGGACCGCCGTCGAGCACCTCGACGGTCAGCTTGCCGCCTTTCATTGCCGCCTTCACCGCCTGATCCCTGCCTTTTCCGTGGCGATAGGCGTTGTTCAAGCCTTCCTGGACAAAACGATAGATGCTGATCTTCTCGGAAGGGCCGGGTTCGCGCAAGCGCTTTGGCAGCGTCAGCGAAACCGAGGTTCCGGTCCGCCGTTGGTGTTCGGCGACCGCCAGCCGCAATATGTCGAGCACCGCCGCCGTCTCGATCTGCGGCAGGACGAGACCGTTACAGATGCCGCGTATCTCGCGGATCGCTTCGTCAAGCGTTTTGTGAATGTCGGCGATCTCGGCTTCGCGCAGCGCGGTGGAGGCGCCGGGATCAAGCAAGATCGGGCTGTCCATCCTGAGTGCCGCCAGCGCCACGAGCTGCGCCGGCCCGTCGTGAAGATCGGCGCCGATGCGCCTGAGGTAGCGTTCGTTGAGCGCGGCGGCGCGGCGCGAGGCGTGCTGCACGCGCTCGCGCAGCGATGAATTCTGCGACAGCAGCGCGCGCAATTCCGCGATCTTTGCCTCGAGCGCCGCCCGCTGGGTTTGGATGGTGCGGCTGCCGCGAAAGACGATGCCCGACAACAGCGCCAATGCTGCCGCGGTGGCGCCGGCCACCACCAGCCAGCTCTGCCACAGGGCGACGTTCAGCGTCGACTCGAAGCCGTCGGCAACCTCGTAGAACTCCGAAACGGCGACGACTTCGCCCGACCAGGGTTCGCGTACCGGATTGTAGATTTCCAGCAGCGGTCCAGCCTCAGTCTTTTTCTCGTCTCGGCTCTCGGCATCGTCGTCGAGGTCGTTGTACTCGGCCACGACATTGCCGCTGAAGGCGGCGACCAGGTTGGCGTTCGGCTCGAACACCTTGCCGATCAGCGTCGTATCCTTGGCGTAGAGGATCGTGCCGTCGCGCCGCCACAGCTTGAACGACGCCAGCCGCTTGCCGAGTGCACCCTGGTCGAGCGTCTCGTCGAGCGCCCGCTTGACGGTATCGTCGAGCTCGTGGCTTTTGCGCATGTCGGGCAACAGCGGCGCTATCACGCTGTCGACATAGAGCGCCGTGGTCGCGGCGGAATTGCGCATGACGCCTTGCCGGATCTGCGAGGTCACCCATACGCCGACCACCAGCATCACCACCAGCAGCCCGATACCGCCGGCAACGAGGAACTGCAGGGCCAGCGACAGTCTGCCCCAACGCTGCAAGAACTTTCCCAGGAAAACCCCAAGCAATCGCACGTCCTGCCTTTTCTCGACCCAAGCCTGTTCTCGACCCAAGCCTGTTATAGAGGCAGTGCAGCTTTTGCGACATTGCCCGTGCAAGATTTTGGCCGGTGCGAGATTCTGGCCGCCGCGGTTCGACATCGGCAGCACCGCGGCGCCGGGGATCTTAAAGGGCCGGCGGAGCCGGACAGGCGGGCAGTCGCCGACATCTGCACGGGTTTCATTGCCGTCCCGCCCGGGCGTCGTGCGAGATCTGACCGACCACCAGCTGAAAAAGCTCGCCTCGCGAGGAGACCTGCAATTTGCGGTAGATATTGTTCATGTGGATTTTCAGCGTGCCTTTCGAAATGCCGAGATCGACCGCGATCTGTCCGTTCGGCCTGTTTTCGGCGGCGAGCCGAGCGATCTCCATCTCGCGCATGGTCAGAAGCGTTGAAAGCTTCTGCCATCTGATCCGCCGGGAGGCTTCGCTTTCGACAGCGTCACCGACGATCTCGGCGGGCAACCAGCGTCCGCCCGCGGCCACCTGATGGATACATTTGGCCAGCGTCTCGACCGTGGCTTCCTTGAACACGATACCGGCGACGCCCGCCATCACGGCATCATAAAGCTCGGCGTTGGAAGCGGTTGCTGTCAGAAGCACGCAGCGCGTCGCGAGCCCCAGCCTGCCGATTTCGGCGGCGATTTCGGGCCCGCTCAGCCCCGGCATGCGCACATCGAGCACCGCGACATCCGGCACCTCCTGCCGGATCATCGCCAGCGCGCTCCTGCCGTCCAGCGCCGACCCGACAACCAGGAAACCGGGATCGCGGGCAATCAGGTCGCCCAGCCCGTGCAGCAGCAGCGGATGGTCATCCGCGATGAATACTGTGGTGACCATATTCAGTTCCCCTTATGCCTGCCGGGGGCGGCGTGAACGGCAGCAGCGGCCAGCCAACAAAGCGCCATGCTGGAGCGGCGCCGTTTTTTTCGTCCGCCTGACACGACAATCGACCATGCTCAATCATGAACAGTATTTCCTGCTCAAGTCAAAGCGTTACGGCCTTGAGCCTTACGGTCAGACTTGGCGTTGCAGTACCTATGCCTGCACGCCTCTTGGCCGAGACGATCCCCGAAACGCAGCTCGTACCGCCGCATATGAAAGCCATACCGGCAGCATTGTGCTTCCGAGAAGAATTAGCAAATACGTAATCAACCTGGACGTGCTGCCGACAGCAAGCAACCTGGCAGCGGACTGAAAGCAGACGCGATGACGCCGCTCCATTACCGGCCTGTCGCCTGATGAGACCACGGAATTGCTCCAGCAATTTCGCGCGGATAAGTAAAATCCGAGAAATTTAGAAACAATTCGGCGTATGTCAAAGAGATTTACTTGGGTGAAACAGCGACTTACCGGCGTTGAATTTATGTTTGCATCTATAACCACGGTTATATGGACGCACCAATTGCAACCTGCATAATATGGTTAGGGGAATATTAATGCTCAGGCGGTCGACGTAGATCGCGCGAGCTTGGGGTGTAGGGCGTGAGGGTGGCTGTCAGTCCGACGGCGGATCGATTCTGCCATCCGGGGGAGTTGTGTCTGGCGAATGGGGTAGTCACCTCGCCGGGCGTTCCCTCTTCAACGCCGCTTATGTCACCAACGGTTCATTGCCGGCGATGCCGCGTTCCGCGGGCGCGCCCGGCCTGCAATAGGTCTGGTCTGGGGTAGTCAGCCGCCTTGTGCGGCCAACAAGAGAGCGCGCTTGCCAGCGCAAGGGAGTTAACAAAATGACCGATACCGTAGTAGATCTCACTGGTGCAACCACTTCGGAAACATTGACCGACGGCACTGTTTTTACAGCCGAGCCACAAGGCGACGCCGGTACGGGCAACTACGACACCTTCCTTGTACTTGGTGCGAAGGGCACGGAAAGTGGCTTCAACACCGATGGCAATCCGCTACCGCTGGATGACAAGCAGCCGGCGCACACGAACGCGCTTCTGCTGAGCGACATGCAGGTGGTGACCCTGGACGGTCACGACTATTATGTGTTCAAGCTCGACGCCAACGAGCCGAACAGTGACACCGGGGTAATATCCCTTACGTCGTTGCGGATCTATTCGGCGGATGACCCAGAGATTACCGATCTTTCGGTGCTTCAGACTCAACAACTTCTTTACAATGTTGACGGGAACGCTACGGACGGAGATGTAACTGTTAAGGTGAATGCCGGCAACAATGCGCCGGCAGGGAGCGGACAAGGCGATCTGTTCGTCTATGTCCCCACCAGTTTCTTCACCGGTGCAAACGGTGACTATGTCTATCTATATTCGGCCTTCGGCAATACCAGCGATGCCAATGCGAACGGTGGGTTTGAGGAATGGGGCGTTATCACTTCCACCGGTGTTGACAACGCTCCAGCCATCGCCGTCGACAAGACCGTCGATCCGGCCGAGATCGACGAAGGCGAGGCGACGACCGTCACCTACACCTACAAGGTGACAAACACGAGTGCGGACGGAGCCACCGATCCGCTGACGCTGACCTCACTGATCGATGACAATGCGACGCCGGCAAATCCCGCCGACGACATCAACCTGCTCAACGGCTTCGTGGCCAACAGCTCACATGGCACCCACTATGTGTCCGGCGACACCGACAACGACTACCTTGTCGACAGCACCGAGACCTGGGTTTTCACGGCCGACGTCAACATCGACGCACACAATGCCGGCAGCATCGTCAACACGGTCGTGGTGCATGGCCATGACGACGACAGCACCGACGATGTGACCGACAGCGACGACGCGACGGTGACGGTAAAGGATGTGGCGCCGTCGATCGCCGTCGACAAAACAGCCGACCCGACCTCGATTGACGAGGGCGCGTCCGGCGACGTCACCTACACCTACAAGGTGACGAACACGAGCCCGGCGGGCGCGCTCGACCCGCTGACGCTGACTTCGCTGGTCGATGACAATGCAACGCCAGGCGATGCCACTGACGACATCGATCTGCTTGATGGCTTCGTGGCGGGCAGCGATCACGGCAGCCACTACGTGTCGGGCGACGCCGACGACGACTATTTGGTCGATAGCGATGAGACCTGGACATTCACCGCGACCGTCGGCATCGACGCACACAATGCCGGCAGCATCGTCAACACGGTCGTGGTGCATGGCCATGACGACGACAGCACCGACGATGTGACCGACAGCGACGACGCGACGGTGACCGTGAAGGATGTGGCGCCGTCGATCGCCATCGACAAGACCGTCGATGGAGACCACGACGGCATCTTCCACTCTTCGGAAACGACGCAGTCTGGACCGCAGAACGTCACCTATCACTATGCAATAACCAACACGAGCCCGGCGGGCGCGCTCGATCCGTTGACGCTGACCTCGCTGGTCGATGACAACGGCACGGCGAATGCCGGTGACGACATCAACCTGCTCAGTGGCTTCGTGGCCAACAGCTCGCACGGCACCCACTATGTGTCCGGCGACACCGACAACGACTACTTGGTCGACAGCAACGAGACCTGGACTTTCGAAGCGACCACCGCCATCAACTTATTGCCAGGTGGGGCCAGCAAAACCAATCTGGTGACTGTCGCGGCTCACGACGATGACAGCCTGAATTCGGTCACCGCTCAGGACACCGCCACCGTAACCTCGTTCGACGGCCCCGGGGTGCGCACGCCCGGGTTCTGGACCAATCTCGGCAAGTCGTTCTGGGATGGTGTTGACGGCGTCGGCAAGACCGGTCCGAACTTTGCTGACCACGAACTGCGCTACGTTGTCGACGCCAATAACGACAAAACGCTGGATCCCGGTAAACCAGGCCTTCTGATCGGCGACTACGACAAGGACGGAATTACCGATCCTGACGAAGACACGTTCTTCATTTCCTATGCCGATGCGCTCAAGGTGATCGATGCATCCGCCAAGGACCAGCAGGATACGCGCTTCGTTCTTGCCCGCGATGCGGTAGCCACCTGGCTCAACTACCTCGCCGGCAATCCGATCGGCGACGCTACCGATCCCAACAGCCCCCATAAATATCTCGACCAGGCAATCGACTGGCTGCAGGTGACGAATGGCGGGACATCTTCCTCTCAATTCGAGGATTGGGGTGGCGGAAGCGCGGTAAAGGCGAACACCGCAGCCTGGAGCACCGGGCTGGACGCTGAATCTGCCACTGCGGGGTCCGAGCTTGCCGGCAACCTCATCCACCAGGAACTCGATTTCTACAACAACACCGGAATGACTTTCGAAGGGGCGATTTTGCACATCTACGCCAATGATGGCGGCTGATGCCAGGAAGCGTTCCGCATGACACTGCTGGCCAGATTTCTGAAGCTCATCCTCGCCACCGGCGTGTTTGTGCTCGCATTTGGCGAAGTGCAGTTGGTGGTGTCGGAAATCAGCGCGCGCTGGGCGGTTCTTGGCGGAACGCTCGGCGCGCTGCTTTTGCTCTACATCTGGAGGTCTTCTCGCCGTGAGCCTGCCATGACTCCACCCTCGGTTCGCCTGGCCGACGGCAAGCCACAGCCGGGGAGGGCAAAGCGGCCGGCAGCGGGACCCGCGACGCCCGAACTCGCTGCCGCACTTGCCGCCTGCCGTTCAGCCTTCGCCGCGGTCGCGCTGTTCAGCGGCGTGCTCAACGTGCTGATGCTCGCCGGATCGATCTACATGCTCGAAGTCTACGACCGCGTGCTGCCGAGCCGCAGCATGCCGACCCTGATCGGCCTCAGCGTGCTCGTCGTCATCCTTTACGCCGGGCAGGGCGTGCTCGATCTCGTGCGCGGCCGCATTATGGTGCGCATCGGCGGCGCCCTCGACGAGGCGCTCGGCACCCGCGTTTACTCCAGCGTCCTCAAGCTGCCGCTCAAGGTCGGGCGGAACGGCGACAGCATGCAGTCAGTGCGAGACCTCGACAGCGTGCGTGCCTTCCTGTCGGGCAGCGGCCCGACCGCTTTGTTCGATCTGCCGTGGCTGCCGCTCTATCTGGCCGTCATCTTCATGTTCCACGTGCTTCTCGGCCTGACTGCCCTGGTCGGCGCGATCGTGCTCGTCTTTTTGACCGTCTTTGCCGAGCGGCTGACACGCAAGCCGGTTACCTCCGGCACCCAGACTGGCATCATCCGCAACGGCCTGACGTCCACCGGCAACCGCAACGCGGAAGTGATCGCGGCTCTTGGCATGGGCGGCAGAATGATCAAGCGATGGGAAGACGCCAACCGCGACTATCTTGCCGAGCAGCGGCGTGTCAGCGATATCGCCGGCGGCTTCGGCGCCGTGTCCAAGGTGCTGCGTATGCTGCTGCAATCGGCCATGCTCGGCGTCGGTGCCTGGCTGGTGATCGAGCAGCAGGCGACCGCGGGCATCATCATCACCGCCTCGATCCTGAGCGGCCGCGCGCTGGCCCCCGTCGACCTGGTCATCGCCAACTGGAAAGGCTTCCTGACGGCGCGGCAAGGCTGGCGGCGGCTGACCAGGATTCTCGCAGCGGTGCCGGCCGACGCCGATCCGATGGCGATGCCGGTCCCAAGCCGCCACGTGTTCATGCAGGGCGTCAGCGTCGCGGCTCCCGGCACACAGCGCCCGCTGGTGCATGACGCCAGCTTTGCCCTTGAGGCGGGACACGCCGTCGGCGTCATCGGCCAGAGCGGTTCGGGCAAGTCGACGCTGGTCAGGGCGCTCGTCGGGGCCTGGGAGCCCGCTGCCGGCAGGATCCGCCTCGACGGCGCCGACCTCGACCAGTGGTCGGCGGAGGATCGCGGCCGCTTCATCGGTTATCTGCCGCAGGATGTGGAGCTGTTTGCCGGCACGGTCGCCGAGAACATCGCGCGTTTCGAGCCCGATGCCGATCCCGCATCGATCATTGCCGCGGCCAATGCCGCCGGCGCGCATGATCTCATCGTCGGTTTCCGCGACGGTTACGAAACCCAGATCGGCGAGCTCGGCGAAGCCGTGTCGGCCGGCCAGCGCCAGCGCATCGCGCTGGCCCGTGCGCTCTATCGCGATCCTTTCCTGGTGGTGCTCGATGAGCCGAATTCAAACCTCGATGCCGAAGGTGAGAAGGCGCTGCTGCAGGCGATCATGGGGGTGCGGGAGCGCGGCGGCATCGTCGTGCTGGTGGCACACCGGCCGAGCGCGCTCGCCACGGTCGATTTCATCCTCGCCATGAACCAGGGCCGCGTCCAGGCTTTCGGCCTCAAGGACGACGTTTTGGCCAAGCTGTTCCCGCGGCCGCAGCCATCGGTGGTCGCCGTGCCACGTCTCAGGCTCGCCACCGAAGAGCCGACGCCCGGGGCGGTGGCGGCAGGCGAATGAAGGCAGGAACGATGCTGAGCTCCTCCCACCAATCCATTCGACGCTATATGCGTTTCGGCCTCGTCGCGGTCGCGCTGCTGGTTGGCGGTGTCGGCGGCTGGGCATCGCTGACCCGCATTTCCGGAGCGGTCATCGCCACCGGGGTCCTCGTCGTCGATTCCCACGTCAAGGACGTGCAGCATTCGACCGGAGGCATCGTCGGCGAGATCGCCGTGCGCGACGGCGACCGCGTCAAGCGCGGTGCGCTGCTCGTGCGCCTCGATCCCACCATGCCGGCAGCCAACCTTGCCGTGGTGACCAAGGCGCTCGACCAGCTGTCGGCACGCGAGGCGCGCCTCGAAGCCGAGCGCCAGGGCGCCGACGCCATCGCCTTTCCAAAGGACCTGCTCGATCGCCGCGATGATCCGGCGATCGCCGAGATCATGGCCGGCGAGCTACAGGTTTTCGAGACAAGGCGTGCGGGCCGTTCCGGCCAGAAGAGCCAGTTGCAGGAGCGCATCCTCCAGCTGCAGAAGGAAATCGTGGGGAACACGGGCCAGGCAGACGCCAAGTCGAAAGAAATCACGCTCGTCGAGGAGGAATTGGCCAGCATACGGGAGCTGTGGAAAAAGCGGCTGATTTCCATCGACCGCCTGACGGCCATGGAGCGCGAGTCGGCACGGCTCGACGGCGAGCGCAGCCAGCTGATCGCGGCCCAGGCGCAGGCCCAGGGCAAGATTGCCGAGATCAATTTGCAGATCCTCCAGATCGATCTCGAACTCGGCACCGAGGTCAACAAGGATTTGCGCGAGATCGACGCCAAGGTCGGCGAACTGACGGAGCGCAAGATCGCCGCCGAGGACCAACTCAGACGCATCGACATCCGAGCGCCGCAGGACGGCGTCGTGCAGCAGTCCATTGCCCACACAATCGGCGGCGTCATCACCCCTGGCCAGACGATCATGCAGATCGTGCCCGACAGCGACAGCCTGGCCGTCGAGGCCAGGATCGCGCCGAGCGACATCGACCAGCTCTGGGTCGGCCAGCCGGCCGCACTGCGCTTCTCGGCCTTCAACCAGCGCACCACGCCGCAGATCAACGGCACGGTCGAGCGCACCTCGCCGGACACGACCACCGACCAGCGCACCGGCATCAGCTACTACACCGTGCGCATCGCGACCACGAGCGCGGAAGTGGCTCGCCTTGGCGAGATCAAGCTGGTTCCGGGCATGCCGGTCGAATCCTTCATCAAGACCGCCGACCGAACCGTGATTTCCTACCTCGTCAAGCCGCTGCAAGACCAGATCAACCGCGCCTTCAGGGAGTGAGGCCCCAAGGCGTGCCAAAAGGGGGGCGTGCCAAAATGCTCCTGCCGTTCCTGCGTTGGCCAATGCATCGCCGCTATGGCAGGTCGGGCAGGTTGAGATGGCTGGCCTTGCTGGCCCCATTCATCCTGCTGTTCGGCTACATCGTCTACGGCTTCCTGGGCGTTCGGTTCGACTCGCCCTGGGCCGTGCTCAGGCACCTTGCGGCATTTCCGAACTGTAGCGCTGCCCGTGCCGTCGGCCTGGCCCCTGCGCATTTGGGAGAACCGGGCTACTGGCCGACGCACGACGCCGACCATGACGGCATCGCTTGCGAGTCGTGGAATGGGGCAAATGCAAGCGGCGTCAAGGTGCATCGCTATTGGCGCACCGGCCGATAGGTCTCACAGCTCCTTTTCCGCTAGTTCGCGGAAGGCGTCGGGGACCGAGCGTCGGGCTTCCAGCGCCACCGCGCCATAACCGACGGCCTCTCTGCCAAAGCGCTGGCGGATCTTGTCGATGGCACGGTCGGCGCCAAAGCGCGCCAGGCCCTTTTTGCTGCCGGGCCGCTGCTTCTCGTCATCGAGGCCGAGCGGCAGTTCGAGCTGCATCTCGGCACTTTCTTCCAGCTGCGACACCGAGATCGCCAGCAGCGAGATGGTCTTCTCCCGAGGGTTGGCGGCCAGCACGCCGCGCACCAGCTCCTCGGCGATTTCGGCCAGCATCGCCGTCGCCGAAATCGGCTGGTCGAGTGTCACCGAGCGCGTGACCGCGTGCAGATCGGCGAAACGCACCCGCACCGTCACCGTGCGGCCGGGTCGCGATTTTGCCCTGAGCCGGCTGGCGACCCGGTCTGCCAGATGCAGAAGAACAGGTCCGAACACATGGGCCTCGACCGGCCGCTTGCCGAGCGCCGACTGCGCGCCGGCCGAATGCGCCCGCCGGTGCGTGTCGAGTTTTCGCGGATCGCGGTTCCACGCCAGCGATGCCAGCTTCTCGCCTGCAGCGGGGCCGAGCAGCCGGCGCAACGCGCCGCTGTGGGTCTTGGCCAACTGGCCGATGGTCTCGATGCCGATCTCGGCCAGCCGCGCTTTGGTCGCCGGGCCGACGCCCCACATCAACCCGACCGGCAGGTCGTGCAGGAAGGCGAGCTCCGTTGCCGGATCGACCACCACCAGTCCGTCGGGTTTCGCCACTTGCGAGGCGATCTTGGCCAGGTGCTTGGTGCGCGCCACGCCGACCGAGATCGGCAGGCCGAGTTCGGCCCGTACACGCCGCCGCACCCTGGCGGCGATCTCGGCCGCCGACCCGAACAGATGCGTGCAGCCGGCGACATCGGCAAAGGCCTCGTCGATCGAGATGCGCTCGACCAGCGGCGTGAAATCGTCGAGCACTTTGATCGCGGCGTCGCCCAGCCTCTGGTACTCGCCGAAATTTCCGCCGACAAAGATCAACTGCGGGCAAAGCTCCCGCGCACGCCGCCCCGGCATCCCGCCGCGCACACCAAAAACCCTGGCCTCGTAGGATGCGGCCAGCACGACACCGCCGCCGACGGCAATCGGCTTGCCCCTGAGCGACGGGTCGAGCAGCTGCTCGACCGAGGCATAGAAGGCATCGAGATCCGCATGCAGGATGGTGGGTTCCATCCCGGCCGTTCCTTTAGGCGTCGCAGCATTAGCCGCGTCTGTTGCTAGGGGTGGTTTTGACAAACAAATAGAGAACAAACAGGGTCTGCTGTCAAGCGAGGCACTTACCTCCCAGTGAACTGGCTGGAGAACCGGCCGTCGATTGATCCGCCTTGCCGCTGGCGCAGGGAACATTGTCTCTCGCCCCCGCGTTCATTGTCTCGATGGGACACTGTTTCGTGGAGGCCGGTATGGGCCAGTTCGAAATGATCGACCTCGTCAGCGTCGTTGACGCTTGCGCGAGCGATCGCGCTGCCGGGCACTGCGTGTCTATGGCCAAGGCCGTGGAAGAGTTGCGGGTGCTGACCGGTGATTTTGTGTCGCCGGACGAGGCAGTCGCCAACGCACTGTCGGCGGTGGCGCTGGGACGCGGCTGCGCCGTGCTGTTCGACGAACAGCCGGGTGCCGATATCCTGCTGATGCCATAGGCTCAAATGCCGCAAGCGCTTGAAAGGGCCGTCCTTCCCGGGCGGCCCAATCAACCATCGGCGGTGCTCCGAACGCCTGCGTTCTGGCGCTCGATCCCTCCGCCTCGGCGGCTCTACCGGAAGCTCGATCATCATGTTGATGGCTGCCTGGTGATGTCGAATCCGGTATTCGACGCCTGCTCGTTAAGTTACGCGACGACGGTCATGGTTCCGCTGGCGTCGACCTAAGTATCACAGCCAATTGGGCCTAAGGTCTGATCAGTATAGGGGCGTCAGTCGCGCAAAGGGCCGAATCGGCTCTGTGGTTTCCATATTTATCTTATATTTCAATCGGTTACAGAAATGTCTCCAGCCTTTTTCAAGCCGATCATCGCGTATCGCAACCACATTTATCTAAAGTTTACCCCATGGAATTAGCAAATTCTCATATGGCGCTGCTATAGCGAGTCGGCGGAGGTGGGCTATCCCCCGAGGAGGTATCATGACATCCCGAAAAACTCTTTTGGCGGCGCTTGCCGCGTTTGCGCTCCTGGCCTCTCCGGCCCTGGCTGGTGCTGGTGGTAATGGTGGTGGCAACGGTGGTGGCCACGGCCATGGTGGTGGCAATGGCGGCGGCAATGGCGGCGGCAACGGCAATGGCGGCGGCAAATCCGGCAACAGCGCTACGCATGGCAAATCGGCAGCGGCTCATGCCGGCAAGAAGGCCTCGACCGACGACCAGGCTGTCGATGACGTCGAAGTCGCCGCGACGCCCAAGGAAAAGAATATCCACGCCAAGCTTGGCCGGCTGAACTCGCTGCAACGCAACATCAACGCCTATATGAACTCCAAGAGCAAGAAGTTCGCCGGCGTTCAGGCTTATGTGACGGCGTCGGCAGTTGCCAAGAACGCCCAAGCCGCGCTTGATGAGGCAAATGCTGCGGTGACGGAAGCCCAGAAGGCGGTGACGGACCAGCAGGCGCTGTTCGACGCGGCGAACGCCATTACGCCTCCAACGCCCGCGGAGCAGGCGGCCCAGGACGCAACGATGGCGGATCTGGAAGCCGCGGTCACGGATGCTGAGACAGCAGCTGCCGCGGCCCAGACGGCGGCCGACACCGCCACTGCCGACATCCCATCGCTCGATGACGCACTCGCCGATATGGCCAACAAGCCGGTCGACGCCGAGGTTACCGACTGGGCCAACGGCGTGCTTGCCGACAAGATCGACCAGATGGCCGCCACGCTAGCTCCTCCGGCAACGCCGTAAAGTCGATCGCGGCTAAAACGGCCAATCGAATGACCAAGCCGCCGGGGTTCGCCCCGGCGGCTTTTTTGACGGGCCGGCGGAACTGCCGGTCCTTGGGGAAAAGCGTTGCTAACCCAAGTACGGCATGGAAAATCTTCGCTCCCGAGTGTAGCCTTCAATGCCGAGTAAACGGCATCGGGGGATAACGACATGCCTAGGGTTTCAGAGCTCTTTTTCAAAACCGCCATCGTGTTCCTCGTACTGGGGATCGCGGCTGGCCTGCAAATGGCGATCTCAGGCGATCACAGCGCTTTTCCGGCGCATGCGCACATCAACCTGCTGGGCTGGGTGACCAGCGCCATCTTCGGCGGCTACTACGCGCTCAATCCACAAAAGGCGGCACGCCGCATCGCCATGATCCACTACTGGCTCTATACGGTTGGCGTGGTGATCATGCTGCCCGCCCTCTACGTGATGTTGCAGGGAAATCCGGCGATTGAGCCTGTCGTTGCCGGCGGCTCGCTGATCGTCGCCGCTGCCGTTCTGGTTTTTGCTTTCGTGGTGTTCTCAGCCGAAACCGCGCGTTCGGCCGCAGCCGTACCGTCTGCCTCTCGCTGACTGTTCGATAAGGCGATCGCAGTCCGGCCCTCATCGCCAACAGCGACGGGGGTTGGTTTGGTTTGATGGCCGCAGCCGGTGGTTGCGGCGCCTGTCGAGGCCTTGGGCTGCCGGCCCTCCCGTATTATTTCGTGACCATTTGGCGCTGGAACCTTCCCAAGTACCGCGCGTTGCCGCGACTGTATTCGTGCTGCCTTATAAATAGGCAGCAATGGGTACAGCCAAGCGGGCAGAGGGCAAAACCAAGCATGGGTTGGGGGAGGAGCACGACACCATGTCGAAAAGAGAAATCGGGGCGTCCGCCTCACTGGGCCGACGCGTTGCCGATCTGAAGGCCAGGATGCGAAATGCCAGGATTACCGAATACGAGATGCAGACATTCCAGAAGGTCGCAGCCATCATGGGAGATAGCGAAGGCTCCCTACGCATCGATGCCGACGACCTGATCGCGGCGTCCTTCGTCACCGAGGCGCTGGGCGATTCCGCATCGAACTGAAGGTCCGGTCGCGCGCCCGTCGGCACTCAAGCGCCGACGGTTGCCCGGCGCCGGCTCGCAGGTAGCCGTCGGAGCGTGCGCGTAGCACACGCTCAGCGTCAGGCGATTGCTTGTGCGCGCTCTGAAGAGGTCGGGGAGCGATCTCAATGGCGCTTGAAATACTGGACTTCGCGTTCGTGTTTCTCGGCCGCCTCGCGGCTGTCGAAGGTGCCGAGGTTGCGTCGTCGTCCGGTCTTTTCATCGACCTTGCGCGAATAGAGGCGGTATTTCCCTGATTTGAGTTTTCTGATCATCGGTCTCTCCCTGATCACCAGAGCGCCGCTGAAGCCAAACCGCCAGGGCGCACTGGCGTGCCGAACGAAGGGGCTCGGCCGCAGCCGGACCCTTCGAAAATATCAGTCGCGATGCTCCGGCATCGCCTTGAGCTGGTCTTTGGTCCAGCTGGTCACGGCGTGGACGTCGCCATCCTCGTCGCGCATGAAGTCCAGCTGGCTGGTGGTGACAGCAACCGGCTTGGCGCCGATACCAAGAAAGCCGCCGACGTCGATGACGACCTGACTGCCATGCAGATGATCGACAGAACCGATCTTCTCATCGTCAGGACCATAGATGGTCGCGCCTTCGAGTATGTCGGGCGTCAGTTCCGTGCTGGCAAGTCGTGCGTGATTGGTGTGATCCATGACCTATCTCCTCTAGGTTTGGGACAATTTCCTAACCAGCGAACAGGCGAAGAGTTCCGGTAAAGACTACGAAAGTCCGGTGCAGACTGCTTCGAGCCTACACCTCGTCGAAAGGGCCACCGCGCCGCGCCGGGTCGCGACCGATGGCGGCTTCCTCGGCATCGTCGGGCAAGGCATCGTCACTGTCCTGATAGGGGTTGTCGTCGTCTTCCTCGGGCAGGTCGCCTTCCTTCTCGACACCGGTGGTGTCCGGCAGGCTTTCCTCATCTGCCCCGTCGGGCAGGATCCTTGCGCCACGCAGCGCATCCCAGTCCTGTTGGCGCGGTGTCGGCGCTTCCACTTCGTCGTTTGGCTTTCTACGCGGGTCCATAATTTTTCTCCCTGGTCAGTGCCTGCATCGAGAAGGTGGAACTCGCCGCCGGCAAGCAGGTTCCCGAAACCGGTCCACCTTGCTTGGGAACGACCTGGGAACCACGTGGGGGAACCACTTGGGGAACCAATTGCCGCTGGGTTGCATTTGCCAAAAGAAGACGATTCCAGACGGAGACCGGACAATGAAGATCCTTGTTTTCATGCCGTGCGCGCTGCTGGCACTTGCCGGCCCTGCCGCCGCGCAAGACAGCGGCGAGGGCACTCCTCCCGTGCCTTGCCAGGCTCAGCCCCAGGATGGCGGCCAGCAGCCGCCTCCCGCCGATGACGGCAATGGCAATTCGACCGCCGATCTTGGTTCTTGCGGCGGCGTGCTGCAGCCGCCGCCCACCGGTGACCAGGGCATGACGCAGCCGCCGCCGGATCAGGGCAAAACGCCGGTGATCAAGCCCGGCGAGGTGCCTGTGCAGCCACCGCAGCAATGACCTTGCTTGAGGTCTCTACAGTGTGGACCGGGGCCGGCCGGTTCCAGCCTTTGGCCAGGCGTAGCGCAGTCACCGGATCAATGCCGGTCCAGGCAATACCGGCCGTTTCTGCAAAGGCTGTGAAAGCCCGCCCCGCCTGGTCCTTGGTCAAGTGTCCGGCCCTAAAATTCTGCATCTCGGCCAACGTCGTGATATCGCGTTTGAAGCCTGCGCCGACCGCAATCACCACCGGGATTTGGAGCCGCATATCGTCCATATTGAAGGTCTCCGAGGATTGTCTTCAATGCGAATCATGCCTGTGCGATTCCAGCAGCAATGGCGGATGGGACCGATCAATTAGTCTCCACTTACGGAACTAGACCGTACCGGCGGCGTTTGCCTCCAGGAGCCCGCCAATTTGATCCGTTATGTTTTCGCCTCGTGCGGGAGCTCGGCGGAGCTCGCAAACAACGACAGGAGACGAAGATGAAAACCGTCCTTATTCCCGCCGTCGCCGGGCTCGTCATGATCGCAGGTCTCGGCGTTGCCGTGGCCGACGAGGTCATCGTCACGCAGCCGGCGCAGCAGCAGGTGATCATCACCCCCGAACAGCGCACGGTTGTACGCCAATACGTAAAAAAACATCCGCTGGCCTCGGTCAGTCTTCTCGGCGTCGAGTTGAATGTCGGCTCCGCCTTGCCCGACACTGTGGAACTGCAGGAGGTTCCTGACGTTCAGTACAGATACGCTGTGGTCGATAACCATACGGTGTTGGTCGATCCCAGCACGCGCAGGATCGTTGAGGTGGTCGAATAACGCTGACCACACCTGACGGAACCACCAATACGGCCCTGTCGTTCATCCCAATAAGGGGCGGCAGGGCCGAATGATGAAAGGAGCATTGCCCATGTTGCCGCATGTCGAGATCAATGTGGCGGCGTGTTGCGACAAGCTGTTGGCTGAGCGCAGTACCGCGCTGTTGTCGATGAGGGAAGCGATTGAGCTGCTGCGGGAGCGCACCGGCACGGATCGGTCGGATGCCGACCTCGCCGGGCTGATCACCAAGAAAGCGGCGCTGCTCGGCGTTGCGATCGTTTCCGATCCGCATTGAAAGCACACTCAAGACGCCGGCTCAAATTTCGGCTAATGTTTTCGTGGAATCTGGACCAACCGATCGGACCCAACCACGGAGGCTTAAGTGACGGACGACAGACAGGACCGCATTCGCCAGCGGGCACACGAGATTTGGGAACAGGCCGGCCGACCAGAAGGTGCGCATCAGGAGCACTGGGAACAGGCCACGGCCGAAATAGATGGTGCGCCCGCCAAACCGAAGAAGGCGGCGAAGAAGGCTGCTGCGAAGCCCGTCAAGGCCGACGCCAAGCCCAAGGCTGCAAAGCCGGCGGCCGCAAAGTCCGGCAAGGCCAAGTCGAAATAGGCAAGGGCAGAATTCGCCCGGGCGGCCTCGTTCTGGACGTCGCCGTTCGGCGCGCCCGGATCTCTTAACCCGACGAATTGCGCCTCCAACGGGGAGCGCAATTCATTGTGCATGAAGATCCCGTGATGCCCTATGCCTCCCAGGCATAACTCGACAGGGCAAAGCGGATACCGGCAGCTGTCATGACCAGTTCGCATTCGGTGATCTGGCGCAGGTGGCGCAGATAGCGCGCCACCGTCTGCGGCAGCCAGCCGGCGCAGGCTTCGACATAGGCGCGGCTGTGAACGAGTGTGCCGGTCGACAGCCTCTCGTCCTTCTCGGCAATCACTTTCAAATATTGGCGGATGAAACGAATATCGTCGGCGATGTCCTGGCTGGCCATTCGCCATGCTCCGGCAACGCGTTCGCGCTGGTCGAGCGACAAGGGCGGCAGCAGCGGCAGTGACAACAGCGGGCGGGAGAGGTCGGCGAAGGCGGCATGGTTCGCTGTGCTCACGGAATTCCCCTTGTTCAAAGGAAATATCGTACTTTATGTACGATATTTCGTCAAGGATGACGCGTACAATTTGAACGAATTCAACTTTCGAAAATGATGCGGATTTTCATGAGCCAAGAAACCTGGCCCAACACACTTTGCGATGACAGTCGAAAAATACTCTTCCCCAATGCCTCGAACAGTGCTTTAACCCGCCCATCCACAGGGGTGCTCCGTACAGTCGGGGCTGAGATGAGGGCGGCAAGCCTTCGGACCCTAAAGCTGATCTGGATAATACCAGCGGAGCGAGGCGGGCGATGTTTTCCGGCGCACAGATTTCCCTTTATCCCATGACCGACGATTTCGTCGGCGTCATCCTTGGCGCGCTCGGTGCGCTCGATCCCTGGCGCGACCGGCTGAGGATCGAGACCGACGACATCTCGACGCTTCTGGTCGGGCCGCCCGAGGTGTTGTTTCCAGCCATGCGCGACCTGTTCGTGGCGGCCGCCAAAAGCGGCAAGCACTGCGTGCTTTCGGCTGCGGTTTCGCGTGGCTGTCCAGGTGAGCCCGACGATCCGATCTGCAGCTCCGACGAGACCGGCGGCCCCGCCATTGCGCTGGAGGAGCGCAAGGTCGCCGCGATCCGCGCCGTCCAGGCCACGCCATCGACCGACCAGCCGGTGGCGGCGCAGTTCTCGCTCTATGTGATGGGTACGGGCGACCACATGGACGAGATCTATGGCTGCATCGATTTCCTGAAGCAGTCCGGCGTCTTTGAACGCTCGAAGAACTTCTGCACCAAACTGCGTGGCGATGCCGGAGCGGTGTTTGCAACGCTCACTGAGGCCTTCTGCCGCTTCGGCCCGGGCGCCGGCCACGTCACCCTCGACATCACGATTTCTGCGAACAGCCCGAGCGCCGTCTGAGCCGCGTCTGTCCGCGCGCCGTTGAGGGAAATTGTCGTGGCTGTTTCGTCCAACCCATTGCGTGGGGGAGATGCCTCCGCTTCTGATCAGCGAGGCGGAGTGGAATCTTCTGCGATTGGCGAAGGCCGCGATGCCAGCGAATCTCCCCCCTCGAGGGGGAAATGGCCGGCAGGCCAGAGGGGGTCCGAGCGCGTGGAGCGCCGACGTCCTCTTCGCGTCGGTAGGGCGTGGGCGCTCTATGCGAGACGACCCCCTCTGTCGCCTTCGGCGACATCTCCCCCCCAAGGGGGGAGATCAGCCGCCGCCATCGCCAAGGCCATCCCCGCCGCCATCTCCTTCACCCTGCTCCTCGCGGCCTGGGAGCTCTACGCCCGCTATGGCGGCGTCACGCACGGCATGCTGCCGGCGCCGTCCCGCGTGCTGCTGCAAGCCTGGGAAAACCGCGCCGCCCTTGCCGACAACACGCTTCCGACCATCCGTGCCACGCTTGCCGGCTTTGCTTGCTCGTTGGCCGCTGCGTTCGTGCTTTCGGCGCTGGTCGACTTTTTGACCCCACTGCGCCGCGCGCTCTTCCCGCTGCTGATCGTCAGCCAGACCTTGCCGCTGGTCGCCATCGCGCCGCTCATCGTGCTGTGGTTCGGCTTCGGGCTGATGCCCAAAATCTTCCTTGTGGCGCTCGTCACCTTCTTCCCGATGATGGTGGCGCTGGTCGAAGGTTTTGCCGCGACGAACAAGGAGATTTCCCAGATGCTCGCCGCCATGGGGGCAGGGCGCTGGCGCATCTTCTGGCTGGCTCGGTTGCCTTCTGCGCTGCCATACTTCTTCGCCGGGCTGCGCATCTCCATCACCTACGCCGTTGTCGGTGCGATCTTCGCCGAATATGCCGGCGCGGCGAAAGGGCTGGGCATCTACATGCTCAACGCCAAGAACAATTTCCGCCCCGATCTGGTGCTCGCTGCCGTCGCCGTCAGTGCGGTGCTCACGCTTGCTTTGTCCGGCCTTGCAGTGCTCATCCATCGTCTCGCCATGCCTTGGGAAAATGCGGGGAGCGAGAGCCGCGACGGCAAGCCTTCGGGAGAGAGCCGATGACACGGCTCGAACTCCGCAATGTCAGAAAAAGCTTCGGCGCGCTGGAGGTGCTTGCCGGCATTTCGCTTCACGTCGCGGCCGGCGAGTTCGTCTCCATCCTCGGTCCCTCCGGCGCCGGCAAGTCGACGCTGTTCCAACTGCTGACCGGCGCGCTGAAAGGTGAGGGCGACATGCGCTTCGACGGTGCGCCACTCGACGACCATGGCCGCCATTTCGCCTTCATGCCGCAGCGCGACGCGCTGATGCCGTGGCGGCGCGTCATCGACAATGTGACGCTGGGGCTGGAGGTGCAGGGCATGAAGCGCCGCGAGGCGCGCGAGCAAGTCGCGCCGCTGTTCGCCGAGTTCGGCCTTGCCGGCTTCGAGCGCGCCTGGCCGGCGGAACTCTCCGGCGGCATGCGCCAGCGCGCCGCGCTTTTGCGCACCGTGGTGCAGCAACGCGACATGCTGCTGCTCGACGAGCCCTTTGGCGCGCTGGATGCGCTGACACGCGCGGCCATGCAGCGCTGGCTGGAAGGCATGTGGCGGCGTCATCGCTGGACGGCGCTGCTGATCACCCATGACGTGCGTGAAGCGGTGTCCCTGTCGGACCGCATTTATCTCCTGTCGTCACGGCCCGCCCGCATCGTCAGCGAGATTGCCGTGCCGCTGTCGCGACCGCGCGCCGCCGGCAGCGATGCCGCGCGCCAGGCCGCTGTGCTCGAAGCCGAAATCCTCGACACGCTTCTCAATCCCGGGGCTGACCGAGCCTCGTTCCCGCAGACCGCTCAAAGGAGATCATCATGACCGAATTCACCCGCCGGCAAGCGCTGCTTTTGACGCTGGCTGCCGGACTGCCGCTTGCCTCGCGCGCCCATGCGGCTGCGCAAAAAGTCACCGTCGCGCTCGACTGGACGGTCAACACCAACCATATCGGCCTGTTTGTGGCCCGCGACAAAGGCTTTTACGACGAGGCCGGGCTCACCGTCGACATCCTGCCTTACGGCGATACCGGCGCCGGCACGCTGGTCGCAAACCGCATCGCCGATTTCGGCATTGCCGGCGTCGGCCTGTTCACCCAGCGCGCCGCCGGCGCCGACCTCAAGGCGGTCTACGCAGTGGTGCAGCAAGAGACCGGACGACTGGTCTTCAACGCGGATCGCAGCGAGATCAAGAGCCCGAAGAATCTCGATGGTCTGACCTATGGCGGCTTCGGCAGCGCCTGGGAAAACACGCTGATCTCGACCATCATCCGCCACGATGGCGGCAAGGGCAGTTTCGAGACGGTGACGCTCGGCACCTCGGCCTATGAATCGCTGGCCAACGGCTCTGTCGATTTCACGCTGGAAGTCTCGACCTGGGAAGGCGTCGACGCCGAACTGAAAGGCATCCGGCAACGCGGCTTCCGTTATGCCGATTATGGTGTGCCCGACGAGCATACCACCGTCATCGCCTCCAGCGATGCCTTTCTCCAGGCAAACCCGAAAGCGGCTTCGGCATTCGTCGAGGCAACGCGGCGCGGCTACCAATTCGCCGTCGATCATCCGCAAGAAGCCGGCGACCTGCTGATCGCTTCCAACAAGGACGCGCTGACCGACCCGGCGCTGGTCCACGCCTCGCTGAAGATGCTGGTCGACGGGCACTTTTTGCGCAGCCAGGATGGCG
Organism: Mesorhizobium sp. WSM4306; assembly: GCF_007003975.1. Lineage (GTDB taxonomy): Bacteria > Pseudomonadota > Alphaproteobacteria > Rhizobiales > Rhizobiaceae > Mesorhizobium. Next base: position 32,009 of record NZ_VFTC01000046.1, read on the forward strand.
TCATCGGCACCATCGACAAGGCCAAGGTCGAGGCGATCGGAACCTACCTCTTCAACGCCGGCATATTGCTCGACGCCGACGGCAAGGCGCTGAAGGAGCGACCGGACTTTGGAGCGTATTTCAGCAATGAGTTTCTGGCGTAAGGGCTCGAACTGCTGATCTTCCCCCTTGCGGGGAGATGGCCGGTAGGCCAGAGGGGGGTGCGAAGGAATGCGACCTTCCTTTCTGGCAACCTACTTCCCGCCGAGGCTTGCCGCCGTCTTCCGGTCGGCCTCGGCGCGTTCGCGGTTCCCCTTCGCCTTCCAGGAGGCGCTTCGGGCGTTGTAGAAATCGGCGGATTTCTGATTGAGCGCGATTGCCTGGTCGTAGTCGACGATGGCCTGGTCGTGGTCGCCCTTGTGCGCCCAGGCGAGGCCCAGCGCGTAGTAGGCATCGGCCAACTTCGGGTCGAGGTCCACGGCCTTGTCGTAGTCGGCGATGGCGCGGTCGTCGTCGCCCTTGTTGGACCAGGCTAGACCCCGGCCGTAGTAGGCGTAGGCGCGTTTCGGATCGAGGCCGATAGCCACGTTGAAATCGGCGATGGCGCGGTTGTAGTCGCCTTTGCCGCCCCAGCTCAGGCCACGGTTTTCATAGACCCCGATGAGTGTCGGATCGAGGGCAATGGCCCGGTTGTAGTCGGCGATGGCGTGATCGAAGGCGCCCTCCGCCGCCCATGCGCCGCCCCGGTTGAGGTATGCGGATGCGTTCTTGGGATCGGCGATGATCGCCAGGTTGTAATCCGCGATGGCCCGGTCATTGTCGCCCTTGTACGACCAGCCAAGGCCTCGGTTGTTGTAAGCAGCGCTGCTTTTCGGGTCGAAGGCGATCGCCTGACTATAATCGGCAATGGCCCGGTCGTAATCGCCTTTCGTGGCCCAGTCGTAGCCTCGGTTGTAGTAAGCGGATGCGTATTCAGGATTGAGGCCTATCGCCTGGTCGCTATCGGCGATGGCGCGGTCGAGATCACCTTCCATGGACCAGGCGTAGGCGCGCTTGAAGTAGGCTGTCGCACGCTTGTCAGGAGCGTCGGCCTGGTTATCGATGATTTGCGTGCAGGCTTCGATCCGCCGGCTGGGGTCGGCCGCATTGCCGATGCAGGCCGCATAGGTGAGATTGGCGGCGATCCCCATCGCGCCGCGGATGTCCACCGCGACGAGGCCGGTCAGCAGCAGCAACAGCGGCAGGCGCCATTTTCGCACCAGCCGTATCAGCCGGCTTTCGCCCACGCCTTCCCGGTTCGTCATTTCGCCGGTTCTCCCCCGAAAACCATTGACCTCGGCCGACACCGACGGCTGCTTGCCATGCAAGCAGAAATTGCGGCGTCGAGAAAGAGCAACGTTCAGATTTCGAGGCCGAAGGCAAAGCGGTGCCGCGGCTGTAGCCCCTCACATATCGATCATCGAGCGCTTCACCCGGCCGATGATGGTGATAGCGCCTTCGAGCGCCGGCGGCGGGATGTCCATGTAGGAGGCCGGCTGGAAGGGCGGGTTCTCGTTGGGGCGATAGCGCTTGTAGGTGGCCTGGCCGCTTTCGTCGGAAATGACGTAGCAGCCATTGGTCACCAAGCGCTTGTCGCGCAGGTTGACGAAGATGATCGAATCCGGCGGCGAGATCTTGTTCATCGACGGGCCGTCGACGCGCAGCGCAATCCATTGGCCCTGCTCGAGATCGGTGGTGGGGATGGTCGGATAGTCGCTGAGATTGACCACCATGTCCTGGCTGCCGAGTTCGCCGGCGCTGATCCACGAGACGATGGGCACGTCGACCGTGGCCAGCGACGGCATCGGTATCTGCCGGCCCGCCTCGTCAAAGCCGAAATGGCCGCCTGAAAGGCTACCGCTCTCGCCATTGAACAGCAGCCAGCCGGGGTCGACGCCGAACAGGCGGCCGTATTTCTCCGCCGCCTTGCGCGACAGCGGCCGGTTGCCGTTCTCGTGGCTGATCAACGTGTTCTTGTTGATGTCGCGCAATGCCCGCGCGGCGTCGCTCGGCGAGGCATAACCCGCCTCCGCCCGTGCCTGCTGCAATCTGTGCCTCGGTTCTTGCATCGTACAAATTGCCTGAAAATTATCGTCCAATACGTACGATTTCGCTTGCGTACGTTTCGTACATATCGTACGCTTAGCGCATGATCGAACAAACCGCAAGCTTTTCCGCAGGCATTGTCAGCTTTTCGCAATCGTCCGGGCTGTCCTCCTCCCCGGTCCGGACGCAAACCGGGGCCTTTGCCCCGGATCCGGTCGGCCTCCCCCTGTCGACCGGAACGGCCGGAGCCGTTCCTCTCCCGGCTCCGGCCACCTTTTTGCGCCAGGGCGCCGCCGTTGCGCCAGGGGCTACTTCCGGCGGGCAGGGCATCTCCTGCATCCGCACGGAAGACGGCACCGTCATCCTGTTCGACCGGCTGACGGGCAGGGCGGTCTCCGCCCTCACCAAGGCGGCAGCGGAAGCTGCATTGCGGCATCTCGTCGGCTCTCTGCCGGCCGCCAGCACCGCCTGACAACACCGAACCCGACGTTCTGAACCTCTGCCTTGGCCCTCAAGCTGAGGGCCCGCCTTTGCGCGCAAATCAATGGATCCGACATGACTGCCTATACCGAGACCGAATTGCAGGAGATTGCCGTATGGCTCAGGGATGGCCTGTCGGCCACCCGTATCGCCGTCCGCTTCGCCGCGTTGCGCGGCACCCCGGTCTCGCGAAACGCGATCATTGGCATCGTCCACCGCAACAGTGCATTGAAGGCGATCGGCTTCGCCAATCCCAAGAGTGGCCGATCCGGCGGTCGGGCCAAGAAGAATGCGGCGGGGATCGCTGCGGCCAATGAGAACAGGGCCAGGAAGAATCCGCCGGTGCAGCCAGCCAAGCCCGCAAGGCGGCCAGAAGTTTCGAAGCAGGCAGCATCAACCGCGCCGGTCGCGAAACCGGCCCGTCAGCCACCAGCCAGGCCAATGTCGCTGCCTCGGCCGGCACGCTCGATCCCGGGCGAGGGGCGACTGGTGGTGGACGGTGAGGTCTACCGCTTCAAGGTGCCGTCGCCGCGCCGCGTCGCAATCGGTCGCCAGCCGCATGTCGCCGCCATGCGCTTCATCGACTGCCTGTTCAACCGCTGCCGCGCGCCGCTCGACCTGACGCTGGAGGAAGACCCCGAAAATGATGAGCCAGGAAGCCGGCCGGGACCGGACATGCTGTGCTGCGGCCTGCGCACAAGGGCGCTGAAAAGCTACTGCGAATATCATCAGGCGCGCTTCCACCGGCCTGTGGTGGAGGTGGTGTGACCTCCGTTCCTCGCCTCCGCAACGCGGGGGAGAGGTGGCTCGGCGAAGCCGAGACGGAGAGGGGGACGCCCTCCGTGAAGTCAGAAACCGGTTATGAAGCAAGCTTTCCTACCAAGCCCGTTTCATCTCGTCCGAGAGCATGTTCACAGACACCGCGCTGCCCCTCTCCGTCTCGGCTGCCCCCCCCCACCTCTCCCCATTTCATGCAGGGCTGTCCGGGGAAAGTGAGGGGTGAATCGAAATGCCACATGCGCATGCCCCGTAAGACGGCGGTTTTCCGTC
>NZ_VFTC01000047.1 GCF_007003975.1 Mesorhizobium sp. WSM4306
ACCTTGGCTCAATCGCTTTATTCCCACGAAATCTCTCCCGTGTAGATACAAGGTGGCTCGGCGAAGCCGAGACGGAGAGGGGGCTTGGCGCCGCCATGCGGGATTGGCCTGCGATTGTGGGGTAGAGGGTGACAGCGGCCAGCCGAGTTGCTATGCCCCGCGCGACACCCGCCGCGCGAGCCCAACCATGCCTGACCTGCTTCTAGAACTTCGCTCCGAGGAAATACCGGCCCGCATGCAGCGCAAGGCGGCGGGCGATCTCAGGAAGATGCTGACCGACGGTCTGGTCGAGGCGGGCCTGACCTATGACGCCGCGCGCGAATATTGGACGCCGCGGCGTCTGGCGCTCGATATCAGGGGCCTGACCGCGCGCTCGAAGGATATCCACGAGGAGGTCAAGGGGCCGTCGACGACGGCGCCGGAACAAGCCGTGCAGGGTTTTCTGCGCAAGGCAGGCCTTGCCTCGGTTGCCGAGGCGCATGTCCATTCCGATCCGAAGAAGGGCGATTTCTACGTCGCCCATATCTCGAAGCCAGGCAGGGCGGCGGAAGCGATCATCGCCGAACTGGTACCTACCATCATCCGCAGCTTCCCGTGGCCGACATCGATGCGCTGGGGGCCGGCTTCGGCCAAGCCCGGCTCGCTGCGCTGGGTGCGGCCGCTGCAGACGATCCTGTGCACCTTCGGCCCGGAGACCGAGGAGCCGGTGGTGGTCGATTTCGAGATCGACGGCATCCGCTCGGGCAACGTCACCTACGGCCATCGTTTCATGGCGCCGGGTGAAATCACCGTGCGCCGCTTCGGCGATTATGTGACCAAGCTGGAAGCGGCCAAAGTCGTACTCGATGGCGACCGGCGCAAGGAGATTATCCTGGCGGACGCGCGCAACCTCGCCTTCGCCAACGGGCTCGACCTGGTCGAGGACGAAGGGCTGCTGGAAGAAGTGTCGGGCCTTGTCGAATGGCCGGTGGTGCTGATGGGCGAATTCGAGCAGGCCTTTCTCGCCATTCCGCCTGAAGTGGTCCGGCTGACCATCCGCGCCAACCAGAAATGCTTTGTCACCCGGCCGCAGGGCGATGGCGAAAACCTCTCCAACCGCTTCATCCTCACCGCCAACATCGAGGCGAAGGATGGCGGCAAGGAGATCGCGCATGGCAACGGCAAGGTGGTGCGCGCGCGCCTGTCGGATGCGCTGTACTTCTGGCGGACCGACCAGGGCGACCTGCCTGACATCGGGGAGCTTGAGGCATCGGCGAAAAAATTCGGGCTCGATCTGAAAAAGCCGCTCGACCAGCGCATGGCCCGCCTCGACCATCTCAATGTCACCTTCCACGCCAAGCTCGGCACCCAAGGCGAGCGGGTGGAGCGGATCAAGCGGCTGGCAGAAGTGTTAGCGCCGATCGTGGCGCAGTCGATCTCCCCCCTCGAGGGGGAGATGGCCGGCAGGCCAGAGGGGGTCGCTTCGCGTGAAGCGCCGGCATCCTCTGTCCGCGATACGGCGTCGCGCCCAGTCGGACCGACCCCCTCTGTCGCCTTCGGCGACATCTCCCCCTCGAGGGGGGAGATTACCGCGCTCGCCGGGCGTGCCTCCGTGCTGGCCAAGGCAGATCTCACTACCGAAGCAGTGGGCGAGTTTCCCGAACTGCAAGGCGCCATGGGGCGCAAATATGCGTTGCTGCAAGGCGAGCATCCGTCCGTGGCTGCGGCTATCGAGGAGCACTACAAGCCGCAAGGTCCGTCCGATCGCGTGCCGACCGATGCGGTGTCGATTGCGGTCGCGCTGGCCGACAAGCTCGACACGCTGGTCGGCTTCTGGGCAATCGATGAAAAGCCGACGGGGTCGAAGGATCCTTATGCGCTACGGAGAGCGGCTTTGGGTGTGGTGAGGATGCTGGTCGAGAACGGCATCCGTCTGGCCCTGTCGTCCATTTTCGATGGCGCTGCCGCCAATTTCAAGGACAGCGGTGCAGGTCAGTCGACCGATCTCCTCGCCTTCTTCCACGACCGCCTGAAAGTTTATCTTCGCGACCAGGGCGCCCGCCACGATCTCATCGACGCGGTGATCACGCCGCAGTCGGACGACCTCTTGCAGATCGTGCGCCGCGTCGAAGCGCTCGGCTCCTTCCTCGACACCGAGGACGGCAAGAACCTGCTCGCCGGCACCAAGCGCGCGGCCAACATTCTTGCCGCCGAGGAGAAGAAGAAAACGGCCATCGCCGAGACTGTTAAGCCGGCACTGTTTCGTGAAGACGCCGAGAAGTCGCTGTTTGCGGCGGTGAATCAGGCTGAGAAGCAAGCCGGCGAAGCGATTCAAAACGAAGACTTTTCCGCCGCCATGCTGGCGCTTAGCGTGTTGCGTGAACCGGTTGATTCATTCTTTGAACGCGTTCTCGTAAATGATGAGGACCAGGCCGTGCGCGCAAACCGCCTGGCGCTGTTGGCCCGCATCCGCACGGCGACCGATCAGGTCGCTGACTTCTCCAGAATAGCTGGCTAACGCAATTCCAGGAAAAGTGTGTAACGGTTTTCCGTCCGGAAATTGCGTAAAACACGGAAGCTGGAGCAGGTCGCCGTTCCCGTGAAACGGTGAACTGAGAAAGCGCGGGAGAAGTCCCCAAAAATTTCTTCGTCGCCGGCCGTTCGAGCCGGCTTACAGTCATATGACGATGATCTCTCCGTGGCAAAAAGGACATGTTCCCAACCCCACGGAGGCTTCCATGAATTCCGCTTACGACATCGAAGTGACAGAAGAAACCTCGGGCACCGCCGAGACGCTTGAATCCGCTTCCGCCCTCGATAATGCCGCCGCCGCTGCGGTCGAGGCAGACGACCTGTCCGACGACGACGAAGAAGGCGACGACGAAGACGGCGACGAGTCCGGCGAGGAAGAAGGCGAAGAAACCACCGCTTCATCGGATGATGACGAAGACGAGGAAGACGGCGAAGACGACGACAGCGTGAAGGCCGAGGCCAGCGACGCTGACGAAGAAGAATCCGACGACGAAGAATCCGAAGACGGCGAGGATGACGACAAGGAAGAAGCGGCCTGAGCTTTCAGGCGACTGACATCAAACGAGAAGGGGGGCGTTCACACGCCGCCCTTCCTGTTTTTAGGCCACCCGGAAACTGACTTTGTCAGTCCTCCCGAGGTTGACGAAGTCAATCCTCTAGAATGCTGACATGCACGCTGTCTGGATAGACGTCGACCTGGATCAGTGGCTCGCCATTGACGATGGCGTTCCGTGTCGAGGAACTCATCGCGCCGCCTCGCTTCAGCATGCGCTCCAGATACGCGCGGTCGTCATTGCTCCCGAACCAGTCGTCGCCCTGGTCGTCGGTGTCGCGCCGGTGAAACTTGTGCCAGTTGGCGCGGTCCTGCCGCACCATCTGTGCCGCGCTGCTCAGCCCGTAGCCGTCGCTGGCATGGTGGTCGCGATCGGAAATACGCGCGACATAGGACCCCAGCATGTCGTCACCGGCCTGCGCGCTGCCAATGCCCAAAAAAGACGCCAGCAACAGGCCGGCCACGGTCAATGATTTCGCCTTGTTCATGATACCCCCTTGCTCACTTGAAACCCGGCGCGCTCGTGCCAAAACCGATTGGCGAAATTGGGGCCGCCGCCGACGGGCCGATCGTGCGCCGGGGCGTCGATCGGCGTCAAGCGGAATGGACTGGCCGACTGCCTTTGGCTGAATAGCCTACTCGGCTTTGCCGACGCTCTGGATCGGCTGCTGCGGGGTTGCCGCCGGCTGCGGCGCCGCCGGCTGCGACCCGGGCTTGCCCTTCGACGCCGTCGCAGTTCCGGCTGGTGCGGTCTCCGCCCCAGGCGTTGTATTCGCCGCCGGCGCTGCTGCAGCGCTCGCCTTGGCGGGAGCCGGCGCGGCGAAGGCGCCGCCGACGATGCCGCCACGAATGATCATCGGGGCCTGGCCGTGCCTGGGCTTTTCGGGAATCGCCGCGACCTTTTCATAGGTGACGTCGGGTTGCGGATCGCCGAGCGCGACGATCGATGGCGACGAGGCGATCTTGACCGGTTCGGCTCCGCCAACCTTGATAACCGACGGCGTCGAGGTCGAGACACCGAGAAAGACGATCGACGAGGCCTGCGCCCCACCAGTCATCGCCGCCAGGGTCAAACCAAGCGCTCCAAGCATACGCACCGACATCGAAACCATCCCTTGCCCAACAAGCCGCCAGCCTTAACCCAGAAAGCCTTAACCCCAGTGGATTGATGCCGGCTTGCAGGGAAACATAACATTTTAGGCATTGATAATTCACCAACGCCTGCACTTGCTCGAAAATCACTGCCGTATTAGGTCCGGCGCCTGTGAGGTGAACAGAGTGGCTGAGATACTACCCGTCGGCGAAGCGATGGAGCGGGCGCTGGCGCTGCTCGAGGGCGGCGACGTCGTCGCCATCCCGACGGAGACCGTCTACGGACTGGCCGGCGATGCGACCAATGGCGTTGGCGTCGCCCGCATCTTCGAAGCCAAGGGCCGGCCGCGCTTCAACCCGCTGATAGCCCATGTCGCGGATCTGGCGATGGCCGAGCGCATTGTGACCTTCGATCCGCTGTCGAAACGCCTGGCCGAGGCGTTCTGGCCGGGACCGCTGACGCTGGTGCTGCCGCAGCAAGCCGGCAACGGCATCCATCCGCTGGTCACCGCCGGGCTGGATACGATCGCACTGCGTATGCCCAGGGGGTTCGGCGGCGAGCTGATCGCAAGACTCGGCCGGCCGCTGGCCGCGCCCAGCGCGAACTCTTCGGGCAAGATCAGCGCCACCACCGCGCAAGCCGTAGCGGCCGATCTCGGCGCGAAAATCCGGCTTGTCGTCGATGGCGGCGCCACTCCGGTCGGGCTGGAATCGACCATCGTCAAGGTCGAAGGCGATATCGTGCGGCTTCTGAGGCCGGGCGGCGTCGCCGCCGCCGACATCGAGGCCGTCACCGGCATCAAGGTGCAGCGCGGTGCGACATCAGGCATCGAGGCGCCGGGCATGCTGGCCTCGCACTATGCGCCGGGCGCATCGGTGCGGCTCAATGCGCAAAGCGTGGTCGAAGGCGAGGCCTTGCTGGCCTTTGGTGGTGACCGCGCCGACGGCTGGCAAGCGGCCGTCGCCTTGCGCAACCTGTCCGCGTCAGGCGACCTGCGCGAAGCCGCAAGCAATCTGTTCGCCTATTTGCAGGACCTCGACCGCAGCGGCGCGGCAACGATCGCCGTGGAGCCGATCCCGGTTGATGGGCTTGGCGAGGCGATCAACGACCGGCTGTTTCGTGCCGCCGCCCCACGTGACAAGCTCGACTGAGCGCCATAGTTTGCGCCCATGAACGACGCACCCTTCGATCTCGACCCCGCCCTCATCAACCGCTTCGCCGCAATCGTCGGTGACAAATATGCGCTGCGCGACCAGGCCGATATCGCGCCTTACCTCATCGAGCGGCGGGGGCTGTGGCACGGCAGGACAGGGCTGGTGCTGCGGCCCGGCAGCGTCGACGAGGTCAGCCGGATCATGCGGCTGGCGAGCGAGACGGGAACGCCTGTCGTGCCGCAGAGCGGCAACACCGGGCTGGTCGGCGCCCAGGTGCCCGACCCATCCGGCCGCGAGATCGTGCTGTCGCTGTCTAGGCTGAACCGCATCCGCGAGATCGACGTCTTTTCCAACACGGTGACCGTCGAGGCCGGCGTCATCCTGCAGACGCTGCAGGAAGCCGCCGACGCCGCCGATCGTCTGTTTCCGCTGTCGCTTGCCGCGCAGGGCTCCTGCCAGATCGGCGGCAATCTCTCGTCCAACGCCGGCGGCACCGGGGTGCTTGCCTATGGCAATGCGCGCGAACTCTGCCTCGGCGTCGAAGTGGTGCTGCCGACCGGCGAGGTGTTCGACGATCTGCGCAAATTGAAGAAGGACAACACCGGCTACGATCTGAAGAACCTGTTCGTCGGCGCCGAAGGCACGCTCGGCATCATCACCGCCGCGGTGCTGAAACTGTTCCCCAAGCCGAAAGGGCGTGAAGTCGCCTTTGCCGGCCTGTCGTCGCCGGAAGCAGCCCTTTCGCTGTTCAGTCTGGCCATGGACCGGGCAGGGGCCGCACTCACCGCCTTCGAGCTGATCGGCCAGCGTCCTTATGATTTCACGCTGCGCCACGCGCAGGGCGTCACCCGGCCGTTGGCGCAGGACTGGCCCTGGTACGTGCTGATGCAGGTCTCATCGGGCCGCTCGGCCGAGGACGCCAGGGGGCTGATCGAGGAGGTGCTGTCGGAAGGCCTCGAGCAAGGCATTGTCGGCGACGCGGTGATCGCCGCAAGCATGGCGCAAGGCGACGCCTTCTGGAATTTCCGCGAAGTGCTGCCGGACTCGCAGAAACCCGAAGGCGCCTCGATCAAGCACGATATTTCGGTGCCGGTGGCGTCCATACCGGCGTTCATTGCCAAGGCCGCGGGCGCCATCGCCTCGGTCAGCCCGCAGGCGCGTGTCGTCTGCTTCGGCCACATGGGCGACGGCAATCTCCACTACAACATCTCCCGGCCGGAGGGTGGTGACGATGAAGCGTTTCTCGGTCTCTACCACGCCATGAACCATGCCGTGCACGATGTCGTACGCTCCTTCCACGGCTCGATCTCGGCCGAGCATGGCATCGGCCAGTTGAAGCGCGACGAACTGATCGCCACCGCGCCGCCAATGGCGATCGAACTGATGCGCCGGGTGAAGGCCGCCTTCGATCCGGCAGGCATCATGAATCCCGGTAAGGTTATCTGATCCTTTCAACATCTTGGGGCTGGTCTCATTCCGATAACCATCCCCTGAGATCAGCAAAATTTAACCGACTTTCTTAAGCGCAGCGGTAAGAAGCCGGCGCTACTGTTTCGCATAACGAGGCCGGGAAAACTGGCCCGGTGGGATCCGTGAAAACGGCTCTCAGGAGAAACACAGGAAGGCAGTAGATGAACAGTGTACTGAAGCCCGTCTGGGCCGGGCGCAACATGCGTCTTGACCCATTCCGCCTGCCGCAAGTGGTGAGCTATGCCACGCGCGACGACTATGGCGACGTTACCTTCACCATCGACCAACGTGGCGCCGTCATTCGCCGCACGCTCGAGATGAGCGGCGTGCCGGCGATCATCGCACTGCCCGCCAATGCGTTTCGCGGCGTCGCCGCCCGCGCGATGGAGGATCCGGAAGGCAATGTCACGGTAACCCTGGAACTCCTGCACAACGACCCGATGCTGTCGGTGCCGCTGCTGGTGGCCGACGATCTCGACGACGTCGCCGCCGACTGGCGCGCCTGGGCCGATGCCTATCGTCTGCAGATGCTGCTGATCGAATCCGACGGCATTGCCCGCACACTGGAAGAATCGCTGGGCGCCGCCATCAAGGCGTTGCCGGCCAAGGATCGCCGCAAGGGTCGCGTATCGACCACGCGCCGTCCGCGCTTCCTCGCCCGCCGCAGGGCCGGCGATCTCGGCCTGCGACTGGTCATCGACGGTGAAGAGATTATCGCGAGGGAGTAGCCTCCTTCTCCCCGTCACTATACGGGGAGAAGTGCCCGGCAGGGCGATGAGGGGCAGCGCTGACTCCGGCGTTTGTCCACCTCAAAAAAGTATGATCCGACGCACGCGCTATATCGTTGCAGTAATTGAACCTTGCCTCGAAGGTTGGCGCTGCCCCTCATCCGGCTGCCGCCACCTTCTCCCCGTATAGCGACGGGAGAAGGGAGATTACACCAGCGGCTTCAGCGCCACCCACAGCGATCCGCCGATCAGGCCTAGGAAGATCAGCCAGCCGACCTGGTTGTTCGATTTGAACAGCCGCAGGCACTGGTCGGGATCGTTGATATCCAGAACCGCGATCTGCCGCGCCATATGCGCGCCGGCGGCGATCAGCCCGGCCAGCGCCACCACCGGCGCCTGCGCCGAGGCAAAGGCGATGGCAAAGCACACCAGCGTGCCGCCATAAAGCCCGACCAGCCAGGTCTTGGTGTTGTCGCCGAACATCCGCGCCGTCGAACGCACGCCGACAATGGCGTCGTCTTCCTTGTCCTGGTGCGCGTAGATCGTGTCGTAGCCGATCACCCACAGGATCGAGCCGATATAGAGCATGATGGCAGGGCCATCGAGATCGCCGAACTCCACCGCCCAGCCCATCAGCGCGCCCCAGGAGAACGCTAGCCCAAGCACGAATTGCGGCCAGTTGGTAAAGCGCTTCATGAAGGGATAGACGGCAACGATCACCAGCGAGACGATGCCGAGCGGAATGGCGAAGTCGTTGAACTGCAACAGTACGATGAAGCCCAGCCCGGCCTGGATGACGAGGAACGCCCAAGCCTGGCGGCGCGTCACCTTGCCGGCCGGCAGCGGCCGCGAGCGGGTGCGCTCGACCTTGTTGTCGATGTCCTGGTCGACAATGTCGTTATAGGTGCAGCCGGCGCCGCGCATGGCGACGGCGCCGACGAAGAACAGGAACAGGAACCACGGCGACGGCAGCAGCGTCAGCAGCGGGTCGGTAGGCCGCGGATAGGCGCTGGCCGCAAGCGCTGCCGACCACCAGCAGGGCCATAGCAGCAATTGCCAGCCGATCGGCCGGTCCCAGCGCGCAAGCTGCGCATAGGGCCATAGCCAGCGCGGCAGTATCTTGTAGACCCAATGGCCGCTCGGCGCGTCGGCGACGCGGCCTTGGGCCGCTTTCGACTGGATGGTTTCCATCGTGCTGGAGTGGCAGCAGCAGCGAGCGCCGTCAAGCGGCCGCATTGTCGCTCAGGCGGTGAAAACATCGTGGCTGGCAAACCATTCCTTCGCCACTTCGATGAGGGCCAGTGCCGCCTTCGACAGCCTTTGCCTTGTGTCGTGGGTGAGGATGATGCGCTGCATCGGCAGCGGATCCGACAGCGGCTTGCAGACCAGCGGCAGGCCGTCATAACTCCTGTCGCCATATGGCCTTGTGTAGCTCACCGCGACGCCGAAGCCGTTGGCGACCATGCTGCGCTGCAGTTCGAACGAACTCGTCGTCGACTGCGAGACCGGCGACAGGCCGCGGCTGAGAAACAGGTCCAGCATATGCTGCCAGCTGTGCGGCTGGTCGGTGGTAACAAGTGGATGGGTCGCCAGTTCGGCGAGGCTGACGCTGGCCTGGCTGGCCAGCGCGTGGCCTTGCGGCAAAAGCGCATGCGGCCGCAGTTCATGCAGCAGGATGCGGGCGAAGTGCGAGGGCAGGCCGAGATCGTAGGTCAGGCCGAGGTCGATGGCGGAATCGCCGAGGCGCCGGCCCAGCGTCTCGAAGGTCTCGTCGCGCACGACCACAGTGACCGCCGGGCAGCGTTGCGAAAACGCGCGGATCAGCGCCGGCGCGAAATAGGGCGCCAGATCCTCGAAGCAGCCGAGCACCAGTTCGCCGCCGACATCGGCGTCACGCGTCCCCAGCCCAACCAGTTCGTCCGCCTCGGCCAGCACCTGCTTCGCCTTCGCCACCGCGCCGCGGCCGAACGAGGTCAGCGCGATGCCGCTGCCGCGCTGGCGCACGAACAGTTTCTGGCCGAGCGTCGCTTCGACATGGTCGATTGCCACCGAGATCGACGGCTGCGAGACGTTCAGCATCCGGGCGGCCGCGGTGACGCTGCCGTGCCGGGCGACAGCAACGAGATAGCGCAGCTGGGTGAGGGTAAGATTCATAGGCATAAGCTATAAGAGAGATGAGAAGTTATTATTTTACACGATGTGCGGCGGCTGCGATAGTCGGTCATCCAACAGGGGAGACATGAGGTGGCCGCCACACATATCGATGCCGCAGCGATTGCCGACTACCAGCGCGATGGCGCGGTCTGCATACGCGGCGCCTTCAAGGACTGGGTCGGCCCTATCGCCGCCGGCATCGAGCGCAACATGCAAAATCGCAGCGCCGCGGCGTCCGACATCGCCAATGGCAAGGGCAGCTTCTTCGACGATTATTGCAACTGGGAGCGCATCCCCGAATTCGTCGATGTCGTGCGCAATTCTCCGGCCGCCGAACTGGCGGCGGCGGCGATGCGGTCGCGCAGCGCCCAGTTCTTCCATGACCATGTGCTGGTCAAAGAGCCGGGCACGCAAAAGCCGACGCCCTGGCATCAGGACATCCCGTACTATTTCGTCGATGGCACTCAGACCGTCAGCTTCTGGATCCCGATCGATCCGGTCAAGGAAGCGACGCTGCGGCTGATCGCCGGCTCGCACAAATGGGACAAGATGATCCTGCCGGTGCGCTGGCTCGACGACAGCAATTTCTATGCCGGCGAAGGCGACTACCTGCCGGTGCCCGACCCCGACAAGGATCCGTCGCTGAAGGTGCTGGAATGGGAGATGGAGCCGGGCGACGCCATATTGTTCGATTTTCGAACCGCGCATGGCGCGCGCGGCAATCCGACGGCGGCACGGCGCCGGGCGCTGTCGCTGCGTTGGGTCGGCGATGACGCGCGCTATGTCGAGCGCCCCGGCCGCACCTCGCCGCCCTATCCCGGCCATGACATGAAGCCCGGCGAGAAACTGCGTGAGGACTGGTTCCCCGTCATCTACCAGAGCTGATCCGGCCGGGAACGTTGTGCCCTCCGCGCGACGTTCCCGTGCGCAACCGGCATCGCGCAAGGTAAAACTCTTGACCCGCTGCGCTTGGCGCAATAGCGCAGTCCCTGTCGTGAAATGACAAGGGACATCGGCATGCGCGTTTTGTTGATCGGCTCCGGCGGCCGCGAACATGCCCTGGCCTGGAAGCTCGCGGCCTCGCCGCTGTTGACCAAGCTCTATGCCGCGCCCGGCAATCCCGGCATCGCTCGCGAGGCGGAGCTGGTCAAGCTCGACATCGCCGATCATGCCGCTGTCGCTGCCTTCTGCAAGAACAATGCCATCGATCTCGTCGTCGTCGGGCCGGAAGGGCCGTTGGTCGCCGGCATTGCCGACGATCTGCGCGATCAGGGCATCCGCGTCTTCGGCCCGTCGAAGCGGGCGGCAAGGCTCGAAGGCTCGAAAGGCTTCACCAAGGACCTCTGCGCCAAATACGACATCCCGACCGCCGCCTATGGCCGCTTCACCGATCTGACCGCAGCGAAGGCCTATGTCGAAAAGGTCGGTGCGCCGATCGTCATCAAGGCCGATGGGCTCGCCGCCGGCAAGGGCGTCACCATCGCCATGACGCTGGACGAGGCCCGCGCCGCGCTCGATGCCTGTTTTGACGGCGCCTTTGGAGACGCTGGCGCCGAAGTGGTGGTCGAGGAATTCATGACCGGCGAGGAAGCGAGCTTCTTCTGCCTGTGCGACGGCACCACGGCACTTCCCTTCGGCACCGCGCAGGACCACAAGCGCGTCGGTGACGGGGACATCGGGCCCAACACCGGCGGAATGGGCGCCTATTCGCCGGCGCCGGTGATGACGCCCGAAATGGTCGAGCGCACCATGCGCGAGATCGTCGAGCCGACCATGCGCGGTATGGCCGAATTTGGCGCGCCCTTCGCCGGCATTCTCTTCGCCGGACTGATGATCACCGACAAAGGGCCGAAGCTGATCGAATACAACACCCGCTTCGGCGATCCCGAATGCCAGGTGCTGATGATGCGGCTGAAGGACGACCTTCTGGTGCTGCTCAACGCCGCCGTTGACGGCCAGCTTGCGCACAGTTCTGTGCGCTGGCGCGACGAGACCGCGCTCACCGTTGTGATGGCGGCGCGGGGCTATCCCGGCACGCCGGAGAAAGGTTCGGTCATCCGTGGTCTCGACGAAGCCGCCGGCGATGGCGTTGAAATCTTCCATGCCGGCACCGCCATCAATGGCGGTGCGCTGGTCGCCAATGGCGGCCGCGTGCTCAACGTCACCGCGTCCGGCAAGACGGTCGGTGAA
Source organism: Mesorhizobium sp. WSM4306 (assembly GCF_007003975.1). Taxonomy (GTDB): domain Bacteria; phylum Pseudomonadota; class Alphaproteobacteria; order Rhizobiales; family Rhizobiaceae; genus Mesorhizobium. Next base: position 11,854 of record NZ_VFTC01000047.1, read on the forward strand.
GCGCAAAGCCGCGCCTACGCCGCGCTCGACCGCATCGACTGGCCGCAAGGCTTTTGCCGCCGGGACATAGGCTGGCAGGCGGTAGCGCGGGAGAAGGCCGGTGCGGCCGGTTAGTGTCGGCAGTCAGCGCTCGCGAACGAGCTCCGTCGAAGCGGTGCTGACCGGGTCGGCGGCCTGGGAGAAGGCTGCCTCGAGGAGAGCCTCCGAGCGATACGCGGTCCGCTTCCAGGCGACATAGTCGGCAATGCCGAAGCGCGCGCGGTGCGGCACGGTCTTGACCACCGGTATGCGGAAGGCGGCGCGGAATGTCTGCCAGCGCGCGCCGAGCACCGCCACCATCTCCTCGACCGTCGGCGGCGTTGCGACATCGGCATAGGTGATGGTGATTTTGCCGGCCAGCCCGGCCTCGCGCGAAACCGGCACCGGGATCGAGGCGAGGTAGTCGGGCGGCACATTGATCAGGCCGCCGAACGGCCATTGCTGGCGCAGCGTGGCTGCATCCATCGGCGCGACGTTGACATCGATGTCGTTGGGCGTGCCGGCGACGCGGTACGGGCAGCGAAGGCGACCGCAATTGGCCTGCGCCGAAAACTGCCACAGCGCATAGCCCTGCCAGTTGCCCATCGGAAAATGCACGTCGATGTCGGGCTTGTAGCGCGCATACCAGAGCGGCAGCCGCGACAAGAGCCGATATTGATAGCGGTTGTCGGCGATGTACTGGGCGGTCTTGCCGTTGGCGTAGAGTATCGGGAAACGGCCGAGCCGCCGGTGCACCTGGCGCACGAATTCCTCGGCATCCTCCAGCGACATCCACTGCGTGGGATCGTTGCCTTCGAGGTCGAGTGCCAAGAGATCGTCCGGCGCCGGTTCGGCGAAATCGATGAAATTGTTCGCCTGCTCGACCGGATTGCCGGGGCGGGCAAGATGATAGGCGCCCCATTTCAGGCCGAGCGCCTTGGCCACCACCTTGCGCGTCTGGAACAGCTCACGCGTCACCGCATAGCGTTTCCACAGCGTCTTGCAGAGTTTGACCGTCGTCTCGTCGCCGTAGCAGAAATAGGGCGGCGGCAGCCCGTCGGACGCCTTGTTGATGAAGCCGACGATGCGCTTGTCGGTAGCAAGCTGCGCCCAGTCGATGGAATTGTATTCATAGGCGTCGACGACGAGCGCGCGGTCGCCATCCCGCCATGGCTCCGAGAAATCGGAAGCTTGTGCCGCAGATATCAGCGCCATCATCGCCGCGAGAGCGATTGCTGAGCGGCGAAGAAGATGCGCCGGCGTTTTCAAACAGGGTGTCCCCGCTGACCAAACACCGATGGTGAACTGCTATGGTTAAGGAAGTGCTGTCGTCGTGACATCCGATCTCCCCCCTTGTGGGGGAGATGTCCGGCAGGACAGAGGGGGGCGCGCTGTCCCTCTGTCCTCTCATTCGATCGCCGCTGCGTCGTGCCGCGTGATTGGCGCGGAAGTGAGCAAGGTTGGCGTTCCTTCACGCCCCCCTCTGCCCTGCCGGGCATCTCCCCCACGAGGGGGGAGATTGGCAGCTCCGCTGCTCATCGCCTGCCGGTTGTCTGCACCTCAAGCGGATCCGGCGCCGGCTCCTGCTGCAGTGTGCCTTCGGCGGCGCGCTTGCGGTGGTGGGCAAGCGAACATCGCGGCGAGCACAATATGCCGCGATCGGTCCAAATAGGCGGGGCCCCTTTCGGGCTCGCCGTGATAATGCCAGAAGCCGCTTGTCTGATACGGCAGGCCGCATTCGATGCAACGGTATGTCTCGGGTCTGGCAAGCATGGCAGGTTCCGGTTCGCTCTGGCGTCGGCGGTCGGCTGCGCGGAGTCTAGCGCGGCTGGCAAAGATTGCAAAATCCGCGTGACAAAGTTTGACGTTTACGTAAAAAGAAGATCGTAGGCCGCCCAAAGGCGGATGGTTTTGCATCGTCCCGGGTCCTAGGATCGAGGAGGGCGGGCAGCGGAGGAGAAAGCGGCATGTACAAGGCGCCGGTCGACGACATTTCGTTCACGCTGAAGCATGTCGCCGGCCTCAAACCGGCGCTCGACATCGGCGCGTTCGGCGACCTCGGCGAAGACCTTGTCGACGCCGTCCTGGCCGAGGCCGGCCGCTTCGCCAGCGAGGAAGTCGCGCCGCTCTACAAGGTGGGCGATGAGCACGGCGCGGTTTTGAAGGACGCGACTGTGACCACGCCGCCCGGCTGGAAGGCGCTCTACCGCAGCTGGGTCGACGGCGGCTGGAACGCGCTGTCGGGACCGGAAGACTTCGGCGGCCAGGGCCTGCCGACCATGCTCGGCGTCGCCGCGCTCGAAATGTGGAACTCCGCCGCCATGGCCTTCGGCATCGGCCCGACGCTGACCATGGGCGCGGTGGAAGCGCTGGACAAACATGCTTCCAAGGCGCTGAAGGCCAAATATCTGGCGAAGCTCGTCTCCGGCGAATGGATGGGGACGATGAACCTGACCGAGCCGCAGGCCGGTTCCGATCTCGCCGCATTGCGCACCCGCGCCGAACCTGCCGGCGACGGCACCTATCGCATCTTCGGCCAGAAAATCTTCATCACCTATGGCGAGCACGATTTCACCGACAACATCGTCCATCTGGTGCTGGCGCGGCTTCCCGATGCGCCGGCCGGCACGCGCGGCATTTCGCTGTTTCTGGTGCCGAAATTCCTGGTCAATGATGACGGGTCGTTGGGGGCACGCAACGACGTCTTCTGTTCGGGCCTCGAGCACAAGCTCGGCATCCATGCCTCTCCGACCTGCACCATGATCTATGGCGACGGTTTTCAGGGCACGACCCCCGGCGCTATCGGCTGGCTGATCGGCGAGGAGAACAAGGGCCTCGCCTGCATGTTCACCATGATGAACAACGCCAGGCTTTGCGTCGGCATGCAGGGCGTGGCGGTGGCTGAAGCCGCGACGCAAAAGGCGATCGCCTATGCCAATGAGCGCCGCCAGGGCAAGGCATCGGACTATGCCGGCGCCGGCATGGCGCCGATCGTCCATCACCCGGACGTGCAGCGCAATCTGCTGACCATGAAGGCGCTGACCCAGATCGCCCGCGCCATCTCCTATTCCTGCGCCCACGCCATCGACCTGGCGCGGGTCTCGGCCGGCGATCAGGCCGCGCATTGGCGCGACCGCGCCAATCTCCTGACGCCGCTGGCCAAGGCCTTCTCCACCGATGTCGGCGTCGATGTCACTTCGCTCGGCGTCCAGGTGCATGGCGGCATGGGTTTTATCGAGGAGACGGGGGCGGCAGCGCTCTATCGCGATGCCCGCATCGCGCCGATCTATGAGGGCACCAACGGCATCCAGGCGATCGACCTGGTAGCGCGCAAACTGCCGCTCGGCGGCGGCGAGCACGTGCATGGCTACATCGGCGAACTGAAGGCGGTCGCCGATCAGGTGCGCACCTCGAATCTGGAGGGCTTCGGCCGCACTGCGGAGGCGCTTGACCGGGCGCTGGATGATCTCACCGAAGCGACGCGTTTCCTGCAGAAGCTGCTGGCCGAAGGTCGTCTCGACGAAGCGCAGGCGGGTGCGACACCCTATCTCCGGTTGATCTCGCTTGCCGCCGGCGGCGCCTATCTGGCGCGTGGCGGGCTTGCCGAGCAAAACCGCATCGCCCTTTGCCGCTTCTTCGCCGAAAACCTGCTTGGCGAGGTCAGCGCTCTCAAGGAACGCGTCATCCATGGCGCCGAAAGCCTCGCCGCCGCCGGCAAGACGCTGATATCAGCCTGAATACTCAGCTTGACGTTCATCAGGGAAACAAAACCGTGACAGACCATATCCTCGTCGAGCGCCAGGGCGCCATCCAGCTCATCCGCATGAACCGTCCGGACAAGAAGAACGCGCTGACGCGCGCCATGTACGCGACAATGTCCAAGGCACTGGCCGAAGGCGATGCCGATCCGGCGGTCCGCGTCCATGTCTTCCTCGGCGTGCCCGGCGCTTTCTCGGCCGGCAACGACCTCGCCGACTTTCTTGTCATCGCCACCGGCGGTGAAGGCGGCACGGAAGTCTGGGATTTTCTGATGGCGCTGGCCAAAACGGAGAAACCCATCGTCTCGGGCGTCGATGGCATCGCGGTCGGCATTGGCACTACGCTCAATTTGCATTGCGACCTGACCTTTGCCACGCCGCGCACCGTGTTCCGCACGCCCTTCGTCGATCTCGGCCTGGTGCCGGAGGCCGGCTCCAGCCTGCTGGCGCCGCAGATCCTCGGCCGGCAGGGCGCCTTTGCCCTGCTTGGCCTCGGCGAAGGTTTCTCGGCCGAGCGCGCCAAGGCCGCCGGCCTGATCTACGAGGTGGTCGAGGAGAGTGCGCTCGAAGCCGCGGTGCTGGCGGCGGCGGGCGCAGTCGCGGCCAAGCCGCCTGAGGCGCTGAAGATCGCCCGCGATCTGATGCGCGGCTCGCGCGACGAACTGGTCGCCCGCATCGCCGAGGAAAGCGCACATTTCCGTGACCGGCTGAAGTCCGACGAGGCGCGGGCCGCGCTCACCGCCTTCATGACGCGCAAGAAAGCGGGCTGATCCACCGACACTGGCAAGGTGTGTCAGGTGCAAACGAAACACACGCCAGACGCGTGTTTTTGACCTGTACACTGCGGTTTTCACGCCCTATCTCATCTTTCGGCGGGGGCCTGGTCGGTGGAGAAGACATGGCCCGCAACTGCCAACAAGCAACCTTTCGCGACGCCAAGAGGCCGGCATTGACGGATTGAACGTCCGATGCTTGCCGATTTTGCGAAGCCGATGATCCTGACGTTCAGGCTCTGGTGGCGCTTCTGGCCGCAACTGGTCGCCTTGGTGCTGCTGGGCATTGTGGGCAGCGACCTGTTCATGCAGGTCGCCGCGCGCGCCGCCCTCCTCAACCACATGGCGGGCTTGGCACTGCTGACGCTCGTGGCGCTCACGCAGCTCATCGTCACCGTCGCCATGTTCCAGACGCTGCTTCCCGCCTTGCCGGCGATCCGTGCCGCACAGGAAGCCGCGCGTGGGCAGGCATCAGGTGAAGCCGGCGCTGAGGCGAGCGGCGGCACCACGCGGCTAGCGCGCATGGTCAGCGTCGCGCTGCTGCCGTTCTTCGCCTACTACGCCGCCTGGGGCTTTCTGGGCGATACGGTGCGGCAATATTCGCGCGTCACCCTCGACATGGCACCCTTCGGCGAAGGCGCGGGCAATGTGCTTGATGTGCTGGATTCGCGCTGGCTGGTGTTTTCGGTCGTCATCTCCTGGCTGGTCAGGCGTCTGGCCCAGGCGATGCAGAAACGCGGCGGGGCAAGGTCCTTCTGGCAGATTGTCGTGGTGATCTGCGAAACCAACTGGATCTTCGTCGGTCTTTACGTCATCTCGCGCTGGAAGGACGACATCGTCGGCTGGATCATGAGCCGCAACATTTTTTCCGTCCTGCAGGCCGCAGCCGACGGCGTGGCCAACCCCGTCGCAAAAGCCTTTGCCGATCCGATGGTTCCCGTCGAAGTCACCTCCATCGACACGACAACAAAACTCATCGCGCTGTTCTTCTTCATGCTCTTGCCGGTGATCTGGCTGGTCATGACCGCGCTGATCTATGGCTACGACGTGCGCGACGACAAGGAACTCTTGCGCGTGCACGAACGGGTCGAGCGGCTCGGCGCCCGCTATCGCACAATTCCGAAATTCATGCGCGATTTCGTCGAGCACTTCATCTCGGGCTATCGCTCGCGCTATCTGCCGATCGCCAATGGCGTACGCATCACGCTGAGTTCCGGCGTCGTGCTCACGCTCACGCTGATCGCCGGCTACCGGCTGATCGATTGGCTGGCGGCCTGGGCATGGCTGGGCATGACCCGCATCGTCGGCCCGCACGACCTCGACACCTGGCAGGTGCTTTCTGAAGGTGTCTCGCTGCTGTTCGGCAGTGCCTTCCAGGACTCTTCGACCGGCATTCTGGTCGAGCCGCTGCGCATCTGCTTCCTCGCCGCGATCCTCGAAACGGCATTCGCATTGCCCAAGCGCCAGACCGGCGAGGCGGCGGAGCCGAATGGTCCAGCCGGAGCGGCGCAAAATGCTTGAGGGCGCCCGCTCGCGGCTGAAAGCCTGGATCGTAACCGGCATCGGTACGGCGGCGGCGATTGCCGTTGCCGGTGTGCTCGGTGCCTTCGAGGCAGGGCATGCGCAAGTACCGGTTCTGGCTCGTGCCGGCCCGATCGAAACCGGGCAATGGCTGCTGCAGCCGGTGAAGGCCTATGTCAGCGCAGAGAAATATGTCTATGGCACCTTGCGCAAGCCCGGCACGAAAGCGCTGGTCTTCGAGGTCGACATGACCAACCGCACGGCCCAATCCACAAAGGATTATTTCGACCTCGTCCAGGCAACCAGGCCGCCGCTCGACCCGGCAACAAAACCCTACATCGTGCTGACCCGCGATTCGACGCTGTCGCCGGAACTGCATCCCGGCATGACGGAGCGCATGGCCTATGTCTGGGAGCTGCCGGAAGGTGGCGCCGTGCCGGCAAGCCTCGGCCTGACGGTCATGAGCAAAATCTATAAACAGCGCGACAACCTTTACGGCCTGCCCGGCTGGTTCAATCCGAGCCCGGTTGGCACGCTGACGATTCCTGTCGCACCCGACACTGGAGGCCAGCCATGATGCGCAAACTGGCCAATCTCATCCTGCTGCTTGTCGCCGTGGCGTTCTGCTACGGCCTGCAGATTTCGAAGCCGCACTATGGCGATCTGATCGGTCCTATCCCTGTGCGGGGCAAGGTGGGAGATACAATCGTTGGCCGCAGCTTCGAGGTTCGCGCCGAAAAGCTTGAGTTTGCGCGCAAGCTCGAGACGGATCGGTTCGGCGAGACGAAAGTGCTGACCACCGGCGGCGTGTGGGCCGTGGTCACGGTGGCGTTCGCGGCCAGAGCCGAATCGACATCAGTCGCGGTCGCCTCCTGGCGCGGACCAACGGGGCTGACTTACGACCACACCGAGCGGCTGTCCTTCGTCAACAACGGCTTTCTCCCGGTCACTGTCGATCCCGGCCTGCCGAGGAAGGCAAGGCTGGTCTTCGAAGTGAGCCCGGCGGAGGCCGGCAACGCGACGGTACTCATCTCAAACAAGCTGCTGGCGGCGCTCGATTCGCAGGCCGAGATTTCGATCGGGCCGGTCGCTGTCTTGTCCGACGGCTTTCCTGTCGGCACCGTCGACACGCTCGATCTGTCGCAGCCGATTGATGGGCAACCGAAATGACGGCGCAGAGTGTGGTTCAGGACAATGGCCTTGGCGAGCGGAAATGGCGCCGCCGCAGCCTTTGGGGGCTGCTTGTGCTCATCCCTTTGACCTTAGCCGTGGAAGCCTACGACAGCGTCAAGGCGCTGCTCGGCGACAATGATTTATTTGAGCGCAGCGTCGCCTGGGGCCAGAGCGCGCATTTCGGCGGCAGCGACTGGAGATTGACCGATCTGCGCGGCGCCTTCGGCATGAAGAGCCTGCCGCCTGATTCTGTGCCGGTGCTGGCCGATTTTTCGGTGACCGTGGGCGATCCCGACCTGCAGAAGCTGTGGCTTGGCTGCAAGGTGATGCTGATCGATGCCGAGGGACGGCGCTGGTCGCCGACGTCCATTGTCTCCCTGAGAACGCCGGACAATGTGCAGACATGCATTTCGGCGATATTCTCCGGCGCCAAGACCGGCGAAACGCTGAACCTGCGCGAAACCTTTTTGGTGCCGAAGGCGGCGACCAAGACGATACGTCCGGCGGTCGGGCTTGGCAGCGAACGGCCGCATTTCCTGCTGTTTCAGCTGGAAAAGGATTGATTTCCCGTAGCCCGGCGTTTCTCAGGGATAGAGCCGCGTCTTGTCCCAGCCGCCTTCGGCGTTGCGCGAAAAGACCAGGCGGTCGTGCAGCCGGAACGGCCGGTCGTGCCAGAACTCGATCGCCTGCGGCACGATGCGGAAGCCCGACCAGTGCTTTGGCCGCGGGATCTCGCCGATCGGGTAGCGCGCTGTGTACTCGGCCACCGCTTTCTCCAGCGCGAAGCGGCTTTCCAGCGGCCGCGACTGTTTCGAAGCCCAAGCGCCGATGCGGCTGCCACGCGGCCGCGTCGCGTAGTAGGCGTCGGCTTCAGCGTCGCTGACGATCTCCACGGGGCCGCGTATGCGCACCTGGCGGCGTAGCGATTTCCAGTGAAAGCACATCGCCGCCTTCATGCTGCCAAGAATCTCGCGGCCCTTGGCGCTCTCGAAATTCGTGTAGAAGACAAATCCGCTTTCATCGAACCCCTTGAGCAGAACCATACGCACATCCGGCATGCCGTCGGCATCGACGGTTGCCAGCGCGACGCCGTTGGCATCGTTGATTTCGCTCTTTGTGGCGTCCTCCAGCCAGGCGGCAAAGAGCCGGAACGGCTCGGCGGCCTCGGTAAAGTCACTACTTGTTAACTCAGTGTCACTCATAGTTTTTCTCAAATTGTCTCGAGCCTCAGGAGGTTGCCGATTGTCGCGTATCGCGCAAGCTTTTGACAGCGGGCAATGGAGCGCTTTCGCTTCGGCCAGTTCGAAAGCCGTGATCGTGATCGTCGCCTTGCCGCTCGCCGCCTGCGGCGCCGGCGGCTTCAGCCTGGAAAAAGCCGAAGTTGATCGTTCCATCGTCACCTCGAGCGCGCCGGCGCAGGTGATATCGACGGACGCCGATAACGCTTCCGACCAGACCACGATCGGCAATGCGGTCTCTTCGGCCGACATAGAGGAGCTTCGCGGCCAGGCCGTGCCGTGGGCGAATGCCGGCACCGGCTCACGCGGCTCCATCACCCAACTTGCCGAGTTGCAGGACAACGGCCAGACATGCCGCAGCTTTACCGCCTCGCGCGAAAGCTTCGACGGCGTCGCCTTGTTCAAGGGAGAACTGTGCATGGCCGGCGCCGGCGGCTGGCACATGCAGGATTTCAAGGCGCTTTAAGTGTTCCAGACCGCATATTTGGCCCACATCGATAGGCGACCATGCGCCAAGAGCCGACCTCAAATGGCCTCGACATCAATGTCTGCTTTCCGAAGGCCTGAGCGAGTCATTGGCTGTCCGTTCGGCTCGCCCAAATCCCAGTAAAGTCCTGCCATCAGCCCCAAGCCTTCTCGGACAATGGCAACCGGCAGATGCTCATTGGGCGCGTGCTGCGAACACCCCGGATAAGAATGCGGAACCCAAATGGTCGGCATTTCAAGAATTTCGGAAAAGACATCGTTCGGGAGTGACCCGCCGAGGCTTGGCAGAATAGCGGGTTTCTTTCCCGTCGTACGGGCAATCGAATCTACCACCCAATTGACCCATGGATGGCTCGGATCGAGCCGCGTCGCGTGAAAAACTTCGTCGCGTGCTTTCGCAATCTGCACGGTCGAAAATCCGTTGCGGTCCAGATGACGGCGCAAGGCAGGGAGGACGTCCTGCACGTCCACCCCGATGACAAAGCGAAGCTGGCAACGCGCCCAGGCTCGGGGCGGGATGGCGCCAACAGGCATCCTTGGATTCCCCGCCTCCAAAGCCAGCACCGAAAATGAGCACCACGCAAAAACCTTCTCCGCAGCGGTCAGGCTAGGCTCGCCCCAGTCGGGATCGATCTTGGGCTCTTCCGTGCCGCTCCCCACCTCACAGTCAGCAAGAACGTGTCGCACATCCTCGGGAATGCTTGTCGGAAGCCACTCGGCAATCCGAATTTTTCCAGTCGGTTCGGTGATGCTCGCAATTGCATGGGCAAGTTGAATGGCGGGATCCGAGAGGAGACCGCCCCAGTTTCCCGAATGATGGCCGCTCTTGCGCGCATCAATCCAGATGTCGAAGGAGATAGAGCCGCGCGAGCCCAAAAACACGGTCGGCCTTTCAGCGGAGAGGCGGGGGCCGTCGGAGGCGATCAGCACATCCGATCGGAATAGTTCCTTATGGGTCTTGGCCAGTTCCCGCAGACCAGGCGAGACCCGTTCTTCCCCCATTTCGATCAGATACTTGGCATTGAAGCCGAGCCTTCCGCGCGTCTCGATCACGGCTCGAAGAGCGCCGACGTTTATCGAATGCTGACCCTTGTTGTCGGCCACGCCACGTCCGTACCATTTGTTGTCACGTTCGGTCAGACGCCACGGGGAAAGTCCCTCGTCCCACTCGTCATCCAACCCGCGAATCACGTCGCCGTGGCCATAGCCAAGTACCGTCGGACGTGCTGCGTCCTCTGTGCGTTCGGCGAAAAAGAATGGCCAGCCGTTTTGGTTAAGCGTTCGGCAGGCAAAGCCAAGCAGTTCGAATGTCGGCTTTATCTCAGCCTCGATATATTCAACCAGCACATGTTCGCGATCAGGGTTTTGACTTTCTGTCGGCATGCCAACCCGACGGGCCAAATCCTCCCGAAAAGCACCTGAATCGAAGTAGGCCTCCGATCGAGCTATCGCAGCCTCGCGCGTCATGCCTTCAGCCTAGCATCGGTGGTCTTGGACGGCCAGTATCCATTCCGCCATGCCGTTGACGGTATTTTGGCTGGGAACGAGCGCTTGGCGCCCGATGGCCGACATTCGCCAGGTTTCGGAAGCGAACAATAGGAGCGCGCAAAAGATTAAGGCGATAGTAGAAGCTCGTGCCGCTCATGTTTCAGGTCGCCTACCGGGCCAAATCCCTCGGCCTTGTACCAACCATCACCGGCAGAATGACCAAACCTAATCTCATGGTGCTTCAATTTCGCCGTCTATGTGGCTATGCGCCACTGGAATTTCTTCCTATGCGAGCGCATATAGAAGGCAACTGTAGATTCACCCCTTCTTGCAGGCAGGACGCATGCGCGACCCCTATGAGGTGCTGGGCGTTGCCAAGAACGCATCGGCCAAGGACATAAAATCGGCGTACCGCAAGCTCGCCAAGAAGCATCATCCGGACCAGAATCCGAATGATCCCAAGGCGAAGGACCGGTTTGCCGCGGCCAACCAGGCCTATGAGGTGATCGGCGACGAGAAGAACCGTGCGGCGTTCGACCGCGGCGAGATCGACGCCGACGGCAAGCCGAAATTCCAGGGTTTTGAGGGCGCAGCCGGAGGCGATCCGTTCGGCGGCTTTCGCCGCCAGCAGGGCGCGGGCGGCTCGCGCTTCGAGTTCCGTTCGGGCCGTCCGGGGGGCGATCCCTTCGACGGCAACAGCGACATCTTCAGCCAGATCTTTGGTGACGCCTTTTCCGGCGCGCGCGGCGCTGGTGCGGGCGACCGCCGCCAGCAGGCGACGGCGGCCGATCTCAACGTGACGCTCGACGTCACCATCGAGGAGATGGCGACCGCCGAAAAGGTGACCGCCATGTTCCCCGACGGGCGCAAGATTGCGGTCAAGCTGCCGGCCTATGTCGAGGAGGGCCAGACCATCCGGCTGAAGGGCCAGGGCGAGCAGGGACCGGGGCAGCCGGGCGATGCGCTGGTCAAGATCCACATCCGCCGGCATTCGCGCTACCGCATTGAGGGTCGCGACCTGCACGCCGATCTGGAGGTCGCGTTGGCCGATGCGGTGCTGGGCGCCAAGGTGCCGGTCGACACGCCGACCGGCAGGCTGGCGGTCAATGTCCCGGCATGGTCGAGTTCGGACAAGGTTCTGCGGCTGAAGGGCAGGGGCCTGCCGGAAAAGGCCGGCGGCCACGGCGATCTCTACGCCCATGTCCGCATCATGCTGCCGGAAGGTGGCGACGGCGAACTCGAAGCGCTGATGCGCGGCCGCAAAGGCTGACGCAGCTTGACTTCACTGGCTAGCTGCCGGGCGCTGCTTCCTCCATCCGCCGGATGGTTTCGCCGAAGCGGCGCAGCGCCTGCCGCACCGGAACGTGCGGGCTCTCGATCTCGAGCAGGATCATCGTCTCGCTGCCGAGGAAGGCAGCGCTGACCAGGCTGGTCACTTCGGCGGCGGAGAATGGTCCAAGGCGGCCGAACCGCCGCTCCGCCTCTTGCGCCAGTCCGTCCAGCAGTTCGAACCAGCCACGCAGGTCGCGGCGCACCGCCTTGGCGATTTCGGGGCTCGACAGGCTTGCCGCGATCATCTCGTGCAGGATCCGGACATAGCCGGACGCCAGATCATCATCGAGGAAATCACAGGCGCGCTCCCAACGCTGCCACAGCGGCATCGGTGCTGCAAAGGTTTCCGCCTGGCGCTTTAACAGCCCCTCGTTCAGATGGTCGAGCAGGGCCAGGAACAGCCGTTCCTTGGAGCCGAAATGATAGTGGATCTGGCTGAGCGGAACGCCGGCGATCTCGGCAACCCGGCGCGTCGACAGGTCGGCATAGCCGCCTCGATAGAGGCACAGCTCGGCTGCCGAAATCAGTTCGGCGCGCGTGTCGCGCTTTTGCTTGTTCTGGGGCGGGACGACGGCTTTGACAGCGTCCGTCATGCGGTGTGCCTGCCGCTGGAATCGGCACAATCTGGGCTGATCATAAACGCTCCTGTCTGGGGCTGGACGTCTCGCCATGACAGCGTCCGTCATGCGGTGTGCCTGCCGCTGGAATCGGCACAATCTGGGCTGATCATAAACGCTCCTGTCTGGGGCTGGACGTCTCGCCATCATATCTCGGTCGAGCGACCGATCAAGTTGACTCGCAATTGAATCTATGGTTTTTGACATGAATTCGGTCGACCGACCGAATCTTGATGCTTGCATGGAGGGGCAGTCATGGCGGGCGTAATCACCCTTATCTACGGCGTTGCCGCATACCTGATATTTCTCGGTTCGTTTCTCTATGCGGTTGGGTTCGTCGGCAACATTGCCGTGCCGAAATCGATCGATTCAGGGATCGTAGGAAGTCCGGTCGAAACTGTCGTCGTCAACGCGCTGCTGCTCGGCCTTTTCGCCGCCCAGCACAGCATCATGGCGCGGCCGGTTTTCAAGCGCTGGTGGACGCGGATTGTCCCGCACGCGGCCGAACGCAGCACCTATGTGCTTTTGGCCAGCCTCATCCTGCTTTTGCTCTACTGGCAATGGCGGCCGATCCCCGGCCCCGTCTGGACGGTCGAGAATCCGTTCTGGGTCGCCGTCCTCCATGGCGTGTTCTGGCTCGGCTGGGCTGTCTTGCTGATCAGCACCTACCTGATCAACCATTTCGAACTGTTCGGCCTGCGCCAGGTCTTCGCGGCTTTGCGCAAGAGGGAATTGCCGGAGCCCGTGTTCAGGACGCCGCTTTTCTACAAATGGGTCCGGCACCCGATCTATGTCGGCTTTCTCCTGGCCTTCTGGGCGACGCCGTCCATGACATGGGGCCATCTGCTCTTCGCAGCGGGCAGCACCGGCTACATCCTGCTCGGCATCTTCCTGGAGGAACGCGATCTCATCGGGATGTTCGGCGATCAGTACCGCCTCTACCGCAAGCAGGTGGGAATGCTCATTCCCTGGCGCAAAGTCGCTGAATAGGGCCGCATCCGAGGCCGATCAGCCGATTCGGCTGGTCGGCCGGGCCTGGGCGGTCAAGGCGCGCTGACCGCAGCGAGGCGTTGAATCTCACAACACCGTTATTATCCCCCATTCGTTGTTCATGCCGAGTGTCTGAATTGAACGCGCGGCCCGTCTGCGCTTGAAGCGCCTTTCTCCCTGTGCGATAGGCACTCCAAAGCAGAAAATCTTTCGGAGAGCGCTGACATGGCGGGTGGACAGGGCCTTATGGCCGGCAAGCGCGGGCTTATACTGGGCGTCGCCAACAACAGATCGATCGCCTATGGCATCGCCAAGGCCTGCGTCGACCACGGCGCCGAGATCGCGCTGACCTATCAGGGCGAGGCGTTCAAGAAGCGCGTCGAGCCGCTGGCGGCGGAATTGGGCGCCTTTGTCGCCGGCCATTGCGATGTCACCGACCCGGCGAGCCTCGACGAGGTTTTCGCCAATGTCGCCAAGCATTGGGGTGGCAAGCTCGACTTCCTCGTCCATGCCATCGCTTTTTCCGACAAGGACGAGCTGACCGGCCGCTATGTCGAGACGACTCGCGACAACTTCCTGCGCACCATGGACATTTCGGTGTTTTCCTTCACCACCATCGCCAAGCGTGCCGAGGCGCTGATGACCGATGGCGGCTCGCTGCTGACGCTGACCTATTATGGCGCCGAAAAAGTCATGCCGCATTACAACGTCATGGGTGTCGCCAAAGCCGCGCTCGAAGCCAGCGTGCGCTATCTCGCCGTCGATCTCGGCGGCAAGAAGATCCGCGTCAACGCCATCTCGGCCGGCCCGATCAAGACCTTGGCTGCTTCGGGTATCGGCGACTTCCGCTACATCCTGAAGTGGAACGAATACAATTCACCGCTGAAGCAGACGGTCACCCAGGAAGAAGTCGGCGATTCCGGCGTCTACTTCCTGTCCGACCTGTCGCGTGGCGTCACCGGCGAAGTGCACCATGTCGACTCCGGCTATCACGTCGTCGGAATGAAGGCGGTCGACGCGCCGGATATTTCGACCGTCAAGGAATAGTCCTGCTGCGGTTTCCGCCTGCCTGTCCTGATCTCCGGAAGACCTGATGGTTCCGCTCGTCTACATCGTGCGCCACGGCCAGACGCAGTGGAATGCAGACGCCCGGCTGCAGGGCCAGGCCGACACCGATATCAATGAACTCGGCCGCGAGCAGGCGACCCGCAACGGACGGCGGCTGGCCGAACTGATCCGGAAGCCCGAAGATTTCGACTTTGTCGCCAGCCCGATGAAGCGGACGCGTGAGACGATGCAGCGGCTGCGCGCGGCGATGGGGCTCGATCCGGACGCCTACCGCACCGACCCGCGCCTGGTCGAAGTGCACTTTGGCGACTGGCAGGGCTTTACCTTTGCCGAACTTGAGGCGCACAGCCCCGGCTCGCCGAAGGCACGCCGCCGCGACAAGTGGAATTTCCATCCGCCGGGCGAGGGCGCCGAAAGCTACCAGATGCTGCTCGAACGGGTGAAGCCGTGGTTCGACGCGCTAAACCGCCAGACCGTCTGCGTCACCCATGGTGGCGTCGTGCGGACCCTGTTCAGGATGGTGGAAGGTGTTTCCGAAAAGGAAGCAGCGAACCTGGAAGTGCCGCAGGATCGAATACTCAGGCTGCAAGACGGGCGTCTGGAGTGGCTTTAGGCTAAAAAGGAAAAGTCGCCACAAGCGTGACATTCCTTCGCGCCCCCCTCTGCCCTGCCGGGCATCTCCCCCACGAGGGGGGGAGATTGGAGGCGTCGGCGCCGGCTCTTTTCTTAGGTTGAAAATTAGCGAAAGCCGTCGTGATATTCGATCTCCCCCCTCGTGGGCCTGTTGCGCAGTTGCGTGAGAGAGTGCTGAGGACAGCAGATTGTCGCTTGCCTCTTTTGGATTGAGGCTTGTTTTGAGGTTTGAGGTGGGTGTTTGGGCCACTCGGCCTGGTTTTGGGCGCACCTATCCCGTGATGGCAGCCCATCGGCGCATGTTGAAGGCAATCGCCGCCATCGTCACCTGACCGGC
>NZ_VFTC01000048.1 GCF_007003975.1 Mesorhizobium sp. WSM4306
GGGGTGTTCCAGCGGAGTGAGACGTCGGCGTTCCCTGGAACACCCCTCATCCGACCTCGCTTCGCGAGGCCACCTTCTCCCACAAGGGGAGAAGGGAGAACCGCTCAGCTCAATGTCCCTCAAACCCGATCAGCGTTCGCACCGGAACCCCGAGCGCTTCCAGCTTGGCGCGCCCGCCCAGATCCGGCAAATCGATGACAAAGCATGCGGCGAGGATATCGGCGCCGATCTGCCTGAGCAGCTTGACCGCAGCCTCCGCCGTGCCGCCGGTGGCGATCAGGTCGTCGACCAGGATCACCTTCTCGCCCGGCACAATACCGTCCTTGTGCATCTCCATCTCGTCCAGCCCGTATTCCAGGCTGTAGGCGACGCGCACCGTCTCGTAGGGCAGCTTGCCCTTCTTGCGGATTGGCACGAAGCCAGCCGAAAGCTGATGCGCGACGGCGCCGCCGAGGATGAAGCCGCGCGCCTCGATGCCGGCGATCTTGTCGATCTTCTGGCCGGCATAGGGATGCACCAGCTCGTCAATGGCGCGGCGGAAGGCACGCGCATTGCCGAGCAGCGTGGTGATGTCGCGAAACAGGATGCCGGGCTTGGGATAGTCCGGAATGGTGCGGATCGCGGCGAGCAGCGTGTCTTCGAGCGAGGATTTCATGAGCCGAGATTACCTGAAACGGAGATTCGTGCGCGACAATTGTTCGATCGAACTGCAGCCCATCAGCTTCATGCCGCGCTCGATCTCGACCCGCATCTGCTCGAGCGCCCGCTCGACCCCTGGCTGGCCGGCCGCCGCCAGCGGGAACAGATAGTAGCGACCGACGCCGACAGCCTTGGCCCCGAGCGACAGCGCCTTCAGCACATGCGTGCCGCGCTGCACGCCGCCATCCATGATGACGTCTATTCTGTCGCCGACGGCGTCGACGATCTCGGCCAGCTGGTCGAAGGCCGCCCGCGAGCCGTCCAGCTGCCGGCCGCCATGGTTCGACAGCACAATGCCGCTGCAGCCGATCTCGACGGCGCGTTTGGCATCCTCCACCGACATGACGCCCTTGAGGCAGAACGGGCCTCCCCACAGCCTGACCATCTCGGCGACGTCGTCCCAGGTCATCGACGGATCGAGCATCTCGGTGAAGTAGCGGCTGATCGACATCGTGCCGCCGCCCATGTCGACATGCTCGTCGAGCTGCGGCAGCTTGAACCCCTCATGGGTGAAATAGTTGATCGCCCAGCCGGGCTTGAGCGCAAACTGCAGCATGCCGGCAAGGTTGAGCTTGAAGGGAATGGCAAAGCCGGTGCGCTTGTCGCGCTCGCGGTTACCTCCGGTGATGCTGTCAACGGTCAGCATCATCACCTCGACGCCGACCGCCTTGGCCCGCTGCATCATCGCCCGGTTGAGGCCGCGATCCCGGTGGAAATAGAACTGGTAGACCTGCGGGCTGCTGCTGATCTTGCGCGCTTCCTCGAGGCTCACCGTGCCGAGCGAGGACACGCCGAACATCGTGCCGAACTTGGCCGAAGCCTTGGCCACCGCACGCTCGCCCTGATGATGGAACAGCCGCTGCAAGGCGGTCGGCGAGCAATAGACGGGCATGGCCAGTTTCTGGCCCATCACGGTCACCGACATGTCGATCTCGCTGACACCGCGCAACACATTGGGAACAAGGTCGCAGCGCTCGAAACTCTCGGTGTTGCGGCGATAGGTGACCTCGTCGTCGGCCGCGCCGTCTATGTAGTTGAAGATCGGCCCCGGCAGCCGCTGCTGTGCCATGCGCCGGAAATCGGAAAAGTTGTGACAGTCGCGTAGCCGCATCATCGATTTCCAAATGCCATGGCGCCGGCAATCTTTCATCGCCGGCCGCGCGTGCAATACCAATAGCATGGCGCCGTGCCAACGGACTTGTTTGATTGGACGGGTGGTCGCGCCCAGGCGCTGAATCCCTGCCCGCTTCGGCAAGCAAAAAGGGCGCCCGAAGACGCCCTTGCCGATTTCACAGGGATAGCGACGGCTTAATGCGCCACGCCTTCCCAAACCTTGCGCTTGGTCAGATACATCAGCGTCCCGAACAAAGCCAGGAACACCAGCACGCGGAAGCCGGTCTTCTTGCGGTCTTCCATATGCGGTTCGGCCGCCCACATCAGGAAGGCCGAGACGTCGCGCGAATACTGGTCGACCGTCTGCGGCGAACCGTCATCATAGGTCACCTGGCCGTCGGACAGCGGCTTCGGCATCTTCAGCGAAACGCCGGACATGAAGTACGGATTGTAGTGGGTGCCTTCCGGGATGACCATTCCCGCCGGCGGCGTCTCGTCGTAGCCGGTCAGCAGCGAATGGATGTAATCCGGGCCGCCCTGGGCGTACTGGGTAAAGATATCGAAGACGAAGCGCGGGAAGCCGCGCTCGACACCGCGTGCCTTGGCCAGCAGCGACATGTCGGGCGGGGCTGCGCCACCGTTCGAGGCGGCAGCCGCCTCCTCATTGGCGAACGGCGCCGGGAAATGGTCCGACGGCTTACCCGGCCGGTCGAACATGTCGCCTGCATCGTTGGGACCGTCATGGATGGTGTATTCGGCGGCAAAGGACTTCACCTGCGCTTCCGAATAGCCGAGGCCTTCCAGCGTACGGAACGCCACCAAATTCATCGAGTGGCAGGCCGAGCAGACTTCCTTGTAGACCTTCAGGCCGCGCTGCAGCTGCGCCTTGTCGTAGGTGCCGAACGGGCCGGCAAAGCTCCAGTCCATTTCCTTCGGCTCGTCGATCGGGAAATGCGTCGGCGCCGCCGCGTTATGCGCCTCTTCAGCGGCCATCGCCACGCTGCCGACCGCTCCGATGCCGCCAGCCAACAGGCCAAGCAGGGCGAGCGAGGTGAGAATCTTTTTCATGCCAAATCCCCTTAGATTCTCGCTCAGCCCTTGGTTTCCGGCGCGGCGTTCGCACCTGCCGGATGTCCCCCACCGGCACCCTTGTTCTTCTCCAGCACCGCCTCAGTGATCGAATTCGGCAGCCTGCGCGGCGTCTCGATCAAGCCGAGCACCGGCAGGACGACGAGGAAGAAGGCAAAGTAGAACAGCGTCGCCATCTGCGCCATGAACACGAAGCTGCCTTCAGCCGGCTGCGAGCCCAGCCAACCGAGCAGGATGGCGTCGGCCACGAAGAGCCAGAAGAACAGCTTGTACCAGGGCCGGTAGACCGCCGAGCGCACCTTGGAGGTGTCGAGCCACGGCACCAGGAACAGCATGACAATGGCGCCGAACATGCACAGCACACCGCCGAGCTTGGAGTTGATCGGCCCGATGTTGAAGGTGATGGCACGCAGGATCGCGTAGAATGGCAGGAAGTACCATTCCGGCACGATGTGAGCCGGCGTCTTCAGCGGGTTGGCGACCGTGTAATTGTCGGGATGGCCGAGGAAATTCGGCAGGTAGAAGACGAAATAGGCGAAGACGAACAGGAACACGATCATGCCGAACGCGTCCTTGATGGTCGCATAGGGCGTGAAGGCGACGGTGTCGGTCTTCGACTTGACCTCGATGCCGGTCGGGTTCGACTGGCCCACCACATGCAGCGCCCAGACGTGCAGCACGACGACGCCGGCAATCATGAACGGCAACAGGTAATGCAGCGCAAAGAAGCGGTTGAGCGTCGGATTGTCGACGGCAAAACCACCGAGCAGCAGCTGCTGGATCCAGTCGCCGACCAATGGAATGGCGCTGAAGAAGCCGGTAATGACGGTAGCGCCCCAGAAGCTCATCTGACCCCAGGGCAGCACATAGCCCATGAAGCCGGTCGCCATCATCAAGAGGTAGATGATGCAGCCGAGAATCCACAGCAGCTCGCGCGGCGCCTTGTAGGAGCCGTAATAGAGCCCGCGGAAGATGTGGATGTAGACGGCGACGAAGAAGAACGAGGCGCCGTTGGAATGGAGATAGCGCAACAGCCAGCCCGAATTCACGTCGCGCATGATCTTCTCGACCGAGCCGAAAGCGAGATTGGTGTCGGCCGTATAGTGCATGGCCAGCACGATGCCGGTCAGGATCTGCGCCACCAGCATGATCGCCAGGATGCCGCCGAAGGTCCAGGCATAGTTGAGGTTGCGCGGCACCGGATAGGCGATGAAACTGTCATAGACCATGCGCGGCAGCGGCATGCGGGCGTCGAACCAGCGTTCGATACCGGTCTTGGGCGTATAGGTCGAGTGTCCCTCGCTCATCGAAATATCCCCTGCCTCAACCGATAAGGATTTTGGTATCGGAAATGAACTTGAATACCGGCACGGCCATGTTCTCCGGCGCCGGGCCTTTGCGGATACGGCCGGCGGTATCGTACACCGAGCCATGGCACGGGCAGAACCAGCCGCCGAAATCGCCTTCCTGACCGAGCGGAATACATCCCAGATGCGTGCAGACCTGCACCATCACCATCCAGGCTTCCTTGCCGGGCGTGGTGCGGTTGGCGTCGGTCGCCGGCGCGTCAGCCGGCAGATTGGCGTTGCGGGCGATCGGATCCTTGAGATCGGCAAGATTGACGGCCTCGCCGTCCTTCATCTCCTGCTCGGTGCGGTTGCGCACCACGACCGGCTTGCCGCGCCATTTGACGATCAAGGACATGCCGGGCGTCAGCGAGGAAACATCGACCTCGACCGAGGCCAGCGCCAGCGTCGAGGCATCGGGGCGCATCTGGTCGATGAACGGCCAGGCGACGGCCCCTGCGCCGACCACTGCGGCCATGCCGGTGGCGACGTAGAGAAAATCACGACGGTTGGGATCCTGGGTGTCGGTTGCGCTCACGGGTGCCTGATCCTTTCGCCTCTTCCGAGCCGGCGGTCGAGCTTTGTTCCCGCTCCATCGCGCCGGCCCGACAGCGCATGGCGAACAAGCTAGCGAATTCCTCCGGCATTTGGAGTTCGGTTTATGCGTGAAGCCTGTTTTTGTCCAGCGGGGTGAGGCCACAAGGGCAGATTGTCGCGGGGACAGAAGAGCGCGTCAGTCGGCCAGATGTCCAAAGGCCGGCAAAGGCGGCTAAACAACAGGGAAATATCAGCAAATCCTGGGCATCCCGCCTGTCTCGACAGGACAGGTTGCCGTGATCTAGTCTCGCTGGCATGGCACACATCATCGACCGCGAGACCTGGACCAGGACGCCCGGCCTTTGGCAGGGCGAATTGCAACTCGCCGCCCATGGCTCCAACTCTTGCCTGATCTTCAATTACCAGGCGGAGATCGGCGGCGGCCCGCGGCTGCACACCCACCCCTATTGCGAGATCTTCATCGTCCGCCAGGGGACCGGCCTGTTCTCGATCGGCGACCAGCAGATCGAGGCCACGGCCGGCCAGATCCTCATCGTGCCACCGAACACACCGCACAAATTCACCAATCTCGGCCCAGGCCCGCTCGAATCGACCGACATCCACGAAAGCGGCAGCTTCATCACCGAATGGCTAGAATGACGTTGCCGGCAGCCTTTAGCTGGCGCCGAGCCTGACCAGCACCGCCCTTGGGATGTCGTATTCGCGGATCACCGACTCATGCCGGCGTAAGCCGCAAAGTTCGCGCTGGATGAAATAGGCATGCACCGCCGCGGCGGCTTCCTTCAGCAGCCGGGCGCGCTGGTCTTGCTCACGATTCTCGCGCAGCTTCTTCAGCGTTTCCTCGACACGTTGGCCAGTGCGGCCGAGGGCGGCCGCTTTTTCGGCCAGTATCTCGTGGCCGAGCAGGTCCAGCGCGCGCTCCTGCGCGCTGCTTTGTCCAAAATTCGAGGGCATCCTGACCGACATGATCGCGTTTTACTCCGCCGGCCGTGTCTCTTCCAGCACGCTTTCCTCGTGATAGAGGAAGCCGCCGGACTGCCGTTTCCACAGCCGCGAATAGAGCCCGTCCAGCGCCACCAGCTCGTCATGCGTACCTTGTTCGACGATGCGGCCGCCGTCCAGCACCACGAGACGATCGAGTGCTGCAATGGTCGACAGCCGATGCGCGATGGCAATGACCGTCTTGTTCTCCATCAGCCGCGTCAGATTCTCCTGGATCGCCGCCTCGATGTCGGAATCGAGCGCCGATGTCGCCTCGTCGAGGATCAGGATCGGCGCATCCTTGAGGAAGACGCGTGCGATCGCCACACGTTGGCGCTGGCCGCCCGACAGTTTGACGCCGCGTTCGCCGACAAAGGCCTCGTAGCCAGAACGGTCCCGGTTGTCGCGCAGACCCAGTATGAACTCGTGCGCCTCGGCCTTCTTCGCCGCCGCGATCACCTCGGCGTCGGTTGCATCAGGCATGCCGAGCTTGATGTTGTCGCGTAGCGAGCGATGGAAGAGCGCGGTGTCCTGGCTGACGACACCGATATTGGCGCGCAGCGAATTCTGTGTCACCTCAGCGATGTTCTGGCCGTCAATGGTGATCTGTCCGCTCTCGAGGTCGTAGAGCCGCAGGATCAGGTTGGCGAGCGTCGTCTTGCCGGCACCCGACGGCCCGACCAGCCCGACCTTTTCGCCCGGCCGCACCACAAGGTCGATGCCGTTGAGCACACCGAACCCCTTGCCGTAATGGAACTCGACATTTTTCACGTCGATGCGACCGCCGGCCACGACAAGCTCCTTGGCGTCGGGCGCATCGATGAGGCCGAGCGACTGCGAGATCAGCGCCTTGGAGTTCTCCAGCACGCCGAGGTTTCGCAAAATGCCGTTGAGCTGCATCATCACCCGCCCGAGCAGCATGTTGAGCCGCAGCACCAGCGACAGCGTGAAGGCGACGGCGCCGACGGTGATCGACCCTTCGACCCAGAGATAGACCGCAAAGCAGCCAATCGCTGAGATCATAATGCCCGACAGCGTCGTCAGCGCCATGCGCACGCCGGTCAGCCGGCGGGTGAAAGGCCGCAGCGCGTCGAGATAGATGTCGAAGCCGTTCCGGATGTAGCGGTCGTCGCCATCGGCCGAGAACAGCTTCAGCGTCTGCACGTTGGAATAGGAATCGATGATGCGCCCATTGATCATCGAACCAGCTTCAGCCGTGGCCTCGGCATGCCTGCGGATCGAGGGCAGATAGAGCTTGGCCAGCCAGGCGAAAGCGAGGATCCAGATCACCACCAGCATGGCCAGGCGCAGATCGAGCCCCGCGACCAGCGCCAGCGTCGTCACCGTATAGATGAGCATGAACCAGATGACCTCGATGAAACTCTCCATCAGGTCGCCGGTCGCTTGCCCCGCCTGCCAGACTTTTGTCGCGATGCGACCGGCAAAATCGTTCTGGAAGAAAGTGTAGGACTGTCGCGATACGTGCCGATGCGCCTGCCAGCGCACCAGATTGTAGAAGCCCGGTGTAATGGTCTGCTCGTCGACCAGCGCCGACAGGCCGACCACGACGGTGCGGATAACCAGCACCACCGCGACCATGAAGACAAGCTCGGGACCGGCGGCAGTCCACAGCGCGTGCCAGCTACGCTCGCCAGGCAACTGGTCGAGGATATCGACCAGTCGCCCGACGAAGTAGAACAGCCCGGCCTCGACCAGCGGCGCGATGCCGCCGATGACCAGCATGGCGAAGAAGGCGAATTTCGCCTGCCCGACATAGTGCCAGAGGAAGCCGCCGACGCCTGACGGTGGCCGAAGAATCGCGGGCTCCCTGAACGGAAAGACCCAGTTCTCGAACCAGCGATAGACGGCTGTCATCATGCTGACGTCATCATTCCGCGGCTTCACCTTTCATGCCGATATCGTTGGCAACGGCGTCATTGGCGGCGTCGACCGGATCGTCGTCGAGCAGGAACCCGCCCGACTGACGCTGCCACAGCTGCGCGTAGAGCCCGCCGCTGGCGACGAGTTCCTCGTGCGTCCCCTCCTCGATGATACGGCCCTTGTCGAGGACGACGAGCCTGTCCATCGCCGCAATGGTCGACAGCCGGTGCGCGATGGCGATGACGGTCTTCCCTTGCATGAGCTTGTAGAGATTCTCCTGGATGGCGGCCTCGGCTTCGGAATCCAGCGCCGAGGTCGCTTCGTCAAGGATAAGTATCGGCGCGTCCTTCAACATAACGCGAGCTATGGCGATGCGTTGCCGCTGGCCGCCGGACAATTTGACGCCGCGGTCGCCGACATGGGCGTCGAGCCCTTTGCGTCCAGTGTGGTCCGAAAGCCCGGCGATGAACTCCAGCGCCTCGGCCCGCCCGGCTGCCTCGACGAGCATCTCCTCGCTGGCGTCAGGCCGGCCATAGAGAATGTTGTCGCGCACCGAACGGTGCAGCAGCGAGGTGTCCTGCGTCACCATGCCGATCTGTGCGCGCAGCGAATCCTGCGTCACCGAAGCGATCTCCTGGCCGTCGATCAGGATCCGGCCGTTCTCGAGGTCGTAGAACCGCAGCAGGAGATTGACCAACGTCGACTTGCCGGCACCAGAGCGGCCAACAATGCCGACCTTCTCGCCGGGCTTCACCGTCAGCGACAGGCTCTCGATGACGCCCTTCTGCTTGCCGTAGTGGAAGCGGATATCGTCGAAGCGGATCTCACCCTTGGTGACGGCAATGTCCTTCGCCCCCGGCCGGTCCTCGACCAGGCGTGGCAGCGAGATCGAGGCGATGCCGTCCTGCACCGTACCGATGTTCTCGAACAGGCCAGACATTTCCCACATGATCCACTGCGACATGCCCCACATCCTGAGCACAAGGCCGATTACCACGGCAACCGCGCCGATCGTCACCACCTGGCCGAGCCACAGCCACAACGCCAGCGCGGTGACCGAGAACAGCAGCAACGCGTTGAGGATGTAGAGCAGACCGTACAGCACCGTCACCAGCCGCATCGACCGGTAGACCGTGTCGAGGAAGCCGGCCATCCCCTCTTTGGCGAACGTTGCTTCGCGGCGCGCATGGGAAAACAGCTTGACCGTCTGGATGTTGGTGTAGCTGTCGACGACGCGGCCGGTCATGGTCGAGCGCGCATTGGCCTGCGCCTCGCCGACCTTGCCGAGCTTCGGAATGAAGTAGCGCAACAGCCCGATATAGCCGAGCAGCCAGACGCCAAGCGGGGCTGCCAACCGCAAGTCGGCCGAACCGACGATGAAGAGCATGCCGAGGAAATAGACGATGACGTAGTTGAGGACGTCGATCACCTTGATGACGCATTCGCGCACGGCGAGTGCCGTCTGCATCAGCTTGGTGGCGATGCGGCCTGCGAACTCGTCCTGGTAGAAGCTCATCGACTGCTTCAAGAGGTAGCGATGCACCTGCCAACGGATGCGCATGGGGTAGTTGCCCATCAGCGTCTGCTGGTTGAGCAGCGAATGCAGCCATACCGTGCCCGGCAGCGCGAACAGCACGACGAAGGCCATGCCGGCGAGCTTCCAGCTCTCGGTCTGCAGGAAGGTTTCGCGATTCTGGCCGGACAGCCAATCGACGATACGGCCCATGAAGCCGAACATCCACACTTCGGCGACCGCGATCGCCGTCACCAGAACCGCATCGACGATGATGTAGGGCCACGCGCCACGCGTATAATGCACGCAGAAGGCAACCAGCGTCTTCGGCGGCTCGACCGGTTCCGCTGCCGGGAACGGATCGAGCCTTTTTTCAAACCAGTTAAACATCGTGATGCTCACAAAACTGTTGTCCGCTCACGCGGCGCGGGAGAAGTCCCCGGAGCGTACGGCGTCGAGGACCGACGGCCCGGAATCACCCGGGCCATCGGTCCTGCTTCGCGCAATATAGGGACTTGCGGGCTTTTCGCCGACAGACGCATTCGACTGACCTGACGGCACGCCGCCGCCAGCCCGGTTTTTCGCGCCCGGCCGGATCAGCCGGATGATCCGGCGCACCAGCGACGGCCGGCTGTGGTCAGGAACCGCGCGCGAGAAATCGACATCCGGCAACATGCCGCGATGCGGACGCCGGCGCGTCTCGGCGTGAACCGCCGACGAATAGGTCTCGCCGATCAGCAACGCCCAGGTCGCCGTCTTGCGCTCGTGCAGGCTTCTTGAACCAGGTATTTTATAGGGATCGAACATTGGTCCGTCCTCCGTGTGCAAATAGAGATAAAAAAGCGAAGCAGTGTCGTGCGCGGGCATTCGGCCGGAGGCACGGATTGCATCGGTCGGGACACGAGGGGACACCTCGGTCAGGACACGCTCAACTGGGGCGCTTGGCCCCTTCAACAGGTTGAAAAACATCGCAGGATTCCTTCGAAAGCCGAAAACTGGGTTCGGCGGGAATCGGTGCGATCAAATCTAAGAAGTCAGGTAAATCGTCGTACCGAAACCGCCGGCAGGCAGGTAAGCCCACGGGAGGGGCGCTGGATGTGCATGGCCATCATGAAATACCCCTCCATCGGTTCGGGTTGACAATGCGTGCGGTATAATCGACTTCGCAGAAAATGGCCACCCGCAGGTCCAGCAATTTCCAAAACCAGGAGCCCGCTGTGGCCGATCTGCCACTTATTAGAAAGACGCGGAAATGAACCACCGTCTCCGCATCGCGCTCTACCAGCCTGACATTGCCGGCAACACCGGGACAATCCTGCGCTTCGCCGCCTGCCTCGGTCTTGGCGTCGACATTATCGAGCCGGCAGGCTTCCCGCTCTCCGACAAAGCGCTCAAGCGAGCCGGCATGGACTATCTCGAAATGGCCGCTCTGACCCGGCATGTCGACTGGAACGCCTTCGAGGACTGGCGCCAAGCGAGCGAGCGCCGGCTGGTGCTGCTCACCACCAAAGCCGCGACCGCCTACACGGGCTTCAACTTCGCCGCCGGCGACATCCTGCTGTTCGGCCGAGAATCGGCTGGGGTACCAGATCCTGTCCATCAGGTGGCGGATGCGCGGCTGACGATCCCGATGCAGCCGGGCACACGCAGCATCAACGTCGCGCTGTCCGTCGCCATGGTCGCCGGCGAAGCGATCCGGCAGCTCGGCTAATTCCTCGTCGCCGTCGCGAACGGCCTTTATTTCTTGCGTCATTCTCACCCAGGCGCACATCGCCTTCTCCTCAATTGCCCTATCGACATTTCTTGGCTACAAGCTCAACTTAAGTTGAGGTCAAGCGGAAAAGTCGAAATGGCTCCGGCAAAGGAATTGACGGTTGGCCAGGTGGCCATGCGCAGCGGCGTGGCGGTGTCGGCGCTGCATTTCTACGAGGCGCGCGGCCTGATCCGCAGCCACCGCACGTCAGGCAACCAGCGGCGCTATGGCCGCGACGTGCTGCGGCGGGTGGCGATCATCCGGGTCGCGCAGGAGGTCGGCATCTCGCTGGCCGAGATCGCGGCGGCGCTTCAATCCCTGCCCGAAGGCCGCACGCCGACGCGTGAGGACTGGAACCTCTTGTCGACCGGCTGGCGCGACGACCTCGACCGCAAGATCAGCCAGTTGAAGAAGCTGCGCGATGGCCTGACCGACTGCATCGGCTGCGGCTGCATGTCGATCGACAAATGCCCCTTGAGAAACAGAGAGGATCGGCTGGCAAGGGAGGGAGCGGGAGCGCGGCGGCTAATGGTTCTCCCTGGTATATACGCGCGGCAAGAAAGCCCCGAGACGAAATAATAGCAGATGAACGCGCACCCCGATGACAGGGAGCAATAAGTCATGCGACTGAAATCATGCCATGCGTGGTTGGCACGTTAGGAGCGGATGGGAAATGGTTCGGCTTCCAGGTTTGAAGAGATTTCTCGGAGGCGAGCCACCGAAATCCGGAAGCCCCAACAGCGAACACAGAAGATCTGCCTATACCGAAGAGCTGGGTGAACCCGCCCATGTCTTCCCCGCCAACGGGCCTGATAGCGTCGAGGTTCTTGCGTTCGGCCGAGACTTCTCACTCATCGATCCCGTGGGTGGCGGCCTTGTGCTCCTTACCAACGGCATGAGCGATCGGCGCATGGCTGTTCCTCCAACCGTTGGCGACGGCATCAAGCGGCGGGCTGAGTTGATGTGGTACGTTCGTGAACCTGAACCGAAGATCCTGAGCAATCTTAGGTGGCTGGCGGAGTATCCGTTCATAGACAATACATGGTTGGGCTTTGGCCACCGCATTGCGATGCCCTGGCCGCCAGCCTCAGGGTCGGACTTCAGAACTTTCCTGTTTTTGACGCCCATCATCGCCCCGGACCAACGTATTGCAGAGCAGCTCACCATCGACGACGATGAGGTTGCAATCCTTTGCGTCCATTTGATCTCTGGCATGGAGTTGGACTTCATCAAGACAAAAGGATTGGATGCGTTCCTCGATATGCTCGACGAGCACGCCTATCCCGTCGTCTTCAACCCGGCACGGCAATCCTGCGTGTAGGGCGCATGCCCTCCGCCTTGGTCCACCCCTAATCCGCTGCAGGCAGCCGCCTTATGGTGAATTCGATCACATCTCCCGGCCGTTCGAACCAGCTTTCGATCTCGGTCCAGTAGGCCTGCTTGGGAAAGCGTTCGAACCATTCCTTGGCTTTGAGCCGCGCATCCGAACGCGGCAGGACGAAGGTTTCACGCAGAAAACCGTCGCGCGGCATGCGCTCGCGCTCGGCGCGCGAACGGTCGAGCCGCTTCTTCAAGCCATCCAGCGGCGGTCTTGCCGGGGTGCGCATGAAAGAACTCCTGGGGCCTTGACCAGATGACACTTGACCCTTGCCCTTAAGAGATTAGGGATCGCGCCCTAAAAAGACGAGTCATTTGTCGGCTGCGACCGGAGACCTGATTTTGGAACGACCTGAAATACCGGCAGGCCTGCCGGCCGACATCGAACAGAAGAAGATGAAGGCCAGGCTCTGGTTCGAGACGCTGCGCGAGCGCATTTGCACCACTTTCGAGCAGATCGAGCAGGAACTGCAGGGGCCGCTGGCCGCCTGGTCGCCCGGTCGCTTCGAAAGGACGCCGTGGGAGCGCGACCAGGGCAAGGGTGGCGGCGGCACCATGTCGATGATGCGTGGCCGCGTTTTCGAGAAGGTCGGTGTCCACACCTCCACCGTCTATGGCGAGTTCTCGCCGGAATTCCGCAAGCAGATGCCCGGTGCCGAGGAAGACCCGAGCTTCTGGGCATCAGGCATTTCCCTGATCGCCCATCCCTGGAGCCCCAACGTGCCGGCCGTGCACATGAACACCCGCATGGTCGTGACGTCGCGCCACTGGTTCGGCGGCGGCGCCGACCTGACCCCGGTGCTCGACCGCAACCGCACCGAGGATCACCCCGACACGGTCGCCTTCCACCGCGCCATGCAGTTCGCCTGCGAGAAGAATGCCGCCGTCGCCGACCACCCCAAATTCAAGGCCTGGTGCGACGAGTATTTCTATCTGCCGCACCGCAACGAACCGCGCGGCGTCGGCGGCATCTTTTTCGACTGGCTGCATTCGGGCGAGGACAAAGGCGGCTGGAATGCCGATTTGAATTTCGTCCAGGATGTCGGGCGTTCTTTTCTCGTCGTCTACGGCCACCTGGTTCGAGCCCATTTCAACGAAAACTGGACAGATGACGACCGCGACGAACAGCTCATCCGCCGCGGCCGTTACGTCGAATTCAACCTTCTTCACGATCGCGGCACCATCTTCGGCCTGAAGACCGGCGGCAATGTCGCCTCGATCCTGTCCAGCCTGCCGCCGGAGGTCAGGTGGCCGTAACAAATCGGTGAGCGGAGCGTGAGCCGCAAAGCTGTCCCATTCGCCGAATCTGGGCAGGCAATGTGGCGTCCTGATTATCTTTTTCGTCTAATAGGCAATTGAAATAAAACGACTATTTGTCGTTTCCGGGCCGGGAAGCGCCGGTGGTTCAGTCCCGAACCGCGACACGACGCTACCGGACGGCCCTGAACAAGGCGGAGCATTCTCAAGAAACGGATGTCCGCATTTTCCAGGAGTACTTACCATGCGAAAGCTCATTGTAACGGCAGCCGCCGCTGCCCTTCTCGCTTCAGGCTCGGTTGCCTTTGCCGCGGTCAAGCACACCACGGGCACGGTCAAAACCTATGATGGAACGGCCATGAACCTTGTTCTGGACGATGGATCGACCTTTACGCTGCCCAAGACCTTCAAGGATCCTGGCCTGAAGGCCGGCGAAAAGGTCCGCGTTTCCTGGGACATGAGCGGCAAGAACAAAGTTGCCGAGTCCGTCAAGATCGTGAAGTGACGGCCCTGTCGGGACAAGACCAAGCTGGTCTTGCTCCGGGGTAGCGTAGAGAGGCGGAGCAGCGCTGCTCCGCCTTTTTCGCGCCCACGGCAACCAAAACCGCCGAACCGTGTTATGCTTGTTCCCCCGTACGTGCCCCCAAAACCGACTGCTGCGACTGGGCGCGAAACAAAGGTGGCGGAGCTTCGTGCCCATGAGAGGCACAGGCTCCCAGGAGGAAAGGAGAAAATCCTATGAAGGAGTTCCATTGCGGCTCGCTGGTTCCCGGCTGTGACTGGCACACTCGTGCCGACGAGGAAGCCGAGGTCATGCGCCGCGCCGTCGACCATTTGCGCGAGACGCATGGCGAAACGGTCATCCGCGAGACGATGATCGAAGCGATCCGTTCGCGCATCGAAAAGGTCCGCGACGCGGCCTGAATAAAATACCTTAGCCGGCCTTCAAGGCTTCTGCGGCGCGCTCAAGCAGCGCGTCGCGATCGAGCGTAAAGCCGGCACCGATCCATTCCTTTTCCAGGTTTTTCAGGATCGCGCCGAGTTTCGGTCCCGGCGACGCGCCAAGCGCCGTCAGATCGGCACCCTTGACCGGAAATACCGGCTTTTCCCATTTCAGCGCAAAGGCCAGCAGGCGCGAAAAACCGCCGGCCTGGACAAGCGCGTCATTGTCCTCGACGGCGCGCGACCGCGCCGAGGCGAGCGACAGCCGAAAGCGATCGACAAAGCCCTGGCGATGGCCTGCATAAAGCAGCTTTGCCAGCTCCGCTTCACTCGTCTTCGGTTCGATGGCACCCGTCAGCGCCCAGTGTCGCAGGCGCTCCGCCTCATTGGTGGACAGCTTCAGCCGCTCAGCCAGTGTCGTCATCCGCGCCGCATCGGGCGGCACAATGGCCTCCAGCCTGAGCAGCGGATCCGGCGCCCAGCCCAGATCCTTCTCGGTCTTTGTCAGCCCGTGAATGGCATCGATGCCCCATTTCTCACTCTCCGGCAGGGCGCCGGTCAGCACGCCGGCCTGGCGCATCCATAACAGCGCGCGCGACGGGTCCGGGGCCGACAGAAGCTTCTTCAGCTCGGACCAGATGCGCTCCGCCGAGAGTTTTTCGAGCCCGTCCTTGAGCCGTGCGCAGGCTTTCAGTCCCTCGGCATCAGGCCGGCCGTCGCCATACCAGGCGAAGAAGCGGAAGAAGCGCAGGATGCGCAGATAATCTTCGCGGATGCGCTGCTCGGCATCGCCGATGAAGCGCAGCCTGCGCGCCTCGATATCGCCGACACCGCCGACCAGGTCGATGACCGTGCCGTCGGCCTCGGCATACAGTGCGTTGATGGTGAAATCGCGCCGTTCGGCGTCGGCCTTCCAGTCGCGGCCGAACGTCACTTTGGCGCGGCGGCCGTCGGTCTCGATGTCTGCGCGCAGCGTGGTGATTTCATAGGGCGTGCCACCGGCGATCACCGTGATCGTGCCGTGTTCGATGCCGGTCGGCACCGCCTTGAAGCCCGCCGCTTCGGCGCGGCGGATTGTTTCCTCGGGCAGGCAGGTCGTGGCGATATCGATATCTGCCACCAGCTGACCGATCAGCGCATTGCGCACCGCGCCGCCGGCGATACGGGCTTCTTCACCGCTTTGCGCCAGCACGGCAAGCAGCCGCTGCAGATGTTTTTCACCGAGCCAGTCCGCCTTGCCCGCCAGCGATATCGGATCACTCAAGCATAGAGCCTTTCATAGAGCGTGCGGATGATGCCGGCGGTGACGCCCCAGATGCGCTGGCCGCCATAGGGCATTTCGTAGAAGAACCATTCGAGCTCGTTCCACATGCGGCTGTCCCTGGTGTGGTTGGCCGGATCCATCAGGAACGAGAGCGGCACTTCGAAGGCGGCATCGACCTCGTCGGCATTGAGCGACAGAGTGAAGCCCGGCTTCACGATCGCCAGCACCGGGGCGATACGATAGCCACTGCCGGCGACATAATCGGGCATGCGGCCGATGATCTCGATGCGGTCCTGGCCAAGCCCGATTTCCTCGAAAGTCTCGCGCAGCGCTGCTGCTTCCGGTGTCGGATCGGTCGGATCGATCGTACCGCCGGGGAAAGCCACTTGCCCGGAATGGCTGCGCAGCTTTTCCGCCCGCTTGGTCAAGAGCACGGTCGCATCGCGTCCGTGGTCGACGACCGGGATCAGCACGGCGGCATCGCGCAGCGCCTTCAGTTGCGTCAGCCTGGGATGGCCGGGGTTGAAGCGATGGTCGCCATAATCGTCGCCGGCATGGGCTTCAGCCTGCGCCGCGACCCGCGCCCGAAAATCCGCTGTGGAAAATGGCGGCGGCATCACCTGATCCATCATGCGCTCAGCCATTTCAGTTTTTCCGCCGGCATGATCGGATAGACCTCGCCTTTCGAGCGCACGGCAAACATCGTCTTGCCGCCGATGTCGATCTCCTCGCCGTGCTCGACCAGTTCATACATTACCGGCCGCGCCACCAGTGCTTCCAGCCGTCCGCGCACCAGCACATAGGGTTTTAGCCCGCCGGTCTCGTTCTCGTCGACGAAGCGCAGCGGATGGCCGGGCCCGGCCTCTACGACATCGCCGACATTGGTGCGAAAAGTGATGATCTGCCCGGCGCCGGCGCCGGAAACGTCCAGTTCGACGGCAATGAACGGCGCGTCTACGACGCGGATGCCGACCCGTTCCACCGGCGTCACCAGATAGGTCCTGCCATCCTCGTCCTTGCGCAGCACGGTGGAAAACAGCTGCACCAGCGGCATGCGGCCGATCGGCGTGCCCAGATAAAACCAGGTGCCGTCCTGTTTGATCTCCATGTCGAGATCGCCGCAAAAGTCCGGATTCCAGCGCTCTACCGGTGCCGCGCCCTTGCCGGCGCGGGTGGCGCGCGAGATCAGCGCCTCCAGGCCACGCGCCTCTGTGGCACCAGTAAGGTTTTGTTCGCGATGTTCGGAGCGTTCCGTCATGGTCACGAAATAGTCACTGTTGTTCCGCTTGTCAGCCTAAGTCTGTGATTTAAGTTGAAATGCAGGCGCCAGGCGAGGCCGAATCGCGGCATTCTGCGGCACTGCTACAGTGCAAGCCGGTACTTCCAGAACAAGGATCGATGCGGCATGAGCGTGATGGTCAAGGAAAGCCCGATCAATGAAAAGGACATGATCGCCCAGGCGGAGGCGGCGCTGGCCGATATTTCCAGGGTCCGCGACGGTGTCGGCCGTGTCATCTTCGGCCAGGAAGCGGTGGTCGAACGCACGCTGGTGGCGCTGCTCGCCGGCGGCCATGCGCTGCTGGTCGGCGTCCCGGGCTTGGCCAAGACCAAGCTGGTCGAAACGCTCGGCGTCGTGCTCGGCCTCGATTCGCGCCGTATCCAGTTCACCCCTGACCTGATGCCGTCCGACATTCTCGGCTCCGAAGTGATGGAGCAGGACGAAGCCGGCAAGCGCTCCTTCCGCTTCATCTCCGGGCCGATCTTCGCGCAATTGCTGATGGCCGACGAAATCAACCGCGCCTCGCCGCGCACCCAGTCGGCGCTGCTGCAGGCAATGCAGGAATATCACGTCACCATCGCCGGCGTTCGCCACGACCTGCCCGCGCCCTTCCATGTGCTGGCGACGCAGAACCCGCTGGAGCAGGAAGGCACCTATCCGCTACCCGAGGCGCAGCTCGACCGCTTCCTGATGCAGGTCGACATCCTCTATCCCGAAATCGAGGCGGAGCGGCGCATCCTCTTGGAAACCACCGGCATTGAGGATGCAAAGGCGCAAAACGTCCTGCAGCCTGTGCGGCTGAAGGAGATCCAGACGCTGATCCGCCGCATGCCGGTGCCGGAAAGCGTCGTCGACGCCATCCTCAAGCTGGTGCGTTCGGCGCGCCCCGGCCAGGGCAATGCCGAGACCGACAAGCACGTCGCCTGGGGTCCGGGCCCGCGCGCCAGTCAGGCGCTGACGCTCTGCGCCCGCGCCCGCGCGCTTTATGACGGACGGCTGGCGCCGTCGGTCGACGACATCCGCGCACTGGCCGAGCCTGTCCTGCAGCATCGCATGGCGCTGACCTTCGCCGCCCGCGCCGAGGGCACGACCGTGCGTGACGTGGTGGCGAAACTGGCCAAAGGCATCTGATGGCGCGTATCGGCGAAGTCCAGGCACCGGCAGCGACGCGCGACGCGCTCGCCAGGGGCCGGTTGCGGGCTTCGCTGGTACCCGACCTGCTGGTCGAAGCGCGCCGCATCGTCAACACGGTGATTGCCGGCTGGCATGGCCGCCGCAAGCGCGGCATCGGCGAGAACTTCTGGCAGTTCCGCCCCTATGTCGAAGGCGATTCCTCGCGCATCGACTGGCGCCGCTCGGCCCGCGACGATCATACCTATGTGCGCGACCGCGAATGGGAGGCCGCCCATACGGTGTGGCTGTGGGCCGACCCCTCGCCCTCCATGCTCTACAAATCCACCGGCGCCAGCGTGTCCAAGGAATCGCGCGCGCTGGTGCTGGCGCTGGCCATGGCCGAACTGTTGTCGCGCAGCGGCGAGCGCATCGCCTGGCCGGGCCTGACCGATCCGTTCACCGCCCGCAACGGCGCCGAGCGTATCGCAGCGCAGTTGATGCACGCCGCCGATCCGCCGGCAAAGCCTGACCTGTCCAACATTCGCCGCTTCTGCGACATCGTCATCGTCAGCGATTTCCTCGATCCGGTCGAGGAGACCATGGCCTGGCTCGACGTGCTGGCGCGCCATGGCGTGCGCGCGCATCTGATCGAGGTCGCCGAGCCGGCTGAGGAGACCTTTCCCTATGCCGGCCGCACTGAATTCACCGATCCCGAGACCGGCGACAAGCTGACCGCCGGTCGCGCGGAAATGCTCGGCGATGAATATCGCCTGCTCTACACCGCCCGCCGCCAGGAGCTGGCCGGCTGGTGCAAGCGCCTCGGCTGGAGCTACACCGTCAACCACACCGACCGCCTCGCTTCCGAGGCACTGGTGCGCATCCATATGGCGATGACCGCGGATGGCGCGTTCGCCGGGAAGGCCAGCGCATGAGCTGGCTGCCGCTCTCCTTTGGTACTCCCATGTTGTTGTGGGGCTTGCTGGCGCTGCCGGTGATCTGGTGGCTGCTCAGGCTGACGCCGCCCAAGCCGCGGACCGAGGTATTCCCGCCGCTTAAGATCCTGGCACGCGTGCTGAAGCGCGAGGAGACGCCGCAGCAGAGCCCGTGGTGGCTGACGCTGCTTCGGCTGCTGATGGCGGCCCTTGTCGTCGGCGCCTTGGCCGAACCCGTCTTCAACCCGCGCGAAAAACTGCCGGCCGAGGGGGCAGCCCTGGCACTGGTCATCGACAATGACTGGGCAAGTGCCGCCGACTGGGGCAAACGCGTCGCCACCGCGCAGCGGCTGATCGCCGATGCCGGCTCGAACGGCGTCCCCGTCGTCATCGCCTTCACCGCGGAAAAGCCGAATGCCGAGATCGGCCCCTTCGACGCCGCAACCGCTCTCGACCGGCTGCGCGCGGCAAAACCGCGGCCGATCCCGACCGATCGTCCTGCCGTCTATGCCCGTGTTGCCGGCGTGCTGGAGACCTTGCCCGGCGCCAGCGTCGCCGTGCTGGCTGATGGCCTCGCGGCCAAAGGCGACGAGGCCGCCTTCAACACGCTGCTGTCGAAAAATGCCGCCCGTGTCGTCTGGGCCAGTTCCGACCGCCTGGCTCTGACCGGCCTCACCGGCGCCGAGAACCAGGTCGACGGCTTTGCATTGACCGCCATTCGCGCACCCGGCGATCCGGCGCCGGCGCAGGTCACCGCCGGCGCCTTTGATGACAAGGGCCGGCGCATCGCCGATGCGACGCTGACTTTCGCACCCGGCGAGACCACCGCCACCGGCACGATGGCGGTGCCGTTCGAGCTGCGCAACGACTTCGCCTCGATCGCCCTTGATGGCGAGCGCCAGGCAGGTGCGGTGCGCGTGCTCGATGAAAGCTCGAAGCGCCGCCGCGTCGGATTGTTGTCGCAGGCCGAGGCCGACCAGGCGCAGCCGCTTCTGTCGCCGCTCTACTACATCAGGCGCGCGCTGCAGCCCTTCGCCGATCTGGTCGAACCGTCGAGCGCCGACCTTGCCGATGCCATCCCGCAGCTCCTCGACCAGAGGCCGGCGATGATCGTCATGGCCGATATCGGCACCATTCCGCCACAGGTCCATCAGCGGCTGGTCGACTGGGTCGACAATGGCGGCACGTTGGTGCGCTTCGCCGGGTCGCGGCTGGCCGCCGCAGGTAATGACGACGATCTTCTGCCGGTCAGGCTGCGCACCGGCGAACGCTCGCTCGGCGGCTCCCTATCATGGACGACGCCGCAGCCGGTGACCGAATTCCCGAAGAATGGCCCCTTTGCCGACCTCGCGCCGCCGGCCGAAGTCACGGTGAGCCGGCAGGTCCTGGCCGAGCCGACGCCCGATATCGTCGAGCGCACCTGGGCAACGCTTGCCGACGGCACCCCACTGGTAACCGGGCTGAAAAAGGGCAAGGGCACGCTCGTGCTGTTTCATGTCACCCCGGAAGCGACATGGTCGACGCTGCCGATCTCCGGCAGCTTCGTCGAAATGCTTCGGCGCATCGTGCAGCTGTCGCGCAACCAGGGCGCCGCGGTCGCCAACGCCGAAGCCGCCGCCACCTCGCTGGCTCCTTATCGCATGATCGCGGCCGACGGCACGCTGGTGCCGCCGACGCCGGACGCACGGCCGCTGGTGCCCGTCGCCGGCCCGCTGCCCGTGACGTTCGAGAACCCGCCCGGCCTCTACGGCTCGGAAACCGGCGTCTTCGCCCATAATCTGCTCGATCCGGCCACCGTCTTCGCGCCGCTGGGCCGTCCGCAATTCACGGTACCGGTGACCAATATCCAGTATGCTTTCGATGAATCGCGCGACCTCAAGGGTCCGCTGGTGACCGCGGCACTTGTGCTGATGCTGCTCGACACGCTGGCTGTGTTCTGGATGGGCGGGCTGTTGTCACGCCGGCCGCGCCGCACCCGCACGGCTGCGGCAACGACGGCTGTGCTGCTGCTCGGCCTCGGTATGCTGTTTGGCCATGCCGACCTCGCCCGCGCCGATGATGCCAAACCGGGCGACGCCGCAGCCATCGAAGACATTGCCAAGACCCGCATCGCCTATGTGCTGACCGGCGTGCCAGGTGACGATTCGATCAGCCGCGCCGGGCTCGAAGGCCTGACCCGCTTCCTGATCGAGAAGACCGCGCTTGAGCCGGGCGCGCCGGCGGGCGTCGACATTTCGAAAGACGAGCTGTCCTTCTATCCGCTGATCTATTGGCCGATCGACCCTTCCGCGCCGATGCCGAGCGAGGCCGCGATCGCCCGCATCGACGCCTATATGCAGCAGGGTGGCACGGTGCTGTTCGACACCCGCGATCAGTTTGCAAACGGCATCGGCGCCGATTCGGCGAGCCCGGCGACGGAACGATTGCGCGACATCCTCGGCAATCTCAACGTGCCGCCGCTGGAGCCGGTGCCTGCCGACCATGTGCTAACCAAATCCTTCTTCATCCTGCCCGAATTTCCCGGCCGCTTCGCCGGCAGCCCGCTCTGGGTCGAAGCCTCGCTCGACGCCAGCAATGCCGAAAACCGGCCGGTGCGCGTCGGCGACGGCGTCTCGCCGATCCTGATCACCGCCAATGATTTTGCCGGCGCCTGGGCCGTCGACGAGAATGGTGATCCGCTCTTGCCGACCGTGCCCTCGGACCCGATGCAGCGTATCTATGCGCTGCGCGCCGGCGTCAACATCATGATGTACATGCTGACCGGCAACTACAAATCCGATCAGGTGCACGTGCCCATCCTGCTCGAACGGTTGGGGCAGTAAGATCATGAACTGGTCGATCTCCTTTGAACCGCTGCTGTCCTGGCCAATGTTGGCTTTGGTGTTGGTGCCTTTGCTGCTGCTCGCGGCTGTCGGCCTGTGGTTTCGCCAGCGCGGCGCGATCTTCCGCTTCGCCGCGCTGATTGCTCTGGGCGCAGCCTTGCTCAACCCGGTCTTCCTCGACGAGGAGCGCGAGGCGTTGAAAAGCGTCGTTGCCGTCATCGTCGACCGCAGCCAAAGCCAGGACATAGGCGACCGGACCAAACAGACAGACGAAGCGCTGGCAGGGTTGCAGCAGCGCCTTGGCCGCTTCAAGCAGTTCGACGTGCGCGTCGTCGAGGCCGGCAAGTCCGAAGCCGCCGAAGAGCGCACCGAGACCAAGCTTTTTGCAGCCCTCGAAGGCGCTTTCCGCGACGTGCCGCCATCGCGCATCGGCGGCGCCATCATGATCACCGATGGCGAGGTGCACGACGCGCCGCCGGCCGCCCCCGACTTCAACGCGCCGCTGCATGCGCTGATCACCGGCAATGAGCACGAAAAGGACCGCCGCATCCGCTTCGAGAACGCGCCACGCTTCGGCCTGGTCGGCAAGCCGCTCGATATGACCTACCGCGTCATCGCCACCGACGGCGAAACCGGCTCGGTCGATGTCCGCGTCTCGGTCAATGGCGAGCAGGTCGCGGTCGAAGAGGCTACCATTGGCCAGCCCATGCCGCTGCAGGTGACCATTCCTGGCGCCGGCCGCAACATCGTCGAGCTCTCCATCGACCGCGAGCCGGGCGAACTGACCGACGCCAACAACCGCGCCATCGCGCTGATCGACGGCATCCGCGAAAACCTGCGCGTGCTTTTGGTTTCAGGTGAGCCGCATGCCGGCGAGCGCACCTGGCGCAACCTGTTGAAATCCGACGCTTCGGTCGACCTCGTCCACTTCACCATTTTGCGGCCGCCGGAAAAGCAGGACGGCACGCCGATCAATGAATTGTCGCTGATCGCCTTCCCGACCCGCGAGCTGTTCGTCGAGAAGATCAAGGATTTCGACCTCATCATCTTCGACCGCTACCAGCACCGCGATGTGCTGCCGATCCTCTACTACGACTACATCTCCGAATATGTCGAAAAGGGCGGTGCACTTTTGATTGCCGCCGGGCCGGAATATGCCGGCGACGCCTCGATTGCCCGCACGCCGCTGATGTCTTCGCTGCCGGCGATGCCGACCGGCGAAGTCATCGACAAGGCTTTCTATCCGCGCCTCACCGATGTTGGCCAGCGCCATCCGGTGACGCGCGGCCTCGACGGTTCGGCGAGCGAGCCGCCGCACTGGAGCCGCTGGTTCCGCACCATCGGCGTGCAGAATCCCGAAGGCGAAGTGGTGATGAAAGGCGCCGACAACCGTCCCCTGCTTTTGCTCGACCACAAGGGCGAAGGTCGCGTCGGCATGCTCCTGTCCGATCAGGGCTGGCTATGGGCGCGCGGCTTCGAGGGCGGCGGCCCGCATGTCCAGCTCTACCGCCGCATCGCGCACTGGCTGATGAAGGAGCCCGAGCTCGAGGAAGAGCGGCTGACCGCCGACGGCCGCGGCATGGTGCTGGAAATCCGCCGGCAGACGATGAACGACGACCCCGGCCCGGCCCAGGTGATCACCCCGTCAGGCAAGGCGCTGATCGTCAAGCTCGAGAAATCCGAACCCGGCGTGTTCCTGGGCAGCATCGAGACCAAGGAGATCGGCCTCTACCAGATCGGCAATGGCGACCTGACCGCACTTGCCCATGTCGGCCCGGTCAACGCGCCGGAATTCTCCGACGTCATCTCCACCGAAGACCGGCTGAAGGCGCCGGCGGAAGCCACCGGCGGCAGCGTGCGCCGGCTGGCGGCGTCCTCGACCCTTGGCCAACTCACCGGCAGCGTCGCCCTGCCCTCCATCGTCCCGGTCCGCGCCTCGGGCGCGGCCTCGGGCGCCGACTGGATCGGCCTGCGCACCACCGACGACAGCGTGTTGAAAGCCGTCTCGCGTGTGCCGCTGTTCGGCGGCTTCCTCGGCCTCGGCCTGCTGCTGCTGGCCATGGGCGCGATGTGGTACAGAGAGGGAAGGTAGCACCAGCTTTCCTTCTCCCCTTGTGGGAGAAGGTGGATCGGCGCGCAGCGCCGAGACGGATGAGGGGGTGAGAAGCGGTCCGCGCAGCGGACGAAAAGCCAATTGCTTGGCTTTTCGAGCTTCGAACGCCCTGAGCCTGCGAAGGGCCGCTGCCTACGCCGCGAGCCGGCGCCCTGCCCTCCGCTATGGCTTCGGGCGTTCGTCGTTTCAATCGACAAATCGTTGTCGATTGATCGCCCTACGGACGACCACTCCTCACTCCTCCGGCTCCGTCGTAAACAGCAGCGGATAGCCCTTGGCCTTGCCGGCATCGGTGGCTCGCGTCGCCTTGGTCTCGGCCACGTCCCTGGTGAACACGGCGACGACGCAGACGCCCCGCTGGTGGGCGGTGATCATCACCCGGCGCGCCTGATCTTCGCTGAGCTTGAACTCGCCCTTCAACACCGTCACCACGAATTCGCGCGGCGTGAAATCGTCATTGACGAGGATGACCTTGTAGAGCTTCGGCCGCTCGGTCTGCGGCTTGGTCTTGGTGCGGGGTTTGGAGACAATCTCAGGCATCGGAAACCGGCATTGCGCGAGGGTCGCTCTCACTTTGTCATGGGGGAAAGCGGTCGTCCATTTTGATCGGCGCGCGAAACCGGCTTTCCGGGAGTGCTGCCGTTCACAAATTTAGGAACTGTCTGCCGCGGTTCAACGGCCCTGACGGTCGATGATGCGACGCGCCTGGAATTGCCGTGTGGCAGATGCCTCATCCGGCCTGGATCCGGCCGCCTTGCGCTCCATCCAGGCGACAGCGAGCCAGCCGACAAAGCAGGCCAGCGTGCCGCCGGTGAGCACTGCAAGCAGCAGGCTCTGCCATGGCGTTATGTATTGCCAGTTGCTGGAGATAGCCGGCGCGAACAGCGACGGCTCGGTGCGCCCGCTCACCGGATCGGGCACCGGGCTGGCGGTAAACTGGATCAGCACCCTGACCACAGCCGAGGCCACAAGGCCGCCAATGGCCATCGAGCGCAGAATGTATGAAAGCCGCTTCTTCATGCTGGCTGTCCTATCGGACCGGCATTGCAAACGGGTTAAAGTCCTGGGTGGCCGGCACCCATCAACGGGATAATCGGTAGTGTACTGAGAGTTCTGCAAATTCGCTGAGAGAGGGCGGTCATGGCAGGCTGGTGATTGTTCACGTCACCTGA
>NZ_VFTC01000049.1 GCF_007003975.1 Mesorhizobium sp. WSM4306
GTCTCCTTTCAACCGCAATGAATCACGAACTCAAACCAAGGAGAATCCTGAATCCTTTAAAAGGCGACAGGCTTTAGGGCCTGGACAAAGCAGGCACGCCGCCACCGCTGCGTCACGACTTTGGCGCGCGCCTCGGAGCCGGCGCTTTGCTCGCCGGGCTTGGCGCCGGCAGTGGCTGCACCGCCGGATGGTTTTCGATCAGCGTGATCTTCTGCCAGATCTTGCGCGACAGGTTGGATGCCAGGTTCTCGACGTCGTTGACGCCGTCGATGACCACATCGTCATTGACCGACTGCGCGAACAGCGCCGCGATCTTGCCGGTGATCGACAGCATTTCCGAGCAATAGTCGAGATAGCGCGCGAGGTCCGCGGCGTTGGTGATACGCGCCGGCGAATGCGCGGTCGGCCTGAAACTGGCAGACAATGCGGCCGGATCCTTGGTCAGCTGGTGCATGTCGATGACATGGATCAGCGACCTCAGCCCATGCAGCTGGCGAAACACCCGCTTGCGCTTGATGCGCTCTTCGGTGCGGATCAGCGCCAGCAGGCCGAGCACGGCAAGGATGATCATGTTGATCGTGGCTTCGATGCCTTGCACCGACTGCACCGCGTCGTCCGCCTGCGAGATATGGATGAGCGGCAGGATGGTGCCGACGAACAGGAAGATCAGCGCACCGGCAAGTACGGCGGCGACGATGGCGCCGCGCAGCCACCAGATCGGCGCTTCGAGCGCCTGCGCCGCCTTGGCCAGGTCGCGCGACAGCGACACCAGTTCGGCGGCGACGCCGCGCAGGCCCGCCTCGGGAAAACGCTCGGCGACGCGCCCTTCCAGCCGCTCGGCGGTGTCGATGATCAGTTTCGGATCAAGCGTGCGGTAGCGCATGGCGAGATATCCGGTCGGCCCTCAGGCTTGTGCGGGAGAATTGGTGTGCCGGCCGTAGCGATTGGGTCCGGGGTCGCTTCTGAAGCAGGCTAGAATGAGAAGAAGAATCGGGCCGATGATGAGAGAGATCAACGCGTAGTAAGTCGGCTTGCCGAAATCATGGAAACGCTTTGCCGTGACCGCGAAGCTCGACCAGGTCGAAATCAGCACAACGGTCCAGAACACAGTGGCCCACACCTGGCTATTTGCGGTGCCGGGCTCCAGTCTGGCAAACTGGTAAAGCGGGAAAAACTGGGCAAGCAGCAAAAGCAGGCCGGCCAGCGCATACGCACCGGGGCTGACGCGGCCTGAGGTTTTGAAGAAAAGCCAAATGAGGTCTGTTTTTTCAGGCAAGCGGGTCCGGTCCATATTGATTGGCGCCTCGAGTGCCTTCGAGAATGCCGCATTCCACGATGAACCAGATGGCACCAATAAAAGGCACAAACAGGATCAGGGTCCACCACCCCGACTTGTTGCGATCATGCCAACGCTTGGCATAAACCGCGAGGGCGAAATAGATCGAGGCCAGCGAAACGATGATGCCGATGATACCGATCTCGGCGCCGCGGCCGAGATCCATGCGTGTGCCCAGGATCGAGTCCAGGATCAAGGCGACGACGCCGATCACGAAAAAAACACCGATCGCCGCCCAGAACTTGGCGCGATTAATGCGGCCGTCAAAGCTGGTCAGAAGGTATTTCCAGTCCATGTCACCCCTCCATGCTGAATCGGCGCGACGGAATGTCGCCCCGGCGGAAGGTGCGTCCGTTTGCGAAAAAGATCAATCGCGCAGCAATTCGTTGATCGAGGTCTTGGAACGGGTCTTGGCGTCGACGCGCTTGACGATGACGGCGCAGTAGAGGCCAGGTCCCGGCTCGTTGTTCGGAAAGGCCTTGCCCGGCATCGAGCCGGCAACGACGACGGAATTGGGCGGCACTTCGCCGTAAAAGACCTCGCCGGTGGCGCGGTCGACGATCTTGGTCGACTGGCCGATGAACACGCCCATGCCGAGCACCGAGCCCTCGCGCACGATGCAGCCCTCGACCACTTCCGAGCGCGCGCCGATGAAGCAATTGTCCTCGATGATGGTCGGGCCGGCCTGCATAGGCTCCAGCACGCCGCCAATACCGACGCCGCCCGACAGATGCACGTTCTTGCCGATCTGGGCGCAGGAGCCGACCGAGGCCCAGGTGTCGACCATGGTGCCGCTGTCGACATAGGCGCCGACATTGACGAAGGACGGCATCAGCACCGCGCCCGGCGCGACATAGGCCGAACGGCGCACGATCGACGACGGCACGGCGCGGAAGCCGGCCTTCTCGAAATCGACAGCGCTCCAGCCGTCGAACTTCGACGCCACCTTGTCCCACCACACGGCCTGGCCCGGGCCACCCTTGATGATCTCCATGGGATAGAGCCGGAAGGAGAGCAGCACCGCCTTCTTCAGCCACTGGTTGACATGCCACTTGCCGTCGGCCTG
Source organism: Mesorhizobium sp. WSM4306 (assembly GCF_007003975.1). Lineage (GTDB taxonomy): Bacteria > Pseudomonadota > Alphaproteobacteria > Rhizobiales > Rhizobiaceae > Mesorhizobium. The sequence goes on from NZ_VFTC01000049.1 coordinate 2,403, forward strand.
GCGCTCGGCGACGCGCACCGTGCCGCGGTCGAGCAAGTCGAGCGAGGACTGGATGGCGTCGCGCGTTTCGCCGCGGGTCGCGGTCGAAATCGTGTCGCGCTCCTCGAAGGCCTTCTCGATGGCCTTTTCGAGGCTCGCCAGATCAGGCTTCGACATGTATTTGCTCCGTTACCACGCTGTTAAGGCCATCGCCTTAACCTGTTTTGAAAATCGCGCGGACCCCTGGCAGGCTTTGCCTGCCTAGGTCTTTGCATGTAGCAGGTTCTTGTCGCAAAACCGCCGAACACTTTTGCGGAACCTGCTTATGTTAAGGCGTATTGGGGGTCAATCGCGCGTGCGCCACGGGACGGCGCAAGTGAACTGTTGGGACGGATAAAAGCATATGACTCCTATGGAAAAGGCGGGGTGGACGCCGCTACCGCATTCGGACGAGGATCTGGAGCGCTCGAAAAGCGTGCCCGACACGCCGCAGACGCGTGCCGACACCTACCGTCTCGCCTGGAACGATCCCGACTTCATGACGCGTCGCGAATTGCGTGCGGTGCGGTTGCAGCTGGAACTGTTGAAGCCTGAAATGATCCTGGCCGAGCGCGGCATCCGATCGACGGTGATCCTGTTCGGTGGCGCGCGCATTCCCGAGCCCGGCGGCGAGGCCTGGGCGGCCAAGAACGAGACGCAGAAGAAGAACCTCGAGCAAAATAGCAAATATTACGAGGAGGCGCGCAAATTCGCCCGCCTCTGCGCTCAGCAGTCGGCCACGTCCTATTATCGCGAATTCGTCGTCGTCACCGGCGGCGGGCCAGGCGTCATGGAAGCGGGAAATCGCGGCGCCCACGATGTCGGCGCGCCGTCGATCGGCCTCAACATCGTCTTGCCGCACGAGCAGGCGCCGAACGCCTATGTGACGCCGGAGTTGTGCTTCAACTTCCACTATTTCGCCATCCGCAAGATGCACTTCGTCATGCGCGCCAAGGCCGTCGCGGTGTTTCCGGGCGGCTTCGGCACCATGGATGAGTTCTTCGAGACGCTGACGCTGATCCAGACCGGCCGAATGGAGCGCGTGCCGGTGATCCTGTTCGGCAAGGCGTTCTGGAAAAGGGCGATCGATCTCGATTTCCTGGCCGAACAGGGCACTATCACGCCCGGTGACCAGGACATCATCGACTTCGTCGACACCGCCGACGAAGCGTGGGGGATTATCAGCCGGTTCTACAAGTTAGGGGAGTAGGGTTGGTGGGGAATTGGAGAATTGGAGAACTGGGGAATTGAAGAACTGAAGAATTGAGGAAAAAGGGGGCCGGATCGTTCCTCAGTTCCTCAGTTCCTCAATTCCTCAGTTCTCCAATTCCTCTACCCCCTCCACAATCGCCGTGAGAAACGTCGCAAGGTCGTCGGTGACGAAATCGACGTCGTCCTCATTGGCCGGGTCGCGTTCCCAGATCTCGGCAAAGGTCGGCTCGAAATTGCGCGGCACTACCAGCACCGTGGTCATGCCCAGCGATTTCGGCACCTCCAGATTGCGGGCGAGATCCTCGAACATCACTGCATTGTGGCCGGTGACGGAGTGCAGTTCGGCAAACTTCTCGTAGGTCTGGCGCGACGGCTTCGGCGTCAGTCCGGCGGCGACGATGTCGAAGATATCGTCGAAATGGTCGAGTATGCCGAGTTGGCGCGCGGTGCGCTCGGCGTGCCTGCGATCGCCATTGGTGAAGATGAACTTGCGCCCGGGAAGCTGGCGGATGGCGGTGCCGAGCACCGGATCGGGCACCAGCCACGAATAGTCGATATCGTGCACCTTTTCGAGGAAGTCGTCGGGGTCGATGCCGTGGCGCGTCATCAGACCGTTCAGCGTCGTGCCATATTCGAGATAGAGCTCCTTCTGCAGCTTGCGCGCCTCGTCACGCGGCAGCGTCAGCAATTCTCCGATATAAGCCGTCATCTTGACGTCGATCTGCGAAAACAGATTCGAATGGTGCGGATAGAGCGTGTTGTCGAGGTCGAACACCCAGTCGGTGACATGGGCAAAGCGGGCAGGATCGGGCGACGTGGTCATGGCGTCCTTATGGCACGAAACATCTGCCGTTCGAACCCCTTTCTGATGGCAGGCTTATCCACAACCTATACGCATCTAGAGTTGTAAAAATGGGCTCACCATTCAAATTTTAGCCATCGCCGAAAGGTGGCCTTCAGGGCTTGCTGGCACAGAGACGGTTCAGTGGGAGCAAGCGATGAGTCGCATACTTTTAAAGTCCGCCGCTGTCGCGTTCGGCTCGGTAGCCGTCTCGCTTTTGCTGACGCTTATTGTCGTTCCCGCCATGGGTTTTCCGGTCAGTCGCACCATCTGGCTGACGTCGACGGTGTGCCCGCTGGCGCTCGCCTGGATCGCCTGCGCCAACACCTTCTGGCAGAGCGACAGACTGAAAGGCGCGCATCGCGACCTTGCCCGCGCGCATGCCCAGCTCGCCGCCGCGCACCGGCGCCTGTCGGAGAAGGCAAGCCGCGACGACATGACCGGCATGCTCAACCGCGAGAGCTTCTTTGCCGCGCTCGACGGCTCGCGGCGTAAATCCGATCGCGGCGCGCTGCTGATCATCGACGCCGACCATTTCAAGGCGATCAACGACAGCTTCGGCCATCTGACCGGCGATGACGCGCTGCTGCTGATCGCCAGCGCCATCGAGCGTGGCGTGCGCAGCGGCGACGTGCTTGGCCGCATCGGCGGCGAGGAGTTCGGCGCCTTCCTGGTCGGCGCCACCGGCGCGGAGGCCAGGCGCGTCGCCGAGCGCATCCGCCGCGAAGTCGAGCTGATCCGCTTCCGCCCGGTCGACGAGCGGACTGTGCCGCTGACCGTCAGCATTGGCGGCATCACCTGCGGTGAGGATGCCAATGTTTCGGAACTGATGCGCGCTGCCGACCTCCGGCTCTACGAGGCCAAGCACCGTGGCCGCAATTTGTCGATCCTCGACCGGGACATTTCCGAGGCCGCCTGAGGCTCGCGCTCATGCTCGCTAAGGATTTGCTAACATCGTTGTCACGCAACCACGCCGTTTACCCGGTTGTAAGCTGTTTACCGGCTAGGACTGGCACGGAAATGGCCTGTCTGGCCGGCACGTGTGCCGTTCAGGGAACGCCATGCGTGGATCGAAGCCCCCATCGAGAGACGTGTCATGAGCTTCTTCATCAAGAAAATATCGCGCCGCACCATCGTGCAGGCGCTGATTGCGATGCCGGCGTTACAGCTATTTCGCAAGCTGCCTGACAGCGACCGCCCCCATGCCGACCCTGACGAGATCGTCGAGGTCAATGGCTGGATCCTGAAGCGGAGCGACCTGGCATGATCTTCGACAGTTATGAGGCGTATGGCGCCTCGGATTTCACACCCAGGGTCTGTATCCTCGGCTCAGGCCCTGCCGGCACCACCATCGCCAGGAAGCTTGGCGCCGCCGGCATTCCGGTCGTGGTGCTGGAAGCCGGCTCGCGCGAATTCAGCGACGAATCGCAGGATTTCTACCGCGGCACCACGGTCGGCGATCACTATTTCGACCTCGATATCACCCGGCTGCGCTTCATGGGCGGCTCGTCGAACCACTGGGCCGGCTGGTGCCGGGTGCTCGACAGCCAGGATTTCGAGCCCAAGGCGTGGGCGCCGGACACCGGCTGGCCGATCAGCCGCGCCGACATCGAGCCCTATCTGAGTGAGGTGCATGACATCCTCGAGCTTCCGGACTTCCGTCCCGATGTGCCGATTTCGGACGACATACGCTGGGTGCAGCTGATCAAGAGCCCGGCCGTGAGCTTTGGCGAGAAATTCGCCGACGAACTCGACAAGAGCAAGACCATCGCCGTCGTGCTTAACACCTATGCCACCGAACTTGCCGGCGACGGCAAGCGGGTGACTGGCGCCAGGCTATGGTCGAACGGCCAGGATGCCGGCACCTTCAGCGCCGATTATTTCATCGTCTGCACCGGCGGGCTGGAGAATTCGCGGCTGCTTCTATGGTCGAACCAGCGCTCGAACGGCGGCGTGGTGCCGAACGCCGCCGCACTTGGCCGCTACTGGATGGAGCATCCGACTTTCGAGGGCGGCAATGCCATCCTGGCCGACTACAGCGAGTTCGAGGTCGACGCCGTCAACGAGGCCTTCTTCTCGCCGACGCTTGCCGCCATGGAGCGGCTGCAGATCATGAATTTCGGCATCCGCCTGATCGAGACGCCCTATGCCGGCGTCAAGAGCCTGATTGCCGACCTCGCCTGCACCGCGCCCGACGCCGCTGAGTGGGTAGCCTACCAACTCAGCCAGAATCTGCGCTGCGCCGCCCAGCTCTACGTCGCCTGGGAACAGGCGCCGCTGGCTTCGAACCGGATCGAACTGTCGAAGACCGATGTCGACCATGCCGGCGTGCCGCGCATTGAACTGCACTGGAAGAAGTCGCCGCTGGAGCGCCGCACCATCCTTGAGGGGCTCAAACTGTTCGGCACGACGCTGATCGAGAAGGACCTCGGCCGCGTCCGCATCATGGACTGGCTTGCCAATGGCCAGGACTACCCAACCGATGAGGAACTGGCAGGCCACCACCATATGGGCGGCACGCGCATGGGCACGGATGTGACCAAGAGCGTGGTCGACGCCAACTGCAAGGTGCACGGCATGGACAATCTCTATGTCGGCGGCTCCTCGGTGTTCTGCACCTCCGGCGAATGCAACCCGACGACGACGATCACCGCGCTTGCCTGCCGGCTGGGTGATCATCTCAGCAAGATCATCACCGTGTGACGCAGTCATCACGGTGTGACGAAGTCATCACCGCCTGACCGCCAAAAAGCGGATGGCGCCGACAGGATTGCTGCCGGCGCCGCCCTGGCGCGCCTTTGGGTGGGTTCTGATCTGGCCGGGACCAGGATCCTTGAAAGCCGGTTTTCAGAAGGATCACGCTCAAGCGGAAGATAAAGGCATCCCGAGCCCATCGGATGGAACAGCCTTTAGAGACCGTAGACGGCGACCCGCACGAGCACAGCCGCGGCGGCCAATGCCACCAGCAGGATGCCGAGGCCGATGGGCGAGCCCCAGCCGTACCATTTCATCGCCATCTCGGCGTATTTGTACTCTTCCTCATGGGAGAGCGGCGCGCGCTGTTGAATCAAGCTCATTTTTCACTCCTTGTCGGCGGCAGAGTCCTTGCTATGTCCGGGCTGGAGCCGCATATTGATGCAATGGTCTAAATGTTAGACAGATTGATAGTTAGATGATCGAAGTAAATTCGTCAAGCCAGAATCGCGAGGATATGACGACGGCCATCGGCCTGACCATCATGCAGTGGCAAGACGCGACGCAGGCCTATGATGAAGCAGTGGGGGCAAGGCTTGGATTGAATATGGCCGAACGCCATTGCATCGGGCTGCTTTACGGCGGCCCGCAATCGGCCGGCGCCATCGCGATCGCAACCGGCCTGACGCCGGCCGCCGTGACCGCGCTGATCGACCGGCTGGAAGCGCGCGGGCTTTTGACCCGGACGCGCAGTCTCGAGGACAGGCGCAAGGTGGTGATCGAGGCGACCGAGGCGACGCGCGAGCTGTCGGCGCGCTACTACGGCGCCATCGCGCGGGAAGGCGAGAAAGTCGTCGCCACCTTCAGCGACGCGGAACTGGCCACCATATCGCGCTTCGTCCACGCCGCACTCGACCTGCAACGCGATCAGCTGGCGCGACTGAAGGCCGAGGGGCCGGACGCCTGAGAGCGGCCCCGGGAGCTAGACTGTCGCCGGGTCGAGCGCGGGCTGCCCCTTGCGGCGGGCAACGATCGCCTTGAAATCGGCGGTCCGGAACGCATCGCGCAACACGTCGAACGACGGCAGCACGAAATAGGCGCGCTGAAATTTGTCGATCTCGTAGCCGGTGCGCATCACCGTTTCGAGGTCGAAAGGCACATGGTGCGCATCCTTGCTGTCGACGGCGAACTGCAATTCGGTGAAGGACGACATCAGCCCGGCGCCGAAAGCTTTCAGCGGCTGACCCTTCTCCTGCATCAGGCCATATTCGGCGGTGTACCAGTAAAGGCGGGTAATCATCTCGTCGCCGCCCAGCGCAATCACGCTCTCGGCCTTCTCGCCATACATCTGCATGAAATCGGCGAACACCGGCTGCGTCAGGATGGGAACATGGCCGAAGAAGTCGTGGAACATGTCCGGCTCGACGATGTAGTCGAGTTCTTCCTTGGTGCGCAGCCAGTTGGTTACCGGAAAACGCCGATTGGCGAGATGGTCGAAGAAAGGCGCGGCCGGAATGAGGCCGGGCACGGCGACGATTTCCCAGCCGGTCAGCTTGCGCAGCTTCTCGCTGACCGCGCCGAAATCCGGGATCCTGTCGAGCAGGCCGAGCGTGGCGACGCCGTCGAGATAGGAGTGGTGCGCCAGTTTCTGGGTCAGCTTGGTCTGGCGATCGCACAGCGTGCGCCACACCGCCTGTTCCTTGGCGCTGTAGTCATAGCCTTGCGCTACGGTGAAGTCGGACCGGCACACCGAATAGTCGCCGCGCAGGCCTTGGGCCGCGCAATCACGGGCATACTCGGCAACGCTCATCGTCGTCATGGTTCTTCTCCCCTGATCATGACACTTCGAATCTGTTCGCTGAATCTAGCGGCAGCCGGCGAGGCAATTCAGCTTTGATGATGGCTTGGAGGAAGGATTTGAGGTAAAAGTCACCACACGAAAGCTGAAGGAGAGTGAAAATGCCTCAGTTTGACGATTTCGAGATCAAGATGCTCGACGTCCTGCAGCGCGACGGGAGAAAACCCGTATCCGAACTGGCGCAGGAGATCGGCCTGTCGACGACGCCATGCGCGCGCCGCTTCGAGGCGCTGCAGGCGGCCGGCATCATCAAGGGCTTCGCCGCCGTGCTCAGCCGCCGCGCCGTCGGCCTGATGGTCGAGGTGTTCATCGAGGTGCGGCTGGTGAGCCACAGCGACGGTTCGCCAGAAACCTTCATCGCCGCCGTGCAACGCATGGACGAGGTATCCTCGTGCTGGACGATGACCGGCGAACACGATTTCCTGCTGCATGTCATGGTGCCGTCTGTCGACGAGCTCAACGCCTTCGTCATGCACCGGCTGATGCGGCTCGCCGGCGTGCGCGACGTCCACACGCAACTGGTGCTGCAGAACATCAAGGGCCCCGGCCACGTGCCGCTGGCGCATCTGCGGCGCTGAACACGGCCGTCGCCATTTCTGCCGAAAAGCTGCACGCAAACTGCTGAACGGAGCCCAATTGCCGATCTGAAACGCCGGCTACGCCATGCGGACCGATTTGCTGAGGTCCGTCATGAACATCGTGCTGATCAATCCGCCGCACACCGCCATCGGCAGCCGCGTGCCTGACGACCATCTGCCGCCGCTCGGTTTTTTGGCAATTGGTGGCCCGCTGCTCGACGCCGGCCATGAGGTGCGGTTGGTCGATGCCGAATTCGGGCCGATGCGACTGGACACGCTTGTACGCGATGCTTTGAGCGGCCAGCCCGACTGCATCCTGATCGGCCATTCCGGCTCGACCTCGGCGCATCCGACCGCATTTGCCATCGCGCGCACGGTCAAGGCGCTCGAGCCGGCGACGCTGGTGATCTATGGCGGCGTGTTCCCGACGTATCACTGGCGCGACATACTGGCGGCAACGGATGTTTTCGACTTCATCGTGCGCGGCGAGGGCGAGGCGACCATCGTTGCCCTCACCGAAGCGCTGGACAAGCGCCGTCCGTTGACCGAAGTCGCCGGCGTCGCCTATCGCGACGATCTGGGCCGTCCCTTCGCGACGCGTCCGGCCGGCACCATCGCAACCCTCGACGACTATCGCGTCGGCTGGGAGCTGATCGACCATCGCCGCTACAGCTATTGGGGCGGCAAGCGCGCCGTGGTCATGCAGTTTTCCAGGGGCTGCCCGCATCTGTGCAATTATTGCGGCCAGCGCGGTTTCTGGACCCGCTGGCGGCATCGCGATCCCAAGAAATTTGCCCAAGAGATCGCCTGGCTGCACCGCGAACACGGCGTCGAACTGATCAACCTCGCCGACGAAAACCCGACAGTCTCGAAGAAGGCATGGCGCGCTTTTCTCGACGCGCTGATCGCCGAGGACGTACCGGTGCTGATCGTCGGCTCGACCCGCGCCGACGACATCGTGCGTGACGCCGACATCCTGCATCTCTACCGCAAGGCCGGCGTCATCCGCTGGTTGCTCGGCATGGAAAACACTGACGAACAGACACTTCAATTGATCCGCAAGGGCGGCAGCACCTCATCCGACCGCGAGGCAATCCGGCTGCTGCGCCAGCACGGCATCCTGTCGATGGCGACCTGGGTTGCCGGCTTCGAGGACGAGACCTTTCGCGATTTATGGCGCGGCTTCCGCCAGCTGCTTGCCTATGACCCCGACCAGATCCAGGCGCTCTATGTCACCCCGCATCGCTGGACGCCGTTCTTCCGCATCGCCAGGGACCGCAAGGTGATCCAGACCGACGCCCGGCTGTGGGACTACAAGCACCAGGTGCTGCGGATGACCCGGCTGAAACCGTGGATGCTGTTCTTCTCGGTCAAGCTGATCGAGGTCGCGGTGCAGTCCCGGCCGAAGGCATTGGCGCGCATCCTGTTCCATCCCGATCCCGTACAACGCCACTCGATGCGCTGGTACACGCAGATGGGCCGCCGCGTCTGGTTCCGCGAGGTCTGGGGCTTTTTGGCCCTGGACCGCCGCCTCAAGGACGGCCCGACGCTCGCCGAATTCTGGGGCGCGCCGCAGGACGCCGAAGAAGAATCGATGATCGTCGTGCGCCCGCCGCGCAAGCCGGCCGAAGCGGTTGCTGCGATCTCGCACGGCGCCTGACTGGCCTCGCTGCCATTTCACAAATATACGTGACGTATGCGTATTGACATACGCGACGTATGCACCCATCTCAGGCATACGGGGCGTATGTGGATTGTCCGGAGATCCGGTCTGGCACGTCTGAATGGAGTTAAAATGACCAAACGTGACGCGATATTCCCTGCCGGTCGGCAGGCTCTCTACGAGATCAACCGCTATTCGGCGGCGATCCGCTCGGGCGACTTCCTGTTCGTCTCGGGCCAGGTCGGCAGCCGCGAGGACGGCTCGCCCGAGCCGGTGTTTGAAAAGCAGGTCCAGCTTGCCTTCGACAATCTCGCGGCGGTGCTGAAAGCAGCAGGCTGCACGTTCGACGACATTGTCGACGTGACCACCTTCCACACCGATCCGGCCGCTCAGTGGGGAGCGATCGATGCCGTGCGGCTGAAGGTGTTCGGCGAACCGCCCTATACCAACTGGACGGCAGTCGGCGTCAATTGGTTAGCCGGCTTCGACTTCGAGATAAAGGTCATCGCCCGGCTACCGCAAACCGACTGATAGACTGGCTGCCTGATCGGCTGGCTGCGGCCAGCTACGGTTCAGGGCACGATCAGCGTGCCGGCGCCGTGTTCGGTGAACAGTTCGAGCAGCACCGAATGCGGCGTCTTGCCGTTGAGAATGACGACGCCTTCTACGCCCCGTTCGATTGCCTCGATGCAGGTTTCGACCTTGGGGATCATGCCGCCCGACACCGTGCCGTCCTTGATCAGCGCCTTGGCCTCGGCCACGGTCAGTTCGTCGATCAGCTTCTTGTTCTTGTCGAGCACGCCGGGCACGTCGGTCAGGAACAAAAGGCGCGTCGCCTGGCAGGCGCCGGCAATGGCGCCGGCAAAAGTGTCGGCATTGATGTTGTAGGTATGGCCGTCGCGGCCGGGCGCCACCGGCGCCAGCACCGGGATCATTTCGGAGCGCGCCAGCAGGTCGAGCAGCGTGCGGTCGACCTCGACCGGCTCGCCGACGAAGCCGAGATCAAGCACCCGCTCGATGTTGGAGTCCGGGTCGATCATGGTCTTGCGCGCCTTTTCGGCAAACACCATGTTGCCGTCCTTGCCGCACAGGCCGATCGCCCATTCGCCCTCGGCGTTGATCAGCGCCACGATCTCCTTGTTGATCGAGCCGGCCAGCACCATCTCGACGATCTCGACCGTCTTCTGGTCAGTAACGCGCAAACCGCCTTCGAACTTCGATTCGATTCCCATTTTGGAAAGCATGGCGCCGATCTGCGGCCCGCCACCATGCACGACGATCGGGTTGACGCCGGATTGTTTCAGCAGCGCGATGTCGCGGGCGAAGGCCTTGCCCAGTTCGATATCGCCCATGGCATGGCCGCCATATTTCACCACCACCGTCTTGTTCTCGTAGCGCTGCATATAGGGAAGCGCCCGCGACAGCAGGGCGGCCTGCATTTCGGCGGTGGCGGCGATGTCCGTCATCGGTATCGATCCCAGCTTGGTGTGAACGGCGGCGTCTTAGCGGGAATTGGCGCGGGTCGCAAACAGCTTTGCTGTCATAATGATGAAATCTGGAGACTTCGGATCTAGCCCGGCACCTTCAGCGGCGCCCGCCGCTTGAGCCAGCCTGAAATCTTTTCCATCTGCGCGGCCAGCGACAAAAGCGTCTCTTCGTCGCCGGGACGGCCGACGGCCTGGATGCCGAGCGGCAAGCCGGCATCGGTAACGTGGACAGGCAGTGCGATCGACGGCTGGCCGCTGACATTCTGTATCGTCGGCCAATGGGTGAACCACAGGCTCTTGTCCATCAATTGCCCGAGAAGCGGCTTGAGGCTAAAGATAGCGGATTTCCTTGGCAACAAACCGACAATTACTGACGATCCGGCCGGGACGACGTTTGCGTTGAGAACAACAATTCTGCCTTTGCAAATAAATCGCAATCGCCTAGCTTGTCGGCATGACGCCGCAGGACATCTCTACACTGATTGTCCGGACTTCGATGAAGGATCGGGCCGCGTTCGATCTGCTCTACCGGCAGACCAGCGCGAAACTTTTCGGCGTGTGCCTTCGTGTATTGAGGGATCGCGGAGATGCGGAAGAAGCGCTGCAGGAAGTCTTCGTCAAAGTGTGGACGAAGGCGGATCGGTTCGTCGTTTCTGATCTCAGCCCAATCTCCTGGCTGGTAGCCATAGCGCGCAATCATGCGATTGATCGCATCCGATCGCGGCGCAAGCCTGCTGCCGATATCGATGCCGCGCTCGACGTGGCTGACCCGGGTCCGGGGCCTGAGGCCATGGTTGTTGCGGGCGGCGAATCCGAGCGCATCTACCAGTGCCTCGAAGAGTTGGAACAAGACCGGGCGCAGGCCGTCCGGGGGGCTTATTTGAACGGCGAAAGTTACGCCGACCTGGCGGAACGTCACAAGGTTCCGCTGAACACGATGCGGACATGGCTGCGGCGCAGCCTGTTGAAACTTAGAGAATGTCTGGAAAGATGACGCTCGCAGAAGAAAATGGACCGGAACGTGGAGGCGACGACCTGCTCGCAGCCGAATACGTTCTCGGTGTGCTGCCGGCGGACGAACGCCAGATAGCCTCCGGACGTATCGACGCGGAGACCGGGTTCGCTCGTCTCGTCGATTCCTGGGAGGTTCACCTTTCGCCGATGGCCGCCGCCTATGCGGAAGTCGAGCCGCCGGCCACCGTCAAGCCGGCTATTGATCGCCGGCTGTTTTCCTCCACCGCAGCGTCGACTACTGCGGCGCCGAGCGGCAGCCTTTGGGCGAGCCTTGCCTTCTGGCGCGGCCTCACCGCAGCGGCTCTCGCGGCGCTGGTGCTCTACGTCGCCGTGCCTTACGTCAGGCCGCCGGTCGTCGTGCCGCAGGAGCGCCTTGTCGCGTCTCTGGCTGCCGATGGCAGCGATGTCAAATACCTCGTCGTCTACGACGCCGCACGCCGCGATGTCGGCCTGTCGCTGGTGTCGGGCGAACGCGCCGCCGGCAAGGACTTCGAGCTGTGGATGATCGAAGGCAAGAATGCGCCGGTCTCGATGGGCGTCATTCCCGCCGGCCAGACCGCGCATATCCCGGTTGCCCCGGCCGTGCAGCAGAAGCTGGCGCAAGGCGCCGTGCTCGCCGTCAGCGTCGAGCCGACAGGCGGTTCGCCGACCGGACAGCCGACCGGACCGGTGGTTGCGGCGGGCGATCTGAAGGGTATCTGATAGACCCCAAGGTCATGACGCGATCATAAGAACAGCGGAAGTATATCTTCACTGTTTTCGTTTTGGGCGCAGTGGTGAAAATTAACAATTCGATCCCCGAAAATTTAATTCCCCGACAAAATAAATAACAATTTTTCCAGACGCGCGGAAACTCAAGCAGTTTTGTTCCGTATCTCCTCATGTTCCGAAAGAGGAACCAATAACCCGAGGAGTTCAAACATTATGCGTAGAATCGCCACCCTTTTGCTCGCCGGTACCATTGCCGTCTCCGCCCTCGCCACCGCTGCCTATGCCGAGAATCCGATGGTTGGCGGCGCCGCCATGTTCGCCAACAAGAACATCGTCGAGAACGCCGTCAATTCGAAGGATCACACCACGCTGGTCGCGGCCGTCAAGGCTGCCGGCCTGGTCGAGACGTTGCAGGGCGCCGGCCCGTTCACCGTCTTCGCGCCGACCAATGACGCCTTTGCAGCCCTTCCGGCCGGCACGGTCGAGACGCTGCTCAAGCCCGAAAACAAGGACAAGCTCACCAAGATCCTGACCTGTCACGTCGTCGGCGCCAAGGCGATGGGCGCGGATGTCGCCGCGATGGCCAAGGCCGACGGCGGCACCCACAAGGTCAAGACGGTCGGCGGCTGCGAGCTGTCGCTAAAGGCCGATGGCGGCAAGGTCACCGTCACCGACGAGAACGGCAATGTCGCCAATGTGACAATCGCCGATGTCGAGCAGTCCAACGGCGTCATCCACGTCATCGACAAGGTTCTGCTGCCGAAGATGTAACAAAACGCCTGCCGCCGACGAACAGTTGGTCAAGGCTCCCTGCAGATTGCACGGCCCGCGCCCGGTGGGCCGCGCAAACGACCGAGCGCTCCATCCCGTCCGCTACAAGCGCGGAGCCGGTGTGGAGCGTTCGTTTGCAGAGGCCACCGTCACCGGCTTTTGATTTTCCAGTGGCGGCCAGATTTGGCAAAACAACCTGCAGGAGGATTTCTCTCATGAACCGTCGAGATTTGCTTTTGAGCGGCGCCGCCATCGCTGCAGTGGCCGGCGCGGCGGCAACGTTGCGCATGGGCGGAACCCAGACCGCCAGGGCAGCCGAAACTTTCGAGGTCACCAAGACCGACGCCGAGTGGCACGCCATCCTGTCCGACGAAGCCTTCAACGTGCTGCGCAAGGAAGGCACTGAGTATCCCGGCACCAGCCCGCTGCTCAATGAGCACCGCAAGGGAATTTTCGCCTGCGCCGGCTGCGACCTGCCGGTCTATCCCTCGGAGACCAAGTTCGATTCCGGCACCGGCTGGCCGAGCTTCTGGCAGGAGATTGCCAACGCCGTCGGCAAGACCGAGGACCGTTCGCTCGGCATGACCCGCACCGAGGTCCACTGCCGCCGCTGCGGCGGCCATCTCGGCCATGTCTTCGACGACGGCCCGGCGCCGACCGGCCTGCGCCACTGCATCAACGGCGTCGCGCTCAGCTTCAAGCCGGCCACTGCCTGACCGTTCAGCATCTCTTGGCGATGTCGGGAATTTGGGAGGCGGCGTGACAACCGCCTACTACCTTTGAAATGGGGCGAAAACCCTTAATTTCAAGAATTGGCAGACGGCTTTTTATGCGTAGATTCCGCAGCCCTTGATGAGAGGGCCAGAACCTATGCAACGAACTGAAGAACGGGCTCGCCAAGGCGAGCGCAAATCGTCCGGCCGTGCTGATGCCGACCGGTCGCAAGTCTCCCATCCCGTGGTGATCGTCGGAGGCGGGCCGACCGGACTGATGCTGGCCGGCGAGCTTTCCTTGGCCGGCATAGATGCCGCCATCGTCGAGCGGCGCGTTGGACAGGAGCTCGACGGGTTGCGCTCCGGCGGCCTGCACGCACGAACCATCGAGATATTCGACCAGCGCGGCATTGCCGACCGGTTTCTGGCGCAAGGGCGGACTGCCCAGGTCGCGGGCTTTGCCGGCGTTTCGCTCGATATCAGCGACTTTCCCACCCGCCACAATTACGGGCTCGCTTTGTGGCAGAAGCATATTGAGCGCATCCTTGCCGACTGGGTCGAGGAGCTTGGCGTCACGATCCACCGTCGCTGCGAGGTGACGGCTTTCGTGCAGGATAACAGCGGCGTCGATGTCGCGCTCAGCGATGGCCGGTCGCTTCGTGCCGATTACCTCGTCGGCTGCGACGGCGGCAGAAGCTTCGTGCGCAAGGCATCGGGCATCGAGTTCCCGGGTTCGGATCCGACGACCAGCAACCTGATTGGCGAGGTCGAGGTAACAGAGGAGCCGAACTGGGGCATCCACCGCGATGCTACAGGCATTCATGGTCTCAGCAGACTGGACGACGGGACGGTGCGGGTGATGGTGACCGAACGCGAGGTCGGGGCTGTCGCGCCGCCCGTGCTGCGCGATCTGAGCGACGCGCTCATTGCCGTCTACGGCACCGATTATGGCGTCCACAATCCCGCATCGTTGTCCCGTTTCACCGATATGGTCCGGCAGGCAGCGTCATACCGCCAGGGGCGGGTGCTGCTGGCGGGCGACGCCGCCCACGTGCATCCGCCGGACGGCGGACAGGGCATGCAGCTTGGCGTGCAGGACGCGGTCAATCTGGGATGGAAGCTCGCCCAGGTGGTCAGGAAAACGGCGCCGGAAAGCCTGCTTGATACTTATCAGGCCGAGCGTCATCCGGTTGCCGCGCGTGTGTTGAAAAACACCATGGCGGCGGTCGTGCTGCGTCGTGAAGACGAGCGCATAAAGGCGCTGCGAGACATGGTATCCGATCTTCTCGCCATGGAAGAGCCGCGCAAGCGTTTTGCGGGCATGATGTCCGGCCTGGACATCCGCTACGATCTCGGCGAGGGCCACGAATTGCTGGGACGTCGCATGCCGGATCTCGACCTTGTCACCGCCGACGGGCCACTGCGGGTCTTTGCGCTGCTGCACGATGCGCGACCGTTGCTGCTCAACTTCGGCCAGCCGGGCGCTTTCGACATCGGCCCATGGGCGGATCGGGTTCGCCCGTTCGACGCCAGCTATGATGGTGCATGGGAGCTGCCTGTGCTGGGTTCGGTCGAAGCTCCCGGCGCCGTACTGGTTCGGCCCGACGGTTATGTGGCCTGGGTCGGTGGCCCGACATCGGCGGGACTGGCCGACGCGTTGACAAGATGGTTCGGCCCACCGGGGCCACCACAAAGAGCAATTGAAAGCGATTGATGCTTAAGCATGACCCCGGAAATCGGGGGTGATTTCCGGGGTCATGTATGAGGGCGCCAGGCGGGGGGTCCGGCGCGCTCAATGGCCTCCGCCGCCACCGCCCGCAGGCGGCGCCGGCTTGGAGATGACCATGGTGAAAACAGCCATGATCGCGAACAGGGCGGTCAGCATGGTGAACACGTCCATGAACGACAGCAGCGACGCCTGCTGGTGGGCCATGCCCGACAGTTTGGAGATCGCCGCCTTGGTGGCGTCGAGCCCAGGCGTCTGCTGGAAGTCGAGCGTCATGTTCTGCAGCTTCTGCTGGGCCGCGGCACTGCCCCATTCGACATGCTCGGCCAGCCTTGCATAGTGGAACGCGCTGCGATCGATCAGCACGGTGTTGATGATGGCAAGGCCGACGGCGCCGCCGAGGTTGCGGGTCAGGTTGAACAGGCCCGATGCGTTCTTCAGCCGGTCCGGCGGCAGGGTGCCGAGCGCGATGTTGTTGATCGGCACCATGCACAGCATCATCGAACAGCCGCGCAGGATCTGCGGGATGAGCAGCTCGTAGAAATCCCAGTCGGCCGTCAGATGCGTCATCCACCAGGTGCCGGCGGCAAAGCCGAGCAGTCCGATCATCATCATGACGCGCAAATCCATCTTGCTCGACAGGATGCCGGAAATCGGCGCGGTGACGAACATCGCCAGGCCGCTGACGAACAGCGCCTCGCCGATCATCAAGGAATCGTAGCCGCGGATGCGCCCCAGGAACACCGGATAGAGATAGGTGAGCCCATAGAGGCCGATGCCGATGACGAAGGAGAACAGCGAGCCGAAGGCGAAATTGATGTTGGTGAAGGCCCTGAGATCGACGATCGGTTCCTCGGCGGTGAAGGCGCGCCAGAAGAACAGCACCGCACCGACAACCATGATGATAGCGCAGATCAACACTGCCTGTTCCTGCAGCCAGTCATGGTTCGGACCTTCCTCGAGCACATATTCCATGCAGCCGAGAAAAGCCGCCATGCCGGCAAGGCCCCACCAGTCGAACTTGCTGAACAGGCCGAGATTGGGCTTGTCGAAGTCGATCAGCGACCAGGTCGCGGCCGTCACCAGAATGCCGGGCACGACATTGACCAGGAACAGCCAGTGCCACGACAGGGCATGGCTGATATAGCCGCCGACGGTCGGGCCGATGGTCGGCGCCAGCGTTGCCACCAGGCCGATCATCGGCGACACCATGGCGCGGCGCGACGGCGGGAAGATGGTGAAGGCGGCGGCGAAGACGCTCGGGATCATGCCGCCGCCGATAAAGCCCTGGATGGCTCGGTAGACGATCATCTGGTCGATGTTGGTGGCGGTCGCCGCCAGCGCGCTTGCCGCCGTGAAGCCCGCCGCGGCGCCTGCAAACAGCACGCGCGTCGACAGCATCCGGCTGAGGAAGCCGGACAGCGGGATCATCACGACCTCGGCGATCAGATAGGCGGTCTGCACCCACGGGATTTCATCGGAACTGGCGCTCAGGCCGGCCTGGATCTCGGCCAGCGAGGCCGAGACGATCTGGATGTCGAGGATCGCCATGAACATGCCGAACACCATCGCCAGGAAGGCGATGAGGCGGCGCGTCGAGATGGTGGTCGGCACCGCCGGCATGGCAGGTGCCGGCACGGCTCCGGCAGTGATGGTTGCGGTTGCCATGGCGTTCTCTCCCGGCGGCCGCTCAGTTCGCCGCGGCCGGAGCCGTGCGGCTGTCGACGGCGACGATGACGCTGAGGCCGGCGCGTAGCCTGCCCGCCTTCAGCACATCGGCCGGCACTTCGATGCGAACCGGGACGCGCTGCACCACCTTGGTGAAGTTGCCGGTGGCGTTTTCCGGCGGCAGCAGCGAGAACACCGCGCCCGAAGCCGGCGCCAGCGACGACACCGTGCCTTCGAAATCATGGCCGTCCGTGGCGTCGACCGAGATCCGCACCTTCTCGCCGGGCACCAGCTTGGCCAGCTGCGTCTCCTTGAAGTTGGCGACGATATAGAGCTTGTCCATCGGCACCACGACGGCGAGCTTCTGGCCGGGGCTGACGAGGTCGCCCTGCTCGACCGAGCGGTTGCCGACAACGCCGTCATAAGGCGCCTTGAGCACCGTGAAGGACAGATCGCGCGCTGCCTTGTCGCGGCTCAGCTGCAGCGAGGCCAGCGTGCTGGCCGATTCGGCGCGCTGCGCCTCGAACACACCGATATTGGCCTGTGCGGCGGCGATCTGCGCATCGGCGCCGACAAGGGCTGCATTGGCCTGGTCGAGAGCGGTCTGGGCGTCGTCGAGCTGTGCCTGCGTGCCGACCCGCGTCTTGACCAGCTGCGCGGCGCGCTGCTGGGCGCGGGCGGCGTTGTCGGCGGCTGCCTGGTCGGCGACCTTCTGCGCCTGCGCCTGTTGCAGCGAAGCCTGCGCCGCCCTGGTCTGCGCATCGATGCGGTCGAGCGTCTTGGTCAGCGTGGCGATCTGCGCCTCGGCCTGGGCGACCGCAATCTTGTAGTCGCCGTCATCGATGGTCAGCAGCGGGTCGCCGGCCTTGACCTGTTGGTTCTCGGTGACCTCGACCTTATCGACATAGCCGGAAATCTTCGGCGACACGAACGACATGTCGGCCTGGACATAGGCGTCGTCGGTCGAGACCAGGAACCGGCCGTCGGTCCAGTAGTTATAGCCATACCAGGCGCCGGCGCTCAGCAGCGCAAGCCCGACAATCGGCAGCATCAGCGAGCGTGCCGATCGCTTCTTCTTGGCGGGGGTCTCGGCCAGAACTTCGGCGGCAGGCTTGGGAGGCGCTTCCGGAGCTTCGATGACCGGCGACACCTTGGCAGTTGGGAAAGGCCGGACTTCGGCGGTCGTGGTTGGGGTGTTCGAGGACATGATATCTCGCTACTGTCGCTATATAAGGAAATCGTGTTATACTGAACCGTTCGGTTCGATGTGGACGTTGACATAGCGTTAAAGTGGGCCCATATCAAGAGGCAATCGAACCGGTCGGTTCGAATTATTTTGCGAGGTGTGACTTTGATGGCCGATACGCTACCCGATGCTGACATTGACCTGTGCGATGCGCTGGACAGTGCGCGTCGCGGCCGCCCGGCAGCGGGCCAGGATCCGGTCAAGCGCAGCCAGATCATCGAGGGTGCCCGTCGCGTGTTCATCGACAAGGGCTTCGAAGCGGCGTCGATGAACGATATCACCCGCGAGGCCGGCGTCTCGAAGGGCACGATCTATGTCTACTTCGCCAACAAGGAAGAGCTGTTCGAGGCGCTGATCGAGGAAGAGCGCGGCACCATCTTCAAGAACATGTACGACATGCTCGACCGCGCCGACGACCTGCGCCAGACGCTGGTGAAGTTCGGCAAGGTGCTGTCGATGAAGATCACCTCGGCCAAGGTGATCCAGGCGCAGCGCACGGTCATCGGCGCTTCCGACAGGATACCCGACATGGGCGCGCGGTTTTATGAGCGCGGCCCCAAACGCGGCCACGACAGGGTGGCGCAGTTCCTCAATGCCGCCGTCGACCGTGGCCTGCTCAAGATTGAGGATGTCGATCTTGCCGCCTATCAGTTCACCGAACTGTGCCTGGCCGGCCTGTTTCGCCAGTGCATCTTCGCCTACCGCACCAAGGCGCCGAGCCAGGATGAAATCGACCACATCGTCAGGTCGGGCGTCGACGTGTTCCTGAAGTACTACGGCACCGAACAGCTTGCCGAGGAAGAAAGCCACCAGCTGATCGCCCTGGAGGCGAAGCCCTAGTCTAGTCGGCTTGTTCAGCCGCCATTGGCGGCCAGCACGATCGCCGCGCGTAATTCCTCGAGACCCTCGCCCTTTTCCGATGATGTGGCGAGCACGAACGGAAACGCCGCCGGCCGCTTCTTGATTTTCAGCAGCGTCTCCTCGATCAGCCTCGGCACGCCCGCCGCTTTGATCTTGTCGGTCTTGGTCAGCACGATCTGGTAGGACACCGCCGCCTTGTCGAGCAGCGACAGCACTTCGTCGTCCTTGGCCTTGATGCCGTGGCGGGCATCGATCAGCACATAGACGCGCTTCAGCGTCACGCGGCCCTTGAGATAGTCGAAGACCAGCTTGGTCCAGTCGTCGACCTTTTCCTTCGGCGCGCTGGCGTAGCCGTAGCCCGGCATGTCGACCAGCGCCATTGGCGGCAGGTCGGTGCCTTCGCCGGAAAACCCGCCCGGCACGAAATAGTTGAGCTCCTGCGTGCGCCCCGGCGTGTTTGAGGTGCGCGCCAGCCCGTTGTGGCCGACCAGTGCATTGATCAGCGACGACTTGCCGACATTGGAGCGGCCGGCAAAGGCGATTTCCGGCGGCCCTTCCGGCGGCAGGAATTTCATCGCCGGCACGCCGCGGATGAATATCCACCCTTTGGTGAACAGCTCGACGCCGATGTCAGTATTGCCCAACGCGTTCAAACCGCTGCCTCCAGCCTGGAAATATCGGCGCCCCTGATGGCATTGAGGTTGCGGCCGATCTTGTCCACGGGCCAGTTCCACCATGCCACTGAAAGCAGTCGCCGCGCGGTCCTGTCGTCGAAGCGCATCTTCACCACCTTTGCCGCATTGCCGGCGACAATCGCATAGGCCGGCACGTCATGCGTCACCACCGATTTCGCCGCCACGATGGCGCCATGGCCGATCGACACGCCGGGCATGATCACCGCATCCATGCCGATCCATACATCATTGCCGACCATCGTGTCGCCGCGCACTTCCTGAGACCACGTTTTCGGATCGAAGCCGTGCTCCCAGCCATGGCCGAAAATGTTGAACGGATAGGTCGAGAAGCCGGACATCGCATGGTTGGCGCCGTTCATGATGAAACGCGCCCCTTCGGCGATGGCGCAGAACTTGCCGATGATGAGCTTATCGCCGATGAATGGATAGTGATGCAGCACGCACCGCTCGGCGAATTTGTCCGGCCCGTCCGGATCGTCATAATAGGTGAAGTCGCCGATCTCGATATTCGGCGCACTGACTAGCGGCTTCAGGAAGCCGACGCGGGTGTGCATCGGGATCGGGTGCTTGATGTCTGGGTTGGGTCCGTCCATGGCGAGGTCCGTCGAAGAGTGGCAGCCGGGTGCGTGCGCCGTTCAAAATAGCGTGATCCGCCCTATAGCACCAATCGTCCGATGAGCGAGCCCCGCAAGGCTTCGATGTTCATGTGGTCGCGCGGCAGTTAGCGATCCGTCGACCACAGCGTAACGCGTCCAAAACCAAACCGGGGCCCTGCGAAGGACAAGCAGGACCCCGGTCGTGTCGAAGGCGGCTTCCGCAACACATGGCACCTCGTTACGAGGCGGGATGGCAAGCCGAGAAAGCCTTAACGACTTGCCGTGATCCCGTTACCGGAAGCCGTTACTTCGGCAACAGCACCTTGTTGACGACGTGGATGACGCCGTTCGACTGGTTGACGTCGGCGATCGTCACCTTGGCGGCGCCGCCGGATTCGTCGACGATGTAGAGCGATCCGCCCTTGACCTCGGCGGTCAGCGTGTCGCCGGAAACGGTCTTCATTTCATACTTGCCGCCCATCGCCGTGGCCTTGGTCATCATGTCCTTGGCCGAGATCTTGCCGGCAACGACGTGCGCGGTCAGGATCTTGGTCAGCTTGTCCTTGTTCTCCGGCTTCACCAGCGTGGCGACGGTGCCGGCCGGCAGCTTCTTGAAGGCGGAATCGGTCGGCGCGAACACGGTGAACGGACCGGCGCCCTGCAGCGTGTCGACAAGACCGGCGGCCTTGACGGCTGCCACCAGGGTCTTGTGGATCGGCGAGTTGACCGCATTCTCGACGATGTTCTTCGTGGTCGACATCGCGGCGCCGCCGACGGCGGGGTTGGCGAATGTGTAGACGGTCGTGGCGGTGAGGCCGGAAGCCGCGAGGACGGCCGAGATGCAGAGAGCTTTGAGGATGGACTGTGCCATTGGAGAACCCTTCCGTTGCGACAATTGTTGATTCGATTGTCGGGGAGAGTTACGCGGCGGCGGAAGGAAAGTTTCGAAAACGGGTGTAAAAAATATAATAGAAACAAATACTTACGAGGTATGTCGGCTTACCCGGCACCAACGGCCCCGCGACCTAAGTCACGAGGATGCGGCTCCAGCGAAACACTTTTCGAATGAGGGGTGATCCGTCGTTAACGTCCTGGGGGATACAGGATGAGACACGTCGTTCACGTGCTTCAAGTTTCGCGCCTCACGGGAACGTGATGCCCGTGTCGCCCAACAAAAAGCCCCGGACGAGTGAACTGACCCCGTAAAGTTGGACGGTTCATTGAGCTGGTAGATTTAAGGGCTGGGTCCTGTATTGCACAGGGGCC
>NZ_VFTC01000004.1 GCF_007003975.1 Mesorhizobium sp. WSM4306
AAGAAGCTCGCTCTGCGCCAAGCCGCATGACCAGCGACATGGCCGCCCCTTTTTGCAGAACTTGACGCACACAACCCCCTCTTTCAACGCTGGCAATTGGCGAAATCATCGATGGCAGCGCCCCTCTCCCCGTCCCTATACGGGGAGAGGATGCCGGCAGGCAGGTGAGGGGCAGCGCCATCGCTCGGAAGGATTATGGGGCGAGTTCGAAACTTGAAACAGCGGCCTTGGCCACGAAGCCTAAATTAAGCATCACTCCGCAGCAACCGACTCCGCCTCTGAAACGCCCTCCGGCTTCGGCCCGCCATAGGCCCAGTCCAGCAGCTTGATCGTGTGCACCACCGGCAGCTTGGCGGCGGACGCGATCTGGGTGATGCAGCCTATGTTGCCGGTGGCGACGATCTCGGCGCCGGTCGCCTCGATGTTTTTCACCTTGCGGTCGCGCAGCTTTGCCGAGATCTCCGGCTGCAGGATGTTGTAGGTGCCGGCGGAGCCACAGCACAGATGGCCTTCGCGTGGCTCGCGCACGACGAAGCCGGCCTTGGCGAGCAGTTCCTTCGGCTGGCGGGTGATCTTCTGGCCGTGTTGCATCGAACAGGCCGAGTGATAGGCGACAACGGTGCCCGGCTTGCGCACCGGCTCCGGCAGGTCGAGGCCCGAGAGGTATTCGGTGATGTCCCTGGCCAGTGTTGAGACGCGTGCGGCCTTGTCGGCATAGGCCGGGTCGAGGCGCAGCATGAAGCCGTAATCCTTGATGGTAGTGCCGCAGCCCGACGCGGTGATGACGATGGCATCGAGCCCGCCCTGGTCGATGGCGCGCGTCCAAGCGTCGACATTCTGCTTTGCCGAGGCGAGTGCTGCTTCCTCACGACCCATGTGATGGACCAGCGCGCCGCAGCAGGTCTCGCCCTGCGGCACCACGACCTCGACGCCAAGCCTGGTCAGCAGCGCGATCGTCGTCTCGTTGATGGCGGGATCGAGCACCGATTGGGCGCAGCCGGTGAGGATGGCGACGCGGCCTTTCTTCGCCCCCTTGCCGGCATAGACACCACCCGGAGAGGCCATAGGCGAGGCCGCCGGGATCGAGGCCGGCGCCAGCTTCAGCATCGCACCGAGCGGTCTCAGCGCCGGCAGCTTTTCGAAGAGGCCAATGAACGGCTTGCCCAATTTCGCCAGTTTCAGTGCGGCGCGAAAACGCGCGGGATAGGGCAGCACGAAGGCCAGCATGGCGCGGGTCAGCCGATCGAGCAGCGGCCGCTTGTAGGTTTCCTCGATGTGAGCGCGGGCATGGTCGACCAGATGCATATAGTTCACGCCTGACGGACAGGTTGTCATGCAGGCCAGGCAAGACAGGCAGCGGTCGATATGGGTGACGATCTCCTTGTCGGCCGGGCGGCCGTTCTCCAGCATGTCCTTGATCAGGTAAATGCGCCCGCGCGGTGAATCGAGCTCGTTGCCGAGCGTGACATAGGTCGGGCAGGTGGCGGTGCAGAAGCCGCAATGCACGCATTTGCGCAGGATCTTTTCCGATTCCGCGACATGTGGATCAGCCAGCTGGGCAAGGGAGAAATTGGTTTGCATCTCTTTTCTCGTCCTAGGCCATGCGGCCGGGGTTGAGGATGGCCTTGGGATCGAACTCGGCCTTGAGCCTGGCCGACAGCGCCGCCAGATGCGGCGCCTGCGGCTCGAACACCGACACGGCGGCGCGATGCGAAGGGGCGGCGCGCACCAGCGTCGCATGGCCGCCGCCATGCTTTCGGATCAGCCCGCGCAGCAGGCCGGCCTCGGGATCGCCCTCCTCCATGCGCAGCCAGACCAGCCCGCCCTGCCAGTCGTAGAAGGCGCTGACGCCAATCTGCATGCGCAGTGTCAGCACCATCTGATGTGCCTGCGACGGCGCCATGGAGACGCGCCATACCGGCTTTTCAGTGCCATCGGCGAATGGCGCGCAATCCCTGACGTCGTGCCAGACTGCATATGAGGCTTCGCCCGCAATCTCCTGCAACGGGCCGGCGTTTTTCAACAGGGTCTTCAGCGCCTCGATACGATAGGCGACCGAAGGGCCAAACCCTTCGACGCGCAGCAGCGTCGCGGCGTCAGCGCCAAGACTGCCGCCGGCAACGCGCGCGGCGATGCGTTCGGGCAGATGGGCGGCGCTCGACACTTCGGCGCTGGAGCCAAGCGCAAGCGCCATGGCGGCGACCGCCGCATCGTCGAGCAGACCACGGATGGCGAGCGTGACCTCGGTCTCAGCCGCCGGCAGCACCTTGAAGGTGACGTCGGTGAACACGGCGAGCGTGCCCCAGCTGTTGGCCATCAGCTTCGACAGATCGTAGCCGGTGACATTCTTGACGACGCGGCCGCCGGATTTGAAGGCTTCGCCGCGCCCCGCAACGGCATTGATACCCAGGATGTGGTCACGCGCGGCACCCGCCTTCAGCCGGCGCGGGCCGGACAGATTCGCGGCAAGCACCCCGCCGATCGTGCCTTTGCCCGGCGCGCCGCCGAGCAACGGACCGTAATCCATCGGCTCGAAGGCAAGCTGCTGACCGTTGTGTGCAAGCAGCCTTTCGATCTCGGAGAGCGGCGTGCCGGCTTTCGCCGACAGCACCAGCTCAGCCGGTTCGTAAAGCGTGACGCCTGCGAGCTTCGACAGGTCGAGCATATGCTCGCTCTGCTGCGGACGGCCGATGCCGCGCTTGGAACCGTGGCCGACGGTTTCCAGCGGCGATTCCTCGGCGGCTGCCCATTGCACGGTGGAGAGGGCTTCGGTGGACGAGGTGGGAGTGAAGGTGGTCATGGGTGCGACGCGCCACTTGCGAGTGCAGAGACGTCGCGTTCCTTCGCGCCCCCCTCTGTCCTGCCGGACATCTCCCCCACAAGGGGGGAGATTGGCAGCTTCTCCGACCGCGCCTCTCTTGCGTCGAAGATTTGCGAAGGCCGAGATGACAGCTGATCTCCCCCCTTGTGGGGGAGATGTCCGGCAGGACAGAGGGGGGCGCGAAGGATCACCGACGTGCGAAATTCTAACCCCATCAAAACCTCGGAATATCCTGAAATGCCACCTGCCCGCGATGCACATGCATGCGCCCCAATTCCGCGCAGCGACGCAACTGCGGGAAGACTTTTCCCGGGTTGAGCAGATGGTTGGGGTCGAAGGCGCATTTGACGCGCATTTGCTGGTCGAGGTCGATCTGGTTGAACATCTCCGGCATCAGGTCGCGCTTTTCGACGCCGACGCCGTGCTCACCGGTCAAGACGCCGCCGACCTTGACGCAGAGCCGCAATATGTCGGCGCCGAAGCTTTCGGCCTTGTCGAGTTCGCCCGGCACATTGGCGTCGTAGAGGATCAGCGGATGCAGGTTGCCGTCGCCGGCGTGGAAGACGTTGGCGACGCCGAGCCCGTATTTCTCCGACAGTTCGCGCATGCCAGCGAGCACCCGCGGCAGTTCCTTGCGCGGGATGGTGCCGTCCATGCAGTAATAGTCGGGCGAGATGCGGCCGACCGCGGGGAAAGCCGCCTTGCGGCCCGCCCAGAAGCTCAGCCGCTCCTGCTCCGACTGCGAAATGCGGCAGGTGGTGGAGCCGTTCTTGTAGGCGATCGCCTCGACCAGGCCGATCAAATGGTCGACCTCGACGCCCGGGCCGTCTAGCTCGACGATGAGCAGCGCCTCGACATCGAGGGGGTAGCCGGCATGGACGAAGTCCTCCGCCGCATGGATCGCCGGGCGGTCCATCATTTCCATGCCGCCCGGGATGATGCCGGCGCCGATGATGTCGGCAACGCACTGGCCGCCCTGCTCGCTGGTCGGAAAGCCGATCAGCAGCGCGCGTGCCGTCTCTGGCTTTTTCAGGATGCGCACGGTGACTTCGGTGACGACACCGAGCAAGCCTTCGGAGCCGGTCATGACGCCGAGCAGGTCGTAGCCTTCCGAGTCCAGATGATTGCCGCCGAGGCGCACCACCTCGCCGTTCATCAGCACCATCTCGATGCCAAGCACATTGTTGGCGGTGAGGCCGTATTTCAGGCAGTGCACGCCGCCGGAATTCTCCGCAACATTGCCGCCGATCGAGCAGGCGATCTGGGAGGATGGATCGGGGGCGTAGTAAAACCCCTCCTGCTCGACGGCAGTGGTGATGCCGAGATTGGTGACGCCGGGCTGAGCGACGACAACGCGGTCGGGATAGTCGATCGCGAGGATACGGTTGAAACGGCTCATGACCAGCAGCACCGCATCTTCGACCGGCAGCGCGCCGCCGGACAGTGAGGTGCCGGAGCCTCGCGGCACGACGCGAATGTTGCGGTCGTTGCAGTATTTCAGCACCCGCGACACCTGCGCCACAGTTTCCGGCAGCACCACGACCAGCGGCAATTGCCGGTAGGCGGTGAGGCCGTCGCTTTCGAAGGCACGCATTTCGTTGGTGGCGTCGACGACGCCCTCGCCCGGCACGATGATGCGCATGTCGGCAACGATCTCTGTGCGCCGGCGCAGCGTGGCGTCGTCTGGCTTGGGCATGACAAGGCCGGACATCGGCAACGTCCTCCGCGTGACTGGTAAAAATCTTTTACCAGCCGTCGGCGCTTGTTGCAAATCCTGCTTTGGTCGAGCGCGCGACAAGGTCCGGCGGCGAGCTTCCGCAGCGGCAATCTGCCGCTGCGTTTGCCCTCCCCCCTTGAGGGGGAGGTGGCCGCGAAGCGGCCGGAGGGGGTCGTCTCGCGTAGATCGCCGACGTCGTCTCTTGCCGCGGGCGAGGCTGACGCCCCCACGCGAGACGACCCCCTCTGTCGCCTTCGGCGACATCTCCCCCTCAAGGGGGGAGATTATTCCCCCGGATGTTTCGCCGGCTCTGAATGCATGCGCCTCACGCGGCGCACACCCCACCAGACAAGCAGGATGGCAACCGGCACCGACGCGGCAGTGACCAACTCCGGCGCAAAGGCATGGCCGAAGATCGAGGCGCCCTTGGCGAGATAGGAGATCAGGCCGACGACATAGTAGGAGACGGCGGCGACAGAGAGGCCTTCGACCGTCTGCTGCAGCCGCAATTGCAGGCGGGCGCGATTGTTCATCGAGGCCAGCAAATCGCGGTTCTGCTTTTCGACCTCGACATCGACCCAGGTGCGCAGCAGCGTCGTGGCACGGGTGAGTTTTCGCGACAGATTGGCCTGGCGCTCCTCGACCGAGCGGCAGGTGCGCATGGCGGGTGCTACGCGGCGCTGCAGGAAGCCGCCCCATGTGTCGTAGCCGGGCACCGCCTCTTCCTCAAGCGCTTCCAGCCGCTCGACAACGATGCCGTCATAGGCGCGGCTGGCGCCGAAGCGATAAAGGCTGGAGGCGGCATCGGCTTCCAGTTCGGCGGCAAGCTCGGTCAAATCGGCGAGCAGCGTCTGGCTGTCGCGAGTCTCGGCCACCTTCATCTCCAGCGTAGTCTGCGCCAGCCTGTCCTCGATGCGGCGGGCGCGGCCGGACAGCGTCAGCGCCAGCGGCAAGCCGAGCATGGCAAGCGTGCGATAAGTTTCGACGTCGATCAGGCGCTGCGACAGCGCGCCGGTGCGGGCGGGCGTCAGGCCGCGGTCCAGAACCAGGATGCGGGTCATGCCGTCGCCGTCCTGGCGAAAATCAGTGACGATGGCCGCGTTGCCGCGCTCGACCAGCGAATAGCACAGGCTCGTCGGGTCGAAGCCGGCGATCAGCTTCTCGCTCGCCTGCGTCCATTTGCGGATGTCGAGGCGGATGCCGGAAATGACCGTTCCAGGCGGCGAAAATCCGTTGCCGAACGGAGAATCCTCCTGCGCCCTGCCGTTTTCGGCAAGCGGCCCTTCCCACAGATAGGTGGAGAATTCGGTGTGCCGCTCCCAGCGCAGCGTTCCCTTGCCCCACTTCATGGCGTGGTGACGGGCGTGACGGTCGGGCGCTGCGATGCCGAGGCGCCGCGACAGTTCCGAGAGCACGGCCATGTCGACGCCGGAGCCGCCTTCGGTCATGAAGGCAAGCTGCACCAGCACACGCGGCTTCTCGATCAGCGGATGCGGCCGGGCATGAACCTCGCCAAGCGCGCCGGGCCGTCCCTCATGCGCGGGAAAGCCCATCACGCTGCCTTGGGCGCGCGGCTGGAATTCGAGATTGGACGTCTCGTCCGACACGGCTGGTCCCCCTGTTCTCGACCCTTCGTGTTATCGCGCCGTCTTGGGACAATCGATGGAGCGCGTAAACAGCAAAATTTAGCCGAAGCGATTTCGCCGGCGCCGCGCGGAAAACGACTACGCTGAACGAATTGGATAAATAATTTGACCAGTTCGCGACACTGGCTCTAATCTGCGCACCCCAAGACAGGATTTTCCAGGCGCCTCCGTTGAGCGATATTTTTTCCAGGATCGAGCATTCGCGCACCGCCGACGAGGTGGTGCAGCAGATCGAAAGCCTGATCCTCGAAGGCGTGCTGCGCACCGGCGACCGGCTGCCCGGCGAGCGCGAACTGGCGCGTCAGTTCGACGTGTCGCGGCCGATCCTGCGCGACGCGCTGAAGGCGCTGGAAGGGCGCGGGCTTTTGACCACAAAGGCCGGCGGCGGTACCCATGTCGCCGATGTCATCGGCCAGCTTTTCACCAGGCCGGTGACCGACCTGATCTCCATGCACCGCAAAGCGGTGACCGACTATCTGGAATACCGCCGCGAAATCGAAGGCGTCGCGGCCGAGTATGCAGCGCGGCGCGCCACAGCGGACGACATTGCGCTGCTCGACCGTATCATGGCGCGCATGGACGAGGCGCACCGCACCGGCGATTTCGACGACGAGGCCGAAATCGATGTCGAGTTCCACCATGCGGTGTGCGAATGCGCGCACAACATCATCCTGTTGCACACGCTACGCTCCTGCTACCGGCTTTTGTCGGAAGGCGTGTTCCAGAACCGGCTTCTGGTGTTCACCGTGCCCGGCGCGCGTGAGGCGCTGCTGGCCCAGCATCGGGCAATCTACAAGGCCATCAAGGCCGGCGATCCGGCAGCCGCCCGCCACGCGGCGATGGACCACATCTCCTATGTCGAACGCTCGATGCTCGAGGCCGAGCGCAGCGGCGACTGGCAGCGCGTGTCGCGGCTCAGGCTCAAGCAGCGCTCCGACGCCGGGGACGGCGCGAAGATAACAGGGTAGCAAGGCACCACCATGAGCGACATCCTCACCATTGCCGACCTCAAGGACCTGGCGCGCCGGCGGGTGCCGAAGATGTTCTTCGACTATGCCGATTCCGGCGCCTGGACCGAGAGCACCTACCGCGCCAATGAGGAGGATTTCGGCAAGATCAAGTTCCGCCAGCGCGTGCTGGTCGACATGAGCAACCGTTCGCTGGAATCGACCATGATCGGCGAGAAGGTGGCGATGCCGGTGGCGCTTGCCCCGACCGGGCTGACCGGCATGCAGCATGCGGATGGCGAAATGCTGGCGGCGCAGGCGGCGGAAGAATTCGGCGTACCGTTCACGCTGTCGACGATGAGCATCTGCTCGATCGAGGATGTCGCCTCGGTGACCAAAAAACCGTTCTGGTTCCAGCTCTACGTCCTGCGCGACAAGGATTTCGTTCTCGATCTGATCGACCGGGCGAAGGCAGCGAAATGCTCGGCGCTGGTGCTGACGCTCGACCTGCAGATCCTGGGGCAGCGCCACAAGGATGTCCGCAACGGGCTGTCGGCGCCGCCCAAGATGACGCTGGCCAACATTGCCAACATCGCCATGCGCCCGCGCTGGCTGATGGGCATTGCCGGAACCAAGCGCCGCACCTTTCGCAACATTGTCGGCCATGCCAAGGGCGTTGGTGACGTCGCTTCGTTGGCGTCGTGGACGACAGAGCAGTTCGACCCGCACCTATCGTGGAAGGATGTCGCCTGGATCAAGGAGCGCTGGGGCGGCAAGCTGGTCCTGAAAGGCATTCTCGACAAGGAGGACGCGCTGATGGCGGTCGATACCGGCGCCGACGCGATCGTCGTCTCCAACCATGGCGGGCGCCAACTCGACGGCGCATCGTCCTCGATCATGGCGCTGGAAGAAATCGCCGACGCCGTCGGCGACAGAATAGAGGTGCATATGGATGGCGGCATCCGCTCGGGCCAGGACGTGCTGAAGGCGCTGTGCCTCGGCGCCAAGGGCACCTATATCGGCCGTCCCTTCCTGTACGGGTTGGGCGCGATGGGCAAGGAAGGGGTGACCTTGGCGCTGGACATCATCCGCAAGGAGATGGACATCACGCTGGCGTTGTGCGGCAAGCGCCTGGTGACCGACATGGGCAAGGACCAGCTGCGGCGCTAGAGCACGATCCCGAAAAATGGGAACGGGTTTTCGAGAAAAGATCATGCTCCAACAAAAAGTTAGATCAGGATGACGATTCAACGAAACGTCATCCTGATCTAGAGTTTGTTCACCGATTGGCCCTAGCTTCGCTGGGATCACGGAGACGACGCCAGCCTTGACCGAGACCGGCATCCATTACCTCGACGCGCGCGCGCCGGACGACATGCGCCTTTATGCGATCGGCGACGTGCATGGCCGGCTCGACTTGCTCGCAGCCATGCACCG
Organism: Mesorhizobium sp. WSM4306; assembly: GCF_007003975.1. Classification (GTDB taxonomy): domain Bacteria; phylum Pseudomonadota; class Alphaproteobacteria; order Rhizobiales; family Rhizobiaceae; genus Mesorhizobium. The sequence goes on from NZ_VFTC01000004.1 coordinate 8,569, forward strand.
CCGGATCGAGAGCGAGTTCGAATACAAGCCGACCGCCGACTGGCGGACCATCCACCTCGGCGACTATGTCGACCGCGGGCCAGACTCCAAGGGCGTCATCGATTTCCTGATCGAGGCGCAAAAACGCGATCCGCGCAACCTGATGCTGGCCGGCAACCACGATATCGGCTTCCTCGATTTTCTCGACGAACCCGACCCGGACGGTCTGTTCATGCGCTATGGCGGTGTGCAGACGGCACAATCCTATGGCGTTGACCTGATTGGAGACGCACGCTGGTTCGGCAAGGCAGAGGCGGTGCAGCGGGGGCACGCCGAGCTGGTTAAGGCCGTGCCGCAAGCCCATGTCGACTTCCTGCGGTCGCTGACGTTTTCAACAAGCTTCGGCGATTTCTTCTTCTGCCATGCCGGCATCAGGCCGGATGTGCCACTGGAGAGCCAGAACCCGCAGGATCTCATCTGGATTCGCGACGCTTTCCACAACCATCCAGGGCTTTACCCAAAGGTGATCGTGCATGGCCATACGCCGGTGGCGGAGGCCGAGGTTATGCCCAACCGCGTCAATGTCGACACGCTCGCCTGGCAGTCCGGCATGCTCACCGCGCTCGCCGTAGACGGCGCGGACAAGCGTATCCTGACGGTGCAGGGAAAAGGGTTTTAGCGAAGGGCGGCGGTGACGCCGTAGCCGTCGACGGCTTGATGGTTGTTGGCTGCATCGGCGGAATAAATGCCGAGACCGCACAGCACGATGGCAGACAGCATGACAAAGGACAGAAGCGCTGCTTTCACGGACGTCATCTCTAGTTGAGCTTCCTGCATCTGGGCACGAGGCGGTTACCAATGCGTTGAAACGGAGAATTCGTCTCAAAGTTTCGACGATTTCGCGCTTGTAGGTCGATTCTGTATCGGCGGTGTGTCGCGCGGATCACACAGAAGGTTCATCGCGGTTGCATTGCCGATGCAGAGCGCGCGCCTTGTAGGATGGCATTCGGCCACAAACCAAGGATGAAAGAGGTTGTCCCGGACGCATTTGCCGCTGCGTGCCAATTATGCAACGGCGGCGCCCATCGGGCTTAGATCGTCGCCACCCAGGCGCGGGCAATGGCGAGGCCGGCGGCATCGGCGTCGGGACCATTTCGGATGATCTCGCCGTCGAGACGGTCTTGCCAGTGGGGGTGCCGCTCAGCGATGAGCGGCGCGAAAGATGCGCTCCAGTCGCGCACCATCGGCGTATCGGCCTCAAAATGGAACTGGAAGCCATAGGCGGCACGGCCCAGGCGGAAGGCCTGGTTTTCCACCATCGCGCTGCCGGCAAGCCGCACAGCGTTTTCCGGCAAGCCGAACGTGTCGTCGTGCCACTCGAAGATCGGAAAACTCTGAGGCAGCGCCGCAAGCACAGGGTCGGACTTGGCGGCCGGCGTCAGCGAAACCTTGTGCCAGCCGAATTCGGTGGCACCGCCGATTTGATTTTTGCCGCCGAAAGCCCGCGCCAGAAGTTGGCTGCCAAGGCAAATGCCAAGCACCGAGCGATCTTTGTCGGCAAAATCACGCGTCAGGTCGACCAATGCCGGGAAGTACGGGCAGATCTCGTCATCAAGAGCATTCTGGGCGCCACCAAGCACGACGATGGCATCATGGTCGTTGCTGGTCCCAGGCAAGGTGTCGCCGCGATAAGGCTTGCGCAGGTCGATATCGGCGCCGGCTTCGGTCAGCGCCGCGCCAATCTGGCCAAGGCCCTCATTGTCGAAATTCTGGACCACCAAAACCCGCATGGAAAACCTTGCTGACATGAAATGACGCGACGAGCGATATCATGTCGCCGGCATCGCAGCCAAGATGCGCATTCGGGAGAGAGCTATGCCACTGCAAAACCGGGTCGATCCGTTCGGCGCCATCCATGCTGTACCGGAGCGCGGCCTGTTCACCGGCAATCGCGGCATCATCCACGACCCGCAGACCAAGACGCTGCTGAACAAGCGCTGGGCGCTTCAGGCCTGGATCATCTGCGTGTGCCAGTTCCGCAATGTGCGGCGCGAGCCGATGGGCCGTAATCGGCCGGGTGGCAAGGCCGGCTGGACCGAGCTGTTCTTCCTCGACGAGGTGACGGCGCTGGCCGCCGGGCACCGTCCTTGTTTCTACTGCCGGCGTGAGCGGGCCACGGATTTTGTCGGCCGTTTCGGCAACGCCTTCGGTGTAACGGAGCCGCGCGCGCCGATGGTCGACAAGAAGTTGCACAAGGAGCGGCTGGCTTCGGGCGGCAAGCCACCGGCGATCAAGGCGGAAGATTTGGCCGGATTGCCGGACGGAGCGATGATCGCGGATGCCGGCACCGCCTATGCGTTGCGCGGCGGCAAGACACTGCGTTGGTCGTTCGCGGGTTACGGTGGTGCGGTAGGGTTTGCGAGCTTTGCCGGTCGACAGGTTCACCTGCTGACACCGGCGACAACCGTTTCGGTGTTGCGGCAGGGCTTTGAACCTGTGTGGCATCCTTCCGCCGAGGCTTGACGCCAGGCACTACCTCGCCCATTCCTCGGCGATGCGCGCCAATTACAAGATGCAGCGGCTGTTTGTGCCGGACGATCTCGCGGCAGGTATCGAATTTGATGCCAGCCAGCAGCCGAGCCATTATCTCATGCATGTGCTGCGGCTCGGTGAAGGTGCTGAGATCCTGGTCTTCAACGGCCGCGACGGCGAGTGGTCGGCGGCCATCGCCGCGAAATCGAAGAAGGCGGTGCGGCTGAAAGTGCTCAGCCAGCAGCGGCCACAACCGCCGCTGCCCGATCTGATCTACTGCTTCGCACCGCTGAAGCAGGGGCGGCTCGACTATCTCGTGCAAAAGGCGGTGGAGATGGGCGCAGGCATCCTGCAGCCGGTGATCACCCAGCACACGCAAGTGGCAAAGCCCTCCATCGACCGGCTGCGCGCCAATGTCGTCGAGGCGGCCGAGCAATGCGGCATACTGGCGGTGCCGGAGGTGCGCGAGGCCGAAAAGTTCGAGCGCCTGCTCTCCGGCTGGAACAAGGCGCGTCGGCTGATCTTCTGCGACGAGGACGCCTCGACCAACAATCCGCTGCCGGCATTGCAGGCGATCAGGGAAAAGAAGCTTGGGCTGCTGGTCGGACCGGAAGGCGGCTTTTCTGATGACGAACGCAAGATGCTGCGGGCCCTCCCCTTCGTCACCGCCATCCCGCTCGGCCCACGCATCCTGCGGGCCGACACGGCGGCGGTTGCGGCGCTTGCCGTGATGCAAGCAACGCTCGGAGACTGGTGAGACTTCGCCTATTGCAAGGGACGGGCAAGGCAGTCACATTCAATTCCTGTTGTCCTGTGGCTCAGGATTTTTTGCTTGATCGGCTGCTGACATTTCGTCCATTTAGCGCCGGCGGGCTCCGAGAGCCGCAGAGGGGGCCCCATGGCGCGCGACACAACCGATTTCCGGCCGATCGAAGACTTCGACGAACTCGTCGAGCATCTGGCCGAAGGCAACAAGCCGCGCGACAAGTGGCGGATCGGCACCGAGCACGAGAAGTTCCCGTTCTATGTCGATGGCAACGCGCCTGTGCCCTATGGCGGCGAGCGCGGCATCCGCGCCATCCTCGAAGGCATGCAGCAAAGGCTCGGCTGGGATCCGATCATGGATGCCGGCCGCATCATCGGTCTGGTCGAGCCGACCGGCCAGGGCGCGATCTCGCTGGAGCCCGGCGGCCAGTTCGAGCTGTCCGGCGCACCGCTGGAGTCCATCCACCAGACCTGCCGCGAGGGCAATGCGCATCTGGCGCAGGTGCGCGAGATTGCCGAGCCGATGGGCATCCGCTTCCTCGGCCTCGGCGGCAGCCCGAAATGGTCGCTGGCCGAGACGCCGAAGATGCCGAAATCGCGCTACGAGATCATGACGCGCTACATGCCGAAGGTCGGCACCAAGGGCCTCGACATGATGTACCGCACCTGCACGATCCAGGTGAATCTCGACTTCGAGAGCGAGACGGACATGCGCCGCAAGATGCAGGTGTCGCTGAAGCTGCAGCCGCTGTCGACGGCGCTGTTTGCCAACTCGCCCTTCACCGACAGCCGGCCGAACGGCCTGCAAAGCTGGCGCGGCGACATCTGGCGCGACACCGACAACCAGCGTTCGGGCCTGCTCGAATTCTGCTTCTCGCCGGAGTTCGGCTTCGCCGACTATGTCGAATGGGCGCTCGACGTGCCGATGTACTTCGTCATCCGCGACGGCCACTATCACGACATGACGCACGTCACGTTCCGCCAGTTCATGGCGGGTGCTGCCCGCAATGAGGTGCCCGACGGACTGCCGACGATGGGCGACTGGGCGAACCATCTGTCGACCTTGTTCCCCGATGTGCGGCTGAAGCGCTTCCTCGAAATGCGCGGTGCCGATGGCGGACCGTGGCGGCGCATCTGCGCGCTGCCAGCCTTCTGGGTCGGGCTGCTCTATGACGAGGCAGCGCTTGACGCCGCCGAGGCGCTGACCTCGAGCTGGACCTATGAAGAAACGCTGGCGATGCGCAATGCGGTTCCGGAACAAGGCATTTCTGCGCCGTTCCGCAACACGACGCTGCGCGACATCGCCCGCGACGTACTGGTCATTTCGCGCATGGGCCTGAAGAACCGCGGCAAGAAAAACCGCGACGGCTATGACGAGACCTCGTTCCTCAATACGCTGGACGAAGTCGTGGCGCGCGGCACCACCAGCGCCGAGGAAATGCTGTCGGCCTACCACACGCGCTGGGGCGGCTCGATCGAGCCGGTGTTCATGGAATATGCGTACTAGGCCTGTTGTGGCGGGCTAGCGCTTGCCGGTCGCAAGTTTTCCAAGCGCCGCATGGAGACGGGCAAGGGGGTTCGACTTGGCAGGTTTGCCAGCCATCGCCTTCTCAACGGAAAGAGCTTGCGGCCGCGTTTTGCGGACGATGATCTGATAGCTTCGATGCACCTCTTCGAACTGACCCTCTATTGATCCGAGAAACGCGTCGATACCTGCTCGGGGACGATCCCCGGCCGGCCGATCCGGCATCCACCGATAGTCGTCCAGGATCATCACGCCATCCGTCTCCAGCATCTGCCAGGCCAGCGACGCATCGGCAAAACAGTTCGCGGCATGATGGTCGCCGTCGACATAGACCAGCCCGAAAGCGCGGCCTTCGCGACGAAGCTTGGGCAGGATTTCAATCGACAGCCCCTTGCGCTTTTCCAGCCTGGCTCCGAAGGGGGCAAGATTCCGATCGAACCTTGCTTCAACGAAATCCATATCGGCTTCATATTGCGAGCCATCGCTGAGGTGCTCGACACTGCCGGCGAATGTGTCGACGCACGTGATTGTCGACCGTTTAAAGAAGGTGAGGAAGAATACCGCCGACAGGCCCTCGAACGACCCTATCTCAAGTATTTCGACCTGCTTTCTGATGATGCCCTTGAACAACCGCTCCCATTTCGGGATATGCATGGATGCCCAGTCATGGGAAAAGGTCTTTCCGGCAAAATAGTCGCGACGCAAGGCCGACTCCGATCGGCGAGTTATTTGTCCCTCCGGCCCTTCTCGCATCGTTTGAGAAGCCAAGGCAAGGCGCGTTTCGCCGAGAAGCCCGCTGGCGATGCCAAGAACCCGATTGTTGACGCCTGACGTTATGGCTTGATCACGTCATCGCGCTGCCTCTTCAATCAAAGCGGGAAACGGGCTAGGCTTCCGCCGGACCCTTGGAGGAGAGACCGATGCCTTCCTTGTTCGACATATTGGCGCAGGCCCAGAACGGCAACGGCATGCAGGCGCTTGCCCAGCAGTACGGGCTTTCCATGCAGCAGACGCAAGCTGCGGTCGCCGCACTGCTGCCGGCCTTTTCGCAGGGGCTGCAGCGCAACACGGCCGACCCCTATGGGCTCGGCGCCTTCATGACGGCGATGGCGAGCGGCCAGCACGCCAAATATTTCGAGGACGCGACCAGGGCTTTCTCGCCGCAAGGCGTCAATGAGGGCAATGGCATTCTGGGTCATCTGTTCGGCTCGAAGGAGCTATCGCGCGCCGTGGCTAGCCAGGCCGCGCAGGCGACCGGCGTCAGCCAGCAGGTCCTGCAGCAGATGCTGCCGGCCATCGCCTCGATGGTGATGGGTGGGCTGTTCAAGCAGACGACAAATCAGATGCAGGCCGCCGGCGGCTTCGGCGGTGGCAGCAATCCGCTCGGCGAGATCATCGAACAGATGATGCGGCAGGCCGGCGGCGGCGCGCAACCGGCGCCGCAGCAGGCTCCCAATCCTTACGGCGAGAACCCGCTCGGCAAGGTGCTGCAGGACATGTTCGGCGGCGGCGCGCAACAGCCGCAAAGCCAGCCGCAGCAGGCGCCCAACCCCTATGGCGACAATCCGCTCGGCAAGGTGCTGCAGGACATGTTCGGCGGTGGCGCGGCACAACAGCCGCAAGGCCGTGCGCAGCCAACGCAACCGCAACAGACTCAGAGCCCTTACGGCGACAATCCGCTGGGCAAGATTTTCGAAGAGATGCTGCGGCAAGGTGGTGGCGGCGGCTTCGGTCTACCCGGTGGGCAGCCAAGCGGACAGCCGGCGTCGCAGCAGCCCCAGGCGAAGCAGCGCCAGGCGCCGCAACCTCAGGCCAATCCGAGCGGCAGGCCACGGAATCCGTTCGACGATATTTTCGGCAAGATGTTCGAGACCGGCGCCCAACAGCGCGACGAGTATCAGAAGGGCGTGGAAACGATCTTCGACCAGTTCAAGCGGGACATGGACCGGCGGTAGTTGGGCGCTGACTTTAGGTGTATTGAGATTCAGGTCAGGCTGCGCCGAAAATGGCGCGTTGCGAGAACCGGAGCGGAGCGTACTTTCGGGTACGTGAGCACCGGAAGCGCAGCAACGCGGCATTTGCAGGCCGGCATCACCTGAATATCAATACACCTAAAAGAAAAGCCCGGTCCTGGGAGGGACCGGGCCAGTGTGCAGGCTGGCCGGCGGGGATCCGGCAGGGAGTGGGGAGCCTGCGATAGTCCTTGGTTGCCGCGAGCCTGAAAAAGGTTCACGGCGACCGAAACAAAACGCCTGTTATCAAGCAACCTTGCGGGCAAGATTTTCGATCGTATCGGCACGATCACTCGTGATCGCACGCAGCTTCACGGTCGGATCGGCGCCGAACGGCACATCGATGGCGACATGGAGGTCGGCGCGCGTCAGGCCGATATCGGCGAGTTCGGCGTCCGACATCTCGCCAAGGCGATAGAAGGCGCGGCGATTTTTCCAGGCCTGGTAGGCGTTGAGAAGAGCGTTGGCCACGCGCGTCGCAACGGCCGGACGCGTGGTAATGCGCGAGGTCTCGGTGGCGAAATCGATCGTGGTCATGTCAGTCTCCTTCGGAGTCGAGCGGACGAAGCCGGGCAAACAGTGCTTGGGAGAAGCGCCATTCCGGTCTCGATTCACTTCAAGTGGTGCATGTCGTTGTCCCAAAACCGGGGTCCACTTTTGGGCGACATGCAGTGCATTCATGTGAACGTCAGGAATTTGACACGCGGCAATTGATTAATCCAACGAATGTTTCTAATCTTTAGCATCAACGCTAGTGATGGATTGGACCGATGAAAGCGCCACTCGATCTCGACCAGCTGCAGACCTTCATCTCAATCGCCGACACCGGCAGCTTCACCCGCGCCGCCGAGGAAGTGCTGCGCACGCAGTCGGCGGTGTCGATGCAGATGCGCCGGCTTGAAGAGCGGATCGGCAAGCCGCTGTTCGAAAAGGACGGCCGCACCAACAGGCTGACCGAGGAAGGCGACAAGCTGCTCTCCTATGCACGGCGCTTGCTCTATCTCAACCGCGAGACGCTGGCCGCCTTCGACGACCGGCGGCTCGAAGGCACGATCCGCATCGGCACGCCCGACGACTATGCCGACCGCTTCCTGCCCGAGATCATGGCCCGCTTCACGCGCTCCAATCCACGTGTCGAGCTGACCGTCATCTGCGAGCCGACGCCCGGGCTGGTCGAGCATATCAAGCGGGGCAATCTCGATTTGGCGCTGGTGACGCACAACGACACGCGCGGCCAGTCGGAAGTGGTGCGGCGCGAACCACTTTTGTGGGTGACCTCGGCCAACCATGCCACGCATGAACAGGAAGTGCTGCCAATGGCCTTCGGCCGGCCGAATTGCATCTGGCGGCGCGCCGCCGTCGATGTGCTCGACCGGCAGAACCGCGACTATCGCATCCTGTTCACCAGCTTCTCGGCAACCGTCATCACCGCCGCGGTGCTGTCGGGGCTCGCAATCTCGGTGCTGCCGGAATGCGCGCTGCGACCCGGCATGCGGGTGCTGGGCGAAGCCGACGGCTTTGGCGCGCTGCCCGATTGCCGCATCGGCATCATGCGCGGCCAGACCTCGCGGCCGGAGATTGTCGACGCGCTGGCACGGCACATCTCGGAAAGCCTCGACAACATTTCCGTGCCGTTCGGCGAAGAGGCGGGAAGCTTCGATTTTGCAGCGCTCGCCTTCGCCAAGATGAAGCGGACCAAGCCGAACCAGATCCTGCCGGGCTGGTAGGGCGGATCAGGCGACGCGACCGTGTGACCTGGAACGTCAACGGACTGCGTTGTGCGCGGGCGCGGCAAAATCAATCGGGCTTGAGATCAAGTTATGGAATCTTGACGCGGAGCGACAACAGCCGCTCAATCGGCCGATGAGCGACGCAGCATCCGAATCACGCACAAATGCCACCGAATACACGGTGAGCGAGATTTCCGGCGCGCTGAAGCGCACGGTCGAGGATGTCTTCGGCCATGTGCGGGTGCGCGGCGAAATCTCCGGCTATCGCGGGCCGCACTCTTCCGGCCATGCCTATTTCACGCTGAAAGACGACCGCGCGCGGCTCGATGCGGTGGTCTGGAAAGGCACGATGAGCCGGCTGAAATTCCGCCCCGAAGAGGGGATGGAGGTGATCGCCACCGGCAAGCTCACCACCTATCCCGGCAAATCCAACTACCAGATCGTCATCGATAATCTCGAGCCGGCCGGCGCCGGCGCGCTGATGGCGCTTTTGGAAGAGCGCAAGCGGCGGCTGCAGGCCGAAGGGTTGTTCGACGCCGGTCGCAAGCGGCGACTGCCGTTCATGCCGTGCACCATCGGCGTCGTTACCTCGCCGACCGGATCGGTGATCCGCGACATCATCCACCGCATCAAGGACCGCTTTCCGCTGCATGTGCTGGTCTGGCCGGTGCGCGTTCAGGGCGAGACGGCGGGAGCCGAAGTGACCGCCGCCGTCAACGGCTTCAACGCGCTGGCCTGGGATGGCGCCATCGCCCAGCCCGACCTTCTGATCGTGGCGCGCGGCGGCGGCAGCCTGGAAGACCTCTGGGGATTCAACGATGAAGGTCTGGCGCGCGCGGTCGCCGCCTCGCGCATCCCGGTGATTTCGGCCGTCGGCCATGAGACCGACTGGACGCTGATTGACCTTGTCGCCGACATGCGGGCGCCGACGCCGACGGGTGCCGCGGAGATCGCGGTGCCGGTGAAAGCGGACCTCGAAGCAACGCTTGCCAGTCTTGGCGCGCGGCTCAAAGCGGCCACCTTGCGCAATTTCGAACGCAAGCGGCAGGCCTCGCGTGCAGCCGCCCGCGCGCTCCCCTCGCCCGACCAGTTGCTGGCGCTGCCGCGCCGGCGCCTGGACGAGGCGACCAGCCGGCTCGGCCGGGCGCTGTCGGTCAGCATAGAGCGCAAGCGGACCAAGCTGCAGGGCCAGCGGCTGACGCCGGCCACCCTGTCGCGACGCATCAACGAGGCACGCACGCTGACCGGACGCGACCTGGCGCGGGCGCAAGCGGCATTTTTCGGGATCGTGCGCGAACGGCGCACCCGGTTTTCGCGCACATCAAAGCGGCTGTCGCCGGCGCCGATCGCCAGGCGGCAGAAATTGCAGGCGGACGCCTTGGCCGCACTGACGCGCCGTCAGGATCAGGCGGTGTCGCGACGACTGGATCGGCTGCGCGGACAATTGACCCAGGCCGACCGCTTGCTCGCAACGCTATCGCACAAAGCAGTGCTGGCGCGTGGCTTCGCGCTGGTGAAGGACGCCGAAGGCGTGGTGATCAAGCTGGCGGCGGATATAGCGCCTGGAGCAGCCCTACAAATCGAGTTCGCCGACGGCACCACGGATGCGGTTGCGACCGGCAGTACGGGGCAGCCGGAGGCAGTCGCCAAACCGGCGGCCACACCACTTGCCAGCAAGCCCACGGCCACCAAGACGACTCCCAGCAAACCAAAAGAACCGGGCAATCAGGGCTCGCTATTCTAGAGCAGTTCATCGTTTCTCAGAAACGACGAACCGCTCTATCTGTTTGTCTTGACGCAATTCCCAAGGGAAGGTGCTGCGCACTTTCTCCGGGAAAACCGTCTCACACTTTTCCTGGGATTGCTCTAGAGGACGGTATGACCGGACACGACCCGCATCTTCAAACGCCGGCCGGCAAACCGCGCGCCCGTACTTTCGGCATTGCCTTTGACGGCATGCCGGGCCGCTTCAATGCCATCACCGACGTGCCCGGCGTGAGCGTCGGCTATGCGACGCTGATTTCAGGCGATGGGCCGCTCGATGTCGGCACAGGACCGGTGCGCACAGGCGTCACCGCCATCCTGCCGCGACCGTTGGCGGAGCTCGCCACGCCGGTGTTTGCCGGCGTGTTCAGCCAGAACGGCAATGGCGAGCTGACGGGCTCGCATATCATCGAGGAGGTCGGCGCCTTCAACCTGCCGGTCACCATGACCAACACGCATTCCTGCGGCGTCACCCGCGACGGCACGCTGCGCTGGATGCAACGGGTGCTGCCGGCTGCACTCGACAGTGGTTGGGGGCTGCCGGTGGCGGCGGAAACCTATGACGGTTTCCTCAACGATATCAACGGCCATCATGTCGGCTTCGAACATGTCGAAGCCGCGCTCGACGGTGCCACCGGCGGAGCCATCGAGGAAGGCAGCGTCGGCGGCGGCACGGGCATGATCGCCTTCGGCTTCAAGGCCGGCTCGGGCACGGCGTCGCGCATCGTCGAATGGCAGGGCATTAGGCATACGGTCGGCGTGTTCGTGCAGGCGAATTTCGGCAAGCGGCACAATTTCACGCTGCGCGGCGCGCGCGTCGGACCTGATCTGGTGGAGCCGGCGGTCCGCGAAGGCACGCCGCGCGCCGAGAAGGGTTCGATCATCGCCATCGTCGCCACCGACGCTCCGTTCCTGCCGCATCAGATGAAGCGGCTGGCCAGGCGTGTGCCGCTCGGCATCGCGATGACCGGCGGCTTCGGCTACCACAGTTCGGGCGACATCTTTCTGGCCTTCACGACGGCCAATCCGCAAGCAGCACTTGCGCCGTCAGGACAGACAGCCAGCGCCGCTTACATTCCGGACGTCGATATCGACCCGTTCTTCGATGCGGTGGTGCAGGGTGTGGAAGAGGCGATCCTCAATGCGATGGTCGCCAATGAGGATATGAGCGGGCGCGATGGCAATTTCGTGCCGGCGCTGCCGAAAGCATGGCTAAAGGATCGGTTTGGCTAGAGCAATTCCAGGAAAAGTGTGAACGGTTTTCCGTCCGGAATTGCGCAGGCAAAGAGCGAAAGCCCGGCTCGTCTGGCAGGGCCTGATAATGTCACTCGGACGGTTTGGTCGGGTTGCTCTGGTCGGCCTCGGCCGCCTCTTCGAGCCGCGAGGCGATCAGCTCCTGGATGTCGCCGACTTCTTCCTGGATATCCTCCAGCGGGATGCCGACCTCGGCCGCCTTGGCGGCGCATTCCTTGGCCAGGGTCTCGGCCTGCTCCTCGATCTTTACCGGCGAGTGCTGGCAATGGACCTTTTCACCAATCCACCCGCGCAAGAACTCGATCGCATGTTCACTCATACTGCTTTTCCCTGGCGGCTATGCCGGTTGGTAATCGTAAACGTCCGCACCCGATAAAGGATGCATGCTCGCATTCGAACCGAGTCGGCTTCGCCCGGCAAGCCGATCTTGCCCGAGGTCCACAAAGCCGAAGGAAGGGAAGGGTTCAAGGAGCACGTTCTGATTGTTTGATAGAGTGGTACCGTTGGCTGGGATCGCTTGCGACCCTATGCTACTGTTTCTATTTGCTTTTTTCCGGTTACGAAGACCGATTTGTATCACAATAGGTATCACAATACGTAGCACATCTACTGCTGCTTCGTGGGCGCAACCAGAGGTACGCGGTCGAAGCCGCAGCTATATAGTGACATCCTCATGCAATGTCGACTCTGCGCGCGAGCCTGCTTCTTTCCGCCGCGGAGTTGAACGCCCCTCTTGTCCAAAAATGAAATTGGCCGGCCCGGAGGGCGTATCAAAATCGTTGATTTTGTTGGCTTTCGTGGGCCAAAATCAGAAATCTTCCCGTATCGTTCCGCATGCTCCCGTGACGCCAAACAGTCGACTGTAGCTAACCTCGTTTGCGAACGTTCGGAGACATGCTCCAGAACGGCGGGCCGGAAGCAGACGGTCCGGTTCTGGGACGACCTAGCCAGAAGGTGCCATTTCGCTGGCGTGAAGAGTTTCGGGCGCCGGCAGGCGTACGAAAGTCCCCGAGGAAGGAACCCGCGGGCCACGGGCAGCGGCTATGGGGATTTCGGTATGCGGCTGGTGTGGGCGATGGCGCGACCGCTGCTAGGAAGCACGGGGATGGATGTGGACAGGTCGCTTCGTTGCGCCTTCACGCGATGTTGCCGGCCCGGCACGCGGCTGGGCGCGGCTCTGTCGGCGTTGATGATCCCCCTGGACACGCGTGGATCCGGTGCCGGAGGCCGATAGCCTGCGGCTGAGTGCTGGATGATGCCATGCTTGGGTCAGGGAGCGCTCTCCCCGTTCGTCGCGGTTGTGCCCGGTGGTCCGCGCGGCTGCCTCGATCGTTCGAAGGTCTCGATGATGATCATGCGGCCGTGGAGCGCGCTAGTTAATCCACGCGGGTCCCTCCGCGGGTTTTACTGTTGTCTCACCGGGCAATATCGCGTCGGCCATTTGGGTGAAGACCCGCATTAGGTCAGCCGCGAGCGGCAGATTTAGATCTCGCCCTCACCGGAAGCAGGGCGAACGCAAGACGTTTGTGGCGCGCGTCTGCAAAATAGGGTTTTCGCTTTTCGCTAGCAGGCGCTGCCGGGCTATGCGTTCCTGCCTCTTGCTTCCAGTGCGGCAGGGCCAACGCGCGCTATTCTGGTGTCTCATTCGGTCGCGCCGTTAGAGCTTCGCGGATTACCTCGTGGGCGCATGTCCTCTTCCAATTCCACCTCACTGATACCAATCACTTGCGCATCAGCGAAGAGCTTCATGACCATTTCGGCAATGGTGGTTTCGTCGGCGTCGCCGATTTCATCGAGATTGTCACCGATCCATTGATGAATGAAGTTGGTGCCGCGTGTGCTCATCGTGAGGGAGGAAGCCCTTTGTTCGCAAGCGCCTCTGCCATGATGGCAAACAGGCTCTGTGCCTCCTCGCGGATCTCCTCATCAGGTATACCTACTTCGGCGGCATCTTCTGCCGCTCGATCCGCCAGATCGCCGATCAGCCCGGGGTCTGCTGACGGACTTGCTGGAAGGTTGTCGTGGATCCAGCTTTCAAGGAACCTGCGGGCGCGCTTGCTCATCTTGAGAGAATTTCAGCGGAGCCGATTTGTTCCAATGCGGAGTTTCAGACGGCGTAGCCCAGACTGTTAATGTTTGATGCCGTACCCCAGCGCCGTTGCCGCCTCCTTGTTGAAGAGTGATGCTTCTTCTGCGGTATTGAAAGGGCGGGCAGTAGCTGTGCCGTCTGGCTTGAGTATGACGGCCAGGAACGGAAAACCATTCACAGGCGGGGGATACACAATGAACGCGGGTTTTTTGCTCATTCCTCGATTGTAGCACTCTAACCCCAGGTTAGAGAAATGCCGGCCTGTCCCGCTTGTAATCGCCGGCCAGCCAGCGCGGGTTACCCCCATTCGTTCTTAAGGATGTGTTCCGATTAAATTAGCAGTCGCGTATATTCTTCCGACAACCGGTGCCGCTCGTAGCTTTGTCCCCCGGGTTTTAGGCCCGGCCGTATTGGCTCCCCCGCCAAACTGCCCGGCCGCCCTGTTTCTCATTCGCTGAAATCGTCAAGCCGCTCCCGCCGAAGCGCCGCGCGCGTCCTGGCGCCCGCCCAATGAGCCGCTGCGTTTTGCTTGTTACTCGAGCTTCTGGATGCGCCCCTTTTCAATGCGGAACACGCCGCTGTTTCCGCCTTGCCGCTCAAAATCGCTCTGAAGTTCATCCCATGTGCCAAGATATTGCCCGCAATCGGCACACCTGATTGGCGTTGAAGGTTGAGCGCCTCTGGGAATCTGGAGCCGGATCGTGCCGCAATAGGGGCACTCCAACAAATGGTCTAGGTACTCGCCGGCCATGATCACTTTCAGCACCCGAAATGGGGCGGCCCGGCTGCGGGGTCGCAACCGGGCCGGCGCTCCTCATGTGCCTATATTAGCCACAGCGCAAATGCCCTTTGGTATGAGAAAATCTTACTGATGGCTGGCGGCGGCCAAAAGACATGTGATGCGCTCCTGGACCTTCTTCGCAACCGGCATGCGGCATGGTTTCGATGATCTCGCCAGCGCCTTGAAAGCCGCTCAGAGCAGCAAGGGAGCCGCTACAGCACGTTCGTCGCGAAGATGATCGAACTTCCTCTTGGGCTTCGCGATCGGTCTGGGGCTACGCCGCAGCGGGCTGCCGCCGGGATCTCTCCATATTAGCTGATGCTTGACTAAGCCGACCACCGCTCCAGAATCATGCCCATGGGCAGGGAATTTAGCATCGGCGACGAGGTCTCGATCTCGGCGACCATCACCAAGATTCGGACGAGCGTTTGCGATCCCGAGCTACAATCACGCGCATTCAATTCCGGCGCCGCCGAAGGCCAAGGCAAACGATCCTGTGGAACTGACCGGCGAGGTCAGCCGCGCCGGTTTCGACAGCGTGACGGCGCATCTGAGCCTTGGCCGAACCGTGACACTATCGCCTGATGTGGTGCGGCTTGTGATCAGCTATGTAGCGCCGATGTGGATGGTCGACAAGACGGCGTAGATTTTCGGTTGGCGTTTGATGCCAACAGAACGCCGGTCTTCAGGTAAGGACCATCCCAGCGAATAACACAGTGAGCAGCAATGATACCGGCACGGCTAGAAGACAGCACAATTCGATGGTTCTTGTGTCTTGCGGCTTGTCCATCTTCACCACCTCGCATGTCACAGTCATTTTGACGCTAACGGGTGGCCGACGGAAGCGGTTCCGCGCGACGCTGCTAGAGATGCTGTGGGTGCTGTATATTAGCAACACCTTGTCTACCTCAACGCAAAAGCCCGCCACCCTCAGGGCTAAGGTGACGGGCTCCTAGTAGATGCCGGTCGAGGGGACTTTGACCGGCTATTGCTGCAACGAGCCGGTCTATTTTAGGTTCCGCTAAGATACAAAAAGCCCGCTGACCGAAGCCAGCGGGCAAGGCTTGTCATGGGGATGCACTGAGTGGGCCAGTGCAACAAACCAATTTCTTCGGTGTAGGGATGTTCCAGGCATCCGGCAATTTTGTCGTGACCGCGCGGCCGGGGATTTCACCGAAACAAAAACCAAAAAGCCCACCGTGTGATCGGCGGGGTTTCTGACTGGCGTTAGGCCGGAGGGCGTCGTAGGCCTCCTGCCAGATCGTTTACCGGCGCGAGATCAGCAGACACAGTTGACGCAAGTCAGCGTCGTAGCTGCCCCCATTGCTAAGCACATCCGCGCAGCGTCTTCATCCGGGTAATCTGACTGCTCGACATCTGTGCAACTACTCCTGTTATACCGGGCGTCACCGTTCCGGGGGTGCCAGGCGTGCCGGGAAACTCCCTCCAATACCGACACCAGCACCAACGTTGATGCCGTTGCCAACGCCTGCACCGGCGCCCACGCCGATACCGCTCGTACCGCCAACGTTGGCCACTAGCCCGGCCGTCACTCCGCCCGCGCCGCCGACCGTTGCGCCCGCGCCAGCGTTGACACCGTTTGTGCCTCCAATCGAAGCACCCGCGCCAGCATTAGCGCCATTCGAGCCGCCTACTGAGGCGCCAAGGCCGGCGTCTACTCCGTCGCTGCCACCGATTGAAGCTCCGGCGCCGGCATTGACGCCGCCACTACCACCAATCGAAGCACCCGTACCGACGCCAATTCCACCGCCGGCGATTGCTGGCATGGAGAGGATGAAAATAACTGCACTAGCTGCCAACATGCCGGTGAACGTTTTGCTCATTGAGCGCGACGGGAACTAACGATCCTGTCGGCTGTTTTCTCCTAAACGCCAATTGGAGCGACGGTCATGAATGTAGGTGGTTTCGACACCGCACCGCTGAGGCACACTCAACTGTTCCGAGATGCGAAGGTGGCCATGCTGACGCACCGGCTGCTCTTTCATCTGCAGATGACTGTGGCCTCGGTCGATGAGGTCGAGCACGCCTTGGAAGAGTTCGCTGAAGCCGCGCAGGCGCCGCAAAGGCCATATAATCGGCTGGAAGCCGGTCAGACGCTTGGGCTCTGAGCCGCTGGAGCCCAAAATTACGGAACGAATCGGTTCGTCATGAGTTGGCAAGTCATGAAGAACAGTTTGAAATCCCACGAGGCCGATATTTTGACGTCCGAACTCGCCAATCTCAGGGAGCGCATCAATCGGACCGAGTTCGCGATTGAACGCACGGAAGAGATGCTGGCCAAGAATAATACGCTGCGCCGCAAGATACGAACTGCTGTCGAAGCTGCAGACCGCTTTAGCTCTCGGAGGTAAAGCGCTGGCGGTGCGTCTTGGCGCTTCTTTCCTCCAGAGCCTCTTTGCGGCGCGTCTCCCATGTTTTCGAGGAGATGTCCGCGCGACGGGCATGTGACCGAGGCACGAGAACGCGAGCCGCCTCGGTATTTGAATGCAATCCGATCTCGATGGGCGTACGGTGCTGTCGCGGGCGGGCTGATGACGGGAGGTCATCATGCCGCTGGATGTCAAAAAGCTTATGAATACGCTCTTGAGCCACCAGCGCGCGGTGGCCGCGCAGCCCAAGATTATCTCGATAGTGAAGACGCTTGCCGATCGTCCGATCGTTCACCTGAAGCCTTGTCCATCGGCTGAGAACAGGCCGATGCCGCCACAGGTCAATGCGGCCTCGAATATGTGAGCGATCAGAAAAGTCGATAACCCTACCGCAAACGAACGCTGTAATTGCCATGGCGCACGCCAATGGTAGGCGGCTAAAAGCCGTATGGCGGTCTCGTCGGTACAACCTATCTGCGCGACGGTAAGGCCAGCACCACCGCGTTTTGAGTAGATGCCTCCATGCGCTTTGCACCGCTAGATCGAGATGGCGAAAGGCGAGCCGCTCTGCACCGAGCCGCGCGCCTTTTGCTTTTGCACGATCTGGTAATCTGGCGGCTCGATCAAATCGAAGACGATGCCAATCTGGTTCTGAGGGCTGCTGCTGAGGTGATCGAAGCTGTATCGGTCGAGGCTGAACGGCCGATCAGACGGACAAGGGCCGACTGGACGCTGGGACTCTAACTTAGGAGGAAGGGCGCCGACGTTGGGTCTTGGCGCTTCTTTCCTCCCACGCCTCTTTGCGCCGCTGGTGACGAGAGGGAGTTTTCGCGATTGACGCTCTAAAGTTTCAGTTTCGTTCTTTCGTATTGTTTCGGCTACCGGCAGCGCGACATGGTCGGCATGCGGTCCGCTAGGGATCATCTCGCCACACCGGAACACGATTGATCTTTATTGCCACCAGGCGACGAATACGGAGGCCTACGGCCTCGCGGCCGGTTGGGGCAAATGCTTCCACATCAAGAGCGCCGTGGTCCTTGACGTTTTCGCATTTCATTCGACGCGCAAGAGAATCGACATCGACATCTCCAAAAATCTGGATCAGGTCATCAGGGAAGTAGTTGCAGCGACGCTTGCAATAGCGACAGGTCACGCGAACGAGGCGCCGTCCATCGTTCAAATTGGACAGCGGATAGTCCCGTCGTTTCGGCGCGTAGGTCTCTGGCATGTCCTGAAATGATGAACATATTCCTAATTATATACTTGACAAAAGTAAGGGCAAAAGCCATATTTAGGTCAAGGAGTTAGACCGATGACCGACCTTCAGAACCCGATTTTCACCGACGAAGACAAAGCCCGCGAAGCCCTAGAGGCAGTCCGTTGGCCGAATGGCCCTTATTGCCCTCACTGCGGCAATGCGAACCCGGACAAGATCGCCTTGATCGAAGGCAAGAAGCACTCGCACCGTCCGGGTTTGCGCTACTGCAACGAATGCAAAGGGCAGTTTACCGTCACTGTCGGCACCGTGTTCGAACGCTCCAAAATCCCGCTGTCCAAATGGTGGCTGGCAACGCATCTGCTTGGCGCATCCAAGAAGGGCATGTCCGCGCATCAACTGCAACGCATGCTTGGCGTCACCTACAAAACCGCTTGGTTCATGGCGCACCGCATCCGCGAAGCGATGAAGGAAGACGTGAAGTCGTCTGGTCCGATCGGTGGCGAAGGCAAGATTGTCGAGGCCGACGAAACCTATTTCGGGCCGAAGGACAGGGTTGTGAAGCGCACCATTCGCGGCAAGCCGTCCAACTCGTCAAAGCGCTCAATCGTGGCTCTGGTCGAGCGCGGCGGTTCGGTCCGTTCCTTCCATGTCGAGCGCGCTACGAAAGAGGCAGTGCGCGATGTGCTGGTCCGCAATGCCGACCGCAAATCGACGCTCATGACCGACGAGTCAAACTTCTATCCGATCACTGGACAGGAGTTTGCCGACCACGCCACCGTCAAGCACACTGGCGGCGAATACGTTCGCTATGAGGCCGACCGCATTGTCCACACCAACACGATTGAGAACGTGTTCTCAGTGTTCAAGCGCGGCATGGTCGGCGTCTACCAGCATTGCGGCGAAGCTCACTTTCATCGCTATCTGGCCGAGTTCGATTTCCGCTACAATCGCCGTGCCAAGCTTGGCTATACCGACCAGATGCGCGTTGACGCCATCATGGAAGGCATCGAAGGCAAGCGCCTTACTTATCGAAGCGCTCACTAGAGCCAAGACACTACGCCAGTTGGCTTTGAAGCTGGCGCGCATACGCCGTCGCAAAAAGACGAAACTTCCGTAACGTGATATGGTGGAGGGAATCGGGTTCACGGCCCGATTCCCTCAGTCCACGCCGTTGTTGCGGTGCCATCGTGGACTTGAACAAAAGCAGCGACGTGACGTCGCCGCATCCCGGCTAGTGGCGGCCTTAGCAGAAGGACGCCATACGGATGGCTAAATTCACCTATCGTCGGACTATAAAAAATCGCTATGGAGCTAACAGCGATATCGTTTTCGATATCGATCTTGGGCTAGTCCTTCGCCTTCTGGCGATCTTGCTTCCGCTCTTGACCTAGTTTCTTAGGGCGCGGTGCTGGATCCGGTGCTGCGCCCTCTTTACCGTGCGGATGCGGTGGCGTCTTTATCAGGCGCTCCATGATGCGCCTGGTTTCTTCCATGTCTGTTTCTTTGGCGGGTTTCGACAATGATCAATCCCTCACATGACGCGTTCCCGGATGAGTCAAACCTCATCGGCCGAATGGTCATTGGCTACAGCGAACTCGACATTGCTCTGTGTTTTATAGGCGGTCTGGCGCTCGGACAAAAGTGGGCGGTTTTAGATGCACTCCATGCAATCGAAAACGAAGGTACGCGCCTTGATGTCATCAGCCGTTTAATCAAGCACGTGATGGTCGCGAGGGGCCAAGACGCCAAATTTGGCGAAGCCATTGGAGCACTCCGTTACTGCAAGGGAGTACGCAACCAATATGCCCACGCTCAGTGGATCCACATCAACGGAATGCTGATGTTCACCAACCCAAAGGACATCCCTTGGAAGCCAGACGGCCAAATCCACTGGAAAATTACCAGCCTCGCTCTTCTGAAATCTCAGGAAGCCTATTTCGAATACACGCGAAAATGTCTGATGTGGCTTGAGGCAAGTTTCTCGTGGCTGGAAGAGCCTCTTCGATGGCCTGAACATATGCAGCAACCGCCAAGGCAAGAACCCTCCTTGGAGCAGCGTGGTCAGCCTCAAAGTTGAATGCTGAGTATGCCGCGTCGAAAGCCGCAACCAGCGTTACGTCCGATAATTCAAATGCCGGCCTGTCGCCTTCCGGCTTATGTGATTTGGTCACTTTTGTCATCTATATAATTAGGAACATATTCCTCGGCAGTCAATAGCACCTTGACTCTTATGTTCTCATTTTGTTCACTGTTAGCAAAATGGAGACACAGCCATGAAACCGATAATCGCCACCGAATCCGAACAGCCCGAGCTTTACGCCCTGGTAGAGCGAGAGCGTCCAGCGATTAATAGGGCGGTAAACAAGATGGCCAAGCAGATGCGTGGCCTGTCCGATGTTAGTCAGAAAGTGGCCATTGCCCAGCTTACCGCAACCTGGGCCCTGGCGAACTATCCCGAAGACGTCGATCTTGCGTTATCTCTGTCGGAGGCCATACGTCATCAGACCGACATCTATCTTCGGGAAGTCGCGAAGGCCGGCGTTCGCCACTGATGGTCACGCGCAACCGGAGCCTCCCGGCGCCATCGGTCATTGACCAGAGGTGGCCTCATCGGGTCGCCTTGCCCGATGACCTTTGCACGCAAGGGAACCTGACCACGATTGTGAAATTCTGTCAGGATCACGGAATTGACTATCAGCATAGGCAGGTCCCGGCGGTGTGGCCAAATGGGAAGTCTGAAGACTACCGCCTCCACTGCTTCGCTGATGTCGAGGCGGCTAAGATGTTCTGCGACCATTTCTCTGGACAGATGTTCGATCCGAAACGTGACAGAGAGAATGGCAAAATGAGCGGTGTCTGGCGTCGCTCTGATGAATACGGCGCATCCTCGACCTCGTGCCCCGCTCAGAGTGCCTGAAATCCTGCGAAACTAGGGGTAAGACACATGTGCGGACGCTACACCCGATATTTGACATGGTCGGAAATCCACCGCCTTTACCGGCTGACGGCGCCGGCTGAGGTCGGCCGCAATGACGCTCCACGCTACAACATAGCGCCTACCGATGAGGTGCCGTTTATCACCGCTGGCGACGACGGCAACCACAAGCTTCGGGTTGGCCGCTGGTGGCTGGTGCCTTTCTGGGCTAAAGAAATTTCTAAAGCGGCAATGTTCAACGCCAGGATTGAAGGGGTCGACACGACGCCCGCGTTTCGGGACGCATTCAAGTCGAAGCGCTGCCTAGTCCCGGCTGATGGCTTCTACGAATGGACGATATCGCCAGCCGACAAGGGAAGAGATCCGTGGCATATCCATCTGCCCGGACACGCGGCGTTCTCGTTTGCCGGCCTGTGGGCCTATAATTCCAATCTCGACATCACCAGTTGCACGATCATCACCCAGCCGTCTGCCGCGCCTGTCAGCCAGATCCACGACCGCCAGCCGCTCATCCTCGATCCAGCCTACTACGACGCTTGGCTCGACCCCAGCACGGCGGGTGGTGACCTGAAGGACATCTTGCGTCACGACATGGATGGAAGCCTGCAGTTTTATCGTGTCGGGCGCGAGGTCAATGCGGCCGCCATCAACAAGCAACCCAACGAATACGCCGGGCTGATTGAACCGATCAAACTCCTATGAGCGACGAAATCAGACTGCCCAGGCAGGACCATGTCACCGCGCCGGGAATCCAGCAATCATTGCTGTGAGCACGACGGATGCGGCAAGGATGCCGGCTGGGGTTTCGCCAAGCCTAGGCAGACACCACATTGGTTCTGTTTCGAGGCGGCGATGGCGAGCTATACCTGTAGGAGCAATGATGTCCGACAACGTTTTACCCATCACAACCAAGCCTAAGCTCATCGTTGTTGTCGCCTTCGACCGGGCCGATGATGGAGCTTTTTACTGTCTTCGGTCCCGCCGACCAACAGAGCGAGGAACGCGCTACGCGTGCTGCCAAGGCATTGGCCGGCAAGCATGCCGGCGTCATTGCCTGGAGCCGTGATGCCGACCCGGCGCTCGGAGACTACGGCCCGCCGACGACACTTTTTGTAAGCGGCGAAGTGCCAGACATGGAATAGGCGTGCCATACGGCCGGACAGCGTTGGCTCTAACCGTTTTCGCAGCCTACGCCATCGCCGTCGCGGTCCAGATCATAGATATCCGAGCCAACGACCGTGACCGGCCCGCGCACATATGCCGGACCATTGCCCTTTCCAGAGGAGCAATCGACATCGCTGGCTATCGGCACACAGGCCCCGGTGTAGTTAGGGTCACAGGTATCTTGGGCGTAAGCGCTGCCGATGAAGGACGCCACACCAAAAGCAATCACGCCTAGCCGACGAAACGCCATTCCCCATATCCACCCCGCTCGGATATTCCTCTCTGTGGCTGGGTCTGTCAAACTTACGCGCCGAAGCGGAAGGCACCTCCAGACTGTCGCCCGCGGTGCCGACCAGCCGACACTTGAATTGCGCGATCTTTGGATCGATCACTTCGGCGCGCAGTGCTTATAGATGGAAAGAGTCCCGGCCTCATCGGCCCGCATCAAACCGGGAGTAGCCAGCTACGTCCGCTGCCAAAACCGCCACAAGCTTTCGTTCGGGACGGGCCACGATGCCTCCGTCAGTTGCTATAGCGCAACTAGTCACCAGGGAACATCCGCTTTAGCGCCAAAAGGCTTGGCGGATGGCGAGATCGCATTCAAGGCGGCCGTCACCGGAGGGGTACCCAGCGGCCTGCCCACTGAGCCATGCATGTCGATGAAGAAGGCCGCCCGTTGCGAGGAAAAGGTGCCGTTGAAGCTCTCGCTCCCTTCTTCGGCTGGTGTGATCGATCGACCTTGCTGGAGAAGGAACCGAAGCGGCGCGACATCGTTGATCCTTCAGATCAAGTCGCAGACGGGGCTTTCAAGTCGGGCTGATGAACTTGATGCTTTCGATGGACCGATTTTATGGCTGGCAGCGCCATCGAGGGGCGCCATCACCTGTGGAGACACACAACTGGCGCTTGGAGACATAGCACGCGCAAACGCTGGCGATCGCCTTTGGATCATCGCCGCTTCGGTTCCGCTCCTGTTCATGATCAGCGGGCTTCTCATTCGGTATGCTGCATTCCATTCAGCCTCGGCAGTACCAGGCTTCGAAGCTTATGCGCGTGCGCTCTGCAGGTGGGACTGCGCGTGGTATGTGGACATTTCCGAACACGGATACGAGCGTTTTCCCATTCCAGGCCAAAGCAACGTCGGACGCTGGGGCTTCTTTCCATTGTATCCAATGCTCGTGATGACTCTTCGGTTTGCTTTCCCTTTTTCCACGATTCTGATCGCGACGATCACCTCGATTGCATGCAGCTACGCCGCTTGCCTTGTGGCATGGCCACTTCTGGAGAAGAACATGCGCGCTTATATACTGTACTGCGCTTTCCTGCTTAGCGGCCCGTTCTCCTTCCACTTCACCACATTCCTTACCGAACCTCTTTTCGTGCTCCTGACGTCGTGCGTCTTTTTGGCGCTGAAGCGCTCCAACTACCTAGCCGCTGGCGTTTCATGCGCTTTGCTGTCGGCAACGAGGCTGGTCGGGGTCCTTGCTGTGTTTGCAATCGTCATCCAAATGTTCGAGCAGCACCGCCATCAGGGCGGGTCGGCGGTGTCTTTCCCGCGATGGGTGCTTGGTCGTCCGGATATGCTCCTTGCTATCTTCATCTCGCCCGCCGGCTTGTTTGCTTACATGCTCTTTTTGTATCTCACTGTGGGGGACGGGTTTGCGTTCGTGCACGTCCAGCGCGCGTTTGGGCGGGTTGCTGGCGATCCGCTCCTTTTTCTATGGGACGGTCTCGCTGCTGTGCCGACAAAAGGATGGCTGCCCACGGCGCCGCAATGGAGCGCGCTCGCAGCTATCATAGGGCTGACCCTATCGGCCGTTCTGGCAGCTCGCAGGCGATATGGCGCTGCGCTCTTCTGTGCGAGCAGCATCATCCTGCCGTTGATCACCAACCTGGCTTCCATGGTTAGATACGTCATTGGGCTTGCGCCGCTGATGATGTTGATTGCCGAGCTGCTGTCGGTATCGAAGCTGACTTATCTCGTGATTTTGGCTCTTTTCCTAAGCGCATGTTATTTCATGACTTTGGCGTGGATTGGAGGCTATCTTGCCCTGGTCTGACAGCCTGTCACTCTATGGCCGTGCTGCCCCGACTGGCGGCTACGCGCTGGCGTTGGTTCTGGCCGTGTCCGAGATCGTCATCCTCGCGCTCGCTCTCAATCCAGATGTCAACTCCGATTATCGGGCCTATTACATCGATCGCACGACGACGTGCCTCAATCGCGATGCGGTTGGCAGCTACACTCCTAGCCAGACGGTATCGTTTCGGTCCGACGGCGCCAAACAAGCAGCCGGCATGATGGTCTGCGGTTGGTCGGGCCCGGTAGCCGACGGAACCCATTCGCTGGGCGAAACCTCTCGGTTGAGACTGGAAATACCTTCGCTTCGCGACGGGCTTACGGCAACGCTACAAATGTCAGCCGTCCTTCGTCCACCACAGACCACTCAAAGGGTAATGATCTCGGTGAACGGAGTTCGGGTACGCGAGGTAACACTGTCGAGCAAAGACCCGACGACGATCTCGTTCGCGATCCCGCACGCAGCGTTTGCCAGCGCAAAGGTACTCGAAGTGACTTTCGATTATCGCGACGGGATTCCGCCAAGCCCGGCCGCCAGCAAGATCTACAAACGCGCCATTAAATTGGTATCGTTTCGACTGGACGCCGACTAGATGTGAGCTTTCAGGAGGTTGTCCATTCGGACCGAACCGAGGAGACTGGAGTTACCACGCTTCAGCACTCACCGGAGGGTCCGAATGAACATCCACAAGAAGGCCCGTCTCACGCCTCTGCGTCGAGAGGAGATGGCGCTTTCGGTGATAGAAGGCAGTCTTTCCAAAGCCCATGCGGCGCGGACTTATGGCGTGTCGCCCAAGATCGTGGCGCGGTGGGTCGAGCGCTACAAGACCGAAGGCAGCAAAGGCATGGCCGACCGTTCATCACGGCCCAACGTCATGCCGGGCCTGACCAACCAGGCCGTGGCCGAGCGCATCGTCGTCCTGCGCCGCCAACGGCTGACCGGCAAGCACATCGCCATGGAGGTGAGCGTCTCGCCCGCCACCGTCAGCCGGGTTCTCAGGCGTGCAGGGTTGTCGCGTCTGAAGGACATTGCACCAGCCGAACCGATCCTCCGCTACGAACGCGAGCATCCCGGCGACATGATCCACATCGACATCAAGAAGCTCGGGCGATTTGAACGGGTTGGCCACCGCATCACCGGTGATCGCACCGGCCAGTCCAACAGTCGCGGCGTGGGCTGGGAGTTCGTTCATGTCTGCGGCGACAAACCATTCGCTTTGCGCCAGGCCCCTGAACCGCTTGGAGCAGTCCATCGTTTCCGCGAAACGGTGAACTGCTTTGGAACAAATCTTTCTGGCGGATCACGCATCAGCCATCGCCGGACTGATCGGGAATGTGTTCTGGAAAGACCCATCGGTCGAGCACGACGAAATTGATCGCGGGCACGAGCAAGCAGGTAATCATGATGGGAAAGATGAGCGGCAGGCCCAGCTTCGCCGTCAAAAGCGCTGGCGCTCCATAGGCGATGGCCAAGCCGATCGCCGCCAGCAAGAGAAAACGCGGAGCCTCTGATCTATGCGACCCGCGCGACATGAAGGTTACTGACCTGTGCGCGAGATAGGAAAACAACGCCGCGGCTGCGTAAGCTGCAAGGGACGCTCGGACGGGGCTGAAGCCGAACCGTTCCGATTTGACAAAGGCGGCTGCCAAGGCGGCATACAGGATTGTGGCGGCGATGCCGACCAGGCCGAAGCGCGCCAGAAGCTTTAGGGCGCCGGCGCCGGCAGACCGATGCTCAGCCACGCCCGCTACACGCATACTGGGCTCCGAGCGGCAGCAGCGCCAGGGCACGCTCAACCTTTCTGGCGAACCCGCCGGCCGACGGGAGCAGCAGGAAGTGCTCGGATCGAACCTCCCTAAAGCCTGCTTGTCGAAAGAGGGCCGCTGCTTTGGCCGCGTTGAGCAGGACCGCGTCTTGGTCGAACGGACACCGGGCCACCGCTAGACGCGTCAGCGGATTATAGGGATTGTGCTCGATGATGCAGGCGACCCCGCCTTGCCGCACGACGCGTCGCATCTCGCGAAAAAAATCGAGCCAGGATGCGGGCGAAACATGATGAACAACACAACTGGCAAAAGCCAAGTCGAACACGCAATCGTCATAAGGCAGGCTTGTCGTGGTGCATGTTCTATAGACGACGCCCGGATTGTCCTCGCTGGCGCGCTGGATCGACCCTTGCGAGACGTCGCAGCCATCCAGGCGCTCGAATGCGCCGTCTAGATAAGGATGGAGCGAACCGACACCGCAGCCCACATCAAGCGCCCGCACCATGGCTCCCCGGCGACGAAGTCCTCGCTCGGCGACTAGGCGCCGCAGCAGGTCGGCCTTTGCGGCCAAAAAGAAATCATGCTTGAGTCCGGAAAAGCGGATCGACCCATCGATCGTCTCTGGATAACTGGATCTATAGCTGTCGAAGAGTTCGGACACTGGGAGCGACTCCGTTCTTGGGCTTGCGAAATGATCTCCGGCGCCCATCAGCGATGGCACGCACCGGCTCGTCGAAGCCGGTAAGCCGATTGATCACGTAAAGAGGGCGGCGCTTCACCTCGGCGTGGATGCTACCGACATAGAGGCCGACCACGCCGGTCATGAAAAGATTGATGCCACACAGGAACGATACGATCACCACGGTGGACGTCCAGCCGGCAATGACGCCGGTTTCAAAAATCCAGGCGAACACGGCATAAGCGCCAAAAGTCAGCGCAAGTGCGGAAATGGCCGATCCGCCCCAAAGCGCAAAGTGGAGCGGCTTTTCTGAGAAGCTGACAACGGCGTGGACGGCAAGGTGCATCATCTTCCAGAAAGGGTATTTGGTCTGGCCGATGGTCCTCGGGGGGCGTTCGAATGGCACCGCCGCTTGCTTGAATCCCATCCAGCCGAACATGCCCCTGACGAAGCGATCATGTTCAGGCATGTGTCTGAAGACATCCAGCGCATGGCGGCCGACTAGGCGGAAGTCCCCGACGTTGCGCGGGATGTTGACCGGCGTCATCTTCTCTAGGAAACGGTAGAAAAGATCGGCGCTAAGCCGCTTGAACCAGGATTCGCCCTCGCGCTTGACACGGCGGGCATAAACGATCTCGAAACCTTCCTTCCACTTTGTCACGAGATCAAGAACGACCTCCGGTGGATCTTGCAGGTCGGCATCCATGACGATGATGGCATCCCCCGCAGCAGCATCCATGCCGGCCGTGATCGCAATCTGGTGTCCGAAATTGCGGGAAAGCTCGATGAGCCGGAAGCGAGGCTCGGCGGTGACCACCCGCCGAAGGTATTTGACGCTGCCGTCATGACTACCGTCATCGACAAAAATCACCTCGGTCTCTCCGTCCAGCCGACTGATCAGTGACCTGATCCGTTCGATCAGTCGCGGCAGCACTTGTTCTTCATTATATATCGGCAGGACCAGCGAGTACCGCGGCGACGCGTTCACTCCCGTCCCGACGCTTTGGATCACAGAGGCTCGCATGCAGATGAAAATGAAAGGCCCTCACCAAAGTTCCATAAGGTGTAGCTAATTTTAGAAAATATATATATGGCGGGGGAAAGACAGGCGCGCTGGTGGTACTTGCTCAAAACTCAATAGTCATATCAGCAGCCTCGTCGCGACCGCGAACCGCCTGAGGCAACCACAAAATCTTAATCCGCGAGACCGCCGTCGCGATGTTCAACGGCATGAATGATCGCTTCATAAACGCTACCGATCTCTTCATCGATCTCCTGAATTGGGATGCCTTCGAGGGCGGCGGCCCGCAGGGCCTGGTCTGCCATATCGGTTACAAGCCGGCCCGGGTCGTCGGTTGGCCCTTCCGGCATATGTTCGGAAATCCATTTGTATAGAAAGTCGGCACCGCGGGTGCTCATGGCAGTTTCTGGATAACGACCTCTGTCTGTTACCCATCCTAGGTTTGTCTCGGCAGATGTCAGGCCTTTCGAAATAGCCTCGGGCGCGAGGCGTCTCACCCTCTTCGGGTTGCATGTCTACCCTGTGTTCGTTGACGGGCGTCCGCGCTTCCAGCCGGTATGGCGGCAGCGAAGGAAAGTGGCGAGGGTTCGCAGCTTTTCGCGCATTGCCGTTCAGCGGCACCGCGATGGAATAATCGCGGTGCCGCGCACAGCTAGCAGTTCGCGTCAGTCTGCGGATCGCACGCCTTGGTTTTTTGCTTCTGTGGCTTGGGCTTGGCCGCCTGCTCGGGCTCGGCCTGCTGCTGCTCGGCGGCGGGCTGCTTCTTGCCCTTCGGCTTCTCAGGCTTGGCCGCCTGCTCGGGCTCGGCCTGCTGCGGCTCGGCGGCGGGCTGCTTCTTGGCCTTTTTCTGAGGCTTCGCCGCCTGCTCGGGCTCGGCCTGCTGCTGCTCGGCGGCGGGTTGCTTCTTGGCCTTTTTCTGAGGCTTCGCCGCCTGCTCGGGCTCGGCCTGCTGCTGCTCGGCGGCGGGCTGCTCCTTGGCCTTTTTCTGAGGCTTCGCCGCCTGTTCCGGCTCGGCCTGCTGCTGCTCGGCGCCGGGCTGCTCCTTGGCCTTTTTCTGAGGCTTCGCCGCCTGCTCGGGCTCGGCCTGCTGCTGCTCGGCAGCGGGCTGCTTCTTGGCCTTTTTCTGAGGTTTGGTCGCCTGCTCGGGCTCGGCCTGCTGCTGCTCGGCAGCGGGCTGCTCTTTGGACTTTTGAGGCTTTGCCGCCTGGTTGGGCTCAGCCTGTTCGGTCGTGGCTGCGCCTTCGGTCGGCTTCGATTTCCTGCCAGCCTGAACCTGCTTCACCTCCTCGATGTCTTTCAGCTTAGCTGGTTTGGCCTTGGGATCGGCTTTCACCTCCCCCTCAAAGACAGCGACCGTATTGTTTTCCAGTTTGCCGGACTGCTCGAGCGCGTCGGTCTTGCTGACCTTGACGACAGGCACCTCCTTGTTCGTCTCCTTCTCGATCACATCAACATCTATGACTTTGTTGATCACCACGTTGTTCTGGATCGTCACATCGCCAACTGGCTCGGCCGCCTCGACAATGCGCACAAATTCCGGCTCATCACGGATAACGACGACAGAAATGTCCACAGCAAGGAATTCGCGGGTGGGGACCACCACCCAATAATAATCCGGCGTCGTGTCGAAGGTCACCTCGATTGAAATCAAATCCGGATCACGGCGCGGCGGCAGCGGAGCCCAAATGATGTGCTCCCTGTCACGACGCCAACTCACCCATGCTGGCGCCCAGCGAGTTCCCGGAACCCAGTACCAGCCGATATCGTCGGCATAGCCCCATCGGCCGTAATGATACGTCGCCCAACCGAATGGCTCGTCTGATACCCAGAGCCACCCATACTGCTCGGTGTAGACCCAGTGGCCGAGGGTATACGGACGCCAACCGTCAGGTACATCAACCGGCACGAAAACGGTCCCCCCGTGATACGAAAGCCAATCGCCATGGGAAGACAAGTCTTCGTAGAATGTGCTGATCGAAACCTCAGTGGCAGCCCTGGCCTCGGACACAAGCGACAAGGGCGCAATCTGGTTGGGAATATCGACGATCGTGAGCAAACAGGCGGCTGCGCCGCCCAGCATCAGTCGGACAGCATTTTGCGCAAGGACGCGTTTCATAGCTTCCTCCGAAACAGACGCCCTTCATCTTAGAAAACTCGCTGGCTGTCGGATTGTTCCACGTTGCGAACGTTTGCCGACATCCACAACGGCTGGGCGTCGCACAATGATACTAGCAATCAATAGAGGGGTGAACCTGGTCATCACCGCCGTCACAAATGCGCGCCGAAGACGCAATGCAACGGGATGCGATGCACTCAAAGGATACCAGCGTCGCGCTGTGGCTCTTATGCCACTGCGCAGGCAGTTCCATCCGGCTAGGCATCGTTGCGCTGGGTCGGATGAACGAATGGCTGGTTTCGGGGAAACCGCAGGCGCTCGCGAGTGGCTTAGATGAGCGCCCTCCAGACAGGCAGCTTTGGGGCCGGAGAACGAACTCGCTGCGCGGGATGGGCGCGTGGGGTGAGGTAGAGATCTCGCGCGCGCATTGGGGGTGGTTCGGCAGCGGCAAAGCATCACGGGCTTCTTCAACAAGGAGCCTGACCATGCCCTACCCTGTTATTGATGCACATATCAGTCCACTTCGCAGTGGTGAATATGCGGCGTTTCTCACGGGAGACGCAGCGCAACTATCTCCGCGACATCGGACGCCTGGCGACGTTCCTCGGACGTTCACCAGACACAGCGACCACCGGCGACCTGCGCCGGTTCCAGATCGAGCAGCAGGAGGACGGTGTTCCCGTGCCGACCATGGACAGCATCGTGCCGGCGTTGCGCTTCTTCTTCACGCATACGGTCGATCGTCCCGATCTGGCGCGCAAACTCGTTCGTCTGGCGCACCCGCGCAAGCTGCCGGTGGTGCTGAGCCGCGACGAGGTCGCCCGGCACCAGGCCGCGCTGTCGGTCGCTTATGGCGCGGGCCTGCGCGTGGCGGAGGTATCGACGCTGAAGGTCGCCGACGTCGACAGCGAGCGCATGCTGCTGCGCGTCGAGCGCGGCAAAGGTGGGCGATATCGCAACGCCATGTTGTCAGAGGACCTGCTCGCGCTGCTGCGCCAGTGGTGGAAGGTCGGGCGGCAGCAGGGCGTGATGAACCGCGACGGCTGGCTGTTTCCGGGGCAGCATCCGATGAAGCCGATCAGCACGCGGCAGCTCTATCGCGTGGTCGTCGAGGCGGCCCAGGCCGCCGACATCGCCAAGCGGGTCGGGCCGCACACGCTGCGTCACAGCTTCGCCACCCACCTGCTGGAGGACGGCACCGACATCCGCATCATCCAGGTCCTGCTCGGGCACGCCAAGCTCGCCTTCTTCGGCGCAATTGCTCATCTCGCGGAACGGCGGGCATTCCTGCGCCAGCTGTCGCCGGTTCCGGAGGAAGCGCTGGGTGGTCTACGCCAAGGCGCCTTTCGCCGGCCCGGAAGCGGTGCTCGCCTACCTGTCGCGCTACACGCACCGGGTCGCGATCTCGAACAGCCGCCTCAGCCGCCTCGACGAGAGCGGCGTCACCTTCCGCTATAAGGACTATCGTCGCGACGGCATCAACCGGCAGCAGGTCATGACGCTTGCGACCGACGAGTTCATCCGCCGCTTCCTGCGCCATGTCCTGCCGCACGGCTTCCATCGCATTCGCCATTACGGCCTGCTCGCCGGCTCCGCCCGCAAGGCCAGCCTCGCACGACCACGGGAACTGCTGAACGTCGCTGCACCGTCCGACGATGACACCACGGACGAACCGGACAACTTCCGCCCGCCATGTCCTGCTGTGGCGGCCGCATGATCATCATCGAGACCTTCGAACGATGGAGGCAGCCGCGCGGACCACCGGGCGCAACCACGACGAACCGGGAGAACTCTCCATGAACTGGCATGGCATGCTCCAGCCTTCAGCCGCAGGCACTCAGCCTGCGGCAACGGATCAACGCACGTCCTTAGTGATTATCGGCTCCGACAGAGCCGCGCCCAGCCGCCAACCGTCCCGACAACACCGCGCGGCGGCGCAACGAAGCGGTCTGTCCGCATCCATCCCGGAGCTTCCCGGCGGCGGTCGCGCCATCGCCGACATCTGCCGAAATCCGAAATCCCCATAGCCATCGAATGTGGCCCGCGGGTTCCTTCCTCGGGGACTTTCGTACGGC
This sequence comes from Mesorhizobium sp. WSM4306, assembly GCF_007003975.1. GTDB lineage: Bacteria > Pseudomonadota > Alphaproteobacteria > Rhizobiales > Rhizobiaceae > Mesorhizobium. The sequence goes on from NZ_VFTC01000004.1 coordinate 40,443, forward strand.
TACCGGCACCCGAAACTCTTCACGAGACCGGACGGTCCGCTCGCAGATCGGAACTGCGGTAAGCTGCCGAGCAATAGATTTCAAACTGATCCACTACCCAAGCCCATTCGCCTTGCGGTTTGAACCGAGACCTGAAAGGATCGAAGCGAGCCAGATGCGGGAGCACATCTTTGGCTGTGGGAGCACGCCAGCGTGGTGACCACTCGAGCGGAGCGGCGACTAGCGGCCATTCTGGCCGCCGACATCGTCGGCTACTCGCGCCTCATGGAAACCGACGAGGCGGCGACGCTCGCAGCGATCAAGTCGCTCCGAGCGGAGGTGATCGATCCGCTACTCAACGAGCATAAGGGACGCGTCGTCAAGCTCATGGGCGATGGCGCCCTGGTTCAGTTCCACTCGGTCGTCGATGCCGTTGCTTGCGCCGTGGCCATTCAGACCAGAGTCGCCGCGCATCAGAGCGAGGCTCGTGCTGAGCGCCGCATAGTATTTCGTATCGGCATCAATCTCGGCGACGTGGTGGTCGAAGGCGATGATCTCTTCGGCGACGGCGTGAACGTGGCGGCGCGCCTTGAGCAGCTATGCCCGCCGGGCGGCGTTCTAATCTCGGGAACCGCGTACGATCACATGAAGGGCAAGCTCAGCCTGCCAATCGACTTCGCTGGCGCTCAAAAGGTCAAGAATATCACCGAGCCGGTTCGCACCTACAGCGTCAGAATGCAAGGGGTAAAGCGTGGGTGGAGCCTGCGCACTCGCCGCATCCGGCGCTTTCTGCCGAGGGCGGCTGCATCCCTTGTTTTGCTTGCGTTTGCGGCTGCTGGAGCTTGGTGGTGGCTGCGGCCGGTTGATACTGCCATCGCGAAGCCATCCATAGCAGTTCTGCCCTTCAGCAATTATGGCGGCGACGAGACCACCGGGCGCCTCGCGGACGGCCTCACCGAGGACATCATCACCGACCTCGCGCGTTTTCCCGAGTTCGAGGTCGTCGCCCGCAATTCGACCGAAGTCTACAAGGGTAAGCAGGTGGACGTCCGCCAAGTCGCCGCTGCGCTACACGTCGGATATGTGCTCGAAGGTTCCGTCCAGCGCCAGGTCAGCCGTGTGCGGATCAATGCGCAGCTGATCGAGGCGGCGTCCGGCAACCATCTGTGGTCGGAGCGTTGGGACCGGCCGGATGAAGACGTGTTCGCTGTCCAAACCGAGATTTCCGAGCAAGTCACCAACCGGCTCGGTGGCGGCGAAGGGCTGATCCAGGGCGCCGGGCGGGCCGCGGCCAAACGCAAGCGGCCGGAAAACCTGAACGCCTACGAATTCTATCTGCTCGGCACCGAGAAGCTTGCGCAGATTAATAAGGCGGATATTGAGGAGGCCGTCAAGCTGCTCACTCGCGCTGTCGAGCTGGACCCCGGGCTTGCCCGCGCGTGGGTCGAGCTTTATCATTCTCACAGCCTGTTGGCGAGCTTCGGCGTCAACCCTGAGAGCGAGCGGAAGGCGGCGATCGAAGCAGCGGAGCGCGCGGTGCGGCTTGATCCGAGCGACGCCGAGGCGCATGCCGTGCTTGGCATGAGCTTTGGCGAGAGGGGCGACATGGCGCGCGCCAAAGCTGAGCTGGACACGGCGTTGAGCATGGCTCCGGGTTCAGCTGAAATCCTGACCTTCTATATCGGCTGGGCACCAACCTTCGGGGAACCCGAACGCGGCGTGGAACTGATCGACCGAGTGATCCGACTCGATCCGAACTACCCATTGTGGACTACAAACTTCTTCTCCTATGCCTACTTCATGGCCGGCCGCTATGAAGATGCGCTGAAAATGCAGGCGCGCATGACACCCGAAACCTACAACCTCTCCAAGTGGTCGATGCGGTGCGGTTCGTTCGCCGCCCTTGGTCGAACGGAAGACACGAAAGCCTGTGTCGCAGAGGCGCTCAAACGCTTCCCGGACCTGACCATCGAAGCCATGGCCAACGAGCCGGGCTACAGCGACGCCGAGCACCTGCGTTTCACCGAGACCATGCGCAAGGCCGGCTTCCCGGCCTGTGCGAGCCCTGAGGCGCTGGGGAAATTCGCCAAGCCTCAGCGACTGCCGGAATGCGAGAAGGGGGCTGCCAACTAGACTGTGAAACCTGCGGGCGCGCTTGCTCATCTTGAGAGAATTTCATCGGAGCCGATTTGTTCATGAAGGGGTTCAGACGGCTGGCACCTCACGGACCTTGCGTCCTTTTGCGCCTGCACGCCGTACATCCAGGCGTAGGTCGTGCGCTCCTGGTCCTTCTTCGCAACCGGCATCAGCTGGGCCCTCTGCGTCGCGCCTAGAGCCGCACGAACCTATTCAGCCCTAGACGCATCCTCTGGCCTTCCGCATAGGACAGCGCATATTCTTCTACTTCAAATGATCGGGTAAGTTCTTGGTCGTTTTCGGTGACCCGGACGACCCATTCGCCAGAGACTTCAGCCACTTCGACACGAGTCGACACATTCCTGAATGGAACCACGTTATCCATCGCATGCCTCCCTACGAAAGCAATGGCAACGTCGAATTTTATAAGAGTGGCTAGCGGCGGTTTTCAATATCAAAAGTGGGGAGCCCGAGCCGCTCCCTGCCATCCGAGTTCCTAGCGCAACCCCTGCATAATGGTTTCGAAAATCAGGCCAATTTCTTCATCGATCTCCTGCCCCGGAATGCCTTGGGTTTTCGCCTCCCGCTCCGCGTCCACTGCCATATCGATAAGACCGGGTCGACAATCGCATCGTCAGGCAAAGGTCTGATATCCAATGATAGAGAAAATCACTCCCGCGCTTGCTCATTCTTCCCGAAAATCCTGAACTGAGGCGTGACGAAGTTTGGCCTCGCCGCGCAGATGGCGGACCCGCGCGGTGATACCTGGCTTCACCCATTCGACGTCTCCATCGGCCTCCGCGGTCGGGACACCGGCCGGCTGAGCCGTGCGATCGCCCTCTATCCGCTGCCATAGCCGCTCCTTGATTGCACGGCCGGTGGCGATAACGGCTTTGCCAACATATTTGCCGTCCCGTGCGAAAAGCCCCTCCGTCTGTTTGCCGGCCTCGCGCTTGACGCCGAGGAGGTCGAGTTCATCGACATCCCAGCATTTGGTTTTTACCCAGGCATCGGAATCGCCGCTTCGGTATGGGCTACCCCGGCGCTTCGAAACAATGCCCTCAAGGCCCATTTTCCCCGCCGCCTCGTAGAACGCGGCGCCACCGCCCTCGACATGCTGGCTGTACTGGATGATACCGTCGGCCGGCTTGACCAAGTCCCACAGTATCGCCTTACGCTCGATCGCCGGCAACGGGCGCAAATCCTGGCCGTCCTTGTGCAGGATGTCGAAGGCGACGAATGCGAGTAGTTCGGCGTTCCATGTCATGCGGGCGTGCATCTGATGAAAATTTGGCCGCCCATCCGCTTCGGGAGCTATCATCTCGCCATCGATGATGAATGCTTTCGCCGGCAGTTTCTCGGCCGCGTTGACGACAGGCCAGAAGCGTTTCGACCAATCATGCCCATTCTTCGTAAAGGCCCGGGCGCCGGCCCAGTCGAGGATGAGCTGGACGCGGAAACCGTCATACTTGATCTCGTGCAGCCAATCATCGCTGGCTGGCGGTTCCAGCACCAAGCGTGGTTCCTGCGGTTTGATAAATCTCAGCCGCTCACCATCGTTACGCATGGACGCACTCCCACCCGCCGCGATTTAATAAGCTCAAGCTAAAATGGTTCCCAAATCGGGAAACCAAATAGCTCTCGCCACGTTTAGGCGCTCAAACGACCGGAAGGGTGTCATGGCCAATTTCTTGCCACTTTCCGTGAAGCTCGTGGACGGCACAAAAATGTCGGTGTCATCCATCTGTGAGGCTGAGGTGGCTCTGCAGGGACAGTGGAAAAATAGACGAGCAGCGCCATACAAGGATGCTTGCCGGCTCATCGCTGCAGCCAAGGCGGGAACCTGCAATCCGGCCATCGCGTTTGCGGCTTTCAAGGCCGCCGCTATCGATCAGCGCCTGTTGCTGCCTGCCGAAAAGAGTGCAGCGCTCAAAATGTGGGATGGCCTGCGTGAGGACATGCAGAAATGACGAAGCTCTCGGATCTAGGTCCACTTGTCATAGGGCCACGGCACGGGGCCGAGCCGGCCGATAAGAAAGATTGGTTCTACAACTGCCCGCACTGTGGCCAGCTGGTCGACCAACGAGACGCGCGCCAAGTGTTCTATCACGAAGGTCCCGGGCACGAACCGCTAGAGCCAGAGGACAGTGCGACTATTCTGAAATTCATAGGTCGGAAGGCAACTGACACACGCAGCTAGAAACCATGAAGATGGCAGACGACAAGAGCAAACGCGATTTCCGCGACCGCGACAGGGTATCGGCTGATGAGGATTATGAGGTTCAGTACTTCGCCAAAAAGGCCGGAATTACGCCTCAACAGGTGAAGGATCTGATCGCCAAGCATGGGAACAGTCGCGCGACGCTTGAGCGCGAAGCCAAGGCGCTGTCGAAATCATGACGCGGCTATCCGATCTCGGCAGACCAATAATCGGGCACCGACATGAAGGACCCCCTGCAAGCGAGCTCGAGCATTTCATCGCTTGCCCTGTTTGCGGCCAACAAATCGACATGCGCGATTTGCGCCAGGTCGCCTATCATGCCGACCCGGAGCACGAACAGCCCCTCGAACTGGACGCCTAGGACGCACAGTGCCGAAATACCGTTGAGGAAATGGACGGTGATAACGTTACGGCCACCAACATCGTCAACGCCACTACACCGATCAAGGCGGCGCGGAAAGCGACGGAACGCGATGTCACTCTGCGCACCAGCGAACCCATTTGGATCAGGGTCACAGACGAAAAACGCGGCCACATCTTCGAATACAGCTTCAGCCTGTAGATCCATGTTGGGCTCGCCTTGCGTTTCAGGCTGAGTTTTTTGGACGTACCATGCCGTCGACGTCGATACGCAAGTTCGACTATAACCCGAACACCAGGGTTCTCTCGGTCTGGTTTGTAGCCAGCGGCAAGCACTATGAGTTCTTGGACGTACCGCTTGAGGCCTTTGACGCGTTTCAATCCGCCTTTGCTAAGGGCCGCTACTTCAACAGCCACATCCGCAATCATTACGCATTCCGGCTTGCGGAGGGGAAGGCACGAAGCGCATCGGGCGATTGACATAAGCGCTAAGAGGGAAAGCCCGTCCTGCTGCATGTCGCATCGCTGCAAAAACGCCCTGAGGCCGCACTTCGACAAGGCCAGCTAAAAAGCCGCCGCTCCCCGGGAGAAAGCAGCGGCTCTGACCGCATCCACACGGTCTTTACAGCAGTACGGCATTTCCTGCTGCGACATTTCAACTTCGCGTGTTGCCTGATCGTTCCGCCAGAAATGCAAAATGCCCGCTGAGAGCGTGACAACGGGCATTTCGTTGCGTCCGAATCAGGGAGGGGCCCCGACCCGGGATATCCTAGAAATGCCCAGGGCGCCGATTTTGTTCCCTCGGAAGCCCTTTCCGATTGGCGTTGGTGGCACGGCTAGCCCGACGGCGGAGGGAGGAAAATCAGATTCTGAACCCTCATGGGAACGAACGGGACTTCCAACAATTGTTACATCGTCTCAGCGTTTTATTAGGAGGATCTCATGGGACGCGGTATCTTGCTGTGGTTGCTCGGGGTTCCGATCCCCATCATCATTCTGCTCATGCTCTTTGCGCGATAGGGGGTGGAAATGCAAACCGTCCTCTCACCAACGGACGTTTCGGCGGTTACTGAATCTTCGTCATCGGCGGTCAGTTGGGGGCCGATAGTCGCCGGCGCCTTGGCGGCATCGACTCTGACAGTTATCCTTTTGCTGGTCGGTTCAGGTCTTGGGCTGACGATGGTTTCGCCCTGGATCGGATCCAGCGCCTCCGTCACAACCTTCACGGTTTCGGCCGCTGCCTGGCTTGTCGTGGTGCAGTGGCTGTCAGCCGGTGTTGGCGGCTATCTTACCGGTCGGCTGCGCACCAAATGGGTGAACGTCCACACCGACGAAGTCTATTTTCGTGACACCGCTCACGGATTTCTCGCCTGGGCGTTGGCTACCTTGTTGGTTGCTGGTGTTCTCGGCTCGGCTCTTTCTTCAGCGCTAGGCTCGGGTGTGCAAGCAGCCTCCTCTGTGGCTTCTGGCGCTGCGTTGGGGGCTTCTTCTTCTGCGGCGAGCAACGGGGGTCCCTCAACTGACAATTTTCTCGGCTACTTTGTCGATACGCTGTTTCGGCCAACCAATACCGGGACTGTGGCCGCAGCTGACCAAAACGATGCTGCCGCGACTGGGCAGGCAACACGCATTCTGATCGCCAGCGCCGCAAATGGCGAGGTTTCAGCGGATGACAAAACTTATCTGGCGCGACTGGTCGCTTCCCGCACCGGTCTATCAGAGGCGGATGCCAAAACTAGGGTCGACACTGTGCTAGCCAACGTTGACGCCGCCAAAAACAAGGCCAAAGCGGCGGCCGACACTGCCCGGAAAGCTAGTGCCACATTTGCGCTCCTGGGTGCCCTGTCGTTGGTGATAGGCGCGTTCATAGCAAGCGTTGCTGCAGCGCTGGGTGGCAAGCAGAGAGACGAGGAGGAGGCGCTGTTTGTTCGCAACGACGTTCATTGAAGTGCTGAAGCCGACGACCTTGCCTCTCTGCAACCCGGCCCCAACCTTGACGTTCCCCGACCGGCTATACTGCTTCACAGGCACGTTCAATTTTGGTCAGCGAAAACACTGCGAACAGGCTATTGCAGATCGCGGTGGCTTCTCCGGAGGCCTTAACCAGAAAACGGAGGTTCTGGTGATTGGTGCCTACGCCACCGAATCGTGGAAGGACTCGTCATTTGGAGACAAGATCGTCAAGGCGACCGGTTGGCGCGACCAGGGATTTCCGATCTCGATCGTGGCGGAGAGCCACTGGGTCGATTTTCTTTGATGCGATTGGCGCACCGCTGGGGCGGTCTACGGGCCCGGGGCGCTAGATGCAAGTCTTGCCAGCCTGCCCGCAGTCGCCGCTTCGATGCTGGCCTTGCTCACTGCGTAATGCCGTGACGCCAGCCAAGCGCAAGGTATAGTTTTTCGTTTTCTAGCCACACGATCAGCCTCCTCCGTCGGATCTACTGCCAGACGCCGGAAGCGGATCGTGTGGGCCTGCTCGCGAGCCGCTCGAAATGGATGTGTAAAGAAAAAGCCCACTGACCTTGGCCACTGGGCTTCAACATCTGAATGACCAGACGTCAGTCTTCGGATGAGGAAGCGGCCACCACCCCACAATCGAATCCCACTATTTGTGGAAAGGCACAGACAAATTGTGAAACTCTTCAAAATGGCCTGGAAAATTGCGGGCCAGATATCGCACCACTCTGGAATTATCCATCATCCGGTCGAAAAAACGGTTGGCTGAGACGAGCTCCAGGCCCACTTGGCCATGATTTTCCACGGCGCTTAGAACCGCAAGGCTCAGCTCGCCGACCTCGCACACCATCGCGCCGCGCTGGTCTTCAGCCTGTGTGGTGATCGTTGAGAGATTGCAATCCTTGGCCAGCAGGGCTTGTGGTGTCAGAGCGACGAGTAGCCTCGCGTAGGTGATCCTGACCCGGTCCATCGCCACCATCAGCCGGGCAATCTCCAATTGCCTGGCTGGCAGCACCTTCTGGAGAAACCCGAAGGTTTTTGTTTTCACCGGCGCGTCCCGAAGCAGGTCGAGGACATCAGGGCAAATTCCGTTAACGAGTTTCCGGTTCTCGCCGGTCTCGGAAGCGGGTTTTCCGGGAGGGCAGAACATTTGCGGCTCGCGGGTCGCGCCACGCAACCTATGTGCCAGTAGCCTTGGCATTGTCCCGAGGCCCTCAGACACCAGCACGGCGCAAAATTGCTTGTCGCGCATCACCAGGTGGAGCGCCGCGACGATCCGGTCCAGGCTCTGTTCAGACTTTGCCGCTTCGGCGACGAAATCGCGCATGCGTTTGCATTCTGTATCGTAGGTCGCCAAAAATTCGTGCGAACGAAGCCTCTTCTTGGACCCTATTGCGCCAGCAGCAATATTCCTCGCATGTCTGTTGCCACCGTTTTCCAGTGCGCGGTAGGCGGCGTCCTTCGGCAAGCGCTTGGCTACCAAGTCGCGCCCCCGACAGGCTCTCGCTCTGCCAGCCTGATAATTGGGTTGAGCGCGGGAAAAAAATAGGTGTCCAGCGGTGCCCCATTGATGGCGTGCAGTTCCGATTTGCCCGCGATCTCATGCGCAGGAGCAATCAAATAGTCCCGAATGGTCAGGTCGCCGGGATTCATACGGATCAGGACGAAAATATCCGGCAGCGGCCGTTGATCGGCCTTCGAAAACCAGCGTGGATAGCCGAAGCCGGAAACCCTGCATCGCCCTATTGTAATCGCCACGGTGATCTCCTCGTTTATCCGCAGGAGGTCCGTCGCTATGTCATGGGCAGCAACCCCGCCCCGCCTTTCCATCGCGCCCACGAGATCCCGGATAACCTGCAGCCTCATTGCTTCCAGGCGCCGGTTCACGCCGATGTAGCGGTAGTTTTTGGATGGCTCGTATCCGATAAGTTCATAGGCTTTGACGATGGTTCCAAAACGCCACTGGTAGCGTTGGGACGGCGGGCACTCGGAATCAGCGTCGATCATGGCTAACGACAAGGCGCCACGGCGAGCCAAAAGTGCCCTAAGGGCGGCCAGCATCTCGTCATTGGTCATGTGGCGATAGATGGTCTTGAGGACGATCTGCGCCCGGTCGAACAGTTTGCGGTCGACGATAGGCTCCAGGACGTTTTCCACCCGCACCCACTGTTCCGGGGGATTGTGGACTTGATGGCTTCTCAGCCGGGCCGAATGCTTGTTCCAGACGCTGTTGCCAATGTAATTTTCGTTGGTCAGCACCGAGTGCACGGATTCCCGCGTCCATGGTCGCCCCAAATCGCTGAGCACGCCGCGCTTGTTGAGCAGTCTTGCCATCTCCAGCTCTGTCTTGCGTGTTCTGACAAAGTGACTGAAGATCCACCTCACCGTCGCAATCTCGTCAGGCGGTCCGAGCACCAGAACTACTCGATCCGTTTGCTGGCTCTTGTATTCGTAGGATGAAAGAATGCCCTTTGAGCGGCCGTGTTGATCGACAAGCAAGCGCCGCAGGCCAAAGCCGGCCTTCGCGCCTTGCCGGAAGCCCAGCCGCACCAACCTCGCCTGGCCGATGAAGACTTTTTGCGAGAGCATTCTGCTCTGCTCGGCAGCCATGCTGCGTTTGATTGCTTTGAGTACATCTGACCCGATGCTGCCGTCGTTTGCGAATTGCTCGGCGCAAAATTCGATCCGGACTCCGGCTATCTGGCACCGATACTCATAGACGGCGCTCTCATCGATATTCTGGAACCGTCCCCAGCGGCTGACATCGTACACCACGACCGTTTCGAAATCGGCTCTTCCGCTTTCGACATCGGCCAGCAACCGCTGAAGGCCGGGACGGCCTCCGAGGTTGAGACCGCTACGACCGGCGTCCTCGTAGGTTGCAACAATGTCGTAGCCCATGATCTCGGCGTAGTCTCGTATGGCATCTCGCTGGTTGTCGATCGAATAGGTCTGGTGGTCTGTCGACATGCGCAGATACTGGGCCGCACGCACCACGCGCCTGCCTGAGGGGGCTTTTAGGGCCGCTGCAACCTCGTCCATCGCTTGCGCTGTCCTGCCGGCTTGCATGCTAACAATCAGCGACCTGTTGTTTGGTTGAAAACAACCGTCCAGTTTGTGTCGAATGCCGGGCTTCTCTGTTTGGAAAGCATAGCCTTCAACTGCCGGGAAACCGTGACACACTTCGTGAGCCGGCGTGCCGCCGTTTGGCCGCAATGCGCCAGCAACTGGCAACCATTCGCTCCAATCCGCGTTTGGGGCTTCAAAGGAGTTCCAGGATGATCATCAAGAAAGCCATTGCCGCCGTGCTCATGACTGCCGCGCTGGCAGGCTGCGCGACCCAGACCGAACAGCAGCAGCGGGCGACCACCGGCGCGCTCGTCGGCGGCGGCGTCGGCGCGCTTGCCGGCCAGGCGCTGGGTGGCAACACCAAGAGCACGGTTATCGGTGCGGCCGGCGGCGCCCTGCTGGGTGCCGTCATCGGCCAGTCGACCACGCCACAGCGGCGCGGCGAACAGCTCTGCCGCTACCAGGACCGCTACGGCCGGATTTACACGGCACCCTGCGACGACCGGTATTACAACGGCGATTATTGAGCGAAGCGCCGGTACTGACACCTTCTCCCCTACCGAACGAAGGCATCAGCAAAGCGACGCATAAGGGGTGTTCCACGGAAGGCCACGCCATTCTGCTGGAACACCCTGTGATTCGTCTCGGCGCTGAGCGCCGATCCACCTTCTTCTATAAGGGCAGAAGGAAAGAGCTACTCCTCCTCCCCCGTGCCACTTTTTCAGCACCGCCAGCTACGCCTCCTACGATCGGTCGGCTGCGGTCGCCGACGGTCTGCTGCAAGATCGACCAATCGACCAGCACCATTTCACCGTCCTGCCCAGTTGAGTGTGCGTCGCAAAACTTTCTTGTGCATCGCAGCAATCGATGCGTAGATAGGCAAAGTAAAACTGGCGGAAACGGGATGACCGAGACGCGAGATTCAAGGACGGCCCACTTCGACGCCCTGCATGGACTTAGGGGCATTGCTGCTGTGTTGGTGATGCTCGGCCACTTCAGCGAATACACGGGCCGGCAATATGACCTGGCGCCTTCAGGGTTCCTCGCCGTGGACCTGTTTTTTCTGCTGAGTGGCTTCGTGATCGCCCACGCCTACGACGACAAGTTCCGAAAAGGCATGTCATTCTGGGGCTTCGCGGAGACCCGTCTTCTCAGGCTCTACCCCCTCTACTTCGCCGCACTCGGCCTGGCCATGATCGGCGTCGGGGCAATCATCGCAACACAAGGGATTGGTGCGTATTCGCGGCTGGATTTGCTCGCAACCCTTGGGTTTTCCGTTCTTTTCCTACCTACGCCGCCGACGCTCTCGACGGCTCCCGACCTGCTTTTCCCGCTCGATGGCCCGGCATGGTCGCTGTTTTATGAACTCGTCGCCAATGCCTTTTTTGCAGCGTTGGCGACAAGGCTGGTTGCACGTTCGCTGGCCGTCATCGTCGCCGTCGGCTTGCTGGCCCTGGTGCTGATGGCCTGGCATGGTGTCGTGCTTGGCGGCGGCGCCTACTGGGACAACACGATCGCGGCTCCCGCCCGGATCGCCTTCTCGTTCTTTCTGGGGGTCTTTCTCAACCGGTATGCGACCGGGGACAGCCGGGACGGCAATCTCTACATGCTGTTCCTGCTGGCCCTATGCGGAGCGCTGATGTGCTTCGATCCCGCCGAACATGTCCAGTTGTACAGTCTGGTGGTTATCGTCCTGATCTGGCCCTGGCTCGTTCTCGTGGCATCACGCTTGCGGCTTTCCGGTTTCTGGCGCTGGATTGCGCTCTTCTCCGGCAACATCTCCTACGCCATCTATGTCCTTCACACGCCGCTCATCCGCCTTTCGAACGCCGCGGTCGAAGCTGTGACCGATATTTCATGGAACGAGCACGGCCTGCCGTTCATCCTGGCGACATCCACCTTGATCATCGCGGTCTCGGCATTCGCGCATTATGTCTACGACAAGAATATCCGGGCCCTGCTGCGGCATTGGCTTTCACTTCGCCGCGGGCGAGAGCGCGTGACCCAGTTCTAGGGTGGATTCAGTTCGAGGAGACCGGTTGGCTTCGCACCCTACTCCGCCGGCGTCCTCTGCAGCGCCGCCGCGCCGCCCTTGCGGCCAAAGCGCTGGACGACGAAGCGGCCAGCCTTCTGGCCGGGGACCTCGATCAGATTGTAGGTGATCCAGGACAGCAGGGTCACCGTCGGCAGCACCACGGCAACGACGATCGCGAAGCGCAGCGGCGCCGCCAGTTCGTTTCCGTATTGGCTGATGACGAACGCCGCGACGGGCTGCAGCACCAGCAGATGGATCAGGTAGATGCTGAAGGAAAGCTCGCCCATCAGATGGAAGAACCGATTGCTGAGCGTCACGGCGATCGCCCGCGCCAGCGTTCCCGCCTTTCCAGGCAGCATGCGGTAGAGAACCAGCGCAAAGAAGCCCGCCACCAGCGCCTCGCGCACCAGAAGCTTGCCCAGCCCGTAGTCGCCGCCAAAGGGCAGCGCTGCCAACAGCAGCGCCAGTGCCAGGTAGAGGATCGGCCGCGGACGGCTCTGATGCACGATGCCAGCCAGCAGCATCCCGCACAGGAAAATCTGCATCTTCAGCGGCAGAAAGGACGGCATCGGAAAATGGATCGACAACAGCCGCATCGCAAACACGATGGCGCAGCCAAGCGCCGCGACCACGAGGGCGCTCCTGATCCAGTCCAGCCTGCGCACCAGCAACATGACGGCCGGGAACACGGCGTAAAACTGCATTTCCAGCCCCAGGCTCCAGTCGGGCAGCGGCGTGCGATAGGCGAGATTCGGCACCAGTCCGAACAGGAAGGTGAGATGAGCAACGATGTTCTTCAGGCCGCCGTCGAGATAGCGTTCGGGCGCCTGGTGCGATCGCGACAGGAAGTCGTCGATGATGATCCGGCAATCGTAGAGATAGGGGCCGAGCGCCAGCGCCAGGAAAAGCATGACGTAGAATAGCGGCGCGATCCGGAAATAGCGGCGCGTCCAGAATTTCAGCCAGGTTTCCGGCCTTTGCCAGGGCTCCTTGTCCTGGCGCAGCTGATAGTGGAACACCATCAGGAAGCCGGACAGCATGATGAAGAGGTCGACGCCAAGATCCGGCTCGCCGACGATCGGAATTTGCCAGCCGGTCAACAGCAGGCAGTGCCCGACCAGCACCCAGATCGCCGCGAGAGCGCGAAGCCCGTCAAGGCATTCGATGCGCGACGACCTGATATCCGTGATGCTGGTTTCGTAGCTAGCCATGTTGCACTGCAGCATGGCGCTTGAGGCGCGATTGTCAACCCATGGAGGGCACAGAAGCTGTGCCGACTGGCAGCGTGCGTTCACAGGGCGGCGACACTGCGACCATCGCGTGTGCGAGTCTGACTTTGCCGGTTCGGGGCGGTCTTGCGCAACATTGGCCAGCATTGGTGCTGCCGCGTAAACAACCTACCGCCAATGGTCACCCAAGGTTAAAGCTCGCGAAGGGTCTTCGGGCTTCTGCCGCTGATCTAATTTACTGCAATTGCAGCGTCGATGCGCCGGCCGAAAACGTTGGCCATAGAGCGTGAATAGGTAGCCGTCAGGTGATCAGTGTCACGCCAAACAAAGACGTTGCCGATAACCGCTGGGCAATTGCCGCCGGGGCACACGATGTCGTTGAAGTTGACGAGTGCCACATGTGGATAGCGGCGCTGCGCGACGACAAGAGGGTCGGACCCTGCGACGGATTTGTACGGAGTGGAGCAGTGCCGGTCTCGAGCCAAGCAAAGTTCGGGCTTCAGTCCCCAATATGGGGTGTCGGCGATGACGACTACCTTGGAGCCCAGCGCCTCGATTTTGCGCCACAGTTGTATCAGCGTACCGCTGACAGGGAACTGCTTCCCGTCGTCGGGATAGGCACGCAGATTGTCTCTCTGCCCCAGAATGACGATGTCCGGCTTTTGCTGTTGAATAATTCGCATCACGTACTGCCCCCAACTCAGGCAATCCGGAAAAGGACGATCGGTATCCCCATACAGGATCATGGTCGGAAATAGCGGGCAGCCAGGCTTGGTAAAGCTTTTCGCATTCCAGCCACGATCCGATGCTGTCCTCTCAAAGGCTGGCACCCACTGTTCAGCATGCGAATCCCCAACCAGAAAGACCTTAAGTCCCCCGTTTGGGTCGCCAAACTGGCAACCGAGAGGCTCCACTCCGTCGGAGGGCGGTCGGCAGCCTTCCCTTGTTGGCAGGTCCCTCTTAATCGTTGGCAAGGACGGAGAATAGGCCTCCACTTTCGGCACGGGTGCGTTGGCGAACAATGCTCTGGCGCCTGGATAATCGTCTGGATTGCGGGAGATCAGTGCTTGCTGTCGCGCAATCTCCATAGAGACCGCGCAGAAGGCGACCAGTGGCACTAGCGGGACGGGAGCAAAAACGGCGGCCAACCCGACGAGCCGGAAACGTGACGGTGCTGACGATTGCCGGAAACGGAAACGGTCCTCAACATGAATCTTCGAAACAGCGGCCAGACCAACACTTGCGGCAAGAATAGCCAGGCCACCCAACAGACCGATCGCTTCGCCTGTTTGCTGTGTGAAAAAGACGACTATCGGCCAGTGCCAGAGATACAGCGAGTAGGAGATGTCGCCGAAGAACTGGAACGGCCGCGTCTTAAGCAGAGAAAAGGCGCTGAACGAGGATTGGCTTTGTCCCGAGACGATGACCAACGCGGCCGCTACGGTCGGCAACAGCGCGGCATAGCCGGGAAAAGGTGTCTTGGCAGAAAACAGGAAGGCGGCCGCGAGGATTGAAGCGATGCCGACCAGACCAAGCAGGCGCCGCGTCCGTTCGCCGAGCGCTCTTTCGCCCGACAACGGCGAGCAGAGGGCCAACAGGCCGCCAAGGGCCAACTCCCAGATGCGGGTATAGGTGACGAAATAGGCTGGCGCGGGATCCGTGAGTGTGAGCCATACCGAGGCCCGGCAAGTGATGCAACAAAGATGGCGCCAAACAGGGCGACCAGCAACGTTCGCCAGGACACGCGAAACACGTGTGACAGCCACAACGCAGCGATAATCAATCCTGGCCAAACGACGTAGAACTGCTCCTCGATGGACAATGACCAGTAATGCTGGACCGGGCTTGGGGCGCTGGTCGCAGCCAGATAATCGACTGCCTTCGCCGCGAGACGCCAATTTTCCAACTGGAAGGCGCTGAACGCCAATTCGTTCGTCCCATCCCTCCAAAGAGCCGAAGGGAGCCAAAGTGGAGTTAACAGACCCACGAGTAAGAGCACGAGCAGAGCTGCGGGTAGAAGCCGTCGTGCGCGGCGTACATAAAAGGCGAGCAGGTCTATTTTCCCCGTTCTCTCCCCCTCACGCAGCAAAACGCCCGTGATGAGATATCCGGAAATGACAAAGAACACATCAACGCCGACGTAACCGCCTGGCACCAAGAACGGCCAGACGTGGAAAACAGCTACGAAGCACACTGCGATTGCACGAAGCCCCTGAATCTCGGGGCGGAAATGAGACCTGCTCAAAATACTTCACACCATATTTCTAAGCGATGGGGCTATAAGTCGTTGGAGAGGAAATAGGCTATATGCACAAGCACTGGCAAAATACAGCGCCAGTTGCTTTTCCAGCTATGCCACGGGGGGCAAAGTGGCTGGCAATTTGGGGCGCGATACCGTCGGCTGCCCGCGGCTCGGCCATTACCGTACCTCTTCGGCTCCAGCGTGATCTCCTCGACCCGCACTGGTCGTCGATGTCCTTGGGCTTCCGCGATCACACCATAGGCTAACGCGATCCCGGCAGTTCACAATACAACCTACAAGCGGTCGATTCCTTAAGGATGTAGCCGCTCCCATCAGAGGTCCGTCGCGTGGGGGCACGCGGCGGACTGATGGTGTCAGCGGCGCTGGGAAGCATCGCCAGACGCGCGTTTTTTAGGCTTAAGAACGTGTCTTGCACGTTTAGGGAACGGAGGGAGCCGCCAACGCTGTCCACTGGCCGCTGTCCTGCGCGCTGAAGCGTCCCGCGCATCGTGACGCCGGCCCGTGCCCCAGACGCTACCGGCAGCGCGACATGGTCGGGGCTGCCTCACCTGCCTGGGCACCTGTATCCAGTTGCCGTCCCCGTCGATCACTATCTGCGATCGGTAGCCGTCGGACTTGACCTCGCAAGTCCAGTTGCTTCCCTCTGGTGTTTCTCCATAAGGGTCGGCATCAAATGGATCGACAAGCACACCAGCCCCCAGCCGGCGATCCAATTAGCGCGCGCTTTATTAGTTCCAGAAAATTTTAACGGATCGTTGACCGCACTGTCCCAAAATAGGACGGCGCGGTCAAACCTACCCCGGCTGCGCAGGCGGCTCCGACAGCCCCAACCCAAGCCGCACTGTCGGAGCCGCTCCCACACTCACCCTAGATACCAGCAATGGTTGAATCAACGGTTTACGCGACGTGCTATCCAAGTGGTTGAGGCAACCGTGAGGGCAAGCGGCCCGCGCCAGTTATCAGGCGAGCGCGGGCCCGACCGTCTTGCGGACCGGTCGGCAGCGGGAGGAGTATGACGTCGCACCGCCGCAACTGATCAACTTCGCGGACCTCGTGCTGTTCCCCTTTGGATGCAAAAAAGCCCGCCGATCCTGGGATGCAGCGGGCCCATGGGTGTCCGGGCCGGTTTGTCGGTTTCCCAGGCTCCAAGTGCTTGTTGGCTGGGTCTGTAACCGCAAAAAGCCCGCGCCAGAGAGGTAGCAGCGGGCCAGTTTGGGGAGCACTTGATGGGGAACAGTACATTCCCGACAACAGGCCTGGAACGTAACTGTTCCGGCTGGCATGCGACTGTAGTTTGGCGGCAGATTCGCGGGCCGCGTCGCTGGCGTTGATACGCCCGATCGCGATAACCGCGCTTCCTGTACTAAAGCGTGTCCCGAACAATCAAACCAGCCCTTGATCAGGGACAGGGACCTGCCGCATCGGGCTCAACCTCGCAAAAGGGAGTTCCGCTCAGATGCAAAAAAGCCCGCCGCCGGCGTCGGCACACTCCTTCAGGATTGCGGCCCGGTCGTCCGCACTCATGGCCGTCCACGCGGCTTTTGCATCCGCTTCCGACTTCATGGTCTTCATGCCGGCGTCGGTGAAGAACGGAGACATTTTCGCCGGATCATCGAGCGCAGAAGTGCCGGTTGAACTTCCGGCGAAGGCCGAGCCGGTCGCGTTTCTTGCCGATGGGCGCGGCCTCCAAACACGCTCAGCCTGCTTTCTGCGGCGGGATCTGTGAGGCTGGTCGTGATGCTGTCACGCCTGAGCCGCGCGGTACTTAAACAGAGCGAGTTCTTTCGAAATCATATCGAGCGGTTCTGCATCGCATCGAAAATGACGTCGAACACGCTGCCGACTTCTTCGCTGATCTCTTCCAGGCTGATGCCTTCTTTGTCCGCCGCCTTAATGGCCTGATCGGTAAGGTCTGTAATTGCCGCGGGATCGTCGGTGAAGGCGTTCGGCAGATGCTCCGCCATCCATTTTTCTAGGAAGTCGATTCCGCGCTTGCTCATTGAAGGAACCAAAAAGCGGCCAGAACGAAGGAGACAAGAAACAGCGCCCCGGCCGCCACCAATACCCCCTTGCTCACCTCCCGGCTTGGCTGAGGGTCGGGTACAAGTTTCTTACGGTCAGGTTGTTCGTTCACGTGAGATTAAGTTGCGGCAGCAAATTAGGTTCCGCTAATCCTTCGACGGCTCGCAAATGCCGTTCCGTCGGGGCCGCTTGCAGGGCGGGCCCGCTTCAGCCGCCAACCGACCGGCAAACAAAGCCGGATCCCTCTAATGCCGATTCAAGGTAATGCAGGATCAAGGAAAATCGGAATGGCCCGCGCGGACGGATAAGGCAGCGCGGGCCTCACCATGATGTTTGGGGAACTTCGGTCGCCAACACGGACCGCTGAAGAACGCGCTGGTACAGCCAAACTGTCTCACTGGAAGGAGGTTCCGGCCACTTTAAAAAGCCCGCCGGCGGAACCGGCGGGCAATTGGTCTGGAGTAGCCGGAATCAACCAGCGCGAGTCAACGAACGTTAAAGATGCGGGTTGGTAGAGAACCTCGGCGCTTTCCCTAGATGCCAAGCGCAGCCGCCAAAAAAATTTCGAGATGCTCTTGAACTCATTTGGGACGATTCCTAATTCGATTTCCGCCAAGGCCATAGGCTCGGCAAAAATGGCGGCGCCGCATGGGGCGGCGCCCTTGTACCCATGTTGCTTCAAGGAGAATGTGGCTATGAGAACCTTTGATACCCTTTATCGGACCACCGTCGGTTTCGACCGCCTTTTCGACATGCTCGACAGCGGCACGCGCCCGGACTGGCCTCCCTACAACATCGAGAAGGTCGGCGAGAACGACTACCGCATCGCCATGGCCATCGCCGGCTTCAGCCAGGACGAGGTGGAATTGACCCAGCATGGCCCCGAAATAATCGTGGTTGGTCAGAAAGCTGATGACCAGAGCGGGCGCCAGCTTCTCCATCAGGGCCTTGCCTATCGCAGCTTCAGGCAATCGTTCAGGTTGGCCGACCACATGAAGATCAAGGCAGCCACCTTGGAGAATGGTCTCCTCACGATCGACATTGTCCGTGAGATTCCCGAAGAGCTGAAGCCGCGCCGCATCAGCATCGGCGTGGGTGACACGCCGGCGGCCGCCGCTCAGATCACGCAAGACCCCGACCGCGCGCGTAAAGCCGCGTAACCTCGTCGATCTGTAACTTTGAACTGCGGCCCGCCTCCCGGCCTCTGCTGGGAGGCTCCGACTGCGAAGAAACGGAGATGATCTCTTTACAGCTACTGGCGCCTCTATCGCGTGAGCGCGGTTGGCTTGGACCGCGCCAAAAAAACAAAACTCTCAATTGTTCGTTCGACTTGGAGGACCCTATGAACGATCGGATGTTTCAGAACGCCGTCTTCGTCAAAAGCGGTAACAACTTTGTCCAGGAAATCGCGTGTCTCGAGGACGCTTTAGAATTTCTCTATGAGTGGCCGAAGGACAGGCGCGGCCCCATTCACCAGACTGCATTGCGCGCCTGCCAACGGGCTTTCGACAGCGACTATCCGCTGTCCGCAGCCAGAGACGCGTTCAGCGGGTTTGCGAAAGCAGCCAGAATCCTTGAGGAAATGCCCATGACGATGCCGTGGATGACAGGCAAAGGTCGCCAAGGCGGAGGAGTGACGGCCTGATAGGAGGTTGTGATGCTGTCGAAGCCTTTCGAAAAGCCAGTCCGGGTGTGGGTGGGGCTCGGCTTTCCCCGTCAGCTCAACACGGTCGCAGATGCCTATCAATTCGCAGCGGAGTGGTGTGGCAACAGCCCGGAGCAGAAAGCTGCTATTCGCGCTTGCAAAGCCGCGCTGATTGGCGATGTCGATCCGGAGACTGCACGAGGTATCTTCATAGCGTTCGCTCGCAAGAAGGACATTCTCATGGAGGACGGCATTGAGCCTGCGCCTTCCAGGAAGCTGAGCACGCACCACGTCTGAAAATCGAGGCGGCTGTCACGACCGGTGGCCGCCTTCCTAGCTAAAGCGTCAACGCCGGTTCACTCCTTGGCCGTTGTTCAGTACGGTATAGCCCGTGCGCCTCCACCCGGCCCGATGATTCTCTGCCTCACGGGCCAGCCTGTAGACTTCAGGCAGCGGTTGCCAGTGGGCCGGCTTGACCTAAGAACCACGTCGAGACGTTGATCTGAGGGAAATGCAGCGCGCGCGCCGCCCACTGGTCGCCCGACCCTTTGCCCACGGCGCCCAGCCTTGGCCAGGCCGCTCAATAAGCTCGTGGTCTTGCACTTCACCGCCGAAGGTCTGGCAGATCGGCATAAGTCGCGCAGCTTATAGGCTTCAGATCGCCGCAGAAAGGTCAAGGGAACATATTAGCCATATTGAATGTTTGAGTGCTTATGGACAGCCGCAATCTACTCTCAGCAGATCAATTAAGAGCAGCACGATCCCTACTGAACTGGTCGCGAGTCCGACTTGCCGCAAAGGCCAATCTTAGCGAAATGACGATCAGCGATTTTGAGAACGGCGTTAGGAAACCGCGTCCCCATAACATCGCGGCCATGCGCCGTGCGTTTGAGGACGCCGGAATTGTCTTCACCATCGAAGGCACTCCATCGCTCGCCCGCCCTGACGATGATAGTGGTCTCGTCACCGACAATAGAATGTGGCGCCGTCGGATGAGAAAGGCGTAAGGAGGAAAGCCCGCCAACCCTCTGTTTCGGATTGCGCTGTGCTCTACCTCATGCCTGTACGGCGTCCAGCCCCTTGCAGGGCGTTCGATAAGCTCGCAGTCACTTCGCGCAAATATTAGGCAACTCCTTGGCGAAACCGGTCCGCACGCCGGCCAGACCACCCCACCAAAAACCCGGCAATGGCCGCTGGTACCCGGACCCGGTCACGGTCGGGTCTCACCCCTATCTATCGCGCGCGGGGCGCACTAGAGACGCATGGAAAATCAATGAACTGGTTGCTACGAGGGTGATCGGCCAAGCCACCGACGAAGTGGCGCTCGGCTGCACCCATTTAACAAATAGAACCGAGCTCACTCCGCTTTACCGGCCGGCTGCCAGCATCGGCCTACCTCTGGAGGTGATGACGAAGCAGTCGGATGTTGCGGTTGTTGGCTTTAAAATAGATATCGAAGATTGAACCGAGAATAGGAACGCTTCCCCCTACCGTATCAAGCAGCACGTTCCCTAACATGCGGGCGACCAAGCCATTTCCAGCACCGCTGTTTCGGGCTCGCACCACGATATATGCCGAGACTAGGCCCGTCGCCACATCTCCGAGTACGGGCACCAGACCCACCAAGGCATCCAGTCCAAAACGAATTGATGTTCCTGGAATGCGCCAGCGGGAATCAAGCAACGCGGCCAATAAATCCAACTCGACAATTGCTCTTGTCACCTCAGAATCGCGATGGCCCTCCCGGCTCGTCTCAGCGGCCGGGCGTGTGCGATTTATCAAATCGCCCCGGTCTAGAGCTGTGGCTCTAGACATCGTCTTGGCCGGTTGAATTCTTAGCTTGTGGCCTACGCGTGGGCACGTCATCAAGCAGGGTCGTCTCACCCGGTTCTCGCGTCGGCCCAGCGGGCAATTTACCATCTGGCGTCATCTTGTTGACTGCTTCGGGCAGATCTCGCGTAATCCTGCTGATGAGGTCCTCGCGTGAAAGACCCGTCTGCATCGAGAGCGAAGTGAGTGTGTCTTCGTCTATGGCCGCCTCCACGTCGCTTGGCTGGATAGGCTGGTTCGGCCCGGTACCAACCCAAGAGTCGACCTTCGATCCTGCCCCTGCCCCTCTGAATCGGTCGAGGATGTCGCCGAGGGCTGTCCCCGACACGCCTTTCGATATCTGATCCAGAATCGCGCCTTGCGGAGCGCTTGGATTACGATCTCCCGCCCTACGGATCATATCGCCGATCTTGTCGCGATTCTGGTATGCCAGGACCCCAAGCATCGCGATCGCCAATCTTCCCAGATTTGCCATTTTGGTCTTCTCCACGGTTCAAATGGAGGAAGGGCTCAGCTTCACAAAAGTTCCGCGAGCCGCGATCTAATGTTGGTATCCTTGCGGCGCTGTCCGGGGGCGACCAAGCTATCCGACTGAGATGTGAGGACCGGTACGAGGTTACGCCGCGCCGCGTCATATAGGCAGGTCCCATCCGGAGTGAACTCGATGATCAGGCTCCTTGTTGTCGCGGCGGCATTCCTCCTCGCTTGTGGCGCAGCCGAAGCGGCGAAGCAGGATCTGGCTGTCGTCAACCAGGCGCAATTTTCATCCGACACCGCAAGGGTTTCAGCCCAGCCTTTCTGAAGGCACAAATTCTCTTGGACCGCACCGCTTCTTGCCATGCCTGATCTCCGCCACCTTGGTGAGAGCTTCGCCAAGGCGATCAGCGCCTTCCAGACGTGGTCAGCGGCGAAGACCCAACATCAAGGTGGTCAGTATTGCGCTCGCGCATGCCACCGCAAACAGCACGACAAGTCCAGCAGGGTTAGACTTTTGCTCTGCCTGAAATCCGATGACCTGTCTTGCAGGCAAAGCACTGTGAACCACCGTGTGCAGATCGGACCTGCTGCCGTGTCGAACGGAATAGGCCCGAGTGATTTCCGCACCAAAAAGAAAAATTTCCGCCGAGTAGTAAACCCACAGCAGGATGACGAGCAGCCCACCGGCAGCTCCATATGAGGACGCGATCGCGCTGGAGCCGATATACCAACCGATAAGCGATTTCCCGAGCGTGAACAGGGCAGCTGTCACAACCGCGCCAATCCCGACATCGCGCCATTCCAGCGTTCGATCAGGCAAGATCTTGAAGATAGCGGCGAACATGGCGGCGATCAGGACAAACGAAACGACCGCGTTGATTACGCCTAGCACGATTGTGCCGAACGGCAACTGTGCGTTGATGACGTTGCCTAGGGCCGAAATCGCCGCGCTTGCCACGAGAGAGACGAGCAACATGAAGCCAAGTGCAGCGACCAATCCCAGACTTGCTGCACGTGCGCGCACCAGGCGCGACAACGAACTGCCTTGCGCTTCGACCTTCCATATTGCGTTCAACGACTGCTGCATTTCGCCAAAGACCCCGGAAGCGGTCACGAGCAAGGTGATGATGCCAATCACCGCCGCCCAGGTGCCGGATGATTTTCCGGACGCGCTCTCTAGTGCAGTTTGAAGAAGATTTGCGCTCTCTGCACCCATCAGGCCTGTGATCTGGGAAGACAAAGCTAATTGCGCGGCTTCATGACCGAATGCGAGACCTGCGATTGCCACCACGATGAGCAGAATTGGCGCCAACGATGTCGTGGCGTAAAAAGCAATTGCCGCGCCATGGCTAAGAGCATTGTCGTCGACAAAGCCCACGACGCTGTCCCGCACCATGCTCCATGCATTTATCAACGCGCGACGCATTTCGAGTCCCAGTTGAATTGGCGTTCTCTAGCAAATGCACTAGCACTTCCGATGTTCCGGTTGGGACTACTGCAGGATTTTCGCACTCCCTTCAAAATTTGCGGGCTCGGATAGCCATGGGACTGCGACGTCCTCTAATCATTCGGCCACCGCAATCAAAATGCATGCACCGATAAAGCCCGGGACAAGAAATGCTCGGCAATCGTTTGGGCTTCAACAGGCGCGGCTGGACTCGCGGTCGCAAGTTCGAAGTTTGTCGCGCAGCAGCTACAACGTTCCGGATAACCAGCCGCGTTTTTTGTAAATGCCATTTGATCATCTGCCTTGGAAAAAGGCGCGTGATCGTAGAGGACCACGCGCCTCTAAATCAGTAGCCGTCCGGGCACCGAGCGACGTAAACTCTTCCATACCTATCGCGGTATCTGCACTGGCCGGCTTCGCTGGCGTGCCCAATGACCGCCCCGGCTATCGCGCCAACTGCGCCGCCAACAACTGCGCCTTTCACGGGGTCGCCTGCCACGGCGGCGCCCACTGCTGCGCCGCCCAATCCGCCGACGGCAGCGCCCTGTTCGGTGCGCGAACATGCTGCGAGCGGGATAAGTAGACTCAAAATAAGAAGTGTCTTTTTCATTGATTCCTCCTTAGGCCATTATTAGCCATTACTTAAATGCGCGACCGGGTTTTTTGATCCCCCGACACAGGCTGCCAGCAAGCGAAAATCAGATCAGGCATGTCGCCTTCGTCAGTCATGGGGCTTGATTTTCATTCGGCCTGCGGCGTCCACCAACGCGGCACCGTCTCCTTCAATGCTATCGACGAGTTTGCGAGCCTGATCGGGTCGAGGTCGGGTTCCCTTGACAGGAAGAAGAAACGAAAGGACTTCTCTTCAGATGGAACAGGCGCAACACGCCCGCCCCCATCTTCGGCCAGACGCTTGGCACTTCCTCTGATCAGATGCCGTGAGCGGGTCGACGGACATGGCCACGTCGTCTGCGGGGCCAGAAACGCTCATGATCGCTGTCCTCGATCTGCCGCTTCTTCTTCGAGCACGATAAGCTTTTCCCGGATCTCCTCCGGCTCGGCGTGCTCCAATCCGACGACATCGTTTCTGGTTTCCTCCAGTGAAACGATGATCTCATCGAGTTTGGCGTGGATGGCGGCTGTGTCTCGATAGCCCTGAATGAGGACGATGCCCGTGATCACGATAGCCGCTACTGAAAGCGCATAGGTAACTGCATTTGTCATGCCAAACGGCACCAGAGCGGTACACGCCACCATGGCTATCATCAAGACGTAGAAACCCGGTGGCCGCGATAGGAAATCGGCCGCCAAGAAAAGGATGCGGTTCACGTCCTTGCCACGGTCAACAAGGCCATGAGGGCAGCGAGGGCGACGCAAATTGGCACTGCCGCGAGTAAGCCTGCCTCCAGGAACCGGACTTCTTTGTCAAACATTAGTTCACTCCACGCTCATCAGTCAGGACAGAGAGTTCGATCGCCATTTTCCGCTGCAGTAGAATCCTCTCAGCGCAGCAATGGGCCAAGCAGATGTTGAGATCGTCAGCCAAGGGATATTCCAATCATTCCTCCTGCAATCTGCATCAAACAACGAGCGCAGGCAGTGGCTGTTCCGGGCAGCATAATCCGCAAGACCATTGCGTCTTGCAGTCAGACCTTGGTCCTGCGTCAGCCCGACCGAAGCCTGTGCCTGGGAACATTTGCAAGACGACAAAGTTGGATTGGCCAGGCCGACGACGAGGGTCGTCCGTGCGGACCTAACAAAGGAGAAAATCATGAAAATCTATCTTACTGGCACCGCAGCCGCGCTGCTGCTTCTCGCAGGCATCGGCGTCGCTGCTGCAGAAGATATCATCATCCAGCCCGAGCAAGACACGGTTATCCGTGAGTATGTGAAGAAACAGCCTCTCGCTTCGGTGAAGCTTCCCGGTGTGGAACTCAACGTCGGCACGGCTCTGCCTGATACGGTCGAGCTTCACGAAGTGCCGAACGTCCAATACCGTTACGTCGTGATCGACAACCGCACGGTTCTCGTGGATCCGGGCACCCGCAAAATCGTCAAGGTCTACGACTGAGCACGTTGCTACTTCAGCCCGTCGCCTCCCAAAGAGGTGACGGGCGAACAAAATGCGCGTGGTTCGAGACGCAGAGCCGGACAATCGCCGCCGCCATTGCGCGGCCACCAGCGAACCGATCCAGCGCATGGCCAGCCCCTCAGGTCCCGGCCCACAACTGCCAGGTCAAAGCGACGTGTTGCCATTGGTCTGCCGGGCGGCTTGAGCCTCGGCAACGTCGATCGCGCAAAGCTCGTTGCCGGCCTGGTCGCGACGCGTACCAGCCATCGGTCAGATTGTCAGCGCCGGGCTTCAGATCTACTAGCGATGTCGATTGCGCAGCGGATCGCTTCGGCACGAGCGGCCTCAAAACTTGGCATTTCGGCGGGGTTGACCTGGCGAGCCTGCTCCCCATCGCGATATTCGAACGTGTAAACACGGCTCTCCCCCGAGTGGACATCGTCGCTTTCCGCAGACGACATGTCGTCCCCGTTGACACGCATCTCGAACGCTGCGGTCTGGACAAGCAGGGCTTTTGCACGGTCGATTGCGCCGAGCGCGCCGTCGGCGTCTTCGCCTCGCGCCATTTCCACGGCGACAGATTCCCCGCCCTCAAACACCACTCGAACCAGAGGCGGGCCGGAGGGCGCAGCCGCAGGTCCAATGTTGATTCCAACAATCTGCAGGGGAATTCCTTCAAACAGCGATGAACAGCCCTTCGCCACCGCCGATCAGCGATTTGGCTGATCGTCGTCTTCATCCGCGCGGCCGAGATAGTCGCTGGCTGCCGTCAATACAGACAGGAATGCAGCGGCGTATCTGGCAAATCCGAACGCTTGTGCGGCGGCCAATTTCGCACCGCGCGCATGTTCAGCGATAAACTTGTCCGCGGCATCCTGAACGTCAGCTCCAGCCTTGCCGAACAGGGCGCGCTCTTTTGCTGTGGGCTCGAAGGCCTTGCCGATAATGTGGCCAAGCAACAGGCCTCCTGCAGATCCAGCAAGCACCTTCGCACGCATTGAGTTTGTGATCGCCTTGGGCGTATGGGCTTCGTATCGAATTGACGCTGCGTCCGAATGCGTGGTGCCGGCAACCAGGTCGACAGCGTCACGATCCGCGCTTGCTAGGCCGCGGGCACTTCGCCTGCCGGCGTCAAACACCGCAACTGCGCCCAACGCGACCGCTGCGGCGGCGCCGCCATTATCCTTCACCGCATCGGACACACCGCCAAGCGCCTTCGCAACCTTCCGCTTCGCGTATCGGGTCGACGCATCGACCAGATTTCGGGGCTGCAGTCGCCGGGTTATTTCGCTGACAGGCTCAAACAAGGCCTGCCGTTCTACTCGGCTTTGCAGCATGATCTCTCGCATCTCTTCACTGGGTTGAGCCAAAACGCATCCCCTGTTTTAGTGCTGCGATATCGGTGCGGACCTGGTTGACGGTCTCGACCGGAGTGATGGTCCATCCCACCAGCGCTCTCTTGGCAAGATAGAGCAACAGCACTCCGCCGACCCCCAGCAAAACGCCGACCGCCAGACAAGCGACCATCGGATTTACCCCGACATGGATCATCGCGAGGATCAGGAACTGGACCATTGCGAACGCCGCCAGGACAAAGAGTGCTAATGCCGCGATTCCGCATGCGCCCGACGAGACGATCGTCGACGTCTTGACCTTCATCTCCGCCTGGAGAAGACGAAGGTCGAAGCGCATCAGCGAAGCGAAATGGCTCAGACCTTCGCTGAACACGCTCCCCAAAGGTCGGCGATCGAAACCATCATCCATTTGAATGCCCTTATCTCAGGATCGGTCGGAGCTTCGCATGATCCGGGTCAGCACAACGCCGGCCAGGATGCCTACGCCGAAAAAGGCAGCCGGTTGTCGCTGCGCGAATTTCGTCACGGAATCGAGCAATTCTCCCACGTTGCGATCCCTGATATCCGACGAAATCCGTTCCACGCCTTCGGCTGCGCTGCGAACCATGCCAGCAACCTGCGGCGCTTGCTTCTCGATGCCGTCGGCGGCTTCCTTAACCGAGTGGGCTATGTTGGCGATCGCGTCGGCGCCAGCGGTCTTGTTTGTTTCCACCGCTTCTTTGAACGCTCCAGCAGCATCGGATGCCACCGAACCGGCATAATTCTTCGCGTCAGTCGAAACTGACGCGGCAGCGGTTTTGAGATGCCCTGCTGTTTCGGCTGCGCTCGACTTCAACTTGCCGAGTGCTTCCTTGCTGGTGCCTGCCTTGTCGGCATCGGAAGTGTGAATCCGTTCCAGGTCGCTTGAAGATTCGCTGAGGTCGTTGGTTGGTGTGTTCACGATTTTTCACTCCTGTTGTCGTGAATTGAACTCCGCCAACAGCAACCAGTTCCTAGCGCAAACGAATAATCCTGCGGCTAAATTTCCGGCCTGGACCGGGGCACCGCCGTGGCGGCATCCTGTCCCTGGCTATCTGTCCGCGTGACCTCTGTTGCGCGCCTTGTTCAGCTGCTTTTTTGCAGAGGCGGGTCTGGCGGACGCCGAGGACGATGCCGACGTGGGACGCTGGAAGCCCGAGCCCTGCCGGTGGCCTACATTGCCACAATCATGATCCTGGTCGTTTTGTTTGAGGTGCTTCGTTATCTGGAGGAGTTCATCCGCGGCCTCCCCGCCAATGGATGGAAACTGATCCCCGAAAAGGCGCGCCGCACAAAGTCTGGATCCACAACTGAACGCTAGTCGGAACTGCCGATGGCCCCCGCTGAAGCTGCATTGGATACCGTCGATCTGAGACAGGGTGCGTCGTTGACTTTTTTGCTCCCCGCCCAAAATTGCAATCATCTTGCACTCGCGGCGCACATATTGGAGATCTATCATGGATAGCGGCAATCTCACGCCTGCCGACGCACTGGCGAGAAAAGCCCGGACACCTTTTCCTGGCGCTAGCGATGAATACCAAAAGGCTCGACAGTCGTTGTTGAAGGACGAGATCGAATTCCGTCGGCATATGACCCGCGTTGCCGAGCAGCGCAGAAGCCTGCCTGATGGACCGGTCATCGAGAAGAATTATCGTTTCAAGGATGCGAACGGCGCCGATCTCGGACTGCTTGAGCTTTTCGGCGACAAGGACACAGTGGTAACCTATTTTTGGATGTTCGGGCCGCAGCGCGCGCGCCCGTGTCCCATGTGCACGAACTGGCTGGGTGCGGTGAATGGAAATGCCGCTGACATCAAGCAGCGCGTCGGCCTGAAAATTCTTGGACGCAGTCCGGTCGAGCGGCAGATCGCATTCGCACAGGAACGTGGGTGGCGCGATTTGGATTTCGTCCAGACAGTCGGCGACGACTACGCCAATGACCTCAAGCTGATCAACGCCGATGGCAGCGAAAACCCAGCCCTGGTCGTGTTCAGGCGCGACGATGAGCGGGTACGGCTTTTCTGGGCCAGTGAGATGACGGCGGAGATGGCCGACCCCGGCCAGGATCCCCGAGACGCTCCAGACATCGCGTCACTCTGGTCGATCCTTGACCTTACCCCTGGCGGACGCGGAACCGATTGGTATCCGAAGCTCAACTACTAGGGCTCAGGCGCGGCTAGTACCAACGCGAGGCTTCGGCATGAGCATTCTGGAGAACGCGAAGAGAGCCGTCGAGAAGATCACCGGTGTTGCGAGACCCGGGAAGAAAGATCTCGCCGGTCTCGTCAGACGGCGCAAAGCAAATGCCTTCCGATTCAAGGATGATGGCCTTGTGCCCAATCACCCGGCTTGGCCGCTGGTCGTCTACCGGGGCGCAGTACGCCTGCCCGACGAATTCGATCCGGCCGCCGTCATGGAAGCGTTGTTCGGAGTCAATGGCTGGGACGGCAGCTGGCGCAATGGCATCTACACCTACGTTCACTACCACTCGCAGATTCACGAGGTGCTGGGCGTCGCACGCGGCGCCGCCAAGGTACAATTTGGCGGCAAAAAGGGCCGTACGCTGTCGCTGAAGGCGGGCGACGTTGCGGTACTTCCGGCTGGCACCGGTCACCAATGCCTATCTGCATCCGGCGATTTCCTGGTCGTCGGTGCGTATCCGCCTTTTGGAACATACGACGAATGCACGACTGCCGACCAACATGAGGACGCGCTGGAGACAATTCCCAAGGTTGGCCGTCCACGCAAGGATCCCGTCTACGGAAGCAAAGGCCCGCTTCTGGGGCTTTTCCAACGCGCTCGTTAACCGCTCCATGGCGGAACGAACGATTTAGAGCTGAACTATTGTGAATGTGACCATCGAGACTGTTCGCATGTCCAAGATCAATGACGCTAGAAAGTTGGGCGCACGGTCAACGAAAAACTCGCCGGGTGAAATCCGAATGCCGTATCTGCCGCCGACGTCCGCCGGCACTGTCAGGTGGGACCCCGACCACCTGCCCGCGTTGCAATCTTGTGCTGCGGGCAAAAGCTGAAATTCAATAGGAAGGTAACGGACCAAGCTCGCCAGGATACGACGAAAGAATCCGGGTTCTGGTTCATGTAGCCCTGCATTTTGCCCTCGTCGTATCCGTGCCAATGCACATTCTGTTTGAGTTCGAGCCGATAGCTCGATTCCGGTGGAATCGGCTCCGCAGTTCAGCGACCACTCTCGCATCCTCGAATAGGACGCCCATTTTCGAATTCAAAGACACTGACCGCGGATCGAAATTGAAGGAGCCGACGAAGCCGGTCCTGTCGTGAAGGGTTGAAGCTCGAAAAGTTTGACGTGCTTCCTCACCAGCGCTTGCGGTAGT
Organism: Mesorhizobium sp. WSM4306; assembly: GCF_007003975.1. Taxonomy (GTDB): domain Bacteria; phylum Pseudomonadota; class Alphaproteobacteria; order Rhizobiales; family Rhizobiaceae; genus Mesorhizobium. The sequence goes on from NZ_VFTC01000004.1 coordinate 69,911, forward strand.
TTGGGTAAGCGCCGTGGACGGCGGCGACGTTCTGTGGCGGCCAGGGAATTGGTCAGAACCGAGACGTCAACACCTGCCCCGACAAAGCGACATCGCTGTGCCCCTTTGCCGGGGATATCGAGTGAGACAATTTCCAGACACTCGCACGTCGATTAATTGAGGGGACGCTCTTTCATAAGCCAGCTGCGACGTCTCCAACCACGAACCTTCTCTGGTGGATCGGAAGCGCCAGAAATCGGCCGCCAGGCAGGGGCCGCCCGACCCGGGGGTCCATCTACATCAAATACCCCTGTCGCATGTGCTTTATGATCGCTGGCGATGCCCGGAACCTACGCCGCGGTCCTGAGTTTTGGTGATGGAAAGTTACTCGAGCGCAAGCGTGTCACACCTCAATCCGGGCGGGAACTCTTCCATCATTGCGGTGCATAGATCGAGACGAAACAGGGACCACCGTGCGGCCTCTAGCGTTCATAGCTTCGCCTGCAGCCGTCAGAGCGGGCCGTTTGGACAAGCTGATCTATATTGCCATTGCCGCCATCGCAAGCTTGCTCACCTTGCTGGCGATATATCTCATCCCCGAGCCCCGCGTCTTGCGATCGATTGTGCCACACCGCTTCGATTCGTCAGACCCGCAATTCGCCAGGACCCTGAGCAGTTTCTCGCAAGCGCAAATGTTCAGAACCAATGCCGTGCAGACCCTCGTCAACGGGGACGAGATCTTTCCCTCAATGCTGCAAGCGATTCGAAGGGCTCATTCGACCATTGATATGGAGACATATATTTACTGGTCGGGTGATGTCGGCCACGGGTTCGCCACGGCACTAGCTGCGAAGGCGATGGAAGGCGTTGAGGTCAGAGTCCTGGTCGACTGGGTCGGCAGTTTCCCGTTCGATGAAGACCTGATCCACATCATGACAAACGCCGGCGTAACGTTCGAGCGCTATCGACCCGTACACTGGTACACGATTGACCGCGTAAACAATCGAACGCACCGCAGGCTGCTGATCGTGGACGGGCGCGTCGCCTTCACCGGGGGCGTCGGAATTGCGGATAACTGGCGGGGCGATGCGCGCAGCCCCGATGAATGGCGTGACACGCACTACCGCATTGAAGGACCAGCGGTGTCGGCTTTCCAGAGCGCATTTGCACAAAACTGGTTAGAAACGACCGGGGAGACATTGCAGGGTGACAGGTTCTATCCTCCTCCTGTGCCGGCCGGAGCGCTTGACGCCCAACTGATCCTGTCTTCACAGCCGAATGGCTCTGCGGACATGGAACTTATGATGTTGGCGGCAATGGCCGCAGCTCACGACCACTTGCGTATCGGCATGGCATATTTCGTGCCGGACGACATTGCGCTTCAGCAAATCCTGGAGGTCAGGAAGCGAGGCGTGTTGGTTGATGTCATTGTGCCAAATTCGCTGACCGACGTGCCACTGACCCGGAAGGCCTCGCGCTACTTCTGGGGCACGTTGCTCAAAGCCGGCGTCCGAATTTTTGAGTTTCAGCCCACCATGTACCATCCCAAACTGCTGATAGTTGACGATGCGTGGGCGAGCTTCGGCTCAGCCAACCTGGACGAGCGATCGTTGCGACTGAACGATGAAGCCATGATGAACGTCTATGGCAAGGATTTCGCAAGGACCCAAATCGATCTGTTCGACCAAGATCTCCGCCGATCCAGACAGATCAGCCTGGAGGAATGGCAAGCCCGCCCATTGCGAGATCGGATCACGGACTGGTTTGCAGCCTGGCTTAGGTCGCAGCTCTGACGAGCACGTGACGGAAGTCGCGTGGAGGCCAATCCTGTCCTAAGGAAGCATACCCGCCAACGATCATTCACCAGGTATCCCGCTGCACAAAAGCGGCCCCATCCCAGGGGCGCCTGTGTTCAACGCGGAGATTCTAGGCCAGTCTCAGCGTTTGACTGAGGCGCTGGATTGCAGCGCCGCAAGCTCCTGCGTTGAGCAGCGCAGGGTCGGACGCGTCGGGTCGGAAATGTCTAGTTTGTCCCACGGGATCCGATAAATCCCTTTGCGATGGCGCAGCCGGCCGAGGTCGAGGAGGGCCGTTCCGATTGACGAGGCGGACAGACGCTCGAACGCCGCGAATATACCGACATGGTACTCAGCGACGATAAGTTCGTTGCCATCTGCGTCGGCGACGATCTCTTCCAAGTGGCCAATGCAGCGACCCTCCTTCGAGAAGATGCGCCGGCCGGCCAGTTGGTCGAGGTTTATGGTTGCCATCGTCAAGCTCCCGGAATCCTTCGGACGATGTGGTCGCGCAGCCAGACCTGCCAGTCCAAGATGGCAGTCTCGCGCGCGTCGATATCTAACTCGATTTCCAGGCCGATGGTGCGAACCTTGCTCCATGCCACCCTATGAGGGTTGGCGTGGCGGTCGCCACCCAGCTTGGTAGCCAGAATGGCCATCCAGCGTCCGGGGACCCGTCCCAAGCGGCGCGCCAGTGCGATCGAGCCGATCTCGACGGCAACGATCCTTGGGGGTTTGCCTTGTCTTAGTCGGGCTACCACCCCGTCCACCTTGCCGATCTTGACGTGATTGCGGTCGACAATCTGCTTATCCAAAACGTCGCGTATGACATGCATTAACTGCCTCCAAATATTTGAAGCGGAATGGTCACAACCGCGAGAATGAAGCCAAGCGCGATAATAAAAAGCACGGCAGCGTTGGAGATCACGCCGTTGCGATGTTCGCCCATATAAGCCTCATCATTGAGCAGGAATAGGAATGGCACCACAGTCAGGGGCAGGCTGGCGGCCGTAAGGGCCATTGTGAAGATGGTAAGTTTCAGCGGATCAAGGCCGAGTGCGATCGGTATGGCCGCCGCGAAGAGCGTGAAGGTATAAACCATGGCGAAGCCAGGATCGTCGCGAGGCTTGCGGTCCTCGCCCCATCTCCACCCGAACCCCTGCGCCACGAGGTATCCCTGCTGGAGGGCGATTTCGACCGTGGCGCCGAAGCAGGCAATGCCGAGCGACGCAACGAACAGCGCAAAGCCCCAGAAACCGAACACTGGCGTCAGCATCAAAGGCAATTGGTGGTAATCGTCTACCTGGGTAATACCGTTCCCCCCAAGCACCAACGCCGCCACGATAAGCACGCTTATCGAGATCGTTCCGCCGAAACTCATACCGAGCCCGGCAATGGCGCGATTGGTGCCGAGATAACTCTTGTCCCATTTGTCCTCGATCGCTCCCGCCGAATAGAACATGAAGAGGTATGGTGAGATGGAAGCACCCAGAATGCTTACCGCCATGAACCAGTAAGTTGATATGTCGTGGTGTGGCAGTGTGGGCACCGAACCAGCGGCGACCCGTGTCCACTCAGGTTTGAGGATTACCGCGGCTACGACGAAGCAAAGCGTAATCAGCCCCAATAGCGAAACGCCTTTCTCGATCAGGCCAAAAGTGCCTTTCCACAGCAAGAGCCACGCAATTAAGGCTACCGGCAGCGCCCACAACCGGAAACCAATACCGGTTGCGAGTTCGCCAGCAATGGAGGCCCCACCGATCTCGGCAGACAGCACCAGGAAATTGAGCAGGAGTGTGCCGATCAAAGGCCATACGAATGCATTGAAGCCGAAGCGCTCCCGAATGCCATCGGCTATAGTATGCTTGCTGACGGCGGCGAAGCGGCCGGCCATCTCAACAAGGAAAATGATGCAGATAGTGCCGAGGAGAATGGCCCAGACCAGTTGAAAGTGGAACAATGCACCGGCTTGAGCTGCCGTCGCCAACGATCCGACCTCAAGGAAACCGCCAACACTGGTGACAACGCCAAGTGAAATTTCCAGTAATTTTTTCATGGATTTGTCGCTTGGTCTGCGGCATTCGCCACAACGAACTTGGCAAGGGCAGTCCGAAGATCCTGGCGGGCTGGCCCCACTTGCGCTTGGTTGCCGGTGTTGACGGCGTCCTCGGCCCGCGCGGCTGCAGCTGCGAGCTGCCGCGCTGATTGCTTGAAAGTATCCGAAACGTTCTCCCTTTGTAGTTGACGATCGCAGTCAGCTAGCATGTCGGCTAATGCCCGCAACGTGGCTGCTGCATAGTGGGAAGGCGCGGCGCCGGCGGTCCAATTGTCGATGATCATGATCGCTGAATTGGCCGCCGACTTCGCGGTCTGGACCTGCTTACCTCCAGAATCGGATGAAGAGCAGCCAGCTAGACCGGCGAGCAACACCGGAGCCAGCAGACGGCACAGGGTGGTTTTTGCGATTGCTAGTACGCTGCGTGACATCGGATGCGTAAAGCATTGCGCTCGAAAAGGTTCCGCACGCGATCGAGTTCAACTCTGGCCACACCGGTTGGCCGGTGCTGATGTGGTCTGCGCGCTGGCTCACCGTATCCGGATCTTCAAGCATGCTCGTCTAACCAAGCGGGCCGGGTGCGTCCACGGAGCCGCAGATGTGATGGTGCCTCATGCCATTCGGGTGGACGGCCACTGCGCCGAGCGCCTGTTCACATGGCCGGCTGACCCGCGACAACTCAGCTACCGGATCGTGCGCGGCCAAATCGGACCGTACGGCTTGCTTCACTGAAGATAATCCCGTGCACGAGGGGATTGTGTTTGTCTCCGCCGATATTCTCAAGCTCGCTTGGCTCACAGCCAGGCCTTCGAAGCCATAGCAGCAAACAGGACCATTCGTTAGCGGCAAGAAAGCGAGCCGAGCGCCAAAGCTCGCTCTTTTTCCCGGCGCATTTGAATAGATTTCCGAGGCTAAAAAAGAAAATCAATCACACCTGAGTTTCGGAGGAACCCGCCATGAAGATCCGAGTTGGATTAGCACCCGAAGGGGTAATTCAACCAAAGGAGATTGTCAGATGGCAGCCACCAACAAAGCCAGTGCCAGCACGAAGGGCCTCGAGGATCTGTTCCTCGACGGTCTTAAGGACATCTACTACGCCGAAAAGAAGATACTAAAAGCCTTGCCAAAGATGGCCAAGGGTGCGGACGACGCGCAGGTGTCTGCCGCCTTCGAAAAACACCTTGCGGAGACTGAGGGCCAAGTTGAGCGTCTTGAGGAGGTGTTCGATATCCTCGGGGTCGCTGCGCGCGGCAAGATCTGCCCGGCCATCGACGGCATCATCGAGGAAGGATCCGAAATCCTGGACGAATATAAAGGCACGACCTCGCTTGACGCCGGCCTTGTCGCTGCCGCGCAGGCGGTTGAGCACTATGAGATTGCGCGCTATGGCACACTCATCGCTTGGGCGACGTCGCTGGGCAAGGATGACATCGTCGAGCTTCTCAACGCCACGCTTGAGGAGGAGAGGGCCACTGACGAGGCCCTGACGTCGCTAGGCGAGGGTGGAGTAAACGATAGGGCGGCCGAGCAGCAAAAAGCGGCTTGACCTCAGTCCCCTTGCGGGAGGGCCACGGCGACACCGTCATGGCCCTCACATGGCTCGCTCTCGCAGGACACTGGCCAGTTCGCGGTCAGTTGGAACGAAATTCCGCGAAGCAATGGTTGGCACTCGTTTGGGAAGAAACCGGCGGGCCGCCGCCCGCGGTTATCCGAGGTTTTGGCATGTGATCGCCGAAGCTTCGATACAGCGTCAACTTCAAGGGGCTACCGAGGAGTGGTTAGCCCGCGGCGTGAGAGTCGTTGTCGAGGTACCCAACGTCACCACCGGGGGTAGGAAGTCGTTCACGTTGCACAACACAAATGACCGGGCCATTGCCTGCACGCGTTTTCCCGCGCCGAAGTTTCGAGGCTTCTGCCATATTGGGTCCGCTGTCACCGCGTGAACCTCACGAGGCGGAGCCCGCATTGCACGTGGCATTTCGAGCAGCGAGCGGGATTGCTTCAGCCACTGCGGAACAGACAGCCAAGGCCACGACTGCAACAACTGATTTGCTGCCCCTCGTTCTTGCCGCGCCAGGCCGGCGTTGGGTACGGCCATAGGGGCGCCGCTTTTACCTCGAACTGAAAGACGCAGGTCGGCCAACTTAGCGACAAGATTCGCGATCAGGCGAGCGAGATCCTTGGACAGACCGTGAAAAGCGCCAGGGATGTCGCGGCGCAAGCCTACGCCTGCCTACTCTTCTGCCTCCTTCAGCGCGTCACCGTGCGCCTGCTGCTCGCGCTCCCATCTTTGGCTCTCGTTGGCCTCCTCTTTGTCCAGCTCCTCTCGTCGCTGTCTGATGGAGTTCGTCCTGCTCTCATGGCGACTACGGGCGCGCGCGAAGGCGGCATTGGCCTTGGCGATCATCCGCTCGCGTTGCTTCTTCGCACGCTCGCTCCTGGCGTCCGCCTTTGCGCGATCAAGGGCCTCACGTTTTTTTCCCCTTTCGAGAGCGACCGCCGCGTTGCGTTTGGCTTTCCCGTCGGATTTCGTGTTGGCTTGCTTGCGGGTGTCGGCGCGCTGCGCACGACCCTGCGGAGCCCGCTGGACACCCTTTGGTGCTTTCGGAAGCACAGCCTTTTCAGTGAATTTCCCATGCGATCCGACTGGCCGCCGCAACACGACGCCTGGCGCGGCCATTGTTGCTTCCACCACTTTGGGGTCTTCTGTCGGTTTCGCGAATCCGCGTTTAAAGATGTCGGGATCGGCGCCCCAGGCCTCTGCGGCAGCTTTCATCGATGGTGCTGCGATGGCAAGGTCAAAGAAGCCAATCGAGGTTTGATAGACTTTTAGTTTCTTCGCCATCCGATGGAGACCTTACAAGTGTCCTTTCTGGATTGCGCTTTCAATGGACCTTTGCGCACCGGAGGCAATAGTGAAACACTGCTAGAGGTGCAGAGCAACCTATGGTGTCGCCCCGGCCGCTGGCCGCCCATTCAGCCGTCCCCGCTTCGGCGGCGTGCAGCGGCGACGAAAATCAGTGGCGAACTTTTACTCAAAGCATTTCGCCTGGGGTCAGGACTCATTGATCAGAGCCAGAAGATGACGCCGGCTGCGATGCAGAGGCCGAGAAGAAGATAGGCGGCATCGGTCGAAGCGGGTTGCGATGCGCGCCAGTCCTCGAGTTTGGCGCACAGGTTCTCAACCTTGTGGCGATGGCGGTAGAGCGCTGTGTCGTAGGCGTGTGGGACTTTGCGGCTTGAGGGGATGCACGGCTCAATGCCCTGGCTGCGAGTCGCTCGCGGAACCAGGCACTGTCGTAGCCGCAATCGGCGATCAGATGAGAGGCTGGCGGCAAGCGTCAAGGACGAGACAGGCGCCCTTGTGGTCGCTCACCTGGCCTCCAGGAGCCGCTTCCACAAGAACCCCCATGGTCATGCTGAAACGATCCACCGAAAAGAGGCCCGCTTTTGCGGGCCCCTCCTATTCCTGTCTGAAAACGGGCTCACAGTTTGACCACTGATTCCCGCGCCCACAGCCGCAGACCCCGGCAACTCTCAATGAAATCCGTGGCACTCGCCTTGTCTGCGAGCGGCAGCATGCCCTCGTCAGCCCCAGGCTCAACGCCCGCCTTGCCCAGAAGCGGCACGGCGCCGGGGGTGAAGCCGATGAACTTGCAATGAGAAAAGGCATCCGCCACGAAGTCGCGTGCCGCTGCCTCGCCGGCCAGCAAATTGGCACTCTCTTCGGTCAGCAGGAGGGCGACCGCGTCAAACAGCACCGATGGGCCACCGTCGATCATATGCTTGGCCACAATTTCGGTACCATCGCTCGCCAGCGCGCCACCCACCTTTGCCGCGATTACCTCCATGGTTGCCCCTTCCTTCTTAATGGCAGCCTGCAACGCTTTAAAGAGACCGGCGTCCGTGCCGTTGCCGATCAGGACACCTACTTTACGGCCCGCAAAACTTTCTGGCCCGTTGGCGATGATGCTCAGTGCTGGCGAGGGCTCGAGATCCGTCCGCGGGGATACGGCGGCGTCGGCCGGCTTCGGCATGTCGGCGATGCCAAGCTTGTCGGCGACCGTGACAGCGAGCCCCTCGTCGATGTTCAGCAAGTGCGCGATCATCCGTTCGCGGATGGCTGGGGTTTCCACCTTGCTCAGTTCAAAGGTCAAGGCCTGAGTGATGTGGCGTTGCTCCGGCGGAGTCTGGCTGTTGAAGAACTGTGCGGCCTGGCTGTAGTGGTCGGCGAAACTTTCGGGACGCAGCTTGGCCTTTTGGCCTTCTTCGCCGTCGGCGAAGGACCGAAACCCACGCTCAGCGGACTCGCGCGGGCCGGCGCCGAATGAATTCGGCTGGTAGTTGGCCCGCCCGACCGGGTTTCGCATCGCCATATGGCCGTCCTGCTGGAAATGATGGAACGGGCACTTCGGCGCGTTGATTGGCAGATGAGTGAAATTGGGGCTGCCCAAGCGCTTTAGTTGGGTGTCGAGGTAAGAGAAATTGCGGCCCTGCAGCAGCGGATCATTGCTGAAGTCGATGCCGGGCGGGACATTTTGGGTCATGAACGCGACCTGCTCGGTCTCGGCGAAAAAATTATCCGGCATGCGGTCGAGAACGAGGCGTCCGACAGGTATTGGCGAAAGGACCTCTTCCGGGATGATCTTGGTCGGATCGAGGATGTCGAAGTCGAAATTGTCAGCAAACTCCTGGTCGAACAGTTGCAGGCATAGCTCCCATTCGGGGAAGTCGCCGGATTGGATGGAATTCCAGAGGTCCCTGCGATGGAAGTCGGGATCGGCGCCGTTGATCTTGACCGCTTCGTTCCACACGACTGATTGCATGCCGAGCTTGGGCTTCCAGATGAATTTCACGAACGTGGATTCATCGGCTGCATTGACAAGCCGGAAGGTATGCACGCCGAACCCCTGCATGAAACGGAAAGAGCGCGGAATGGCGCGATCCGACATGACCCACATGATCATGTGCATCGATTCCGGCGTCAGGCTGATAAAATCCCAGAATGTGTCGTGCGCCGATTGGGCTTGCGGATAGTCACGGTCAGGCTCCGGCTTGACCGAATGAATGACATCTGGAAACTTGATCGCGTCCTGGATGAAGAACACCGGGATATTGTTTCCGACGATGTCCCAATTGCCCTCTTTGGTGTAAAGCTTCACGGCAAACCCGCGCACGTCGCGAGCGAGGTCGAATGACCCCTTGCTGCCGGCCACAGTCGAGAACCGGACGAACGCTGGCGTTTTTTCTCCGGCTCGCTGGAAGATGTCGGCGCGTGTATATTTTGCGAGCGACTCGTAGGTTTCGAAAAAGCCATGGGCGCCGTAGCCCCGCGCATGCACAACCCTCTCAGGGATGCGTTCATGGTCGAAATGGAAAATCTTCTCGCGGAAATGAAAATCCTCGATCAGGGTGGGGCCACGTGCGCCGACTTTGAGAGTATTCTGGTCGTCTGAGACCGGGCCACCCTGGGCTGTTGTCAGGACGTCAGTGTCACCCTCCGCAAGCTGATGCAATTCCCCGCCTTGACCTCTGTTCAAGGTCAAGTCGTGGACGGTGGCTGTCGGTGCGTTGGCTTCGGCTACTGGCTTACGCGGCATAGTTCTCTCCTTTGAAAACGCATGCGAATGAAGGCTCAAATTCCGGATTGAGGTCGTTGGTTCAGGTCGGCCGAGGCGTGTTGCAAGTCGGAAAAATCGACCGTGGCGACGATGTCACCGCGACGGTCACGCGCCCTGACGGCCCAGCCCACCGGTGCTTCACCCCGAGACAGCGCGTCTTTCCACAGGTCCTCCGCCGATCGCCTGCATTCGTCGCGCACCGCGTCCAGATCGGGAAAGACCAGGCCTCCCACCCCACGGATCTCCCCATTGTCATGATACTCAAGCCGATACTCATCCCCGGCATCGGCTATCCGCTGTTCACGAGAATTCTCTTCGTCGACACTAAATGTGGCGGCGTGCAGAAGCATGATCTTGGATTTTGCTATCAGCTCTTCAGGGGATAAGACCGCCGGTTGCGCGACCGTAACGGTTATCTTGTCACCCCCTTGCCCGCGGAATTCCACAACGTTGTTGGCAACGACGATCTCCAAGATTTCCATGCCTATGCTCCCTTCACATCTGGTCGTTGTAGGGCTGCTTGGCGATCCCGACCTGCCTGGCCAACTCGCAAACCGGCGGCACGCCGGACTCGAACTGACTCGCATTCGCCAGTTGCAATAGCCGCAAAGGGAAGCACACCGCATCGGGCCCTCATTGCCGGTGGACGCGGCCTCCGCGGTTTTCAAGGCGATGTCGATATCATCGATTGACAGGAGACCCTTACGAACCAAGGCGTTGTTGACCGCTGCGACCGCCATCAGCAGCCCCTCCAGCTGAAGGTTGGCGATGGTCATGGATCTTTCTCCGTCACAGACGTCCGAATGTGGGGTTGATCGCCCGTTGGAGCCCTGGTGGCCATCCAGTGCTCGGCAGGACCGGGTCTGTTATCTGGACGCGCCATGGCTGGAATCTCCATCAGGGACATTGGACAACTTTCCACACGACACGAGGTTCCAGAGCGGGGATGCAATCCCGAAGTGCCCCCGGAAGTGGTCCGTCAGCAGTCTTGGGAACGTCATATTCACCGATGTGGCAACCGTGCCGCCACGCTCGTCGACATCTCGCTTCGTCGCTGGCAAACGTTGAGAGATTGAAGTCGGCTTGGTTCGTGGAACCGTCAGACGGGTCCCAAGTTCTATATTGCCGGGAAATGCTGACTGACGAGCGTTTTAACAGGTGAGAGGGTGCAAACGAGGCGGGAAATGACTCCGAAAACAAGAACAGCCACCATGAAGCCGTATGAAGGGCCCGCCGGCGGGTGGGGCTCAGCGAAATCCGTGGCTGGGGTTCTGTTGAGAGAACACGTGCCCCTAAAGGGGAGCCGACTGCTTTCGACTCAGAACAAGCCCGAGGGATATATGTGCGTCAGTTGCGCCTGGGCAAAACCAGCCCAGCCGCATCCACTGGAATTCTGCGAGAACGGCGCCAAGGCGACAGCTTGGGAGACCACGTCGCGACGTGCGGATCCCACTTTCTTCAGCAGCCACACGCTGAGCGAACTTGAGCACTGGTCGGATCACGATCTGGAAGAGAAGGGTCGACTGACGCATCCCATGCGCTGGGACGCTGCCAGCGACAAATATGTGCCCGTGGAGTGGTCCGCCGCGTTCGAAGAGATCGGCAGGGAGTTGCGCGCGCTGGATCCGCACCAGGTCGATCTTTACACATCCGGGCGGGCGTCACTCGAGGCCAGCTATATGTATCAGTTGTTCGCACGGATGTATGGCAGCAACAACATGCCCGACAGTTCGAACATGTGTCATGAAAGCTCTTCGGTGGCTCTTCCCGAGAGCATCGGCGCGTCCGTCGGCACGGCCATTTTGTCCGACTTCGAAAACACGGACTGCATTTTCTACATTGCCCAGAATGTCGGGACATCGTCGCCACGCCTGCTTCATGATCTGCAGGACGCAGTCAACCGAGGCGTAAAGATTGTTACCTTCAACCTGCTGCGGGAACGCGGACTGGAGCGCTTCGTCAATCCTCAATCGCCCGTCCAGATGCTGACCGGGAAAGAAACACCGATTTCGTCGGAATATTATCAAGTCAAAAATGGCGGCGATATCGCAGCGTTGTTCGGCGTGTGCAAGGCGCTCCTCGAAGCCGACGACGCTTTGAAGGCCTCCGGTCAGAAACCTGTGGCCGGACGGGACGCGACGCCTAAAGATCCAGACAATGCCGCCATGATTGCGTTTGCGGCCTCAATGGCATCGGCTGACAAGAAGCACGTTCTCGATCACGATTTCATCAAGGAACACACGACCGGCTTCGAGCAATTCGCAGCGGCCGCCCGCGCACATCAATGGGACGAACTTGAGCGTGTGTCGGGGTTGACCCGTTCAGAGATGAAAAAGGCCGCTGCAACCTATGCCAACTCAAACGCAGTGATGATGGTTTACGGCATGGGCCTGACACAACAGCTCATGGGCGTCGAGAACGTTCACATGGTCTGCAACCTGGCCCTACTGCGCGGCAACATCGGCAAGCCTGGGGCGAATATCTGTGCCGTGCGTGGCCATTCGAACGTGCAGGGCCAGCGCACGGTCGGGATCACGGAGAAGCCCGGCCTGGCGCCACTCGACAAGCTTTCCCAACTCTATGACTTTGAGCCGCCGCGATGGACAGGCCGCTCGACGGTCGAAACGTGCGAAGCGATAATGAGCGGTCAATCCCGCGCCTTCGTCAGCCTTGGCGGCAATTTCCTGAGAGCCGTGCCCCCCCTGGGATGCTTGGGTTGGCGACTACGCCGAGATCCGAAATGCGATTGAGCGGACCTACCCCGAAACCTTCAAAGATTTCAACGAACGGCTTTTCAAGCCGGGTGGATTTGCCAGGCCGCTGCCGGCGCGCGAACGAAAGTGGGTGACAAAAACGGGAAAGGCGAACTTCATCACGCCGAGCAAGCTTTTTCCCGATTTTTCAACGGCGGGGAGGGCAGACGTCTTGCATCTTGCGACCCTGCGATCGAACGACCAGTTCAACACCACAATCTACGGCTACAGTGACCGCTTCCGAGGCGTTGAAGGCACGCGTCGCATTGTGTTCATGAACGGCGAAGACATCGCCCGTCTGGGCTTTGTCGATGGTGAACTCATCGACATGATGACGGCGATTGATGACAACAGCGTCCGCGAAATCGGCGGGCTTAGGGTCGTGCGGTACCACATCCCCAAGGGCTGTTGTGCGGCGTACTACCCTGAGACAAATCCGCTGTTTCCCCTGGCGCATCACGACCCAAGGTCGAAGACCCCTTCGTATAAACTTTTGCCAGTGCGTCTGCGCCGATCAATCCTGACTCAGGATGGTTGAATTGTTGTAAGCGAATGATGAAGAGGGAGATCAGCTACTCGAACGGCGCCTTTGTGGCTGCGGCGATAGCGCTTGGCTTTGCTAGCGCCGCCCTTGGATGGCTTCGCGAGCCTCGAGAGCTCCGCTTGGATCCGCCTGTAGCGTCTGATCTTGATGGACTTCGGCTGATGCCAAATGGCATCAGCGGAACGCCGCCCGAGAGTTATTTTGCATTGGGTAAGCCCTACGAAACGGACGCCTATAATCTAAGCCAGGGCAAGCGTCTTTATGCCTGGTTCGGCTGTCCAGCGTGCCATGGTGATGGTCACGGCGGAGCGGGCCCGTCATTCCTGGACGGCTGGTGGCTCTACGGGCCCGAGATCGTTTCCATCGTTGCTTCCGTCCGCGACGGGCGCCCACACGGCATGCCAGCGTTTCGCGACCGGATGACAACCGAACAGATATGGCAGCTCGCGGGCTATGTTCAGACGATCGGCGCCTACAAGCCGAAAGTAGCGGCGCCTAGTCGAAACGATGACAAACAGACCCGGCCCGCCGAAAATCGCGGACCCGCAAAAATCCTCTTCGACCAGGGTCCGGCGGGGGTTCACCCTGACCAGGGGCCGTCGCCTTGAGAGCCGCGCGCGTGGTCGCCTTGTGGCCTGCCGCGTTCGCGTGCGGCTGCAGCGGAAACCAGTCCGCGCTCGCCCCCTACGGCGCTCCCGCCATTCATGTCGAACACCTGATCGTCGGCATCGTCGCCCTGTGCACACTGATCTGGGTTGCGGTGATGCTCGTGCTTGGTCTCGCACTGTGGCGCAAACGGCAGCAGGGCGAAACGGAAATCCAGCAACGCCGGCTGGCTGTGGTCGTGACCGCGTCAGTGGCTGCGACGGCCGTTCTGATTGCCGGCATGACGGTTGCCAGCTTCTACACCACCCGAAGCATTGGCCTCCCGCAAAGGGCCTCCATAGCGATCACCGTAAGAGCTCAGCAGTGGTGGTGGCAGGTTTTCTATGCCAGCTCCGCCGCCACGCCCGGATTTCAGACCGCCAATGAAATTCACATCCCGGTCGGTCAGGATGTTCATGTTCGCCTTGAAAGCGCTGATGTCATCCACTCTTTTTGGGTGCCAAGTCTGGCCGGCAAGCAAGATCTCGTACCGGGTCGTTCCAACAGCCTGCTGCTGCGGGCCGAAAAGCCGGGTGTGTATCGCGGGCAGTGCGCTGAGTTCTGCGGACTGCAGCACGGTCATATGGCCGTGATGGTCATCGCGGAGGCGCCAGCCGATTACGCGCGCTGGACCGCTGCGCAAAGTGCTGATGCAATCCCTTTGGTCGCTCCTGACGCTGCCGCCGGACGGATTGCTTTCCTGGCAAAGCCATGCGCCGCCTGCCATACCATCCGGGGTACGACCGCTACTGGCAACACCGGGCCTGACCTTACCCACGTCGGGAGTCGTCAAACGATCGCGGCCGGCCTCGTGGAGACCACGCGCGGTTCACTCGCCGCCTGGATCGCCGATCCCCAGACGCTGAAGCCCGGAAACAACATGCCGATGGTGCCGCTAACCAGTGTCGAGCTACAGAACATCTCCGCCTATATGGAGAGCCTGAAATGACCCGCTCTGCGGAGGATGGCCTCAGGGACACGGCATTGAGCGACAGGGAGCTGAAGCGCGCCCTCGCCTCGACCTGGTCAGCGCAGCCGGGCCTGTGGGAGGCATTGTCGACGGTGGATCACAAGGTGATCGGCCGACGCTATATCGCGACAGCGTTTGTCTTCCTTGCCCTTGGAGGGGTGTTGTCGCTGCTGATGCGGCTGCAGCTGGCGCAGCCTGAAGCCAGATTCATCGGACCCGATCGCTACAACCAGATTTTCACCATGCACGGCTCGAACATGATGTTCCTGTTCGCGGTTCCCGTCATGCAGGCAATGGCCGTGTACCTGGTGCCTTTGATGGTGGGGACACGCAACATCGCCTTCCCACGCCTCAACGCATTTTCCTACTGGATCTATGTCGCCGGCGGCTTGCTTTTGTGGATTGCCTTCATCGTCGACACCGGCCCGGACGTCGGATGGTTTGCTTACGTACCTTTGTCGGGGCCGCAATATGGCGCGGGGAAACGTGCCGATATCTGGGCACAGATGATCACCTTCACCGAACTTTCTGCGCTCGCCGTCGCCGTCGAGATCGTTGTGACCGTGTTCAAGCAGCGCGCGCCAGGGATGTCGCTAGACAGGATTCCATTGTTCGTCTGGTCGATGCTCGTGACCTCGTTTCTTGTCATCCTGGCCATGCCGGCGATCATGATCGCAAGCACGAGCCTTATCCTCGATCGCCTTGTCGGCACCCACTTCTTCAACCCTGCCGAAGGTGGCGATGTGTTGTTGTGGCAGCATCTGTTCTGGTTCTTCGGCCATCCCGAGGTCTACATAATCTTTCTCCCGGCGGTTGGCATGGTGTCGACAATTGTGGCGACTTTTACAGGTCGGCCAGTGTTTGGGTATTTGGCCATGGTGATGGCTTTGGTGGCGACGGGGGTTCTCGCTTTCGGCCTTTGGGTCCACCATATGTTCGTCGCTGGTCTGCCACGGCTTGGAGAGAGCTTTTTTACCGCCTCCAGCATGGCGATCGCGGTCCCGGCCGGATTACAGATTTTCTGCTGGCTTGCCACTATCTGGGCGGGAAAGCCGATCTTCAAGACACCGTTCCTGTTTGTCATGGCTTCATGGTGATCTTTGTGATTGGCGGCCTTACAGGCGTCATGGTGGCATCGGTTCCGTTCGACACCCAGGTCCACGACACCTATTTCGTTGTCGCCCATTTTCATTACGTCCTGGTCGGCGGCGCGGTTTTTCCGCTGCTCGGCGCGATCTATTACTGGTTCCCGAAGCTGACGGGCAAAATGATGAGCGAGACCCTGGGCCGCTGGGTCTTCGGCCTGATCTTTGGCGGCTTCAACCTGACGTTTTTTCCCATGCACATCCTGGGTCTGCAGGGCATGCCGCGTCGCATCTACACCTATCAGCCTGAGATGCCTTGGGCCGGCCTCAACATGTTCGTTAGCCTCAGCGCAATTGCCGTGGCCGCTGGCTTCCTTCTATTTTTCATCGACGCCATTCGGAGCGCCTGGTCAGGTCCCGTTGCGACAGCCAATCCGTGGGGAGCCTCGACGCTTGAATGGGCGGCATCTTCGCCGCCACAACCCTACAATTTTGCCAGGCCACCCGTGGTCGGCAGCCGCGAGCCGTTGTGGACGGAAGCGACCGCCCTCCCAGTCGTCGCCGGCCTGCGAGTCGACCGTCGCGAGCTTTTGATCACCAGCGTCGTTGAGGGCATTCCAGAAGCGCTGGAATCATCGGTCGGCAATTCGATCTGGCCGCTTTGGGCAGCGCTTGCGACCACCTTGACGCTAGTCTGGTCGATATTCAGCCCATGGGCGGTTGTCTGGGGTTCCATCCCGGTCTCGGTCTCGCTGATAGGCTGGTTCTGGCCCAAAGGCGTGCCGGAGGACGAGTCATGAAAGAAGATATTGTGCTCGATCTGACCGAACTCCCAGCACATGGCCTTGGCACCGCAAGCCCGTCATGGTGGGGCACGCTGGCTTTCATGCTCATCGAAGGGACGGGCTTTGCCCTCTCGATCGTGATCTATCTCTACCTGATGAGCCTGGCACCGCGATGGCCATTGGGCGCCCCGCCACCGGATCTGCTTGCCGGCACGACGCTGACAGTCCTTCTGCTGGCAAGCCTTGTTCCCAACATCCTCGTCGCACGCTGGGCGCGCGAGCAGGATCTGCGAAAGGTTCGCGTAGGGTTGATCGTCATGGCAGTGCTTGGAATAGTGCCTTTGATCCTGCGCGCCTTCGAGTTTCCGGCGATGCATATCAAGTGGGATCAGAACGCATACGGATCGATTGTATGGGTCATGCTTGGCCTCCACACCACCCACATTCTGACTGATGTCATCGAGACGCTGGTTCTCACCTGCCTGATGTTTTCCCGGCATGGCGACACGCCGCGCCGGTTCGGAGATGTCAGCGACAGTGCAATGTACTGGAACTTCGTGGTTGCGACGTGGTTGCCAATGTACGCTTGCCTTTATTGGATACCTCGGCTGTGAACAAAATTAGGCTGCAATGGACCGGACTTGGCGTCCCGCCGCTGGCTTGGGCACTCAGCACCCAGCTTGGCCAAATCATGCCCTACATCGACTGCCGACAGAATAGTGCATGGAGCGCCGCCCTCTGCGGCATCCTCCTGGTTATCTCCATCGCCGGTCTTGCTGCAGCACGCGCCGCATCGCCGGAAATGGCCAAGACCAGGCGCTTTCTCGTTGATGCGGGATTTCTGGTCGCGCTGGCATTTGTCTTTGCCCTGTTGTTGCAGGAGGCAGCCTCGATGCTGCTGGACGCATGCCAACGCTGATCTGCGCCCTGATCTGGGGCATGATGGCCTGCCCGGCCATGGCGCATGGCGACGATGCGCATGGCTTGCAGCCTGCCTGGACCTTCGATCCGTGGATTGTAGCGCCACTTGGGACGCTGGCCTTGCTATATTGCGTGGGAGCGGCAAGGCTGGCTCGACGCATAAGCCGGCCCGGCGGCATGCATAGCCGGAACTGCCTTTACAGCGCTGGAATCCTGACCCTGGCGGGTGCGCTGCTATCCCCACTTCACTGGCTTGGCGAACACCTCTTTACCTTTCACATGATTGAGCACGAAATCGTCATGGCTGTGTCGGCCCCTCTGATCGTGCTGGCGCGTCCGACTGGCATCCTGCTGTGGGGATTGCCCGGCAGGGTCCGCCTGGGGGCGGGAATGGTGATGCGGGCGCCTCTGATGCGTGGGCTGTGGGACAGGTGCGCGGGCGCGACCAGCGCAACCATCTTGCATGGCGCTGCGATCTGGGCCTGGCATGTGCCGATCGTGTTCGACGCCGCCCTGACAAACCCCGCAATGCATCGCTTGCAGCACCTCAGTTTCTTCGCTACGGCGATTTTGTTCTGGTGGGCGCTTGTTTGGCGAAGTGATTACGGCTCAGCTGCCTGGCATCTGTTTTTCACCATGATCCACACAAGCGTTCTGGGCGCATTGATGGCCCTCGCTCCCCGCGTCTTGTACGTCGCGCAGACGCAAGCCGCGATGGCCTGGGGCTTGACGCCGCTTGAAGACCAAGAACTGGCAGGCATGATCATGTGGGTCCCCGCCGGAACCATCTATGCAGCCGCGGCACTGACGATGCTGGCGCTTTGGATCAGAGGCCCGAGCGCGAGAAAAGCGCAGAATGTCTAGCCCGCTCGCATCAGCCCCCGGCCAGGCCGCCTTGGTGACGATGCTTATTGTCGTGGCCTCGGCCGCCTTCATCTCGGCCAGCGTCGTGCGTGACAAGCATGCCAGGGCCGCCATTGCCAGGGCGATGACCGGGGGCGATACTGATAGAGCGCCGGCGATCTTTCGCCGCTATGGCTGCGCCGGATGCCACACGATCTCGGGGATTCCTGGGGCGGACGGCCAGGCTGGTGCGCCACTGACGGAACTGTCGAAGCGCGTCTATATCGCGGGTGTCCTGGAAAACCGTCCCGACAATCTGGTCGCTTGGATCGTTTCGCCGCAGCGTTTCTCCCCGCAAACGGCGATGCCGCCATCGGGGATTTCTGAACGGGAAGCGAGAGATCTTGCAGCTTATCTTTATGCCCAATGAGCCTATGGGTGTGGCGTCGCGACCGGCGGAAGCGCTTTGATATAGTGCGCGATCGCCTCGCGGTCCCCTTCAGGCAGCATGGCGGTATTTGTCACCACGTCGGCCATGGAAGATCCCACCCGACCGTGGTTGGGCGTCTCTCCGGTTCTAAGCATCGTGGCAATGTCGGTCTCGGTCCACGCGCCCAATCGTTCCTGCGTAATGTTGGGCACGAACCCGGTACCTTGCGGGTCGATACCGCCGGCAAACAGCGTATCGGCCCGGATTGCTCCAAACGCATTTCGGCTGGAGTGGCATTCCGCGCAATGAGAAACGGTTTCGACGAGGTATGCGCCGCGATCGAGCATCGTTTTGCCGTCAGCATTCGCAGTCGACCGGCCCTGGCGAAAAAATAGCAGCTTCCAGAATCCGACGGACCGCCGAATGCTGAACAGGATTGCGGGTTCGTGCGGCGGCGCACGTCCAGACACTTTTGGCAGAGTCATGAGATAGGCGTAGATATCGTTGATGTCGGCAACTGTCATGCCGGTGAAGCTGGTGTAGGGGAAGGACGGGTAATAGTGTTCGCGCTTGGGAGAGACCCCCCCGATAAGCGCATTTGCTAGATCGGCAGCGCTCCATCTGCCTATTCCGTCGACAGGATCCGGAGAGATGTTGGGCGGCCGAAAAGTGCCGAACGGCGACGCGAGCGCCATGCCACCGCCAAGTTGTAATCGATCGGACTGACCGGGGGTGGCGTGGCAGGAGGCGCATTGTCCCGCCGCGAAAACCAGCTTGCCGCGGCCCACATCCCCCCTCACTTCAAATCGCGGATCGTCTGGCGAGAACGGCAGATGAGCCGAGGTCATCAAGAAAGCTGCTGTCGCAGCCGACGCTGCGGCCAGCATGATGGCGACAGCAATTTTGCGTGCAATGCGCCTCATGACATCCTTATGCTCGATGTTTGTATAGGCTCAAGCGACTCCCTTGCCGCCAGTGACGCCATAAACTTCGCCATTGATGAAACTGGCTTCCCCCGACGCCAGCAGCACATACACCGGCGCCAGCTCGGCTGGCTGTCCAGGACGGCCGAAATCGCTGTCTTCGCCGAAATGCTTGACCTTTTCATCTGGCTGACCGCCGCTCGGCTGTAGAGGGGTCCAGACGGGCCCGGGAGCCACGACATTGGCCCGAATGCCCCGCTTGATCAATTGCTTGGCAAGCGCCTTGGTGTACGCGACAATGCCGGCTTTCGTCGTGGCATAGTCGAGCAGGAGAGCCGAAGGATCATAGGCCTGGATTGATGCCGTAGTGATGATGGAGGCGCCGGCCGGCAAATGCGGCGCGGCTGCTTGAGCGATCCAGTGAAGGGCGTACAGGTTCGTCTTCATGGTTTTGTCGAAGTCGTCTGTCGTCAGCTCTTCAATGCTCTCGCGATATTGCTGCCTCCCGGCATTGATCACAAGGATATCCAGCCCACCCAGGGCTGAGACGGCCTTCTCGACCAAATCCCCGCACCAAGCCTCCTCCTTGACGTCGCCAGGCAGCGCTAGGGCCGTCCTGCCAGCGGCTTTGATGAGTGCGATGACTTGCTTGGCATCATCTTCCTCTTCCGCAAGGTATGAGATAGCCACGTCCGCCCCTTCGCGGGCAAAGGCGATGGCCACGGCCCTCCCTATCCCGGAATCGCCCCCCGTCACCAGTGCCTTGCGCCCAGCAAGCTTGCCAGAGCCCCCATAGCTTTGCTCGCCGTGGTCCGGTATCGGGTCCATCTTTCCGGCAAGGCCAGGCGTGATCTGCGGCTGCTTTGGAAAAGGTGGCGCCGGATACTCCTTGCGGGGATCCCGAAGTAAATCACGATCATTCACGGTGAAAGCCTCCATATCACGGTCACCGTTGCCGCAACGCGGTGAGCAACCCTTTGTTCCCCTGGATGCCCGTGTAGGAAAACAGTGGCCGCGCAGCCAAAATCTGTCTCCAGTACAGCAGCTTTCGTCGGTGCCAGAACGCGCACAAAGCCGCAACAGTTGCCCACCCGCAGCCGTCGTCGCGTCGGCTTCACCTCATGGCCAAGTCGATGGATGATCTGTTGGACAAGGCTGCGAAGCCCGTTCTGCAAATCGATCCCGGCATGAGCGCATCGCCGCGCTGGCAAAGCTCGAGGAGGACGAACCGGGCTTCAAGGAAGACGTGGCACATCTTCTGTATGACGAGGCCCGCGTTCTTGATGGGGAGAAACCGGCGGATGCCAAAGCATTCTGGGGACGACTTTTTCGACTCGTTGCCCGGAGGGACGCGTAGAAGTTGATCAAGGCAGGTTGGCTTGGCAGCAAGTTGCGATGGATCGCTATGCGCCTGGCCGGGCCGCGCGCGGCGCGCCGCTATTCCGCCCTGTTTCATCAAATAGGCATTGAAGACCGAGGCCGCTAAGGGTCGCGCAGCAACCCATCCTTATCGAACGTGTCCCATCCCTTCAGACTGGTCCGCGTTTGTTCGCGCGCTGAATTCGTCACAACAGGGAGGATCTGCGCGGACCCGCTTGAACGCGTCCGCGCGGCCTTGCCCGCGCCCCGCCGTCTGTTCTCTGCGACCTCTAACGCGTCCTCCGCTCTCCATAAGGTCGGGAGGTCGCGGTCAAGCACGTCTTCGATTTCGCAAGGATCGAAGACGTGGAAGGTAACCTTCCTGGCCCGCCCGCGCATCTTCACGGTTCGCGTCCCGATACTCTTGAGCCGGCCATCCTTCAGCCATTTCTGTCGCTCCCGAGAAGAAATGGAAAGAATGTCCTCGGCCTCGCGCGGAAGCACGGGTAGCGTCTCGATTCGCTGAAGCAAACGATCGATTTTCGCCGACGCCGTCTTGAACTGATCGCTCTCACTCTGCTCCATTTGCATCGTTACGTTCCCGGCTTCAAAGACAACGAATTTTCGCGCAGCCAAAGGTAACCGGGCGCGAATCTCTCGCTCGATGCGCCTGGTTCTAACCGAGGAGCCCAACGTGGCCGACGCCGGCAGCGGCCAGTTGGCAGTTAGGAAATGAGACGTTGCCGGAGTTCGCATGCTCATCGGAAACCGACCAGCGATTTGGGGTTGCCCGTTTCGGCTTCGGGTCGGATGAAGCCCGCTTCCTCAAGAAGATCGCGCATCGTCAGCGCATTCCTTGGGGCAAACCCCTCGTAGTCGTTGTTGAAATAGACCCACGCTCTCCGCGCACCGCTGGCGCGAATCTTGTCGGCCCACTCAGCCAGTTCGCTGTTGGAGTAGTCATGTCGGTACCAGCGCTTCGGACCATGCAGCCGCAGGTAGACATCGTCGGCGGTGCGGACCAGCGCGTCCGGAAGTCGAGGCCCGCTGCAAGAGCAGAATACCGTGCCCGTCCCGCGGAAGGCGGCATGAACGGTATCATTCCACCAACTGGCATGACGAAATTCCACCACGTTGCGCCGACTATGGTCAAGCTGACTCAGGATGGCGCTTAGCCGGGCCTCGGTGAAGTGATAGCTGGGCGGCAGTTGGAAGAGGAAGCAGCCCATCCGTTCGCCGAGGATATCGGCGATCAGTCCAAAGTCTTTCACCAGAGCCGTTGTATCTTCGAACTTCTGGATGTGCGTGATCAGTTCACACACTTTGACCGTGTATATGAATGTTCGGGTTCCCGGCTGACGCAGCCAGCTTTTCACGTTCGCGACGGTCGGCCATGAATAGAAGGATGCGTTGATTTCAACAGTGTCGAAGCACTCGGCGTAGTGGCCGAACCATTCGCTCGTTGGAAGCTCTATTGGGTAAAACGCTCCTCGCCATTTCCAATAGAACCAGCCGGAACAGCCCACAAAGGCCGATGCCGCCAAAGCGGCAGACTGGCGTTCCGGAGACGTCGCCGCCAGCCGGGCTAGGTGCATCTTTTCAGCGCGTCCGATGTTAGCCGCGCGCTGCTTGTCTCGTCGCAGTCTGCGCCTTTCCCGGCGTTCCTCGGGTCCGATTTTGCGCGTTATGACGACAGTTTCGTTCATGGCAGACCTCCAACCCTCATAATCCGCGCCGGCGCGCGGATTAGGAATCGGGCGCGTAAATCAGGCCGATCTGTTTTGATCCGCAGACCTCGCACTTCAGCCTCGGCCTGATGTCCCACTCCATAGCGGAGTGTCCGGCCCGCGGTCGCGCAGCTCTTCCAGATTTAGAATGACCGCATGCACGCGACGTTGCAGAACGCCGTGACTGCCATCTTCGCGTCGATGGCGACTGGAGCGTCCACGTAGCGCCTATCATTTCGGCTCGCCTTCAGCATCGGAGTGGACGATTGCGTCGAGAATGCCTCGTAAACGCTCCCCGTATCTTCCTCGATTTCGGTGCTGCTGATGCCGAATTCCTTGGCGTCGGCAAACAGCTTTTCGGTCAGCTCGGCAACGAGAGATCATATCTGCGCCTGCCGTCTCCGGCACGTTGGTGGAGATCCATCGATATAGAAAGTCGGTGCCGCGTGCGCTCATGAGGACATAAGCTCGCGGTTTTTGTTAGGTTCCACGCATATTGACGCCGGCGGCGGCCGCGCCAGAATCATGCATGGGCCAAGGCATCAAAGTCGGCGATACCGTCGCGATAACTGCAACCGTGCGCAATGCTCGTGATGCCCATGGTCCTGATTTGCGCCGCGGACCCGCCAAGTCCGGCGGGTTTTTTTGTGCCCCTCAAGTTGGAGCAGAAGCCAAGGGATCGACCGACGGGCCTGAACGCGGGGCCTTTGCCTCTTCTGCTATGACCACCAATGCCTCTAGTGTGATTGCGGCCCCTGACATGAGAATGGCGATGTCTCCGCTGGCGCCGGTCAATGACAATTCCTTCGCACGATGTTGCAACGCGATGCTGAGTTCCTTGAGTCTTCTGCGGAGGTCGTCGTCCATTTGCGTTCTCCCTATTGGAATTGGAGCAACGCGCCTGCTGACAACCCGTTCCGCCGTGATGGCAGTGAACAACGGCTGACCGAGTTTACACTTTGGGCTTTCGCCTGCTCTTCGGCAGAACCGGTTTTGGATTAAGCCTCAGCCACTGGCCGGCAGCATAATTCCTGGCGAATTCCTCTCGCTCGAAAAGGCGCTTGGTCACCGTCCCAGCTTCCACGATCTGGACAGCCCACTGGCCGTCTAGCTGCGCAATCGAAACACTACATTTAGGATGCTCATCCATCGCGTCTCTCGCCCTGCACTACCACGGACGGAAGTAGAAAACACTTATGCCCGACGGCGCTGATCAACGTTTGAAACGCACAAACCCGGCGCTGTAAGGTTACCGTCCCAACCTCTGAGCCAAGCCAGTTCGCCTCTGAAGCCAGGCGTTCCGCAGCCTCCCGCGATAGCCCGACAAAAACCTTTCCATCTCTCTCCGCCGGCATCCCGGCGACCTCATCGTAAACCAGCCAAAGGTCGGCTGGATCCATGATAGCAACAAACCGCATGCATGCGCTCCAACCCGGTAGCACTATCTAATTTCGCGACGTTCTTAATTGTTCCGCGTCGGATAAGAAAATCCGGAGAGGAAGTCGCCGAAAACCCGCCGCGACCTCGGGTGCGGAGCCGTGGCGCGTTCAAGGCTGCCGGCGCTCGTATGCACGCTAGAGCGCAGCAGCGTTCAGCTCGCCGCGCCGGCCGGCGCTGGCCTTGGTGTGCCGGTCGCACTCCGGCGGCTGTAGAGGCCGATCGCGCACCCAGGCGCCATCGTACCGAATAGTCGGGACTAGATAGTCAAGCTGGTCCGATCTCAGGCTCGCCAAGCACTGCGGCAAACGGCACTACGAGAACGACCCGGCCGCTCTGGTCGGTGACTTCAAAACTGCAATCAGATTGCGTCCACCCGGGCGCCGAAGACGAGATCGCGTGCTGCGGCGAGCGCGTGGTCGTGCAGAGCCTTCTCGTCGGGTAGCTCATCGCCTTCACAATCGGGCGTGATGCGACCGCGACAGCGTATATTCATGAAAGTAGCGCAACTTCAACTCACCGGCCTCGCTTGATCGGGAGCACGAACACGTTGGAATACTCCTTCTCGGCAAAGCCGTAGATTGGCCGGCGAGATATTCCAGCTTGTCGCGATCGCGTATCGTGATTTGGCCGCGGGTGGCTCGAATGGCTCCGGTGCCTTCCAGCATTTGCACCGCGAGCGTGACGCCGGGTCGACGGGCACCGAGCATAATACTCATGAATTCGTGGGTGATAGACATGTCGTCATGCTCCATCCGATCGTGCGTCATCAGCAGCCAGCATGCGAGCCGCTCCTCAAGCGCATAACCGGCGTTTGCGTAAGCGGTCTGACTGACTTGAACGATGAACGTGTGTATGAAGCGCAGCAGGTGCGCGCGCATCCGGGCTGCGCTCCATCGCAGACTGGAGCTTGGCTGAACCAATCCGAACCGCGTCGCCAGCGGCCTGAACCAGGCAGCTATGAGGTGTGCGATCGATGCCGAGTACGACCGTGTTCCTGCCAACCCCTCCAATCCGACCATGCCGACTTCGAACCGCCGCTCCCCGGTATCTGCGACGATGGAAGCAATTCCATATTCCGGTGAGCGATTTTCTGATCGGCTCGAAACAGATGGTCGCGCACCGCTAAGGTTATCCTCTCCAGGTGGGTTGCAACAGTGCAAAGTCATCCGCGCAAAGGGACGCCAATAGACGATTGCGAACGGTCGATTGTTGAAGCTGAGCCATGCTCTTGGCCTCCGGTCTGGGGCAAGAGCACGAGCACCGCTATCTCTCAGCCGCTTGCGCCCTAACAGTCAGCAAGCGTTGGCTTAACTATCCCCACCTAGTCAGAGCAATGGCTAAGAGCATTTTTCGAGACCAGAAGCGGCTTGGGTACGAGTCCGTACTAACATTTCTTAATGCGGCCGAGTCTAACGAAGTTAGATTTCCAATTGTCATCTACGACGAGGACGATTGCCGTGGAAAAAACCGTATTGAACGTTCCGTGTGTCGAATTGGTCGACGGGTACGGTGAATGGCACGTCCGTGTGGTTGAGGAAGACCATGAGCACACGCGGTCATTCGAGATCGAATCCTTCGCCTTGGCCTACGCGGAAGGTCAACGGCGACGATTGGCGCTCGCAGATTTCACACGGATCTAGCCTTGAGGAGCTGGTGAGGAAAGCGCCGCTCCGGCGTCTGGTCTGGATGATGAAGTTGCCAGCAAGCTGCAAAGGAGGCTGCCATGAAAAAACGGCGCATCGACAAGGAAAGACTTGAAAGAGCCGACCGCGAAGCGCGTAAGCTGATCGACGCCGAACGTCAGGCCAGAGACGCCAAAACATCCCGGCTCAGAGAGTTGAGGCTCAGCGCAGGCCAAGGCTTGGCGCTTGTCAAAGCGTAGTGAACTGTGGGCAGGGACCCCGTAACTCTTGACAGTGGGAACCCTTGCGATCGTTCAAGGTGGAGCCGGGGCGGCGCGTTCTTCATCGGTTCGTGCCGCTGCCGAGATGTCGGTCGTCTTGATCGGCCCGCGCAGCCTTGACCGCAGGCGCGGGCCATCCCCTCTAAGGTTCCCTATGACGAACAACGTCTCGAAAACTCAGGCTCGACAAAGCCTCTGGGCGCGTCCTAGTCGATGGTGAGCAGGTTTACCAACCGGCCAGCTTCCCGCTCTTTGAGCGCTTCTTTGAAAGCCTGTGCGGCAGCATCGCACGCCGGCCTAGATGGTCCGTAAAGATTGAGAAAATGATCGTAGCCGACTTCTCGGACAAACCATGCTTCGATGCGAATTCACCTACAGGGTATTGCCCCTTCCGCTCCTGCGACCTTCTGCCCTGCATTGTCCGTTCCTCGATCACCCAAATGGTTCGACGCTCCTAAAAATTCGCGCGCAATGCGGCGAGGGTCAAGACAGGTGATCAAGGTAGGCGCCTGGTGGGGGCGTAGTCGACTACGCCATCGATTACACTGCACAAATGAGATGGAAACTAACCTTGTCCTTGCACATTTTTCCGAGCCCGTAATCTTTGCGCCGAAAACAAACAGCGCCGCTTTTGAACAAGCTTCAAACGCCCGACTGCGTGGCCAAAAAAGTGCTCCGTGCCACGCGCCAAGCGCTGAATGCAAAATCCGCGAGAGCATCGGCAAAGATCGTGAACACAGTGGAAACCATTGCGGGAACTGAGGTTGTAGCGCCATGAGCCCGCGTGGCATCGACTTCCTCAATGGCTGGATTGCCAACAATATTCCTGAGAAAGCTAAAAGCGACGCAGTGACGGTAAGCGAATTCACACATAAGCTTTTCGCCGATGCAAAAGCGATCGGAATCAAGCGAGGCGAGATCGACGAGGAAGTCGACAGCGTCTACCAGACGCTTGTAGAAGCCCCGGTACATTTGCTCCGACGTTGAATGGGATACTCTCGCCCTTTGGAAAACCCGCCAGCCACGCGGTCGGAACGCTTTCCGCAGAGGACCCGCGACTGCGATCCGCGCTTTCTCGCTGAGCCGTCCAACACAAGAAAAGTCTTCGCAAGGAACGTCCCTGCCGCCGCCATGATCGGCCAACGCCGTTTCCCCTTCAACTCATGGCAAAGCCCAGAGTCGAACTTGAGCAACTGCGAGATCTTTTCGTCAGTCGAGAGCAGTCCGTTTTCGACTATCTGTCGAACCTTCGTTTCGGTGATCATCACCATGCTGGCGTCCTCGACTAAGATCAGCGCCAACGTCGATCTTGTCAGGACGTTCCACCGTCCCGGTCGAAAATCGATGTGCGCGGAAGCGTGACACATCGATCGACCTGTCGAATCTTCAACGACAGCGTATCTCAAAAGGTCCCGAAGCGGGGGTTGCCAAGCAGAGCCAAGTCGACTGGCCTGGGGCCATGGATCCGCTTGTCACAACGATCG
This sequence comes from Mesorhizobium sp. WSM4306, assembly GCF_007003975.1. Lineage (GTDB taxonomy): Bacteria > Pseudomonadota > Alphaproteobacteria > Rhizobiales > Rhizobiaceae > Mesorhizobium. Next base: position 97,175 of record NZ_VFTC01000004.1, read on the forward strand.
CGGCCGCGGATGGAAATCGTACAGAGCTAGCTTGCGGAGGAACAAATCATCGTCTCGCAAATTCGTATTGGACGTGGCTGAATTGCTAAGCGAGGAGGAAGTGATGGGGTTTTTCGGAAGGTATTTTTCGGGCCTCTTCGGGAAAAAAGGACAGCCGGAAAAGCGCAGCGGGGACATGCGCAAGGCGACCGGCGCAGGTCCCGCTCTGGCAGCTCACTCGAAGGACGCAAAGAGTGCAGCTCCTACCGGCCACAATGCGACGGCAGCGAGGAAGAAAGCCGACAGCTAACCGATGCGGATCATTATGCTCTCATGGTGTGCAGACTGCCAAGGCGGCGGCGCGGCCCCCGCTTCATGACAAGACATGGCAACGAAAGATGCGCCAAAGGAAGCTTCCATGATCGCCAGCCGCCTGATGACATTTCACTGAGACCCTTACCGCGCTGCGGTCCCAAGGTTTGAATCACATGAGATCAATCCCAGTGCCAGGTACCGTGGTCTTTGGGGACCTTGGCGAGGTCGAGCCTTTGAGCCGGAGATTTGGCGGCGATCGCGGCATGCCGCTCGACCGTTACTATATCGAGAGTTTCCTGGAGCGTCATGCAAACGACATTCGGGGGCGTGTCGCGGAAATAGGCGACAACGTCTACACGCTCCGTTTTGGTCTCGACCGTGTCGTGCGTTCCGACATCATCGACTCGCCTGAGAGTGCCAATCCACACGCCACAATGCGCATCGATTTGCAGAACGAGGATGCCGTGGAGGGCGGATGCCTTGACTGCATCATCGTGACTCAGACGCTGCATATGATCTATGAGGTGCGGGGTGCCCTTGCTACTATCCATCGCGCCTTGGCGTCAGGCGGCGTCGTACTAGCGACGGTACCAGGTATTACGTCAATCGACGCCCATGACGGACCAGAAAAATGGTTCTGGGCGATGACCCAGACTGCGGCACAACGCCTCTTCGAAGAACGGTTTGGCTCCTCCGCAGTGGAGGTACAGCAATTCGGCAACGTGCTCGCCGCTACAGCCTTCCTTCAGGGTCTCGCATTCGAAGAGATCGATCGCGCAAGCCTCGACGTCGTTGATCCCTTGTACCCTGTCATTACCGCAATCAGGGCCACCAAATCCTGATATCCTGCACGTCCCGCTCCCGAACTCATGGAACTGAGTGGAGGCGAGCCTTATCCGTACGAGCTCCGAGCAACTGCCGGAAGATATGACTCGTCAACGTCGCCGACTGTTGGATATCGAAGCAGGCTTGCGCTCGCCTCACGCTGGCACCGGACATCGACTTCAGTCTTGCTGGGTTGGATAAAAGGGAGATTGCCGCCAAGGCGACGCCTTCCCAGTCTCCGGGATATTCCGACACGATACCCGGCCACTCGGTGGTGCCCACGAGAACACCGGTTTCGCCTGTGGCGACGATTTCCGGTACTCCGCCGACGCCGATCGCCACGACCGGCACGCCTGATGCCATGGCCTCCAGGATGGTGAGCGGCATCGCGTCTGCGCGAGACGTATGCAACAGCAAGTCAAGTGCCGGATAAATCCGATGTGGTTCGCGCGCAAGCCCGATCATATGGATGCGAGACTCCAGTCCCGCGCGTCGCACTGTAGCCCCAAGGTCCTTTTCCATTAACCCGGTCCCAACCATTGCGAAATGCACCTCGGGTCGCCTTTGCAATATGAATTCGGCTGCCTTGATGAACTTGTCGGGGCCTTTTTCCCAAGCCAGCCTGCCGACGAACCCAACCACTATGTCGGCAGGGCCGACGTTGATCGTTTGGCGGAACTCTGCGGGGTCAGCGGACTTCGGATGAAACTTTGCGAGGTCGACTCCGTTGGGAACGAGGCTCACAAGCTCAGGCGCCAATCCCACCGCAAGTGCCTGTGACCAGGCTTCACGGCACACCACAATGGTATGGCTCCCGGTTGTGCGCGCGACGCTGATTTCCTGCGCATGCAAGCTCATGCCATGCAATGTGGCTACGGTCGGCGTCCCGCTCAGTCGGCCGGCTATGGCCGCCACGGTATGCGCGTTCATCAGGTGCGCGTGGAGCAGACCGACACCCGTTTCGCGGACGAGTGTGCAGATCAGTTCGACTGTCTTCCAAGGCGGATCGTCACGCAGCGGCGCAATATAGACGTCTCTGCCTTCGGACCGGAGCAAGGCGGTATAAGGGCTCTCAAAAGGGCATAGCAGCGAGACTTTGAACTCGTTCGATGGCAGGTTTGCGGCCAGGTTGCGCACATAGTTTTCCATGCCGCCGACAATGGCGTTACCCAAAACCTCAAGGACATGCGTGCGCTCATCAGTTTGGCCGCCTGGCAGCACGCGCGGTGACCGGGTCATCAATTACCTCCTTGCCACGGGCGCAGCCTGAGCCAATCCATTGCAGTCCCCGACATGATTGCATCCCGGTCATCTGCTGCGACATCGAGTTGATCGAGAATTGCTCGGACCTCATCTATTGCCGCGCGAATATGAGCACCGCTGCAAGGCAGGAAGCGGTCGCTCCCGAATTGCAGAGAGCGTGGACCGATCACGTCGATTGCCTTTCGAAAGACCTCGTCGCGATAGATGGGAGGTGGTCCAAACGACAGGTCGAAGCGAAACTGGCTCTCGGTCGGGTCGATGCCATTGATCCGATCGATAACGCCAACCGCGTTGGCTTCGTCACACCATGGCCAGCCAAGGTGAGCCAAGGTGACGCGAAGGCCGGGATGATCGCGAACCCCCTCATAGAATGACGGCCGGCAGAACCGCCCTGATCGGCCGTCAATGAAAATCCCGCTGTGGAACAAGATGGGGAGATTGAGCCTCGCAGCGACCGCGTACACGCGATGGGCGCACTGATCATATGGATACCAGCCGGTCGGAACCATCTTCAGGGCGCGAATACCGGGAAGCGCGGCTGCCTCCTCAAGATCACCGGCTGATTGCGGATGGAGCGGATTGACAACCGCGAACCCGACGAGCCGGTCCGAGTGACCCTTTATCAGGTCGGAAAGGTAGCGGTTGCCAGCTCGCAACGATTCGCGGTCGTAAAGCGAATAAGGCGACGTCATGAAGGGCGCCAGCAGGAAGGCGATGTCCACGCCCGCATTATCGAGCGACTGCAGCACCTCCCCCGTCGTCTCGCGGCCCGATGTATGAAGATGTGCATCGACAATCATTTGCGCCTCCCCGCCGACAACTTGCGGAGGCGATGCCCGTTCCAGGAGTAATGAGAAATCTTGGTTTGGCTGGGAAATACAAAATTCCGTCGTCGTCGTGGAACCCGATCTGCGGACGGAGCTTCATCCACCATAAGCTAACCCTAATGCGGATCGTTGTAATGGATCAGACCGTATCCAACCCCTTGCCTATGCCATTTGATAGGCCACTCCTGATTTGCTTTTCACACCTGCGGTGGGATTTTGTTTTTCAACGCCCGCAGCATTTGATGACGCGCGCTGCAGCCACCTACACCGTCGTGTTCTTCGAAGAACCGGTATTCGAGCCCGTTCAGACCCCTGTCCTTCGCCACAAGCCGGCGGCCTCCGGCCTTGAGGTTGTGACCCCCGTGCTGCCGAACCATCAGCCCAAGGTTGAGGTCGACAAAGCAATGGCCATCCTGCTTGAGGGCCTGGTGGCCAGCATCGAGCACGACCACCTGGTGGCCTGGTACTACACGCCCATGGCCCTCAAATTCACCCCCGCGCTGCAGGAGGATGTCTGCATCTACGACTGCATGGACGAACTTTCTGCCTTCAAGAACGCACCGCCAGAACTCCAGCGGCTTGAGCAGCAGCTCTTTGGCAGGGCCGACGTTGTGTTTACGGGCGGCATGAGCCTTTATGAAGCCAAGCGCAGCCAGCATCCCTCCGTTCATGCGTTTCCAAGCAGCATTGACACGGCACACTTCCATCAGGCGCGCCGCCTTCAGGCAGACCCTCCCGACCAGCAAACCATTGCCCATCCGCGCGTGGGCTTCTTCGGGGTCATTGACGAGCGGTTCGACATCGACCTGATGGCTCGAACTGCTGCAGCGATGCCTGCTGTCCAGTTCGTCACTATCGGTCCAGTCGTCAAGATCGACCCAGCTACGTTGCCCGCTGGGCCAAACATTCATTGGTTAGGCGCCAAGCGGTATGCCGAATTGCCGAGCTACATGGCCGGTTGGGACGCAGGGTGGATGCCTTTCGCCTTGAACGAAGCGACGCGGTACATCAGTCCGACGAAGACGCCTGAGTTCCTGGCCGGCGGACTGCCCGTGGTTGCGACGGCCATCGTCGATGTTGTACAGATCTACGGCCGTCGCGGACTGGTCGAAATTGCTGACGCAGGATCGATGCCCGCCGCCCTCAGCACCGCTCTGTGCAAAGGTCGCGGTGAAATGGCCAAGGTCGACGCGTTCCTCTCGGAAATGTCTTGGGACTCGACCTGGAGCGCCATGCAGGATTTGCTCAAGCCCGCGAAGGTTTTGCGTCTTCCCACATTTAGCCGGTTGGTCGACCATGTTTGATTGGCTTGTCGTCGGCGCGGGCTTTGCCGGAAGCGTTTTGGCAGAGCGCCTTGCCAGTCAGCGCGGAGAGACCGTCCTTGTCATCGACCGTCGCAGTCACATCGGCGGCAACGCTTTCGATTGGTATGATGAGGCCGGCATTCTTGTACATCGCTACGGGCCGCACATCTTTCACACCAATGCTGAAGCCATCGTCGCCTACCTGTCCCATTTCACAACGTGGCGTCCTTATGAGCACCGTGTCCTCGCCAAAGTAGACGGCAAGCTGGTGCCAATCCCGATCAACCTCGACACGATCAATCGTCTCTATGGCCTCGACCTCACCTCCGAGCAAATGGAGCAGTTTCTGGCCGAACGCAGAGAGAGCGTGGAACAGATTCGCACCGCCGAGGACGTGGTCGTGGGGACAGTGGGACGCGAACTCTACGAGAAGTTCTTCCAAGGCTACACGAGAAAACAGTGGGGGGTCGATTCCTCGCAGCTGAGCAAATCGGTGACAGCGCGGGTGCCAACACGAACCAATCGCGATGACAGGTATTTCACCGACACGTTTCAGAGCATGCCGGCGGGCGGCTACACACGCATGTTTCAACGGATGCTGGCTCATCCGAAGATCAAGGTCATGCTGCAGACGGACTACCGCGAAGTTCGAAAGGTCATCCCCTATCGGCGCCTCGTCTATACCGGTCCGATCGATGAATTTTTCGACTTCAGGCTGGGAAAGTTGCCGTACCGGTCTTTGCGCTTCGAGCACGTTACGCTCGACACGCCACTGGTCCAACCCGTGGCCGTCGTCAACTACCCGCAGACCGAGGCTTTCACCAGGGTCACGGAATACAAGCATATGACGGGGCAACAGCATCCTCAAACAAGTCTGACCTACGAATATCCGACGGATGACGGCGATCCATATTATCCAGTGCCTCAGCCGGAGAATGAAGTGCTTTATAAGCGATACGAGGCACTCGCTGCTCAGCAAACCGATGCGATGTTCGTCGGTCGGCTGGCAACCTACCGGTACTACAATATGGACCAGGTGGTTGGTCAGGCTCTGGCCGCTTTCAATCGCATTCAGAAGACGGACGCGCCGGCGCTATCCCTGGCCAGAGGCGCGGCGGGGTAGTCATGGTGGAGGTCTGGGGTGGCGTTGAATGCAGCGTGGTTCGTGTCGGCAGTGTGATCCGCAATCAGCTCCTCGAAACCGGTCATTCAAAACGCATCGAGGATTTGGACCTCGTCGCTTCCCTCGGCATCAAAACGCTTCGATGCCCGGCGTTGTGGGAACACGTCGAGGCGGTGGAGGGCAAGGATGAATGGACCTGGCTGGACGAGCGGTTCGAACGTATGCGGCAACTCGGCATCACCCCAATGGCAGCCCTAGTCCATCATGGAAGCGGGCCATCCTGGACCTCCATTCTCGCGCCCGATTTTGCCGATCGTCTCGCTGCGTTTGCCGGGCGGGTCGCACGGCGGTACCAGTGGATAAGGACTTTCACGCCGATTAACGAACCGATGACGACAGCGCGTCTCAGCGGTCTCTATGGATTTTGGCATCCGCACCGCGCGGACGAGCCAAGTTGCTTCAGGCTTCTGGTTGCCCAATGCCGCGCGATCGCCAAGACGATGTCAACCATTCGCAAAATCATCCCCGAAGCCCGCTTTCTGCAGACCGAGGATTTCGGAAAGATTTTTGCGACGCCGGAACTAGCATACCAGGCGGAGTACGAGAATCGCCGGCGATGGCTATCGCTGGATCTGCTTTGTGGGCGTGTGGGTCCATGCCATCCGTTCCATGGACGCCTTCTTGGTGCTGGTGTCGATCACGCCCACCTAGCAGAGTTGGAGGCCGCGCCCTGCCCTCCGGATTTGATCGGCATTGATTACTACCTCACCAGCGACCGGTTTCTAGATCACCGCATTGAACGGCATCGTCGAGAACCGGTCGGCGGCAACGGCATCGATCCATACGTTGATATCGCCGCTTGCCGCGCCGGGGTGCCGGTCCGCGAACTCGGATTTGCCTCGCGTCTGCGTGAAGTGTGGCGGCGCTACGCTCTGCCGGTGATAATCGGAGAAGTGCACAATGCCTGCACTCGTGAGGAACAGCTGCGGTGGTTCATGGAGGGGTGGCAGGCTGCCTGCGAATGCGCGGCTGATGGTATCGACGTACGCGCCGTCACTGCCTGGTCGTTGTTCGGTGCTGTGGACTGGAATTCCATGATGATGCGCGAGGATGGATACTACGAATGCGGGGTGTTTGACGCGAGGGTTGATCCTCCGCGCAGAACTGTTCTAGCAGACGCCATTTCGGCTCTGGTGAACACGCAATCGTTCGGCCATCCCGTGCTTGCACAGACCGGCTGGTGGCGTCCGCCGCGAAAGAGGTTGGGGAAATCGCCTACGATCCTGCTGCGAGGATTTGATCTGCGGCTATCGATCCTGGGAGAGTGTTGCAGCCGCCGAGGACTTCCAGCGAAAGCAGTGCCCCAGCAAACAAGGTTGGCGGACTCGTGGGCTGAGCTAAGTGTGCGCTGGAGCCGACCCGGGTCACGGTCTGTCTTGTCTGCCAGCTATGGCGAGCGTGGGACCTTTTCGCTCGCGGTGCCTGATTTTATTGACTGGGTTGCCGCCTGCAATGCATTCCTCGACCTGGTCATCGACGGCCTTGCCGGCGACTATGAGCTGGTTTCGGCATCTCGCGACAACCAGTACCGGGTTACCGAACGCCCGGCCGCTGCCGCGGTGACGCGTTACAACTGACATGTCGCGTTCGGCGCAAGCCCGGTATCGTTCTATCGGCGCCGTGGAGGTCGACGTCGACCTGTGGAGCAGCAACCACCAATGCGCGACCTTATCGACGCCGTGCTCTGGTGGCCCCACGCCTCGCACCGGAAGGCTTTTGAACGATGGTCGAAACTTGACTTTGAACTGGCGAAGGCTCGCCTGCGCGAACTTGCCGAACGTCCCTCACCGCGCCAACGAATTGTTGAATGACGAAAACCACGGCGTTTGTCTCAGTCTCGCGCTCTGCGGCGGGATCAGATCCAAACAGCGTCGGGTCGACGAGGATATCTCGAACGTGGGTCGCCGGAGCGCCGCAAGGGACCGCGGGTCATCGGGGCGTGATCTCCGTCAGCAGGAGATTGCGCTGGGCCGGAGGAAGCGACCGTTCGAAGATGACGCGCCCATGGCGCGCGTGCTACCGGCCATCGGGCCCGGCCGCGAGCCATTTCTCGCCGAATTCGCCAAAACTCTTTGCCTCTTTCAGGCGACGCTTGTCGCGCAGTTTCTCGATCGCCGGCAATCGCCCCTCGCCGATAACGCGCTTTGCGTCGAGGCACTTCTCTCGGGCGAAAGCGAGCGAAATGCGGTCTCTGCCATATCTGCCGAGATAGACCGTCTCAGGCCCATTCAGCCTTTACTCGAGCCAAAACGAGATCGCGCCGCTGGGAATGAAGCGGACGTACCTGCCCGCACAGATTGGCCCAGTATCTGTTCGAACGTGCATTGCCTTGGGTCCTTGTCGGGGCGCCAGCGCAAGAATTTCGTGCCGTGCCGGAAGCGATCCCCGGTGACATGGTCGAAACGTACTTCCGCTACGAGCTCGGGACGCACCGGCTCCCATTGTCCGCTCCTCTCCGTGCTCCAGCGGCTCGGTCCGCCCGGCGCCTTGCCCGTGAAGCCAGGTGGTGCACGCAGGCCTTCCAGACGCCGGGTCAGATCTTTGCGATCCTCGCGAGCAATTGTCGAAGTGAATCCGACGTGGTCGAGCCTGCCGTCGTCATTGTAGAGACCGAGTAGCAAGGAACCGACGTCTCGCGAGTCGGCCAGATAACGAAACCCGCCCACCACACAGTCCGCGGTGCGCAAGCGCTTCACCTTGATCATGGCGCGCTCGCCCGGCCGGTACGGATCATCGAGACGCTTGGCGACGACACCATCGGTTGACCCGTGTCCCGACTGGTCAAGCCATTTGGCTGCGTCCGTAAGGCGCCGCGTGGCACGGGATAGTTCGATATCCTTGCGCCTGGCCGCCTCGACGAACAACTTTAGTTCGGCGCGCCGAGCTGAAAGAGGCTTGGAAACCAATGGCCCGTCGACACTGGCCAACATGTCGAAAAGAATAAGCCGCGCCGGCGTTGCCGCCGACAATTTGCGGATCCTGCTTTCGGCCGGGTGCAGCCGCATCTGCAACGCGTCAAATGAAAGCTCACCATCCACCTCGATGACGATCTCGCCGTCAACGACGAACGCGTCGGCCTCAAGGTCGCGCAACATCGCGACGACTTCCGGAAAATATCGGCCCAGCGGCTTGCCCGATTTGGCCCTCAGTTCCACCGCCTTGCCAGCCTTGAATGCGAGGCATCGAAATCCGTCCCATTTGGGCTCGTACTGCCAATGGCCCGGATCGTCAGGCAGGGCGTCGACTGACTTCGCTTCCATCGGCGCGGTGTCCAGTGGGAGTGCATAATCCGGTTTAAGATCCCGCGTCGTCATGCCGCGATCCTTGCCGCCGCGCCCATCCGCTTGATGGCGCTGGCGATGGAACGTTCACCATCGTTATAGTCCGCCCAGGCGGATGTTTTCTTCAGGAGGCCGGGTACGGTGCGGATGGTGTATTTTCGGGGATCGACGTCGCCCCTGACCTGACCCCATGTCAGCGGCATCGAAACGGTGGCGCCTTCCCTTGCGCGCGGCGACAGCGGAGCAACCGCGGTCGCCATGCGGTCGTTTCGAAGATAGTCGAGGAAGATGCGCGACGTCCGCAGTTTCTTGGCCATGTTGATGAGGTAGAGATCGGGACTGTCGGCCGCCATCTGCTGGCATACCGCTCTCGCAAATGCCTTGGCTTCGGCCCAGGTCGTCTTGCTGCGCTGACCCGCCAAGGGGGTCACGACATGCAGGCCCTTCCCGCCCGTTGTCTTGCAGAAGCTCAGCAGGCCCAGGCCGTCGAGACGATCCCGCATTTCCTTGGCCGCCGCGACCACTCGTGAAAAGTCAACCTCAGGGCCGGGATCGAGATCGAAGACCAGCCTGCCGGGGATTTCGGGATGGTCCGGCCGGCAATTCCACGGATGCAGCTCGAGGCCACCAATCTGGGCGATGGCGGCCAGACCCTCGACACGGTCTATCTGCAGATACGGTTTGTGGTCTCCGAAAACCTTGACGAGTTCAAGAAGGTTCGACGTTCCGGGCATTGCATGGCGCTGGAAGAACTGCTCGCCGGCATACCCGTCAGGCGCCCGCACGAGCGAACATGGGCGCCCCTTGATATGCTTGATCATCCAGTGGCAGACGGCCTCGAAATATTCGGCAAGGTCAAGCTTGGTGACGGGCTGCCCGCCGTCGCCGGCGTCTGGCCACAGCGGTTTGTCGGGTTTCGAGATGATGACGCCCATAACGACCGGGCTCTTTCCCGTCCGGCTCGTCGTCGCCTTGGCCGGCTGAGCGATCTGCGTGTCCTCGGGATCGGCTGGGCGTTCCGCCTCCACGTCGCTGGCAGGCTTGTCGTCGCGCAGCCCCTTGAACGCGGCTTGCCTGACATTTCCCCCGCCAGTCCACCCAGCGAATTCGATCTCCGCCACGAGTTCAGGCTTCGTCCAGAAAATCGTCGAGTCTTTTTTCGGCGCGCCATCGCCCGTGAATGGCGACATCGCTGCCTTCACAGCCTTCAGCCTAGGCAGGAGCTGCTTGACCTTCCCCTCGCTGTACCCGGTGCCGACGCGCCCAATATAAGCAAAGTGCTCTCCTCGGTTCACGCCGACGAGCAGCGAGCGGAACTTGCCGTTGGTTGTCGACCAGCCGCCGATGACGACTTCGTGCCCGGCACGGCATTTTGATTTCGCCCAGCTGCTGGAGCGGCCGGACGTATAGGCCGCATTGGATTGCTTGGAGATGATGCCTTCGAGGGAAAGGCGGCAGGCGGAGCGCAGCACCGCGTCGCCGCCATTGGAGAAATGCTCGACGTAGCGGATGAGATTTGCCTCGCCGCGATCTACATCGCCCAGGATGCCGCTGAGTTGTTCCTTGCGCCCGGTCAGCGGTTGTTTGCGCAGATCGACGCCGTTCGCGAACAGAAGGTCAAAGGCAAAGAAGATCAGGTCCTTGGTCCTGCGCTCCGACAAGGCGGCCTGCAGCGCGCTAAAATCGGGTGCCCCGTTCTGGCCAAGCGCCACGATCTCGCCATCGATGATAAGACTGGGAAGGCTGACCGCCTCTTTTGCGATGGCGCCGAATTTCCCGGTCCAGTCGAGCCCTTTGCGGGTTTTCAGGGTTGCGACGCCATCGTCGACGCGCATCTGCATGCGATAGCCGTCGAACTTGATCTCATGAACCCAGTTCGCTCCCGCTGGCGGCCGAGAGAGCGTTTCGCACAGTTGGGGCTCGATGAAATCGGGCATTTTCGCTCCGGACGATCGAGCGACTTTCGCGGGGCGTGCCGTCGGTTTTGCGGATCTCGTCGCATGCGTTTTGGCGGCATCGCCTCGATTGCTGTCCCAGACGGCGTCGGCCTCCGCTCCGGCGCCTCGGAGCATGAAGGGCTTGGGCGCAGCCCCTGTCCCCGCCGCGATCCTGTCCATGCTTCTGCCGGAGGCTACGGACCGATCTTGTGCGAGCATGGAGTCTCCATTGCCAACGGTGGCGTATTTGTCTCGGTGCTTGATCAGCAGCCAGTTGATCCGCTTGCCGCCATTGCGGTCGTGCTTCATGCGCACCAGGACGAAACTTCCATGCAGGCGTTTGCCGTCGAGCGTGAATTTGAGGTCGCCTTTTTCCAAGGCTTGCTGGGGAGACATCGAGCCCTCCGGCTCCCAATAGCCGCGGTCCCAGAGCTGCACCGTACCTCCGCCATATTGGCCTTTCGGGATGGTGCCCTCGAAGTCTCCATAATCGAGCGGGTGGTCCTCGACCTCGACCGCGAGACGTTTGTCCTGGGGGTCCAGCGACGGCCCCTTGGTTACGGCCCACGACTTGAAGACGCCGTCCAGTTCGAGACGAAGATCGTAGTGCAACCGGGTCGCCGCGTGTTTCTGGATGACAAATCGAAGCCGGTTCGACTTCAGCATGGAGCGGTCGCCGCTGGGCTCCTTTGTCTTGGTGAAATCCCGTTTGGCCCGATAGGTGGAAAGCTCGACCTTTTTCATGGAAGTGCCCCGACTGATGACGCCATGCTCAAGTCAACGTTCTGAGTCAGATTTCGTTCGGCAGGCGTTGAAGATGTCGACCAAGGTCACAATTGTCAGACCTCGGCCGCTGGGCTCCAAGCCTTCATCGAGTGGTCGGTGCCATCGACAAGTCCTGGAATAGCTTTCTCGGTTGCCGCTTCGAAGGCCGTCGCTCTCAGCCACTCAACTTCGCCGTACTTCCTAAAGGCGAACGCGTGGTCAATGCGCTTGCCGGCAGCGCGCAAGGCCTCATTTCTCGTCTTTATAGGACTTCGCGGCTTCGTCGATTTTGCGCCAGTCGTTGCCATGGCGCCGTACCAGCTCTCTCGCCTGGGTTGGGGAAACATCGTGTGTATCGACCACGTGCTTCACCTCGGCGTCTTCGCCCTTCAGCGGCTTGCTGCGGGGCTTTCTTGGCGCCTTGCTTCCCACAACCTCACCCGATCCTGGCATATCAGATCCTCCTGCAAGTCAACGCTGAGTAACCGGCGAAAGGCTGGATAGTTTCATTAACGGGACGGCTTGCAGCGCTTTTTGTCCCTGCTTGCATCAGGCGAGTTAACCTATACTGGTGGGAGCCTTTTTGGCGCCAATGGCGGGACAGGTGCTGCGCCATGGCTCATACATCGACATCATCTTTATCCCTAAAGTCCGAACTTTGGGAGAACCCCGGCGCGAACGTCTCCGCCCTGATCACCGGGTCAAGGTCGTCGGGAAAATTCGGCGCATTCACAGGCAGCGCAGGCTCGTGTTCGGAGACATAAAAGATCGCGGCAACTGCTCCGATCAGGTTATTGAATATGTCGGCCATCTCGGCGGTCCTAAGCTCTCGAATCCAAACTTCGGATTCTGAGAGGAGTTCCTTTCGCCTCCAAAAAGCTAACAGGAAACCCACCGAGCGTGCGGTGTGGTCAGCTGGCCGGACGAGGTGAGGGTGCCGGCAACTTGCGAACCAATCGTATTGGGCTCCTGCCAGATCCTCTGCTCCCCGCTTGACATAGCCCAGCGAGCAGGTTGTCACCCACCTCGCCCGCAAATTGCAGCAAAGCCCCGGAGGTCGCAGCGCTTCGTGTAGCGACGTGGAAGGCTAGGTCGACATCGTCGCCACCAAAGTAGTGATAGTCGGATTATCGCTCTTGCTCCTGGCTGGTTCCGTAGGACCGCGCACTCACGCCTAGGCCCGGTGGAGCGTCTCTTGTTCGGCAGCTGGAGGGAAGAGCCACCTCCACAAACTTTTCAAAATGCGTGAACGTCCCTGTACCATTTCGGACCAAGCCGCCTGCCGATATCATTTTTTAAAGACAGAAGGGGCATGCGGAGTCATCGTGCCAGTGTTCCCAAGCGCATTTTGTGGAGAAGGAAGCCATGTTGTTTCCTGGTCAAGTCGTCATGTCCGATGAATTGGAGATGCTCGCCCGCGTCTGTCGGACAGCTTGCGAAGAAAATGGTATTGCACTTAGCAGCCCGCAGGCACAGACACTCGCATCCCATGTCCTGAAGCTTTTCCTCAACGGCCTGGTAGGCGAGGACGAGTTACTGAGCGCTGAGCGAAACCGGATGAAAAGGCAAGCTCACATCGAGTCATTGAAGCAGCCGCGTGAGTTGCATCACAGCTAGCCTCACATCGGAGGGATCATGTCGAGTTCAGTGGGGGTAGCTGCTGGCCGCTAAATAGACGTAAGCGCCGCCTTAGACCTCCACAGGACACCCTCGTAATCATAGCGCCGTCGCAACTATCCACACGGAGAGAACCTCGCTCTTGCGGATCAACGTGGAAGGCTTGGCGTCGAAGCTAATTTTAGACGAGCGCCATCGGCTGTAGCGGATAATAACCTGATCCTGCCGAAATCTTCGTTGAGTTCGGCGCGGCGGTCGAGACAGTCAGCCAGATCGATTTTCTTAGAATTCGCCAGCCCTTGATTCACGCTTGACTGATCTTAGAGCCAGAATCCGACACGCTCGGGTGACAGAGACGGAAATCAAGACCTTTAAGAAAGTCCCATCCATCTTGCGCGTCCACGGCGGCCGCATTGAAGGCCATGACCTCATTGCAGTTTCGTTCCTTCTCGACGATCAACAGGACAACCCTTAACCGACACCGATGAAGAATGCCGGCGATGGTGGCGCGAACACGGCCATCTTTTTCCTTCGACGGGGAATTTAATCAGGCCGCCGCGTTATGAGTGCGCGCGGAGGCGGGGGTTAAGGTGAGGGCTTTTGATAGACTTGAAGCGTTGCTGGATGCGGGCGATCCGCACGCCGCGCTGGAAGAGGCGCGAACTTCGTTGCGTCAGATCGAGGGGCGGTCAAACGCGGTTTCGAGTGCGATCGACGATTTTTTGATCGACTTGATGACTCTTGCATTCGTCACCGAAGCCTTTGGCAATCACCTCGCGGAGGCGGCTGGCAGACTCGCTCGGCGAAGGCTCTCAAAAGTCAGGCTGCTGGCTAAGCCCTGACGGGCGGGCTTAATTCTCATGGTTCGGCTCCGTAGCTGTCTCTTATATAAGCGAGATGGAACATTCGCTGCCAGCCGCTGTTCTCTGCCAGGAGGAACGGTCATGGCCGACGACATTAGGAACCACGGCGTCAGCCAGCGGTACGGCCGAGGCGAAATCGCTTCGACCCTGGTGATGACACCAGAGCAGTCCCGGGCGGCACGGGCGCTATTGAACTGGTCTCAGGTGCGGCTCGCTTCCAAGAGCGGTTTGAGCGAAGGGACAATACGCGACTTTGAAAACGGGCGGAGGATTCCGCGTGCCATGAAGCTCGCCGCCCTACTTCATGCGTTTGAGGTGGCTGGTGTAGTATTCACCGCTGCGGGGCCCTCACGAACTAACCTCTCTGAAGGCGAGTCGGGTGTGATCGGCTCCAATGAGATGTAGCGCTCGCTACGCGCGTGTTGGCCAGCGTGCTGAAGCGGCTCGTCTTCGTCACGGTCGCCGCGGCTGCGGCTGCGGCCACGCAGTTCGTCATGCACAACAACAGTCCGCTGCCAGAAAACAATCTGCAGTACTTGATCAAGCCGAATCCGGAAGTGATTGCCGGCGTGGCATCCGTCATCGATGGCGATACGACCGAGGTGCATGGGCAGCGCATCCGTCGAACGGCATCGACGCGCCCGAGAGCAAGCAGTACTGCGATGACGCCAAGGGCTTCGATGAGCAGGCATCCAAGCACTGACCCGACCTCAGATATGTACCTTTACGAGGTGGAATTCTTTGCAAAAGTAGGGCCAGCGCCCTCTTGCCAGTCGAACTGGCATGTAGGATTCTAATCCTCGTTGCGGCGAACCCCTTTAACGGAGATCGCCAATGGCCAGAACCAAACCTTCTAAACAGCTTTCGCAGGCTGAGATCGAGCGCTTCCTCGTGGCAGCCGAGGCGCTGCACAAGAGCATCGTCAGTCCCCTCCTGGCGTACCACAGCGAGCACTACCAAGCGCTTCGTGAGGTCCACGGACCGCTGTTGAAGTCGATCGAGACCATCACCGGCAAGCGGGCGCCGTTCATCCAGCCGAACATGACAGGGCCAGCAAAGCCGCTCTAGCGGTTTTCGCAGCCTATCCCGTCGCGGTGAAGGTCGATATATCCTGGCCGGTAATGATAGTAACCCGCTATTCACCATAGCCCGGACATCCGGCCTATTAGCGGCAGCTTCCGTAATTACACTCTTCGCGCCGCGAACGACTCGGATAGCTTGATTTGCGCGGGTCCCCAACCCCGCATTGGCCGGCGCTACCCACCATCACCCACCCACGGCGCCGGCCATCTTGCTAGATAAAGCATCCGGGGCGGCGGTGCTGGTGTAAGGTTGAGGAAAATGACCAGCCAACCAGCGCGGGTTACCCCCCATTCGTTCTTAAGGATGCGTTCCGGTTAAATTAGCAGCCGCGTATATTCCTTCGACAACCGGTGCCGCTCGTAGCTTTGTCCCCCGGTTTTAGGCCCGGCCGTATTGGCCTGCCGCCAAACTGCCGGGCCGCCCTGTTCGAAACGAACCGTGCGGCCCGACGCCCTTATTCTGGCAGCCCCGGATCCAAATGCACGATCGCATCGACCAAGACGCGGTATAGGCTCGGCACCTCTTCATCGGTCTCAGTCCGACTGATGCCGACCGCTTTGGCGTCTGCAATGAGCTTGCGGGTAAGCTCGTCCACAGAAACGACATCGGCCGTGGCCGTTTCCGGGAATTTGTTTACGATCCACTTGCCCAGGAAATTGATGCCGCGTGTGCTCATGGAGGCTTAAGCTCAGTCGTGGAACTAGAATCCGGTGAGTAGACCAGCCAACCCGATGATGCCTGTGATCTACGTCCGTGGCGACAGCGCGCCAAACTGGGCGCTGAAGGCGTTCCAGAAAGCGTCATGATCTCGAAGCCCTTCGCCCTGCCGCCGATCATCCCTTTCTATGCTGCTTAATCAGCAACATCCACCGCCGCGCGAACCCAACGCGTGATGGGTTAGCCCGCCTGTCACGACGAAAAGACTCGCATTAAGCGCGGATCGGCGTACGCTCTCCACGTCGTCCGCACCCGATGATAGGCAAACGGACGCTTGGGAGCGGCCATCAAGCTTTCGCCCTAGCGGGAGAGAAGCTATGTCAGGCCCCACTGGCCTGCAAATTGATTCCTATGATTTAGAGACGGTCACCAACGTCGTTCGCGACTTAGCGGTTGCGTACCCTGGCCGCCGGATCGAGCTAACGGTTCGCGAGGTTTTCCGGGACCTTTGCGGCGACGAGGCATGCCCAGTTGAGTTCGAAAGGGCCGTGACCATACGAGCGAAGCAGCCGCCGCAAGTTGACCCAGATTCTCGCGATACGAAAATAAACAGTAGCAGTGAGTTCAGCTATGCGCAAAAGCCCCGCCACTCCGCCGTTCCTGATGAGATTCCCTACGAAGTCGCCGCGTTTGCCGAAAAGCACGGACTGACACAGAGGGCAGCCGAGGTTCTTCTTTTTGCCAATGGACCGTCGAGGGTTGCATGCGACGCTGCTGCCAAAGCATTCATCCAGGCGCTGGAGATGCGAAACAAACATTGGCAGCTGGATTAGGGGTTGATCCGTCTCGCGCTTATCGCCTATCGGCGCGTGGTCGAGCCGCAACCACCGGCAGGACATTGTTGGCCGGTTGCGCGAGTCCATCAATTTCCGGGCCATCCTGCAGCGCGGCCTCTATACCGGCCCACGTTTCTGACCGCTTTATCATTCTAAGCAAATCCGGGTGAAGGCCTTCGCCCCGAGATGCGGCAATTTCATGCAATGACCGTAGGAGTTTCATGGGCTGAAGCCAACTATGAGAATGAACTCTCAAGGTAACGATGGTTGTGAACCCATGTTCCGAGCAAGATGGAAAACAGGTGGGATGGCTGCCCCTTTGCGCGCTAACTTCCCAAAAGTCCTTAAGCGTGGCATGTCGAAGGCTCTCTTCGCCCTTCAGCGTCTTCACCCGGCCCCCGAGCCCCGGCTTCAGCCATTCGGCCTTTTGCTTCTTCAAGCCCTTCGGCACCGGCCCGTCGGCCTTGCCCTGCACCCGATCCCATAGAGCTTGCCGCTTGTCAGCTCGGAAAGTCACGAACGCGCCGCCGACATAGCGGCCCTTGTCGGCCATCAGAACCATTGCCGGCTTGCCGGTCTCCCGCTGCACGCCAACGATATCAAGATCCTTTTCTTCGTAGCATTTGATTTTGCGCCAATCGTTCGTCGGCCCGCTGACATAGCGGCTCAGCTTTCGCTTGGACACCATGCCTTCAAGGTTCGCCTTATCGACCAGGTGGAACACCGCGTCGCCAGTGCCAGGCATGGCTTCGCTGAATTGAATACGGCTGCCGGTCGGCACCATGGCCTGAAGGATTTCGCGCCTGTCCTCTAGTGGCATGTTGTGGAGGTCATGGCCGTTCAGGTGCAGGAGGTCGAAGGCAACCAGATAGATATCACGCGGGCGCCCGGTCGACACAGCAGACTGTAGGGCGTGGAAATCGGAGATCCCGGTCTCGTTCACCTTGATGGTTTCGCCCTCAAGGATGAAGCTGTCAGCCTCGATCAGTGCAGCCGCTTCAGCGAGTTCGGTGTATCGCCCGGTCCAGTCGTGACCTCGCCGGGTCAGCAGACGGATGCCATCATCGTCCTTGATGATCTGGGTGCGGTAGCCGTCAAATTTGATTTCGTGAATCCACTCGTCGCCCTTCGGGGGCTCGTCATCGAGCCTAGGCTCCATAGGCGGTAAGAACGTCAAACGCATACACAGGACTCGCAACCAGCCATTCAATTAGATCAAGCTAAAATAGTTCCGAAACCGCAAATTGCCGCGCCATGCAACAATTTCCCGATGGCGACGTTGCCGCTAGATCGCAGTGGAGGAACGATATGGCCGACGACAAGAGCAAGACTGATAACCGGGATCGCAGCCAGGTCTCTGGCGACCAGGAGTACGAGGTGGGTTACTTCGCCAGCAAATTTGGTCTCTCGATCCCTGAGGTTCGCGCGCTGATCGCCAAGCACGGTAACGACCGCGACACGCTTGAGGCAGAGGCTAAACGGCTTGGGAATCGGTAGCGCCATGGCACGATACCAAGTCGAAGAACTGCGGGGCGATCAGGTGGTGAGCACTAACGAGATCGATGCCGAGGACGCCCTTTCGGCGGTTGAGGAAGTTACCGGCAGGGTCGTCTCACCGAGAGAGCTGCAAGAGCATTGGTTCAGGGTTGTCGATGAAGCCCAAGGCACGGTGCACGAGTTCAGCATTGAGGAATCCGCGCCTGAGGAGTTCGTGAAATAGCAATGGGAAAACCTCAGAACAGCAACCCCGTGGTCGGACAGTTGCCCCTATGAGCTTGAGGCTTTCATGGCGAAGCACGACCTGTCAAAACAAGCAGCCGAGGTGATTTTGCATGCCAACGGGCCGTCCCCCTACCGGTGCGATCATGAGGCAAGGCCTACAACTCCTTTAAGCGAATTCGCGACGCCAGGCTCAAACCGCCGGCGCCGAGCATAAGGGGCTGAGGCCGTGACCAAGCTCCCGGACCTGGGCCCTCCGATCCCTGGCAAGCTGCACGGCGGCGACCTCATCCGGGAAGACGATCACTTCTACAACTGCCCGAGCTGCGGACAGCGGGTCGATCAGCGTGACCTGCGCCAGGTTTTCTATCACGAGACGCCCGGGCACGAGCCGTTAGAGCTGGAAGAGAACGTTAAAGTGATACCCTTTCGTCGACCGTCAAAATAAACACCGTCCGGGCTGCAGCCATCTATCTCGAATGCAGATTGAAATCTGCAGCCTGTCGTTAGCCGGCGCCGCCGCGACAAGGGCAATATAATGGGGCCCGCACCTCACTGGCGCGGAGGCGCGGGCCCCGGCCGAGTCCTTGCGGGACCTCGACCAGCAGCGAGGCTGCCGTCGATTCAACATGCTCTGAAATATCAGGTTCCGCTTATGTACAAAAAAGCCCGCCGGCCGGAGCCAGCGAGCAAGGTCTGTCGGAGTGCACTGATGGGCCAGTGCAGTGACAGAATTTCGTCGATGCCGAGAGGTCCCCGCCAACTGACAATTTGTATTGCAGCCGGCTACAATCGCTGCGTTGGATATATTAGCATCATCTTGACTAAGCGCCGCTTTTGAACTCTCTCGTCCGCCGATCATCGACTGCAGTCGAATTTCAGGCGTAACGGGTCAGCGCCGCCGCCGTAGACCATCATCAGGTCGGCCGAGCGGCAGTAGAAGACGTTGCCACAAGTGCACTCCGCCTTCACAAGCATGTTGTGCCGGGTTGCCTTGCCAGCGTGTCAATCGGTTCATGCGCCATGAGAACAGAAAAGGAACAAATTCCTTGAACGTCAAGCCGGATTGTGGAATCTTTTCAGCATGAGCGACGAACCATCACGCCTCGCCGAAGGCATGACCGCTGTCCCACGCGAGGGACGACGCGTCGAAAATCATGCATGCGAGCATCCCGGCTGTGGCAAGGATGCCGGATTCGGCTTTGCCCGACCCCGGCAGGCCTTCGCACTGGTTCTATTCCTGCATCGCGGCGACGGCGAACGGTTTTTGTAAGAGGCAAGAAATGTCAGTTCACGTGGTTGCCGGAACCCAAATTGCCGAAGCTGATCGTGGTTATGGCATTCGACCGTGGTGAGGACGGCGAGTTGTTCACGGCGTTCGGACCGGCCGACCAACAGACAGAGGAGCGGGCGATCCGCCTCGCCAGGCTTCGCTTCCAAACACGTCGGCGTCGTTGCGTGGAGCCGCGAAGCCAATCCCGCTCTCGGCGACTATGGGCCGCCAAGCGTGCTCTTCACCGCAGGCGAAGTGCCCGACATGGAATGATCAAAGATCGACAGATTTGTCGGCCCGAGGCCGATCCTGTCGATGATGTCGGGCGTTGTTGCGCGGGCTGCCTACCTTGCTGTCGATCGGCCACATCGTCGAGCACGACGTAACGATGACAGGTGAGGCAGTCGACCGACAACCCCGTGCCGGCCTCCAGATTCTTGCCGAGCGTGTCTTCTACGAATGGAAATTCCATTGTCATGGCCGTCTTCGCCGAATGAGGTCGCCGCACCGGGTAGGATTATATTCCTCTTCCATCGTACGAGCAAGGGTATCGACACATCGGCTTTCTCCCATCGGGGAATAAGTCGAGCGGGGGAATCGTTAGAATCTTAAACGACAGAGGGTAAAGCAAAAGGGATCCTAGTTGTCCCTTCAATTGAAGCGACCAGATCCGACTGTCGCTCGATCTGGCCCTGAGCTTAGCCCGGAGGAGATCAGAGATGAAAACGGCTGTTTCGACCCCTTTTACAAGACGAGGCGCGGTCGCTGTCGCTGCGTTGGCGGCGGCCGCCGCGTCAGCGGCTGTATTGCCGGCCCACAATGCACTCGCGCAGACAAAGAAAACCAAACCTGAGAAAAGTTTATATGAGCGGCTGGGTGGCGTGTTCGCCATAGCTGCCGTGGTGGACTACTTCAGCGACGCCGTGGTGAAGAATCCCATTGTCGGCCAGAAGTCCAAGAACCCGCAACTACGGGAATGGCACACCAAGAACCTCGAACGGCTGCCCGGCCTCAAGTTCATGCGCACGCTATGGGTCTGCGACGTTTCGGGTGGCCCATTTAAGTTTATGGCAACCAAGCCGGGCTCGACGCCGCTCGGCCTTGAGGAAGCTCACCGCCGCCTGAAAATCTCCCCCGCGGAATTCGATGAGGTCGCAGCCGAGCTCGGGCGTACCCTGGACCACTTTAAGGTTCCGAAGCTCGAGAAGGACGAGGTCCTGGCAGCCTTCGCCGCGCACAAAGACGAGGTTACCGCCGGCTACCGCGAAAAGGGCTGAAGCCGCTTGCCGATCCATCCGCTTCACGACTCGAGTGGAGTATCTCCAACCGGGCAGAAGCACGCTCCGCTTGTGCCCTTGCGCGTGTGAGGGAACTCAAGGTGCGTTTGACGTGCAGCCTTTCCGTCTCACCTATTGTTCCGCTTCCTATCCGGTTGCGGTCCCTTCGACTAATAAATCACGGCTGTTCAGTTCGGTTCCGGCCAAAAAGATCAGTTGCGATGGGCGCAACCTGCGGCCTTTCGAGGGCGCTAATCGCAGTGCCGCCGCATAGACGATGAGGGCGCTACAGGTGCTCGTGGAACCTGTAATCGCAGGGTTCGGACCGAATCGTACCGCGATAGCGCACGGGAGGAGCGGGGCCGATCATGTCGCGCATTGGTGGCTGCCGCTCCACGGGCCGCACGTACACGTCGACCGCTTTCCGGCTGAGCCACACCGGCAGGAGTTCCTGGATGAACGATTTGAGGTAATCGACCATAAAAGGGCAACGCATATTGCCATCAGCGGGTTCCGTCTGCTCCCGTTCCGGCTCCCGAGCCAGTGCTGTGATGAGCATCGAGCAATCGAGTTCCTCATTGAAAGAAACGTCCCGCGGTAAAATCTGAGCCATGCGAACCCGTTTCAATCTGGTTCAATCTGGCCGTCTTGGCGGCACGGTCCGAGCACTCAGCCTCAGCGACCTGCTTTCGCGGATCTTGGCACCACGGCGATACCGCTCCTTGCGTCAGCCGAGTCGCTGCACAAGAGCATCGTCGATCCTGGCGTACCACAGCGAGCACTACCAAGCGCTTCGTGAGGTCCACGGACCGCTGTTGAAGTCGATCGAGTCATCACCGGCATGCGGGCGCCGTTCATCCAGCCGAATATGACGGGGCCGGTAAAGCCCCCTACGGATGGCTAGCGTCCACGGTGGCTTGACGGCCAACGCATCAAGCAACTTGGCAGACGCGTCCAAAGCTCCACGGCATTGATCCGGATACCGCTACAGCCGCTTGAAGTCGGGAAGCCCGCTTCAGAAGTGATAGTTGATGCCTACGCGGGCCGTGTCGAAGTCGATATTGTCAGTCGATGGGTCAGCAAAAGGCGTGTTGAAGTCGGGAGTGCCCAGGTCGACGTGCATGTACTCTGCCTTGAACGACAGCTTCTGGTTCAGCGCCCATTCAACACCTGCGCCGGCCGCCCAGCCCCACCGGGTCTCGTCATACCCGCAGGTCTGGGTGAAGCCGCGGGCTCCCAGGTCAGCCGTGCCTTTGGACCTTGCCGACAGCAAAGCCACCCGTGACATAGGGAAGAAAGTTCTCGAAGGCATAGCCACGCTGGAAATGGACGCCTGAATACGCAAAAATCCCGCCGACTTAGGCCGGCGGGCCTTGTAAACTCAGCCGATATTCAGGTCGCCAGAAGCTCTGGATGTCCCCTGCTGACGCCGATCAATGCGCAGGCGATTCCTCAGCTCAACAGCGAAACGTTTCAAAACGTCGGAATCGACGGACCGCCAGCGATGATTGCAGAAAGCTTGGCCTTGCGAACCAGCACAGGCTTTTCATACGTCTTTTTCAAAATTACTTACCCCGCTTTGATGACCCTCAAGGCTACAGGCTACAAATGACTCGCGAGATGTCAAGCGAAGGAACCACGAACTGAGGCGTGAATAGGAGATGGTCTTCATCATCCGTCACATTCATGATCCAGGGCGTCATATGTTCCCAGAAGGACTGCTTGCTCTCTTTATCATCTCGCCAGGCAGCGCGCACGGCTTCCAACCGTGCCGCTTCCAAATGGGGGACCGATACTTTCATCGTCGGGGGTGAGGTGCCGTTATCGACGTGGAAAAAATATCTGGTCATGCTGCTCTGGCCCGTTGGACGGGCTCCAAACTCTCTCAGGGCAACTTTGCTTCTCTCCAGCTTGACAACCGGAAAAGGCATAGGCCAGTTTCATGCTTTTGAGGGATCAACCGAAACCGGGGGAATTTCCCATGAAGAAGACCTACGAGAAGCCCACGCTTATGCGGAAGGGCAAGCTTTCCGCAGTCGTTGCGGCGGCTGTGTCTGTCGTCATCCTTCCGCCGCCAGGCTGACGATGCCGCATTTCTAGAGCCCGTCGGCCCTGGCCGGCGGGCTTTTTCATGCCTTTGACAGCGCTGCCTTTTACCTCATCCGCCGTTTCGATCCCATTCTCAAACAGCGCGCCATGATCTCCGCCGCCTCTCGCGCTCGGGACTGGCCTGCGGCAGATCAGCTCCCCTGGAACTGGCAGTTCTGGACGAAGGAGGCGCGCACTCGCTTATGTTTCCGTGTGAGCGATCCGAATTGGGATGGAAACATGCCTTCACTGGGGTCCGGGTCGATATTCCACTGGCGCGATTGGATTGAGCGAGAGCGGCCAGCGACGATTCACTAGCTCAGTGATGGATTAGGAAGAGGGCTGGCGCCTACCCGACGCCAGCCCTCACAGCCCGCAGCACTGCTCCTAGGAGGGCGCCCGCATGAGGTGCCCTTGCTGCGCTCCCGTCGGTCACCTGCCAACGATGATCGCAAAGCCTTGTTCCTGCTGGAGGCAAGCGTAAGCACGGCACACCAGCCCTAGGGGAATGGACGGTCACTATCCAAAAGGCACTGACTACGGAGTTCGGTCGCCAGTGCTTCAAGCGCTTTCACATCGGGCGCGTAATTGCCCGCATGCGCAGGATACCGCTCCATCTGCTGGCGATAGAACTTCAGCCACTTCGGTAAGTCGCCAATCGGGAACGTCCCTCGCCAGATGCCCTTCTCCAGCGTGAATGTGCCCGCCGTCGAATCGTACGTCGCTACCGCCTTCATAGGGGCGTTATAGGTTCGTGTTCCTGAAACAAAAGGCCGGGCCGATCGTTTGCGATCTGCAACGATGGGTGCCCCATGCCATCCACCTCGATCAGCAAAACCGAATACGATCCGGCAAGTAGGATATTGTCCGTCTGGTTCGTGGCCAGCGGCAAGCGCTACGATTTCGAGGGGGTGCCTCCGGAGACTTACAGCGCGTTCCGGTCGGCGTTTGTCAAAGGCCGCTTTTTCAACGACCACATTCGCAATCACTTCCGCTATCGCCGAATTCCGGATTAGCTGTCCAGTTCGAGCGGCTCATGTTCGTCCTGCTCGTGCCACAGGACTTGCCATATGTCTTTGCAGTCGACCATTTGGCCGCACGTTTCGCATCGGTAGAAATCCGAAATCTTCCTCGGCGCCTAGCTCGCGGTGCACCGTCACCTCTTTCGGAGGGCCGAGGTCGGAGACCCACGTCATCCTCGAAGCTTCCTTGCCTCCCGCTCCAAGGTCTTTCGGTCGTTGCCGTGCTCTTTGATGAGACCGTGAACCTGCTCGGGGCTGATCCGGTGCTGCTTGGCGAAATAGCGGACCTCGTAGTCCTCGTCGGCTGAAACTTTATCGCGGTCGCGAAAGTCTCGTTTGGTTTTGTCGTCTGCCATGGCTGTTCCTCCTGGTCGGAGAGAACATCGGCCGCCGACGATTGTTCCCATTAGCCAACGCTAACGGAACTGAAACGACCCCTCCCTATTGAATCGAATTCGAGTTCTGCGTGGAGTTCCGACGCGTAAACCCGCCGGCGGGGGCCGGTTGTCCTTCAGACCTCCGATGGAGCCCAAGCTTTTTCGAGTTCCTCCGAAAGGCGACGATTGGATTCATGAGGTCAAGCAGGGCGGGTACCGAACGCAGATCATCAAGGACCGCGACGGCATCCGGCTTTTCACAAAGCGCGGCTGTGACTGGACAGGCCGCCTCGCCGAACTCGAACGGGTAGTGGGTCAGTTTGAAATTCCGCCCCGATCACAATAGACGCTTTCGTCTAAGCGGCGTCTGGAAATAGGCGGAAGCGCATGCCACAAAGATGATGGTTCGCGGCCCTTACAAAAAGCGCCTTTTCAGCGAGGCCCTGCGGCGCTTGGACAGCTTCCGCAAAAGGTCCGCTTCGTCCGTTGTGCCGTCATCAAAAACTTGGAAGACTTCCGCAGCCAGGTATTCCCGCTGATCCTTGTCTTTCTTGGCTAGTCGCCGTTCCTCGCACAGCCGATCAAACACCCGCTGGAGCATGTCCAGATCAGCGGGCCAATAGACCCCACTGTAACGCGATAACGACATGGCCGCCGCCCTAAGCGAGCCTCTATAAGGACTATCTCACATAAGGAGTTGGACGCGAAGAAAAATACCGCGTCCAGTTCTGGAACGAATTCACGGCTTGGTGATTTAAAAGGTAAGCGGTCGATCCTTCAGGGTGTAGCCGCTGAACCGTCTCGAAGCCCGTCGCCAATCTTTCCAGAGTGGCGGCGGACTTTTTCAATTCTGCGACAGGAACAGAAGACCTGCGGATTCGTTGGGGCTAAAACGGGACGACTCCAATGGCCAACAAAGAGCCAACCGGCGATGGTGAAAGCTATTTCGTTCGACGTTTGATGGACGAGACAGGTATAACGGAGGAGCAGGCTCGGGTCCTTATCGCCTTGCTTGGCTACGAATGGACTTCGCTTCTGCGAGAGGCCAATATTCTCGCCCAAAAGCGGCAGCCTTAAATTTCAAACTGACCCACTGGCAACCCGCTGCTCCCGGGAGAAAGCAGCGGGCCAGACCGTATCCGCACGGTAGGGACCCACTGCCCGCAACATTTCAACCTCGCGCCTGGCGGGGCCGTTCCGCCGGATGAATGAAAAAGCCCGCTGCATCGGGCGAGAACGCAGCGGGCCATGGCAGCCGATTTTCGACGCATCCGGATTTGTTCCCAGGCAGTTATCGTATCGAAATTTAGAAGGAGGAAGCCCGTCGCTTACGCTCAATAGCTGCGACGGGCTTTTTCGCTTTACGCAGGAACCCGCTGGTAAGGCCGCCTTTGGCGTTTTAGCAACCTTCCGTTGTCGTTTTCATCTGCCCAGGCCGCCGACTTGGCGTCGGTATTCTGTTGCCCCGGCGCGGCCTGTTTGGCTGCTGACCCGGCGCGCAATCCTTGGCCGAATTTGAGTTCGTCCCACTCGTGGTGGTCGAATCCGTGCCAGTCGTTCCCTGGCCGGTCGAGGTGCTCGGTGCTCTAACCGAAAAGCGGCGTGGACACCGGACTTGTCTGCTTTATATTAAGTAGTTCTAACGCACCAGAAACGGTGCATTGTCCATCTGTGTGTGGCTGAGGGACACAGGTATGACAAACGAACGTCGTTACGAATATGAACTAGGGCATTCGGATCGAGAGCTGAGACGCCTGGCAACGCAGGCGGCCCTGGTTGACCCGATGACCCGGGATTATCTTCGTCGAGCAGGTATTCAAACCGGGATGCAGGTGCTCGATATCGGCAGCGGTGCAGGCGGTGTCGCTTTTCTCTGAAATTGTCGGGCCAACCGGCATCGTACTGGGTTGCGATAGATCGTCCGCAGCGGTCGAGTCAGCTCGTGTACGAGCCAAAGAACGCGCACTAAACAATGTTAGTTTTCATGAGTGCGACCCAGCGACGTTTGTGTTTGACAGGATGTTCGATGCGATCGTGGGCCGTTATGTTCTGATGTTCTCACCAGATCCCGTTGAGATGCTGAGAGGAATTGCGCGTCATCTGCGGCCTGGAGGCATCATCGTATTTCATGAGGTCGACTGGACAGGGGCCGCTTCCTTTCCCACCGTTCCAACTTACGACAATTGTTTTCGCTGCATTGCCGAGACTTTTCGTCGTGTCGGTACAAACCCCAATATGGGCATCGGACTGCATTCGACTTTCATGAAAGCCGGACTACCGGCTCCTACCATGGCAGTAAGTGCTCTGGCTGGCGGCGGGTCGGACAACTTGAGCGGCATTGACCTAGTATCCGATCTGGCGGCGACCATGGCTCCTATTATGGAGCAGATGGGTGTCATCACCGCTTTTGAGCTCGGCCCCGAAACGCTGCAAGAGCGAATATGCGCCGAGGCATCTGCCAATCAAAGCGTCGTGGTCGGCAGGTACGAGGTTGGAGCCTGGTCACGCGTCTAGAGCGGTTTATGTTTCACTTGTCTGGAATTCCTAGCCGGCGTTCCGTCCCCTCATGGACCAGGTGTTACGGCTGCGGGCTCTCGTCATCGGAAGTCCTCCCCTCTTCCTTACCGATTGAGTTCGATGCGACCTATCTTAGCATGGCAAAAGAGCTTAGATAATAGCGCTGCATTAGGTGTAAGTAGGTACCAGCCTTGTGTCGCGCAGCGGCAGCTTCATGGTAAATCGCAGACCACGAGGGTCATAGCTCAAGTCGATCTTCGCCTTGCACTGCACGGCTACGACCTTTTCAAGCAAAACCGTGCCAAAGCCTTTTCGCGTTGGCGCACTTACGTGCGGGCCATCTCGCTCTCGCCAACATAAGTCTTATGACCTGCTCGGGTCCGGTTCGCCCGATCGACCAGTGCACTGTGAGGCGCCCGCTCGGCTGCGATAAGGCCCCGTACTTGGAAGAATTGGAAGCGAGTTCGTGGAACGCCATACCGACAGGAATTGCAATGTCTGCCACCAGCGCCACATCGGGACCGTCAAGCGTCACCCGCGAGGCTCCGATAGTGTCGTAGTGGCGAAGCTCGCCCTCAAGAAGTTGGCGTAGCGACGCTGTCTGCCAATAGTCGTCAGTAAGCATGGAATGCGTATCCGCAAGCGAGACAATCCGGGCCGAAAAGTCACGTACAAAGTCTTCGACCCGACCGCCGGTCCGCGCAGTGGCTGTCATCATGGCCCGAACATTGGCAAGGGTATTCTTGACCCTGTGGTGAAGCTCGCGAATCAGCAGTTTCTGTCGATCAGCTACCTCCTGCTTTTGATCGATATAGGACTTCACCTCCAATTGCCGGCTCCTGGCGCGCAGGGCCGACCGTACCGAGTTGACCAGGCTCGAAGCCATGAATGGCCGCTCCAGAACAATGAGGTACCGATCCAAAAAATTGAGACGCTTGTCGAACTTCACGCATCACAAGCAGCACGATCGGATAGTCCGACCATGCCGGCTGACTGTCGAGCCAACCCGCTAACACGCTCCGGTCATTTTGAAGTAAGGCTTCTTGCGTAACGACCAAACAATTCGCATGCTCCAGCGATGCAACTACATCGTCGAGACCTTTACAAATCCGGGTTGTTATCTCGCACTCCGCAAGGACCGAGGCTGCAACTTTGGCATCCCGCCCCAGGGGCGCGAGGACCAGCACGTCTACCCGACCGGCGTTCATGCTGAAGCCTTGTCTTCGAGAAGTTCGGAAGACTTTCCCTCGAACTGCGGAACGCCTGTCAAAATACCCCGGAACTGGTCCAGCGGCTCTCCCACGGATAGTCCTTCACTGCTGATCCTGAATTTCCGGATCGTGTCCTCGTGCGGACCTGCACGCTTCTTGACGACCGATATCGCCCGCCGGAGCCGGCCGCCGCTCTCGAAGAACCGCAACAGCATGACAGCATCGCAGAGGTAGGTCATGTCGATAGGGACAGCCATGTTGCCAATGAGCCCATGATTGGCAAGCAGCAGGATCGTGACGACACCTTTCTGGTTCAGGTAGGTCAGGATTTCATGCATCTGAAGTACAAGATGCTGCTCCTCGGACAAGGCGTTGAGGTAACCGGTGAGGCTGTCGATAACTACAATGCGTACGTTGGAACCTTCGACACCCTTCTCGATACGTGTTGAAAGTTCACCGGCTGACAATTCGGCCGGATCTATCTGTTCGAGCAGGAGTGACCCATCGCCGACAAACCGTTTCAGGTCCAGTCCGAGGCCGGCAGCTCGCGTCAGAAATATGCGTTTGGTTTCGTCGAACAGAAGCACCTGAACTCGCTCGCCGCGCAACAAGGCAGCATGACTATAGATGCAAGCTAGGGTGGACTTGCCCACGCCGGAGGACCTATCAGGAGGGTGCTGGTGCCTCTACCCAGCCCGCCTCCCATGAGGGCATCCACAGAACTGTTGCTGAGGGCGGGCGTGCCATGCTCGGCCTCTTAATGCTCGGCGGCGACGAGCCGCGGAAAAACCGTAACACCGCCAGGCCTGATCACGAAGTCATGAAAACCGCCACGGACCTGGACGCCACGCATGATCACCCGCAGGCGCCGGCGCTCACTCCCGTATGTTGGCGATAGTTGTTCCATTCGGATGACACCGTGGCTGATCGAATGGAGGTTGAGATCGTCATGTTCAGCCGTTAGATCGTCGAGCAGAAGGACGGTGGAATTGCTGAGCAAAAAGAAGCTCTTTAAAGCTAGGACCTGGCGTCTGTATCGCAGGGACCCTTGCGATAAGAGCCGTAGTTCCGAAAGCGAGTCGAAAACGACACGAGCCGGCTTTAGCCTCTCCATTTCCTCAAGTCTGGTCGCACGGTTTCACGCAGCTCAAGATCGGAAGAATGGACCAGCGTCTGCAACTGCGAAGGATCCAAACTCAATTCCGGCGGCACGAGCTCCAGGATCTCTATTCCATTCAAATCCCAACCGTGACGGCTCGCGACCGCGAGCAACTCGCGTTTGCTTTCGGACAGGGTGATATACAGGCAGACCTGCCCCTGCCGAGCGCCTTCGAGCAAAAATTGCAGACCGACCGTCGTTTTGCCTGACCCGGGTCTCCCCTCAACAAGATGCGATCTGTTTCTCGCATATCCACCGCGCAGTACGTAATCCAATCCCGGTACACCGGTCGCTATGGGTGTCGCATCTGTCTGATCCAAGGCGGCTCCTCTTCTCTGGTATCGGACCGGCAGGAACGGCCTGTTTTGGGGAAAGTTCCACAAACCATTCTCTGGGGCGCGCTACCGTCCGGTTCCTCCCACGTCTTGCAGCCAAGCTTCAGCATATTCCTGCCAGTAGGCTGGCACCTCACGCGCCTTGCCGTCCTTTTGCGCCGGCACGCCATACATCCAGGCGTAGGTCCTGCGCTCCTGGTCCTTCTTCGCAACCGGCATCAGCTGGCCCCTCGGCTTGTTAGCGCCTAGAGCCGCACGAACTTATTCAGCCCTAGACCATCCGCTGGCCTTCCGCATAGGACAGCGCATATTCTTCTACTTCAAATGATCGGGTAAGTTCTTGGTCGACTTCGGTGACCCGGACGACCCATTCGCCAGAGACTTCAGCCACTTCGACACGAGCCGACACATTCCTGAATGGAACCACGTTATCCATCGCATGCCTCCCTACGAAAGCAATGGCACAACGTCGATTCGTATAACTCCGCCGAAATCGGTCTTTCAATATAAAAAGACATGCGACTTCAAGATGGCAGCGGCCCTGGCGTGAGGTTGAGAAAACGACCAGCCACCCAGCGCGGGTTACCCCCATTCGTTCTTAAGGATGTGTTCCGGTTAAATTAGCAGTCGCATATATTCCTTCGCCAACCGGTGCTGCCTAACACGTAGCCTTGTCCCCCCGGTTAGGCCCGGCCGTATTGGCTCACCCGCCAGACTGCCGGGCCGCCCTGTTCGATTAGGAGCCCTTGGCCTTTGGCATAATCCCTCGGCGAGGTCTCGGGCGTATAGATCAGGCTGCTTGCTGCCGCACTTCGCGCATTCCAGCTTGGGAATGAGATCATCCGCCATTGCCGGCGCATCGGGACCGAGCCTCGCTTTCAGCTTCTCAAGCTCCAGGGGCTGGTTGTGGCTTGCTGGCCATCGGCCGCCAGGCCGCCTTCGTTGCTGAAATGTGAGCCCCGCGTTCCTAACATTAGCAACCGCTCGAATTAACCCATGATCGAGGATGACATCGCCATCCAGCACCAGTCCTATCGTTAACCTCCAGAAGGCTCCAGCGCGACCCGCCAGCGCTGGAGCCTCTGCCGTGCGCTCAACCGCTGTTAGCGGGAGCCGGTATTGGCAAACGGCATCTTGGTGCGTTCGTTCCGCCTGTAGGACCGGGGGCCCAAAAGGCTGCGACCGAAGTCTCATTGCCGTGCGCAAAGGTCTAAACCCGTACGAGCTGATCTGCCTGCTCCCAATCGCTTTCTTCCCGATCGATGGGCCCCCATGGCCAAAGAACCGAGCCCGAATGGTTTATCCTGCTGCCGGTCGATGCGATGACCACTGCAACGACTGACACATATCTTCATCTGCCCGACAGTTTTTGACCTTCGGCTTGCGCAACCCAAGGCGGGGCATCGGAATAGGGTCGTGTCCATCCAGCTTTTCAAGGAAGGCGCGCTTGCTCATTCTTGGTTTAGGAGGGCTGATTGGTTCCCGCCCTAGGCGGCTTGCCGACACCGGCTTCGTCCAGTTCCGCTTCGAGTTCATCGCTGATCGGACGTGCCAACGGGCCGCCAGAGGGATGGCCGTCAAAGCCCGCCAGCCACGCCTCAGCAAACTCTTGCCAGTAAGGAGGCACCTGCCGCTCCTTGCCATCCTTGCGGGCTTGAGCGCCATACATCCGGGCGTAGGTCATTCGCTCCTGGTCATTGTTAGCTACAGCCATGCTTCGATCCTTCTTTAGACGCATCGGGGCCTACCGAGAGCAACGCTCGAAGCTGATTTTGGCACTCCTTCAGGTGCTCCATAACAGCGTCATGCTCTTCGTCAGTGAGTGAACTACCCAGCCGCTTTACGGCCGCGCGTATCATTTCGGATAGGCGCTCGCGCTCGGGTGACGAGATTGCTGTTCTCGGTCGTCCCATCATCCTCACTTCGCTTTAGAATTGAGATTTTGCCCCATGCCTTTGGTCGAGTCGGGCGCGTACTGACAGACTTCGCATTTGAGCTTCGGGCTGAGATCCCATTCTATGGCGGGTCCGGCCCACATAAACCTCCCCAACCTTTCAACCGCGAGAACGCATCGGCGTCATTTGGTTTCCAGAAGTTTAAAAAAGCCCGCCATCAGCCTGAGGGACAGCGAGCGTAGCTGGGCTCTCTTAGCCGACTTGTTTCGAGCTGTCGGCTTTTGAACAATGATGGCTTGGGAGGTTTGTTCCCGAGCGACAGTGATTTCAACCCTCCGTACGGTTTCGCACCAGCTTAAAACAAAATTGCCCGCGAACGGTGCCAAACCCACCAAAACAAGAAGGACCGAACAATGGCAGACGACGAGAGCAATCGGGATTCTCGCGATCGGTTTCAGAGCGGTGTGTGGACCATGAGCTTAGGACCGCCGAGCTCGACATATCCAATAACCTGATCGGAGCTGTTGCCGCGATCCCTTTATGTTCCGCACACGAGCTGGCTGTCTTGGCCGCAGATAATGCGGGAGGCAACAGGCAGTAGTGCTGCGAAAAACAGTTGCAGCCAGAGATCAAACGTCCGATGACGGATTTGCAAAGGTGTTGCGCACGCAAATTGGACGGGGGGCCTACAGGCAGCTTGGCGCTGGCTGGCAAGGGTCTCGCGACTCGAGCGTGGCGAGACACCTTTCTCAGTTGGCGCGGGCGACGAGCGCCACCAGCGATGCGCGAATAGCGACACGGCGGTTCTGTCTTCGGGTCCTGCCGTATTCACTTCACTTTGAGATAGCGCTCGCCGCAGCCTTGGCTCGCAAAGTTCTCTGGTGCGATGCCGAAGGCTGGGAAGGCCAGCCGGCGCCTTGTTTGCGAACTAACGCTTGCGCAAAAACACCGGGACGACATGGTGAAAAGCGGTTCCCTCATCGCGGTGTTCACCCCCGGTGATTGCTGCAAACCATGCTGCCGCAGCGCCCAAAGCGGAGCCTGCAGCAGTCGCGAAACTAAATATGGCAGTAATGTGGGCTGAAAGGCGCACCGTGCTTTCGTTGAGTTGCGCGTCAGCGGGATTGACCACGGCGGCCGCGCCGTGGGCACCAATCATCGCTAAGAAAAACGCTGCTCCGAGTGTCGCTAAAGCCCAGGCGGCAATACCGTGTATGCCATCCCGGAATTCGCTTTCACTTTCGTTGTTATCATCCCAGCGCGTACGCATTCGTCCAGCGACGTAACCGCCGGCTGCGGAACTTGCAATGGCGACGATCACTACCCACAGCCCTGCCACGAGTACATTCCAAGAGGCCCCACCGTTGGGAAGAGTTGGAGAACCTAGCGCTAAACCAGCGCTTGACCCGAATTGCAAAAGTACCACTGAAATGGCGCAGGCGATGACGCTTCCGCCAAATATGCCTCCCCACTCAAGATAGGACGATGTAGCCACTTTTGGGGTCACTGCGGCGCCGTCCATCGGGGCTATTTTGGCCATGATCTTACCGAAGTCCAAAAAATGATAGAATGAACAACACGATCACGACGAGGCCAACAAGATAGATTATTCCGTTCACGGCATCCTCCTCCTGATTGCGGACCTCAGACAACGCGTCCGTGATGTTTTGGTTGCAAAACATCCAGGCTTGGTGAGATCGGCCTTACCAATGATTTCATTTTAGCCGACGCGGCGACATCGTTTTTTTGCCGACACCTACATAGACGGTTCCTCGCGGCGCTTGAGTTGGGAGGACGATATTAGACGTGTGAATCCGGCGAGCTGCCGCCATAGGAACGGTGTTCTGCTTCGACCTCAAAGTTCAGCGAGGCCTTCAAGACAAGGTCGCCCCCGTCATCACGTACCTTGATCACCAGCTTGTGACGATCCCCATCCGGCAGGCTATCCTTGATCATTTCAACAAGGGCGCGAATGGCCTCTTCTTTTACCCGATCGAAGGTATCACAATCGGTGCCTTCATCATCAGGGTAGAACGTACCGTTGTCGTCGACATCGAAATAATACAGGGCCATTTCCAAACTCGCGCCTACCGGGTTGGTTCCCGTTGAGCGACAATCTGGGGCTGAACCGCAATTTCGCCAACCAGCCGTCTGTATTCCGCTTCCGGTTCCCCATAGCCACCCTTTGCGAGATCAATCAGACCTTCCCGGTCGCGAATGATCACTTCACCGCGCCGGGAGTGGATTAAGCTCCGTCCTTCCAGGACTTGCAGCGCGACCGTGACGCCAGGGCGCCTCACACCAAGCATCACTGACAGGTATTCATGGGTGATATCGATGCGATTGCCATCAACGCGGTCATCGCACATTAGCAGCCAGCGGGCCAAGCGTTCCTCTATTTTGCATCGCGCGTTGATCAAAGCGGTGTAAGTGGCTTGTATGTGAAAGGCGTGGACGTAGCGCATCAGAAGCGGCCGAAGGGTGTCGCTCGTGTCCAAGGCCGCCTTGAACCGCGAGGCGTCGATCACCATCGCCTCGCCGGGGATCTGAATGAAGCAATCATGCGTGGCACGGTCATCGCCCATGACGAGAGCCGAGCCGGTCATGCCCTCGAAACCGATGATGCCGACTTCTGCGTCGCCTCCCCTCATCTTGGCCACCACCGAGGCAAGGCCGCTGCAAGGGAAATAAACAAACTCGATCCGATTTCCGGCCTTTTCGAGCGGCGTGCGTAGCTCGAGGAACGTGTCGCGCAGATGCGGCCTGAGACGATCCAGATCAGCGGGATCGCAAAGCCTCAGAAGCGCGTTTTTGGTTGTTTCAAAATGCAGATCCATAGTATTCGCTCCACGGGCAAGAGCACGCGTTTCCCTCAGCCGTCCACGCCCACGGCTATTTGCGGACGATGCAACAGGAAATAGCGACAACAACGGAGTTTGTCCCTTTTTGGTACGAATCCGTACGTTGCTCACTTGCCTCTTCTAAGCAGGCGCGTTCCCGCAATGTCGAGGAACGACCAAAAGTCGACCTGCGATATTATTCACTTGAATGGCGATCGGTGGCCCCGGATCACGCGCAAGAGCGCTCAAGATTTCGGGCCGAAGGCGGGGCGCCTTGGGATGGTCGCTCCCACGCGTCAGCGCACATGATGCTTCCACTGACGACATGCCTTTGTACGCTTTTGACAGGATTAAGCGAATCAAATCGGCCGGACATCGAAATGCCCTCGATTGTACGTTTAAAAACGATGGACCGAAGAGGTGTTGTTTTTCCAGGTCCGCGCGGGGCATCAAAACGAACGACCGCTATTCGGCGATCTTGCGCCTGCTGCGCTCCGCACGACGACACGGCATGGACCCCGGGCGGGCTGCTCATTGGGCTCCTGCCGTGTTTTTCATCCCGGCAATGGGACTGGCATGCGACTGCAATCTGGAGCTGGTAGCTGCGGCGTCGTGGCAGTTGGTGGCCTAATGGGGAACGCAGTGGGCCGAACAGACAGAATTGAGAGTTTCGCCGTACCATTGTCTTGGACGAACGGCCTCAATTCCGGAACCTCGCGCTCGATATGGCGTTTCAACTGGTGTGCAACAAGGAGGGCAAGGCCATGGATTGGAATCGCGTCGAAGGAAACTGGAAACAGGTAAAGGGCAAAGTCAAGGAAAAGTGGGGCAAGCTCACCGACGACGATCTTGATCGCATTGCGGGCAAACGCGATCAACTCGAAGGCAAGATCCAGGAGCGGTACGGCCTCGAGAAGGACCGGGTCCGGAGAGACATTGACGACTGGTACTCGATGCAAGGTTGGTAACTCGTTGTTGCAGGGGCGCTGCGGCGCCTCTGATTTTTGTCGTACAACCAGGCGTTCGGTACTACGGCGCCGAGGGATGGCGATTATGTCGTGGCGGCCATGTCGGTGTTGGTCGAGCCTGGCTGCACGTTGTTGACAATATCTCGTCGATCGTGGGACTTCGCAGAGCGGCACGAAGACGTGACGCATTGGCGCGCTGCCCATTCCAAAGCAAGGCAACGCCACCGTTCGGGTGAAGCCGTGCATGTCGAGCAATGATGGTGAGATAGTCCGTGACTGCGCTTGCCGGGCTTGGGTCATGGTACGAAGCGAGTGGGATGTGGCTGATGATCTGGCAGCGGGGAGATTGCTGGCTATTCTCCCGCGTTGGTCATCATCGCCGGCTGGTTGCACTGCTTCATGCCCAGTGGGCGTACGAATGAATTCCTGCAAGCGCTTAGGGAGAGCCTAAACTCACTCCATGGCGTCAGTGATTTCTCGCTCGGCCTTCTCTAAAGCTCGGCTTCGAAATCCCAGGCTGCCTGACCGAAATGCGCCCTCGTTTCGGCCGTTGAGGCCAGCGCTGATGCTCACCACGAGCGCTGGTGGGCCAGTGTGACCTGCTTTCTCTGGGAACCGTCTTTTCGGTGAGATGTTACGTGACTGAAGGGACATTCGAATACGGACACGGAGATCACGATGAAACGGCTTCTTTTCGCTGCAGCCATTGCGGCCTTGTCAACGGGATTCGCCTGTGCGCAGTCGACCAGCACAACCACAGGCGGTTCGTCAACAACGACCACCACGACCATGCCGAGCCCTACGACTGACCCGGGAACCGATACCACCACCACGAGTGGAACGAAATCGAATTCCGCCAAGGACTGCGCGCCGGGTCAGCAGGCTGGTAGCGCCAAACAGGCCGCGCCTGGACAACAGGATACGGACGCCAAGTCGGCGGCCCCTGGGCAGATGAAAACGACGACGGAAGGTTGCTAAAACGCCAAAGGCGGCTGCCCAGCGGGTCCCTCCGTAAGGCGAAAAAGCCCGTCGCAGCTATTGAGCGTAAGCGACGGGCTTCCTCCTTCTAAATTTCGATACGATAACTGCCTGGGAACAAATCCGGATGCATCGGCATTGTTGGCGCCAGCCGAAGTCCTCCGAAAATCGGCTGCCAGGGCCTGCTGCGTTCTCGCCCCGATGCAGCGGGCTTTTTCATTCATCCGGCGGAACGGTCCCGTCAGGCGCGAGGTTGAAATGTTGCATGCAGTGGGTGCCTATTGCTGCAAGACCGTGCGGATACGGTCTGGCCCGCTGCTTCTCGCGCGTCATTTGTAGCCTGTAGCCTTGAGGTCATCAACGCGCGGTAAGAAAAAGACGTATGAAAAGCCTGTGCTCATTCGCAAGGCTAAGCTTTCTGCAATCATC
This sequence comes from Mesorhizobium sp. WSM4306, assembly GCF_007003975.1. GTDB lineage: Bacteria > Pseudomonadota > Alphaproteobacteria > Rhizobiales > Rhizobiaceae > Mesorhizobium. The sequence continues at coordinate 133,998 of NZ_VFTC01000004.1, forward strand.
GCTGGCGGTCCGTCGATTCCGACGCTCCCAGAGCTTCCGGCGACCTGAATGATCGGCTGAGTTTTCAAAGCCCGCTGGCTTCGGTCAGCGGCCTTTTTGCTTATCAGGCGTCCATTTAAAGAGGCTCATGCTCGCGCGAGGCATGGTGCATGACCTGGCGTAAATCCCGGCAGTCAACGGACTGACCGCAGACCGGACATTCAACAAAATACTCGGCTTCGGGTGGAGGTCCTCCCTGGCGCGTGCCGGTGATTGGTCGTCCGAGGTCCGATAGCTTGGTCACGGCTTGTGGACCATCCTCTTCCCTTTCGGCGCCACATAGCTGGTGACGAGCCGCACGGCACTGTGTTTGACCGTAATGCCCAGATCCTTGCCGCCGACCGTCACCGTATCCTCGTCGACGCGAACCACTTCGCCGGTCAGCTCGATTTTCTGCCCGCTGCTTATGTATGGCGTGCTGTCAACGATCGAGTGCGGCTGGTCGTAGGAAGGGATAAGAACACTCACGCGGTCTTCCGTGACCCGCTTGCGCACGGTTGCAGTTATCGCGACGGTGTCGCCCACCTTGATGCCCTTGCCCATATCTGGATTCTGGGGTGGCACGTCGCTTAGTCAAGAGGATGCTAATGTATCCAACGCAGGGGGGCTGTAAGTTTGACAGACCCAGCCACAGGGAGGAATATCCCGCGCGATTGCTCGCTGGCTCCGGCCGGCGGGCTTTTTTGCTTATGCAGGGAACAACCCCATCAGGTCGAGGTCCTGTTATGACGGTTCGTCACTTCGCCCCGCCGGGTCATGCCCGGCGGGGTTTTTTCGTCCAGCGGGGAACCTCGAGCAAACGGTGATGTTGCAAGGGTGCAGTGGACTGAACGGCGTTTTTTGTCCGCTGTAGATCGGCCTCCGTGGCGATCGGAGCCCGCTGCCTCCTAACCCAGGTCCGGCGGCGGGCTTTTTTGCATGAGACCGGAACGACTTGCCCCTGAGACGGTTAGGCTCTGCCAGCGCGTTCTTTTTCAGCGGTCCGCACTGGCGACCAAGATGCCCAAACATCATGGTCTGGCCCGCGCCGCCTTGACCGAACGCGCGGGCCAATTCCCATCAACCGACGGAAGGGTACCACTTCCTAGTTTCGCCGCTGGGAAAAGAAAAACCCGCCGACCGAAGTCAGCGGGCTATCTTCCCTCGTACTACACTAGGGGTTCCAAGGATTGGCCCCGCCAACAACCCGGCGCCCAAGCGCTGACGAAGGTTATATTAGCTTGCCAAAAATTTCGCTGTAGCGAACTGGCAACAGCGGCCAGCTGATTGCACCCATTTGTTCAAGCACTCAATCGCTCGCTGCCGGATCCGCTGAGTGGCCCAGGGTTTGGGCCGATAGGCCGTTGGGCCTAGGGCTTTTTCGTTGTCCACGGAACCTCCGGGATCCGGCAGTCTGTACGCAATCGGACATGTATAATCTACCTTTGTCGTCCGGACGTAACGAGGCACCCGGACGCTTTTTTCGTGTGCCATTGTGTGCCATTGCCGGTCCTCCGTGTTGTGACGGGGTTGGCAACGTCCGAAGAGCTAGTTTGTTTCAAGCTGGTGCGAAATCGTTTCGATGGTTGAAATCACGGGAACAAACCTCCCAAGCCATTCCGGCGGTCACGCTGTCGTCATCGACGCGGCGGACCTCGCCGGTCGGTTTCACAGCATCTTTCGCCTTGGCCTTCGGCGGTGCCGGAATCGAATGCGCGTGATTGTAGCCCGGGATCGCAACGCTCGCCCGACTGTCGATGATCTTGATGATGGTCGCCGAGATCGAGACTTCGTCGCCGATGCTAAATTCCCTGCCGGGCTGGAATGTACCGGGTCTCGACAGGCCCAATACGATAAGCTTCAAAGGAGCGTTATCTTCGAGTATCGGACAACAATTTTGTCCTGCCTGAAGCGGCGCTCCAAGTCGCTCCGTCGGCGCTGCCAATCTGAAACGTCCACCTTTGGCGTCATTATCTCGAAGACGACAATATCATCCCGGTCTGTTTCTCTGCCGTCCTTCCAAAGACCCTCCGCAGGTGCGTGGAGATACGCGGTTACGCCGTCGAAGCGAGCCGCTAGCTCTTCTTTCAGGCGATCGAAATCCCTTCCGGGAAAGGGTTGACCTTGATTATCTGAACGGGGCAACAGCATTTGGACGAGGTACATAGTAATCACCGATATGCTGCGGATCTGACGGGATTACTTTCGAGCAGAGTGATCTTAGACCAGTCTGATGAGCCAAAAGGAATACGGGCGATGCTCGCCCGCATTCTCACTGTTAGCGATCTCAAGGCCCAAATGCATATGCTTGGACTTTAGTTCGCTGCCTTTTTCAGCTTCCTGAGGCGTCTTTTACTCCCTCGCATGGGTTAAAATGCGAAATACCGGCCAATGGGCAATCGCTTCACGCAATCTGCTGAAAAGCTTCCCTTCGATGCCGATGGCAGACCGAACTTGAACGGCAGCCCATCCGGCTTTCATGGTCCCGCCGACATGGCAATGGCAGACAATTGCGTGCAACTGACGATCCCTAAGTTCGAAGAAGCGCTTGGCTTCGCCATACGTATCATTCTTGAGCCCTTCAGCGCACAAAGTTGGATCGGCGAAAGCGATACTGAGCGCAGAACCCAGGGATTGGGCTTTGTCGCGTACATCCAAGGGCATATATTCCGTCCCCGGGAAGGCGGCGAGGCATCGCTCGGGATTTCGCTCGAGCAGCATGGCCCAATGTTCCAAACGCTGCCCTCGCGTCATCGCCGGGAAGGATACTTCGACTTCCGCGACCTCATGTAGTTCTTCAAGTGTCTGATGTTTCATGGCCGTCTCCTGTTGGCGAGGCGCTCTGCCTGCAGAATGCACAGGTCGGAATGGGCCTCAGTCGTCCCTATGCAGGGCAACCAGCAGTGCGTGGGGAAGTTCCATTGGCGAGAAAATTTGACAGTTTGCCTGCTTCAATTTCCCGCTGTCTCTGTGCCTTGGGCCATCCCGCGCAACAAGCTACTGCGATGCTTCGACCAGCCGTTGGAGCAATGGGTAATCCTTCAGGTCCTTGTAAGGCGTGAGATCTAACTCCCCTGGCACACAGCGAAGCTGTTCCTCATCGATCGCTTTCTCGTGCCCCTTGATGACGCTTTGGTAGTGCCGCCAGGTCAGGCCAGCCCCTCTCACCGCATCTCTTTCGATGCGAGAGGCGATTTGATGTGCGTGCAGATAATGAAGCCGCAACTCGTCCAAGAGAGCTTTTTCAACAATTTCGTGACACCAGAAATGGTTCAAGCCGCACGTCCTTGCCTCTCCACCTGATGGTACGCGGCAGATGTCGGTCGATGTAAATCGTAGTTGCATCCCTGCTGTACCCAGCAATGTAGGGAATATCGAACTCGTGGCTGACCCTAATTCGTCGATGAAGCGCAGAAACGACATCAGACAGGACGAGGTCGCTGATATCTTCAGAGCTATGACGGACTTCGTCGGCTAATTTCAAGTCCGCTCCCGCGTTGTCCAGTCTAAGCGCCCGCTCCACGGGCGAGCGCTTAGCGATGATTTATTACTTGTTGACGATGATGCGCTGCTTGTCCCGGTTTTGGGCGTAACTGGCCTTGTCGTAGGCAGTCTGCGCCTCCAACTGGTCCTTGGTGAAGTTCGTATAGAGGTAACGGTTGCCGTTCTTGTCCGTCATGAACTTGAGGTTCTCCATACCGACCGCGACCTTCTTTTCGCCAATGCCCAGAAAGCCGCCTACATCAACGATTATTGTGTCGACCTTCTTGTCACCAGTCAGGATGACGTCGCCGATCTCGCCGATCTTCGCATCATCTGCGCCATAGACGTTGGTTCCGATCAGATTTGCAGCACTGATTTTGTCTGACGGCATGTCGGTCAAGGACGACTTGTCGATCGAGGCTGTCGAGGTCGTATCGGTTTTGCCATTAGCCGCTTGGCTGTTAGTCGTCTGGGCCGTGGGTGCTGCCGCGGTATCGTAAACCTTGGTATCGAAATTGGGCTGAGCATTAAGCTCATCCTTGGTCGTCTTTGCGACCAACCAGCGATCACCGTTCTTGTTGACCCATTCAAGCTTGCTGAAATCATAGGCCACATTCTTTTCCCCCACCCCAAGGAACCCGCCGACGCCAATGACGACGAGTTTGGCGTTCCCGTCCTTGTCCAGGACGATGTCATTAACATCGCCGATCTTCGTCGCGTCATCAGCGGTGCTGTCATAGACCGCGGCTCCCATGATCTTGGAGACGAGCTTGCCATCAGTGACCGGCGCAACAACCTCCGTCTGGGTAGTGGGCTTGCTGGTATTTGCGGCGTGAGCGCCCGCCGTGCAGAGCGCCGTCGACATCAGAACAGCCGTCGCGGCCGTAGCTAGTATCTTGCGGACCATTGTGAAATTCCTCCTGTTGCCTAGTTGACTGAGCGTCGGTATCTGCCGACGTCATTTCGACAACGAAAACAGCGGCCCTAAGTTCCTGGAGCGGGTCCCCTTGGTCCTAATGGCATAGACCGAGGCTCATGCAGACCCTGATGCGACATTGGCGATACGGGTCGCGCGGCTATTTCCAGGAAGCGAGCTATTCTTTGGTCCGTCCGGCTGCATAACCTCTAAAGGGTTTCGTGCGGCGCCCGGTCCGTAAGCTGGTTCTCAAATTGCCATCCGAGCGCGACTCTGACCTTGCCTGATGGATAGTTTGCCAGCTCGGTCTCCAGCCAGACAAGACGCGCCTTTTTACCGTTCAGCTCATTCCAGAACGCCAGGATGTCCGGTTCGGCTTGGAGCCGGTGCATAGCTCTGCCTGCAGCAATGAAAGCCGAACCGCATCGATCTGATTGACAAGCGCGCCCTTGACGAGCTTTCGACTTTGCACGGTTTACGGCCCCCATCCCCAACGAAGACAACTCATCCGACCCGTGTCCTAGCCACCACCAGATCAAAGCCCCGCCGGATTCGGTTCCGCTGCCCCATAAAAGCAAGCAGCCCGTCAAGGGGATCGTTGGCCGCTGCGGGGGTAGTTGTTACGCCATAGTCAATAGGCGATGGCTTCATATTGAACCGGACAAGTCCGGTCGCGTTGTTGGTGACTGAACTACGAACTCCGGAGGAAGCAATGGCAGCAAACACTGGAACGTCACGTGGCCGCAACCAAGACCGCGCAGGGGTCGCTGGTGGCCAAGATCATGAAGTCAAGTATGACGCGGGCAAAACCGGCGCCAGTAAGGCCAACTTCAAGTCGGCCGTGAAGCCGGTTGGTAACAGCCGCAAGAAGATTCGCGCGCTGAAGAGAAATAGACCACGCCGCGCCGGCTGCGTCCTCTATATCTGATAGTCTCGGCCGATGACCCGCATCGCGACCTTCAACGTAAACGGCGTCAATGGCCGGCTGCCCGTCCTGCTCAAATGGCTGGCAGAAACCACCTATGACATCGTCTGCCTTCAGGAGCTGAAGACATCGGATGAGAAGTTCCCTGTCGAGGCGATCCGAGCCGCGGGTTACGGAGCGATTTGGCACGGTCAGAAATCTTACAACGGCGTGGCCATTCTCGCGCGAGGAATAGCGCCGGCGGAACGTCGCCGCGGCCTGCCGGGCGATCCCGACGATACCCATAGCCGCTATATCGAGGCCGACGTTGACGGTCTCGTAGTCGGATGCCTTTACCTGCCGAATGGAAACCCCGCGCCCGGCCCGAGGTTCGATTACAAGCTGCGTTGGTTTGATCGCCTGATCAGCTACGCCCAACTCTTGCGTGAAGAGGGGGCGCCGAGCGTTCTCTGTGGCGACTACAACGTGGTTCCAACGCCGATCGACGCCGTCGTACCCAGGCGATGGTTGGGCGATGCGGTTTATTTTCCGGAGAGCCGGCAGGCCTATGCGCAAATGCTTGAGGACGGGTGGATTGATGCCTTGCGGCACGTCCATCCCGAGAAAGGTATCTACACATACTGGAATTTCTCGTACCGCGGCGGCTACGATCGCAGCTCCGGCCTCCGGATGGATCATCTCCTAATTGATCCCTCGCTCCTCGCCAAACTTCGTCGCGCAGGTGTCGATGTCCACGTGCGCGGTTGGGAGAAGCCTAGCGACCATGCTCCGGCCTGGATCGAGTTCGATTGACCCCTGGAACACAGAGGGGCCCACGGAATTATTTGGCCATGCATGCACCGATCGACAAAATCGCTCTCGATGTAGAGGGCGGCTACAATGTGGTGGTCGAGACACCGCGAGGAAGCCGCGTAAAATTCGCCTATGATAGCGAAGCGGGGCTGCTTAGAGCCAAGAAGCTGCTCGTCACGGGTTTCGCCTTCCCGTTTCCGTTTGGCTTCTTACCATCGACCAAAGCTCAGCATGGCGAGCCGCTGGACGTTTTGCCGGAACGGATGCTGACCTGCCGACGGGCTCGCTGGTGCTGTACCGGCTGTCGGGCGGGATTGCGATGGAGGAGGCTAGAAAGGGAAATTCTCCGCGAAATGACCGTCTGCTGGCCATCGCGCGGCTGCTGCATCAGGATCGTCCACCCTATGAGTTCTCGGACGTCCCCCCGGCCGAACTCAAGGGAATCGAGCTCCTGGTCGCCTACCATCGCCGACGGCAAGGAAGCCAAGGTCGTCGGCCGTACGAACAAGGCCGAGGCGGAAAGCATCGTCAGGAAGGCTGCCCAGCCTTGACGAAATTGGAGGAAGGCCTGCGCTTTGGACCGCTTCGAGGGCACTGGGTTCACCTTTGCATCGACATGCAAAGGATGTTCGCGGAGCCTACGGAATGGCACACTCCTTGGATGGAGCGGGTCTTGCCCAACGTCATCGCCGTCGTCGAAGTTGACCCAGCACGGACAATCTTCACTCGCTTTATTCCTCCCCGATCTCCAGACGATATGGGCGGCGCCTGGCGCCGGTATTGGCACAAGTGGGATTCGATGACGCGTACTCGGCTCGACCCAGGACTGATTGGCCTGGTCCCCGACCTGGCCCGGTTCGTGCCCCCTGCGTCGATCGAGGACAAATCCGTCATGTCGGCATGGCATGGATCTCTGCATGCGCGACTCCAGTCGGCCGGGGTTGATGCGCTCATCGTTTCGGGGGCGGAGACGGAGGTTTGCGTGCTCGCCACCGCCATGGGCGCCATCGACCTTGGCTACCGCGTCATCATTGTCGCGGACGCGATCTGTTCGGGGACGGACTCTACCCATGACGCCATGATCGAAATCTATGAAAGCCGCTTCGGCATGCAGGTTGAGACGGTGACCGCCGCCGATCTCGTGGCGGCGCGGATAGATGGAATGCTATAACGTTAGGGGCGCCCACAGAAACTGATTATCGATGCCTTCGGCGTGGCTCCAAGCTTTGATCTGGCGCGGGAAGCACGTCGGCGCATCGAATTTCTCGGCACATATCTGCGTGCTTCGGGTATCAGAGCCCATGTGCTTGGGATCAGCGGCGGGTGGATTCGCTGGCTGCTGCACTTCTGCTCAACGCGCTGTGGAAGAATTGCGAGCGACGGGATACGAGGACCAAATTCCTGACCTTCGGCTGCCCTACGGCGCCCAAGCCAACGCGGGCGACGCACAACGTGCTTTAGACACAATACAGGCAGCCGATGTGCACCGTCTCGATCTCAAGCCGGCCGCCGACGCCCATGCTGGATTCGATCAAGCGATCCGGCACAGATCTCGGTGACGCCGACGCGAGGATTTCTTGCTCGGCAATATCAAGGCGCGTCAGCGCATGATCGCCCAGTTGGTGCTGCTGGCGCTAACCGGGGCCTGGTCATCGGCACCGACCATGCGGCCGAGGCATTGATGGGCTTTTTCACGAAGTTCGGTGAGGGTGCCGCCGACATCCTTCCTCTGTCAGGTTTCCTATGCGATGCCCAGGCCCATGACGCCTGCGGTTAGAGTGGCCGGAACGGGCGGTCGCGCCGCGCGTTCTTAACAGATCCTTTTCCAAATCCAAATCAAGGAGCGCGCCGTGGGTCTGTTTACGAAAGACATCAAAACGATGGACGATCTGTTCCTGCATGTGCTGCAGGACATCTACTATGCCGAAAAGCAGATACTGAAGGCGCTTCCTGATATGGTCGAAAAGGGGACCAACCGGGACCTGGTCACCGCCTTCAAAGCGCACCTCGCCGAAACAGAAAAGCATGTGCAGCGACTTGAACAAGCCTTCGAGCTCATCGGCGAAAAGCCGAAGGGCACGACCTGCCCGGCAATCGACGGCATCATCAAGGAAGCGAACGATATCGCCGGCGAGGTGGCCGAGAAAAAGGTCCTCGACGCAGCCCTGATCACCGCTGCGCAGGCCGTCGAACACTACGAGATCACCCGCTACGGAACTTTGATCGCGTGGGCAGAAGAGGGCGGCAACGAGGCCGTTGCTAGACTTTTGGCCACGACGCTCAAGGAGGAAAAGGCGGCCGACAAGAAGCTCACCACGATCGCCGAGCGGAAAGTCAACGAAAAGGCTTCCAGTTGACCCGCTGCGGAGGCCCTTTGTATGAACGCGCGTGGTGAACAGACCCGGTCGCTCTGGATGAAAGTCGACGTCTATCCACGCGCGCCGAAATTCTCGGGAAAGAAGAGATGCGACACCGTGATCATCGGATCCGGTATCGCCGGGCTGTCGGTCGCCTACGAACTCGCCAGCATCGGAGAGAAGGTGATCGTCATCGATCGCGGGCCGATTGCCGGCGGCATGACTTCGCGAACGACAGCACACCTGGCGCCAATTTGCGATGACGGCCTGAGCACGCTCATCAATCTGCGCGGCGAAGAAACCGCGCGGCTCTTCCAGGAAAGCCACGAGGCGGGTGTCGCGCGTATCGAGGAGAACGTCGCTCAGCTTGGCATTGACTGCAATTTCCGCCGGCTGGACGCCTTCCTGTTCCCGGCCATGGGCGTCGAGCCAAAGGACGCCGGCGATCGGCGCCAGAAGGAATTCGATGCGGCACGAAAGGTCGGGGCGGCCGCCGAGCTCGTGACCGGTGTGCCGCTCAAAGGTTTTGAGAAGGCGCCTGTCCTGCGTTATCCCAACCAGGCCACCTTCCATCCGCTGCGATATCTCCGTGGTCTGGCGGCAACGATCCGTCACAAAGGCGGTCGCATCTTCGCAGACAGCCCCGTGGTCGCCGTCGAGGAATTGCCGGATGGCAAGGTGCGCGTCTCCACCGAGAATAGCGGCGTCATCGAAGCAGGATCGGCGGTCGTCGCCACGAATTCGCCGATCAACGATCGTTTCCAGCTTCACACCAAGATGTCGCCCTATCGCACCTATGCGATGGCCTTTACCCTGCCGCGCGGAAGTCTGCCTGATGCGCTGTTCTGGGATATCGCCGATCCCTATCACTATGTTCGAATGAATCCGGGGCCGGGATCGGTCGACTATCTGATCGCCGGTGGCGCCGACCACAAATCCGGCGAGGCCGACGATGGCGACATCCGTTTCGAGGCGGTCGAGGCTTGGATACGCGCGCTCGTGCCAACCTTGGGCAAAGAGGTCACCCGCTGGTCCGGGCAGGTGCTGGACACGATCGACTATTGCGCCTTCATCGGCCTCAATCCCGGTAGTCAGTCGGTCTATGTTGTCACTGGTGATTCCGGACAGGGCATGACGCACGGCGCGCTTTCCGGCCTGCTCGTGAAGGATCTGATTTCCGGTACTCCAAATCCGTGGACGGCGGTTTATGAACCGTCGCGCAAGACGCCCTCGGGTGTGATCAATTACGTTCGAGAAAACTTATCCGCGGTCAAAAATCTTGCCGGCTACGTGCTGCCTGGCGGGTTGAAGTCCGTGGACGAGCTCCAACCCGGGCAAGGCGGGATCCTTCGCGATGGCCTGCGCAGGATCGCCGCCTGTTGCGATGTCGACGGGAAGCTTCATCAGCATTCGGCGACCTGCACGCATTCCGGATGCGAAGTCGCCTGGAATTCTACCGAGCAGTGCTGGGACTGCTCCTGTCATGGCTCGCATTTTGCGCCCGATGGCACCGTCTTGAACGGGCCGGCAGTCTCTCCTTTGATAGCGATCTAATCAGCCGCGTATCAGACTTCTAACTCTTCCGAAGCCTCTCTCGTCTTAGAACGAAAAGCTATGCACTCTATGCCCTGCCGGTGGCGTGCGCGCATCGGATCAGTTTCTTCTGAGCCTTGAGCCAAGGGCGGTGTTTCAGGACTATAAGGATAGACGTGGAAAACAACCCTCTCGCGGTCTAAGCATGTCACCAGACCAGATCAGCCCTCTGATGAAAACCGGCGCCAGCACCGTCAACGTGTCTTGAAAGGGGCGACTATAATCACTGGAATCCAGAATTCGGAGGTTAGCTGTTCCATCAAGAACCAACATGAGGCCGGTGCGGAACTCCGCGTACCGCCCGACGCGAGGGTACCCGAACACTTTCTTTTATATGTGCCGACCGATGGAATTGGTTACCGCTGCGAGCTGCGGTGGCGCCGTAACGATCGAATAGGGGTAATGTTTACGGGCACTGAGCCGAAACCAAAACTGCACTACGGCTGATGGGCGGTTCGCTGCACCCTCCCACCATAGCATCGGCCCAACCTACATTAGCTTTGCCTAGTCCTAACCCTACCGATGCCGGCGTGCCGCGCTTACCCACCAAAACCCGTGGGGCGCCGGCTTTTTCACGGCGCTAATGCTTCGTGGGTGACAGCTGGTGTCGTCGTCTTAAGGTGGCGCGAAGCCGCCAGAATGCCTGGGTAATCTCTGCCTCACTAATACCTTCAGCCTCAGCCTCGCTCAGGAGGTGCCTCGCCAGTTCATTTATCGCCGCCTGACTAAAGCAGACGCCGTCGAACAAGCCTTGCGCTTCCATCCAGAGATGCAAAAATCTAGCGGCTCGCTCGCTCATTCCGGGAGACCTGGGTCAAAATGCGCAATCGCATCGACCAGGACGCGAGATAGACTCGGCACTTCCTCATCAATCTCAGCCCGCTTGATGCCGATCGCCTTCGCGTCTGCAAAGAGCTTGTGGGTGAGCTCGTCCACCGAAACGACATCGGCCGTGGCCATCTCCGGGATGTTGTTTGCAATCCATTTGTCCAGGAAATTGATGCCGCGTGTGCTCATGGAGGCTTAAGCTCAGTCGCGGAACTAGGTTCCTTTCGTTTTCGAATACGTTTTGTCCCATGCTTGTCACAACGAAAAGACTCGCGTTGAGCGCGGATCGACGTACGCTCTCCACGTCGTCCGCACCCGATGATAGGCAAACGGACGCTTGGGAGCGGCCATCAAGCTTTCGCCCTAGCGGGAGAGAAGCTATGTCAGACCCCCACTGGCCTGCAAATTGATTCCTATGATTTAGAGACGGTCACTAACGTCGTTCGCGACCTATCGGTTGCTACCCTGGCCGCCGGATCGAGCTAACGGTTCGCGAGGTTTTCCGGGACCTTTGCGGCGACGAGGCATGCCTAGTTGAGTTCGAAAGGGCCGTGACCATAAGAGCGAAGCAGCCGCCGCAAGTTCACCCAATTCTCGCGATACGAAAATAACAGTGGCAGTGAGTTCAGCTATGCGCAAAAGCCCGGCCGCCCCGCCGTTCCTGGTGAGATTCCCTACGAAGTCGCCGCCTTTGACGTCGTTGTGAATGGGAAAGTTGAAGTGGCGCGAGGGTGTGGTCGGGGCCACAATCCGATTTAACATTTCACCTACTTGAAAAGCCCCACCGGACGCTTACCACCGGAATGATACGTCAGCAAGCTTTAATAGCAGCGCGGCGCTCTATGCAACCATGGGTAGGGGTACCTCGATCTCTAGAGGCGTCGTCCGCCCGTACCGCGGCCGCCGGATGTCATGGGCCGAGTTCAAGAGGCTGACGGCAAACGACAATCAGGAAGATCGGCGCGCGGAACTCGACCGCTTCGGCGGCGCCAGCAACTTAGGCGCAACTACTGGCGTAGCCTCAATTTCCCTACCGCCGAAGTTCTCAGCATAAACACGCCTGGCTAGATAGATCGCCAAGGTCCACTTGAGCATTTGCCACATCAATCGTCTCCCTGTCTTGGCCGATCAACGCGGCGACGCGGCGACGGTTCCGAAGCGCAGGGCACAAGCGAGGTTGCAAGGGGAACAGGGGGGTTTCAAGTTTCGACGGCGACGTTGGGCAGCAACCGCTTGGGGACTCGGCGTTAGCGCTAACTCAAGAAACCCTCGCGTGCGCGCAAGCGCGCGAGGTGTGGTTCAATACCAGTGGAAATTGACACCGATTGGGAAGATCGCTCCTACCCCTTCCGGCAGTGGCAGCAATTGCCGCCACGGCTAAGCGCGCCACCAATGGGCTCGCCATCGAATCCCTGCAGCCATCACGACGCGCTCCTTGCCGTCCTTGTTCGCCTGAACGCACGTCCTTGAAGCCCACCCGACAGCGATCGGCACCGGCGCGCAGGCGGCTTGGACCAGTCTTCCTTGTTATTGTGCACTGCAGCAACGATATTGCTGCGAGCGCGTTGCACCTCACGCCTTCAACACCGGGGTCGAAAACAAGGACGGGCCACATGCGAAAAATTTCCGATACGATCGCCCGCCTCAGGGCACAACGCGCGCAACAAAATATGCATCTCATCTCTTTCACATTCGCCGATCGCCTCTCCACCCTCGATAGTTTCGGCTCCAATCCCGGCGCGTTGCGGGCGAGATACTACCGGCCAGCTGACCTCCCGGATGGCGCGCCGCTCGTCGTCGTACTGCACGGTTGCACCCAGAACGCCGCTGGCTACGACTCCCACTCCGGGTGGTCCCAACTCGCCGACGAGACCGGCTTCGCGCTCCTCTATCCCGAACAGCAACGCGCCAACAACCCGAACCTCTGCTTCAACTGGTTCCTGCCTACAGACACTGCGCGCGATCGTGGCGAGGTCCTTTCGATCCGGCAGATGGTCGAGACGATGGTCGTTCTCCACGGCCTGGACCGACAGCAGGTATTCGTTACCGGTCTTTCGGCCGGCGGGGCCATGGCCGCGGCGATGCTCGCCAACTATCCTGAAGTGTTCGCCGGCGGCGGCATCATTGCCGGCCTACCCTTCGGTTGCGCGACAACCGTTCCCGAAGCGTTTGATCTCATGCGCGGCCACGGCGGCCCGTCCGAGCAAGAATTGCGGCGGCTTCTCCGGAAAGCCTCCAAGAACAATGGGCACTGGCCAAGGCTTTCGATCTGGCAGGGGTCCGCCGATCGCACTGTGGCATCCGTTAACGCGGAGTCCATTGCTGCGCAGTGGCGCGGCGCGCACAAACTCGACAAGGCGCCGACCCATTCGACGAGCGAGCGTGGACGAAGCAGGCAGGTCTGGGTTGACGAAACTGGAGAAGCGAAGATCGAGGTAAATATGATTGCAGGGATGGGCCACGGTACGCCCATTGGCGACGGCCTCGGCAATGCCGGCCCCTACATGCTTGACGTAGGTATCTCTTCAACCCGGGAGATAGCGCGGTTCTGGGGTCTCGGCGATCCCGACGACGCGAGAGGGTCAGCGAGGGCTAGGTCCGCTTCGCCAAGGTCAGCTACGCCAAGGGTCGAAACGACGCCACCAACATCTCATCTTCGGGCAGGGTCCGAGGAACCGGCGAAGGCCAAGACTGCGGAACCGGCTCTAAATGACTTGCAAGGACCGCAGGCTCGAGCTGTAAAGAAGGTCATTGAGGATGCCCTGCGCGCGGCGGGCCTAATGCGGTAGGCGTAGCGCTCAAGCCTTGCTCTCCGTGGATGTCTGACCGAAGCCCACCTCTTGCACAATGGAACGCCGTCGACTTCGTAAGCGTTGACTGCCATTCAGCGAGTGGCCGCATGCACCTTGTTCAAATCCTGCTTCCCCGAGCCGACAACGGCGGCCAGCCTTTCCCGCGGGAGGATTTCGATGGGGTCAAGGAGGAACTGGCAGGGCGTTTTAAAGGCGTTACGGCTTATCTGCAGGCGCCTGCAGAGGGCCTGTGGGAGCAAGGCACGCAATCCGACAGAGACGACATCGTCATCTTCGAGGTGATGACGGAGGAAATCGATCTGGCGGACTGGCGCGACCGCCGCGCGGAACTCGAACGAAGATTTCGGCAGGACAAGATTATCATCCGCTACATGCCGATGGCGCTCGTCTAGCAGGCTGTTGAAGAAGTGTCCCGTCTGGCTTTGAGGACTGCCTTATCACCGTTGTGATGGGCGTCTGTTTCTGGCCAGGCGCCGCTCTTTTGGGCCAAAGGCTCCGATACCGACGTCGGCACCAGCTTCGGCACAAAGGCGCGGGCGCTCATTCGTTCTACACGGGCGGTGCCAACTTCTACAAACAGGCCGAGATTGGGCATGTGGCGTCGCCAACAAGCTGGGGCGGCACGGAAACCAATCGTCCAGGGTAAGGGCACCGGCGGCGTAAAGCTGAACGATGGCGGCGCGGCCACCAAGCTCGAGTTGAACACAACCGGCATCGGCGTTTTCGGAACGACACCGGTAGCCGCAAAGACCGGCTGGGGCGTGCCGACCGGCACATTCACGAGAACCACCTACGTGACCAGCTCCGTCACCTTGCCGCAGCTTGCCGAGCGTGTTGCGGCCCTCACCCAAGACCTTCACCAGACGGCCGGCTACGGCTGGATTCGGACATAGGGAGCCCACATGCACACGATCGAACTCGACGAGCAGATGCACGTCGTCGGTGCGGCGCTCGCCGAACTGCCGTTCAAGGTGGCTTGGCCATATCATTAACGCCATCCGAAAGCAGTTGAATGAGGCTGCAAAGTCGGAGGCAGAAATAGCGAAGATTGCTGGCAATTCCGGAAAACCAAGCTAAGAAGACAGGTGGATGTTAGCCGCGCAACGGAGTTTTTATGTCGGAAGAGAATAGCGCCTTGATCGAGCTCACCGCAGATATTGTTTCAGCCTACGTGAGTGCCAATCCTGTCCCCGTTTCTGGTCTGCCGGATCTCATTGCGAGCGTGAACGCCGCCCTGTCCAGCGTTGGTCAGCCGGCGGCGGAGCCACAAGCCGCCCTGGCACCCGCAGTTAATCCGAAGCGGTCAGTTACCCCGGACTTCATCATTAGCCTCGAGGACGGTCGGAAATTTAAGTCGATGAAACGCTATCTTGGCTTGTTGGGAATGACGCCCGACGAATACAGGACCAAATGGAATCTGCCGCGGGATTACCCTATGGTCGCCCCCAACTACGCGGCGCAGCGATCCGTGCTGGCGAAGGCGATCGGCCTCGGCCGCAAACCCGTTGCAAAGCCGGGAAAGAAGGCGGGAAAGCGCTCGCCGAAATGAATGCCGAGCATTGCCCGTTCTGCACGAGCTCTGAGGTGAGCCCGTATGTGACAGGTGAGGCGCGGGGCGTTGACGAAGCTAACGCCGTGAAAAGCTGGAATTCTCGCCCCGCCATCCTCGACAAGGACTGGGACTGAGGCTCGATATCCAGCCTCATCTTCGCCAAAGTCGAAGAATACCCGACCGCCGGGGCTTCGATCGGAGTGTTTGCTAATGATACGAATTCTTGTCGTCGCCGGCGCCCTTACGCTGGCCGGCTCCCTTGCCGACCCGGCAAAAGCGCAAGAAACGTTCCATGGTTATGACTGCACGGATGACTGCTCGGGTCACGAAGCGGGGTACGCACTTCGCCGGGCGTGATGATCTTCTCCATGACGTGGCGGCTGTTGTAATGGATCAGCAGTATGCCGGGCCCGCGCCGGATCGCTGCTTGCCAGGCGGCTTGGCTGACCATCGCATCGGGGGATCGGGATATCGTCGCTATTCTGGCATCTCACTCTGCCGGCCCGTTATAGCTTCCCGGAGTACCTCGTGGGCGTTGCCGCTGTCCTCTTCCAATTCCACCTCACTGATACCAATCGCTTTCGCATCAGCGAGGAGCTTCATGACCAGTTCGGCAATGGCGGTTTCGTCGGCGTCGCCGATTTCATCGAGATTGTCGCCGATCCATTGATGAACGAAGTTGGTGCTGCGTGTGCTCATGTGGTGGGAGGAAATCCTTTGTTCGCGAGCGCCTCTGCCATGATCGCAAACAGGCTCTTTGCCTCCTCACGGATCTCCTCATCAGGTATACCTACTTCGGCGGCATCTTCTGCCGCTCGATCCGCCAGATCGCCGATCAGCCCGGGGTCTGCTGACGGGTTTTCTGGAAGGTTGTCGTCCATCCAGCTTTCGAGGAACTTGCGGGCGCGCCTGCTCATCTTGAGAGAATTTCAGCGGGGCCTATTTGTTCCAATGAAGGGACTGAGACGGCACCTTCGTCCAGTTCAGCCTCAGGATTGCGGTGACGCTTTTAGACGGCGCGCCGATCGCTACGCCGTCGAAACCCTGCAGCCAGGCCTCAGCGTATTCCTGCCAGTAGGCTGGCACCTCTTGCCGTCCTTTTGCGCCTGCACGCCATACATCCAGGCGTAGGTCGTGCGCTCCTGGTCCTTCTTCGCAACCGGCATCCCGCTTAATGCTTGATGCCGTACCCCAGCGCCGTCGCTGCCTCTTTGTTGAAGAGTGAGGCTTCTTCTTCGGTATTGAAAGGGCGGGCAGTAGCTGTGCCGTCTGGCTTGAGCATGACGGCAAGGAACGGAAAACCCTTCGCGGGCGGGGGATACACGATGAATGCGGGCTTTTTGCTCATTCCTCGATTGTAGCACTCTAACCCCAGGTTAGAGAAATGCCGGCCTGTCCCGCTTATAATCGACGGCTCTTCCTCTGCAATCTGGTAGCAATTCACCATCCATCCACGATATTGGCGCAGGCTCATAAGAAGCAGACCCAAGCGCTGGGGCCTTTTAACAGTTTCCATGCCGCTTAGGTAATGTGCCGTGCTGACGTTGCAATTCACATAGCGGCTATCAACCGCCGGTCGCGCAGCTGTGATTGGTAGTGCGCAGGCGTGATTATCAGTGCAGCCTATTCTTCGGCTAGGGTCGCGCCGATCCACCCCCCCTGGATCCTCCGGCCGCCGAGGTCCCACACCTTCACTGGCCTGAACGAAAAGCCTCGCCGGCCCCAACCGGCGGGGCTTTTTGCTCCGGGGGTAAAATGCGCGCCTAGAGCCGCACGAACTTATTCAGCCCTAGACGCATCCGCTGGCCTTCCGCGTAGGACAGCGCATATTCTTCTACTTCAAATGATCGGGTAAGTTCTTGGTCGTTTTCGGTCACCCGGACGACCCATTCGCCAGAGACTTCAGCCACTTCGACACGAGCCGACACATTCCTGAATGGAACCACGTTATCCATCGCATGCCTCCCTACGAAAGCAATGGCACAACGTGGATTCGTATAACTCCGCCGAAATCGGTCTTTCAATAAAAAAAGACATGCAATTTCTGCGGCGCCGGCGCGCGCCATAAGGCCAGCGGCAATGTGGCAAAGTCTGCCACACCCAGCGCCCTTCGAGGACTGGACAACTTGTCTAGTCCAGTTTCGCCGAAGCGGGATTTTTAGAAGCGTCACGCTGCGTGAGAAGGTCTGCCGCCCTGTCATCCGCCCTTCGTTTTCGAATAGAGGTTCTGGCCCACTACCTGACACCTTGCTCGAATCCGGCGCGTAGATCAGCCCAACGTCTGCTTCGCATTTAAGCTTCGGCCGTAAATCCCATTCCATCGCCGGAGCGTCGGGGCCGAAGCGGTCGCGGAGCTTTTCCAGATTTAGAGTATTAGAATGACCGCATGCCGCGACGTTGCAGAACACGGTGACTGCCATCTTGGTGTCGATCAGCGACCGGAGCGTCCACGGAGCGCCTATCATTCCGCCTCGCCTTCAGCATCGGAGCGGACGATCGCGTCCAGGATGGTTTCATATACACTGCCGGTGTCTTCCTCGATCTCGACACTGCTTATGCCGATCGCCTTGGCGCCGGCGAATAGCTTCTGCGTCAGCTCGGCAGCCGAGATGATATCGGCGCCGGCCGTCTCCGGCACGTTGGTGGAGATCCATCGACATAGAAAGTCGGTGCCGCGTGTGCTCATCGGCACATAAGCTCGCGGCTTACGCCCTGCCTGTGATCGGGACGACTGAAATGGGGCCGTTACCTGCCTGTCAGCTGTTAGCGTGCATTCAGCCGATAGCCGCCATCGGCGTGGGGCATCCGCCTGTTACCCTGCCAATGGGGGAGTCCGCTTCGGAAGCGCAGGATGGGCCGATTGCCCAACGGTCCGGCTTCAGCGACAGTTTCGATAGCTGCCGCTCAGCAAGCGAGCAAAGCCGATCTCAACGGCTGCAATCTCACTTAGCCGGAAGGCCAATGCGGATCGCTAGATTTGCCTATCATGGGCGATGCCTGCGAGGGACCGTGGTTTTGCTGCGCCCTCTTGCCAAGGTAGAGCTCCTGCATGACCGACGATTGCTTCAACTGGTCGATACTGCCTGAGGCCACGATGCGACCGGAATTCATCAGATAGCCATGTTCGGCCACCGAGAGCGCAAGTCCGGCGTTCTGCTCGACCAGCAGCACCGCCGCATGAAACTTCTCGCGGACGTTCATGATGATGCCTTGCAGCTCCGAAACCAGCAATGGCGACAGTCCGAGCGAGGGTTCGTCAAGCAAAAGGATGCGCGGTCTTGCCATGAGGCCCCGCGCGATGGCCAGCATCTGCTGCTGGCCGCCGCTGAGCGTGCCCGCCTTGGCGCCGCGCTTCTTGGCAAGGATGGTAAAATAGTTCTCCATCAAGGCTATGTCGGCCTCAACTGCATCCCGGTCCTTGCGGCAGTAGGCGCCAAGCAAAAGGTTCTCGCGCACGCTCATGTCGGCGAAGACATGGCGGCCCTCGGGCACCATCACGACGCCGAGCGTTGCTTTTTCGTCGGCGTGGAGCGCGGTGACGTCGCGGCCCTCGAAGGTCACCGTGCCGCGCCGCGGCTTCACCAGGCCGGCGATGGAACGCAACAGCGTCGTCTTGCCGGCGCCGTTGGGGCCGAGGATGGTGACGATCCCGTTTTGCCCGACCGTAAGCGAGACGTCGCGATTGACGGCGACAGGCCCATAGCCGGTATCCACGTGCTCGACGGCAAGCAGGCTCATGACGCGGCCGCCGTCTTGTCGGGACCGAGATAGACTTCGCGCACCTTGGGGTCGGCAAGAACCTCGGCCGGGGGGCCTTCCGCGATCTTGGTGCCGAAGTCGAGGACAACGAGGCGGCCGCAGAGGTCGGCCATCATGTCCATGTCATGGTCGATGAGACAAACGCCGATGCCTTGCGGCGGCAGTTGCGCGATGACCGCCGCAAAAGCCTGGGCTTCGCTGTCGTTCAGCCCGGCGCCGGGTTCGTCGAGCAGCAGGAGTTCGGGCGAGACCCCGAGCGCGACGGCCAGACCAAGGCGTCTCAGGCTGCCGAAGGGCAGCGATCCCGCGATCGCCCTGCCGAGCGGCGCCAGGCCGACAAAGTCCAGGATCATCCCGGGCGACGCCCATCGGCTGTCTCCCCTTCTGCCCTGCTCCCAGGCGATGCGAACGTTCTCGTCGACGGTCAGGCCCGGGAAGGACATCGCCTGCTGAAACGTCCGCACCAACCGCTTTCGGGCGATGCGGTGCGCGCCGATATTGGTTATGTCCTGTCCTTGCCACGATACCGTGCCGCCGGTGGCCAGATGGACGCCGGTAACGACGTTGAACAAGGTCGTCTTGCCGGAGCCGTTGGGACCGACGATGCCGACGACTTGGTCGGTGTCGATGTCGAGATCGATGCCGTTGAGCGCGACGACGCCGCCGAACTGCTTGCGCAGCCCCCTCACCTCAAGCGCGGCCATTCGAGCCTCCGCTTTGCTTTTGCGTCTCTGACTCACCGGCGATCGCGCAGTAGATGTTCTTGATGCCTGCGCCGACTCCGCCCGGTAGCAGAAGGATCACCAGAAGCAGGCAGACGCCATAGGCGATGCGGGAATCGACCGGATCGAGGTTCAGCACCTCGGGCAGGAAATTAACGACGACCGCACCGATCAGCGGCCCGTAGAGATAGCGGGCACCGCCCAGCATGATCATCAGCGCCAGGTAAAGGCTCGGGAAAGCGCCGAACAGGGTCGGCGAAATGTGGCGCAGGTAATAGAGCTGCAGCACGCCGGCCAGGCCGGCGAACAGGCCTGACACCATGAGCACGCCAAGCTTGTGCAGGTCGACATTGATGCCGACCGAACGCGCCAGCTGCTCGTTCTCGCGGATGGCCCGCAACTTCCGGCCGTAGCGCGAATTGCCGATGAGATAGGTCGCGGCGAGCGCCAGGAAGAGCGCCGCCAGAACCAAATAGTAATTGTTGGAGAGCTTGTCGAAATTGATGCCAGGCAAGGGTGTCACCGACCCGACGTCGAGGCCTGTCGCGGATCCGGTGAAGGTGCCGCCATTGGTCAGCACGATGACGAAGAGGGCGCAGAAGCAGAAGGTGATGATGATGTAGTGCTGTCCGCCCACCCTCAGCGTCGGCGGGCCGATGACGCCGCCGACGATCGCCGACAGGGCCATGGCGAAGGGCAACGACGTCCAGAAGCCCAAGCCGAGCTGCACGGAAAGGATGGCCGAGGCGTAGGCGCCGACCCCCATCAACGCCGAATGGCCGACCGACATGATGCCGGCTTGGCCGAACTGCAGGCCGAGACCGTAGAGCGCGATCGCCGTATAGAGCGTGGTGATGGCGATCGACAGGAAGCGATAGCCGAGGCCGAGCCATGGCAAGGCGATGAGCAGCACCGCCAGCAGGATTGCCGTAATGGCCTGGACGCCGGCCGGCAGGGGAACCGACGCGTTGTCGGCCGTCAGAAGCGCCAGGCGATCCCGTGCTCTGGCGCCTTCTGGTGCGGCGCCTGTCTTGCCGGCGCTGTTGTCGGTCATTGGCATCGACATCTCACGATGCCTTCGGGCCGAGCGTGCCGCCGAGCAGGCCCTGGGGCCGCAACACCAGGATCAGGATCATCACGACCAGCGAATAGGCATCGGTCCATTCCGGATAGCCGTAGCCGGCGCTGAGGCCGTCTACAAGGCCGAGCACCAGGCCGCCGACGACCGCGCCGCCGACATTGCCGAGGCCGCCGATCAGCGAGACCGCGAAGCCGCGGATGATGATGACGCTGCCGGTGAAGGGCGTGATCGGAAATAGCGAAATCATCAGGGCGCCGCCGATGCCGGCAAGCAGGCTGCCATAGATGAAGACGCCGGTGACGTAGCGGCGCACCGGAATGCCCATCAGCTCGGCCGTGTCGCGGTCCGAGACGCTCGCCCGCAAGGCCATGCCATAGCGGCTGCGGGAGATGCCGAAATAGGTGATCGCCACGATGACGGCCGTTATCGCGACGACGATGGCGCGCATGGCGATGATGTCGACGCCGCCGATCGTCCAGACCAGACCGACCGGATCGGTGATGCTTTTCTGGAACTCGTTGAAAACGCGGATGACGGCATGCTGCAGGATCACGCTGAGGCCGATCGACATGATGAAGCCGTTCATCGGGCGGTTGAGCGTGAACCGGAACAGGCATCGTTCGGCGGCGAAGCCGAGCGCGCCGACTAGCAGGCCGGCGAACACCAGCGCCACGAAGAAGTTCATGCCGGCGCCGACCATGAACCAGGTCGCCATGCCGCCGACCATCAGGAACTCGCCATGCGCGAAATTGACGATGCCGGCCAGGCCGAAGATCAGCGTGATACCGATGCCGATGAGAATGGTGACGCTGGCAACCGAGAGGCTGTTCACCAGTTGCTGCACAAAAATATCCATCGTCAAATCCGGGTGGCGAAACCTGCAGGGGAAGGATGGGCGGAACCTTCGCCGCCCATCCCAATGTCGGATAGTACGTGGGCGGCCTCAGCCCCCGTTGTCGCCGGGCGGCGGAGCGCCCGGCGGCTGCTCGACCGCGCATTTGAACTGGTCGGACGTGTTGGGCTCAACCATGCAGACCTCGGTCGCGAAGGTGACCTGGTGATGCTTGTTGAACACCAGCGGCACCGGCGACACGACGCCCTTGTAGTCCGACTTCAGAAGCTCTGCGACCACCGCGTCCGGATCGTCGATCGTGCCGACCTTCTCCAGCGCCTTGGCGTACCAGAAGAAGTAATCATAGTAGAGCAGCGAGACCGAGGACTGCGGACCTTTGGCGGCGCCGAGACCGAAATACTTGTCGAAATACTGCTTCACCTCGGGAAATGGCGAGGAACCCCAGCAGACCGGCACGCAGCTCAACGTCACCGGCACGTCCGCCTTCAGGCTACGCTCCTGATAGATGCCCGGATCGACACCGAACAGGAAATAGGACGGCGCCACGCCGAGCTTGAGGGCTTGCGGAAAGGCGGTGAGCGTTGAATCGCCATTGTACCAGAAATGCACGATATCGGGCTTCATGCCCTTGATGCGGGTGAGCAGCGGCGAGAAGTCGGTCGTATCCGGCGGATACTGCACCAGGTCGACTTTCTGGCCTTCCGCTTCGAGCGCCTTGACGTAGTGCGAGGACAGATACTGCCCGGTCGCGTCGTTGCCGACGAATACCACCGAATGCTTCGGCGGCGACTTCAGCTGCGGCGTCAGCAATGACAACACGCCCTTGGCGGTGCTGCCGCTGCGCTGCCATTCCTGCGGCTCGCTCTGGAACGTGTAGTGCAGCCAGCCATCGTCGGCGATCGCCTTGTCGTCCAGCACTGCGCCGAGCGAGCTGTTTCCGGAAAACTGCAGCACCTTGGCCGGGCCGGTGATCTTGGCCATGGACACCGAGAAGTCATGCGTCTCCGTGCCCCAGATCGCCTTGACGCCGATGTCGTTGACCAGCTCGCGCGCGGCCGCGATGCTGACATTCACATCCGTCCGGTTGTCGCGGATATAGAGCTTTATCTTGTAGGTCTTGTCGCCGACCTTGATGCCGCCGGCGTCGTTGATCTGCTGCGCCGCCAAATTGGCGGCGCCCACAATGGTGTTGCCGGCCGAAACGAATGAGCCCGATTGCGCGGCGATGACGCCGATAGGCAGCTCCTCGTCGGCGCGGGCCGTCTGCAAAGCCATGACGAGCCCCGCGGCCGCCATGGTCAATCCAAGTCCTAGCTGTCTCATGCATGTTCCTCCCGTTACATGGCCAACTTGTCATACAACCCTATTACCATGTAACACAGCTGTCAACATGACTCCGGCCTAGGAGCGAGCGGCCGGTGGCGTCGTGTCGCCCCGTTTCGTTCGTCCGTTTCTGATCTCACCTTGGTTGAGCAAAGTTCATCGCAGTCGGTGCGAGGTGCCGGACAAGGATGCGCAACGCAGAGACATGCGCCGCGATCATGGTGATGATGAATGTGGCCCGGCAACCGCCAAGGCGGGAGAGGCTCAGAGCCTTGCCACTGTCACAGCGACAAGCGGTAGGCCTCGACGGCGGAAGCGCCAAAAATCTGCGAACATTCTTCGGTCAGCCCGGCAAGACACTCGCCAAGGGTGCGTTTGACCGACTGATAGTCGGCGGCGGCCAGGCAGACAGGCCAATCCGAGCCGAACAGGCATCGCGACGGGCCGAAAATGGAAAGGATCTCGTCCACATAGGGCTGCACATCCTGTTGCTTCCAGCGCCGCCAGTGGGCCTCCGTGACCATTCCGGAGAGCTTGCACCAGACATGGTCGCGATGCGCCCTGAAGCCCTGCGTCAATCCGGCCCACGGCTCCATCGCGTGCTGCGCAATGCACGGTTTTGCGATGTGGTCGACCACGAAACGCAAATTTGGATGCCGCTCCAGCGTCTCCAGGGCAGCCGGAATCTGCGGCTCCTTCAACAGCAGGTCATAGACCAGCCCCGCATCGGCGACAGCCGCCAGCCCGCGCTGGACATCCGTGCGCAGCAGCCAGTTCGGATCAGCCTCATTGTGGACGAGGTGACGGATGCCGACCAGGTAATGGCCATCCGACCGCGCCTTCAGTTCCGACAGTGTGGCCGCCACCTTGGCATCGGTGAGGTCGACCTATCCGACGACGCCGGCGACGAAATCGGTCCGGCCTGCCGTCTCCAGGAACGCCCGCGTCTCGTCGAGCGAATGCCACGTCTGAACCAGGATGGTTTTGTCCACGCCGGCAGCGGCGACCGCTGGCCTCAGGTCCTCGGGGGAGAACACCCGACGGATGGAAGCGTAATCCTCCGTCATCCAGCCGCAGGAGCCATCAGCCGGATCCCAGAAATGCTGATGCCCGTCGATCACCAGGGGCTTGCCGGTGCCCATGGCGCTCACCAGCGCTGATGCACCGCGGCCTTGATGCGCCGCTGGTAGATGTCGGCGATGCGCTCCATGACTTGCGGCGACAGCGGCGGCAGGTCGGACGCAGCGGCGTTTTCCTGCGCCTGCCGAACGGACTTGGCGCCCGGGATGGTCACCGTCACCGCCGGGTTCATCAGGATCCAGCGCAACGCCCATTGCGCCATCGTCGCCCCCGGCGGCAGCAGAGGCCGCAGTTCCTCGACCGCCTGCAGGCCTTCCTCATAATTCACGCCGGAGAATGTCTCGCCGACGTCGAAGGCCTCGCCTTGCCTGTTGTAGTTGCGGTGGTCCTTGGCGCTGAAACTGGAATCGCTCCGGAACTTGCCGGACAAGAGTCCGCTGGCCAGCGGCACCCTGACGATGATCGCGACATCCTGCTGGCGCGCCATGTCGAAGAACAGCTCCGCCGGGCGCTGTCGGAACATGTTGTAGATGATCTGGACGCTGATGACGCCGGGATACTGCAGCGCCTTGATGCCTTCCTCGACCTTCTCGACGCTGACGCCGTAGTGGCGGATCTTGCCTTCCTCGACCAGCCTGTCCAGCGCCTCGAATGTTTCGGGCTGGTAGAAGACCTCCGTCATGGGACAGTGCAGTTGCACCAGTTCGAGGACGTCGACTTCAAGATAGCGCAGGCTGCGCTCGACGAAGCTGGTCAGGTTCTTGCGATTGTAGCCGGAGGCGACATGCGGGTTCAGCCGCTTGCCGGCCTTGGTGGCGATGATCGGCCGGTCGCCGCCCCGCCCCTTGAGCGCCTTTGCGACCAGTTTTTCCGCCCGGCCGTCGCCATAGACGTCGGCCGTATCGATCATGCTCACGCCTGAATCGAGCGCGGCATTGATCGCCGCGATCGCATCCTTCTCCTCAACGTCTCCCCAGTCGGCCCCGATAGCCCAACTGCCAAAGCCAATCTCCGACACTTGCCAGCCGGCGCGGCCAAATCGCCTTTGATGCATGAAAACCACTCCTCAAAGCCCGTGTCATCTTGACGGGTCGTCCCGACAGGGATACCAGACTGAGCAGTTGTATGACAACCCTGTAAGCATGCAAAACGTTACGATTGATAGTGCCGTCGGAGCGTTGTCGGGAGGTTGGATGGGCGACGGGATGTTGCCGGCACTCGTGCGAAGCGCCAATCGATGCCGGCCTGGCCGTAAGGGCCCGGCGGCTGTGGCCTCAGCCGGACTGTGTGCCGTTCGCCCGCTGTCGTTGGATCTTTCCCAGATGTCCGGCGCCGTCGCGAAGCTGCTCGAAGAGTTTGTAGGAACGGGTCAGGTGAAGCCGCATCGCGCGCTGCGCCGCCTTGGCGTCACGCGCCGCTATGGCGTCGTAGATCGCCCGGTGTTCGCGTCGCGTCCGCTCGAAATGCCGCTCGCGTTCGGCAGGCTCCATGCGATCAAATTGCGTCCATTGGCGCGGGATCATGGCGGCGCCGAACGTGTCGAAGAGCCGGCTGAAATAGGTGTTGTGCGTGGCGAGCGAAATCGCGCGATGGAACTCCGCATCTTCAGTCGCGGCAAGGCCGGTTTCAGCAATCGCCCGGTCGATGGCGTCGAGTTGCTTGGCCATGAAGGCAAGGTCCTTGGCGGTCCGGCGCGTGGCCGCCAGCGCCGCCGCTTCCGCCTCGACACCCATGCGGAGCTCGAGCACCGCCAGGATCTCGTCGATCGATTCGACATCTGTCGGCACGATCGAAAAGGTCTTGGGCGGGGGTTCCTGGGCCACGAAGGCGCCCAAGCCTTGCCTTGTCGTGATAAGCCCCCTCGCGCGCAGCGAGGCCAGCGCCTCGCGAACCACCGTCCGGCTGACGCCGGTCGCATTGACGATCTCCTGCTCAGTGGGCAACCGCTGTCCCGGCGCAAGATCGCCGGCCTCGATCTGCGCGGCAAACTTGTCCACCAGCTCGCCCCGGAGATTGGGGGACTGGCGAATGGCGCCAAACATTGCTCCCTCGCGATCCGTCATTGGAAAACCGGCCCCTTAAATCGATTCTTACGGCAAGGATCGCACCGCTTGGTTGCAACGGCAATCTTTCGTTTCAAACGCATGTCGCCCAGAGGTGTGCGCGGTTCTGGGACAACGACATGCGTCAAGACAGAAACTCCAACAGCACTGGAAGACCAACATGAAGCAGCAAATCGGCTTTATCGGCTTGGGCGCGATGGGTTCGGGCATGGCGGCCAACCTTCTGGCCAAGGGCTGGCCCCTGACGGTCTGGGCGCGCCGCAACCAGGAGGCGGCGCTGAAGCTGGTCAGCGCCGGCGCCGGCCAGGCGGCGACGCCGCGCGCGCTCGCCGAAGGCTGCGACATCGTTCTCCTTTGCGTCACCGGCTCGCCGCAGGTGGAAGCGGTCGTGAAGGGACCGGAGGGGCTTGCGGCTGCCGGCAAACCGCTGTTGATCGTCGACTGCTCGACCTCCAACCCGTCCTCGACGATCGCGATTGCCGCAGAGCTTGCCGCGCAAGGCGTGACGCTGATCGACGCGCCGCTGGCGCGCACGCCCAAGGAGGCCGCCGAAGGCAAGCTCGACGTCATGGTCGGCGGCGTGGCGGAAGCGGTCGCCCGCGCGCGTCCGGTGCTCGAAGCCTTCGCGGCGCGCGTCGTCCACACCGGTCCGACCGGCAGCGGCCACACCATGAAGCTGCTCAACAATTTCATATCGATGGGCTATTCCGCCATTTATTCGGAGGCGCTGACGCTAGGCGCCAAGGCCGGGCTGACGCCGCAGGTCTTCAACAGCGTGATCTCGGGCAGTCGCATGGATTGCGGCTTCTACCAGGCCTTCTTCGACTTCGTGCTCCACCGGAACGAAAACGCCCAGCGCTTCGCCATCGTCAACGCGCTGAAGGACATGACCTACCTCGCCTCCTTCGCCCAGGCCGCCGGCATCGCCAACCCGGTCGGCGCCGTCGTGCGCAACGGGTTTGCCACAGCGGTCGCTACGGGGCACGGTGAAAAATTTGTGCCGGCGCTGTCGGATATTGTGGCGGGGTTAAACGGGGTGTCGCTGGTGGTGCCGGCGGCTGAGTGAGTTGGCACAGCGCGCTCCCCCTCCGTCTCGGCTGGCGCTGACCGCGCGGGCTAAGCCGCTGCCTACCCCGCCGCCCGCCGCCGCACAGCCTTCCGCAGCCTTGAGTGCCGTGCCGGCGATGCTGGCTTCGCCGAAACCTCACCTCCCGGTAGTCCGACACGCGAAGCCGCACCGGCGAGATGCCGCGTCATCGCGGCGCTCGCTCCTTTCGCGTCTCCGGCCTTGATCGCGGCCAGGATGCGCTCGTGCTCGCCCAGTGTCGTGCGCGCCATGTCGTCGGACTTCTGCTGGTTGCCGGCGGCCAGGATGCTCTCGCGCACCCGTTCCGAGACGAAGACGAGAAACTGGCCCATATAGGGGTTCTGGGTCGCCTCGGCGACGGCTCGGTGGAAACCGAGGTCATTCTTCAGCCAGGCGACGCTGCCATAGGGAGCCGTGCGCATCCCATCGAGCGCCTGTTCCATCGCCGCGATATCGGCATCGGAGCGGCGGGTCGCGGCGAGCGCGGCGATCTGCACTTCCAGCATGCCGCGCAGTTCGAACAGGTTGCGGAAGGAACCCGCCCGCTGCAAGGTCTCATAGTCGATCGTCAGCACGGTGGCGTTGGTGGCGTCGGCGACGAAGGCGCCCCTGCCCTGCTGCGACCAGATACGGCCTTCGGAGCGCAGCCTTGCGATCGCCTCGCGCACTACGTTGCGGCTGACCCCGAAGGTGGTCGCCAGCGCCTGCTCGGTTGGCAGCTGATCGCCGGGTTTCAGGCGCCCTTGCGCGATCTCGCGCGAGATGGAACTCGCAACCAAGGTGGAGAGGTGCGGACCGCGATTGACCTTGTCGAGCTTCAGCGTCATCGCTCACCTATAGTCGAGCACGGATGCGGACGCCAGAATGCGTCCGTTGCTGAGGATATGGCGCGGATCGAAAGCATCCTTGATGCCTGCCGCGAGATCGAGCGTCACCGGATCGATTCGGTCGAGGAAGGCCCGCTGCTTGACCCGGCCGATGCCATGCTCGGCACTGATCGAGCCGCCATAGCGGTCGACGACGGCGAAAATCCCCGCTTCCGCCTGCTCGAACAGATGCTCGATCGCCTCGGCCTCCATGCCCTCCGGCGGCACGACGTTGAGATGGATGTTGCCGTCGCCGACATGGCCGTAGGTGACGGGCAGCGCGTCGGGTCTCGCCCGCCCCAGTTCGGTGAGCGCGTCGGCGACGAAATCGGCAAGCTTCGAGATCGGCACCGAGACGTCGGTGCGCAGATAGCGGCCGCCGCGGCCCTGCCGTTCGACCATGATCTCGCGGTAGAGCCACAGGCGCTCGGCCTGCGCCCGGGTCGATGCCACGATGCCGTCCTCGACGAGATCCTCGACGCCGGCGAGAAAACTCAAAAGCATATCCTTGAGGTTGATCAGCCCGCCGGACGAAACCTCGATCAGCACATAGGCGGGGTAAGGCTTGCCGAGCGGCTCGGGGAAATCCTTACCCTCGCGCATGGTGATCTCGATGCCGCCGCGCAGGATCAACTCGAAGGCGGTGAGCAGGTCGCTGCAGCCGCGCCGGGCCCTGGCATAGAGCGCCATTGCATCCTCGACGGAGCGTAGGCCGACAAGCGCCGTTTCGATCTGTGTCGGCTTGGGAAAGAGCTTCAGTGCCGCGGCGGTGACGATGCCGAGCGTGCCTTCCGAGCCGATGAAGACCTGCTTCAAATCATAGCCGCGATTGTCCTTGCGCAGCACCTTCAGCCCGTTCCAAATCCGGCCGTCGGCCAGCACGACTTCGAGGCCAAGCACCAGGTCGCGCGTCATGCCGTAGCGCAACACGTTGAAGCCGCCGGCATTGGTGGCGACATTGCCGCCGATGCGGCAGCTGCCCTGCGCGCCGAACGTGATCGGTAGGATGCAGTCGCTCTCCTCCGCGGCGCGCTTGGCGTCCTCGAGGATGCAGCCGGCCTCGACCACCATGGCGAAGTCGATCGGGCTGATCGAGCGGATCCTGTTCATGCGCTCCAGCGAGACAACGACCTCGTTGCCGTCGGCCGCCACCGCCGCGCCGACAAGGCCGGTGAGCCCGCCTTGCGGCACGACCGGAATACGATCGGCATGACAGAACCGCATCAGCGCCGACATCTCCTCCACTGAAGAGGGCCGAGCCACCGCCAGCGGACGGCCGTAATGATCGCCCGACCAGTCGCGGCTGTAGCGCGCCAGATCCGCTTCCTCGGTCAGCAGTCCGCCATCCGGCAGCAGGCCGGCCAGGGCTGCGATCTGCGATGCGGAGGTGGGCGGCACGGCATTCATGAATGGACTCTGCACCCCAGGGGAAAACGACTGGACAAACACAGCTGTTGTCGTGTTATCATACAACCCTGATTGAGAACATCAAGCGAGGCCATCTTGCCGCCATCCGTTTGATGTGGATGGTCAGACCTGCAAATCACAGAATTCGGAGGACTTCCCCAATGAGCGACGCCCCGGGCTTTCGCTATATGCACACCATGATCAGGGTGCTCGACCTCGACAAGTCGATCGCCTTCTACACCGAGGTTCTCGGCATGACCTTGCTGCGCCGCGACGACTATCCCGGCGGCAAATTCACCAACGCCTTTGTCGGCTACGGCCCCGAGGACAAGGAAGCCGTCGTCGAGCTGACGCTGAACTGGGGCCGCGAGGAGCCCTATGAGATCGGCACCGGCTTCGGCCACCTGGCGCTCGGCGTCAACGACATCTACGCCGTCTGCGCGGAACTGGAAAAGCGCGGCGCCAAGATCCCGCGCAAGCCCGGCCCGATGCAGCATGGCACCACTCACATCGCCTTCGTCGAAGATCCGGACGGCTACAAGATCGAGCTGATCGGCCTCGACACCATGCAGTGATTGCAGGCCGGACCGCATCGGCCTCGCGCCGATGCGGTCCCTACCTGCCCGCGCTTGCTTGGGAGGCGGGATCACTTGATGACCGCGATCTTGCTGCGGTCGATGGTGATGGCGACGGCGGCAATCAGCACCGCGCCGAACACCATGTTTTCCAGGAAAATGTTGACGCCGACAAAGGTCATGCCGATGCGCACGATCGAGATGATCAGCGCGCCGACTGCCGTGCGGGCAACGCCGCCCAGCCCGCCGGTAATCGCCGTGCCGCCGACGATGACGGCGGCAATGGCGGGCAGCAGCAACTGGTTGGCCAGCACCGGCGAGCCGCTCGACAGCCTGGCTGCCAGCACGACGCCGGCAATTGCCGCGAGCATACCTGAGGCCGCAAAAGCGATGATCTTGGTGCGGTCGACATTGATGCCCGCCGCCCAGGCCGCCGGTTCGCCGGCGCCGACGGCGATCGCCTGGCGGCCAAAGCGCGTGTAGCGCAGCGCCAGGAAGGCGGCGATGCCGATGACCGCCGAAATCAGCACCACCACCGGAATGCCGGCGACCGTCGCGTTGATCCAGGCGGTGTTTTCACGGCCACCCTCCTCGATGGTGATGGCGCGGCCGTTGGAGACCCACAGCGCGAGACCGGTAACCACGCCGCCGGTGGCGAGCGTCGCGACGAAGGACGGCACGCGCAGCTTGACGTGAACGACGCCGCTCAGGATGCCGAAGGCGAGGCCCGACAGGATCGCCACCGGAAAAGCGGCGAGGCCGAGCGACGGCAGCAATTGCGCCAGAATAACACTGGCCAGCGAAGCCACCGCCTGGATCGACAGGTCGATGCCGCCGAGCAGGATGGCGAAGGTGACGCCGGTCGCCAGGATGAACAGCACGGCGGTGTTGGCAAACAACAGTGCCACCGTTTCGCCGGTGAGAAAGCCGGGCGCGGCGATCTCGATGATCAACAGCAGTGCGACAAGTAGCACCAGTGGAATGGCGCCTTGCGTCCACCTGCCTTCGAACACCCGCCTGATGGAAAACCCTTCATTCATCGGTCACACCATCGCTCGCAGTAGATCCACTTGCTTCGGCTTGTTGCCGGGGCTGGCGTCGAAGCGCGCGGTGATCTCACCGTCGCGCATCACCAGCACCTGGTGCGACAGACCGATCGTTTCCTCCAGCGTGTCGGAGATCAAAAGGATCGCCACGCCTTGCGCGGAGAGATCGCGGACCAGCTCGTAGACCTCTTCCTTGGCGCCGACATCGAGTCCCCTTGTCGGATGGTCGAGCACCAGGATGCGCGAGCCCGCCGTCATCCAGCGCGCCAGCACCACCTTCTGCTGGTTGCCGCCGCTGAGCTTGCGGCAGGCGGCATCGGGACCCGGCGCCTTGATGCGCAGCCGCTTGATCCAGTCGGCGGCAAGCCGCCGCTCCTTGCCATAATCGATGGCGCCGTGGCGCATGACGCTGGAGAGATCGGCCAGCGAAATGTTTTCCGCGATCGACAGGAACATCACCAGCCCTTCGAGCCGGCGCTCGCGCGGCACATAGCCGATGCCTTTGCGCACCGCGGGTTCGGGGGAGCTGAAGCGCACCGAGTCGCCGGCGATTTTCATTTCGCCAGCATCATGCTGCACGAAGCCGCCAATGGTGCGCGTCACCTCCTCGCGGCCGGAGCCGACGACGCCGGCAATGCCGACGATCTCGCCGGCCCGGATCGACAGATCGACGCCGTGATAGAAGCCGTTGGCACCAAGGCCCCTGGCTTCGACCATGACGGTGTCGCGCGGAGGCTGCTGGCGGGCCTCGCGATAATACTCGGCCTGCAGGCCGCGCCCGACCATGATCTCGTGCAGCTCCGGCGCGGTCACTTCGGCTGCGCGGTGCTCGGCGACAACCGCGCCGTCCTTCATCGTGTAGACGCGGTCCGAAATATTGAGCACCTCGTCGAGGCGGTGCGAGACGAAGACGAAGCTGGCGCGCGATTTCAGCGACCGGACGCGGGCGAACAGCACCTCGATATCGGCGGCGTTGAGCACCGAGGTCGGCTCGTCCAGCAGGATGAGCAACTGCCGCTCGACCACTTCCTCCAGGGTCAGCGCCTTGGCGAGCTCGACCATCTGGCGCGCGGCGAAGGTGAGTTCGGAGGTGCGCGCGGTGACGTCGATGTCGATGCCGATCTTGGCCAGCTGCCGGCGCGCCGCCGCGTTCATGGCGCGCCAGTTGACGAGGCCGAAGCGGGTGAAGCGGTCTTCCTCACCGAGATAGATGTTTTCGGCGACGGTCAAATTGAGCACCAGCGATTGTTCCTGGAACACCATGCCGATGCCATGCCGGGCAGCGTCGCGCGGATTGCGCATGCGCAGCTGTTCGCCGTCGAGCGTCAGGCTGCCGCCATCCGGCCGGTAGCCGCCCGCCAACACCCGCATCAGCGTCGACTTGCCGGCGCCGTTCTCGCCGATCAGCCCGACCACTTCGTTCGGCCGCACCTCGATGGAGACGTCGCGCAACGCATGGACGCCAGGGAAGTTCTTGATGATGTTGGACGCCTGCAGCATGGCGCTCACTTGACGATTCTGAGGCGGACGCGGTCGAGCGACAGGGCCACCGCGGCAATGATCATCAGGCCCTGCACCGTCTGCTGGATGTAGGGCGAGATGCCGAGCAGGATCATGCCGTTGGCCAGCACTGTGACGATCAGCACGCCGATCAGCGTGTTGACGACGCCGCCCTCGCCGCCGGTCAGCGCCGTACCACCGACGACCACCGCGGTGACCGCGGCAAACAGCCTGCCGTCGCCGATGACGGCATGCGACTGGCCGAGCTGCGCGGCGGCCAACACGCCGGCAATGGCGAAGAAGAAACCGGCCAGCGCGAAGGCGGTGATGCGCACGCGCACGACATTGACGCCCGAGAGCTTGGCGACGTCCTCGTCGCCACCGATCGCCAGGATGTGGCGGCCGAGCTTGGTGTGATACTGGATGACGGCGGCGAGCAGGAAGGCGCCGAACGCAACCCAGACCGCCACCGGCAGGCCGAGAAAACGGTGCAGGGCCAGGTCGCGGATCGAGGCATCGTTCAGCTTGATTGCCGAGCCGCCCAGCATATAGACCGACAGGCCAAGGCCGATGAACCACATGCCGAGCGTCGCCATGAAGGACGGGATGCGCAGCATGGTCTGGACGAGACCGCTGACGAAGCCCATGGCGGTGCCGGCAACGATTGCGGCGAGCACCGCCCACCAGCCATAATCATTGCCATTGCCGTCATTGGCGGCGAGCAGCACGACCACCATGGCCGATACAGACAGCGTGCCTTCGACCGACAGATCGATGCTGCCCATCAGGATGATGAAGGTCAGCCCCATCGCCAGCGTCAGCGGCACGGCGGCCGAGTTGGCGAGCCGCACCAGGTTGCGGACCTCGATGAAATTGGGATTGGCGATGGCGATCAGCACGCACAGTACAATCAGCACCGCCAGCGGCGCCAGGCTGCGCCAGCGCCTGCCGCCAAACAATGTGGCGATGCGACCGGGGATCAAACTCATGGAAGTCGTCCGCTCGATGTCCGAAACGGACTTCAGGGGTTCTGTATGGATTGTCAAGAAACCGCTTCCCGTCTGCTGGTGACAGCCGTCGCGACAAGGGGAATCGCGACGGCTGCGGGAGGAAGCGGGCCGCCAGGGAGTTGCAGCCCGCTCCGATGGATCAGGTGCGGATCGCTCCGGTCACCCGGCCCCACAGATCGTTCCAGTCGATCTCGGGCTTCGCATCGACATTGGTCTTGTAATATTCCTCGACATTGTCGTGCGAGATCAGCACCGCCTTGCCGTAGAATTCGCGGTGTTCCGGCGGCTCCTTGGTCGGGTCGAACTTGCCGATCTTGGCGTTGTAGCCGATGGCCAGACCCATGCCGCCTTGCCAGAACGGATCGGAGGTGACGGTGCAGGCAAACTCGCCGGTGCGCACCGCGTCGACCGCCGTCTTGATGCCGTCGACACCGACGATCGGCACCTTGCCGGCGAGGTTTTCGGCGCGCAGTGCCTCGAGCGCACCGGAGCCCATATCGTCATTGGCGGCCCAGATGCCCTTGATGTCGTCGCCGAAGCGGGTGAGCAGATTGCCCATCAGGTCGAAGGCTTCGGTCGATTTCCAGTTGGCGACCTGGAAGTCGAGCAGCTTGATGTCGGGGTTGGCGGCAAGCGCGGCGTCGAGACCCTTCTTGCGTTCGATCGCCGCCGTGGTCGAGATCAGGCCGCCGAGCGCGACGATGCCGCCCTTGCCGCCGATGGTCTTGAACAGGATTTCAGCGATGGTCTTGCCGCTGTCGATGCCGTCGAATTCGATATGCGAGACATAGTTCGGGTTGAAATCCTTCGGGTGCAAATCCCCAGGCTTGTTCCACTGCGTCACCACATAGGCGCCGGCCTTGGCGCAGGCCTCGACGATCGGGCGCGCATCCGGCGTATCGTTCGGATCGGAATTCAGCACCATATTGCCGCCGGTCTTGGCCAGCATCGCCTTGATGTCGGCAATGCCTTTCTCTGAGTTGCCTTCCGAGACCAGCGTGACGTGCTCGAGCCCGGCCCATTTGGCATAGGCTTCGGCGCCGGTCTTCCACACCGCGTGATAAGGATTGGACAAAGAGCGGATCGACGTCACCAGCGTCGGCTTGTCCTGCGCGCGCAGCACGCTCGGCATGGCGAGCGTCGCCACACCGGCGGTGGCGCCGAGCATCAGCGTGCGCCGGTTGACCGTAAAATTCTTCGTGTCCTTCATCTCTCGAAACCTCCCGATTGAATTCTGTTCCGCCCGGCATGGTGCGCGGAGGGCGCGGCCGGGACCTCCAAGTGACGGGTTATCAAGCTCCTCCACTTGTACGACAACCCTTCAACACGATAACCATACCCTTTCTCTTGACGCGGCACAAGCGACTTGAGATCGTCGCGCGCAAGAGAAGCGGGCACTGATATTGCCCGGGCAAAGGGAGTGAGAATGCCGGACTACATTATCGTTGGCGGCGGTTCGGCCGGCTGCATTCTGGCCGCGCGGCTGAGCGAGGATCGCGACGTCTCCGTCGTCCTTCTCGAGGCCGGCCCGCCCGACACCGATCGCTACATCCACATGCCGGTCGGCTTCTTCAAGATGACGTCGGGGCCGCTGATCTGGGGCTATGACACGGCGCCCGGCAAGGCGATCGACGGCCGCACCATGGTCTATCCGCAGGCGCGCGTGCTGGGCGGCGGTTCCTCGATCAACGCCCAGGTTTTCACCCGTGGCTGCCCGCAGGACTATGACGGCTGGGCCATCGACGCCGGCTGCACGGGATGGAGCTATGCCGATGTGTCGCCCTACTTCGTCCGCTCCGAGGGCAACGACACTTTTGCCGATGCGCAGCACGGCATTGACGGCCCGCTCGGCGTCTCCAGCGGCGCGCCGCATCCGCTGACGCGCATCTTCGTCAAGGCGGCGCAGCAGGCCGGCCTGCCCTTCCGCGCCGACTTCAACGCCGGCGAGCAGGCCGGCGCAGGCTTCTACCAGACGACGACGCGCCGGGGAAAACGCTCAAGCACCGCGGTTGCCTATTTGAAGCCCGCGCTCGGCCGCAAGAACCTGACCCTGCGCACCGATGCCACGGTCAGCCGCATCGTCGTCGAGAACGGCCGCGCCATCGGCGTCGAGATCATCGTCAACGGCCGCACCGAACTGCTGCGCGCCGAGCGCGAGGTGATCGTCACTGCCGGCGCCATCGGCTCGCCGAAGCTGCTGATGCTGTCCGGCATCGGCCCCGCCGCGCATCTCGGTGAGCACGGCATCAAGGTGGTCAATGACTCCAAAAGCGTCGGCCAGAATCTGCACGATCACATGGATGTCGACGTCGTCGCTGAACTCAACGGACCCCATGGCATCGACCGCTACAAGAAGAAGCGCTGGCAGGCCGTCGCCGGTCTCGAATATGCGCTGTTCGGCACGGGGCCGGTGGCCTCCAACATCGTCGAGGCCGGCGGGTTCTGGTGGGGCGACCGGGCGGAGAAGACGCCGGACATCCAGTTCCATTTCCTGCCCGGCGCCGGCGTCGAGGAAGGCATCGGCTCGGTCCCCGGCGGCAATGGTTGCACGCTGAATTCCTACCATGTACGGCCGCGCTCGCGCGGCAGCGTCACGCTCAAATCGGCGGATCTGCGCGAGGCACCTGTTATCGACCCCAACCCTTTCGCCGAGCGCTACGATCTCGAACGCGCCATTGACGGCATCGAGATCAGCCGTGAAATCCTGTCGCAGCCGGCTTTTTCGAAATACATCAGCCGCGAACATCTGCCGGGCACGGCGATGCAGGGGCGCCCAGCGCTCGAAGCTTTCGCCCGCGAGCACGGCCGAAGCGCCTATCATCCGGTCGGCACCTGCCGCATGGGCGGCGACGCCGAGAGTGTGGTCGACCCCGAGTTGCGTGTGCGCGGGCTGCAAGGCCTGCGCGTCTGCGACAGCTCGGTCATGCCGAGCATCGTGTCGTCCAACACCAATGCGGCGGTGGTGATGATTGCTGAAAAGGCGGCGGATTTGATTGCGGGGCGGAAGGCGCCGGCGGCATAGGCAGGATAATCGCGTGGGGCAGCGCTGCCCGGCAGCTTGGCGCATGCTCTGCCTGATGCTGCTGGTCGACCCCCGCTCCGTCTCGGCTTCGCCGAGACACCTCTCCCCCGATCGACGGGGTAGAGGAAAGGCGCCAGGCTTTTTGCCGTCAGCGCTCGTCCAGCAAAGCTCCCTTCCTTTCCCTCCGGAGGGGGGAAAGGTGGCGCTGCGAAGCAGCGACGGATTGGGGGAACCACCTGGCAATCAAGCCTCGGGCCGATCAGTCACACCAGTCACAGAAGATGTGCATAGCGTAGCGCCATAGGCGATTGCCCTGCTGCCCGCGCAACAACCTCATTCCTGCGGAAACATCTCGCGCGGTGGAAAACCATCGCGGCTGTAGTCCACGACGATGAACTTGCCACCCTGATAGCGTTCGACCACCGGGTTGTCCGTCACCTTGCCGCGCACGCGTTCGGCCTGGCTGTCGGAACTGTCCTGCGGCGCCCAGCCGAGTTTCTCGCGGGCATCATGGCGCCAGAAGCCGCGACTGTTGTTGGACTGGCCCCAGATGACCGAGCAGTCGACCCGTTCGGCTGCAGCGCAGCGCTCGATTAGCCGCACGAAATCGTCATGCGATATCCAGGTCGACAGGATGCGTTCATCCGGCACCTCCGGCAGCACCGAGCCGATGCGGATCAGCACGCTTTCGACCGCATGCTTGTCGAAGTAGAGCCGGGCCAGCATCTCGCCATAAGCCTTTGACAGGCCGTAATAGCCGTCCGGCCTGAGCAAACAATCCTGGTCGAGAATCTCGGTGCGCTCGTAGAGCCCGACCGCATGGACCGAAGACGGGAACACCACGCGCGCCTTCTCCCGGCGCGCCGCCTCGTAAATGTGGAAGGCGCCGCGGAAATTCGGGCCGAGCACGGTCTCGAAGGGCTGCTCGGTGGAAATACCGCCGAAATGCATGATCAAGCCGCAGCCTTCGGCGAGGGCGTTCACCGCCTGCTGGTCTTC
This sequence comes from Mesorhizobium sp. WSM4306, assembly GCF_007003975.1. GTDB lineage: Bacteria > Pseudomonadota > Alphaproteobacteria > Rhizobiales > Rhizobiaceae > Mesorhizobium. The sequence continues at coordinate 171,668 of NZ_VFTC01000004.1, forward strand.
TATGTCGGCGATGGTGAAGCTCGCCCCGTCCGGCAGCGGGATCGGCAACGGCACAAGATCGGTGAGCCGCAAGGTCCAGCCCAAGGCTGCCAGCCTGACCGTCAGCAGCCATCCGATCGTGCCGGAGGCTCCGGTCAGCAGCACCGGTTTTTCGGGGATCATCACGCTCTGTCCTTCCGCTGAACCCGCAGACATGTTGGTGTTGGTGCGGCAAGACGAATGAAGATTGCGCGCGACGGGTGCGTCGAGAATCTTATCATATCACCAGATAAATAATGGGTTGCCACGAACAGCGGTTCGTTTATTGCTTGGGGACGATGAGACGTTCCTTTGGCCTTCCCCCGCAGATCAGCCGCACGGCGCAGGTTGCCGACTGGTTTGCGCGCGAAATACGGGCGGGACATTTGACCAGCGGCGAGAAATTGCCGACCGAGCAGGAACTGATTGCGCAATTCGGCGTAAGCCGCACGGTGATCCGCGAAGCTATGGCGTCGCTGCGTTCGGAAGGGCTGGTGACGAGTCGCCAGGGTTCCGGCGTGTTCGTCGCCGACCACCAGACTAACACCACCTTCCGCATCATTTCCGACGAGCTGCATTCGCTGACCGAAGTGCAGAACGTGCTCCAGCTGCGGCTTGCGGTGGAACTGGAAGCCGCGGGCCTCGCCGCCGAGAAGCGCAGCGACGACGACCTTGCCCGTATGCGCGACTGCCTCGATGCCATCGACGCCTCGATCGCCGCAGGTGAAAGCGCCATCGAGCCTGACTTCGCCTTTCATCGGGCGATCGCGTCGGCTACCGGCAATCCCTATTTCGAACGTTTCATGCATTTTCTCGGGCCCGTCCTCATTCCGCGCCAGCTGATGCGCCCGCGAGACGAGACGCCTGAGCAGCGACGGCACTATCTGGAGCAGGTCCAGATGGAGCATCGCCGCATCTACCAGGCGATCGAGCGGCAGAATGTCGAAGCCGCCCGCTTCACCTTGCGCGAGCATCTGGAAGCCGGGCGCGATCGCTATCGCCGCATGGTCGATGGTTCGGCCTGACACGCGGCCACACCTCGCCTTCGATTGCCCCGCCCAACCCATTGGTTCCTACGCCAGCTCTGCGACCGGCATCTTGCAGGCTTGCATGAGAGCCGTGAGCTGGCGTTCTTCATCCGCGGTCAGATCGAGCAGCGGCGACCGCACCGGACCACAGTCGATGCCGGCAATGCGTGCGCCCGCCTTGACGATCGAGACGGCATAGCCGGCGCGCCGGTTGCGGATGGCGAGATAGGGCAGGAAGAACGAGCGGATGAGATCGCCGACTTCTGCCGTGCGTCCGGCGCGCAGCGCGTTGAAGAAACGCAGGGCAATCTCCGGCGCGAAATTGTAGATCGCCGACGAATAGGTCGTCATGCCGATGGCCGCGGCGGCACTGGCATGCACCTCAGCCGTCGGCATGCCGCCGATGAAGATCAGCCGGTCGTCCATGCGGTAGCGCAGCGCGGTGAGAAGCTCGATATCGCCGACGCCATCCTTGAGCCCGATCAGGTTCGGGCAATCCTGCGCCACACGCTCGAGCGTCTCGGGCGTCAGAATGGCGTTGTCCCTGTTGTAGGCGATCACGCCGATGCCGACCGAGCGGCAGATAGCGGTGAGATGACGGCGCAGGCCCTCCTGTTCCGACTTGACGAGATAGGGCGGCAGCACCAGCAGACCGTCGGCGCCATTGGCTTCGGCGGCCTTGGCGAACTCGACCGCCATATGCGTGCCATAGCCGACGCCGGCGAGCAGCGGCATGGTGTCGGGGACCTCTTGCGACGCCGCCCGCACCACGCGCTTATATTCCTCCAGCGTCAGCGAGAAGAACTCGCCCGTGCCGCCGGCGGCGAACAGCCCGCTCGCCCCGGCTGTGCCTTGGGCAGCGACGTGGGCGCGGTAGCCGTCTTCGTCGAAGGCGCCGGCTTTGTCGAAAAATGTCAGTGGAAAGGACAGCAGTCCGCGGCCAAGGGATCTGGTCAGCTCGGTGGGAGAGAAGGTCAAAGCGAGTGCTCCATGCAGGGCCGGCGGATGGTGATCGGGCCGGCGAGATTGTTTCAGCCGTGGCTTGTTGGCGGGTTCACACGGGGCCGGACCGCACTTCGGCCGCGGCCGCGTCGATCGCATTGCGGCCGAGGCCAGATTTGACGATGCGGATCAGTTCCTCCTCGCTGGTGTCGGCGGTGGAGGCGTCCAGCGCGATCTCGCCCGAATGCAGGAAGTTGATGCGGTCGCAGACCTCGAAGATCTGGTTGTAGTTGTGGACGATCAGGATCACCGAGACCTGGCGCTGCTGGCGCAGGTTCTGGATCAGCCCAAGCACATGTGCGCTCTCGCGCACGCCGAGCGCGGCCAGCGGTTCGTCGAGCACCAGGATTTTCGGCGACGAATAGATTGAGCGGGCAACGGCGATGCACTGGCGCTGGCCGCCCGACAGAAGATCGACGGTGCTGTTGACGCTGGGGATCGAGATGCCGAGCGTATCGAGATAGACCTGCGCCTGTTCGCGCATCTTCCTGTTGTCGAGCAGGTTCAGCCCGAGCACGCGCTTGTGGTACTCGCGGCCGAGGAACATGTTGTGGAAGACGCTGAGATCGCCAATCAGCGCCAGATCCTGGTAGACGGTCTCGATGCCTTGCGCACGGGCGTCGCGCGGCGAGGCGAAACGCACCTCCTTGCCTTGCGAGACGATCGTGCCGGTGTCGGGCTGGTGAAAGCCGGACAGGATCTTGATCAGCGTCGACTTGCCGGCGCCGTTGTCGCCGACCAGGGCCAGAACCTCGCCTTGGCGCAGCTTGATCGAAACGTCGACCAGCGCGGTGACGGCGCCGAAACTCTTGGAGATGTTGGACATCTCCAGCACAACCGGCGCATCGGCCGCGAGCGGTGGAATAGCTTGCGTGTTCATACGCGCCTCCGCGTGCGCAACCGGTCGACCTGGATGCTCAGGATCATGGCCGCGATGATGGCCGCGCCCAGATAGATGTCGGAAACGGTGGCCTGGGCGCCGATCATCACCAGGCCATTGTTGAGCGAGGCAACGACGAAAGCGCCGATCAGCGCGCCGATGACCGTGCCCGAACCGCCGAGCAGCGATGTGCCGCCGATGACCGCCGCCGCGATCGCTTGCAAGGTCAGGAACGGACTGCCGGCCTGTGGATCGGCCGAGGTGAACTGGGCTGTGTTGATGATGCCGGCGAATGCCGCGAAGCCGCCGGCGATCATGAAATTGTAGATCTTCATGCGGTCGGTGCGCACGCCGATCTCGCGCGCGCCGATGATGTTGGAGCCGGTCGCGATCGTATGCAGGCCGAAAGTGGTGCGGTTGAGCACCAGAGCCAGCACCAGAACCAAAAGCACGGCCCACAGGAAGGGCGTGAAGGCGGTGACGCCGTGCCAGGACAGGAGCGCATCCGTCGGCTGGTAGAGGCTTTGCCCGAAGATGGCGTTGAAGGGCTGCTCGACCGGCGCCACGATCGGCTGGCTGTTGTAGATGGAGACGACGATGCCTTGCAGGAAAAACAGCGTGCCGACGGTGGTGATCAGTGACGGCACGCGGAAGCGCACGGTGATGATGCCGTTGATGGCGCCGACCAGGATGCCGATCAAAACGCCGATGACGGCGCCGACGGCCAGCGGCACGCCCCAGGTCACAGACAGCAGCGCCATGACATAGGGCGCGATGGAGAAGATGGCGCTGAGCGACAGGTCGATCTCTCCGGTGATCATCAGCATGACTTCGGCCGCGGCGATCAGGCCGAGCCGGCCGGTGTCGCGCAGCACGACGCTGATGAATTGCGGCGAAAGGAAACCGCCATCGCTACCCAACTGGAAATAGATCACCAGCACGATGGCGACGACAGCGATGCTGGCCTCGCGGTAGCGGGACAAAAGGATAAGCAGCCTTTCCGTCGTGGTGTGCGGAACCTTGACGCCGAGGGCGCTCTTCTTCGCTGGCTGGATTGCGGTGGGCGGCACTCTTGTCTTCCTGATTTCGATGCGCGGCGGTGATCGGCGGTCGGCGGCAGGCTATCCGTCGGCAACCAATGCCTCGCCCCCTCATCGCAAGATGAGGTGGCGAGGTCAGGGGTCAGGCTGCCGTAAAGGCTCAGGTCGGCTCGGCGTCGCTGCGGCCCTCGAAGCGTGTCTTGCCGACATAGGCCTCGACATTGTCCTTGGTCACATAAGCCTGACTGGTATCGCTGTTGGCCGGGCCGACGAGGCCGCCGGAGAGCTTGTAAAGATACATCTGCTGCATCGGCAGGAACCCCTGCAGATAGGCCTGCTGGTCGGTGGTGAAGTTGACGTCGCCGGCCTTGATGAAGTCCAGCGTCTGGGGGAAAAGGTCAAAGCCGGCCACGGCGCCGCCTCCCTTCACCAGGCCGTATTTGTTGGACACGAAGCCGCAGGCATAAGTGTCGGAACCGCCGGTGCCGAACATGCCGTTGACGTTCTTGTGGCTGAGATAATAGCTCTCGACGCGCGAGATTTCCGTGGCCGGATCGGGGCCGGTGTTGACGACATCATAGGTGACGCCGCTGCTGCTGTCCTTGATCGCCTGTATGTAGCCGTCGAGGCGCGGTTGCGTGTTGAGCGAGCCGGGCACGCCGATCGACAGCATGACATGGCCGCCCTTGGGGATCAGCTTCAGCCACTTCAGCGCCGAATTATAGCCCGACTGATAGAGTGGCTGGCCGACATAGGAGAGCCGCTTGTTGGGACTGCCGACCGGCACGTCGGCATTGAAGGCGATAACCGGGATGCCGGCCTGGGCGGCCATGTCGGTGGCCGCGTCGAAGGCCGTCGGATCGACGAGGCAGACTGCGATGCCGTCGGATTTCTGAGCGATCGCCGTCTGCATGGCGCTGACCATCTCGGACACGACGTTCTTTTGCGAGCCCGTCCACTGGTAGCTGCAGCCGAAGGCGGCGCAGGCGTCCTGAATGCCGTAGACGGTCGGCGTGAAGAACTGGTCCAGCGTCACATGGCAGATGAAGTGGAACTTGTAAGGCTTCTTCGGCAGGCCGGCCGATGAATCTGCGGCCTTCGCAGCAGTGATGCCACCGGCAATTCCCGCGCCGGCCAGTCCGGCAACGCCGAGGCCGAGCTTGCCGGCGAGCGCGAAAGCGCCGCGCCGGCTCATGGCGGTATTCACCACGTCTATATGATTCTTCGTTTCGTCGTTCATTTGGGTCCTCCCTCTTCGTTTTGCGGGCTTACCGCTTGTATGTCATCTGGTTACATTGTTATATGACAACTTAGGTGTCAATGGTCTTTCGACCTGGATCGACGGCGGGCCTTTCGTGGCCCGGCCGCCATAGACAAGGCCGGCACGATCGACAGCAGGGATCACAGGGAGAGAAAATGGCTGAAATCGAATTCAGGGCCGTGGCGAAGAACGGTCTCAAGGTAACGACGATCGGGCTCGGCGGCACCGGGCTGGGTAACATGTACCGTGCCGTCGACACGGACGCTGCGGTGAAGACTGTGCATGCGGCCTATGAGAACGGCATCCGCTATTTCGACACGGCACCGGTTTACGGCTTCGGTGTCAGCGAGACAAGGCTGGGGCTCGCCATCAGGTCGCTGCCGCGCGCCGACCTCGTCATCTCATCGAAGATCGGCTACGACCTCGTCCCGATCCCGCCCGAAGAGATGAAGCCTGCGCTGTGGGATCAACCCGGCTCCTTCCGCGCCGAGTTCGACTATTCGCGCGATGCCGTCATGCGCTCGCTTGAAGGGACGCTGAAGCGGCTCGGCACCGACTATGTCGACATGGTCTCTATCCACGATCCCGACGAAGCCATCCACTTCGGCCCCGGCGAGGATCCCTACGCCAGGAGCCGGTTTCGCGAAGCGATGGACGGCGCCTATCCGGCGCTCGACGAGTTGCGCTCGCAGGGCGTCATCAAGGCAGTCGGCGTCGGCATCAACCAATGGCAGATGCTGTCCGATTTCGTGGTCGCCGGCGCGTTCGACTATTTCCTGCTTGCCGGACGATACACGTTGCTCGAGCAGGAGCCGCTGGCGACCTTGCTGCCGCTCTGCGAGCAGCGCGGCACCAGGATCATTATCGGCGGACCGTATAATTCGGGCATCCTGGCGACGGGCGCGGTCAAGGGCGCGACCTTCAACACCAGGCCGGCGCCCGTGCCAGTGCTGGAGCGCGTGCGCCGGATCGAGGCGGTTTGTGCCCGCCATCGCGTATCGCTGCCGGCGGCAGCGCTGCAGTTCCCACTCGGCCATCCGCTCGTGTCGAGCGTCATTCCCGGCGCCCGGTCGGCGGACGAGCTCAAGCAAAACCTGGCCTATCTGGGCGAGGATATCCCACCCGGTTTGTGGATGGACCTCAGAGACATCGGATTGATTGCGCAGGGTGCCCCCTTCACGCTCGCAAGGGATTGAACGAGCGACCTAAGGCGAGCGTCGTGCGGTAGGCGCATCAGCGCCGGGGCGGCGCTATTTCGACCAAATCTTGAACCAGTACCGCAACCGGTCGCGACTTCCAGGCGATAGCTTGGCATTGCTCCACATCGATCTGGACCGCCTCAAGCAGATTAACGGCACACTGGGACACGCGGCCGGCGATGCCATGCTGGTTCACGTTGCCCGGCCTTTAAATGCCAAGGTCGCGGGGCAGCATTTCGTCGCGCGCGTAGGTGGCGACGAATTCGTCATAGCCTGTTTCAATGATGCTGACGCCCAACGCCTCGCCGATCTGGCCGATCAGATCATCGCCGAGATCCGACAGCCGGTGCCATACGAGGGGCAATTTGCCGCTTGGGCGCAAGCATATTGCCCTCGAGCCGGGCGCGGACATCGACACGCCTCGCGAGCTGATAAACGCCGATATCGCGCTCTATCGGGCTAAGGGTCGCGGCCGCAACCGCCATGAATTCTTTTCAAAGGCGCTGCAAAGTGAAATTGAAACGACCAAGCATATGGCCGATGAAATTCTCAGCGGTATCGAGCAGGGCGAATTCCACCCCTATTATCAGCCGCTCCTCAATGCAACTTCCCTCGACATCATTGGGGTATCCTTACGACGTTGAAGCGTTCGGCGAAAAGCATGGCATATCCAGGGAAGCGGCCGAGGTGATTTTGCACACGAACGGCCCTTCTCGGCAGAAGTGCGATAGCGCCGCCAGATCCTTCGTGGATTTCAGGAACCTCCGAGAGGCGACGGTTAAGCCGCCGGCACCGAGTATCAAATAAGGAAAACCGGCCGCCAACCGCGATAGGAAAGCCCGCTGCCTCCCGGCAGAAAGCAGTGGGCCAGACCGGATGCGCCGGTCTTGCAGCAGACGGCACTTCTGCTGCAGCGATTCAACATCGCGCCTATCCAGCCGTTCCGCCCGGAAAGAAAAAAGCCCGCCGCCTCCGAAAGGCAGCGGGTTATTTGGTGCTGGATGAAGGGGAGGACATCTCGGTCTGCATCAGAACGTCAAGGCATGGAGTTGGTTCCGCACCAAAATAATATCCAGAAAATTATCCCTAGACTCGAGCGCCCTTGTTGCCTCACTATTTGGCCGGGGGAAATCAACGTGAGAAAAATTGGAATTTTCGCAAGTGTCGCGGCGGCCTTTGCTGCTGGCTGCACTAACACCGGGGGCTCACCGAATACCGACATAACGGCCATGAACACAGTTACGCTGTGTCATGTGCTCACGGTGAGCACGGACGAGCAATACCGCGTCCGTGTGGCTGCGCTTCTGGTCAAGCGCGGGGCAACGGCCGAGAAGTGCATGCGCCTGGTCCAGGCCGACAACGCTGTGGCGACCGGGATCGCTGTTGCGGCGGTGGGAGGCGCGGCCGTTGCCGTTGCCGCCAACAATGGCGGCGGAGGGTATTATCCGCCGCCGTCTGCCTACGGCGTCGCATGGGACCAGTTCTATGGCGCAAACTATAGCGTGATCTGGCGTTGCCGCGACAAGGCAACAGGTCGCTTCGTGGACGATTACTACTGCGCTAGCGCGCCGATGATCGATTCCACATGGCCGGGCTGGTCGGCGTAGGATCATGGCCAAACCTCAACGCAACAATCGATCGTATCAATGGCGCAAGCGCTCCGGCGGCCGCCGCCTAGGCCGCGGGTTGGCTGCCCCACTGCCGCTCCTCTTCGTGGTTCTCGTCGCTGCCGGCGCGCTGATGTCGCAGGCGGTCACGAAGCAAAGGATCGCCTCTGACGTATCAGCCCCGTCGAACTCGACCAGCCCGCAGCCTGCCACGATCGCCGGTGTTGCCTCCGTCATCGATGGCGACACAATCGAGATTCACGGGCAACGCATTCGCTTCAACGGCATCGACGCGCCGGAGGCTGCGCAGCAGTGCGCCGACGGCAAGGGCAAGCCGTATCGTTGCGGGGCGAAGTCGGCCGCGGCTCTCGGCCAATACTTGGCTGCCTCGAGCCCAATCAAATGCTCGTTCGTCACTTGGGATCGCTACCACCGTTTTGTCGGCGACTGCCGGCGCGCAGACGGCGCCAGCGTGGCCGCCTGGATGGTCGAACACGGTCAGGCGCTGGATTGGCCTCGTTACAGCAACGGCGCCTACAGCGCGCAGCAGGCGAGCGCGCAGGCTGCCAAGGTCGGCCTGTGGGCCGGAACGTTTCAAGCGCCTTGGGAATGGCGTGCAGCGCACGTCGAAGGCGCGGCGCCGTCGCGCGAGGCGTTCGACATCGTCAGTCGCCCGCTGGTCGCGCAGAGCGGCTACTCATGCGAGCCGCGGCGCACGTGCAAGCAGATCGGGTCGTGCGAGGAAGCCCAGTGGTATCTGCGCAACTGCTCGTGGGGCGGGAAGCTAGATCGGGACGGCGACGGGAAGGCATGCGAGACGCTTTGCTGATGTCTGCAGGCCCAAACAAAACGCTCGATCTGGATTTGGAACTCGACAGGTTTGCTAACCGCTCCTTTCTGGAAATTGCGGACCACGATTACGTGAGCGCGCGCCTCAGCAGCCGTTCGCGATTGCCGTCGCAATTTCTGTGGCAGGCACAGCAGGCCCTTGAAAAATACTTCAAGTTCATTCTGCTAGTTCACCGGATCAAGGCCCCCAAAATCCTCCATGATCTGGAGCGGGCGCTGGATCTGCTTGATCAGCAATTGCCGTTCGCGCTCGATCTCTCCAATGACACAAGAGACTTCGTAAAGTTTGTGAATGGCGTTGGTCGCTGGCGATATTTGGAAGGTTCGATCGTCCTCAAAGGCCTCGAATTGCACCAGCTGGATCGGGCTGTGTGGGAAATCCGCCGATACTGTCAGCGGCGGCTCGCGAGAACCCAAAGTGGACCAACCGCGGCCGGCGATCGAGATTTGTGTATGGCGGAATTGATCGCAGCCGCAAGCAATCGACAGGCATTTTCGATCAACGGGGAACTGGAAAGTATCGTCAGCGATCACAAGCACCCCGCCAGGAAGGCTCTCGTCTGGCAAAATCTATGTTACGGAAAAAGGCGCAGAGAGCGTCTGTTCAATGTGCCGACGCCTATGTTCATCAAGAACGCGCCGCTTTGGCTGACTCCCGACATTGTCGACGAGGTTAGTCAGTACGTCCACATCCCCGCCGATGCCAAAAAGGCATATCGCGAGCTAATCGCCGTTCGTGCAAAGGCACCATAGACAGCAAATCCGCTCGGCCTGCAAAATTTGAGGAAGAGCTAGATATGAAACGACGTGCTCGCATGACGACCGGTGCCTGTCTATCCGCCGTTCTCGACTGGCTTGGCGGCGAGCTCAATCTGAACGTTCGAGCGAGCCGTGTGTTGGTGATCGACGGGCGCCTGTGGATTGAACTCTCTGGGCTACATGATCCGGACGAACCGGATGTCGATCAATATGCCCATGCACGTGGCGTGCTTTGGTCGCGCCCAATCGTTGACGAGACCACCGCTTTGACCAAGGACGTCATTCTTCTGGTGCTGCACGTTGGCAATCCTACGCCACGCATCGACCTAGGCCCCAACTACTCGTCGACTTCGACCCCGCTGCCTTGGCAGACCCTTGCGCTAGTCCCGACCACGGACGGCGTTGAAGGACGTAGCGTGAGCTGGGTCCGAGAGCGGTGGGGCGAAACGATGACATGGCCTTTTGACGGCTAGTCAGGGACCGATCTCGGTTGCGCGCCTCTCACCGCGCCTAGGAGGGAGAAGAATGAAGCTGTTGGCGAAGGTGCTCGCCGCGTCTGCGTGCTTGGCCGGTTGCAGCGCGGAAGCGGATGATGGCAGCACCTACACCCTTTATCGGGGCTCCCTCACTGGAGAGATGCGAATCCACGTAGCCACCTTCAATGCAACCGAGAGCGAAGCCTACAACCACGAAAACTGTCAGATTGCCGCCGATCTGTTCCAGGCGCAGCCCGGTGTTCTCGTCCGGTCCTGGTGCGAGAAAGGCCGCTATCTTACTGCACCCGTCGTTTTGCTGCGGGTAAGGTGAGCAACGCGATTGGTCAAAGCTGCATACCGAGGCTTGCCTCTGTCGAAGAACCTTTCTCGCGGCCGTGAGGGCGAGTCAGGCTCCGGCCAATCTTCCGTACGAACTGCAACGATCACCGACGTAAAAAAGCACCGAAATGTTGAAATATGGCACCCTTAGTCAGCGATTAATGATGAAACTCCGTAACGCGCGGGGGTGCTCCCGGTAAGCCTATACGGAGGATGAGATGAACGGTGCGGATCTGATTGCAGCCATCTTGAAAAAGGAGGGCGTCGAGTACATTCCCGCATTCCCCCACAGCGATATTATAGACTGCGGCGCCAAGCTTGGCATTGTCCCATTGATCGTGCGCCAGGAGCGCCACGCGCTGCATATCGCCGACGGCTACGCGCGCATGACCGGCGGACGCAAGATCTGCTGCACCACGGTGCAATATGGACCCGGATCGGAAAATGCTGTCGGAGCCGTGGCGCAGTGCTATGGCGACAACGTGCCGGTTCTGCACATGCCCGGCGGCTATGCCCGCGCCGATCAAGGGATCGCGCCGAACTACAACGCCGCGCGCAACATGCAGCTGATCAACAAATGGTGCGAAATGGTCTATCAGGCCGACCGCATTCCGCAGATGATGCAAAACGCCTTTGCGATGCTGAAGAACGGCCGCCCCGGCCCGGTCACTTTGGAAGTGCCCATCGATATCTTCACTGAAGAGGTTGATCCTGCCCTGCTGGATTCCTACAAGCCGCAGCGGCGCTCAGCCCCGTGTGCCGATCTGGCCGATATTGCGGAAATAGCCGATATCCTCCTAGCCGCTAAGGCCCCAGTGATCATCGCCGGTCAGGGCATCCTTTATGCCGAGGCCTGGGACGAGCTTATTGAACTGGCCGAGCTGACCGATACGCCGGTAATCTCAACTCTGAACGGGAAGAGCTGTTTTCCTGAAAATCACCCGCTTTATGTGGGCTGTGCCGGTGGCGCACGCCCCGACGGGCTAAACCGAACGCTGGAACGTGCAGACGTCTATATCGGCTTGGGCACAAGTTTTACCACCTCGGACTACATCACGCCGTTCCCGCGCGCGGGCCGCACCTTCGTGCAGCTGACGAACTGGGAAGGTGACATTTCCAAGGACTACCCGGTCGACCTGGGTGTGATCGGTGACGCCAAGCCCTCGATGAGGGCGCTGATTTCGGCGATAAAGGACAAGACAGCTGGCAAGGGTGTGGACCGCCCAGCGGTGATCAAGACCATTGCCGCCGAGAAACAGGCGTTCCTCGACAAATTGATGCCGATGCTCACATCGGATGAGATACCGATCAGCCCTTACCGTGTCGTCTGGGATCTGATGCACACGGTTGACCGAACCAAAACTGTCCTGACCCACGATGCGGGCAGCCCGCGCGACCAGATCACACCCTACTATGAGGCGATTGTCCCGCATGGCTACATGGGCTGGGGCAAGACCACCCAACTCGGCATGGGGCTAGGGCTGATGCAGGGCGCGAAACTGGCCAATCCGGGCTGGACCTGTGTGAACATCATGGGCGATGCGGCCATCGGCATGGTTGGCATGGACTTCGAAACGGCCGTGCGCCTGAAACTGGGCACGCTGACCATCGTCCTGAAAAACTCAATCATGGGCGGTTACACCAAGCATCATCCGAACGCCGCGCAGCGCTATCAGATCGAGGAATTGGGCGGCGACTATGCAGCGATGGCCCGGGCCTTTGGCGGTTTCGGCGAAGAGGTATCCGACCCAGCGCAAATCGTGCCGGCCATCAAGCGCGCGCTGGAACAGAACGCAAAGGGCATTCCGGCACTGTTGCAGATCATCACCAAGGAAGAGTTGAACATGGCCAAGGCCCTTCCCGAAGGCGTCGGCCCTCACGTGCAAGTCTGAAATCGCACCAGCCCTGCCTGCCTCCGGCAGGGCCTTTGTCTTTGCGGGATGATATGGAAACTGCACAAACAGATTATGTCATCGTGGGGGGCGGCACAGCCGGCTGCGTTCTTGCAGCTAAGCTGACTGAAGATCCTAAAGTTACGGTCGTTATGCTGGAAGCAGGGCCGCATCATCGCGGCCTGCTAATCCACATGCCTGCAGCCATAGCTGCGCTATATGACAAAGGCACCTACCATTGGGCATATCGAGCGCAACCCGAAAGCTTCGCGGATTGCAAGGTGTTGCCTTACAAGATGGGCCGGATCGTCGGTGGGTCATCAGCAATAAACGGGCTGGTCTGGGCGCGAGGGAACCCGCTTGATTACGATGACTGGGCAACCAGCGGCTGCCCAGGATGGAGCTATGACCAGTTGGAGCCGGTCTTTCGCCGCATTGAGGCGTTCGAAGAGCCAGGCGACGTGCATATGGGCCATCACGGACCGATCCCTGTCACGGTTGGGCGGCCCGCAGACCAAATGCTATCCGACGCCTTTATCAAGGCTGCTGCACAGGCAGGCGAACGGATAAACCCAAATCACAACAGTGGCGATCAGGAAGGTTTTTGCGCGCTTCATCGTAATACCCGTGGTGGGCTGCGCGGCGATGTCTATCAGGGGTATGTCCACCCCGTCAGAAACCGTCCCAACCTCAAAATACTGCCCGGCCAGACGGTGCGGCGCATTCTTTTCGATGGATTGCGCGCGATCGGCGTCGAGGCGGGCACCGACGCGCACCCCCGGCGCTTCCTTGCGGGGGCCGAGGTTCTACTTTGCGCCGGCGCGATCGCCAGTCCGCAATTGCTTGAGGTGTCGGGCATTGGCGATCCCGCGATCTTGGCGCGGGCCGGCATTACGCCGTTTCACGACCTGCCAGGCGTGGGAGAGAACTTTCACACACACCCGACCATCGCTTTAACGTTCTCTTGCAAGAAGCCGGTTTCGATATTGAACGCGACGCGCGGGATGGGAAAGCTCTTGGTCGGTCTGCGCTGGATCCTGATGCGCACCGGACCAGCTGCGACGAACCATTTCGAGGCGGGGGCTTTTTTGAAAAGCCACGCTTGTGCCGACCGTCCGGACTATCAACTGACCTTCCTGCCTTTGGCACTGAGTGGAACCACCAGTGTAGCTGCATCCCACGGGTTTCAAGTCTACATCGAGTTGATTGGCTGCAAAAGCCGCGGTCGGACTCATGTGACAACACCCGATATCGCCACGTCAGCGGCCTTCTGTTTCAACTACCTGCAAGATGGACGGGATATGGAAGTCTTCAAAAAAGCGTTGGCAAAAGTGCGCCAGATAGTGGCGCAGCCTGCGTTTGAGGCGGTTCTCGGGCATGAGATAGCACCCGGCGCCGAGGTTGCCAGTGAGGCCGAGATCGAGGCCTGGATCCGCAAATGCGCGTCGATCAGCCATCATCTGGTTGGCTCGTGCAAGATGGGTCCCGAGGTTGACCCCATGGCCGTCGTGGATTCCGACTTGCGGGTCCGGGGTCTAGACGGATTGCGGGTGATCGACGCATCGATCATGCCGAAAATCACCTCGGCGAACACCCATGCAACCACGATAGCAATCGCCGAACGGGCGGCCACCATCATCCGCGGACGACGCCTGAGTGCCACGAGGACAAGCACATGAAATTTCAACCCAAAGCAAGCCATTTCATCGACGGGGCTTATGTCGAAGACACGCAGGGCGCACAGATCGAGGTGGTCTTTCCCGCCACTGGGGAGGTAATCGCACGCTTGCATTCGGCCACACCCGTCATTGTCGAGCGGGCGCTGAATGCCGCCCGCGATGCGCAAAGGGCCTGGGCAGCCATGACGGGGACGGAACGAGGCCGCGTGTTGCGCCGGGCTGCGGACATCATGCGGGCCCGCAACCATGATTTGAGCGTTCTGGAAACCCATGAGACTGGCAAGCCGCTTCAGGAAACGCTTGTTGCCGATGCAACTTCGGGAGCCGACGCGCTAGAATATTTCGGTGGACTGGCGGGCAGCCTGACGGGAGCGCATATTCAGCTCGCTCGGGGTGATTTCGTCTACACAATTCGTGAGGCCTTGGGCGTCTGCGTCGGCATTGGCGCTTGGAACTATCCGACCCAGATTGCCTGCTGGAAGGGTGCACCAGCACTGGCTTGCGGCAATTCTATGATTTTCAAGCCCTCTGAAACCACGCCGCTTTCGGCGCTGAAAGTCGCAGAGATCTTAATCGAGGCCGGTGCTCCCAAGGGGATCTACAATGTCATTCAGGGCTACGGCGATGTTGGCGCCTCGCTTGTCAGCGATCCACGTGTGGCCAAGGTTTCGCTGACCGGTTCGGTTGCAACCGGGCGCAAAGTCTATGCGACTGCGGCCGACGGTATGAAGTATGTCACCATGGAGCTTGGCGGCAAGTCACCGCTGATCGTATTTGACGATGCGGATCTGGAAAACGCGGTTTCCGGCGCGATGCTTGGGAATTTCTACAGCACAGGCCAAGTCTGTTCTAATGGCACACGGGTATTCGTTCAGAAGGGCATCAAACAGGCCTTTCTGGATCGCTTGTGTGCACGCTTGAAAAATGCGGTGATCGGCGATCCGCTAGACGAGGCGACAAATTTTGGCCCGATGGTTAGTGCGCGGCAGCGAGAAATTGTCCTGTCCTATATCGCAAAAGGCCAGGCCGAGGGCGCGCGTTTGGTCTATGGTGGGAAACGGATCGGCTACACTGGGTTCTACCTTCAGCCAACCGTATTCGCCGATGTCACTGACACCATGACTATTGCTCGCGAAGAGATATTCGGCCCGGTGATGTGTGTTCTGGATTTCGAGACCGAGGCCGAGGTGATCGCCCGTGCTAACAGCACCGAGTTCGGCCTCGCCGCGGGAGTATTCACCCGTGACCTGACCCGCGCCCATCGTGTGGTGGCCGGTTTCGAGGCCGGCACATGCTACATCAACGTCTACAATCTGGCTCCCGTCGAAGCACCTTTCGGTGGGTGCAAGTTTTCGGGTGTCGGGCGCGAAAACTCGAAGCTGGCCATCAACCACTATTCTCAGATGAAGACGGTTTATGTGGCGATGAATGACGTAGTGGCGCCTTATTGAGATCGGAGCCTGACGGTGGAACAAGGGATTTCGGCGATGGCCACGAGACCTGACGGGTTGATCTGCGACCTTTCGGCTTACAATTAGGGGCTGGCATCCAAGACCGGTTTGGGACGCAGCTGAAGGGCCGTGAAGCGATGGAACTGATTACGAGATAGCCTCGCGCCTTTGCAGGATCTGTGAGCAAAACGATGGCATTGCCGGCCAGTGATGCAGCGGCAATGAGCCAGTTCTGCTTTATCTGACTACCAAGTATCCCAGGAGGAGGCGCCACGGTGCGTTCGCCAATTCCGGACACCAGTAGTCATAGGGAACTGGAATGCCAATGGATCAACGATTTCCCAGTATTGACGACATGGAACGCACTGCGCTGCGGCGCATCCCGCGCTTTGCTTCGGAATATCTGCGCGGCGGAATCGGGCGCGAAGCCTGCCTCCGTCGCAATCGCGATGCCCTGGACCAAGTGTTGTTCGATCCCTGTTACCTGCAGGAACAGGAGGTCAATCGCCCCGCACTTGGCGTTGAGCTGCTCGGCCGCGCCTATGCCTTGCCATTCGGGATTGGCCCTCTCGGGCTTTCGGGCCTGATGTGGCCCGGCGCGGTTGACATTCTGGCGCGCGTCGCCAGCGAGGCGAACATCCCCATGGGATTGTCGCATTTCGCCACCAGCCACATGAGCGATTTTCGCGCCACTGCAGGGACGAACGGGTGGTTTCAGTTCTACCCCGCCCGCGATCCGGAAATGCGCCACGCGATGCTGGAGGAAATTGCCGCCACCGGGTTCGAAGTGCTGATCGTGACAGTGGACATCCCCACCGCCACCCGCCGCGATCGCGAATTGCGCGTTGGGCTTTCAGTGCCGCCAGAGATCAGTGTTTCGACGCTTTTCGAAGTCGCCACACACCCCCGCTGGGCCCTTGCCACGCTGCGCGAGGGCACTCCAGCCTTCAAAAACCTTGCTCCCTATGTTCCCAGAGGACTGTCGATGGCGGAACAGGCAGCCTTTCTGACGGACATGATCGAGGGCCACGTGACCCGCGATATTCTGCGCGACATCCGCGACCAATGGGCCGGCAAGCTGATCGTCAAGGGCGTCATGACGGTCGAGGACGCACGGACCGCGCTGGATTGCGGCGCGGACGGGGTCTGGGTTTCTAACCACGGCGCCCGTCAACTGGATGCCGCTCGTTCCCCTGTCGAGGTCCTGCCCGCCATCCGCGCGGCACTTGAACCCGATATACCGCTCATGGCCGACAGCGGCCCACGCACCGGGCTCGACGTCGCCCGTATGCTGGCCTTGGGCGCGGATTTCGTGTTTCTGGGCCGCTCCTTCATTTTCGCCGTTGCCGCTATAGGCGCACGCGGCGGCGACCACGCAGTACATGTGCTGCGTGAGGAATTGCACTGTGCACTGGCGCAGATCGGCTGCCCTTCGGTGCGGGAATTGCCTCGGTTTCTCGCCAGCTGTTCTAGGCAGGATTAGCGGTACCCGCCCCGGATGGCGCTTGGGGCAATCCCAAACTCGGCCTTGAACGCGCCCGTGAATTGCGATCGGCTTGCAAAACCGCATTCATATGCGACGATTTCGACCGACAAAGTGGTGGATTTCATCAGTGCATGTGCCCGGCGCAATCGGCTGATCTGGTAGATCCGCGCCGGCGTCTCGCCCAGCAGGCGTTTGAAAAGACGGTTCAACTGCGAGTGCGACAGCCCCACAACGTTGGCCAATGCGGGTATTGCGCGCTTAGGCCCACCTGATTGCTCCATCATCTGCAGAACTCGCAACAAGGATCGGTCATCGACGCGTGAGGTATAGTCTGCCAGAGGTGATTGCTGGCTTTCGCTACGGTGCATATCGGTACCGAAAATCAGGTGGCTGCCGACGCGCGCGGCAAATCCCTTGCCGTGATGTTCGCCCACCATATGCAGCATCAGATCAAGACCTGCCGTCGCACCGGCACAGGAAAATCGCTTGGGTTTGTATTCGAAAAACCGATTCGAGATTTCGGCCTCTGGGTACTCCTCCTGCAAGGCGGGGCGGGTCAGCCAGTGGCAGCATAGCGGTCCGTTCCAGTGTACCCCGGCGCGGGTAACAAGGAAAATCCCGGTGTCCGCCGCACCCAGAGCCACGTCGTGGCGATCCAACCAGCGCAGCCACTGGGCCAATCGTTCTGTATACGCCCTATGGTACTGGTAGGAGGCGCAGACGATCACCGCCGCCAGAGTGGGGTCCCGGGGCAGGTCGGTTCTGGTGGCTACCGCCATGCCGTTGATCGCCTCGACAGACGCGCTCTCTGACACGAACTCGTAGGAATAGAGTTGGTTTCCGGAGACTTCATTCGCTTTCCGCAACACCTCGGTGAGCGACAGAACGCTCATCATTGAAAACTGCGGGGCCAGATAGAACCTGATATTTCGTGTCGGCATGCGCAAAAAAGTAGCACGAAACAGTCGAAAAACAACACATCATACTTGGCCGGCTGGAGGAAACTCTCGTCAACCAAGAAGACTGCAACTCGCACGCAGCAGGACACGGCGATCTGTCAGCGCCGCCAGACCACTCTAGTCAGGCTTTGGCCATCAAATCGTTCTGGTCGAAAGAATGCATAACAATAAACCAACTTCAGATAGGGAGGAGAACGAGATGAGGATTTCCCGAAGAACGGCTCTGCAGATGGGTGGAGCAGTCGCCGCAATGTCTCTTGCCGGAATAGGTCCCCTCCGGGCAGAACCCAAGAAGGGCGGAACGCTCAGGATCAGTCTTGCCGAGGGCGACGCGACACGGCCCTGACAAAACCGAGCCAGGACGTCCGCAATTGGCGACGCCAGCTTGCCGAGACCTGTGTGCTTTTGGAAGAAGTTCGGCGAAGCCGTACGGCCGCCGACATCTGCACTTGTTTGCTTTCCTATGGCGCGCGCTTCGGCGCGACAAATCTGCTTGCCGGTGTGATACCTCCACCCCATGTTTCCGGGCGCCAGCAGATCTCACACGTGTTGCTTGACGCGTGGCCGCGGGATTGGTCGCTGCGCTATTTTTCGAACGGTTACCTCCGCAATGACCCTACCATCCGGCTCGTGAGCCGAGGCAATGCGCCGTTTCTTTGGAAGGAAATCGACGAGCTTTGCAAAGTCTGCCTGTTTGGCCGCCGCGTTATGGAGGAGGCAACAGAGTTCCGCCTGTGCGAAGGTTTAACTTTGGCGTTTTCGACGCTCGAGCGACAGGCCTTTGGGTTTTCGGTTGCTGGCGAAAAGCTTGAGCTCGATCCATACGAGCGCCTCGCACTCCAACTCGTCGCCGCCTACACCTGTGGTTCCGCGACCTTACTCGCCGAAGCAAGGCGAGAGCGCGGGCCCGTCCATCTCTCGCCTCGGCAGCGCGACGTTCTTCATTGGGTCTCTGAGGGATTGACCGTCGACGAGATCGGCGATCGGCTGAACATCAGCAGTCATACGGCGGATATGCATCTGCGCGCGGTGCGTGAGAAGTTCGGCGTGACGAGCAGCATCCAGGCCGTAGCGGAGGCGTTTCGGCATGGCCTGATCAAGTGAAAACCTACGGGATCGCGTTATGCTGGGCCGGCTTGCGGTGTGAAGACAGTCAAGAGATCGACCGTTTCGACGACAAGCACGCCGTCCATATGATGTTCATCGTTGATGGCCGAGTGATCGGCTACCAGCGCATGCTGCCTTCGACGCAGCCACATCTCCTTTCAGACGTATTGTCGGACCTCTGCGAAGGCCAGCGCCCGGTCGGCCCAAACATCTGGGAGTGGACACGATATTGCGTCGAGGCCGGTCATCGCGAACGCGGCAGGATGCTGAGCCCGGTCGCGAATGCACTTCTCGCCGGCATCGTCGAATGGGGCCTTGTCAGTGGCGTCGACACGATCATCATCGAGATGAACCCCCTTTGGCTCCTGCGGCTTGTACAGTTGCATTTCAGGGTAACGCCGCTCGGTCTGCCACAGATCATCGGCCGTGAGGAGACGGTTGCCGTGACAGCGAATTTCGACGAACGGACGCTCGTCAAGTTGCGCGAGATGAGGAACGCAAGGACGCAGACCAACGCGACCGACAACTGAACGCTTACTACCTGGCCCGAAAGAGGCGCTCTGTGGCCGAGTATTTCAATGAGGCGCCGATGAGCGACCAGCTCGACAATCGTTCGTGATTGAAGGGTAGGTCAAGACGTCCCATGTGAGGAAGGCGCAATGCGGCGCTTCGTCCAATTGATCACGCTTCATTGTGCGCTAGTCGTTGCCGAGGTGGGCAGCTTCCTCGGCGCATCCCGGTGTTTGGGTATCCATCATTCAGTGCTAAGCCGACGCATCCGCGAGTTGGAGCACACGCTCAGCATCATCCTGTTCGAACGCCATCCGCATGGTGTCCGGCCAACTCCGGCTGGCGCAGGATTCCTGCGCAATCTTCGCCGGGTGCTGAACGACCTGGACGGAACGCTAGCTATGGTCAAGACTGCGGGGCGAGGAAAAGTCGGCAATCTTTCGATTGGCTTCGACGTCTCCCTGCAGTCTAGAGAGCTTCTTGAAGCAGTCGCCGACTTTGTTCGGGAGGAGCCGGACATCGCCATCCACTTTGTGGAGACGAGGCACGCCGAACTTGCTGCTTACCTGAACGATAGGGCCATCGACCTAGTGATATCGCCGGATCGACTCTGGCATTTCTCCAACGTCAGTCTGCCGCTTTGGGAAAGCCAGATCGTCGTGGCGGTCGCGGCCGATCATCCTCTCGCCGAGAGCGCAGTGATCGAGTGGGCGGAGCTAGAAAGCCACACGATTCTGACAAACATACATTCGGCCGGCGCGATGCCTGTTGCTAGATTGGCAGTCACCGGCCAAGCGCTGTCAATCGTCCATCATGACGTTAGCCAGGGGAGCTTGCTCGGTCTGGTCCGCGAGGGCCTGGGTGTCGCGCTCCTTTTCGAAAGCGCTACCGCACCTACACGCGATGGCATTGCGTTGTCCGAGCTTTCCGATGGCGGCAAGGCGACGAGAATTCAATTCTTCGCCCATTGGCGCCCGAACAATAAAAATCCGGTGCTGGCTGCCTTCATCGAATTTCTGCGGCAACGGCATTCAGCGGCCTGAACATTGCGGCCTGCGTAGACGCGACCCACTCGTCAAGCGTTGCTGGTCATGCCTCGCATGGTTGAACGCCCGGTCCGTCGTCATGAACCACGCCAGCATCGGCGCGATCAGCCTTTGCCGGATCGGCCGCTGTCTGCCCGGTCTCCCGACCGAGCACCTCGGCATAGGCGACAAGATCGCTATGCACGGCGGCCGGCAATCCGATCGTGACCTTGACCGGCCGATCATCGAGAATTGCGGAGAGTTTCAGCTTTGTCATGACGGGTCTTTCGCAGCGCCGTACGGCGCCAGTACAAGGTCGCGGTTCACGATGACACGAACAGGAAAACCCGGCCGGATGGTGAGGGTCGGCTGGACGCTAAGCTGATTGCGCACAACCTGCTGGCCGACATTGCTGAGTGAGTCCTGCGTGCCTTCGAAAATTGCTTTGGCGATGTCGCTCTCGTTGTTGCTGGAACCGAGAGACGTGCCGATCCCAAGCAGGGTCGAGACCGCGGCTGCCCGGAACAACTGACCCCAGTGATGATCGACTTCATCCTCGAGCCCGGAGAATCCTTCGATATCCGCGCCCTGCTGTCGCTCCAGCACGATCGAGGTGCCGTCGGGCATGATGAGGCGGTTCCAGACCAGCAGCACGCGCGACTGGCCGAAAGCGACCTGACTGTCGTACTGGCCAATCAGCCTCCCACCCTGAGGGATCAATAGGTACGATCCTGTTGGGCTGTCGTAGACGTTTTCGGTGACCTGCGCGGTGATCGCACCGGGAAGGTCAGAACGGATTCCGGTGATGAGAGCAGCCGGAATGATCGTACCGGCCTGTACGACGTAGGGCGAGGCCTTTTGCTTGAGGCGATCGGGACTCACCGTCCGGCGATCCGGCTCGGCATCGACGAAGGCCTGCTTGCGATCTTGCATATTTTGAGCGGCACCTGGATCGACCGCCAGCGATCCCATCGGCGAAGCCACGCCAGACATGGTGTCGGCAATGGTATTTCCGGCGCCAGCGCCCTGTCGCGCGGGATTGTCCCGCGAATTGGTTTCAGTGAAGAGCTTTGCGACTCGCGCGGCCTCGATTTCGGCCAGCCGGCGTTGTTCTTCCGGATCGACACGCGGTGTGCGGATGTCCGGTACCTGGATCCGCTGGCCGCGCTCTTGCGCGCGCAGGATCGGTCGTCCGAGATCGCCGGGCAAAGCAGGCCCGAGTTTCGGGACGCCCGAATAGTCCTTCGGCAAGCCCTGCAGTCCGTCGGCGGTGGTCCGGTTTTCGGTGGTAAAGAGTTTGGACGGTTGTTCGTTGCTGCGCCGTCTCGTATCGAGCGCCCAGATCAGTGTGCCGAGGACCGCAACGCTGGCGACGCCGCCAAGGCCGACCAGCACTTTGCGCGACAACCGCGTCACTCGGGCGGGTTCGGGCCGCAACCGCAGTTCCGCCCTGATGTCCGGGTTCGGCGAATTGGCTGACACACTCATCGGAATAGCCCTACGCTACGCTGTGGCTTTCTCCCGTCGGTGCGCACGATCCGGACCCGCCGCTCGCTTGTCTTGTCGCCAAGCCTCAACTCGGCCGCGGCGAACAGCCGGTCGACGACATAGTAGTTTTGCCGGGCGCGGTAATTGACCAATTCGGAGCCACCCGACGGCCCGATGACAAAGAGCGGCGGCATTTCGCCCTGACCTATGCCTGAGGGAAACTCGATGTAGACTTTTGCGCCGTCGTCGAAAGCGCGTAGCGGTCTCCAGGGGGCAGCATCGCCCTCAATGCGATAGCGAAAATTGAGTTTCTGGATGTCGACGCCGGCGGCAACCGGTTGCGCGGCGGAAGCCTGCGCGTTCTGGCGCCGCAGAGCAATCAACTGGTCCTGCGGGTACTGCCAGGATACCGAGGCCATGTAGGTTTTCTCGGTCGAGCGCAGTTCGAGATGATAGGTGCGCCGGTCGCTGTTAATGACGAGGTTGGTCTGGAGATCAGGGCGCGTCGGCTTGACGAGAATGTGGACCTGCAGCCGCTCCCCTGCGCCGCTCTGCGTGTCGCCGATGATCCAGCGCACGGTGTCGCCAGCTGCGACGGGACCGGAACCGACAAGCTGTTCGCCTGGCTGTAGCGCAATGTCTGTGATCTGGCCGGGCGCGGCATAGATCTGGTAGAGCGCGCCTTCGCTCCAGGGGTAAAGCTGGATTGCGTTGATGAAGCCGTCGCGGACGGGCTGCATTCGCGCGGCCTCATTGGCCTGGCTGATCCGCAGCTTCGGATCGGCCGGCTCCGCCTTCGCCTTGCTCCTTTCGACGGACTTCAACTGGCCAGGAAGCGGAAGGAGTTTGGGGAGCTCAACCACTTTCACTGGACCGGGCGGATCGACCTTCTGCACCGCGGGCGCGGCATTGTCGTAGTTGATTTCAGGTGGAATGTATTTTTTCGAAGCGCAGCCGACGAGCGCTGTCGCCGATAGGAGTGCGGCGGCAAGCACATGCGCCGTCGTCATGTTGCGCGCAGTCTGTTTCGTCGTCTTCATTGTTCGTGCCGCACCCATCATGAAAGCTCCTTCGACCAGTTGATGGCATTGACGTAGACACCGAGCGGATTTGCTTTCAGCCGGTCGGCATCGCGGGGTTGTTGAATGACGATGGTGAGGATGGCGGTCCAGCGCTCGGTGACGGCCAGGCTACCGTTTTCGTAGCGGCGCTCGGTCCAGGCGACGCGGAACGAATCTGGCGAGGCACGGATGACGCTCGAGACATCGATCGCGATCTGGATCTTGCCTACCTTGGCAAAAGGATCGTTCAGGCGAGCGTAGTCGTTCAGCGAGACGGCACCGCGGTCGGTCGTATAGTCATAGGCCCGCAGCCAGTTCTGGCGGACGATGACCGGATCGTCGGAAATGCTTCTCACCTGTTCGAGGAAGCGGGCGAGATGCCATGCGATCTGCGGGTCGGTCGGCCTGAAATCGGCGTCGGCCGAAGCGACCACCTGCGCCTCGCCGAACTTGTCGACTTGAACGACCCAGGGAACCACGGAACCTCTGGTAGACTGCCAGACCAGAGCCGTTGCGAAACCGCCGGCAAGCACGAGGGATCCGAAGGCCATCAGCCGCCAGTTTTTCGCCTGGACGCGGGCCGAGCCGATGCGTTCATCCCAGGCTTGGGCGGCGCGCTGGTACGGCGTCTCCGGCTGGGGTGTATTGCCGTATCGAACGGAAGGTCGTTTGAAGGGGTTCATCGGCGATCGTCCTGATTGAGGGAGACATTCATCGAGCCGCCGCCGTGATCGCCGGAGCGGACGGAATGCGCGGCCGTGCTCGCGCCGTGGCTCAAGGTCTGGCCGCGCTTCATCCGGTTGGCCCATTCAGGCGGCGAGCTGGCAGTGGGGCTGGATGACGACGCGGAGGGCGGGCTCGCAAAGGAGGAACCGTTTGCGGCTTGGCCCATGCCGCCGGCCGGCGATTGTCCGCCGGTAGCGCTCCATGCGGCGGAGCGACCGGATTGATTTCTGCCGGACAGCGCCGACGCAGCCCGCGACATGGCTTGCGTGATGGGCTGAACGGCGGCGCCTGCTCCGGCCCGAGCAATGCCGCCGAAACCGGCGGCGACAGCGCCCGCACCGGTTTGCCCGGAGGTCGCGGCCGCAAGCCCATAGGCGGTCGACGTACTTCCCGCCAGATGCGCACCACCACGCGCGGCAGCGGCCGACATGCGGCCTGCGGCACCAATAGCACTTGCCGCACCGCTCAACCCGGCACGCGCGCCCATGTAGCCGGCAGCGCCAAGGCCGGCGGCAGCCAGGCCGGTCCCGACAGCGGCACCCGCGCCCAGTTGCGGGGCGCCCGAGACAAGACCAGTAGCGATGCCCGGACCGAAGATCGAGAGCCCCATCAGCGACAGGGCGCCGAGCACCAGCGAGAGCGCATCGGTGATTGTGGGCTGTTCCGCGCCGAACCCTTGCGTGAATTCGCCGAAGAGGCCCGAACCGATGCCCACGATGACTGCAAGGACAAGGATCTTCACGCCCGAAGCAACGATGTTGCCGAGCACTTTCTCGGCGAGGAAGGCGGTCCGATTGAACAATGCGAATGGGATCAGCACGAAGCCGGCAAGCGTCGTCAGCTTGAACTCAATCAGCGTGACGAAGATCTGCACGGCCAAGATGAAGAAGGCGATCAGCACGATCGCCCAGGCAATCATCAGAACAGCGATCTGGACGAAATTCTCGAAGAATGAGACGTAGCCCATCAGTTGGCTGGCTGCCTCGAGGATGGGGTTGCCGGCGTCGATGCCGACCTGAGCGACGCGACCTGGCTGCAGGAGTGCGGACCCTGAAAGCGAAGAGCCTCCGGCTTTCAGGCCGAGCCCGGAAAAGCTCTCGAAGACGATGCCGGCCAGCCGATTGAAATTGCCGATGATGAAGGCGAAGAAGCCGATATAGAGCGTCTTCTTCACCAGCCGGTGCAGCACGTCCTCGTCCACCCCCCAGGCCCAGAACAGGCCGGCGAGCGTGATATCGATGACGATCAGCGTGGAGGTGAGAAAGGCCACCTCACTGCCGAGCAGGCCGAAACCGGAATCGATGTAGCGGGTGAAGGTTTCGAGAAAGCGGTCGATGACGCCGGTATCGTTCATGGCGACACCGATTGATCTGTCGCCGGACCGAAACGCCCCGGCGGCGGCATGGCCGGAGTATCGGTGCCGAAGAAGCGGCGGCGGTTTTCTGCCCACGCCTCGCGACACGTCGGATCGTTGGCGGCCGCCATGCCGATGTTTCGGCATCGCGCCACTTCCAGTGTTGCCGGCTCGCCGCCCGGATGTGCGGAGCGGGGGGAGGACGCGTCGCGTGAGCCGTTGCCGCGCAACGCCATGAAGGTGGCGGCCATGGCTGCGCAAAGGGCAAGAACGACTGTCATCCGGGCGGCGATCTTGAGATTCATTTGGAAAGGCTCAGTTGTGGAACATGCGAACGGAGGATGGGCTGTAGCTGCTGCCCGCCATGAAGCGCCTGAACTGCTCTTGCGCCTGTTCCTGTGCTGCGGCTTTGCGGGCCTGCTCCAACGCAGCGGCCCGCCCTTGCGCGGCCATCATCGCGGTGAGGTCGGAGACCTGCCTTGCCTGGACGGCGAGCAGCTGGTTGCCGGCTTGTGTCGCCTGCAGGATGCCGACCGCGGATTGGCTGGCGTCGACCGCCGCACTTGTTTGCTCCCGCGTCCCCTCGATGTTATCGACGGCGACTGCTCCAGCTTTCAACGAGTGCTCGAACGAGGAAACCGAGGTCTGCCAACGCTCACGCGCGCCATCGACGAGCTGCTGACTGGAAAGGTCCGACCCGAAATTCTCGTAGGTCGACTTGAACTGGCTGTCGATGTCTTGGACGCTGTAGGCAAGCTTGTCGGCCTCGCCGAGCAGGGTCTTCATTTCAGAGAAATTGCTCTCGATCTGGCCAAGGAGCGAAGTCGGAAGCGAGGTGAGGTTTTTCGCCTGGTTGATCAACATCTGCGCTTCGTTCTGAAGCGACGTGATCTGGTTTTGGATCTGCTCCAGCGCGCGAGCGGCCTGCAGCAGGTTCTGGCTGTAATTGGTGGGATCGAACACAATGAGCGCCGATGCCGGCGCGGATGACAGAGCGATCGTGACAGCGATGACACCGGTCACCGCCATCTGACGAAGACGATAACTGTTGCGTGCGGAATTCATGACGGAACCTCCTTTGCGGATTGGTCGATGATATTGGTGAGCGCGGGAACGAGGTCGGCCGCCCAGGGGAGACCACGATCGGCAACCCAGGCTTCGAGAAAGTGCTCTCGGCCGGCCTCAGCGATGATCCGTTCGATCGCTGCCTGGTCGGCCTTCGACGACGCGGCGCACAGCGCGAACGCGATTGGACCGAGGCCGAGCTCGAACAGCCGATTGCCGCGCCGTGACTGGCAGTAGTAGTCGCTCTTCGGCGTCGCGCGGGCGACGATCTCGATCTGACGATCATTCAGGCCGAAGCGGCGGTAGATGTCAGTGATCTGAGGCTCTATGGCGCGCTCGTTCGGCAGGAACAGCCGCGTCGGGCAACTCTCAACAATGGCCGGCGCAATTGTACTGCCGTCGATGTCCGAGAGTGACTGCGTGGCGAAGATGACGGAAGCGTTCTTCTTGCGAAGGGTTTTGAGCCATTCGCGCAGCTGATCGGCAAAGCCGCCATCGTCGAGCGCAAGCCACCCCTCATCGATGATGAGCAGGGTCGGCCGTCCGTCCATCCGCTGTTCGATGCGATGGAAGAGATAGGCAAGCACGGCCTGCGCGGCACCTGTGCCGATCAGGCCTTCGGTCTCAAAAGCCTGAACGGATGCTTCGCCGAGACGTTCATGCTCGGCGTCGAGCAGCCGGCCATAGGGACCACCGACACAGTAAGGCCGCAGCGCCTGCTTCAGCTGCGAGGATTGCAACAGCACCGACAGGCCAGTGAGGGTTCGCTCCTGAACCGGCGCGGAGGCCAGCGAAGTGAGCGCCGACCAGAGATGTTCCTTGACATCCGGCGTGACGGGCACGCCTTCGCGCAGAAGAATGTCGACGAGCCAGTCGGCTGCCCAGGCCCGTTCGGGCGTGCGATGGATGCCGGCCAGAGGCTGCAGCGAAACGGCGTCGATGTCGCCTGTCAGATCCGCCAGGGTGAGCAGAGCAAGCGGATCATCCGGACCCTGCCCGCTCGAGGGGCTGCCACCGAGATTGTGCCAGTCACCGCCCATGGCGAGTACGGCCGCGCGGATCGAGCCGCCGAAATCG
The DNA here is from genome assembly GCF_007003975.1 of Mesorhizobium sp. WSM4306. Lineage (GTDB taxonomy): Bacteria > Pseudomonadota > Alphaproteobacteria > Rhizobiales > Rhizobiaceae > Mesorhizobium. Next base: position 199,006 of record NZ_VFTC01000004.1, read on the forward strand.
AAGGCAAAGATCTGGTTGTTTTCATAGCGCCGGAACTGGAGCGCCATCAGCGCCAGCAGCACGGACTTGCCGGCGCCGGTCGGGCCAATCACGAGCGTATGTCCGACGTCACCAACGTGGAGGCTGAAGCGGAATGGCGTCGCACCTTCCGTCCTGGCGAAGAACAGCGGCGGTGCGCCAAAATGCTCGTCCATTGCCGGCCCTGCCCAGACGGCGGACAGCGGGATCATGTGGGCGAGATTCAGCGTCGACAGCGGCGGCTGACGAACATTCGCATAGACGTGCCCGGGAATGCTCCCAAGCCAAGCCTCGACAGCGTTGACGCCTTCGACGATGCAGGTGAAGTCGCGGGACTGAATGATCTTTTCCACCTGCCGCAACTTCTCGTCGGCGAATGATGGATCGGCGTCCCATACCGTCACCGTTGCGGTGACATAGGCTTCACCGATCTGGTCGGAGCCGAGATCCTGAAGGGCGGCGTCGGCATCGGCGGCCTTGTTGGCGGCGTCCGTGTCGACAAGGACGGACGCCTCGTTGGTCATCACCTCCTTGAGGATTGCCGCGATCGATTTGCGTTTGGCGAACCACTGGCGGCGGATCTTCGTCAGCAGGCGGGTGGCGTCAGTCTTGTCGAGCATGATCGCCCGCGTCGACCAGCGGTAGGGGAACGCAAGACGGTTCAGTTCATCCAGGATCCCGGGAAAGGTCGTCGTCGGGAACCCGACAATGGTGAGCATGCGCAGATGGAACTCGCCGAGACGCGGTTCCAGCCCGCCGGCGAGCGGCTGATCGACCAGCAGCGCATCGAGATGCATCGGCGTCTCGGGAACACGAACGCCATGGCGCTTGGTCGAGATCGTCGAGTGCAGGTAGGTCAGCGTCTCCGCGTCATCGAGCCAGTCGACTTCGGGAACGAAACCCTCGACCAGATTGAGGACGCGGTCCGTACGATCGACGAAACCCTTCAATAGCTCCCACTGATCGACGCCGCTCTTTTCCCGACCTTCATAAAGCCAGCTCTCCATCCGAGATGCTTCCTCGGCCGGCGGCAGCCAGACGAAGGTCAGAAAATAGCTGCTCTCGAAGAGATTTTCGCGCCGCTGACGATCGCCCCACAGTGCCGATCCCTGGTCGGCCTCGCCCTCGAACTGTTCACGACGCTCGAGATCCACCAACGCCGAGGCGCTGTCGGGGAAAAGACCTTCCGGATAGTGTTGCGCTGGCAGTCGAACGGCTTCGACGAAGATCGCCCAGCCGGAGCCGAGACGACGCAGCGCATTGTTCAGGCGCGCTGTCGTGCCCACCAGTTCGGCCGGCGTTGCGCTGTCGAGATCGGGGCCGCGGAAACGGGCGGTTCGCTGGAGCGAGCCGTCCTTGTTGAGGATTACTCCGGGCGCCACCAGTGCCGCCCAGGGCAGATAGTCACTGAGGCCGGCGCTCTTCTTGCGATATTCGGCGAGATTCATCATGGGGCAAAGCCTCTCAGCAGCCGAAATGCGCGGGGTAGCGAAGGTGCCGACGCACCACGTCGACGAATTGCGCATCGCGCTTCGCCGCCAGGACCGCTGCGAAATGACCGATCGCCCAGATCACGATGCCGGCGAGCCAGAGCCGCAGGCCAAGCCCGATCGCGCCGGCCAAAGTTCCATTGGCGATGGCGACCGCACGCGGCGCGCCGCCCAGCAGGATCGGTTCGGTAAGCGCGCGATGGACCGGCGCGAAGAAGCCGCGGATTTCGTCCTCCATCAGATCAGCGCCCCGCCGCCGAACGAGAAGAACGACAGGAAGAACGAACTTGCCGCGAAGGCGATCGACAGGCCGAAGACGATCTGGATCAACCGGCGAAAGCCGCCCGAGGTGTCACCGAAGGCGAGCGACAGACCCGTGACGATGATGATGATCACCGCCACGATCTTCGCGACAGGCCCCTCGACCGATTCAAGGATTTGTTGAAGCGGCTCCTCCCACGGCATGGAGGATCCGGCCGCCTGAGCAGGCAAAGTCATGATGGCTCCAACGGCGGCGGTCGCAGCCGGAAGCGGGAGGATCGCACCAAGCCTACGGATCGACGATGAGGTAAAGGGGATCGGAATCATTCTGAGGCTCCATGGAGGACTGGGGGATTCATGCTTGGGTTGGTCGCGAGCTTGGCCTCGAGCGTCCGGTAGTCGCCGGTGGCGGGATCGAGACCGTCGACGAGCGCGATCTCAACAAGACGGCGTGCCGAGCCACGGCCGGCGAGTACAGCGACAAGCTGGATGGTTTCGGCGATCAGCGCACGGGGAACCGTGACAACGGCTTCCTGAACGAGCTGTTCAAGTCGGCGCAACGCCCCAAGACCAGTGCTCGCATGGATCGTGCCGATGCCGCCGGGATGGCCAGTGCCCCATGCCTTCAAGAGATCAAGGGCTTCCGCGCCGCGCACCTCGCCAATCGGGATGCGATCAGGGCGGAGCCGCAGGGACGACTTCACCAGATCGGCGAGCGAGGCGACGCCGTCTTTTGTGCGTAGCGCCACCAGATTGGGCGCGGCGCACTGCAGCTCGCGCGTGTCCTCGATCAGCACGACGCGATCGCTTGTCTTGGCGACCTCCGCCAGCAGCGCATTGACGAGCGTGGTTTTGCCGGTCGATGTACCGCCGGCGACCAGCACATTTTTACGCCGTTCGACGGCAAGCCGCAGCACATCGGCTTGGGCTTTCGCCATGGTGCCGGCAGCGACGTAATCCTGAAGAGTGAACACCGCGACGGCAGGTTTGCGGATGGCGAAGGTGGGTGCCGAAACGATCGGTGGCAACAAGCCCTCGAACCGTTCCCCAGTCTCCGGCAATTCGGCAGAGACACGCGGCGAACCAGGATGAACTTCCGCGCCGACATGATGCGCGACCAGACGGACGATGCGCTCGCCATCGGCCGGGATCAGGATTTCATCGGTAGCGGACAGTCCTTCCTTCAGCTGATCGACCCACAGCCGCCCGTCCGGGTTCAACATCACTTCGACAATCAAGGGATCTTCGAGATATCGGGCAATGGCTGGCCCAAGCGCGGTGCGCAGCATGCGCGCGCCGCGCGAGACCGCTTCCCTGCTGGCATGATGACTGGTTGCCACGATGATCCCCATTCCTCGCGGCGAATTGGTTCGCGCCGCTGACGGGGACGATTAGAAGAGGCAGGAGTAAGTGCCTTGCAACAAGTAAAACAGGCTGTAGTGCATCGACGCGAAGCGACTTGCGAAATGCGGTGCGGTAATCGCGGCGGTTGCCTGCGCGACCTATCTCGTGGACGACTCATCCGCATCGGCCGGCGTTGCCGGCAAGACATCCTCGGAGATCTCCTGCCGCAGCCTTGGTCCCTTGCTCAGCCTGCGGCCGAGCGCATCGACAAAGCTGTCGTAGCGCTGCAGGCCTTTCGCTCGGGCTTCGGGGAGAGCGGATTCGGGCAATGCCGGCGTTGACGTGAGCCAGAACCGCACGAACAGGGCAAGTGTCTCGATCGAGATGCCCACATCACGCTCAACGCGCTGTATGCGCCGGTCTATGAGGTCCAACCGTCTTATGATCGCCGCCTCTTTGCGCTCCTCGGCGTCCGGCGAAAGGAAAGAGGCGATGGCGGCCTCGGCAATCAAAGACAGCGACACGTCGCGCTTTGCAGCATAGTCAGCAAGCGCGTTCATCGTGCCTGTATCAAGATAGGCTGAGAGACGCCGCTTCTTCATGGCACTCAAAGCTCGATGCCATCATTGGGATCGAGTGCGGCCTGTCGCGCAGTTCGCCGCATCGCCTGATCGACGGAACGGCGACGGACGGCATCATCGTCGGACTCGTCTCGGTCCAAGTCGAACTCGTCGTCGCGCGTAGGAATTCGCTCCGGGGCAATGTCCTCATGCTCGGGCAGTTCGGGCTGGCGGCGGATGCCTCCGTTGTCGGGGTCGCTGTCTTGCTGCGAATCCGCGGCGGGCTTTGGTGCAATCAACGCATCGGACGCAGCGACAGCCGACAACTCGTTCCAATCATCGGGGCGAGATGCTTCCTCGGTGCTGCCAGGCTTTGGTGGCGGGAGGACACGTTCGGCAAGGCGTGGGTCGGCGAAGTAGCGCGCCTTCTTGGCACGGATTGGGAATAGGCCCGAAACCATAACGATGGCATCGGTTGGCGGGAGTTGCATGATCTCGCCTGGCGTCATCAGAGCGCGGGCCGTTTCCTGTCGCGAGACCATCAGATGCCCGAGCCAGGGTGAGAGACGATGTCCGGCGTAGTTCTTCATCGCCCGCATTTCGGTCGCGGTGCCGAGAGAATCCGACACGCGCTTCGCCGTTCGCTCGTCGTTGGTCGCGAAACTCACGCGCACATGACAGTTGTCGAGAATGGAGTTGTTCGGCCCATAGGCTTTTTCGATCTGATTGAGCGACTGGGCAATGAGAAAGCTCTTGATGCCATAGCCCGCCATGAAGGCGAGCGCAGACTCGAAGAAATCAAGCCGGCCGAGTGCCGGGAACTCATCGAGCATCATCAGTAGGCGCTGTAGACGCCCCTTCGCATGAAGATCTTCCGTAAGCCTGCGGCCGATCTGGTTCAGCACCAGTCGGATCAGCGGCTTTGTGCGGCTGATGTCCGATGGCGGCACGACAAGATAGAGTGTGGTCGGGCGTGCATTCTCAACCAGATCGGCGATGCGCCATTCGCAATGCGATGTCACCTTGGCCACAACAGGGTCGCGGTAGAGGCCCAGAAAACTCATTGCTGTCGACAAAACACCTGATCGCTCGTTTTCGCTTTTGTTGAGCAGTTCTCGCGCGGCCGATGCCACGACGGGGTGGGGACCGGCGTCGCCCAGGTGCTTCGACAGCATCATGGTGCGCAACGTTGTTTCTATCGGCCGCTGCGGATCGGACAGGAAATTGGCAACGCCGGCTAGCGTCTTGTCCTTCTCTGCATAGAGCACGTGCAGAATGGCACCGACCAAGAGAGCATGGCTGGTCTTCTCCCAGTGGTTCCTTCGCTCAAGCGACCCCTCGGGATCAACCAGCACGTCGGCGACGTTCTGGACATCGCGCACTTCCCATTCACCTCGACGCACTTCCAGAAGCGGATTGTAGGCGGCCGACCGAGCATTGGTCGGATCGAACAGAAGCACGCGGCCGAATCGCGCTCGCCAGCCCGCAGTCAGCTCCCAGTTTTCTCCTTTGATGTCGTGAACTATCGCGCTTCCGGGCCAGGTCAGCAGCGACGGCACGACAAGGCCCACGCCCTTGCCGCTCCTCGTGGGGGCGAAGCACAAAACATGCTCTGGACCGTCATGGCGAAGATAGTCCCGGTCGAGCTTGCCTAGAACCACGCCATCCGGATTGAGCAGGCCTTCAGTCTCGATTTCCTTCCGCGCCGCCCAGCGTGCCGATCCATAGGTTGCGGCATACTTGGCCTCCCTTGCCCGCCAGACGGACATCCCGACAGCGACGGCAGCCGCGATGAAGCCGCCACTGGCCGCTATCATGGCGCCCTCGATGAAAACCTGGGGCGCATAAGCGTCATAGGAGAACCACCACCAGAAGAATGCCGGCGGCGGATATATAGGTTGGCCGAAAGGCTTGAACCAAGGCGATCCGAGCTGCGCCTGAAAGCCGAGTTGCCAAGCCGTCCACTGTGTCGCAATCCATGTGGTCGCAAGCACGATTGTGAAAACGACGAGGATCTGCCCCCACAATATTCTGGTCGCCGGCATCATTATTCTCGATTCAAAAATCGGGAACGAATAAACAATGTCCGAAGAGGGCTTGCGCAATAGCAAAGGCATCGTCGTGGCGGCTCGTCATGTCGAGACGTGAAAAGACTTGTCGTCTGCGTAGTGAAGTCCTGACTGCAGGTGTTTGATGGCAGGACGGCATCGCGAGGTGTGAATGGAACGGGAGACATTTTGAAACCGCCCGCAAAAGCCGAACTGCGTCGTCATTCCATCGCTGCGGAACTGATTGCGGTGCTAGTCGCAGCGACCAATGGTCAGCCCCGCGTCATGACCATCGACAGCGGCAACGCCCTGCCCTCCGGTCCATTCGAGCTTGGACACCGTTCACTGCAATCCGGTCTCCGGGACTGGGTGGAACAACAGACGCGGCATCCCCTAGGCTACATCGAACAGCTCTACACGTTCGCTGATCGCGACCGGGCTGGCGATGACGCTCACCGGGTGATTTCGATCAGCTACCTTGCCTTGGCTCGCGAGGGACAAGCAGAGAGCGCCGATAAAGCGACTTGGCGCAACTGGTACGACTATTTTCCCTGGGAAGATCATCGCGACGGCACTCCGCCTGCATTGCCGGAGATAATCGTCCCGCAGTTGAATACTTGGGCGAAAGCCGCCGACAACACCTTGATACGCAGTGAGCGCCAGCAGCGAACAGCGGTCGCCTTCGGTCTCGATGGCCACAGTTGGAACGAAGAGCTGGTGCTGCAACGCTACGAACTGCTTTATGAGGCGGCGCTTGTCGAGGAGGCGCATCGCGGCCGGGTCAAAAACCCGACGCCGTCAGTTTTCGGCCCGGCAATGGCGGCAGATCACCGCCGCATCCTGGCCACCGGCATCGCTAGGCTGCGCGCCAAGATCAAATATCGTCCCGTCGTCTTCGAACTGATGCCACCAACGTTCACGTTGCTTCAGCTGCAGCGCAGCGTCGAGGCGCTGGCCGGCCGGCTCGTGCACAAGCCAAATTTCCGTCGGCTCGTCGAGCAGCAAGAGTTGGTCGAAGAGACGGGAGCGATGACCGCCGACATGCGCGGGCGCCCCGCCAAACTCTTTCGCTTCCGCCATGACGTTCTCGCCGAGCGAGCGGTTGCCGGGACGAAATTACCAGTTTCGCGTGCTTGACTCTCTTTATACTCCATATAAGTATATGTGATATATATACTCATTTGGAGCATATCTCCTATGACTATGGCGCACGAACCGTCTCGAAGCTCCGCACTCTACGATCGTGTGCGACGCGTCATTCCGGCCATCGAGTGGCCGGCCTTCGCCGACGATGTCGACGCTATCCTCGAACTGAAGCAGCAGCGAAACGCCGTGATCCTGGCGCATAATTATCAGACGCCGGAAATCTTCCACTGTGTCGCCGACATCGTCGGCGACAGCCTGGCGCTTGCCCGCAAGGCGATGTCCACCGAAGCGGACGTCATCGTGCTGGCCGGCGTGCACTTCATGGCAGAGACGGCAAAGCTGCTCAATCCGCTAAAGACCGTGCTCATACCCGACTTGCGAGCTGGGTGTTCGCTGGCGGACTCGGTCACCGCCGACGACATCCGCCTGCTGCGGCGGCGCTACCCCGGCGTGCCGGTCGTCACCTATGTCAACACGTCGGCGCAGGTGAAGGCCGTCTCCGACATATGCTGCACCTCGGGCAACGCCAAGGCGATCGTCGAATCCTTTGGGGTTCCTCGCGTGATCATGCTGCCGGACGAATATCTGGCGCAGAACATCGCCGCCCAGACGGACGTAGAGATCATCGCCTGGAAAGGCCATTGCGAGGTGCATGAGCGCTTCACGCCCGCCGACATCCGCCAGTTGCGCGAGGATCATCCCGGTGTGACAGTCCTGGCGCATCCCGAATGTCCGCCCGAAGTGGTGGCCGAGGCCGATTTCTCCGGCTCGACCGCGGCCATGTCCAATTATGTCGGGCGACAAAAACCGCCACGCGTTGTGCTGATGACCGAGTGCTCGATGAGCGACAATGTCGCGGTCGAGCATCCCGAAGTCGAGTTCATTCGCCCCTGCAATCTCTGCCCGCACATGAAGCGGATAACGCTCGCCAACATCCGCTCGGCGCTCGAGCAGAACCAGCATGTGGTGACCATCGATGCCGATACCGCCGGGCCAGCGCGGCTGGCCGTCGAGCGGATGCTGGCCGTATGAGCATCGACGTGCGCGATCTCGGCGGCCGGCCGGTCATCATCGGCGGCGGCATAGCCGGGCTGGTGACGGCGCTGCATCTGGCGCCCGAGCCGGTGCTTCTCCTGTCGCGGTCGCCGCTTGGCGCTGAGGCTTCCAGCGCGTGGGCGCAAGGCGGGCTTGCCGCCAGCCTGGGCGACGATGATGATCCGGCCCTGCATGTTTCCGACACGCTGGCCGCCGGTGACGGGCTTTGCGATGCGGAAGCCGCAAGGCGCATCCTCTACGCGGCGCCCGTCGCGATCGAGGATCTGGCGCGGCTTGGGGTTCGCTTCGATCGGACAGCCGAAGGCGATCTTCGTCTCGGACTGGAAGCCGCCCACAGCCGCCGGCGCATCGTTCATGCCGGAGGTGACGGCAGCGGACGGGAGGTCATGCGCGCGCTTGTCGCCGCTGTGCGGTCCACTCCGACAATAGCAGTCTTCGAAGGCCATGAAGCGCGCCGGCTGGCAGTGGAGGATGGCAGGATGACCGGCGTGCTGGCGCGTTCTTCGACAGGTCCGGTGTTTTTCGCCACGGCACGGGTCGTTCTCGCCACTGGCGGAATCGGCGGGTTGTTCAACGATACGACAAATCCGCTGGGCAGTTGCGGACGGGGCCTGGCACTTGCGGCGCGCGCCGGCGCAACCCTGGCCGACCTCGAGTTCATCCAGTTCCACCCGACCGCGCTTGACGGACCGGGCCGTCCGATGCCGTTGATCAGCGAGGCGGTTCGCGGCGAAGGCGCAAAAATCGTCGACGAGACGGGGTGGCGTTTTCTCGACGGCGTGCCGGGTGCGGAGCTCGCGCCGCGCGACATCGTCGCCCGTGCCATCTGGAGACATCTTGCGCAGGGCCACCGCGTCTTCCTCGACGTGCGCGAAAAGCCGGGCGCGACATTTGCGCAGCATTTTTCGACGATTACGGCGGCCTGTCGCAACGCCGGCATTGATCCAACGCGTGACCTCATTCCCATCCGGCCGGCCCAGCACTATCACATGGGTGGTGTCGCCGTGGACCCTACCGGTCGCACTTCGGTTCCAGGACTCTGGGCTTGCGGAGAAGTCGCCTCGACGGGACTGCACGGCGCCAACCGGCTGGCCAGCAACTCGCTGACTGAGGCCGTCGTCTGCGCGCGCTGGGTGGCCGAGAGCGTGGCCGGCGCAACTGAAAGCTTCGGAAAGACTGCGGCGGCGACCGACCAGCCCGCGTCCGATCCACGACCCGTCCGCCCTCTCCTGTCACGTGCCCTCGGCGTCACCCGGGATGGCGAAGGGCTGCAAGAGGCTGCACGTGCGTTGCTGCCGCTGGCACAAAGGCATGGCGCGGCGTCTGATCCCGCTCTTGTCGGACTGATGATCACGATTGCCGCCTTGCGGCGCCGGGAAAGCCGTGGTGCTCATTTTCGTACGGATTTTCCACACCATGCGACCGTCGCTCGACGCTCCGAAATCACCCTTGATGCGGCCTTGGCAGCAGCGCGGGAACTTGCACACACGCCAGCGCTGGAAAGCGTCCCATGACGAACCTCTCGCCACCTCCCGCAATCATGCTCGAGCCGTTGGTACGGGCAGTTCTTCTCGAAGACCTCGGCAGGGCCGGCGACCTGACCACTGATGCCATCGTGCCGAAAGACCGTCATGCGACGACCGTGCTTTCAGCGCGCCAGGCCGGCACTGTCGCCGGGCTCGACCTGGCAATGCTGGCGTTCCGGCTCATCGACCAGGATGTCGAGATGACAGTGCACCGCGCGGATGGCAGCGAAGTGGCGCAAGGCGAGGTCATTGCCTCGGTCAGCGGTCCGGCGCGATCCATCCTCACGGCGGAACGCACGGCGCTCAATTTTCTCTGTCACCTGAGCGGCATAGCCACGGCCACGGCATCGGTCGTCGCGGCGATCCACGGCCACAACGCCAAAATCGTGTGCACGCGCAAGACGACGCCTGGCTTGCGGGCCGTCGAGAAATACGCAGTGCGCGCCGGTGGCGGCTGCAATCACCGCTTCGGCCTCGACGACGCGATCCTGATCAAGGACAACCACATTGCCATCGCCGGTGGAATCCGCCCGGCCATCGAGCGGGCGCGCGTCAGCGCCGGCCATCTCGTCAAGATCGAAGTCGAAGTCGACACGCTGGCTCAGCTGGATGAAGCCCTGCCCCTCGCCCCCGATGCTGTCCTGCTCGACAACATGTCGGTCGAGCAATTGCGCCAGGCGGTGGCGATGGTTGCCGGCCGGGCGATCACCGAGGCGTCCGGCAGGATTACAGCCGCGACGGCGCCCGCGATTGCCGCGACCGGTGTCGACATGATTTCCATCGGCTGGTTGACTCACAGCGCACCAATCCTCGATATCGGCCTCGACTACCGTGAACTTGATCGTCCGGTCTGACCAAGGGCAGCGCACTGGCCTCTCCATTGGTGGCCAGGTTCGTGGGCGCCATATCGCCACAACGCAAGGAGCAGAATGGAAATGCACGCAGCGACTTCGGAAAAGACCCTGCCTGACGCTCAATCCTTAGACGGCGGCCGGATGTGGACCCTGGAAGAGGTTCGGGCACTGCATGATGCCCCTTTCAATGACCTGCTGTTTCAGGCGCAAACTGTTCACCGCCAGAATTTCGATCCAAACAGGGTCCAGCTCAGCCGGCTTCTCAGCATCAAGACGGGCGGCTGCCCGGAGGATTGCGGCTATTGCAGCCAGTCGGCGCATCACGAAACCGGCCTGAAGGCTTCGAAGCTGATGGAAGTCAGGCGCGTCATCGCCGAGGCGACCAAGGCGCGTGACGCCGGTGCCACCCGCTATTGCATGGGTGCTGCATGGCGAAATCCCAAGGCGCGCGACATGGACGCGGTGGTGGCGATGGTCGAAGGCGTGAAGGCGCTGGGCATGGAGACCTGCATGACGCTGGGCATGCTCGATCCGGACCAGGCGCAACAACTGAAGAAGGCTGGCCTCGACTATTACAACCACAACATCGATACCTCGGAACGCTACTACAACGAGGTTATCTCGACGCGCACGTTTGCCGATCGGCTGGATACGCTGGCCAATGTCCGCGACAGCGGCATCAAGGTCTGCTGCGGCGGCATTGTCGGCATGGGCGAAGAACCGGAAGACCGGATGGACATGCTGGTGACGCTGGCCAATCTGCCGGAACATCCCGAAAGCGTTCCGATAAACATGCTGATCCCGATCGCCGGCACCCCGCTTGCCGAAGCCAAGCCGATCGAGCCGATCGAATTCGTGCGCGTGATCGCGCTGGCGCGCATCATGATGCCGAAATCGCATGTGCGTCTTTCCGCCGGTCGCACCGCCATGACCGACGAGATGCAGGCGCTGTGCTTCTTTGCCGGCGCCAATTCGATCTTCGTCGGCGACACGCTGCTGACGGCGGACAATCCCGGCGAGGACAAGGACATGCTGCTGTTCCGGCGTCTCGGCATCGAGCCGATGGAACTCGAGGCGCAATGAACGAGGCACCTCTTGCCCGCTATGACGCAACCTTGCAGGGACTGGCGCGCAAGGACCGGCTGAGGACGCTGTCGCCGCGCGCCGGTCTCGACTTCTCGTCGAACGATTATCTCGGGCTTGCCGCCTCGAAGAGGCTTGGCGATGCGGTGGCTGCGGCCATCGCGCGGGGCACGCCGGTCGGCGCCACTGGATCACGGCTGCTGCGCGGAAACGCGCCCGAGCATGAGGAACTGGAGGCGGACGCTGCTGCGTTCTTCGGAGCTGACCGCGCGCTGTTCTTCGGCAGCGGCTATATCGCCAACTTCGCTCTGCTGACCTCCCTGCCGCAGAAGGGAGACCTTTTGGTCCTCGACGAGCTTGCCCATGCCAGCATGCATGAGGGGGCCCGTGCTGGCCGCGCCGAGTTCGTGCTCACCGCGCACAATGACGTCGATGCCTTCGAGGATGCAATCACGCGCTGGCGCGCCGAAGGCGGCACCGGGCGCGTCTGGATCGTGGTCGAAAGCCTCTACAGCATGGATGGCGACTGCGCGCCGATAGCTGCCCTGATCGCCCTTGCTGATCGGTACGAAGCATTCATCATCGTCGACGAGGCGCATGCCACAGGTATCTGGGGACCAGACGGCCGCGGCCTCGCCGCCGCTTTCGAGGGCCGCGACAACATCGTCGCACTCCACACATGCGGCAAAGCGCTCGGCGCGTCCGGCGCACTCGTCACCGGGCCGGGACTGCTGTGCGACTATCTCGTCAACCGCTGCCGACCTTTCATCTATTCCACTGCGCCATCGCCGCTGATGGCAGTGGCAGCGCGCGAAGCGATTGCGATGCTGTCCGATGAGCCCCGACGCCGTGTCCAGTTGCAGGAGCGCGTTGCCTTCGCGGGCCGCCAATTGGCCGAGCGCTGCGGCGTGAAGCCCAGCGGCTCGCAGATCCAGCCCTTTGTCATCGGCGACAACAGGCGCACCATGGCGGTGGCGGCGGCGTTGCAGGCGCGCGGTTTGGACATACGCGGCATTCGTCCGCCGACGGTGCCAGAGGGCACGTCGCGCTTGCGCATTTCGCTGACGCTCAATGTCGACGACGCCGACATTTCGGCCATGGTCGAGGCGCTCGTCGAGGTGTTGGCCTCGGCATGACCAAGCGCATCGTCATCACCGGAACGGATACCGGCATCGGCAAGACGGTGTTTTCAGCCGGGCTAGCCGGCCTTCTCGACGGCTTCTATTGGAAGCCGGTGCAATCGGGCCTTGACGGCGAGACCGACAGCGAGGTCGTTGAACGGCTCGCCGGTCTGCCGCCAGGGCGCGTGCTGCCGGAAGTCTACCGCCTGAAGAGCCCACTTTCGCCGCATCGTTCAGCCGAACTCGACGGCGTCGCCATCGAGGCGGCAAAGCTCTCGCTTCCAGCCTTGCCGGGTCCGCTCGTCATCGAAGGTGCCGGCGGACTGATGGTGCCGCTCAACCGCCAGACAAGGTTCATCGACATATTCCAGCAGTGGCAGCTGCCGGTCGTTCTGTGCGCCCGCACCGCGCTTGGGACGATCAACCACACGCTGCTGTCGATCGAGGCCCTGAGAGCCCGTTCCATTCCAATCATTGGCATCGCCTTCATCGGCGACGAGGTGGCGGATTCGCAAAAGACGATCGTGGAATTCAGCGGCGTGCCACAGCTCGGCAGGCTTCCGTACCTCGATCCGCTGACGGACGAAACGCTAAGAGAGGCGATGGTTGCCGGCTTCGACCTCGCCCCGATCGCTGGAGTTGAATGATGCCTCAGTCTCAAGTCTGGCATCCGTTCACGCAGCACGCGCTCGAGCCAGCGATCCCCGAAATCGTCCGGACGGAAGGCGCCTACCTCCACAAGGCCGACGGCACGCGCATCCTGGATGCCATTTCTTCCTGGTGGGTCGTCACGCACGGCCACCGCCATCCCCGCATCATTGAGGCCATCGAAACGACCGCGGCGAGCCTTGACCAGATCATCTTTGCCGGCTTCACCCACGAGCCGGCCGAACGCCTCGCCAAGGCACTTGTCGGCCTCGCTCCCGCCGGTCTCGACTGGGTGTTCTACTCCGACAGCGGCTCGACTTCGGTCGAGGTCGCGCTGAAGATGGCGCTCGGCTATTTCCGCAACATCGGCGCGCCGCGCTCGCGCATCGTGGTCATGGAGCACAGCTATCATGGCGACACCATCGGCACGATGAGCGTCGGCGCCCGCGGTGTGTTCAACGCTGCCTACGAGCCGTTGCTGTTCGAGGTCGATACCATCCCCTTCCCGGCCGCCGGGCGAGAGCAGGAGACGCTGGACCGGTTCGAGGCCGTCAGCCGCGACCGGCATGCCGCCGCGCTGATCGTCGAGCCGCTGGTGCTTGGCGCCGGCGGTATGCTGATGTATCCGGCCTCGGTTCTGACCGAACTGAAGAAGATCGCCGAAGCTTCGGGCACGCTGCTGATCGCCGACGAGGTGATGACCGGTTGGGGCCGCACCGGAACCATGTTCGCCTGCGAGCAGGCATCCATCTCTCCGGACATCCTGTGCACCTCGAAGGGCTTGACCGGAGGCGCCATCCCGCTGGCGGCGACGCTTGCCACCGACACCATCTTCCGGGCCCATTTTTCCGACGACCGCAAGAAGACCTTCTTCCACTCGAGTTCCTACACCGCCAATCCGATTGCCTGTGCGGCCGCACTCGCCAATGTCGAGATCTGGCGCGACGAGCCGGTAGCCGAGCGGGTCGCGGCCCTGAGTGCAAAGCAGGCCGCCGGGCTTCAACGCTTTCGCCATAACCCTCGCTTCACCGACAGACGGGCGACCGGGACGATCACGGCTCTCGATCTGCGCACCGGCTCCGCCGGCTATCTGGCCGAGATCGGGCCAAAACTGCGGGCTTTTTTCCTCGAGCGCGGCCTGCTCGTGCGTCCGCTTGGCAATGTCCTCTATCTTCTGCCGCCCTATTGCATCACCAGCGAGGAACTGGACGGTGTCTATGACGCCATCGAGGAGGCCAGTGAACGGTTCGGTTCGGGGCCATGAGCAGGTCGTCGCGCATTCTCGGGTTCGGCCATTATGCGCCGGCGCGCAAGGTCGAGAATCAGGAGATCGAAGATAGTCTCGGGCTCGAGCCAGGCTGGATCGAGCGGCGCACCGGAATTCGTTCGCGCTTCTGGGCGACAGATGAAGACACGCTGTCCGGCCTTGCTGTGCGTGCAGGCGACATGGCGCTGGCGAACGCCGCTATTGATCGCAGCGACATCGGTCTCCTCTTGCTTGCCACCTCGACGCCCGACCACCTTCTGCCGCCCAGCGCACCCCTCGTCGCGCACAAGCTGGGACTTGGACGAGCAGGTGCGATCGATCTGACCGGCGCCTGCGCCGGCTTCATCTATGCGCTGATGTTCGCGGACGGCTTCACTCGCTTGCACGGCAAATCAGCTTTGGTCATCGCCGCCAACATCCTCAGCCGTCGCATCAATCCGGCCGAGCGCGCAAGCTCGGTCCTTTTCGCCGATGCCGCCGGCGCCCTGGTGATCGGTCCGTGCGAGGATGCTGATCGGGGCATTCTCGGTGCCTCGGTGCATTCAGACGGCTCGCGCTACGGGCTGATCCAGATCCCGGCGGGCGGAAGCAACATCCCGTTCCAAAATGGCCTGGATCTCGAACAAACCCGAATGACGATCACCGATGGCCGTGAAGTGTTCAGCAAGGCCGTGGAGATGATGACCGCTTGCTCACTGGACGCACTTGCGGCGGCCCGACTGCAGCCGCAAGACATCCACCGGTTCGTACCGCATCAGGCCAATGCCCGCATTTTCGATCTCGTCGGCAAAAACCTCGGCATTGCCGATCATGCGATCGTCAAGACGATCGCCGAATACGGCAATTCTTCCGCCGCGACGATCCCACTTTCCCTGTCGGTGGCCAATCAGACGGAGCCGTTTCGGCGGGGCGAGAAAATACTCCTGGCGGCGGCAGGTGCGGGACTCAGCGGCGGGGCCCTCGTCCTCGGAATTTAGCCCAAGCGAAGCCGCTCAACATCAGGACTGGCACTGTGAGATGAATAGGACAACGGGACCAATGCGAAAAATAGTCGCCGGCAAACTTCATGGCATCAACGTCACCGAAGCGAACCTGAATTACCACGGATCGATAACGCTGGACCCCGCCCACTGCGAGGCAGCTGGAATCCTGCCGATGGAATTCGTCGAAATATGGAACAAGAATTCTGGGGCACGGATTTCGACCTATGTCATGCTCGGTGAGCGCGGCTCACGATGCTGCATCCTGAACGGCGCGGCCGCCCGCACCTGCCAGCCTGGCGACCAGATCATCGTCTGCAACTCTATCTACCTCAACGAAACGGAAATCACCTCGCTGAAACCGCGGATCGTCACCTTTGACCAGGACAACCATATAAGCGACCGTCTGACCTACTCGGTCGATCTCGACGCGCACGGCCAATACACCTTCTCGATTCTTGACGAGTCCCAAGAGGCATTGGCCATTCCCGCCCTGGTCTCCCGCGCGTGACTCGGCCCCGACACATCCCCGAGTTTTCCATCGGTTGATTGTCTTCCGGTCGCCTCGGACCGTACGCGCTTGACAAAGCAGCGCCGGCCCCTCCAACTTGAGGCATTCACCAGGGGGGGGTCCCGGCAAGGGGCTGAGATACCGCTGGCTTTCGCGGCGCATTGGCTCTGACGCATATTTGCTGGCATGCTGCTCCTATGATGCGCCGATCAGTCGTGCTTGCACCAGATCGAGCTTTGCTCTCCCGTACATCTGGCGTTTGATGAGCTTTAACCGTGTGATCTGACCTTCCGTTTGCCCATTTGACCACGGTTTTCCACGCCGCCGGTGGCCGGTGCGGGCGACAACCAGTTCGGGGACGTTCACCTCGATTGCCGCCACCAGGATCGCTTCGGATTTTGCAAGGTCATCGCGTGTGGTGGTCATGAGCCGGTCGCTCGTGCTGATGGCGTTCTGGCGAGCCCACTCTGATTGGCCTTTTCCGCGAGGCGTCGGCGTTGAGCCCATTGCGAGACAACACCAATTCTGCCCAGAAAGGCCCTTTCTTTAGGTTGCTATTCTTCGTACCGGCGCTCCAGCGCGTCGGCGATTCGCTCGCAAAGCAATTCTGACGTCACGACTGTGAGGTGGACACGGAGGTGAACTCCGTGTGTATCAACTAGGGTAGTGACAATACCACGATCAGAGAACTCGGCGAGGTCGAGAACATCCTGGACGATGAAGTCCGGTCTCTGACGAAGCCTCATAGGGCGCTCATCCAACGGGTTCTCCTCCCAAATTGGTGGCTTTCCGGGCAGGCCGAGTCTAATTCGCTGGAATTCGGCGTAGCTCTCGGCAACGGCTTGAGAGTTGAATAAATGACGAGTCACTTTGCCATCTTCGATGACCTGAACAATCCGTTGGCCGCGCACATTTCTCAATCGCACGTCATTCGGCTCTCCGGCAACCATATTCGCGATCCGTTTCAGCAATCAAGAGAGAGAAATAAGAGTGGAAGTTCCAATCCGCGTTATCGCTCTGTAGACAAACAACTTCCCCCACGTGATATTCGAATGGATTTCGTCGCTTCACGACGGCCAATCCATTCGATTCAGTCAGAATGCTCGGCATATCGTCGATGGACGACGGGCTGCGGTTCCACCCTCGCCGAAACTAACCGCAGAAAACCGTCGCCCGAAATCATAATCACCGCAGCCCTGGCCGAATGGTTACACACAAAGTGAGGAAGACCCCCTCCATCTTCCATCATCATTGGCCTCGCACACATAGAATTCCTGACATCCCGCGGCCGGAATAGAGCGCGCCCTGGAGCCCGACCCTTGGATAAACCGCCTGCGTGCGAAGGGACGTGAAGGCGTGGGCTGCGGGGGGCCAGCGCTTAGCTCCTTCGTCAGCTAGGCCGTCATCGATAAACTCTGGTGGGAGGCCTCGCTCCGTTCCAATCCGAGCAGCGTTGGGTCCATCAGATCGGCGTGCCCGTTTGCACGGGCCGCCAGTCGTGTCTGATGCGGAGGGCATCCGTAGGCTTCGCGATAGACTTTGGAAAAGTGCGACGGCGAGATAAAACCGCAAGCCACCGCGACTTCCACGACCGGCAAGTTTGTGCTCACAAGAAGCAGCTGCGCGCGCTCCAGACGCAGTTCCATGTAGTATCGGTTCGGCGAGCGCCCCAACTCTCTGTCGAAAAGCCTTTCGATCTGCCGGCGCGATATCCCGCTTAACGCGACAAGATCGTCAACCGGCATAGGCTCATCCAAGCTTGCCTCCATCAGGCCAATGACCTTCATCACTGCCTTGTGGTTGAGCTTGACACGGGAGTGAAGGGGCAGTCGCTGTCGCTCCCCGGCCGAGCGCATTCGGTACGCGATGGCTTTTTCGCACACGCGGTTGACGACGACTGAACCATGGTCACGTTCAACCAAGTGCAGAAACATGTCGAAAGGTGCATCCCCACCCGAGCAGGTATGCAGATCGGCATCATGCTCAAAGGCCGTCTGGGTGGACTCTATCCCCGGAAACTGCTCGCAAAATAACGGAAGCTGCTCCCAGTGAACGGCGCAACGGCGCCCGTCCGCCAATCCAGCCCGCGCGACAACGACGGTGCCACTGCCGATGCAAACGAGGGGGATGCGGCGCATGCGGCATTCCCTTAGCCAGGCATCGAGTTGCCTGTTTGGGCGCGGGATGGCGCTGCCGCCGCAAATCACCGCGGCTGACGTCAAGTTTGATTTTTGGGTTCTCTCGCGTTCATTTCTCAACGCGGAGTCGACGCCGACGGTCATCCGGCAACTCGAAATCACAGGTTGCCCGTCTTCAGATACGACTTGCCAGCTGTAGACGTTTTTCCCGATTGATTCGTTGGCTAACCGCAGGACTTCCACCGCGCAGGAGAACGCCTGAAGCGAGAAATCAGGCAAGAGGTAGAAACTAAACGATGTGTGCGCGTTGTGTAGGTTCGCCATCCTGGCTCCTCCTCATCTGTGCTATCTTTTTTCTCGGCGAAGGGAGTGGGCTCCATCTCCTCTTTGCGCCACTACCGGAGTGAGGTGCGCAGGGTTCGCGGACAAGTTGCCCCCCTATTCCGGAGGCCGGCGCCAAGCTGATCTTCCGACAAAATATTCGCTAAACCTCAATCCGACCGAGCATCAGGCTCATGGGGGCTACTTCCCGAGGCACCGTCGAGGCGAGTTACTCGACCTCATCACGCCAAGGGATTCCCCTATCTCGCCAACGCCGGCTATCCTTCCACCTAAAAACAGAACGCCCTAGATAACGCCTGTGACCAGGGCGCCTCCTGCAACCGCAACAATGGCTCCTGCGAGACGGACCAAGGTTTCGCCACGCGGCCCGGCTTTGCTGGCCATCCCTAGCCCGAGGGCAAGGCCAGAGGCATGCAGCAGCACCGTCGCGATAGCGAAACCAGCACCATAGGCAAGGCCAGCGACATTTTCCGGCATCTCGGCGCCATGGGCGTAGCCGTGGAAGAAGGCGAAGAAGCCAACCAGCGCCATCGCTGCTGGTATCATGATCCTAAAGCCAAGTGCGACCGCAGTTCCGAATGCGACGATCGACAGGCCAATGCCAAGCTCAACGAAAGGTGCTGGGATGCCCGCGAAACCGACCGCGCCGCCAATGGCCATGACCGAAACGAAGGCAGCCGGCACCAAACACAGCGCGCGCCGACCCAGCTGAGCAGCGAGCAGGCCGACCATGACCATGGTGAGCACATGATCGACGCCACCAATCGGATGCCAGAAGCCATGCGCGAAGCCGCTGGTATCGCCGACCCCGACATGGGCGCTGGCTGTTGATGAGCTTGCGACGAGCATGGCCATGACGGCAAATGCCGTATTCGGAATCCTTTTCACCGTAGTCTCCTTTATTCGTGTTGTTGATCATGACCGACCGTCACCTCCTGCTTTCTGAGCGTGGTGTCGGCGGGCCGGGAGTGGCAAACAGCGTTCGACAAGGGCTCGCGCTGTTATGAGTGTCAGATTGGTTCTATCAAACGCCAGAATCCATCCATACGTTCTTGAACGAATGCCAGTTCTGCCTTGGGTTGCGAAACCCCTTTACCCGAGGGTGATAGCAGACTGAGCCGCGTCGCAAAGTCAGCATTGGCAGTACTGGCAGATCGTCCATGATCAATAGGTTAGCCTCTCGATACAACTGTCTTCGGTGATCGTCACTTTGGGTTTGTCGAGCCTTGTCTAGCAGGCGGTCCACAGCGGGATTGGAATAATACCCCGCATTGAATCCGAACGGAGAACCGTTCCGGGAATGCAGAACTTGCTCCAGCCAGACATCGCAGGACATGCCCCAGCTCATCTGCGAAACGCCTGCGCCGTACGGCACCCCGGATCGCCATTCGTTGCAATAGGAAACCCAGTCTTCTGTCCGCACAATCTCTGCGCCGAATCCGATCGCCTCAAGATTCCTCGCCAGATACTCGCAAATTCGGGTGGGCATGAGTTGGCCAGAGCCGGCGCTCGCGGTCATGATGCGCAATCGCCAACCCGGCGGGACCTCTGCTTCCTTTAAAAGTTGTAGGGCACGCTCGGGGTTGAATTCATAAGGAAATTTATACCCTTCGTCGAAGGACGGCGAAGCAGGCGGTAGCATGCCGGATGCGACGGTGGTGTGACCACGGAAGATGCTATTGCTCAATCCTTCCCGATCAACTGCGTGTGCAATGGCGTGACGCACTCGAACGTCGCTCAGGACCGGATCTTTCATGTTGAAAATGAAGTACCAGACATAGGGCACCTGGCTTTCAATGACCACAAATCCGCGCCGTTCTAATTCGCCGAGATCGCTCCCCTCTAGGCCATAGGCCAGATCGACGTCGCCACTGAGCAATGCGTTGTACCGATCTTCAAGGCTTGGATACGGCTTGAACTCAATACCTTTGAGCTTGGGCGAACCACCCCAGTAATCCTCATTTCGCCGTAGCCGAACGCCACCGCCGAAAGCTGTTGAAAAGCGATTGTCGACACGAAATGGGCCGGTGCCCGGCGCATGGTCGGCAATGCCTGAATTGCCATACTTTTTCAGGGCATTTGGACTGATAAAGACGTGCGCCCCCGGCGCGTCCTCCTGGGTCATGTAGCGTAGGAACTCTGGGAAGGGTTCCTTTAGCGTGATAAGGATTGTAATAGGCCCCGTGACTTCCACGGATTTGAGCGCTTCGAGACCAACCCGGTTGTAATCGGCCGCCACAGGAGAATATTGAGGCGCATCGGGGTTCCACATGCGTTCTATGTTGAACAGCACGGCCTCCGTATCGAACGGAGTTCCATCGTGGAATCGGACATTTTCCCGCAAGCGAAACAGATACTTGAGTCCGTCGTCGGAGATCTCGACCGAAGTAGCGAGCGCGGGTACAAGTCGTGTCGGACTGGCTACCTCATCTTCCAGATCGTCCTCATATAAACTCTCGAACATCTGCTGGACAACTCTTCCCGTATTCCAACCACCAAACGACGCGGGCGGATCGATCGGGTCGACCTCCCAGTCAAGGGCGACACGCAGAATAGAGTCTGAGGTCCTTGCAGGTGCCATCACAATGCTTCCTTCGGCTTAATTCGAAAATTTGGATCGCTCAACTCCGACCCGCAGGCCAGAACCTGGTCCGCGACCTTGGTCATCGATTCGCGTCCTTCCAGGGACCAGCGGCGGATGCATTGATACGCATGCTCCTCGCTGATCGATCGCTCCGCCGCGAGGAGCCGGACCGCGTTATTTACGACGCGGCGCGACCGCAGGGTTTCGTCCAGCTTCGCGATCTTACTGTTCTGCCGGCGTTCGAACCGGTAACGCGAAGTTGCCACCGTCAACGTCGACATTATCCCGAAGGGGTGGATTGGCTTGCCGATGACGGCCTGCACGTCCGCTTCAAGCAGTTCGCGGACGACCGTGGGGCTCTCATATTCGACCATGCCGATGAGGGTGCCGTCCCGGCCTCTCTTGAGGGTGCTCACATCGAGTGAAGAGTGGCCGCCGAAAATGCAGAAGACGACATCGGCATGAGTCGGCCAACGATCGGGTACCGGCCACAGGGTGTCCACTTGGCATCCGATCCGCTTTAAGTGCCGGACAAGTTCATCACAGTCCGAATCCGGTGGGTGGACCACACATGCTCGAATTTTACGCAGTTCACGGATCAGCGCCTCACCGGACATTGTCGATCTCCTCGATGCGGCCAAGGCCCACATAGTTCACAAGGTACGGGTCCGGTTTCATCGCCTTCTTAAACTCCGCCACGACCCCGAATTTTCGCCCCGACTCCGTCATCCCGATTCTAGGCCAGAGATAGGTATGGCCGTTGTCCGGATCGACCATGACCACGCCCTGGGGAGCCGAGATCTCGAGGCCGAGCACCTCCGCGCGAAGCCGTTCCGGATCCAGCGTTCCCGCGCGTTCCAGCGCTCGCGCAAAGAGCAGCACGGTAAAATAGGCAGCCTCCGCACAGGCATCGGCCGGGCGCTTAGCTCCGAAGCGTTGGTGATAACTGGCAACGAAACTGCTGTTTCGCGCCGATTGCACCGTTTCGAAATAGGGCGCAGAGACAATGTGACCCGGCGACGGCTCGAACCACATTTCCTGGAGATGTGCCTCGTTGGTCGTAAGAGAGGCGATCGGCATAACGGCCGGATCGAGTTTCTCGGCCGAGTAAGCATCGTAAAGTGCCGCGATTCCTGGCCCCACCACCGTTGAGAAGATGACATCGGCGCCGAGCGATCGCGCTTCCTTGACCACATCCAGAAAGGCATCCCTTTGAGCGCCGAACGGCAGATAGTGTTCGCCGACGATACTACCTCCGATTTCGGAAAGGAGGTCGCGCATGATCCTGTTGGATTCTCGCGGGAAGAGATAGTCGCTGCCGACGCACATTAGCTTTCGTCCGAAGCGCGGGAACAAATATTCGGCGAGGGGCAGGTGCAACTGGTTGGGGGCAGGGCCAGTATAGATGACGTTGGACGAATATTCGAATCCCTCGTAGCCGATTGAATACCAGAGCAAGCCTCCGCGACGCTCGACGACCGGAACCACAGCCTTTCGGCTGTATGACGCCGAGCAGCCGAATATGTTGGTCACGCCGCGGTCCATGAGGAGCGAACTGGCGAGTTGGGTATAGCGCTGCGGATCGGAAGCCGGATCCAGGATCAAGGGAGAAATCGGCTTTCCAAGTACGCCACCTGCGACGTTTACCTCCGAAATCGCGAGTAACGTTCCTTGCAACTGCGAAGTCTCGGCAATCGCCGTGATCCCGCTTCTTGAGTATAGGACCCCTACCGGCCATGTGCCTTCCGAGCGAAACGACTCCTCGAGTTCGCCAATGGCGGACATCTCTTTGCCTCCCTGGCTAAGTTGCAAACAGGCGCAGTGGATTACGCTGAAGTTGCAGCATCGCAATATCCAATTCGAGCGTGGTCGAACTCATGTCGTCCAGATCCAAGAGTAGGGCCGTTTCTGCAGCCCGAACAATGGTCGGGACACATTTATAGAGAAGAACCTGCGCTTCGGCGGATCCCATCCGGCCGAGTCGCACGGCTGCCGAAAGGAGGCCGCTTGCCGTGCCACGTAACTCTGCTAGGAGCGTGTTCTCGATGCCTATTCCCCTTGAGGCCGAAACGGCTGCTGCGACAACAGCTATGTTGCCGGCCTCGCCCATCTGCACTTCGCGGCAGAACGGATCGAGCACATCGTGCGGCCAGACCTGAAGGGCAAGTTTCGCCAGTTGGCGACCGCATGAGGTCGATGCTTTCCGGGCCGGAACCGACAGCTTTGTGGCGAGAAGACGCTCGTCGACATCATGCAATTGGCCGAGATCGGCCACCGAAAACATCCGATGTGCATGAGCGGCTGCAACGGCGTCGCTGCGGCCCGATCCGTGGAGCAGCACCGCTTTGACGACTTCCGCGATTTGGGCCGAGTTCTTTGGAAGCTCCTCCAGTATTCCTTCCAATCCGCTGGAATGGACATAGCGCCCGATCGGCAGCGAACTGTCGGCCAACTGAAGGGCCATCAGGAAACTCGTGTCTATCGCCGTTCCTGCCCACATTTCATTCATGAGCGTGGCCTGTCATCAAAAGGGGGCAAGAGGCACCTAGCCGAACGTAGTCAAAACGCAGCGACAGTTCGCCGAACTGGAGGTCTCGAACCGTCTTCGTCATGACGTCCTCGCTCGACAGCATCGGCACGAGGATAGAGCAACCGTCCACCTCGACCGGTACATGCTGGTTGCCGAACGCGTGGCCGATAAGGGCAGCCTGCCGAACAATATCCTCAACCGAGTTGGTCTGGCTGAGGTCAACGATAAGGGCGGGCTCCTCGGGCCTGCACACGACCACCGTGTGATCCTCGCTGTCAAATAGAACAGCGCCGTGAAAAAGGTACTGGCTGTGCTGCATCGATACCGCGAAATCGAGCCCGCCCTTCGTGCGCCGCCGAAGCCGTCGCTTGCTGGCGTCCACCCAAGGCACGTCAAGGAAATCCAATGTCCCGCCGTACCGTTGCACTGCGTCCAAGGCGCCAATAATTCCGTTCGAGATAATCATGGGACCTATTTCCTCTTAGATGGTGCTGGCGCCCCAATCATCTGCATTCGAATCCGTGACCAGGCGTCTTCCATGAGACGCGTGATGGTTGAGGACGACCGGGCGAGGACACGGACTATGATGCCTATCGCTCCGGGCAAGGCCCCCACGCCCAATCTAAAATCCTCGCCGGTCATCTCCAGAGACGAAGCGGCATCGTAAACGCCCTTTGCGTTGCCGCCTGGAACGAGCGCCAGCAGGTTTCCCCAATAGAGAAAGGAGCCAAGGACGCCTCTTATATTGATCGGCATCGTCGTCGGTTCCATGAGTGTGCGATCCGTGAAAAGCGTGTTGCCGCCGACCCTAATCCGCGTTTCCAGTTTGAGGCGGTTGAACGCGAAAATTTCGCCGCGGGCCAAACGTCCCGGCGCGACGATTTCGCTCGCAATGAGCATTGAACCCTGGTCGATGTCGATCGTCGTCTCCTGGTCGTAGGATGATAGCGCCTGCGGGATGAGTTGGTCCGGTAGGTACTCAATGTACGACCCCTGTTTTGCCTCCAGCAGCACCCTCTGAAACGCTGATCCGTCGAGCATGCGGTGGAGCTTGGTCGCGGACGTGCTGGTGACATGAAGCTTTCCGCCGCTGCGCGCAGCAATCCGCAGTTCCAGCTTGTCGCCGCTGAACACCGCGCCCGAGGGATTCTGGACATAAACGAAAGCCATGTCAGGCTGGCTCTCGTCCAGAAAAAGGGGTGTGGTGAAATGCAAGGGAAATCTCTGGGCCCGACGCATTAGGTGTGTTTTCCCCCGGCAGTCGGCTGCAAATTCCAGGTCAAGTAGGCCGGACGAGCGTGTCATGCCGGATCAAGAACCGCACAGCCGAACAAGGCATCCCTTTTTATTGTGGCAAAGACCTCCGAAGCACCCTCCGTCGACCGCAAATTCGTGTAGATGGTCGCCTTTTGAGGACGGTTTGCCCGAACGTCGTTGCGAATGCGGTTCAAATCAGCCCCCACATGCGGAGCGAGGTCGACTTTGTTGACGACAAGGAGATCGGCCTGGAGCATTCCAAGCCCGCGCTTGCGCGGTATGTCGTCGCCTGCGGCGCAATCGATCACGAAGATCCAATAGTCGACGAGTTCGGAGGAGAATGTCGCCGCCAAATTGTCCCCGCCGCTCTCGATAAGGATCAGATCAAGTGGGTTGTCGCGTTCCAATGCGTCAGCGGCCTGAATGTTGACCGAAGGATCCTCCCGGATCGCGGTATGAGGGCACGCGCCGGTTTCAACGCCGATGACCAGAGTCTCTTCGATGAGACCGCTCGCCTTGACCCGGATCGCGTCCTCTAGAGTCACAAGATCGTTTGTGATGACCGCGGGCTTCAGCCCCGCCTCATGGATGAGGGGCAGGAGACGCTCGATTAGCCTCGTCTTCCCGGAGCCCACCGGACCACCGATGCCGATGCGAACGGCCTTTGCGGACATGAAACTCTCCTATTTCAACGTATAAAGTGTGCCAAGCGGCACCTTGCTGGCTGGAAGCGACGTGCAGTGCTCACCGTCGACTTCCACTCTGTAGGTTTCCGGATCCACCGTTATATTCGGTACTTTGTCGTTCCAGAGCATGTCCCGCTTGGAAAGCTTCCGTGTTCCTGACACCGGGACGCAGCGTGCCCGCAGGTCCAGCTTTCCGGCAATATTGAGGTCGATGGCCCGCTGGGACATGAAACGCATAGAAAGCGACTGGGCAGCGCGTCCGAACCAGCCCCATTGCGGCCGGTAGCGCAGGGGCTCGCAGCAGTAGAGGGATGCGTTCGCCTCGCCCATCACGGCCATCACCGGGAAGCCTGACTTGAAGACAGCCTCCGGCTTTACGCCGAACATTGCCGGCTTCCAGAGCACGAGATCGGCCAGCTTGCCCGGCTCGAGCGAGCCGACATATTTCGCCACGCCGAACATGCGTGCCGGATTGATGGTATATTTGGCGATGAAACGCTTGATCCGGGTGTTGTCGTTGCCGCGGCCGCTGTCCTCGGGGAGGGCTCCTCGCTGCGCCTTCATGCGCGACGCAGTTTGCCAAGTACGGGTGATGGTTTCGGCAATGCGTCCCATCCCCTGGGAGTCCGACCCTATCGCGCTGATGGCGCCGATATCGTGCAGCACGCCCTCGGCGGCGATGGTTTCGTGGCGGATCCGAGATTCGGCAAAGGCGATATCTTCCGGCAGTCTCGGATTGAGGTGATGGCTGACCATCGCCATGTCGAAATGCTCGTCGAATGTATTGACAGTGTACGGGTTAGTCGGGTTGGTCGACGAAGGCAGGACGTTCTCGAAGCCGCACACCTTGATGATGTCGGGGGCATGGCCCCCGCCCGCACCTTCGACGTGGTAGGCGTGGATGGTACGGCCGTCGATTGCCTTCAAGGTACGCTCGAGGAACCCAAACTCGTTCAGCGTATCGGTATGCAGCTGGATCTGCACGTCCGCCTCGTCAGCAGCCATCAGTGCTGAATGGATCGAGGCGGTTGTGGCACCCCAGTCCTCATGAATTTTCAGCCCTGCGGCACCCGCCTCGACCTGCTCTATCAGGGGCTTATGACTATCCGAGGCGGCCTTTCCGAAGAAGCCGAAGTTAAGCGGGAACGCCTCGGCTGCCTGGAGCATATGTCCGAGGTTCACAGTGCCGGTGGAGGCGATCGGAACGGTAGTGGCCCCAAGCCCACCGCCGAACAAGGTTGTGATGCCACTGGCCAGCGCCTCTTCGCACTGACCGGGATCTATGAAATGGACGTGGCAGTCAATGCCGCCGGCCGTAACTACCAGGCCCTCCGCAGCACGAACGTCCGTGTTGGTACCAACGATCAATTTCGGGTGCACCCCGTCCATGATGCGGGGATCGCCGGCCTTGCCGATCCCGGCGATCAGGCCGTCCTTGATCCCTATGTCGGCCTTGATGATGCCAAGGACCGGGTCGATAATCGTGGCATTCGTTATCACCAGGTCGAGTGCACCGCCTGCCGCAGTGATGTGGCCATGACAGCCGGTGCCCACTCTCAGCGTTTTTCCCGCCCCGAAGACGAGTTCGTCCCCCGGAACCAGGAGATCCCGCTCGACTTCCGCCCAGAGATCCGTGTCCCCGAGACGAACCCCGTCTCCCGTCGTCGGCCCGTACAGCTCGACATATTGGCGGCGCGACAGCATCTTAGCCATGGTGGGCTCCCCTGAACCCTTCGGCTGCTGCGCGTACAACGGCCCTGCGCTTCACCTCCGGATTGTCCAGGTCACCATCGGTAAGGTTGTTAAGCCCTTCGACGCGCCGTTCGCCGCCGATGGCAACAAGGTCGACGGCCTTCTCGTCCCCCGGCTCGAACCGGACCGTCGTTCCCGCCGGAATGTCGAGACGGAAGCCAAAGGATGCGGCTCGGTCAAACTCTAGCTCGGGGTTTACTTCGAAGAAGTGGAAATGGGAGCCGATCTGGATGGGGCGGTCGCCAAAGTTGCGAACGACCACACGCGTAGTCGCACGACCGACATTGATCTCTATTCCTTCTTTCGCCAGGCGATAGCCGCCTGGTTTGTCCTCCTCCTCGCTATCCTGTGGCAGGCCGAGGGGGTCGTGGACACAAACAAGCTTCTGACCGTCCGGAAACATCGGCTCGACCATCAGCATTTCCAGAAGCGGCACGACGCCCGGCTGAACGTCATTGCGCTGCAATACGGTGCGACCCAAAGCCATCAATTCTGAGACCGAACTACCTCTTCTTGCCCCTTCGTGGATGGCATCGGCTATTATCGCTCTGGCCTCCGGCAAATTCAGCCGTACGCCTTCGGCCAGACGGCGCCGAGCCATCCCCGCCGCCGCGAAAATCAGAAGTCTGTCGCTTTCCCTGTTGGTCAGATACACTAGATGCCCTCGCCTTTTTGAAGTCTTTTTCCGGAATGATCAGAGGCTTATGTGGGCCGCGATCTTTTCGTGTGTATCCGGGTCGCGTGTGTTTCCGGACCCCGATATTTCGCCCTTATCCAAGAGCACGTATCTATCGGAAACAGCGCGGGTGAACGGAATGTTCTGTTCAACCAGCAGAACGCCGAGGCCCGAGCGATCCCTCTCCGTCTTGATAATTTTCACCAGATTGGAGATGATTGAAGGCTGCATGCCTTCGCTTATCTCGTCGATCAGGAGCAGCTTGGCCCCGACTGAGAGGGAGCGTGCCATCAGCAGCATCTTCTGTTCTCCGCCACTGAGCGTGCCGGCTTTCTGCTGCAACCGCTGGAGGAGAAAAGGGAAGCAACGGGCAATCGTCGCCTTTGTCTCGTCCCAGCTTGCCGAGCCACGCATCGCCAAGCGAATGTTTTCCTCAACCGTAAGGTCTTGAAATAACGCTTTTTCCTGCGGCACATAAGCTACACCAAGCCGGGCAATCTGATGGGGCCTGCTGTCGCTGATGGCATGCTGCGCCATCGACACGGAGCCTGAAAACTTCGGCAAATACCCCATGATCGACTTGAGAAGCGTACTCTTTCCCATGCCGTTCTTGCCGACCATAGCGACGATTTCGCCGCGGCCAATCTCCAAGTCCAGGTTCCGTATTACGGTCGCCTGTCTATATCCGCTGCTGAGACCACTCACAGCAAGCATTGGTTCCGTCATGATGCTTCCTCCTCAGTGCCCGGACCCGGCATAGACTGATTTGACGAGCTCGGAATTCACGACCTCATCAACCGAGCCGTTAAGAACAATCCGGCCTTGGTGCAGAACGATCACCCGTGAAGAAATCTCGCGGACGAAATCCAGGTCGTGCTCCACGAGCAGAATGCAAAGTTGCTCAGTTCTGGCGAGTTCCGTCAGTATCGTTCCGATCAGCGTGCGTTCAGCCTTGGTGAGACCGGCCGTGGGCTCATCCAGAAGGACGACCTTGGGCTCGAGAGCCAACACCATTGCCAGTTCGAGCGCTTGCTTCTTTCCGTGCGACAGCACTTGTGCAGGTACGTTGAGATCGCTGTGCAGACCCGTGGCCCGGACGACGTGCATGGCGGAAGGCGGAAGGTTGCAAACACCGGATTTCTGCCACTTAGACAAGGGATCCAGGCGCGCCCGGGCTATCTGGAGGCACTCGCCGACTGTCAAGCTGTCGAAGACGTTGGCCATCTGGAACTTGCGGCCGACACCGAGACGCACGCACTCTTCAGGCGGACGATGAGCGATGTCGTGGCCAGCGATTGAAATCGTGCCGCCGCTGCGCTTTGAGCCGTCGGCGATGCAGGTCATCAGGGTCGTCTTACCGGCACCGTTGGGCCCCACGAGACTGACGATCTCGCCATAGGTGGCTTCGAAGTCGATGCCCGACAGGACCTCCAGGCTGCCGAACCGCTTCTCGACCCCACTCACGACAAGCGCCGGTCCACGGGATTCAACCCCAATGATGTTGCGACCGCTCCTACTCGCCTGGCGCAGCTGGAGCTGAGAGTATTGCTGCGGCTGGGCTATGCCAATGCGACCGCGTAACCAGTTGGCGGCATTCGAAACCAATGGCAGGATACCGCGCGGCAGGGCCACGATGACCGAGACAAAGACTATTCCGATAGCAAGCTTCCACACAAAGGGAAAATCGCCCTGCAGGTGCGCACTGGCATAGTCGATGATGATCGTTCCAATCACAGGCCCGAACAGCGTGCCACGCCCGCCAAGTGCGACCCAGATCAGTAGCTCAGTTCCGAACGTGAAGCCGGCGATTTCAGGGGCAACCACCATCGTATAGTTGGCGTACATCCAGCCGGCTATCGCGCCGATTGCGGCACAGATCAGAAAGATCACTGCCTTGATGTTGGAGGTGTTCAAGCCGAGATACTTGCACCGTTGCTCGTTTTCCCGGATCGCGGTCAAAAGCCGTCCAGCGTCGCTGCGCGTGTACATCCAGGCCACTGTCGTCAGCACGACCAGCCAGACCCCGACGGCCCAGAACCACGCCTCAGAGCTGAGGGGAATGGTGTCGAAGCCGGTCAGGCCGCTGCTCGAGCCGGTGTAGGTTCCACCGGAAAACAGAAGCTGCGTGACGATGATCGGCAGGACGAGGGTGATTACCGACGCATAGAGCGCCGACGCGCCATGCCAGAAAGCCAGAAATGCTACCAACCCGGCGAGAGCGACCGCGACCGCGATGCCGATCAGGAGAGCGGCGAACGCATATTCAGCCGAAAAGCCGCCATAGGTGAAGACCAATGCCGTTGCGTAGGCGCCGACCGCGAAGAATGCCGACTGACCGAAAGTCAGGACTCCGAGGTAGCCCCAGAGGATGTCGACCGACAGCGCGATTGCTGCATAGATCATTGACCTCACGAGCACGTTTACGGAATACGCATCCATGAAGAATGGTGCAGCGCCAACGCCGATCAGAGCGATCGAGGCGACGATCATCATCCTTGTCAGAGGGCGAACCTGGGGTCGTTGAAGGGAACTGCTTCCCAATTCATTTACGTTTGCGTTACTCATAAGAAAACCCCTGGGGACGGATACGGAGTATGACAGCGGCCAGAACGGCAATCGTCATGCCGCCGAGAACCGAACCGAAATAGTTGCTCACGACGACCTGGGCGCCGCCCAGAACAACGCTCGCGACGGCTAGGCTGAAGAGGGAGGAACCCGAAACCAGCACGAGCATGAAGGCGCTGATCAGCCAGGCGACGCCCATGTTTGGATCGACGCTGGACAGCGGCGTTATCAGAGCTCCCGCCACCGCCGCCAAACCGGAGCCGAGCGTGAACGTTATGGAGCGGACTAGGCCGCTGTTGATGCCGAGTCCCCGCGCAAGGTCCTCGTTCATGATGACCGCGCGCGTGGAAAGGCCTAGCGATGTGCCCCGGAGCGCAGCCGTCAAGCCGAGGCCAAGCAGCAATGCAAGGGCCGTTAGGATTAGCCGATAGGTTGAGTAGGGCTCACCAAGGACGCTTATCACGCCTCTGATCGGAGGCTCGGCAAAATGAACGCCGCGATCAAAGACAAGGGTGATGATCTGCCCGATGATGATGCTCAGGCCCCATGTGGCCAGAATGGCATCGAGGGGACGATTGTATAACGAGCGCACCACGACACGTTCCATGCCAAGACCGACAATTCCACCGAAGATCGCCGCCAAGGGTATACCAATCCAGGGATTTAGCCCCATCGCAGTGGCGATGACGGCAGCATAGCCGCCCAGCGTCATCAATCCACCATGCGCGAAGTTAATTAGCTTCATGACACCGAACACAAGAAGCAATCCCGACGATACGATGTATAAGATCGCTGCGGTTGTTATTAGATCAAGTAGTACCGGAACCATATAAATCTCCGAGATTTCCTCTGTGGCATTCTGTATTAATCTTTCAAATGAAAGGCGGGTTGTACATCACCTCATCTGGAGGACCAATACAGAATCGTCACTATTTTATTGGTCAACAGAGTCAGGGGGCGCAAAGCCCCCCCTGTCTCTGGTCACAGATTGGGGCATTGCTCGCCCGGATCCACGTTGGCGTAGGATCCGATGATCTTGGTGTCGCCCTGAGCATTGACCTGTGCGAGATACATCGTCAGCGGAGCATGGCGCTGTTTCGACATCTTCACCGGACCGCGGGGGCCGTCGAAAGTCACCTCGCTCAGAGCCTTCACGACCGCATCCGTGTCCGTCGTCCCGGCCTTCTTGACCGCCAGGGCGTAGAGATGAACGGCATCGTATTGCGGCACCGACAGTTCATTCGGCGTTTCGGTCTTTTCCCCGAATTTCGCATGCAGCGCTTTCAGGAACTGCGCATTCTTCTCCGATTCGATACCGGTGTAGTATGTGCCGCCGAGATAAATCCCTTCGGCGTCGGGTCCAAGCGTCTTGGCGGTACCTTCATCGAGCGCGTAGCTGCCATAGTTGGCGGTGATGCCGGCCGACCGCAATTGCTTCGTGAACGTCACGTTTGGCGCACCGGCGGCAGTCGAGGTGATGATGGCGTCCGGGTTAGTCGCGCGGATCTTGCTGACGATCGCCGTCCAATCCGTCGCATCCATTGGATTGTATTCTTCTCCGACGAGCGTTCCGCCCTTCTCGGCGATGTACTTGTTAGTATCGCCAAGAAGTCCCCGGCCAAAGGCGTAGTCGCTGCCAACCAGAAAGAACGTCTTTGCGCCATGATCCTTCATGAAGTAATCAACCATGAGGGAAACCATTTGCTGCGGCACCCAGGCGTCGATGTGCTGATATTTGTTGCAGGAGGAGCCTTCATAGAAGGAGGTGTAGATGTACGGAATCTGCCCCCGCGTGATGATCGGCAGGCCGGCGTTGCGGGCTGCCGTCGTTTCCATTGCAATGATCGCGTCGACCTTCTTTTGAAAGACAAGGGAGTCGTAGGCCTTCTGGGCTCCGGCCGCGCCGGACGCGTCGTCGGCCACCTCTACAACCAGCTTTCTGTTCAGCAACCCGCCGGTATCATTGATTTCGGAGACTGCAAGTTCGGTCGCCTGAATGACAGACGGGGCCACGACGCTGTTTGCGCCGCTCAAGCCGACAGGAATCCCCAACACGATCGGATGGTCTTCCGCAACTGCGCTCCCGGCCCATAGGGCAGTTATGGCAAGCAACACTGAAATCTTCTTCATCGATTCTTTCATTTAAGTTCCCCTTTGTGATTTTGCCCGCTCAAAGTGCCAAACGACATCCATCCCGTTGAGCAGACGGGCGACCGTCAGCCTAGCGTGTGATGTCAACGATTTTTTGAGATGGATGTTAACCAACAATTCCGCGCGTCGAGGCAATTGTCCTGAGCGTGGCACGTGGTCTGGGGGTGGCTATCCCGCCACCATAACAACGATCGCACATATTCAAGACGGCGTCAATGATTAGTATTCGGGGCTGCGTCGCTTGACTCTCACGGGAAACCACGGCGGGCCTAGCATACCCAGGGCGCGCCTCGCGCAGCGACGCTCCGGTTGAACGAAGCGCCTGATGCGGAAATGGTGCGCCGGTTTGCGGGTGAGGCTCTGTTTTGAAGGATTGCGTCTAATGAGGCGCAATCCTCAAAACGGAGCAATGAGATGGGCCGATATGAGCCCGCTTCGCCGACACATGATCGAGACATCACCATCCGCAATCCTGGCCGGCCACGCAACGGTCCTATAAACATGTCGTGGCGAAGTTTCCCAACATTGGACCGCTATCCGGACCGGGTTGGCCCTCAGGACATCCGTGCTTTCCAGGTGCCATGTGGTCGGGACCGGGAGGGCGTGTGCGCTGCGGTTTTCTACGGCGTGACCTTGAGCCATGCCAGCGGCGAGAGCCGAGCTCGGCTTACCGCTTGTCGCCTGGGAAACGCCACCTGGGACGCAGGCCTTACGCTTAATGTTTCACATCGGTGAGAAACAGCGCAACCGCCATTGCCCGATTGCGGACGTCGAGCTTATCGTACAAATTTTTCAGATGGTACTTTACCGTGTTCTCCGAAATGCCAGTCCTGGCCGCAATCTGTTGATTGGTCCAGCCATTGGTGAGTACAGTGAGCAATTCCAGTTCGCGCGTCGTTAGGCATGACAACGGCGTTTCGTTGATTTTGGAGACATCCATGAAAGGTATGCAGATGCGGCCGTTTGCGACTGCAGCAACCGTGTCGAACAGAATGCCGGGATCGTCGAATTGATAGCAGAAGCCGTGGGCACCGAGGCGTACACACCGCTTCAGAATGCTTATGTCATGATCATTGCAGAAGATGACCACGCGCGTCGCGAACTGCAGACGCCGAAGTTCGATCAGTAGTTCGCCAGCGTTCATGTCGGATAGCTTCCAGCCGACGATTGCGATGTCGAAGGCCGTCTGCGTCTCCTCAACTGCCTTCAGAAACGCCTTGCCGCTCTGGACGCCGGCCGCGAAGTCGAAACGTTCGTCGCGGATGATGATATCGCGCAACGCCGAGATCACTAGCTGATTGCGCTCGGCAATGAGCAGCCTTTTCGGCCATGTCGATTTTTTGACGCCGCCGCCGTGCATCGATCAACTGCAAGCTTCGAGAGCAAACGCCCGGCCGGCCGCACGGGAGGCCGCGGTCAAAGTATTGGCCATCAGCAATGCAATCGTCATCGGCCCTACGCCACCGGGGACGGGCGTTATGGCGCCTGCCTTTGTGGCGGCTTCTTCAAAAGCCACATCCCCGACTAGGCGGGCCTTGCCGTTACCGGCGCCGGAAATACGGTTGATGCCGACGTCGATCACGGTCGCCCCGGGCTTGACCCAGTCCGCTTTGATCATTTCAGGTCTACCAACAGCCGCAACAAGGATGTCGGCGCTTCGGCACAGCTCCGGGAGGTTCTTGGTGCGGCTGTGGGCGATAGTCACGGTGGCGTTGGCGTGCAGCAGGAGATTGGCTATCGGCTTGCCGACAATGTTGGAGCGTCCGACCACTACAGCGCTGAAGCCCGACAGATCACGGCCGTGCACGCGCTCGATCAGAATCATCGAGCCGGCCGGCGTGCAGGGCACGAAGGCGGTGTCGAGTTGACCCGTGCCCAGCTTGCCGACATTGATGAAGTGGAACCCGTCGACATCCTTCTCCGGCGCGATCGTCTGAATGATGCGACCGGAATCGATGTGGTCCGGTAGGGGTAACTGTACCAGGATCCCATGGATCCCAAGATTAGCATTGAGCTTTTCGACTAGCGCGACCAACTCTTCCTCGGTCGTGTGCGTCGGCAGCGCATGCTCGGTCGAATGGAACCCGCACTCCTCCGCTTTCTTGCCTTTGGACGCGACATAGACCTGACTGGCCGGATCCTGGCCTACTATGACCACCGCGATACCCGGAACCACACCGGTTTCCCCGGTCAGCTGTTGGGCGACCACTTTTAGCTTTGCAAGCACATCCGCTGCAACCGAAGTGCCGTCGATTATCTTTGACATATTTAAACTCCTTCCGCGTGCCCTGCTCAGCTAAGGCCTTCGATGTCGCCGTTTTCGTTGAGGTAGATGTTTTCCGAGGATGGCTTCGAGGGCAGGCCGGGCATGGTCATGATCTCGCCGCAGATGACGACGACGAAACCGGCGCCGGCAGACAGCCTGACCTCGCGCACGGCCACGGTGTGGCCGGTCGGCGCGCCGCGCAGGTTGGGGTCGGTCGAGAAGGAATACTGGGTCTTGGCCATGCAGACCGGCAGGTTGCCGTAGCCGGCCTGCTCCCAGGCGTGCAACTGGTCGCGGATCGACTTGTCGGCGATCGCCTCCGAGCCGCGATAAATGCGCTGGACGATGGTGTTGATCTTCTCGAACAGCGGCATGGCATCGGGGTAGAGCGGCGCGAACTGCGAAGCGCCGGATTCGGCGAGCTGCACCACCTTGTTGGCGAGGTCCTCGATACCGGCCGAGCCCTTGGCCCAGTGCTTGCACAGGATCGCCTCTTCGCCCATCGAGGCGACGTAGTCCTTCATCGCCTG